>NZ_JAYGJP010000001.1:0-1878115 GCF_035013205.1 Flavobacterium sp. PL02
AAAAATCAACTCCACCCAAACCGATTACGGAAGCGCCTATTACGACAACAAACTCGTATTTGCATCCGCCAGAGATACCGGAGGCATAGCCAAAAAAACATTCAAATGGACCAATAAATCCTTCACCAACCTATACACCGCCGAAATAAAAGCCGATGGAACACTAGGAACACCAGAGCGATTTCAAAAGAACATCAATTCCAAATTCAATGAATCCACACCCGTTTTCACCAAAGACGGAAAAACAATGTACTTTACAAGAAACAACTACCTGGAAGGAAAAAGAGGCAAAGACAACCAAAAAATCACCCTGTTAAAACTCTATAAAGCAGAACAAATCGATGGCAAATGGACCAACGTAAGCGAACTACCATTTAATAGTGACCAGTACAGCACCGCACATCCAGCACTAAGCAATGACGAGAAAAAACTATACTTCGCCTCCGATATGCCAGGAACCCTGGGCCAATCCGATTTGTATAGCGTAACGATAAACAGCGACAAAAGCTTTGGAAAACCAGAAAATCTAGGAAAAACAATCAATACCGAAGGCAGAGAAACCTTCTCGTTTATAGCAAACGACAACCAGCTATATTTTGCCAGCGACGGACGACCAGGACTAGGCGGACTCGATGTATACGTTACCAAAATCAATGATAACAACAGCGATAAGAACAACAACGATAACACCTTTACAACAGTACAAAACGTAGGCGCACCAATAAATAGCAAACAAGACGACTTTGCATTTATCATCGATAGCGAAACCCAAAAAGGATACTTTACCTCCAATCGAGAAGGAGGAAACGGCAACGATGATATTTACAAATTAACCCAAACCAGAAAACTAAACTGCGAGCAAACCCTAAAAGGAATAGTAATAGACAAAGAAACCAACGCCATATTAGAGAACGCCAAAGTAACCCTGCTCGACGAGCAATTTAAAACGATAGGCGAGATTACAACAGTAGCAAACGGAACATACAGCTTTAAGATAGATTGTAACAAAACCTATCATGTACGAGTAGCCAAAGAAGATTATGAAACGATAGAAACTCCAGTAATCATAAAAGAACAATCAGGAGAAACAGAGCTAAATATAAAATTAGAAAAACGCATCAAACCAATCACAGTAGGAACAGATTTAGCTAAAACACTAAACATACCTATCATCTATTTTGATTTAGATAAATCCATCATCCGCAAAGATGCCGCCTTCGAACTAGAGAAAATCCTGGCGGTAATGCAGCAATACCCAAAGATGAAAATCGATATCCGCTCCCATACCGATAGTCGTCAAACAGCCAAATACAACCTGGCATTATCAGACAGAAGAGCCAAATCAACCCAACAATGGTTGATAAAAAACGGAATTAAATCTAATCGATTAACCGCCAAAGGATATGGCGAGAGTCAGTTAGTAAATCACTGTTCCGATGGAGTTCCTTGCACAGAAGCAGAACACCAATTGAACAGAAGAAGTGAATTTATCATCATCTCGATGGAATAATATTCAGTACATCTAAATAATAAATACCATATTTAAAAGCAATGCTCTTTTTGAAATTTCAGAAAGGGCATTGTTTGTTTTATATTTAGATAGTTAGTGATGAGTAAATATTCGTTAAATGTGTTATAAAAACAAATAAAACTCTTTATTTTTCTGGTTTTGATAGCTAATTAAATAATTTTTTAAGTTAAAAAGATAAAATAATGTTATTCGTAACTTGTTTTTTTTTAAATTTATAGTTCTTAAAAATATCAGATATGACTGTTAATCAAATACTAAGCACGAAAGGAAAAGAAGTTTATTCAGTACTTTCATCGACTACCGTTTACGAGGCTTTAAAAGTAATGGGAGAAAAAAACATTGGTGCCATCTTAGTAATAGATGGAACAGAGCTAAAAGGTATATTGTCAGAAAGAGATTATGCACGAAAAATTGTCTTAAAGGATAAATCTTCAAAAGAGACATTTGTTCATGAAATCATGGAAAGCAATGTGATTACAATAAGTTTGTCTGATAATTTAGACTCCTGTATGGAGTTAATGAGTAGTAAAAGAATTAGACATTTGCCTGTTGTAGATAATGGTATTGTGGTAGGAATTATTTCTATAAGTGACGTTGTGAAATCAATAATAGAAATTCAAAAGGACACTATTAATCACTTAAATTCCTATATATCACAATAGAATATGGTGTGAAAGAATAGCAAAAAATAGCCTAATTAATTTCAGGTTATTTTTTTTGGATTAAAAATAAAGCTGGTTTTTTGAAAAAAGAGTAATATAAAAGAATAAAAGAATAATATAAAAGCTTCCTTTTTAAGCCAAGTCTTATATCTTTGTAAGCTAGAATAAAATCTAAAAACAATGAATAAAGATAGTAAAAGAAGCGAGGCGTTATTGTACCATTCAAAGCCTACTCCAGGTAAGATTCAAGTAGTTCCAACCAAAAAATATGCAACCCAAAGAGATTTATCTTTGGCATATTCACCAGGTGTTGCCGAACCATGTTTAGAAATTGCAAGAGATGTAAACGAAGTATATAAATACACTGCAAAAGGGAATCTTGTTGCTGTAATCACTAATGGAACCGCAGTTTTAGGCTTAGGAGATATTGGTCCTGAAGCATCAAAACCAGTAATGGAAGGGAAAGGATTGTTATTTAAAATATTTTCTGATATCGATGTTTTTGATATTGAAATTGGAACAAAAGATATTGAAGAATTCATTCAAACCGTAAAGAATATTGCTCCAACTTTTGGAGGTATTAACTTAGAAGATATTAAGGCACCAGAATCTTTTGAAATAGAAAGAAGATTGGTAGAAGAGCTTAATATTCCGGTAATGCATGATGATCAACACGGAACTGCAATTATATCTTCGGCAGCTTTGATAAATGCTTTAGAGTTAGCAGATAAAAAAGCAGAAGATGTAAAAATGGTAGTTTCAGGAGCAGGATCTGCTGCTTTGGCTTGTGCTGATTTGTATGTTTTATTAGGAGTGAAAATTGAGAATATCTTAATGTATAACAGTAAAGGGCTTTTAACTAAAAATAACCCTGCATTATCTGCTTTACAATTAAAATATGCTAAAGATATTGAACCAATTGGTTTAGAAGAAGCTTTAAAAGGAGCGGATATATTTTTAGGATTATCATCAGGGGATATCATGACAGCTGATATGTTATTAGGAATGGCTGAAAATCCAATCGTTTTTGCAATGGCAAATCCTGATCCGGAAATCAATTATAACCTAGCAATTGCAACTCGTAAGGATGTTATTATGGCTACGGGGCGTTCTGATTATCCTAACCAAGTAAATAATGTATTAGGATTTCCTTATATTTTTAGAGGAGCTCTTGATGTAAGAGCGACTAAAATTAACGAAGCAATGAAAATGGCTGCTGTTAGAGCGTTAGCTTCATTAGCAAAAGAGTCAGTTCCAGAGCAAGTAAATGTTGCTTACGGAGCGACTAAATTAGGATTCGGAAGAGAATATATAATTCCAAAACCTTTCGACCCAAGATTAATTACCGTAGTTGCGCCGGCAGTAGCCAAAGCAGCAATGGAGTCTGGAGTAGCTTTAAATCCAATAACTGATTGGGAAAAGTATGAAGAAGAACTTTTGGCTCGTTTAGGAAATGACAATAAAATGGTTCGTTTGATTACAAACAGAGCAAAAATGGATCCAAAAAGAATCGTTTTTGCCGAAGCAGACCATTTAAATGTATTAAAAGCGGCCCAAATTGTATATGAAGAAGGTATTGGTTTTCCAATCTTATTAGGAAATAAAGAAATCATTCTAGAGCTTAAAGCTGAATTAGGATTTGATGCAGATGTTGAGATTATTGATCCTAAAACGAAAGATCAAGAAGAAAGAAGAAACCAATTTGCATCTTCTTACTGGTCAACAAGAGAGAGACGTGGAATATCTTTGCTAGATGCTCAAAAATTAATGCGCGAAAGAAACTATTTTGCTGCAATGATGGTTAATGAAGGAGAGGCAGATGCATTGGTAACAGGTCATTCTAGAAGTTATCCATCGGTTGTAAAACCAATGTTACAACTTATAGAAAAAGCACCAGGAGCTTCACTTGTCGCTACGGCAAACATGATGATGACGAATCGTGGGCCAATGTTCTTATCAGATACTGCGATTAATATCAATCCATCAGCAGATGATTTGGCTAAAATAGCTGTTATGACAGCTAAAACAGCTAAAATGTTTGGAGTAGAGCCTGTAATTGCAATGGTTTCATATTCTAATTTTGGTTCTTCGACAAATCCAGGAGCTGCCAAAGTGAGAGAAGCAGTAGCTTACTTGCATAAAAATCATCCTGAATTAGTTATCGACGGAGAAATTCAAGCTGATTTTGCTTTGAACCCAGAAATGCTACAGGAAAAATTTCCTTTTTCTAAATTAGCAGGAAAGAAAGTTAATACACTTATTTTTCCTAACTTAGAATCGGCAAATATTACTTATAAATTATTGAAAGAATTGAATAAAGTAGATTCAATAGGACCAATAATGTTAGGTATGGGTAAACCAGTACATATTTTCCAATTAGGGGCAAGTGTAGAAGAAATGGTTAATATGGCAGCTATTGCTGTTATTGATGCTCAGGAAAAAGAAATTAAAAAGAATAATTTGATTAAATAATTTCAGGTAAAAAAGTATTGTTTAAAAATTGTGGTATTTTTACTTCAAATTTTACTATATTTGGCGCTGTTAACATTATATTATGATTGCACATTTGCAAGGAAAATTAGTTGAAAAGACGCCTACCGAAGTTGTTATCGATTGTGGTGGAGTAGGATATCATGTAAATATATCTTTACACACTTATTCGTTAATACCAAATAGTGATTTTATAAAATTGTATACGCATCTTCAAATAAAAGAAGATGCGCATACATTATTTGGTTTTATAGAAAAATCCGAAAGAGAAATTTTCAGGATGTTGTTATCGGTATCTGGAATTGGAGCTAATATTGCCAGAACTATGTTATCTTCATTAGATCCGAAACAAATTATTAATGCAATAGCATCGGGAGATGTGGGTGTAATTCAATCAATAAAAGGAATTGGGAACAAAACTGCCCAACGAGTTATCCTTGATTTGAAAGAAAAAATTGTTAAATTGTACGATTTAGATGAAGTTTCAATGCTTCAAAACAATACAAACAGAGATGAAGCGTTATCTGCTTTAGAAGTTTTAGGATTTGTCAGAAAAACATCTGAAAAAGTGGTTGAAAAAATCATAAAAGAAGATCCTGAAGCGACTGTTGAGTCAATAATTAAGAAGGCTTTAAAAAGTTTATAAAAAAAAAACGTACTTTAAAACACACGGACTATATGCATAAAATTTGTATTTTTTTGCTGGTTTTATTTTGTGGGTTTGTATCGGAGGCTCAGGTAAAACAGGAAGCTCAAGATACAACTAAAACAGGGTATTCTGTTGGTAAAATACAAATAAAAGATCCACAAAGTATTCTTTCCGCATATACTTACGACCCTATTACAGATCGCTATATTTATACCAATAGCGTAGATGATTTTTCGATTAATTATCCCATTATTTTAACGCCAGAAGAATACGAAGCTTTAATATTAAAAGAGTCTAGAAGAGATTATTTTAAGAAAAAAGCAGATGCTATTGATGGTAAAAAAGATGGAAGTGAATTAGCCAAAAAAGATTTACTACCTAGATATTATATTAGATCTGGACTTTTCGAATCTATTTTTGGAAGTAATACCATCGATGTAAAACCAACTGGTTCTGTCGAAATAGATTTAGGGGTTCGTTATACCAAACAAGACAATCCTTCCTTTTCTCCTAGAAACAGATCAAATCTTTCTTTTGATTTTGATCAGCGTATCAGTATGAGTTTACAAGGAAAAGTAGGTACTCGATTAAATGTAAATGCTAATTATGATACTCAATCAACATTTGCATTCCAAAATTTAATAAAATTAGAATACACACCATCAGAAGACGATATCATTCAGAAAATTGAAGTTGGTAACGTAAGTATGCCGCTTAATAGTACTTTAATAAGAGGAGCACAAAGTTTATTTGGGGTAAAAGCCCAATTACAATTTGGTAAAACTACAATTACGGGAGTTTTCTCAGAGCAAAAATCCCAAAGTAAAAGTGTAGTAGCCGAAGGAGGAGGTACAGTTCAGGATTTTGATTTGTATGCTTTAAATTATGATAATGACAGGCACTTCTTTTTATCTCAATACTTTAGAGGTAAATATGATTCGTCTTTAAGAAAATATCCTTTTATAGATAGTAGAGTTCAAATAACAAGATTAGAAGTTTGGATTACTAATAAACAAAATAGAGTAAGTACTACAAATAACAATTTAAGAAACGTTATAGCACTTCAGGATTTAGGTGAGGCACAATTATCAGGAGTCCCAGATAGTGAAGTTGTGGTGCTTAATCCTTCAGCGGGAATGTTTCTTAATCCAATAAATTCACCAGCGAATAATAGTAATAATAAATATGATCCAAAATTAATAGCAGGAGGAACAGGTTATTTGAATAGTAATATTCGTGAAATTGTTACTTCAAGCTCAGGATTTAATGGTATTACAGTAAGTGAAGGACAGGATTATTCGAAATTAGAAAATGCAAGAAAATTAAATTCTAATGAATATACTTTTAATCCACAATTAGGATATTTATCGTTACAACAACGATTGGCAAATGACGAGGTTTTGGCAGTTGCTTATGAATATACAATGGGAGATCAGGTATTCCAAGTAGGGGAATTTGGTAATGATGGTGTAGATGGTACAGTCGTAACAGGTAACAATCCTTCAAATCAAGCAATCATAACGCAAAGTTTGATTTTGAAAATGCTTAAAAGCAATTTGACAAATGTTAAGAATCCGGTTTGGAATTTGATGATGAAAAATATCTATCAAATCCCTGGAGCATATCAAATAAAACAAGAAGATTTCAGGTTTAATATTTTATATACAGATCCGTCTCCTATAAATTATATCACGCCAGTTTCAGGAACACCATTTCCTCCAAATCCTACACCAGATAATAAAGTAGAAGAAACACCTTTGCTTAAAGTGTTTAATTTGGATAAATTAAACTACAATAATGACCCACAAACGGGTGGTGATGGTTTTTTTGATTTCTTACCGGGATTAACAATGGATGCTCAAAATGGTAGAATTATATTTACAACCAAAGAGCCTTTTGGAGAATTGTTATTCTCTAAATTATCAAATAGTACAGGAGAGGACTATCGTAATACAAGTACTTATAATCCTAATCAAAGCAAGTATGTATTCCGTAATATGTATGCTAGTACACAATCTGCAGCTTTACAGGATAGTGATAAAAATAAATTCTTATTAAGAGGTAAATATAAATCAACAGGAGGTGACGGAATTCCTATTGGAGCTTTTAACGTTCCTCAAGGTTCTGTAGTTGTTACTGCTGGAGGACGTGTTTTGGTTGAGGGGATTGATTATAGTGTAAACTATCAATTAGGAAGAGTTCAGATTTTGGATCCTTCGCTTCAGGCATCAAATACACCAATAGAGATTTCATTAGAGAATAATTCTATTTTCGGACAACAAACCCGAAGATTTATGGGAATAGATGTGCAACATAAAATTTCAGAGAATTTTACTGTTGGAGGTACTTTTTTACAAATGACAGAGAAACCGTTTACACAAAAATCGAGTTATGGACAGGAATCTGTAAATAATATGATTTATGGTTTCAATACAAACTTCTCTACCGAGATTCCTTTCTTTACCCGATTAGTAAATAAGTTACCATTTATAGATACGGATGTTCCTTCTAATCTTTCGTTAAGAGGAGAAATAGCCTTCTTAAAACCAGGTACTCCAAAAGCAGATAATTTTGAAGGAGAATCAACTATTTACGTAGATGATTTTGAAGGGTCGCAATCAACAATAGATATGCGTTCGGCATATGCATGGAGTCTTGCATCTACGCCAGAGGAGAATGCTGTAAGTACCTATAATTTTAATGCCAAAGCCAATGATATGAGTTATGGTTTTAAAAGAGCAAAACTGGCATGGTACACAATTGATCCAGTTTTTTATTCTTCTAAACCATCAGGGATAAGTAATGATGATTTATCATTAAACTCGACCCGTAGAATTTATAGTGATGAGTTGTATCCATTAACTGATATTGCACAAGGACAATCGCAAGTGGTAAACACATTGGATTTAACTTACTACCCATCAGAAAGAGGACCTTATAATAATAATTTAAATTATGCCACAAACCCAAAAGATAATTTTGGAGGGATAATGCGTGCTTTGAGCTCAACCGATTTTGAACAAGGAAATGTCGAATATATTCAGTTTTGGGTATTAGATCCATTTGTGGGAGCAGGAGAAACAGATCAAACCAATACAGGTAAGGTTTACTTTAACTTAGGAGAGATTTCAGAAGATATTTTAAAAGATGGAAGAAAACAATATGAAAATGGTTTAGGGCCAGGTCAGATTGTGGTTAATCCCCAGCCTATGTGGGGAGATGTTCCAGCATCGCAATCTTTAATTTACGCATTTGACAACGATAGCGGTAATAGAGCCAATCAGGATGTAGGTCTTGATGGTTTACCAGACGCTAGAGAAGGGGCAGTTTATAATAATTTTGCCTCAACAAATGACCCAGCCGCGGATAATTATACCTATTACTTAAATGCTGATGGTGGTGTTTTAGATCGTTACAAGAATTATAACGGTGTTGAAGGAAACTCGAATGTAAATATAAACGATGCAAATAGAGCTTCGACAACACTTCCTGATGTTGAGGATATCAACAGAGATAATACCATGAATACGATTAATGCTTATTATGAGTATAGCATCGATATTAAGCCAAATATGGAAATAGGGCAAAATTATATTACAGATATAAAAAATACCCAAGTGACTATGGTAAATGGAGCAGTAACTGCTGCTAGATGGATTCAGTTTAAAATTCCAGTTTCGCAACCTCAGAATACAATTGGTAATATATCAGATTTTAGATCAATCCGTTTCATGAGAATGTTTATGACAGGATTTGAAAGTGATGTTACAGTTCGTTTTGGAGCATTAGATTTGGTAAGAGGAGAGTGGAGAAGATACACAAATACATTAGATCCTGCTGATGTTAATGTAGAAGACGATAATACGACTTTCGATGTTTCTGCTGTAAATATTGAAGAAAATAGTACTAGATGTCCAGTAAATTATGTTTCTCCTCCAGGAGTAGCGCGTGAGCAATTATATAATAATAATACCATTATTAATCAAAACGAACAGGCATTAGCATTACGAGTTTCTGGATATGGTTTGCAACCAAAAGATTCCAGAGCTGTATTTAAAAATGTAAGTGTTGATATGCGTCAATACAACAGATTAAAAATGTTTTTGCATGCTGAATCATTACCAAATGAGCAGGTGTTGCAAAATGGACAAATGGTAGGTTTTATCCGTTTTGGAAATGACTTTACTCAGAATTTCTATCAAATAGAAATTCCTTTAAAAGTTACTATTCCGGTTTCTACGTCAGGTTCAGATTGTTCTCCTTTAAGCCCTGAAGTTGTTTGGCCAGAAGAAAATAATATTGATTTGGCTTTGTCATTATTGACACAAATGAAAATTGAGGCGATGAAAATTGACCCAAATACACTTCCTCTTGATGGAATTTATTATCCAGATGATGATATAACCAAGCCAGATGGTGATGGAGATAGTACTTTGCGATTAGGGATAAAAGGAAATCCGAATTTTGGATTGGTTAGGAATTTAATGGTTGGTGTGAAAAATGCAGATACACATCAGGATATTAAAGGAGAAGTTTGGTTTAATGAATTGCGTCTTGCCGAGATGGACAATAAAGGAGGTATGGCCGCAATCTTAAATTTAGATACTAATTTTGCCGATTTTGCTACGGTTTCTGCAACAGGTAGAAAAAGTACTATAGGATTTGGGTCTCTGGAACAAGGACCGAATGAAAGAAGTAGAGAGGATATACAGCAATACAATATTGTAACTAATTTGAATTTAGGTAAGTTATTGCCGCCTAAGTGGGGAATTAATTTACCATTTAATTACGCTGTTGGAGAAGAAGTAATTACGCCAGAATATGATCCATTTAATGAAGATATTAAATTGAAACAGTTATTGGATGTAACGACAGATGCTGCCGAAAGAGATAATATAAAAAACCGTGCAATTGATTATACAAAGCGTAGAAGCATCAACTTTATTGGAGTTAGAAAAGATAGAGCGCCAGAGCAAAAACAACACGTTTATGACCCTGAAAACTTTACATTCTCGCAATCATATAATGAAGTGCAACGTCATGATTATGAAATTGCGAGTTACCGAGATCAACAGTCTAGTACAACTGTAAATTATGCATACAGCTTTCAGCCAAAGACAATTGAACCGCTTAAGAAAAATAAATTCTTTAAGAAGAGTGACTATTGGAAATTATTAAGCGATTTTAATTTTAATTATTTGCCATCTAATATCTCGTTTAATACTAATATTATAAGACAATATAATCGTCAGGAATTTAGACAAGTAGAAAATGTTGAAGGTATTGGATTGGATCCAATGTATAGAAGAAACTTTGCTTTTAATTATCAGTATGGTTTTAATTTTAATCTTACGAAATCATTAAAAATAAATTATACAGCATCATCTAATAATATAGTTAAAAATTATATGAATGCAGATAATGAGCCAATTGAGAACTTTAGTATTTGGGATAGCTATTGGGATATGGGTACGCCAAATCAGCATATGCAACAATTGATTTTAAATTACGAAATTCCATTATATAAGATTCCTGTATTAGGATTCTTAAAAGCAAATTATTCCTATACGGGAGATTATAGCTGGCAACGTACTTCAGAGGCATTGTCTAGTTATGAGGATGGAAGTGGTAATTTTTATGATTTAGGGAATACAGTTCAGAATGCAAATTCGAATACATTTACGGCGACCATGAATATGAATACGCTTTATAAATATTTGGGACTTAATAATAAGGGAGGTGCAAAAGTTCCTAAGGCTAAACCAACTGTACCAAAACCAGGAGAGAAAGTAGTAAATACAAACCAACCATTGGTTGTAAATAGTGCATTTCATGATGGTTTAATGGGAGTACTAACAAGTATAAAAAATATTCAGGTAAACTATACTGTTAACAGCGGAACTGTTTTACCAGGGTATACACCAAGCGTTGGATTCTTAGGTTCATCTCGACCATCTTTAGGTTTTATTTTCGGAAGTCAGGATGATGTACGTTATGAAGCTGCTAAAAATGGTTGGTTAACAAACTATCAGGATTTTAATCAGAACTTCTCGCAAGTAACAAACAAGATGTTTAAAGCTACTGCTAATATCGATTTATTGCCAGACTTAAAAATTGATTTGAGTGCAGATCGTGCTTATTCAGCAAATTTCTCTGAACAATATGATGTTGATGAAACTGGATTGTATCATGCGAGATCGCCGTATAATTATGGTATTTTCTCAATCTCGACGATTTTAATAAAAACATCATTTGCTACAAGCGATGAAAATTCATCATCTGCATTTGATGATTTTAGAAGTAATCGTTTGATAATTGCAAATCGTTTGGCAGAGGGGTATTATGGTTCAGGAGTTGAAATTCCAAGATATGGTGATGCAAATAATCCTATTCCAGGGCCAACAGATCCAAAATATAATTTATTTGTTTCAAATCAAGGGTATCCAATAGGATATACAAAAAGTAATCAGGCAGTTTTACTTCCTTCGTTTTTGGCAGCCTATTCAGGAGGTGATGCATCAAAAAGCTCGACAGGTATTTTTAGAAACTTTCCGCTTCCAAACTGGAGTATTAAATATAATGGATTGATGCGTTATAAATACTTTAAAGATAAATTTAAGCGTTTCTCTTTGCAGCATAATTATAGAGCATCTTATACGATTAACCAGTATCGTTCTAATTTTAAATATGATCAGAGTCCAGGAGGATTGGATCCGGATAGTGGTAATTTCTATAATGCGACAATCATGTCTAATGTCAATTTAGTAGAGCAATTTAGTCCGCTTATTAGAATGGATTTCGAGTTAAAAAGTTCGTTGAAAGTACTTACAGAAATTAAAAAAGACAGAGCATTGTCGATGAGTTTTGATAACAATCTATTGACGGAAGTTAAAGGGATGGAGTATATAATAGGTTTAGGATATCGTATTAAAGATGTGATTTTTTCATCGACATTAGCTGATAGTCCTACAGGAGTTATAAAAAGTGATATTAATATAAAAGGAGATTTATCATATCGAAATAACCAAACGATGGTGCGTTATCTAGATTATGATAATAATCAACTTGCTGCAGGACAGAATATTTGGTCTGTAAAAATTACAGCAGATTATTCATTTAGCAAGAATCTAACGGCAATTTTTTATTACGATCATTCATTTTCTAAAGCAGTTATTTCGACTACGTATCCTTTAACGAATATTCGATCAGGATTTACAATTAGATATAATTTTGGAAATTAAATTTCAGATTCTAAAGCGGATTTGATTAGAAGATTGTTACATTTGCCCTATTAAAATTCAATTATCAATTATCAATAAGTATTTATTATGAATATACCAACAAGTTTAAAGTACACAAAGGATCACGAATGGGTTAGCATTGAAGGTGACGTTGCAACAGTAGGAATTACTCATTTTGCTCAAAAAGAATTAGGAGACATTGTTTATGTTGAAGTAGAAACTTTAGATCAAACGCTTGATAAAGACGAAGTTTTTGGAACAGTTGAAGCTGTAAAAACAGTTTCGGATTTATTTTTGCCATTATCAGGAGAGATTATTGCTTTTAATGACAGTTTAGAAAGTGCTCCAGAAACAGTAAACTCAGATCCTTACGGGGCTGGATGGATGATTAAAATTAAAATTTCTAACACATCAGAATTAGATTCTCTATTATCTGATGAAGCTTATAAAGAATTAATAGGTGCTTAAACAAATATTTTTTTTATGTTTGGCTTTATTGTGGACAGGAATTATCGTTTTTCTTTGTTTAACTGAGTCAAGTAATATCCCAACAATAAAAATTCCTTACATAGATAAATTAGTTCATTTTTGTTTTCATTTTGGTTTTACAATACTATGGTTTTTGTTTTTTAAAAAACAATTTAATAGCATAGATAATTATAAGCCGTTACTTGTTTCTTTTGTTTTTTCGATTTTTTTCGGACTTGTAATAGAGATTTTGCAAAGTAGATATACTTTAACAAGAAGTGCCGACATGATGGATTTTTTAGCGAATGCAATAGGAGCAACATCAGCAATAATTGCGGTGCTACTATTTAATAAGCTAATCTCTAAAATAGTAAATTAATAAATCCCACTTCGGTGGGATTTTTTGTTTTTAATATTTTTGGTAATGTAATATTTATGTTAGTGATTGTACTTTGTTTAGGCTTAATTAAAAGTAACAGTTTATACCAAACTTATCTCAATATAAAATGTATTTTTGCCAACCAGGATTTAATACAATTAATTTATTATACCCATGAATATTAGACAATACTTAGATTCAACATATTTAAAAACTGCTGAGCAAGCTAATTTGACTGAAGCAGAAAATACACAGATAGTTAAAGATGCAATTGAAGAGGCTATAACTGAGCGTTTCAAATTGATAATGATTCGTCCGGATAAAGTTAGTTTGGCGAAAGAAATGATCTCGAAGGCAGAATCAAATCTCTTGATAGGTACTGTGATCGACTTTCCTGAAGGCAAATCAAATTTAGAGGCAAAGCTTGCGGAAGCAAATGTAGCAATACAAAACGGAGCTGATGATTTAGATTTTGTATGTAATTATGAAGCTTTTAAAAATGGGGAAATTGATTTAGTAAAAAATGAGATTTTGCAATGTACACGTTTGGGATTGACCAATAAAAAAGTTGTGAAATGGATTATAGAAGTTGCAGCACTTAACGATACAGAAATTATACAGCTGTCGGCATTAATAAAAAACATAATCATTCAAAATTTTGATGAAAATGATTATTCTTCTGTTTTTGTAAAATCATCAACGGGCTTTTATAAAACAGAAAATAATTTGCCAAATGGAGCAACAGTTCCAACAATTATAATGATGCTTGAAAATGCTTCGCCGCTTCCTATAAAAGCTGCTGGTGGGGTAAGGTCATATAATGAGGCTTTCGAAATGATTAATCTTGGAGTGAAGCGTATAGGAACTTCAAATGCCAAAGCAATTGCAAACGGAGAAACTTCACAAAACCAATATTAAATTCACAACCAAAACCACCGTATGAACAAAGGTTTTTTGACTTTTATTATAGCATTTTACTCTTTAATGGCTGCTTCTCAAGAAGCAAATAATTTAACTGTTAAGTCTAGTTTTACTTCTGAAGAATTTCCAATTTTTCCAACTTGCGAGAATTTAAAATCGAAAGCTTTGGAAAATTGTTTCTATAGCGAGGTTCAGGATTTTGTATTTAAAAATTTTCAAATTCCTTCAAATTCAAAACAGAATAATTATAAAGGTGATGTAAAAGTCCTTTTTGAAGTGGACAGAAATGGAGAATTTAAGGTTATATATGTTAATGCTAATAATGATGAATTAGTTCAGGAAACAAAACGTGTTTTTGCTACATTTCCTAAAATTAAGCCGTCTACTTATGATGGAAAGCCAACGTATTCTAAATATACGATAGTAATTAATATACCATTAAAAACGGCAGGGCAAATTTCTGAGGAAGCAATAGCAGCGTCAAAGATCATTAAACCTGATACTGCACCTATGACAGAATTGGATAGTATTGTTTATAAAAAATATACAAATCCAGAGTTTGAAAGTAATTTAAATATTCCTTTTTCTCATAGTTATTACGCCCAATTTGATGGTGCTTTAAATAAAGTGGGGAGTAATAATCACACAGCTTCAAAGCCATACACATATGCCGAAGTTTCAAAATATTATAATCTTAAAGCGGTGAACGAATCGCTTAAAAAGAATGTTTCTGGTTGGTGGGGGCGCAAGCTTTGGAATGAAAGTTTAGTCGAAATAGAAGGAGAGGGATATTGGTTTACATTAAATGCTATTGTAGATCTACAAGTAGGTAAGGATACAAAAAGTGATATTTCTTATACTTATGTAAATACAAGAGCGCTTAATTTTAGAGGTGGTCTAGGTAAGCATCTTAATTTTACTACGACAGTTTTTGAAAGTCAGGGAAGATTTGCAGATTATTATAATAGTTATGCTGAATCGATAAAACCTTCGGGTGGAAATCCTGCTGTAATTCCTGGAATTGGAATTGCTAAAGCTTTTAAAACAGATGGCTATGATTTTCCTTCTGCGGAAGCAAATTTGACTTATAAGCCAGGTAAAATTTTTGATTTTCAATTAGGTTATGGAAGAAATTTTATAGGAGATGGATATCGTTCTTTATTAGAGAGTGATGGAGCAAGTCCGTATCCGTATTTTAAAATGAATACTACTTTTTGGAAAATAAAGTACACCAATACTTATATGTTTCTTAAAGATGTTAGACCCGATGCAACAGTAGATAAAACTTATGCCAGTAAATATATGGCAAACCATTATTTAAGCTTAAATGTTACAAATAGATTAAACTTAGGTTTCTTTGAGTCAGTAATCTGGACCAATAGTAATGACCGAGGTTTTGATATGGCTTTTGCTAATCCTATTATTTTTTACAGATCGGTTGAGTTTGCTTCTTCTTCTAGAAGCGGTAATGCTTTACTTGGTTTAACTGCAAAGTATAAATGGAATAATCAAATTAATTTGTATGGACAATTTCTTCTGGATGAATTTTCAGTTGGTGATATGGGAAGTGGAGAAAAAAGCTGGAAGAATAAATTTGGATATCAGTTAGGAGCTAAGTATTATAATGCATTTCATGTGCCTAATTTATTGATGCAATTAGAGTATAATCATGTGCGCCCGTATGTGTATTCTCATAGCGCTGTTATAACAAATTATGGTCATAATAATCAAAGTATTGGACATCAATGGGGAGGTAATTTTAGCGAATTTATAGCTATAGCTCGTTATCATAAAGGAAGGTATTTTGCAGATGCAAAAATTACTGTTGGAACCAGAGGTTTGGATTTTGATACTGCGGAAGATTCATTTAATTATGGATCGGATATTTATAAGAGTTATGATGTAAAAAGACCTTATAATACAGGTGTAGAAGTTGGGCAAGGGAATAAAACATCGGTTTTTATTACCGACATTCAGGCGGGTTATTTAGTTAATCCAGCTACAAACTTAAAATTCTTTGGAAGTTTAATTTATAGAAACTTTGATCCGACTAAAGATACTGCGGCAAATTTTAAGCAAAGTACAACATGGTTTACTTTAGGATTAAGAGCAGATGTCTTTAATTGGTATTTTGATTATTAAAATATTTAGTAAGATTTTTTGCAGATGATTCGGTTTTATCGTGAAATTGAAGCATGTTTAGTGCTTTCTATTGAAAAAATGTAATTTTATCGTCCTAAATTCTGCAATCTAATTTGTACATTTGCACCAGTTTTGAAAAAACCAAAATAACAACGCATTGGACGCAACACAAAATACACTTTCACTCAAATCTATTTTTAATGATTTCAAAGAAATCACAAAAGCAGGACTCGCCGTAAGTGTTTTGTTCTCTTCGATAGCTGGTTACCTACTTGGTTTTGATGATCAACATCCATTTCAATGGTCGGTACTTTTAGTTTTAGCAATTGGAGGATATTGTATGGTAGGGGCTTCAAATGCTTATAACCAAGTTATCGAGAAAGACCTTGATGCTTTAATGGACAGAACAAAGAATCGTCCAGTTCCTTCAGGAAGAATGTCGCCTAAAGTTGCTTTGCTTGTAGCGTGTTTACTTACAATTATTGGATTAACTTTACTTTATACAATCAATCCTAAAACAGCAATGTTTGGTGCGATTTCAATTTTTTTATATACCAGTGTTTATACACCATTAAAAACAGTGACTTCTTTGTCTGTTTTTGTAGGTGCTTTTCCAGGAGCGATACCATTTATGTTAGGATGGGTTGCAGCTACAGGAGATTTCGGTATTGAAGCAGGAACATTATTTCTAATTCAGTTTTTTTGGCAATTTCCTCATTTTTGGGCTATTGGTTGGTTCTTGTATGAGGATTATGAAAAAGCAGGGTTTTTTATGCTTCCAACAGGAAAGAAAGACAAAGGAACTGCATTACAGGTTATATTATATACGATTTGGCTTATTATAGCATCGCTTTTGCCATCTTTAGGATATACAGGTAAATTGTTTATTACGCCAATAGCGGCAATTTTAGTGTTCTTATTAGGGCTTTGGATGTTGTTTTATGCAGTTCGTCTGTATAAATTAAGAACGGCTAAAGCAGCTAGAACATTGATGCTGGTGAGTGTTTCTTATATTACCTTGTTGCAGTTGATTTTTATATTTGATAAATTTTTAAGATAGTTATGGAAATGACAATGACAAAAGATGAAGATAGAGCAAGAAGCGCTAAGTCATCTAAATTGATTTTATTGTTCGCAATGGTTAGTATGACCATGATGTTTGCTGGGCTTACCAGTGCGTTTGTGGTTAGTAAGTCAAGAACCGACTGGTTGAAGGATTTTCAGCTGCCTTCAGCGTTTTATTATAGTACTTTAGTGATTATTGGTTGTAGTGTTACTTTTTATTTAGCTAAAAGAGCTATTCAAAAAGACAATAGAAAAGCGACAACTAACTTACTTTTGACTACTTTAGCATTAGGAATTTTATTTGTGGTTTTACAGTTTGCAGGATTTGAACAAATCGTTGCAGATGGCTATTATTTTACAGGAGCGGAGAGTTCTATAACGACTACTTTTCTTTATGTTGTAACGGTTACACACTTGTTTCACCTAGCTGGAGGGATTATTTCTCTTTTAGTTATTATTTATAATCATTTTAAACAGAAATACAATTCGACTCAAACTCTTGGAATAGAACTAGGTGCAATGTACTGGCACTTTCTTGATTTCTTGTGGGTCTATTTATTTTTATTTTTATATTTCTTTAAATAAGAAAAAAACGTAAATTTGGGAACTTTTTAACGAATATCTTTTATGGAAGCGACAGTTACTACTGCAAATAACGAAGAAAAAACTTGGGGAGGCGGCAATGAGCCATTAGGAGCAAGTTATGGTAAAATGATGATGTGGTTTTTTATCGTATCAGATGCCTTAACGTTCTCTGGATTTCTTGCGGCTTATGGTTTTTCTAGATTTAAATTTATTGAAACTTGGCCATTGGCTGATGAAGTGTTTACTCACTTCCCTTTTATGCATGGTGTTCCTGCACCTATGTATTATGTCGCATTAATGACATTTATTTTGATTTTCTCATCTGTAACAATGGTTTTGGCTGTTGATGCAGGACATCAAATGAAAAAAAGCAAAGTTGCAGTATATATGTTTTTAACTATTATTGGAGGTTTGATTTTCGTTGGGTCACAAGCTTGGGAATGGAAAAATTTTATCAAAGGTGAATACGGAGCTGTTGAAACAAAAGGAGGAAGTTTACTTCAGTTTGTTGATAAAGACGGGAAACGTGTTGCTCTTGCAGATTTTGCAGTAAAATTACCAGAAGGTAGAGAAGCATTAACTAGAGACAAAGGAAAATGGTTTATGAGCGATGCAGAAACATTGCCAACATATTCTGTTGCCGAAGTTCAAGCTGGTTTTAAAGCACATCCTGAATTGTTAGTAAGAACAGAAGTCCTTACTAAGGAAAAGAAAAAAACTGTTCTTTCTAGAGAAGAGTCTGAATTGAGATTAAGTCAGGCACATTACGTTGTAGAAGGTGCTAATTTGGTTAGAAACGAATACGGAAATAAATTATTTGCTGATTTCTTTTTCTTTATTACAGGTTTCCACGGATTTCACGTGATTTCTGGGATTATCATCAATATCATTATCTTTTTTAATGTGTTGTTAGGTACTTATGAAAAAAGAAAGAGCTACGAAATGGTAGAGAAAGTTGGTTTATACTGGCACTTTGTCGATTTAGTTTGGGTATTTGTATTCACGGTTTTCTACTTAGTTTAATTTTAGATCTATATTATTATGTCACACGAATATGTATCACATACAAAAAGAATCTGGTTTGTTTTTGCACTACTATCAGCTGTAACAACAGTAGAGGTTATTTTAGGAATCTACAAGCCAGGAGTATTAGAGTTTAATCATTTTATAGGTTTAAATTTATTGAATTGGATATTTTATATCTTAACAATATATAAAGCTTATTATATAGTATGGGCATTTATGCACATGGAAGGTGAAAAAAGCAGCCTTAGATGGTCTGTAGTTTCAACGGTTATTTTCCTAGTTTTATATTTATTGTTTATTCTTTTAACTGAAGGACATTATATTTATGGGGTTTTTAAAGATTCTACTATTAAATGGAATTTTTAACATGATATTAATTCAAAAAGAGGGTACGCATTGCGTACCTTTTTTTATTTTTGTACTTTAAATTTTTCCCTTCTATAATGAAAAAAAATATAGTCCTTTTCGTTCTCTTCGTTTTGCCTATAGTTGCTTATCTCTTTTTTGCTTCTGGCGTGAATGGTTTTACTACTTTGCCTGTTATAACACCTAAAGTTGCCGACTTAGGAAACTGGGAATCCTTGAGAGGTGAAAAAGTAAGTCTGGATAACAAAATAACAATACTCGGTTTTTCTGGAACTGAGATTTTAAAAAATCGTGGAAATTATTTTAATTTAAACGAAAAAATTTACCAACGCTATCACACTTTTCAAGATTTACAATTTGTTGTAATTTGTCCTTTGGGAACTGAAGAAGATACTCGTAAAGTAGTAGATGCTTTAGCTGCTTTTACAGACGTATCACAATGGCATTTTGTTTTTGCTTCACCAGACGAAATCAATACGTATTATAATCAATTGCATTTAGTTGGAAAACTAGATCAGCATCTAGGTACGCCTAATGTCTTTATTGTTGATAAGGGACGTAATTTAAGAGGTAGAAAAGAAAAGAAAGATTACAAGGAAGGATATAATACTTTTCATCCATCTGAACTAAGTAACGAAATGCTCGATGATTTTAAGATAATCCTTTACGAGTATCGTGCGGCCCTTAAGAAGAATCATAATGCAACCAAACAACTTTAAAATTATATTGCCATGTTTAAAAACAAATCATATATCGGAATCTCTTTTATAATATTGATTTTTGGTATTTATGCTATTCCTAAAATTATCGATAGAGTAAAAAATGATACTGTTGTAAAAGGGAGTCGTTTGGATAGTGTTAATGCAAAAGAAGCGAAGGATGATGGTAAATTAGTAAAAATTGGTCCAGCTCCTAAATTTGAATTAACAAATCAGGATAACGTTAAAATTTCAAATGAAACGTATAAAGGAAAAGTATATGTTTTAGAATTTTTCTTTACCACTTGTCCATCAATTTGCCCTAAGATGAATTTGAGTATGTTAGAAATCGAGAAAAAGTTTTTTGGGAATCCTAACTTCGGAATTGTATCTATAACTATTGACCCTGCTCATGATACGCCACAAGTATTAAAAGATCATGCTAAAATGCTAGGAGTTAAATCGTCTAATTGGAATTTTTTGACAGGAGATAAAAATGTTATCATGGATTTATCTAATAAAGGATTTAATCTATATGCTGGAGCAAATAGTAAAGTAAGCGGAGGATTTGAACATTCTGGTTTATTTGCTTTGATTGACAAAAATGGTAATATTCGTTGTCGTAAAGATGATTTTGGAAATCCAATTCTTTATTATGACGGATTAGATAAAAAAGGAGTTAGAGATATACAACAAGATATAAATATATTATTAGAAGAGTAAGATGGAGGATAATTCATTAGAAAAAAAATACAATAAGTACATCATGCTTGTTTCAATCGTAATTCCAGTTGTAGTTGCTATTTTATTTGGAGTTAAACTTAAAGATTTTGGATATAATGTTGAGCCGCTTTCTTTCTTGCCGCCTATTTATGCTACAATAAATGGTATTACAGCATTAGTTTTGATTATTGCTGTAATGGCTATCAAAAAAGGAAATCGTAAGCTTCACGAACGCTTAATGACTACGGCAATTGCACTTTCGTTAGCGTTTCTGGTAATGTATATTGCATATCATATGACATCAGATTCTACCAAATTTGGTGGAGAAGGTGCAATTCGATATGTATATTTCTTTATTCTGATCTCACATATTTTATTATCTATTGCAATTGTTCCATTGGTTTTAATAACGTATGTTCGTGCAATCGCAAATACATTTGACAAGCACAGAAAAATTGCAAGAATCACATACCCGCTTTGGTTATATGTTGCTATTACCGGAGTAATTGTTTATTTAATGATTTCCCCTTATTATGTTTAATATAAATACAAACAACAAGAAACAAGGTGTTTCTAGACTAGCAAAGATTAGTTTCTTGTTGGTTATTTTTTTCTTTAATTTATCTGTCAATGCACAATGCGCAATGTGTCGCGCTGCTCTGGGCGGAGATGAAAATACTAAGCAAGCCGAAGCTGTAAATGATGGAATTGTTTATCTTATGGTAGTTCCGTATTTGCTTGTTGCAGTAATTGGTTACTTGATCTACAGAATGTATCAGTCTAAAAAGAAGAACGCGTAAACTAGGATTTATTTCAATCCATTTACCGAAACATTCACTGTTCCATTAACTTTTATAAAAGCAATAATGGCTTGATTTGTCAATTCTACTTTTTGGAATTCTATGTCTTCCATTTTTCCATTTACATAAACGCCAGGCATAGGCGAATAGTTCTTAAGATAATTAAGCATACTTTGTTTTCCTTCTTCTAAATTAGGTTGAATAGAATAACGGCAGCTTTCTTTCATTTTGTTTAAAATAAATCCTTGTAATAGCCAGTTAGCAGTACGAGTTAGTCTGCTTTTTGTATCAAGAACATAGTCTAGTTGATCAAAATAAAGTTCTTTAGTTTGCGGGTTGTATTTAGGGAAACCATTTAGATATAAAGTTCCATTTACAGCACCTAGGACATCTAAGGCAATAATCATTTTACCATCTTTGTGCCAGATTTCAACATTCTTAACAGTTATTTTTTTGCTTCCAGTACCAAACTCTTGCCCTGCAAAATTTTTAGTCATTATTTTAGATGCGTCTTTGTAACTAGACACGGCAGCGATATTAGCTGTAATTTGTTTTGGGATTTTAGATACTGGTTTCAAAACTATTTTAGAAGCACTAAATTTGGTTTCAGGTTGTTTACCAATTATAGTCTCCATATTACATTTCATTCCCATTTCTAGTAAGAAAGAATCATTTTTTAATTTAGCATCAGAAGAGTATATTTCAATAGGTACAATTCTTAACCAGCTGTCATATTCTTGATTCATCTGGAATGGAGTACATATTTTTTCTAAGGCAGCCAAAACATTTGGTTTAAAGTCCATTGACTTTTCTATTGCAGCATCGATACTTTTTTCTAATTTTGATTTGAAAATAGAAATGGCTGGATTTATAAGATAAGTTACAGGCATATTCTTTCCAAAAACACTCATAGTTGGGCTCTCATTCCAATCTAATGATTTTAATTCGGTTTTAGTGTTCAATTTCCAATTGGTCAGCCCCACTGAGCTAACTAATGTGATTACTCCATTTAAATTAAATTCTCTGGTATCGTATAGCTCTACGCCTAATTGTTTGGTTCCTATTCTATATTTTACAAGTGCTTTTAGAGGTAGAATAGTCTTGATTTTCTTGTCAGGATTTGCAGGATCATTCTCAATTCTTATAGGAGCCAATTTCCATATTTTGATTTCGATATCGTCATCTTCAATATTGTTGTCTTCGTAAATTAAACCAGTAAGTAAAGTATTAGTTTGGTTTTCAATGTCTTTTAGCTTTACGGTAATAGGCAAGTTTATGAATGAAGGAGTGTTGTCGTATATTAATGGGCTAGCATCATCGGGCTCAGGCTTTAATGTTGCTAATTTTTGAGAAGAAGAACAGCTAGTTATAAAAGTGATAACTATTGAGAGGGCTAGAAACGATATTAATTTCTTCATTATATTTTTTTTAAGATGCAAAATTAAGAAAACAAATATATTTTAAGATTAAAGTGTAACATTTTGATAGAGATTTAGTCTTATTAGTGTAATAGGTTAAAACTATTAACATTTCATTATATTGAATTACTTGGCAAAATAAGTATTATTGTTTTAAAATTAACAAACCATGATTGAAATTAAAGACTTGCATAAATCCTACAAAATGGGAAAATCTGAATTACATGTGTTGAAAGGAATTAATTTCAATATTAAAGAAGGAGAGTTGGTTGCTATAATGGGGTCATCTGGTTCGGGGAAATCAACATTGCTAAATATTTTAGGAATATTGGATGAAGCCGATTCGGGAGAATATATTCTGGATAATGTGCCAATTAAAAATCTTAATGAAACAATTGCATCTAGATACAGAAATAAATTTTTAGGTTTTGTTTTTCAATCCTTTAATTTAATTAATTATAAAACGGCATTAGACAATGTTGCTATGCCATTATATTATCAGGGTATAAAAAGAAAAGAACGTTATGAAATTGCCTTGGCTTATTTAAAAAAAGTTGGTTTGGATTCGCATTCACACCATTTACCAAGCGAACTTTCAGGAGGGCAAAAACAGCGTGTGGCAATAGCCAGAGCATTGGCTTCAAACCCTAAAGTATTATTGGCAGATGAACCAACCGGAGCTTTGGATACAAAAACATCATATGAAGTAATGGAACTGATTCAGGGAATCAATGACGAAGGAAAAACAATTTTGATTGTAACACACGAGCCAGATATTGCAGCAATGTGTAAAAGGAATGTAGTCTTGAAAGATGGACTAATTATCGATGATAAATACGTAGAACAAGTAAGAGCATCAGCTTATGTTTAATATTGAGCGTTGGCAGGAAATATTTGAAGCAATTTCCAAAAACAAATTAAGAACCTTTCTTACAGGGATTTCTGTTGCTTCAGGAATTTTTATATTGGTTATTCTTCTAGGTGCGGGTAAAGGACTTCAGAACGGAATCGAAAAACAATTCGAACGTGATGCTGCAGGTATTATAGAGGTTTGGACAGGTGTTACTACAAAACAATATAAAGGACTAAACCCAGGGAGACAAATTCAGTTTAGAAATAGCGATTATTCACAATCAGTTCAAAAATTTGAAAATCAGTTAGATAAACGAGCTTCAACTTATAATTTTTGGGGTGCATCTGTAACTTATGGTAAAGAATCTTCAAGTTATCAGTTTAGAGGTGTAGATCCGGATTATTTAGGAATCGAAAATGCTACCATTGTAATGGGAAGATTCATAAATAGCAAAGATTTGGCTAATTATGAAAAAGTCGCAGTAATTGGGATGAAAATAAAAACAGACTTATTTAAGGATAAAAACCCGCTTGGAGAACAAATTTCTATAAACAATATCAATTTTAAAGTTGTTGGAGTTTTTACTGATCCGGCTGGAGAAAGAGAGGAAACCAGAGTTTATTTGCCAATGACTACAACTCAAAGAGCTTATGGAATTGGTGACAAAGTAAGTAATTTGTTTTTTACATTAAACAAAAAAGCTTCATATGAAGAAGCATTGGCAGAATCTGAAAAATTTACTGCGGATTTAAAGCAACTTTTAAAGACTAAAAATGTTGTAGCTCCAGATGATGATAATGGTATTGGGGTTTACAACTCAGTTAAAGATGCAAAACAAGTTTATGACTTGAATCTTTATATCAGACTGTTTTTTTGGTGGGTAGGGATTTGTACTATAATAGCAGGTGTTGTGGGAGTTAGTAATATTATGCTAATTATTGTAAAAGAAAGAACGAAAGAAATTGGGATAAGAAAAGCACTTGGAGCTTCGCCAATATCGATAGTTGGAATGATATTACATGAGTCTATTTTTATCACTACAATTGCAGGTTTTATTGGTTTATTGGCAAGTTTATTATTACTAGAAGTAGTAGGGCCAATGATAAAAAGTGAATTCTTTTTAAATCCAGAAGTTGATTTTAATGTGGCGTTGACCACTTTAGTTTTGCTCGTATTTGCGGGAGCAATGGCTGGTTTTTTTCCAGCATACAGAGCAGCAAAAATAAGACCTATTGTAGCACTTAGAGACGAATAATTATGTTTGATAGAGATAATTGGGAAGAGATTTTAGAAGCTTTAACGGCTAATGTGTTTAGAACAGTGCTTACCGCTTTTGGTGTGTTTTGGGGAATATTCATTTTAGTAATCTTACTCGCAGCAGGAAATGGTTTAGAGAATGGTGTTAAAAAAGGATTTGATGGTATTGCAACAAATACGATGTTTATGTGGAGTCAAACTACATCAAAACCTTACAAGGGATTGCCTAAAACACGACGTTATGATTTTAAAAATAGTGATGTTGCAGCTTTAAAAGAGGCTTTGCCAGACTTATTATATGTGTCTCCTCGTAACCAATTAGGAGATTCTAATGATGGTGTTAATAATGTTGTTCGAGGTACTAAAACTTCTGCGTTTACTATTTTTGGTGATTATCCGGAGCTTATTAAACAACAGCCTATGGATATTATAAAAGGGCGTTTTATAAACCAACAAGATATTAAAGAAAATAGAAAAGTTGCCGTTATCGGGAAAGGAGTTATAAGTGGACTTTATGGAAAAGCCGAAGAAGTTATAGGGACTTACATTAAAGTGAATGGTGTAAATTTTATGGTAGTAGGGGTTTATTATTCTAAAAATCAGAATAATGGAAACGCTGAAGCGGAACAAAAAAATATATTTGTTCCTTTTACAACCTTTCAGCAAGCCTTTAATTACGGAGATAAAGTAGGATGGATGGCGCTTACTGCAAATGATAAAGCCTCCATAACAGATTTAAAACCAAAGATCATAGAAATAATAAAAGAAAGACATTCTATTAATCCTATTGATGATAGAGCAGTTGGGAATTTCGATTTGTTTGAACGATTTAATCAAGTGCAAGGATTGTTTACAATCTTAACATTCATTGCTTATTTTGTAGGTACCTTAGTTTTAATTTCTGGAGTTATCGGAATTTCTAATATTATGCTTATCGTGGTAAAAGAGAGAACCAAAGAAATAGGAATTCGTAGAGCATTGGGAGCAACACCTGGAGCCATTCGCAGACAAATACTTTCGGAATCTATATTCTTAACTATTATATCTGGAATGTTAGGTATTGCTGTTGCAACTGGGGTTATTGCAATTCTTAATATGGTATTGGCTTCGATGCCTCAAGAAGGAGAAACGATGTTTGCGAATCCAACGGTAGACTTAAGAGTTGTTTTTGTAGCATTATTAA
Organism: Flavobacterium sp. PL02; assembly: GCF_035013205.1. Classification (NCBI taxonomy): domain Bacteria; kingdom Pseudomonadati; phylum Bacteroidota; class Flavobacteriia; order Flavobacteriales; family Flavobacteriaceae; genus Flavobacterium; species Flavobacterium sp. PL02. The sequence goes on from NZ_JAYGJP010000001.1 coordinate 26,458, forward strand.
TATTAGTAGGGTCAGGTTTGCTGGCAGGATTTATTCCGGCACAAACTGCAATAAATGTAAAGCCAGTAGATGCTTTGCGAGCAGAATAAATTATCAATCAATAAAATAATCGATTAAACAAAAAACAAAATGAAAAAAGGAGTAACCATAACCGTTTTAATTTTTATCGCAGTAGTTTTCTTCGGGGCTTTGTATTACTTGTATGCAAAAAATCAAGAGTCGCCAATTGTTTATCAAACAGAAAAAGCTGAGATAAAAACGATAGTTAAAAATACAATTGCGACAGGGAATATTCAGCCTGATGAAGAGGTACTTATCAAACCTAATATTTCGGGAATTATCGAAGCTGTTTATATAAAAGCAGGAGAGACTATAAAAGCAGGAGACATGATTGCTAAGATTAAAGTTGTTGCAAATGTTTCGAATGTAAGTAATACTCAAAATCAAGTTCAGACAGCTAAGATTGCATTAGATAATCAAGAAAAATTATATCAAAGACAAAAAACATTGTTTGATAAAGGGGTAATTTCTGCAAATGATTTTGATGCTGCACAAGTGGCTTACAAACAAGCAAAACAAACTTATTTATCTTCTAAACAAAGTTTTGATATTGTAAAAACAGGAACTACATCTGGATTAGGAAATTATGCTAATACTTTAATTCGTTCAACAGTAACGGGAATGGTACTAGATGTACCTGTAAAAGTAGGTAATCAGGTTATCGAAAGTAATAACTTTAACGAGGGAACTACAATTGCAAGTGTGGCAGATGTGGGAAGAATGATTTTTGTTGGAAAAATTGATGAATCTGAAGTTGGGAAAATCAAAGAAAAAATGCCAATTGAAATTACCGTTGGAGCCATAGAAAACAAAAAATTTGATGCAATTTTACGTTATATTGCACCAAAAGGAGTGGTAGAAAATGGAGCGATTCAGTTTCAAATAAAAGGGTCACTTGAAAATAGAGATGATACATTTATTAGAGCAGGTTTAAGTGCAAATGCATCGATTATATTAGATAAAGCAGAAAAAGTTTTGGCTATAAAAGAATCATTGGTACAATTTGATAAAAAAACTCAAAAGCCATATGTTGAAGTAGAAACTGCGCCACAAAAATTTCAGAGAAAAGACCTTGTTTTAGGCGTTAGTGATGGAATTTATGTTCAGGTGAAAAGTGGTATTACAGCTACAGATAAAATAAAAATTTGGAATCAAGGCTTGATAAAAGAAGAAGAGAAAAAATAAGTAGCAGTTAGAAAAAAAGAATTTTTGGTTTTTAAAGAATGTTAAATTTGTATAGTATCTTTGCTATGCTTTGATTCAAAGTTTATGAAAAATAATAAATATATTTATTTTGTTTTTGTCTTGCTATTTGGAGCGTCAATTCAGGCGCAATCTAAAAAATGGACGTTAGAAGAATGCGTAAAGTATGCATTGGATAACAATATTTCGATTAAACAATCGGAATTAGATACCAGAAGTGCTACTATTGATAAAAAATCTGCTATAGGAAATTATTTGCCTACGGTAAATGCCAATGCTTCACACTCCTGGAACGTTGGTTTAAATCAGAATATTACAACGGGATTACTTGAAAATCAAACCACACAATACTCTTCTGTTGGAGCAAGTGTAGGTGTTGATATCTATAAAGGATTACAAAATCAGAATACATTACGTAAAGCTAATTTATCTATTGTTGCATCAAAATATCAATTGCAAAAAATGCAAGAAGATATTTCGCTTAATGTAGCAAATGCATTTTTGCAAGTACTTTTTAATAAAGAAAATTTAAAAGTACAACAAGAACAACTTGCAATTAGTGAAAAACAATATACACGTTCAGACGAATTGGTAAAAGCAGGAACAATCCCAAGAGGAGATTTATTAGATATTAAAGCTACTGTTGCAACTGGTAAACAAAATGTTATCATTGCAGAGAATACGTTGCTAATTTCTAAATTAAGTTTGGCACAGTTGTTACAACTAAAACAATTTGAAGATTTTGATGTTGTTGACGATACCAATATAAATGATGGAAATTCTATTTTGTCACAGTCGGCAAGTACAATTTATGAAAAAGCAAAAGAAGAAAGAACAGATTTAAAAATTGCTAAAACGAATCTGGAAATTGCTGAGAAAAATGTCTCTATTGCCAGAGGTGCTTATCAGCCTACTTTAAGTGCATTTTATAATTTTAATACCAGAGCAAGTTACTCAGATATTGTTACAGGGGCAGTTCCAGATGCAAATAATCCTACTAAGCAAATTGGTTTTGTACAAGGGACAAATCAAAGTGTATTGCAAAATAATTTTTCGCCAGTTTTAGGAAATGCAGCGCCAATTTTGGATCAGTTTAAAGATAATAAAGGACAGTCGTTTGGTTTCCAGTTATCAGTGCCAGTTTTTAATGGTTTCTCTGCAAGAAATAACGTAGAACGTTCAAAAGTAAGTTTAGAGAAATCTAAGATCGAATTAGAACAAAAAAACTTAGATTTACAGCGTAATGTTTATACTGCTTTTACAGATGCAAAAGGAGCGTTAAATGCACATGAAGCATCGGTTGTGGCATTAGAATCAAGACAAGGAGCTTATGATTATGCTAAAGAAAAATTTGCAGTAGGATTAATGAATGCATTTGATTTTAATCAATCACAAACATTACTTACTAATGCACAGTCGGAAGTTATTAGAACGAAGTACGACTATATATTTAAAATTAAAATATTAGAATTCTATTTTGGAATTCCAATTGTTAAAAACTAGTTCATTATGTCAAAAAAAACAATTTATTTCTTATTAGGCGGCGTAATAGTTGTCATTGCAGCATTAGTTTGGTTTAAGAAAGAAGGTGTAATAGGAAATAAAGATGCTGGTACAGAAATAGAAGTTGCAAAAGTAATGGCATCGACTATTGTAGAAACTGTTTCGGCAACAGGAAAAATTCAGCCAGAAATTGAAGTGAAAATTTCATCAGAGGTTTCAGGAGAAATTATTGCACTAAATGTAAAAGAAGGGCAAGTTGTTAAAAAAGGAGATTTATTGGTAAAAATAAATCCGGATTTATATACATCCAGTTATGATCGTACCGTTTCTAATTTGTCTGGAGCCAAAGCTGGTTTAAGTCAATCAGATGCTTCTTTTAAAGAGGCAAAGGCTAGTTATGAAAGAAATAAAAAGTTATTTGAAAAAGGAATTATTTCCAAGTCAGATTGGGATAAAGCAATAGCTTCTTTTGAAGTTGCCAAAGCAACCAAGCAAAATTCTTATTTTGCTGTACAAAGTGCTTCAGCATCTGTAAATGAAGCTAAAGATAATTTAAGACGTACTACTATTTATGCTCCTGCAGATGGAACAATTTCTGTGCTTAATGTAGAGCTTGGAGAGCGTGTTTTAGGAACCCAACAAATGGCTGGAACTGAAATTTTAAGAGTTGCCAACCTGAACAATATGGAAGTTGAAGTTGATGTAAACGAAAATGATATTGTAAAAATAAAAGTTGGAGACGAAGCAAATGTTGAAGTAGATGCTTATTTAAAAAAGCAATTTAAAGGTATCGTAACAAGTATCTCTAATTCGGCAAGCAGTACATTAACATCTGATCAGGTAACAAACTTTAAAGTTAAAGTAAGAATTTTAAAAGAATCGTATCAGGATTTATTGGAAGGGAAGCCAGAAGCATATTCGCCTTTTAGACCAGGAATGACAGCAACAGTTGATATTATAACAAACACAAAAAAGAATGTGTTAGCGGTGCCAATAAGTGCCGTAGTTGTAAAATCTGATACTACAGCTGTAAAAGAAATTAAAATTGAAGATCCAAATGATAAAAAAGTAGCTCCTAAAAACGACAAAAAATTCGAATGTGTTTTTGTAAAAGTAGGAGATAAAGCTAAAATTAGAATTATCAAGACAGGAATTCAAGACGATACAAACATCGAAGTAATGTCTGGACTGAAAGCCGGAGATGTGGTAATTACAGGGCCATACACAACAGTTTCGAAAGATTTGAATTCAGGAGATAAGGTTAGCCTTAAATCCGATAAAGAGAAAAAATAATAATGACAAGACAATCTAGTTCTATAGTAGAATTAGATTGTTTTTTGTTTCCATAAAATATAAAATTAGTTTGGCTTACATTCTTAATATTGAAACCGCTACAAAGAACTGTTCTGTTGCTTTAGCAAAAGAAGGAAAAATTATTCTGCACAAAGAAATCTCTGAAGAAGGCTATTCTCACGCCGAAAGATTACATGTTTTTATCGAAGAATGTATTCTGGAAGCAGGAATTACTTATAAGGATTTATCTGCAATTGCAGTTAGTCAGGGACCTGGATCTTACACAGGATTGCGTATAGGGGTTTCGGCTGCAAAAGGGTTATGTTTTGCATTGAATATTCCATTAATAGCTGTAGATACATTACAAACATTAGCTTCTCAGGCAAATGTTACAAATGGCTTAATTGTTCCGATGCTGGATGCTAGACGAATGGAAGTGTATAGTGCTGTGTTTAACTCAAAGTTAGAAAAGCAAAGAGAAATTTTGGCTGAAATTATTACCGAAAACTCTTTTGAAGAATATACCGAAACAATTTATTTTGTTGGAGATTGTGCCGAAAAATGCAAACCAGTTTTAACAAAAGAAAATTTTATTTTTCTAGAAGAAGTTAAATACCCATCGGCAAAAGAAATGAGTACTATAAGTTTTGATAAATTCAAAATAAACGACATTGTGGATGTCGCTTATTTTGAACCTTACTATTTGAAAGATTTTATGGTTACAACTCCCAAAAAGCAATAAAAACTATTTTATTTTTGAAGAGTATAAGGCTGAACGGAAATTCCTGCTTCGTCTAAAGCAATTTTGCAATTTTCTAAAGTCTGAGAAATAACAGTTCCGAAATTTTCATTTTTTGCCCAAGGACGCACTGCAAATTCTACAGAACTAGTTGTTAGGTTTTTTACGAAAACTTCTGGCGCAGGATTCTTAAGCACATTAGGATTGTCTACTAATATTTTTTCAAGAATATCTTTTGCCTTTTTAATATCAGCATCATAAGCAATTGCAAATGTTAAGTCAGCTCTACGTTGACCTTGCATAGAATAATTAATAATTGTGCCATTAGATAAAGCTCCATTTGGTACAAATACAGTTTGATTGTTTGCGGTAAGCAACTTAGTTACAAATATTTGTATTTCAGAAACGGTTGCAATAATACCTTGTGCTTCAATTGTATCACCAACTTTAAAAGGTTTAAATACAATTATAAGCATACCTCCGGCAAAATTAGAAAGGGAACCTTGTAGTGACAAACCTACTGCAAGACCCATGGCACCAAGAATAGCTACAAATGAAGATGTTTCAATTCCTAGTTTGGAGATAAATGATACAAATAGTAATATGCGTAATGCCCACAATAAAATATCCGCAAGGAATTTAGATAAGGTAGGGTCGAGGTTACGTTTTACCATTATTCGACGCATTACTCTATTTACAACACGAATAATGTAGAGTCCTACAAATAAAATAAGAAAAGCTGAAATTAGTTTTGGAGAATAATCAACTAATATTTTTATAAATTGATTAACGTACTCACTAATTTGTTCTGGATTTAGATTCATTTTTTTTAATATAAAAAAACCTTCTCATAGAGAAGGTTTGAATTAGTTTGACAAAGATAAAAATTAATTATTTTATTAATTAAAAATCGAGATCATCTTTAACTATTTATTTAATGCTTTATCCGAAGCTTCATCGGCTGCGTCAGTTGCATCGGCTGCAAGAGATTTTGTTTCTTCTGTAACAGTTTCGGCTGTTGTTGAAGCAGTTTCTTTAACCGAATCAACTGCTTTTTCGATAGCATCCGAAGCTTTTCCAGCATATTCGCTCACGGTATCTTTTGCTTGATTTACATAATCTTCAGCGCTGTCTAGTATTGGGGCAGAAACTTCTTTAACCTTTTCGAAAGTTTCTCCAGCAAATGTTTCCGCTTTTTCAAGATATGGAGCCGATGCTTCTTTAACCTTGCCTATGGTTTCTTCGGCAAATGTTTCGGCTTTTTCAAGATAAGGAGCAGCAGCTTCTTTTGCTTGTTCAAATGTACTTTCGGCTTGGTCTGCTAATTCTGTAGCAGACTCCTTGGCAGTGCCGAACAAATTCTTAAAAAATGTTGATAATCCCATAATAGTTCTTGTTGATTAATTTAGATTACAATATTAATCTTTTTTTAAAGAAATATATTATTTACGGAGTAATAATTTATTGATAATAAGTAGTTTGTGTTTTAATTTTCGTTTTTTTACGACAATAAAAAAGCGCTCCGATTGAAGCGCTTTTTTAAATTTTTTATAGAAATGAAGGGTTATGCATTTACAGCTTCTACTTTTATGTTATCGTCATTTAGCATACTTTTTAGCATATTTTCGATACCACTTTTAAGTGTAAACGTTGATGACGGACAACCGCTACAAGCTCCTTGTAAAATCACTTTTACAGTTTTATCCGTTTCATTATAAGAATCAAAAGCAATATTTCCACCATCGGCAGCTACCGCAGGTTTTACATACTCTTCTAATATATTGATGATTTGTTGTGATGTTGTATCCAGTTTATCAAAAGCTTCATCTTTAGTAACATCATTTTTAGTTGCTACTTCGATTAGACTTTCGTCTAAAACAGTTCCTCCGTTTTCAATATATTGTTTAATGAAAGTTCTTAGCTCAAGAGTAATTTCTTGCCAATCATTAATCTCATATTTAGTTACCGAAATATAATTTTCATCTATAAAAATCTCTTTTACATAAGGAAATTTAAATAATTCTTGTGCTAATGGAGAAGATGCAGTTTGGTCAATATTTTTGTATTCTATTGCATTTTTAGTCAACATTCTGCTTACTACAAATTTTAGGGCTGCAGGATTAGGAGTCGATTCACCATAAACAGTTATTGGCTGCTTTTTAGGTTTATTTTCGTCAATACTTATTATTACTCCACCATCGTTTACAAAAGCTTCGATTTGTTCAGCTACAGCATCTTTTACATCATTCCATTCAACAATGCTATATCTTTCGATAGCAATAAAATTACCTGAGATATATACAGTTTTTACAAATGGTAAATGAAAAAGTTTTTGAGCTAATGGAGAGTTTTTAGCTTCATCAATATTTTTAAATTCAAAGCTCTCATTCTTAGTTATAAAGTCAGGAAATTCGAATTTTAGTATAGTAGGATTTTGTGTTTCTTTTATAGTGAGTTTTGTCATGATTTAGTAATTTTTTACAAATTTACTAAAGTTATTTTCTACTAATAGTTATATTTGATATTTAATATGAAAATAGCGTATTATTTCCTCAATCTTAGGAATTTTTACCATATTTTAATACTAAAATAAAATTTTAACACCTACTTTAATAAACCTGCCCCCAATGTATAGTAAAATTAAATATTCAGTTTTTCTATTATTTATATTTTCTTATTCATACTCTCAAGAAGGGATTCCTGTTTATTCAGATTATTTATCGGATAATTATTACTTGATACATCCTTCGATGGCTGGTGCGGCAAATTGTGCAAAACTTAGGCTAACAGCGCGTAAGCAATGGTTTGGTCAGGATGATGCGCCAACATTGCAAACTTTAAGTTTTAATGGTCGAATTGGAGATAGTAGGTCAGGAGCTGGAATTATAGTTTTTAATGATAAAAATGGTTACCATTCTCAAAAAGGAGTTAAACTTACTTATGCATATCATATTCTTTTTTCTAGAGATGAGATTGATTTAAATCAGCTTTCATTTGGTATGAATGTAGGTGTGATTCAGAATCAGTTAGACGAAACAGCTTTTGAAGCATTTGATCCAATTGTTGTTGGAGATATTCAAAAGGATACTTATTTTAATGTAGATTTTGGAGCATCATATAACTATCTTAACTTTTATGCCCATGCCACAGTTCAAGGAGCTGTTGAATCAAGACGAGAAATATATACAGAATTTGAAAGTGATAATCTGAGAAAATATCTTTTGAGTGCAGGATATGTCTTTGGAAATAAAAAGAAATTATTGTGGGAACCTTCAGTTCTTTTTCAATTATTTGATAAAACAAAAGAGAAGTTAGTCGATATTAACCTGAAAGCATATAAGAATATGGATTTTGGTAGTCTTTGGGCTGGGTTATCATATAGAAGAAGTTTTGATGGAGCCCAATATTATAATGGTTCCGGAATATCTACTCAAAAATTACAATACATAACTCCTATCTTAGGGGTTAATTATAAAAACTTCATGTTTGCTTATACATATTCGCAAGTTACGGGTAATGTAAAGTTTGATAACGGAGCATACCATCAGATTACTTTGGGACTTAACTTATTCTGTAAGCGTGAACGATATGATTGCGATTGTCCTGCAATAAACTAATTATAATTCATTTTAAAAATAAATTTCATGTTGATAAAATCTGTAAACGGAAAAACACCTAATATTCCAGAGGATTGTTATGTAGCCGAAAATGCAACGATTGTAGGAGATGTTTCTTTTGGGGATTCATGCAGCGTTTGGTTTAATGCTGTGATTAGAGGAGACGTAAATTTTATTAAAATCGGGAATAAAGTAAATATTCAGGATGGTGCTGTTATTCATTGTACTTACCAAAAGCATCCAACGATTATAGGAAATAATGTTTCAATAGGGCATAATGCAATTGTACATGGTTGTACGATACATGATAATGTATTAATAGGAATGGGAGCAATCGTAATGGATAATTGTGTTGTCGAGAGCAATGCTATTGTAGCTGCTGGCGCTGTAGTAACACAAAATACAGTTGTAACCTCTGGTAGTATTTATGCTGGAGTTCCTGCAAAGAAAGTAAAAGATATAGACCAATCTGATTTTGCTGGCGAAATAGAACGTATTTCTAATAATTACGTAATGTATTCCAGCTGGTTTAAAGAAGAGTAGAGGTAGTTACAAATTTATTTTTTCGAAGAAAGCATTTTTATAGCTTTCGCTGATAGGAATTCTTTTATCTCCAATCAAAGCTTTATTTTTTTGAATTGATTTTACGTGTTTGATATTAATAATGTACGATCGGTGAATTCTGGAAAAACCTTTATTCGAAAGTAAATTTTCAAGTTTTATAAGGCTTATTAATGTTAAGGTGTACTTATTGTCTGTAGTATAAATTTTTACATAATCTTTTAATCCTTCAATAAATAAAATATCCGAAAAGTTTAGTTTTATATTCTCATATTCGGCTCTTACAAACATGAAATCATGGTTGATTTCGGGAGCCGAAATAGGATTTACACTTGCAGGAATATGCAACGGATTAAATAATTGTTGTGCTCTTACAACCGATTTTAAAAAACGATGAAACGGAATTGGTTTTACTAAATAATCTACAGCACCAAGATTAAATCCTTCAACAGCATAATCAGAATAAGCTGTTGTAAAAATGACTAAAGGTTTCTTTTCGATAGCATTTAAAAAATCTATTCCTGAAAAATGAGGCATTTCAATATCCAGAAATATCAAATCAATACTCGTTTGATTTATAATAGAAATAGCATCAATTGCGTTATTGAAAGTACTTACTAACTCTAAAGAATCGACTTTACTCACAAAATCCTTAAGTAACTCGACTGCCAGAGGTTCATCATCTATAATTACACATTTCATTTGCCGTCTTTTTTAGATAAATTTATGATGCGAAAATATAACTTGACCACTAAAGACAAGTTAAAATTAGATTTTCAATAGTTAATTTCCTGTTATAGTATATTGCTATCTAGACTATTATTAACTTAATCTTAAGTGATAGCAGTTTGTATTTCGTCTAGTTTTAAGTTGAGATGTACGTTATAAAATTTCTTTGTTTCGGTTATTTTAAGTTCGTGTGCATCTGGATAAAGAAGGTTTAGGCGACTTTGAATATTAGTTAATCCAATTCCAGAATTTTCAGGGTCTTTTTTATAGTTTTCTACTTTGTTTTCTACCCAAAAATCCAAGCTGTTTTGTCCGATAACTATTCTAATTTTTACAAAAGAAGCTCCTTTATAATCTGTTCCATATTTAAAAGCATTCTCTACAAATGAGATTAACAATAATGGTTCTATAAATTTGTTTTTAGGTTCACCATGTACATTAATAGTAATGTTCTCGATGTTGTTTAGTCTTAATTTTTGTAACTCAATGTAATTCTGAATGTAGTTTATCTCTTTCTCGAGAGCTACCGTTTTATTGTCAGTCTCATACAACATATAGCGCATCAATTCAGACAATGTTACGATTGCATCTGGAACTAAATCAGATTTTTTATGTGCTAGAGAATAAATACTATTTAATGAATTGAACAAAAAATGAGGATTTGTCTGTTTTCGCAAATAAATCAACTCAGTAGTTGTACGATGTGTCTCGGCTATTAATTTATTTTGTTGGTTATTATAAAACTCTGATAATGTCTTAATAATGGCACTTATAGTTACTATTAAAATATAAAAAAACGAAGGAGCTATTTTAAAAAACAAGGGCTGAGTAACCATTGTAGTTCTAAATTTAATATTCTTAAAATGCACAGGAGGTCCTTCACTAGGAACTGTTTTCATCGGAGGCATTCTCCTGGCTAGTTGTATATCGGGTATGAAATAACTATCCCGAATGATTATAAAAGTGACAATTAGAGCTATAATAAATACGGAATAGAGCCAGTACCTTTTTTGTAAAAGCAATGCTGGAACTAAATAGAAATAGTTTAGATAAAATAATATAATTCCAGTAATCCATTGAACATAAAAATCAGGCGTTATCTGGAACGGGCTTTCGTAAAATTGAATCAATGAGGTTAAGATAAAGAAAGTCCATATAACACTATGAAATAGTATTTTGTTAGAACTAGTATTCTTGATTATTTCGACGTTCATTTAGATAGTTATATCTAATAAAATTAAATCTTTTTTTGTTACCGTTGGTGATAAATTAGCTTCAAGCTTTTTTACTACCAAATTCCCAGTTTTTAAGGCTTCTTTTTCGGTAGTAAAGCTCTTGTTATTATCAATAACAGGAATTATGGTTTGTTTGATTATGATTTTTTCATCATTAGCAATTGTGTATCCCCAACCAGTAGCGGTTTTTATAGATTCTACATGATATTTCTCTTTTTTATTGCAGGCTACAAGTAATAAAATAGTAATTACTGCAATGATTTTTGAGACCGAAGAATAAGAATTCTTCTGGATTTTTGCCCAGAAGAATCGATTTTTGATATTAATTGTCATCATCATTTTGTTCTTCCAGAGGTTTAAATTCCCATGCATCATCATAATAAGACGAACCAGATCTGCCTAATAAAACAAACCCTCTATCATTAATAGCGAAACCAACAGCGTCAGTTCTTGAGGCACCTTCTAGCGAGGTTCTTTCTTGCCATAAATCAGTAATTGGGTTGTATTCCCAGATTGTTTTTGAGCCTTCTCCACAAACAATATATCCTAAACCATTCATAGTAAAACTAGAGGAATTTGAGCGCATTATTGAGTATGTTTCATGGTCATCTTCGCTATCGTCGAGATTTCTTTTTTTAGTCCAAAGATCAGTGCCTGGATCAAACTGCCAGAAATCATTTTGATTCGAACCGCTATTTACTCCAGTTCCTAAATATGCTTTGTTATTAATTACAAAAACGGTTGCATTTCTTCTTTTGTTTCCACTAAAACCATTTACCTGAGTCCAGGTATTAGAGTTTTGATTATACTGATAAAAATCTTTTAGATAATTACCATCGTAACCTGTGCCGAAATAGGCTTTTCCGCCAACTTGAAATCCTACTGCCGAATAACGTGCCGTACCTGCAAATTCTGCTTTTTGTTCCCAAACATTCGTTGCGGGGTTGTACTCATAAAAGTCTTTTAATTTATTGGTACCATCATAACCAAGACCAATGTAGCCTTTTCCGTTTAACTCAAAAGCAGATGCAGAGCTTCTTGCAACTCCTGGAAATTGTGCTTTTTGCTCCCAATAATCTCCTATAGAATTGTACACCCAAAGATCTTTTAGATACTCATCTCCAGTATATCCTGTTGCCACATAAGCATATGCTCCAATTACAAAACTTGCAGCACTAGATCTTGCAGGACCATCAAAAGCAGATTTTTTGATCCAGTTTCCCATTAATTCGTCATCGGAATTATCATTACTACAGCCTACAAAAGAGAGACTCGTAATAAATGTTGCGAATAATATTCCTTTTTTTAAACTATTCATAATGTATTATATTTATTAGTGTTTGTATTTTATACCAATGTTAAGAATGTAGCTGTTGCCAATATTAAAATCATAAACGTTATCGTTATCATGATTTGATAATTGATATTTTTTATTAAAATCATACCCGGCTTTAAAATTTACAAACCAATTTCCATCCATGTTTCTCTCATATTCTAATGCAGTAGTAATTTGAGATAAACTCGCTTTTGTGGCTGTATTACCGTCTAAATATTTAGTGTTATCCAGATTAAAAAAATCTCCATTAAAACTATTTGTCAGCCTAAATACATTTCTTTCATTGTTAGAATATGTTATTGCTGAATTAGGAAAACCAATAGTCATTGTAGCAGCTTCACTTATTTTATGATAAAAAGAAAATGTTGGAGTTATTTTAGGTAATCCTAAGGCATTAGTCCTTTTTACTCCAATATTTATAGTGTTGTTTTTATCAATAATCTTATTAATCTCTAATCCTCCTAAAACCGATAAATCTGAAAGATTAAGGTTTTGCTGAAAATTTAATGTTGGTTCTATTTCTAGGTTCAACGTTGTTTTTTGTGTTAATAGATGTGTAACTATTAATGTGTTTTTAATACTGTTATATGGATTATAATTGTACTTAAAATCATAGTTTTCTATGTTATACTTAACTCCGATATTTTTGTATTGTAATGTATTTGTAATCTTGTTTTTGGTATCAATGTTTTTATAAGCCGAAATTCCGATGCTTGTTTCGTTTAATGTAATTTTATCTGCAGGTTCTGTCTTTATGTTCAAATCCACGTTATAGCCATTTTGAGCATAAATTGTAAATATCGGAACCATAATAAGTAAGGATAGTAAAGTTTTTATTTTCATTATTTATTTATTGGTTCAAAAGTAGTTATGATATTATTTTAAAAAAAAGAAGATATATATATCGGCACTTCCAATAGACTAAATGGCAAATTTTAGTGCCGAATGATGTATTTGTTATCGCTTAGTGCTTATAGATTGTTTTGTTCTATTTATAGATACAAAAGCCTAGACTGTATATGTTGTGATGTTCTCTAGAAAAGTGCATTTTATATTTGTTCAAAAAATATTTATGTACAAGTTATTGTTACCGTTGTTTCTGGGAGTTTTTATGACTTCCTGTAATTCGGATAGAGATGCCGGAGAATTTGTAGTTGGGTCGGATTATTTATCGATAGGGAATAAAGTAATTTTAATCGATACCTTGACTGTTGATATGTCTACTATCAATTTTGATTCATTGGTTACATCTAGTCAAAAAAGGATTTTGGTAGGAAACTATGTAGATCCTATTTTTGGGAAGGTAAAATCGGATAGTTACCTCCAATTAATTGCAAATAATTATAACTTAAATACAGGAGGTTCAGATACGAATTTGCCAAATTATGTATTTGATTCCATTGCAATGGTTCTGAGATATGATAATTATTTTTTTGGAGATACAACCCAAACTCAGACATTCGATATTCATCGATTAACTCAAAAAGTTAAGCCAAATAAGGAGGATAAAAATTTCTACAATAATTCGACTTTAACTTATGCTCCTGAAAGTTTGGGGATGATTTCATATAAACCTCGACCAACTGAAAAAGACTCTATTAATATAAGAATGAGTGATGTTTTTGGTTCAGAGCTCTTTCAGAAATTAAAGAAAAAGGAAGTTACCAATTTTGATGAATTTACAGAATACTTAAAAGGAATGGTTCTTACATCATCTACTGCAAATTCATCGAGTGTTATCGGGTTTAATCAAGCAACAAGTGTAGTGCGGCTTTATTACTCAATATATCAAGGGCAATCTGAAACTTCTCTAATAAAAGATTTCTCTATTCTGGATGCTTCCAAGCAGTTTAATAATATCTCATTAGACAGGACAGGTACACTTATTGAAAACTTGCCAGTTTCTTCAAGTAAATTGCCAAGTTCCCAAACGGAGAATAAGGGCTTTATTCAGTCAGGAACAGGAATTGCTTGTAGGATTGATTTTCCAGGTATAAAGAAACTTAAATATATAGCCGAAAAAGGAGCAATTGTAGACGCTCAATTGATAATAAAACCAGTTGCCAATTCTTATTCTAAGATATATCCACTGGCTGATTCATTACGTGTGTATGTAGGAGATAATTTAAACAGAATTAGTGGTACGCTTAATAATTCGTCGGGCGCGGCCATGTATGCCTTATTAAATAAAGCTAGTGATGAGTTTAATGAAAATGTAGCATACAAAATTGCGATAGGAGGTTTTTTACAAAAAGAAATGTTGAAACAGTCTGATCTGAAATCCTCATTAATCATTACGCTGCCTAATATAAATAAAGCAGTTAATCGACTTGTTTTGGGAAATCAGAAATTACAAAGCAATAAAATGGAATTGAAAATTTATTACATCACTTATTAAATGAAAAATAAAATAGCGTTTGCAAGTTTACTAGTTTTAATGTCGTTGACATCGTTTTCTCAAAGTATTTCTAGTTCTCCATATTCACTTTACGGATTGGGTAGTTTATATGATTCAGATTTTGGGTCAATTCCTTCTATTGGCTCTTTGGGAATTGCATTACCATCTAGTGAATTTATTAATAATCTTAATCCAGCTTCATTAGGATTTATGTATCAAAACCATTTTTTGTTTGATGTTGGAGGTAAATTTATCGAAACCACATATCAAAATAATTCAAAATCCGAGAATCGTAACAATGCTCAGTTTTCTCATATTGCATTTGCTTTTCCACTTACACAAAAGTCGGCTTTTAGTGTAGCTCTACGGCCTTATTCGAGTGGAGCATTTAAGATTTCAAATCTTAAAATTCCAATAGAAAATAGTCAGGATAAGTATAATTTAGATGTAACAGGAACAGGAGGTTTAAATAATTTTGATTTCTCGTATGCCTACAAAATCAATAAAAAACTGTCTTTGGGACTTTCTGCGGCTGTACTTTTTGGTAGCACTACAGATGATAGGTATTATACGGTAATGAACTCTATTACTAATATTAACAAAAAAACTAATTACAACGGGCTAAGGCCAACTCTTGGAGTTCAATATCAAATAGATTCTACATTAGCAATTGGGTCAACCTTTAAATCACCATCAAGAATAAAAGCTTCTAAAGTGCAAAGCGTAACAATTGTAGGAGATTCGGGTACAATAACCACAGATTCTGATACGGCTTCAGACGTTGATGATTTTTATTTGCCTACAGAAATTGGAGTAGGGGTTAGCAAGGTTTTTAAAAATAATTTGACCATGTCTTTTGATTATGAAAAGAGCCTTTGGAATGACACTAAGCAATCAGAATTGTATGGAGATTTTGTAAATCAAGACCGATTTGCATTCGGAGTTTCTTATAAGAGTAAAAAGAATGCTCGTAAATACGTAGATCGTATTGGGTATGGAACAGGAATAAATTATGATACCGGTTATCTGGAAGTCGACAATCAGAGGGTTAAAAACGTGTCTTTTTCGCTTGGATTAACGCTTCCTTTAGAGAGCAACTCTTTTTCTACTTTAAATATTTCGTACTCTTACGGACAAAAAGGGAAAATTGGCGATGGACTCATAAAAGAGAATTACCATAAAATATCTCTCAATTTATCATTGGATGGTTTATGGTTTGTTAAGAGAAAAATTGATTAATAGTTAAAAATCTTTCTCTTCAACTTTGTATTTATTCTCTAGTATATCCGATAAAACTTTTGGATTACCATTGGTATAAAATATAGGTTCATCTACAGGGCCATTATTAAATCCTGTTTTTTCGCGTAATATATTTTGCGTTTGTTTTGCAACAGCTTCACCTGAATCTATAATATGAATGTGTTCGGGTAATATTTTTTTTATCTGAGGTATTAAATATGGATAATGACTACATCCTAATACCAAATAATCAATATTAGCCTCAATCATTGGTCTGAGGTAAGATTCAAGAAGTTGAGCCATCTCAGGAGAATTTAAATCTCCATTTTCAATTAATTGTACTAAACCATGACCTACTTGTTCAATAATTTTGGTGTCTTGGTACATTTCGGTTGCTTTGTTAAAAAGCTCACTGTTTAAAGTACCTTGAGTAGCCAGGATTCCAATAGTCTGCGTTTTTGAATTTGTTGCAGCTGGTTTTATAGCAGGTTCTATTCCTATAAATGGAACAGTGTATTGTTCTCTTAATTCTTTAATGGCATTTGTAGTTGCGGTATTGCATGCAACAACAATTAGTTTACAACCCATATCTAGTAAAAAATCTACATTTTTTTTACTTAAGTCCACTATTTCCTGTTTAGTCTTTTGACCATAAGGAGCATTTTTAGTATCTGCTAAATAGATTGTCTTTTCGTTAGGGAGTAACTGATGAATTGCAGTCCAAATAGAAGTGCCACCAATGCCTGAATCGAAAACGCCTATGGGATTATTGTTTGTCATAAAAACAAAGTTAAGTATTTTTTGGAATCAAAAAAAAGCCTTTAACTAGGATTTTTGAGTGGAATAAAATTAATTTTTATGTATAAAAAAAAACTGCTCGAACCATTTTATTGGCGAGCAGCTTTTTATTTTTTATAAGACAGTTTTTTAGAAACCTAAGTCTTTTTTTACATCAGCAGTTACGTTTGGACCGTCAGCTAACAAAAGAGTAGAACCATCTAAAACATATTGGTATCCTTTTGCTTTTCCAACTTTTTGGATAGAAGCTCTCACTTTTTCCATTAATGGTTTAACGATATCAGATTCTTTTTGTTGTAATTCTTTTTGAGCGTTATCTCTAAAGTCTACAATTCTTTTTTGCATGTCTTGAACTTCTTTAGAACGTTCTCCGTTAACTGCATCAGTAACTGTAGCTGATTCTGCTTCGTATTTTTTTAATTTTGCTTGGTATTCTTCTACCATTTTTTTGTAATCTGCATCATATGTACCGCTTAATTTCTCAAGTTGTTTTTGTGCGTCTATCATTGCTGGCATTTTAGACATAATTTCGCTTACATCAACGTGAGCTACTTTTGCTTGAGCATTCATTTGGTTTGCTCCTAAAACTAGTATTGCAGCAATTAGTAAAGTTTTGATTTGTTTCATCATCATTTTAAAATATTAATTAATTATTGGTCGTATTTCCTTGTTTTTCTTTGTCCTCTTTAGCCTTTTGCTCTCTTGCTTTTTTGGCAGCTTCTCTTTCTTCTAAAATCTTATTTCTTCTTTCTTCTAAAGCTTTTTTGCGTTCGTCATACAGTTTTTGTCTGTCATCAACCATTTTCTGTTTGTCTTCGGCTAATCTTTGTTTGTCTTTAGCTTCATCAGTTGCAGCTGTTTTTGCTGCTTCCGTTGTAGGAGTCGCAGTTGTTGAAACACCTTCTTTTTTTACTGTTTCAGAAACCGTGCCATTTTTTTTAGCTTCTCTTGCGTCTCTAATTGCTTTCTTATTCTCTTCGTATACTCTTATCTTTTCTTCCTGAGCTGCTTTCCTGTCTTCCAGTATTTTATCTCTTGCAGCTTTTCTTTCATCTAAGACTTTTTGTCTTTCTTGTAAAGCTGGACTTTCATCGATTGCAGCTTCTTTATTTTCTTTCGCTTCTTCTATAGCGAGTTGTTTTTTCGTAAGCTGTTCTCTTTTGTCTGTTCTGGTAATAACTCGTAAAACCTGATCGCTAACATCGTATCGCTTTGCTGCAAAAAGCATCGTTAAATCAGATGATCTATCAAAGATAAAATCATATTTTTTTGCTTCAGCAATATCTTGAACAGCAGTAAAAACTTGATCTTGTATTGGTTTTGCCAACGACGATTTTTGTCTAATTAAATCACCATTAACACCAAATCGTTGTTGTTGATAATTTAACATTTCAGTTTCAAGAAACTTAATCTCTGTTTCTCTTTCGTCAATTAGCTCATTCGTTAATAAAGCTTTTTCGGCTTTCAAAGCATCTTTAAGTTTATTGATGTCTAATTTCTTAGTCTCAATTTCTTGCTTCCACTTTTCTGCTTTTTGCTCTAATTGCGTTTGAGCCTCTTTATAGTCAGGGACATTTTGTAAAATATACTCCATGTCGATGTACCCTATTTTTGTCGATTTGGTTTGTGCCTGACTTGTAATTCCTACAATCAGGGCCAAAAATATAAATAAAAATTGTTTTCTCATAACATTAATTTATTTGAAATTTTTAACCAATACGATTAAAATTGTTGTCCAATAATAAAGTGTGTGCGTAAACCGCTTGGTTTTGTTTGTCCTGGCAATTCATCAAATCCGTAACCAAAGTCAATTCCTAATAATCCAAATGCAGGCATGAATACACGTAAACCAGCACCGACAGAACGGTATAAATCAAATGGATTATAATCTCTAAAGGTTGGATAAGATGAACCCGCTTCTGCAAATGTAAGCACATAAATTGATGCCGATTGCTTCAGTGTTATTGGGTAACGTAATTCCATAGAGAATTTATTATATATCGTTGCTCCAATTTGTTCACCATATCTAGGATTGGTTCTGTCTTCAATTATAGGTGTTAATGAGTTATTTTCGTAACCTCTTAACGCTACTGTTTCTCTACCATCCATAGAGTAATTAGCCATTCCATCACCTCCCATATAGAATCTTTCAAAAGGAACTACACCTCTAGCTTGGTCATAAGCTCCTAAGAAACCAAATTCAGTTAGCGTTCGGAGTACTAATTTACCATAAATTTTCGTGTACCAGTCAGCTTTGAACTTAATTTTGTAGTATTCTAGCCAATTAAATTTCTTTTGATCCACTTTTCCTTGGTCTGTAGCGGCAAGAGTATAGTCGCTAACCTTGTTTCCGTTTGCATCAATATAGTCACCTATTTGTACAATGTTTCCATTTGCATCAGGAACATTTGATCTATCAACAGTATTTTGTAATTTGTATTCTTTCTCATTTCCTAAGTTAGCATAGTCAATTCCGTTGAATAAAGAATAAGGCGGAGTTACTTTTGCCGAAATACTAAATTCAGAACCGTATGTTGGGAATATTGGGTTAACCCCTTTATTACTTCTTGTTAGTCCAATAGTATATGCTAAGTTTCTTGATGTTCCATTACCGAAAGTAAATAATCCAGTGTTGTAATTATGTAAATCGTAATGTTGGTAACTAATCGATTGTGATAGTACAAAGAAGTCATCTGGTACAGATAATCTTTTGGCTTTACCAACAGATAACGTCAAGATGTTAAAACTCTTACTCTTATCTACTTTTTGTGTAACATAGTTATTTAAAAACTGTGTACTGTAAGATATCGATGTACTAAATTGTACTGGTTTTTTTCCTCCAAACCAAGGCTCAGAAAACGATACACTATAAGTCTGGAAATAAGTACTTCCTTGTAAACGAAGGGCTACTTTTTGTCCATCACCCATTGGTAGTGGTTTGTAAGCGCTTTTGTTAAATAAATTTCTAGCAGAGAAGTTGTTGAATGAAAGCCCTAAGGTTCCAATAAAACCTCCACCACCGTAACCTCCTTGAAGTTCTATCTGGCTAGATCCTTTTTCTACAAGATGATATTCAATATCTACAGTTCCTGCAGCAGCATCAACATTTTTGAATTTTGGGTCGATTGCTTCAGGATCAAAGAATCCTAATTGTCCAATCTCACGAATAGTTCTTACTAATAAGTCTTTACTGTATTTTTCACCTGGCTTAGTTCTTAGTTCACGGTAAATTACTTTATCGTTTGTTTTGTCGTTACCTACAACTGAGATTTTATTAAAATATGCAATTGGACCTTCAGTAACTCTAATTTCAAAATCAATGGTGTCATTTACGGTTTTTACCTCTACAGCATTAATGTTAGAAAATAAATACCCATTGTTTTGGTATAAATTGGTGATGTCTTCTGCATCAGGTTTCGTCTTATCAGCAATCCTTTTTTCTAAAAGGACACCATTATAAGTCTCTCCTTTTTTAATACCTAAATAACGATTTAATTGTTGGTCTGAGTAAACGGTATTTCCTAAGAATTTGATATCACCAAAGTAGTATTTGTTACCTTCTTCAATATCTACTTTTATCGCTAATGTGTTTTTCTTTTTATCGTACGTAATAGAGTCATGCAATATCCTTGCATCTCTATATCCTTTTTCTTTGTAGTTAGCGATAACTTTATCTAAATCAGCTTTGTATTTGTCTTTAATGAATTTTGAAGCTTTAAAAATACGGATAGGATTTTTTTGCTTGGTGTCTTTCATTGCACCACGTAAAGACGCATCAGATAATGCTTTATTGCCTTCAAATTCGATTTTGCTAATTTTCACCTTATCACCTTTATCTACACGCACCAGCATGTTTACTTGGTTTGTTGAGGTTGTATCGGCAGTAGTAGTAATAGTTACTTTTGTATTAAAGTAACCTTCTTTTTTGTATTTATTTTCAATATAATTCTTGGTTGTCGTAATTAAATTTTCGTTTACAATTTTGTTTTTTGTTAAACTGTTGTCTTTAATTAATGCTTCGACTTTACCTTTCTTAATACCAACAAATTTTACTTCGTTTAATTTAGGAAGCTCTACAATGTCTAAGTCCAGGTATATACTATCGTTTTCTATCCTATTTACATAGAATGAAATTTCATCGAAAAGACCAAGCTTTCCCAGTTTTTTGATGGCTCCACTTATTTCTTCTCCAGGAACTGTTATTTCTTGTCCTTTCTGTAGGCCAGAAAAGGTAACAACTGTTTGTTCATTGAAACTTATTTTACCAATTACAGATACGTCGGCAAGAATATATTTTTTCCCTTGGTCAAAAGGAATTCTTTCTTGCGCTTTTATTTGTGAAAAACTACCAAAAACCAATAGGGTAAGTACTATTTTTATTCTTTTTTGTAACACTAAAAAATCATTTAATTTGTTCACTTGTTTTTCCAAATCTACGTTCTCTTTTTTGATAACTAATGATAGCCTCATATAAATCCTTTTCTTTAAAGTCTGGCCATAAGACATTAGTAAAATATAATTCTGCATAGGCAATTTGCCACAACAAAAAGTTACTTATTCTATGTTCTCCACTTGTTCGTATTAATAAATCTACATCTGGTAAATTTTGCGTGTAAAGATGCTCATTTATAATTGAATCGTCAATAGTGTCTATTGAAATTATATTATTTTTAACTTTATTACTGATGATTCTAACAGCGTTTACAAGTTCTTCTCTAGAACCGTAACTCAAAGCTAATGTGAGCGTAAGCCTTGTGTTATTTTTTGTTTTATCAATAACATCCAAAAGTTCTTTTTGAGCAGATTGAGGTAACTTTTCTAAGTTTCCAATTGCATTAAGTTTGATGTCGTTTTTTTGTAATGTACCAAGTTCTTTCTTTAATGAGTTTATAAGTATCTTCATTAAAGTTTCGATCTCTAACTTAGGTCTGTTCCAATTTTCTGTAGAAAAGGCGTATAATGTTAAATATTCGATTCCTAGCTTGGCGCAAGATTCAATGGTTTCTTTTACTGATTTTGTTCCGTTTTCATGACCAAAAGCTCTTAGGAAACCTTGTTGTTTTGCCCAGCGTCCATTTCCATCCATAATAATGGCTAAATGTCGTGGTAAGTTTGTTTTATCTAATGTGTCTAAATTCATTTTTTTTAATAAGGGCAATAGCAAGGTTTGTTTCCAAAGGTATACGTTAAAGTTACTCCCGAGAAAACATACCAGTCATTATTATTTAAGTTTCCAAAACGTAATGATTTTAAATTATCATTATCTGGATTACTACCATCAAGGTTGTCTGTAAAGGTATATCGCGCTCCAACCTCTAATCCTAAGATAAAATTTGTGGTTAAATTTGTTTTTACACCTAATATCATAGGAATTGCAAATGAACCTGAATTCTTTTCTTTTTCTGTTTCGCCCGATTGAATGTATAACTGTTCGTATCTAAAATAGTTAATTCCTGAAAACACATACGGAGTAACCTTTCTTTTGGAATCATGTAAATTGAAGTCAAAAAAATTGAATTCAAGTCCCGCAGAAAGTTCTCGGATTGTGTTATCAAAACGATATCCTCTTTGTTTTCGACCACCTTCTTTTGAATCTGAATCATTTCCAGTGATTGTTGATTGTGTGTACGAAAAGCGATATGCATGTCTCGGACTTTGATTCCATCGGTACAATACGCCAAAGGCAAGCTTTTCTGGCGCAATATACGTCGTGCTTCCCACATCTCCAACATAGTTACTACCTCCTAAAAAAACACCTACCTCATGTATCTGAGCGTTCATGCTTACAAAGGAGAAGAAACATAACAATAAATTAAAAATTTTGTTCATTTAATTAAAAATTGCGTGCAAATATAATAATTATCAATACGAATCAATGCTGATTAAGTTAAATCTGTCTTTTTTTGAATTAAAGATGAAATATCTCAACAATTACTGGATATTCGATACTTGCAAAACGAGAAAAAAACTACAAAAGTATGTCGTATGTTTAAAAAGAACTTAATTTCTTTTGTCTTCGCCCCAAAGTAGTTTGTTACGTAAGGTCTTCAAAAAGGTTTCTCCTGGGATTTCGACCATATTTATTTTAAAATCTGTTTTCTTTATGGTTAAAATAGACTCGTTTTTAACTGATGCTATTCTTGAGTCTAAAGATATAAGATAATGATCTTCTCTTCCTGATATGCGAAGTTTAATTTCGGTATTATCTGGAATTATAAGCGGTCTAGCTGTTAAATTATGGGGTGCAATAGGTGTAATTACAAGACTATTTACATCTGGAGTTAATATCGGGCCACCACAACTTAGTGAATATCCCGTTGAACCTGTTGGTGTTGATATAATTAATCCGTCTGCCCAATAAGAATTTAAATATTCACCATTTAAATAAGTGTCTACTGTTATCATCGAAGTAGTGTCTTTTCTGCTTACTGTTACTTCATTCATTGCGAAATTAAGTTCTTCGATAGCTTCATTTCTTGGCTCGGTTGTTAAACTTAATAAAGTTCTTTCGGATACAGTGTATTTTTTGTCGATTACAAATTGCATAAATGCAGCTATGTTTTCTTTTTGTACAGTAGCAAGAAATCCTAATCGTCCTGCATTAATTCCTAAAATAGGAACTCCAGAATTACGAATTAAGGTTGCTGCTCTTAAAATAGTTCCATCACCACCAATGCTTATAAGCATTTCAAAGCTACTGTCTAATTCTGTATGAGATGAAAAAGTTTTGTATTCTTTTTCGATTATCTTTTTTTCGTGAAGCATCTTCAGGAAATTGGCTTCGATAACCATTTCGACATTATTAGAAGTAAAAAAAACAAATATGTCTTTAATAATTGGGTCTGTACTATTTAGATAGTATTGTCCGTAGATAGCTACTTTCATTTGTTGCGTGGTCTTTATTGTCTTATCGTAAACGATTTTAGGTCTAATTTTTTTGTGCAAATTTCTATTAAGTGATCTTGATTAGGGTCTAAATAAAAATTTAAATTATTGTAGACTAAGATATAGCTGTCAATCGCATAGTCAAAACCTCCATGAGATAAATCATCAATTAATTCGTAATCCGGTTTTCCGTGATACTTAATTATATTTTCTCGATTAAAATTAATTATTGGTTCAATATATTTTTTTGTTAATGTAAAATTTGAAATTTTTTGATCTTTAACACTGCAAGAAAGTCCGCCAGCAAAATGTATGTATCCGTTTAGTGTTTTGAGTTTTTCTAGTCTTTCTTTAAATGTAAGATTTGAATTTTCAAAATTATAACCTTCAATGCCAGGGTTATTAATGTAAATTTCGATGATTTCAAAGATGTCAATAGTACTGTAATGATTTCCTAGTTTTATAAAGTCAATTTCTAATTCTTCAACCGAAATTTCATTTTGCACTAGTTTTGTTAGTTGGCTATTGTCAAATGCTATCATCCCGCTTTTTTCTATAGCTATATATTAAGGTACTTGTCTAAATAATCAGAGCGTTCCTTTAAATTATTGATATATGTGTCTTCTTGGTGTTCTGATATAATTTCGTAATTGTATCTTCGGAAGGTTTGAATAATTTCATTCATCGCTCCTAAACTAATTTTAATGGTTATCTGAACACTATCTGCGCTAGCATCAGAAACAAATATACCTAAAAGCCTGCCGTTGTTACTTTCTACAATTTGAGTAATCTCACTCATAGAGTAATCCAGAAGTCCTTTTTTTACAATTATAATTCCTCCTGGTTCTTTTAAAAAAGGGGTTTCGTGAAAAAACTTAATGATATCGGTTATTTCATAAAAACCAAGATAGGTGTTGTTTTCGTCTAAAACAGGAATTAAATTGGTGTGGTTTTTAGCAAAAACTTCCAATACATCTAGCCAGATCATATTACTTCGAGCAAAAAAATGTTCGAGAGTATATTTATAATCAATTACTTTCTTGTCGCTATCAAAGGTTTCAATATCGTCGGATGCAATACTACCAATGTAAACACCATCTTCCAGAACTGGAAAATGAGAGAAACTCAAATCGGCAAAGAAATCCTGAACCGAAGCTATGGTTTCCTGGCTATTGATTGCTCTAAAGTCATTGGTAATATAATTTGTAATGTCTGTCATAAATTAATCAGCAATATTTGATGCAAAATAATCAAAAAATAGCAAAAACTCCTAAGTTTTACTTTGTATTTTTGTCGTAACAAATATAGTGTTACTAGAATTAATATCCATTTATATGACAAAGTTAAGTGTAAATATCAATAAAATTGCAACGTTGCGTAATGCGCGAGGAGGAAATGTACCTGATTTATTAAAAGTTGCTACCGATATTCAGAAGTTTGGAGGAGAAGGAATCACAATACATCCTCGTCCAGATGAACGCCATATCCGTTATCAGGATGCACGTGATTTAAAAGCGATTGTATATACCGAATATAATATTGAAGGGAATCCTCAACATAATTTTATCGATTTGGTTTTAGAATGTAAGCCAACACAGGTAACATTAGTTCCTGATGCTATTGGAGCAATTACATCTTCTGCAGGTTGGGATACTATAAAAAATCAATCATATTTAACCGAAGTTATTCAGGAATTTCAGCGTAACGGAATCAGAACGTCGATTTTTGTCGATCCAGTTTTAGAAATTATTGAAGGAGCTAAGAAAACAGGAACGGATAGAATTGAATTATATACCGAAGCTTTTGCACATCAATACAGTTTAGGTAATAAAAATGGAATAAATCCATATGTTGCTGCTGCAAAACTGGCAAACGAACTTAATTTAGGGATTAATGCAGGCCATGATTTAAGTTTGGATAATATTGAGTTTTTTAAACAAAATATCCAAGGTTTATTAGAAGTTTCTATTGGGCATGCTTTGATTTCTGAAGCTATTTATCTTGGTTTAGATAATGTAGTTAATATGTACTTACGTAAACTAAAATAACATAGTAATTAAAACAATTATAACCTGATGTAATTGGGTTATAATTGTTTACTTTCGCACTTTTCTTATTAAAATTAAGTGTTGAGACTAATTATTTTATTTTGTTTACTCTGTTTTTCTAACCTATTTTCACAATCTAAAGCTATAATAGCAGGAACTGTGAAAACATTAGAAAATGAAAGCCTAATTGGAGTAAACATTTCTTTTAAAGTTAATAATAAATACTACTATTCTACGAGTGATACTTTGGGTCACTTTACCCAAAATCTTCCATTGGGATTAGTTAAACTTACTGTTAGTCATTTTGGATATCTAGAAAAATCTATCAGTTTTGATTGTAAGAGTGATACAATAATCGCTATTGAGTTAAAAGAAGATATTTCTCTTTTAAAAGAAGTTGTGATCGCTAATGATAAAAAAAAGGCAATTACGAATCTTACCGGTAGTAAGCTATCTTTTAGTCCTAAAGAACTATCCACGGTTCCAACTGTTTTAGGAACAACCGATATAGTTAAGATTTTACAGCTAACACCCGGAGTGCAGAATTCTGGTGACGCAAATGGATATTTGTATGTAAGAGGAGGAGATCCTGGGCATAACTCTATGTTATATGATGGAACACCGATTTATGGAATGTCGCATTTATTAGGTGTTTTTCCGTTTTATAATACAGATCATATACAAGAAGTTGAATTTGATAAATCAAGTTCTAATTCAAAATATGGAGGGCGCTTAAGCTCGACAACTTTATTAATTCCTAATAAAACAATCCCTTCAAAATTTACAGTTCAAGGAAATGTTGGTTTGCTGGCATCACAAATTACATTAGGTATTCCGATTAGCGAAAAAACCGGAATTACTATCTCAGGAAGAAAAACGTATATCGACGAAATAATTGCTCCGCTGGTTAGTTCAAATTCTAAGGATGAAGATGTTCAGGATATGAAATACGGGTTTTCGGACGCTAACTTAACTTTTGTTACCGAGATTTCTAAAAACAACTTATTAACTGTTTCGGCTTTTACAAGTGCCGACAAATTACGAATAAATGACTCTAATCTGGCTTTGGATGCGAGTTTAAAATGGAGTAATTTTAATATATCGCCTACTTTAGTTTCTAAGTTATCTTCTGATGTAACAATGTCTAATGCTATTTATTATACGCGATATACAAATGAGTTAGATATGGAGCAATCGACGATACAAATGGAGATTTCATCATTTGTAGAAGATTTTGGATTTACCAATTCGGTTGATTATTCGATAAAAGGAATTCCTTTTGAATCAGGTCTACAATATGTTCATCATAATTTGCAGCCACAAAAAATTGAGATAGAAAATTTAAGTTCTGCGAATAATGCTAACCAAAATAATCTAATTAAAGCTAATGAACTGGCGGTTTTTACAACAGCAAAACCAAAGTTATTAGATAATTTAATTGCAGAATTAGGTTTAAGAATTAACTATTATAATTCGGGATCAAAATCGTATTTGCATTTTCAACCACGTGCTGTTCTTAATTATTATATGAATAAGAATCTCTCGTTTTATGCTTCTTATAATAGACAAAATCAATATTTAAATTTAATAACAACTTCGAGTGTAGGGATTCCTACTGATTTTTGGATTGCGAGTACCGATGGAATTCCTGCACAATCTTCAAACGAATTTGCTTTAGGTTCAAATCAAACAATTTCGAAAAGTTTTAGTTCTTCGTTTGGGGCATTTTATCGCTCGATGAAGCATTTGCTTGAATATCCTTATGGAGTTACACAGTTCAATCAAATTTCGACACTAAAAAATGATTTGTTAGAAGGGAATGGAAAAGCATACGGATTAGAGTTTATGCTCAAAAAAAGTAGTGGTAGGTTTAAAGGATGGATAAGTTATACCTTAAGTTGGTCTGATAGAAATTTTGATAAGCTTAATAATGGGAATACTTATTATGCAAAATATGACAGACGCCATAATTTGGCATTGGTAGGAACGTATGATTTAAGCACAAAATGGAATTTTGGAGTTACTCAAATTTTTAGTTCAGGTAATCGTTTTACTATGCCAACATCTTGGTACTTTATAAATAATAATCCGGTAAAGGAATATTCTGAGTATAATAATGCACAAATGCCAAATTATATTCGAACAGATTTTTCGGTTAATTATTATTTTACAAAAACTGCTAGAAAGGAAAGTGCTCTTAATTTTTCTGTATATAATACATTTAGTGTTGAGAATCCTGTTTATGTGGTGTTAAGTGTGATTATGAATGAAGATAAAAATAGTGTAATTGTTAAGCCAGAGAAAAAGGTTTTGTATCGAATACTTCCTTCTATAAGTTGGAGATTTAAATTTTAAACGATGAAAAAGTATATTTTATTTCTTTTGATAATTGTAGTGTGTAGTTGTAATAACGATACTTTTAGTGACGGAATTAAATTAGAATCGAAACTAGCCGTTGAAGGTTGGATTGAAGAAGGAGATGGGCCACAGGTAATATTATCGAGAACGATACCAATAAATGATGTTATTGATTCTACCAATGTTTTAGATCATGTAATACGTTCGGCTAAGATAACAGTATCGGATGGGGAAACAACAGAGGTTTTAAGAGTTAGGAATGATGATGACAGAGTTCCACCATTTGTATATTTTGGTAGCGATATAATTGGGAAAGCAGGAAAGACCTATACATTAAAGGTTGTATATTTAAATAGGGTATTAGAAGCTACTACAAGTATTCCTAAAACAGTACCAATAATAAGTGCAACATACGAGAAGAAGAATGTAAGTGATACTACAGGATATGCTTTTATAAAGTTTGATGATCCTGTAAATGAAAAGAATTATTATCAAATTGCCACAAGAATAGATAAGAAAGAGCCAATTTTTGTTCCTGCTTTTTATGGGAATCTAGATGATGAAAAATTTGAAACTCATTCTGTTTCTATGCAAATAAACAGAGGGATTTTACTTTTTCCTAAAACTAAATTCACGCCGTATTTTACCGATGGAGATTTAATTTTTGTAAAACTAAGAACGATGAACAAAGAGGCATTTGATTTCTGGAACAGTTGGCAAAACGAAATAGTAAACAGCAAAAACCCAATTTATCCCTCTAATACAAGTCTAAAATCGAATATTAAAGGAGGGGTAGGTATTTGGGCTGGTTACGGACAAAGTACCGTTCAGGTTAAAACGGTTCTAAAAAAATAAAGCCGATTTGAAAATTATTCAAATCGGCTTTAGATTAATTATTTTAAAGGTAAATTATCTTTTAAAGCTTCCTAAAAATTTATCGAAGTCCGCTTTTATATTTTCAAATCCTTCTGAGAAATAAACGCTCATTGCTACTTGAGTATTGTCATTGAATTTTAAATAAGATACTTCTTCGTATTCTTGATTAGTAAATATCTCTGGATTGTTTTCCCAGAATGACCAATATCCACCTTCAGGATAAGAATTGCCTGTACGAGCTACCCAAACAGGTAATTCTGAGGTGTAGCTATACCCTTTTTCAGAACGTTGAATAATGTCTGCAATCTTAGTTCCGTCTTTTTTAGATACTAAAATTAGTTTGGTGTTTTTATTTGAATTATTTACATTGCCTTCAGATAGCTTTTGACGGTATGTGTTCATTGCTATGCGATATCCTTTGTAATCACTATTACGTTTATAGCTGTCATTAGGATAGTCAGGATAAACTAAGCTTTTCTCTAAAGCTTCATCATCTTTTGCTTCTCCTTCGTTATCTGTATTGGCAACAATAATAAAATTATCCATTATTTTTGCTAATCCATTCGCTTTACCTCTGTATTGCGCAAGTGGTTCTTCTTTTAATAAACCATCAATATCTGCAGTACTTCCTGCAGTAAATTCTACTAAATTCTTTCCGTTATATGTAAATGAACCTTTACCAGTGTTGTCAGTAGCTTTTTTGTTACCAGTTACTTCAAGAGTATATCCATCGTTTAATACCATTTTGTAGCTAGCTTGGTCTGGAGCTACGATTCCGTTAGTGTATTTTGCATTAGTTACAAAAGTCGCTGCCTGATTACCACCAATTGTTAAAATTGCATCTGCAGATGTAGGTAAAAAGAAGTAATCATTTATTGTTGGAGTTTGAATCATTTCTTCTTTTATTGGGTCATATGACCAGCTTCCGTAAGTATCTGTAAACGCTACTTTTATGTCAGAAGAAACACTTTTAGCAGAAAATATTGCGTTGTTTTCTGTTCCATTTGCTTTAGCAGGGAAAACAAATTTTAACTCTGTACTTGAAGATGCTTTAGTCCAAATTTTGTCAGTGTTGTTCCAAGTATAAATACCGTAAACATCAGCTACTTTTAAAATGTCTTCTACTTCATTTCCATTTTTTCCGCCAAAAATATCAGCTGGGCTAAGACTTAGTAAATTTCCTAAATTTTGGATAGCTTCGATTGCACCAGAAGTTTTCGTTTTCTCCATTTGTACAAGCATTTCATTTGCTTCAACCTCAAGTTTTACTTTTTGGTCAGCAGGAGCTAAAGAAGAGTAAGGTAATTTGCTAATTCTAGCAATTTGTTCTTGTAATGTTTCTTCTTTTGTAATAGGATCTGGATCGGTAATAGTTTCGTCGTCATTACTTGAACACGAAATAGTAAGCTGCGAAAGAATCACAGAGGCTAAAAATAATTTTTTAATCATGGTAAAGGGTTTAAGTTAAGGGTGTCTAATTTATTAATTTTTAATAATCGACTTGGTAGAATTTAAAATTTAAACTTTTTGTTAAAAGAAATAAATTTCGTGCAAAATTACACTTATATAACGATGTCGCAATACCTGATTTTAGTGATTTTCGCTAGGTTAAATTAGTTTTTTACCTTTGTAATATGATTTAGTCAATTAAAAATAAAATTATATTAAATGTTATACTCAAAAATAGAAGGCGAAGGCAAGCCGTTATTGATTCTTCATGGATTTTTAGGGATGTCTGATAATTGGAAAACACTTGGAACGCAATTTGCAGCCGATGGTTTTCAGGTTCATATTTTAGATTTACGTAACCACGGGCGTAGCTTTCATTCGGATGTATTTACTTATGAGGCGATGGTGCAAGATGTTTTAGAATATTGTCAAGCCAACAATTTGGATAAAGTCGATATCATTGGGCATTCGATGGGAGGTAAAACGGCTATGTTTTTTGCAGCAACACATCCTGAAAAAGTAAATAAATTAATTGTTGCCGATATTGCGCCTAAATATTATTCGCAACATCATCAGGATATTTTGGCTGGATTAAATGCAGTCGATTTTTCGCTAAAACCAAGTCGTAATGATGTCGAAGCTATTCTGGCAGAGTATATATCTGATTTTGGAACAAGACAATTCTTAATGAAAAATTTGTATTGGCTCGAGCCGGGACAATTAGCATTTCGATTTAATTTACCAGTTTTTAATACAAACTTAGAGGCTATTGGTAAAGAACTAGATGCTAATTTGATTTTTAATAATCCTACTTTGTTTATTAGAGGAGGCGCTTCAAGATATATTTTAGATTCAGATTTTGAGAATATCAAACAGCATTTTCCAGACTCAAGTATCGAGACAATTCCTAATGTTGGACATTGGTTACATGCCGAAAATCCTAAGATGTTTTACGAACTATCCATTGAGTTTTTGAAGAAATAATTATTCTTTTGATGAAAATTTTATTACTTTTAAATGAATTTTAAAACGAAAAAATATGAAATTACTACTCAGAATATTGATTACCGCAGGTTTAGTATTGCTAATTGCTCATTTTATGCCAGGCGTTCACGTAGCTAGTTTTACTATTGCTTTAATTGTTGCTGTGGTATTAGGATTGCTTAACGTTTTTATAAAACCACTGTTGGTATTGTTCACGTTGCCAGTTACTTTACTTACGTTTGGGTTGTTTTTATTAGTTATCAATGCGCTAATTATTTTGCTGTGTACTAAAATTGTTGGCGGGTTTACAGTCGACTCATTTTGGACAGCATTAATTTTTAGTATCGTACTATCTATACTGCAGTCGATTACATATAAAGTGTTAGGAGAGGATAAATAAATGAGTAATAAGAAAGTGTATTAAAAAGCACTTCTTATCAATATATTAAAAAGCTTGGTTGGGTTGCAAAAATTTTATAATTTTGCAACCCAATTTTATTATGTAAATTAAAGAAGAAGATGGATATTAAAAGAGTCGCAATAAACGCAGTAAATGAGACAATTGTATTGAACGTTGTTCATATGGATTACAAAGGTCAAGTAGCAAAAAGAATAAACGAAAAAATGCCATTGGCAACTGTAAAAGGTTTTAGAAAAGGTCAGGTACCAAAAGACCTTGTTGAAAAACAATACGGGAAATCTATTAAACAAGAAGAAGTTAAAAAAGTAGTTGATTTGGCTTTGGAGCGTTATATTCAATCTGAAAGATTAAATCTTCTTGGAACTCCACTTGCTAAAGAAAACGAAAATTTTGATTGGGATGCTGAAGAATTAGTATTCGAATACGAAATTGGTTTAGTACCAAACTTTGAAATTAATCTTGAAGCTAAAAATGATATCGTAAAATATATCGTTACTGCAGATGATAAATTAATTGATGGTCAAGTTGAGCGTATCCAAAAACAATTTGGAAAAGCAATTCCTCAAGACGTAGTTGTAGCAGATTCTGATATTACAGGAACTTTTACAAACGAAGAAAAAGGAATCAACAATACTACAACAATTTCACTTTCTATCTTTAAAGACAAAAAAACTGCGGATAAATTCATCGGGAAAAAAGTTGGAGATATTGTAACTGTAAACACTAAAGGTTTATTTGAAGACGATCACCAATTAATGGATTACTTAAAAGTAAGTCATGATGACGTTCACGGTCTTGAAGTAGATGTTAATTTTACTATCGAAGCTATCAACGGTGCAGAATTGGCAGAATTAAACCAAGAATTGTTTGATAAACTTTTTGGTGAAGGTAAAGTAGCTTCATTAGAAGATTTGAAAGCAAAAATTAAAGAAGATGCAGAGCTTCAATTTGCACAACAAGCAGATCAAAAATTATTATTAGATGTTCAGGATTTCTTAATCGAGAGCACTAAATTTGAATTGCCAGCTGAATTCCTTAAAAAATGGTTGCAAACTGTAGGTGAGAAAAAATTATCTCCAGAAGAAGCAGAAGTTGAATACACAAGATCTGAAAAAGGATTGCGTTTTCAATTAATTGAAGGAAAAGCAATGGCTCAAAGTAATATCCAAATTACATTTGAAGACTTGAAAGCATTTACAACAAACGCTATCAAACAACAAATGGCTCAATTTGGACAAACAAATCCAACTGACGAAGAAGTTCAGGCAATTGTAGCAAGAGTATTATCAAACCAAGAAGAAGTAAAAAGACTTTCTGAGCAAGTTGTTGCAGAGAAGTTATTGGTATTGTTTAAAGAAAAAGCAAACCCAACAACTAAAGAAGTAACTTACGAAGAATTTATTGCAGCTTCTTACGGAGAATAATTTCTAAAAAAAATAAGTATATTTGAGCGTCAAAAGAATATTTTTCTTTGACGCTCTCTTTTTTTAGATTTCAAATTTAAAATAAGACATATTGGCATTGTTTATAAAGAGGTATGACCTTTGATGAAATAAAATATACAATATAGTAACGTACAACTTAGAACAAAAAAATATGAACTACGGTAAAGAATTTAAAAAATTTGCTACAAAGCACCAAGGAGTGAATGCTATGTATTACGATAAAATCGTAAGTGCAATGAATCCAACTAATATGACTCCATATATTATCGAAGAACGTCAGTTGAATATTTCACAGTTAGACGTTTTTTCAAGATTAATGATGGATAGAATCATTTTCCTGGGAACAGGAATCGATGATCAAATTGCAAATATCGTTCAGGCACAATTGTTATTTTTAGAAAGTGCAGATGCGTCTAAAGATATTCAGATTTACTTAAACTCTCCAGGAGGAAGCGTTTATGCAGGATTAGGAATTTATGACACAATGCAATACATCAAGCCAGATGTAGCTACAATTTGTACAGGAATGGCTGCTTCTATGGGAGCTGTTTTATTGTGTGCAGGAGCAGCAGGAAAACGTTCGGCTTTACCACATTCAAGAGTAATGATTCACCAACCATCAGGAGGAGCTCAAGGAGTTGCTACCGATATGGAAATCAATTTACGTGAAATGTTGAAATTGAAAGATGAATTATACAACATCATTTCTCAACATTCAGGACAAACTTTTGATAAAGTACATAAAGATAGCGAGCGCGATTACTGGATGATTGCTGATGAAGCTAAAGAGTACGGAATGATTGATGAAGTTTTGAGAAGAGGATAAATTTTTAAAGGTTCAAAGTTGCAAAGGCACTAAGTTACAAAGTGCATTATTTTGTGAATTTGAAGATGAAAATTTAGGTTAAATAAAATCAGTTTACAGTTTTACAGTCACAGTTTTCAAAACTGAGAACTGAGAACTGATACTGAAAACTAAATATAGATGGCAAAAGTAGTATTAGAGTGTTCGTTTTGTGGGAGAAAAAAGCCAGAGACCAATTTATTAATTGCTGGTATTAATGCACATATTTGTGATAAGTGTATCGAACAAGCACACGGAATTGTTTTAGAAGAATTAAAATCAAGCGGAAGCGCTAAACTAGTTGGTGATTTAATATTAAAGAAACCAAAAGAAATTAGAGCATTCTTAGATCAATATGTAATAGGTCAGGATCAAACCAAAAAAGTAATGTCTGTTGCGGTTTACAATCACTACAAACGTTTAATGCAACAACAGTTGGATGACGAAGTAGAGATAGAAAAAAGTAATATCATTATGGTTGGTCAAACAGGAACAGGAAAAACATTAGTAGCGAAAACCATTGCAAAAATGTTAGACGTTCCTTTGGCAATTGTTGATGCTACCGTTTTAACCGAAGCAGGATATGTTGGAGAAGACGTAGAAAGTATTTTGACACGTTTGCTTCAAGCTGCCGATTATGATGTGGCCAAAGCCGAAAGAGGAATCGTTTTTATTGATGAAATAGATAAAATTGCTCGTAAGAGCGATAATCCATCAATAACACGTGATGTTTCGGGCGAAGGAGTTCAACAAGCATTATTGAAACTTTTAGAAGGAACAGTTGTAAACGTACCACCAAAAGGAGGACGTAAGCACCCAGACCAGAAATTTGTTGAGGTAAACACACAAAACATTTTGTTTATAGCTGGAGGAGCTTTTGATGGAGTAGAACGTATTATTTCAAAACGTTTAAACCGTCAGGCAGTAGGTTATAGTACATCAAAAAATGTGGATAATATCGACAAAGACAATCTATTGCAATACATCATTCCAAAAGATATAAAAGACTTTGGATTGATTCCTGAAATCATTGGTCGTTTACCAGTTTTAACGCATATGGATCCTTTAGATAGAGAAACATTGCGTGCAATTCTTACTCAGCCTAAAAATGCATTAATCAAACAATATCAAAAATTGTTTTTAATGGATGAGGTAGAGTTTACAATTACCGATGAAGCTTTAGATTTTATTGTTGATAAAGCTTTAGAGTATAAATTAGGAGCACGTGGATTGCGTTCGTTATGCGAAGCAATCTTAACCGATGCGATGTATGATTTACCAAGTTCAGATGTTAAAACATTAGAAATTGATCAAGATTACGCTAAAGAAACATTGAATAAAAATTTATTGAAACGATTAGAAATCGCTTCGTAATGTTTTAAAATAAATTTGTCAAAGTCTAAGACCCAGACAAAGATTAAAAATTAAAAATCCCGGCATTGCTGGGATTTTTTTTATCTCACTCTAAACTTCTCCCGATATTCTATCGGTTTCATTCCGACCATTTTATAAAAAACTTTTCTAAAAGATTTAGGGTCATTATAGCCAGTTTTTTCGATAATCTCCGATATAGAAAGCTGTGTTTGCTCGAGATACTTCTTCGAACTTTCTACACGAATGTTCTGCAAATACTCTATAGGAGGAATTCCAACTACTTGTTTAAATCTTCGAGTCATATTACGGTTACTAGTTGGGATATCTTTAGTGACCTCTTCCAGTTTTTCTATTGTACTGTATTCGTTTTCTATCTTGTGCTGTAATTGGGCAACAAGAGTATCATTGTGTAAATGATTAGGTCTAAAAGTGCTAAAATAACTTTGTTTGTGACGGTTTAAATCAATAGCAAATATCTTGGCAATTTGTACAGCAACTTCATTTCCGCAATATTTCTGAACCAAAAGAATCAGTAAATGAAAAGACGAAGTAGATCCGCCACTTGTATAAAGCGTTCCATCTGCGGTAAGTGTTTCTTCGGGTTTTAAATTGACTAATGGAAATGATTGATTAAAAGCACTACAAGCATCAACATGAGTTGTTGCCAGTTTTTCATCTAATAATCCCGAAGCACCAAGCAAGAAAGCACCAGTACAAAAACTAGCTATTTCTGCTCCAAGCAAATGTTGTTTTTTTAGCCAAGGAATAAAATTGCTGTTTTTTGCAATCATTCCCCTCATATCATCTGTGGTAAATGCAGGAATTAAAACCAATCCAAGTTTTTCTTCGGAAGATTGGATAGAATTAACTTTATAATTAAATAATTTTTCTTGCTCCATTTGTTCAGATGATTGAAAAACGAATATTTCAAATGGTTTTTCACCTTCAGGATGCAATTTATTAGCAGTTTCAAAAACTTCAAGAATAGCTGCAATACTCAATAATTTATAGTCATGCGGAACGATTAACCCAACTTTTTTGCTCATTATTTCTCTTTTTTAATGAAAATGACTTATACAAAAATAGTTTTTTTGTCTTAAATGACCCCAAAAATGACTTTTATTGTGGTCTAAAGGCTAGACGATTACTTTAAATTTGCTTTAAATAATTTGTAAATTTATATAAAAATGAAAACAGAAATTTTCTTAAATCTTCCAGTAAAAGATTTAAATCGCAGTATGGCTTTTTTTACAGCATTAGGTTTTACATTCAATTTAAATTTCACAGATGATAAAGCAGCTTGTTTAGAAATCGGAGAAAATATATTTGCAATGCTTTTGACAGAAGAGTTTTTTAAAACTTTTACTAAAAAACAAATTTGTAATACAGCAACAACAACCGAAATCTTAATGGCGTTATCTGTTGATAGCCGGGAAAAAGTAGATGAAATAATTACAGCAGTAGTAAAAGCTGGCGGAACCGAATATATGGAAGCTAAAGATTACGGCTGGATGTATCAAAAAGCTTTTTTAGATATAGACGGACACCATTGGGAAATCTTTTTCATGGATGAAAGTCAAGCACCAAAAAAATAAAAATCAATTTATAAAGTATAATTTTAATCAATTGAATATGATAACAGTACAAAGTACAGTAAAAGCTCCAATAGCAAAAGTTTGGGAAATATGGACAACACCAAAACATATACAAGAATGGAATAATGCTTCCCCAGATTGGCATACGCCATATGCCGAAAATGATTTAAAAATAGGAGGTAAATTTAAATCGACAATGGCAGCCAGAGACGGAAGTGTGAGTTTTGATTTTGAAGGAGAATATACCTTGGTAAAAGAAAATGAAGCTATTAAATACGCAATGGCCGATGGAAGAAAGGTTGAAATTAGTTTTAAAGAAACACCAAACGGAGTAGAAGTAATAGAAAGTTTTGATCCTGAAACACAAAATCCAGAAAACTTCCAACAACAAGGATGGCAAGCAATTTTAGATAATTTCAAAAGTTATGTAGAGAGTAATTAAGGAAGGTTCAAAGGCGCAAAGGTTCAGAGAGGCAAAGGCTCTAAGGGTTTTCTAAAATATGGTTTAAAAATAATAACTTAAAATATTAAAAATGACAAGACAAATATGGCTTAATCTGCCAGTAAAAGATGTAGCAAAATCGAAAGCCTTTTTCTCAAAAATTGGATTTTCATTTAATGAAGA
Source organism: Flavobacterium sp. PL02 (assembly GCF_035013205.1). Lineage (NCBI taxonomy): Bacteria > Pseudomonadati > Bacteroidota > Flavobacteriia > Flavobacteriales > Flavobacteriaceae > Flavobacterium > Flavobacterium sp. PL02. The sequence goes on from NZ_JAYGJP010000001.1 coordinate 64,073, forward strand.
ACACGACACACCAAACTCAACTTGCATGCTTGTTGGCGATGGTAAATTTGTAATAATGCTTTTTGAAGAGAATATCTTTACAGACTTCTCTCAAAATAAATTAACAGATACAAAAACAAGTTCAGAGGTTTTAATTTCTATAGATGCCGAAAGTAAAGAAGAAGTAGATGCACTTGCTCAAAAAGTTCAGGAAGCTGGAGGAAATGTTTTTGCAGCTCCTGCAGAAAGTCGTGATTGGATGTATGGTTGTGCTTTTGCAGATTTAGATGGACACCGTTGGAATTCTTTATTTATGGATTTTAGCAAAATACCAAAATAAAATCTCATGGAAACTTTAGAGTTTGCAATTAGAATTAAAGCTCCAGTAGAAAAAATCTGGTCAGTTTTATGGGAGGACGAAACCTACAAAAAATGGACAAGTGTTTTTTGCGAAGGTTCACACACTATAAGTGATTGGAATGAAGGCGATAAAATACATTTCATGTCGCCTAACGGAGAAGGAATGTATAGCGTTATCGAAACTAAAATTCCAAATGAATATATGGCTTTTAAGCATTTGGGTGAAATAAAAGACTTTAAAGAATTACCCATCGATGAAGCAACAAAAAAGTGGAGTGGAGCAATGGAAACCTATCGATTGACCGAAGAGGATGGTTTTACAGTTCTCGAAGCTAAAGTTGATACGCTCGAGAAGTATATAGATTATTTTAAAGAAGTTTTTCCGAAAGGATTAGAAATGGTAAAAGAATTATCAGAAGAAAAATAATAAAAACACTAACAATAAAAATAAAATATCATGGCAGCAGTAAATCCCTATTTAATATTTAATGGAAATTGCGAAGAAGCATTTCTATTTTATAAATCAGTTTTTGGAGGTGAATTTGCATTTATTGGAAAATTCAAAGATATGCCTGCAGACGAGAATTGTTCTCAAGTATCTAAAGATAGTGAAGAAGCAGAAAAAATTATGCACGTTAGTTTACCAATTGGACAAACCATTTTAATGGGAAGCGATAGTACCGAACAATCAGGAAAGGTGACTTTTGGAGGGAATTTTTCAGTTTCAATTAATGTCGAAAGTGCACAAGAAGGTGACAGAATCTTTAACGGACTCTCAGCAGGAGGGAATCCATTTATGCCAATGGGTAAAACTTTTTGGGGAGCTTATTTCGGAATGTTTACTGATAAATTTGGAGTAAACTGGATGGTGAATTTTGATGAAAATATGCCAAGTAGCTAAATTAAATTATTACCTCGAGATAATTAATTCAGGAGATTATTTAGAATAATTTTAGAACAAGACTTGCTTGTTTTTTCAGTTGTTCTAAATAATCTTTTTTTGTTAAAAGTTACTTCTATACAAGTTGTTTTAAGTATTAGAACAAAACATTAAATTATTTAAATAAATCATATTGATTTGTGTTTTTTCTTTACAAGAAAACAAAGCATATTCTTTTTTATCAACAATAGATTGCCGATTTTTGTCACTTCTAAATCAATAAAGATAAAATGACAACAGAAGATAAAGAGATTATTTTATTAAAAGTTTCAGGTCATGATAAACCAGGTGTAACAGCAGGATTAACAGCAGTATTGGCAACTTACGATGCCGTTATTCTAGATATAGGTCAAGCCGATATTCATGACACACTTTCTCTGGGGATTTTGTTCGAAATCCAAGCTGGTTCAACTTCAGGACCAGTTCTAAAAGATTTGTTGTTTAAAGCTTATGAATTAGAAGTTAAGGTAAAGTTTATCCCAATCTCTATCGAAGATTATGAAAAATGGGTAAAAACACAATCTAAGCAACGTTATATTGTTAATATTCTAGGAGAGGAATTAGCTGCTTCGCAGTTGGCAGCAGTAGCTAAATTATTATCTGATCAAAACCTAAATATCGTTTCTATAATAAGATTAACTGGTAGAACATCAGTAGTCGAAAAAGAAGAATATCCTCGCTCATGCATACAATTATCACTAACGGGAGATGTTGTAGATAAGATTGCCATGACGGCAAGTTTTATGGAAATTTCCAGAACCTTAAATGTAGATATCTCATTTCAGGAAGATAATATTTATAGAAGAAACCGACGTTTAGTTTGTTTCGATATGGATTCAACATTAATCCAAACCGAAGTAATTGACGAATTGGCAGAGCTTAATGGAGTAGGAGAGCAAGTAAGAGCAATTACAGAGTCGGCTATGAACGGTGAGATAGATTTTAACGAAAGTTTCAAGCAACGCATGGCATTGTTAGAAGGTCTGAGTGAAGATGTATTACAATCCGTTGCCGAAAAATTACCAATCACCAAAGGAGCACATCGCTTAATGAAAGCCCTAAAATATTACGGATATAAAACCGCTATATTATCAGGGGGATTCACCTATTTTGGAGATTATTTACAAAAAGAATTAGGTATAGATTATGTTCATGCCAACCGATTAGAGATTAAAGACGGTAAATTAACCGGTAAATATTTAGGCGAAATTGTAGATGGCCAAAAGAAAGCCGAATACCTAAGAGCCATAGCCGAAAAAGAAGGAATCCACATTAATCAAACCATAGCGGTAGGAGATGGAGCAAACGATTTACCAATGCTAAATTTAGCAGGTCTGGGAATCGCCTTTCATGCAAAACCAACAGTAAAAGAAAGCGCATCAACTTCTATTTCCAGTCTAGGACTCGATGGAGTTTTGTACCTATTAGGATACCATGACCGCTATATCGATATGATTGTTTAGATTATTTATAATAATGTCATCCTGAGCGGAGTCGAAGGCTTATGAGTAGGAATGGGCTTCGACTCCGCTCAGGATGACAAAAAAAACAAACCTTAGTTTTAATTTAAGCTGAGGTTTTTTTATGGGCATGCCCCGCAGAAAAAGCGGGTCGGGCTATACATGATTGTGTTCACGAGCGAGACGCTCGCGATAGCTGTGAGGATAATTATGGTTTAGTTTCTATTTCAAAGTTTTTGTTATACCTAATCGTACCTTCATTCTCATTTATTTCTAGCATATTAAGTTCAATCAACTTCTGTAATATGTCTTTTAAGAAATCATTGTATTTGTTTTCTGTCCATTGAATCCACAAGTATCCAGGGAAGTTGTCAGTTTCAAATAAACTTAATTCAACGGCAATGTGATGAATAGCTATATCCATATCCGTCCATTTATTTAGTTTCTTTTTTAAATTCATTTTAAATTTTATCTTTGAACTATAATTTGTCCAGTTAAAAAAAATGAATGCCAAGTTGCAAACGATAAAACGAATTTGTCAGTTTGTGATTGATTTTTATTGTGGTTAAAACTTGTGTTCATTTCAATTTTATAAAGTTGATTTGAATTTGTTAATTTAGTTTTCCAGCATTCAATAATTTTATATGCTACTTCTCTTGGTTGTAAATCTTTGTTAATGAGTTTACATTTTATCAACATCATGCACTCTAAATTTCCAGTCATTTCAAACTCAATGTTTTTAATTATTTCTGTTTCGATTAACCAATTTTCAAGGTCCATGCGAAATTTAAGGAAATCATTAGCATCAGAATATGGCTCAATACTTTTATCAAGTGATTTTAGAAAGGTAGAGCCATCCCAGTAATTAAAGTCTGGTCTTATTATACGGGTAATTTTTCCTTTACCAACTATTTTAGCACCTTCTCTCGTCTCAAATTCCTGTCCAACAAAAAAATGTCCAATATGAAAGTCAGTACTTAATGTTTGTAAATAAACTTTAACGGTCTCACCTAGATTACAAGTTTCTTTGTCTATGAATTGTTGTGGAGCATCCCAGTCTTTTCCGTTATAGTAGAATTGACCACGATATCCATTGTTAACAGCAGTTTTGCGTCCACCCTCTTGTTCAGTTAAGTAGTAAATCTCGGCTTCAAGTTGAGGTTCTCTAAGTTCGTATTTATTGATGTTGCTCATCACATCCCTTTCAATTGCTCCAAATAATCTCTTTGGTTCGAGAGTCTCGGAATTTTATGTTGTCCGCCTAATTTGTCTTTTTCTTTTAACCAATCGTAAAATAAATTTTCTCTGGCAACATTAATTACCAAAGGATTTAGTGTCATATTATTGTAACGTTTGGCTTCGTAATCGGAGTTTAGGGATTGTAAGGTTTCGTCAAGAGCTTTTTGAAATTGCGAAATATCAGCAGGTTTTTTCTTAAACTCAATCATCCATTCGTGTGCACCTTTTTCTTTGTCTTGCATAAATATTGGAGCTACAGTATAATCTATAACTTCAGTATTTGTTAACTGGCACGCTTTGGCAATAGCCTGATCGGTATTTTCGACCATAAGTTCTTCACCAAAAACATTAATATGATGTTTAGTTCTTCCTGTAACACGAATTCTATAAGGGTCTAATGAAGTAAAACGAACCGTATCACCAATTAAATAACGCCATAAACCAGAATTGGTAGTAATTACGATTGCATAATTTTTATTCAATTCGACATCTGCCAATCGAATAACTTTTTGCTCTGGTTTCCCAAAAGTCTCCATCGGGATAAATTCATAGAAGATTCCGTAATCTAGCATTAGCAATAAATCACTGGAATTATTCAAATCCTGAATGGCAAAGAAACCTTCAGAAGCATTGTATATTTCGTAGTATTTAAAATCTTTTTTAGGTAATATGTTTTTGTATTGTTCTCTGTAAGGAGAAAAACTTACACCTCCATGAAAGTAGACTTCCAGATTTGGCCAGATTTCAAATAAATTTCCTTTTCCAGAATCTTCCAGAACACGATTCATTAAAACCAACATCCATGAAGGAACACCAGCAAAACTGGTTACGTTTTCATTTTTAGTTTCATTTATAATAGCAGCAATTTTGGTTTCCCATTCGCTCATAAGCGAAGTTTTATTGCTAGGTGTGCTACTAAATTCTGCCCAAATAGGCATATTCTCAATCAAAATAGCCGATAAATCTCCGAAGAAAGTATTGTTGTTTTCATAAATCTGAGAACTTCCGCCTAAGCGAAGACTCTTGCCCAGAAACAATTCCGAATCTTCATTATTATTCAGGTATAAACACAATAAATCCTTACTTCCTTTATAATGACAATCCTCCAGAGCTTCATTACTTACAGGGATAAATTTGCTTTTAGCATTTGTAGTTCCGCTAGATTTTGCAAACCATTTTATTGGAGTCTCCCAAAAAACATTTTGCTCGCCTTGACGGGTGCGTTCAATTAAAGGTTGTAATTCTTCGTAAGTTGCAATAGGTAATCTTTCAGAAAAAGTTTTGTATGAGTTTATCGAAGCAAAATCATATTGTTTTCCAACAATGGTATTTTCGGCAGCCAATAATAAATTATGAAGGAGTTCTTCCTGAACTTCATTTGGATATTTAAGAAAAAGTTCTATTTGATGAATTCTTTGTTTAAGAACCCAAGAGGCAAATGAATTGATTATTGATAGAGGCATGGAGAAATCTTAGATTTTAATTTTTAGATTGTTGTCCCGAAGCTTCGGGATTAGATTTTAAATTTCAGATAGTACAATGGATGTAAAATCAAGAAATTTAAAATTTGAATATCGACGCACAAATATTAACTTTGTCGTTGTATCAAAAATAGTGTTTTTTTATAAATGACAATTCTATTTATGGCAAAGATTCCACTTCAAAAATGGAGTTTTAACAGTATCGAGATTTAAATTCTTATGAACGAATCTAAAATCTAAAATCAACTTCCGATAGCTTCGGGACTAAAAATTAAAATCTAATGCAATATCAGGGCGTACTTACAAAGATGCAAACCGAAATGGGGAATCCAATTCAATATTATTTGGTTTTTGAGGACAGTTTTATCAACGTTAATCAATTATTGAATAAAGAAATTGAGATCAGTTTTGTAGGCTTTCAATGTTTGAATTGTGGTAAGAAGAAGAAAATATTCCGTCAGGGATTTTGCTATGATTGTTTTTATTCAAGTCCAGCTGTTGGAGATTGGATTATGAAACCAGAATTAAGTACGGCACATTTAGGAATTCAGGATCGTGATTTGGTATACGAAGAAAAAGTACAATTACAACCACATATTGTATATCTGGCTTTATCTAGCGAAGTAAAAGTAGGAGTGACCAGAAAGACACAAGTGCCTACACGTTGGATAGATCAGGGAGCGACACAAGCCTTATCGATTGTAGAAGTTCCGAATCGTTACTTAGCAGGAATTACCGAGGTAGCGTTAAAGAATCATTATGCAGATAAAACAAATTGGAGAAAAATGCTTCAGAATAATATCGAAACTGTTGATTTGATTCTTGAAAAATCTAAAGTAGAAAGTTTGATTCCTGACGAAGTTCGCGAATATTTTTATCCTGAGAAAAATGATTTGTACGAACTACATTATCCTGTTCTTGAATATCCGAAAAAAGTAGCAAGTTTAAGTCTGGATAAAACACCAACTTTTCAAGGAAAACTTACTGGAATAAAAGGACAGTATTTATTGTTTGAAGACGGAACAGTTTTTAATATCCGTGGATCCGAAGGATATGTAGTGACAATAAATGTATAAAAATATTAGTTTCTTATTGTCGATTCCCTTTCAATAATAAGTGTTGGGAGTTCGATAGTTTGATGAATAACAGGAAGATGTTCTTTAATTTGAGCAATTTCATTTATTAATATAGCAGCAGCACGTTGACCAATATCATAACCAGGTTGGTCAATCGTGGTAAGCTTTGGCGAAATTACGGTAGACATAAACCAATTGCTAAAACCAAAAACGGCAATTTGCTCCGGAATCTTAATATGCATATCGTTGAGGTATTTTATAATACCAATAGCTACCAAATCGGTGATGGCAAAAACGGCATCAACATCTTTGTGTTCCTCAACTAGTTTTTGAGCATTGGCATAACCATCTTCAAAATCGGAGTTGTGATCACATAAATAAACCAGCGTAGGGTCATAAGGAATATTATGATCTTCGAGTGCTTTTTTATATCCAAGAAAACGGTCAATAGAATTTTGAGGAGTATAAGAACCTCTGAAATGAGCAATTTTTTTATATCCCTTATTTATTAGATACGTTACTGCATCATAAGCAGCTTTTCGGTCATTGATAATCACTTTTGAACAATCGACCAATTTGGCTATTTTGTCAAATAAAACCACAGGAGTATTCTTTTTTATAGCATCATTTATATGAGAGAAATCATCAGTTTCATTTGATAGCGAAATCAAAATTCCATCAACCCTTTTTTGCTGCAGCAAAGCAATCTGCTTTTTTTCAAGCTCATACTTTTCATTAGATTGCAAAATAATCACAAGATAACCTCTGTTTTCGGCCTCGTCTATAATACCATTTAAAACACTCGAAAAGAAATGATGTACCATCGTAGGGATAACAACACCAAGAGTTTTGGTTTCGTTAGTTCTAAGGTTTACCGCATTGGCATTGGGTTTGTAATTCATTGTTTCTACCATTTCAAGAACCCTTGCTCTGGTATTTTCGCTAATATCAGTGTACCCTTTTAACGCTTTTGAAACTGTTGTAACAGAAATTCCTAAAGCAGCAGCAATGTCTATAAGTCTGGTATCATTCATTGAATAAATGTAATAAAACTAATTGATAATTAATTAAATTTAATTAATCGAAAACGTTTTCGGTAAAATCGAAAACGTTTTCGGCGAAAATCTTCATTGATATAAATAAATAGGCAATAGTTTTACCCTAACTAATAACCTAACCAAATAATAAATCATGAAAAAGTTTAATTCTAGCTCAATAATGTCGTTCTGGATGTTATTGCTATTTATTCTTCCAGCAATGGTTTTTTCGCAAGAAAAAAGCAGTATTTCTGGACAAGTATTCGATGAAAACGGACAAACAGCACCGGGAGCAAATGTTGTTATTCAAGGCACTTCACAAGGAGTGAGCACAGATGTAGATGGAGCATATACATTTCCTAATCTTATTGCAGGAAGTTACATTATTTTAGTTACAAACGTAGGATATAAATCAACTCAAAAGAGCATTACAATTAAGGACGGAGAAAATTCAAAAGCCGATTTTCATTTAGAGGCCGAATCACAAAGTTTGAAAGAAGTAGTCGTTACAGGATCATCAAACCCAAGGTCAAAACTAGAATCGAGTATTGCAATTACTACTTTAGGAGCAAAAGCAATCGAGAGCAGAGCGCCAATAAGTACAGCAGATATTCTCCAGACTATTCCGGGATTTGTTGTAGAAACATCGGGAGGAGAAGTAGGAAATAACCTTTTTGCAAGAGGAATTCCATCGGCAGGAGCTTATGAATATGTGCAAATACAGGAAGATGGTTTAGCCGTTTTTGAAGATGGAGCTTTACAATTTGCAAATGCAGATAATTGGTACAGACTAGACGAAACAGTAAGTAAAATGGAAGCAGTTCGAGGAGGTTCAGCATCAATTTTTGCATCGAATGCACCAGGAGGAATTGTCAATTTTATTTCGAAAACAGGACAAAATGAGTTTCAGGGAAAAGCAAAACTTACTGTTGGAGATTATGGATTGTTTCGTACCGATCTTAATTTAGGAGGAGCATTGGTTAAAGATAAATTGTTTTTTAATGTAGGAGGATTTTATAGAGCCGATGACGGAATAAGAAAAACTGGTTTTACCGCAAACAAAGGAGGACAAGTAAAAATGAACCTTACCTATAAGTTTGATGACGGAGGATATTTAAGATTAAATTACAAAAAACTAGATGACAGGAATACATTCTATTTACCAATTCCATTAAAAAGCAATAACGGAAAAGTAGAAGGAGTAGCTGGTTTTAATCCAAATTATGGAACGCTAACTTCTGCCAACTTTTCTCATTTAAGCGTACCACAATATGGAGGTGGAACTTTCAATGCCGATTTAGAAGATGGAGTTCACCCAGTTGTAGATGCTATTGGAGCCGAATTTAAAAAGAAAGTCGCTGATAAAGTTACCATAAAAAACGCATTCAGAAATACTAAAATAGACTTGAATTACAATGCGATTTATAGTAGCGGAGGACCATGGACACAAGATGGTTATGCAACAGATATACAAAAATTAGCTCCAGCAAACACAGGAGATTTAAGTTATACTTACGTAGATAATAATACAGCATTAGATCCAAATGCATTAATTATGAGAGCAGATCATTGGTACATTCACAAACAAATGGAGAATTTTGCTAATAACCTGTCTTTTAATTTCGATTTAAAACCTGTTAATCTTACTGTTGGGTATTATTACTCTAACTGGAAATCGAAACAATACTGGAACTGGAGTAACTATCTGGTAGATGTTACCGATAATCCAAGATTAGTAAATGTAAATAATACGGCAAGCGGAATTGCACATACTTGGAACGGAATAGAAAGAATTACCTGGCTTGAAAGAGATGCAGAGACAAAAGGAAAATTAAATGATTTTTATGTTGATGCCGAAATCCAAGCTACAGATAATCTAACATTTAACGCTGGCGTGAGATATGATAAAAATGTGTATTCAGGATATAGAGATAATGCACGTTTTGGTGCAGAGAATCTAGGAGTTCTGGATAATAATACTGCCGATGATGCAGTAACTACAATACAAGGAAATCCTTATACATACTGGAAATATGATGTAAGCGAGTTTTCATATACAGCAGCAGGGAATTATAAGTTTAATGAAAACATGGCTTCTTATATAAGATACAGTCACGGTTTTAGATCACCAATAGAAGAGTCATTTTATGACAATGCTAAAGATTTGAGTAAACTAGAAAATACGTTTGTAAACCAATTAGAGTTGGGGTATAAATATGCTAATTCATTCCTTTCGGTAAATGCTAATTTGTTTCACATGAATTTAAAAAATGTTGCCTTTACAGATATATTGGCAGATGGAACATCTGAAAATAAATTCGCCGATGTAAACAATTTAGGTTTAGAAGTAGAAACTAATTTAAGATATAGTATTGCAAGATTGAACTTTAATTTTACAGTTCAAAATCCAGAGTATGATAATTTTACAGGACAAAATGCCGATGGAAGTACGTTTAATTTTAACGGAAACACGGCTCGTAGAATTCCTAAATTCTTTTGTGTAATAAGACCAGAAGTTGATATAACCAAAAGATTATCAGGATATGTTCAGTATTCTTATTTTGATAAAAAATATACAAATCAGGACAACGAACAAGTTTTACCAGCTTTTAAAGAAGTTGGAGCAGGTTTAAGCTACATCGTTAACAATTTAAGATTTGCTGTTGATGGAACTAATTTATTCAATGAAATTGGTTTGACAGAAGGAAATCCAAGACAATCAACATCAGATACAGATGTGTTTTTGGCAAGACCTATTTTAGGACGCGCTTTCAGATTTTCTGTAGCAATCAACTTTTAGTTTATATATTAATTAGTTCAGCCAAATGCTGTTTTAATAACAGCATTTGGTTTTTTGTTACATTCGTTAGTAAATCAATATGTTAAGATGAAAAAAGCAGGAATAACAGCAGTATTATATCTCAATTACTTTGTATTTGCAATATTACTAAACAGCGTTGGGATAGTGATTTTAAAAGCGCAAAAAAATTATGGCGTAAATGAATTACAAGCTAGTATTCTAGAAGCTTTTAAGGATTTGCCTATTGCAATTGTATCGTTTTTAATAGCTTCATTTTTACCAAGAATAGGCTATAAAAAAGCAATGCTTATCGGGTTAGGATTGGTAACTTTTGCCTGTATTGCCATGTATTATGGCAACTCTTTTAATTATGCTAAATTGCTTTTTGCAACCGTTGGAGTTTCTTTTGCTTTGATAAAAGTATCCGTTTATTCGCTTATTGGTACAGTAACCAATAATCAGAAAGAGCACAACGCTTTGATGAGTAGTGTAGAAGGTGTTTTTATGATAGGAATTGCACTGGCATATTTTTTATTTCCAGCTTTTAATAATGATACTAATCCCGATTCCTGGCTTAATGTATATTGGTTTTTAGCTTTATTGACATTACTATCATTTGGCTTTTTATTCTTTATAAAAATAGAAAAACCTGTAGAAATTTCTGGGGCTAATCTTGCTGATGATTTTGTGCAAATGATAAAACTAATGGCAAAATCATTAGTTATAGTTTTTGTAGTAAGTGCTTTTTTATTCGTAATGATTGAGCAGGGAATCATGTCTTGGTTGCCAACATTTAATGATAAAGTACTTCACCTATCAGAGAATAATAGTATAATGATGGCAAGTATTCTGGCTATTTCATTGGCAATAGGAAGAATCTTGGCGGGAGAAATCACCAAAAAAATAAACTGGATTTGGGTATTGAGTTTCTGTATTATATGCGCTATGCTCATTGTGATTTTTGTATTGCCAAAAGCAGTAGGACTAGAGGTGAAAACGATTCATTCCTTTAGTGAAATTCCATTAATAGGTTTTGCATTTCCGCTCGTAGGGTTATTTATTGCACCTATTTATCCATTGCTCAATTCGGTTATATTAAGTGCTTTGCCTAAAAAGTTACATAGCTCCATGACCGGATTAATTGTAGTGTTTTCTGCATTGGGAGGAACAATAGGTTCAAGGATAATAGGATGGCTATTCCAAAATCAAGGACCACAAAATGCATTTTATTACACATTGATTCCGATGTCATTATTATTGGTCTCATTCTTTATATTAAAAAAAATAACTACTAAAAATGAAATTTAAACTAAACATAAATCAGACGCTTCAGAGATTATTAGCACAAGAAGATACGGATGGTGATAAAAAAATTACGATTGACGATAATGGGCCAAAAAGTTTTTTATTAGAAGACGAAAATGGAAATTCTCTAAATGTTGAAGGAACTTATTATTTGTCTAATTTATTACAGGAATTGGCATTGGCTAAAAAAAGCAATTCAGAATTTGCAGAAATAGATAGTGCCGAAATAATAGAGAATCCTGTAAGCCGTATTTCCAGAAAAATAAAGGATTTATATTGGAATGGATTAACGAGAACTATCGATGCAAAAGGCGTTGCAAAAATTGTAGAAGATGAAAAAATAGAAAATGCAATTTCTTATTTATATGTTCCCGCAACAGATGCTGTAGCTTTTGAGTATTTTAAAAATTTAGAAGCATCCATTCCGAAGTTAAAAGTGGTTCAGCTAGCCGAAAATATTTCATCAGAATATGTTTTGACTTTAAATAAAAAACCTGGGATTTTGGCTCTGGCATTGCAACAAGATAATAAGGAGATGAAAGGTATTCCGTTTGTAGTTCCGGGAGGCAGGTTTAACGAAATGTATGGTTGGGATAGCTACTTTATTGCTATTGGACTTTTACTAGATAATAAACCAGAACTTGCGGTAGGGATTGCCGAGAATTTTAAATATCAAATAGACCATTATGGCAAGATTCTTAATGCCAATAGAAGTTATTATTTAACGAGAACACAACCACCGTTATATACTTCTTTAATTGTTGCGATTACAAAAAAATCTAAGCCAGAAAAAGACTGGATTACAAGACATCTTCATACTGCAATAAAAGAATATCAAACCGTTTGGATGCAAGAAGGGAAGAGGCTTACGCCAAATGGACTAAACCGATATAAAGCGGAAGGAATTGGACTTCCGTTTGAAGTTGAGGTAGGACATTTTGATGATGTTCTGGAAAAATACGCGTTGTTATATAATTTACCATTAAGAGAATTTGAAAAGAAATATCTTGATAGAGAAATTACCGATGCAAGTCTGGATGCTTATTTTGTTCACGATCGCAGCATGCGAGAAAGTGGTCATGATACAACCAATCGATTTGTAAATGTTTGTGCCGATTTAAACACGATAGATTTAAATAGTTTACTTTATAAATACGAAACGGATATTGCTTTCCTGATTGAAACAGAGTTTGATAATCAATTTACAGATGAGAAACACACAACATATTCTAGTGAATATTGGAAAGAAAAAGCAGCTTTAAGAAAAGAAAAAATTAATGAATTGCTTTGGGATAAGAATGCAGGGATTTATTATGATTATAATTTTATAAAAAATGAACCGCATCCATTTGATGCAGCAGCAACATTTTATCCGCTTTGGGCAAAATTATGTAGCAAAGAGCAAGCGGAAGTTTTGGTAAAAAAGGTGTTGCCTAAATTTAAATTAAAAGGAGGAATCGCAGGAAGTACCAAAGAGGCAATTGATGATCTAGATGTAAACTCGCCACAACGACAATGGGATTACCCTTTTGGATGGGCGCCACATCAAATGTTTTTATGGGAAGGATTACTAAACTATAATTATATAGATGAAGCTCAGGAAATGGTTTATAGATGGTTATGGCTTATTACTCGCAATGCGGTAGATTATAACGGAACTATTCCTGAGAAATTTAATTTAGAAACCAGTTCTCTTAAAATATTTGCCGAATATGGAAATGTAGGTACAGCATTCGATTATATTACCGAAGAAGGTTTCGGTTGGATGAATGCTTCATATCAGGTTGGATTAAGTATTTTAAAAACAGATTTAAAAGGTGAGTTAGATAAACTAACAGATCCAGATACATTGTTTTAGAACAAATAACAAAGAGGCTGTCCGAAAAATAATTTTCAGATAGTCTCTTTGTTTATTGAGATAATGCCTATTTTTTTAAAATTATTGATGAAGAAAGTCCCAGCGGGACGTTATATTTATAGTAATTTTAATTGTAATCAAAAGAAACCCCATCGAGGTGACATATATAGCAATCTAAAGGAAAATCAAAATATCGCTACGCTGTAGCAATTATCTATCATATCTTCTGAAAATTTCAAAAAAATAAAAGAGCCTAAGAATATTAATTCTTAGGCTCTTTTTTAATGTAATAATGAAATTTTATGGAGTCGTTGCTGGCTCTTCTTTTTTCTTTTTCTTAAACAAACCGTTTAATAAATCACTCGCTTTATTAGTTACTTCTTGAGTGGTTTTTTCTTTATTTGCAGCACCCGCTTTAGTCGTATCTTTCGATTTGGTGTTTTTATTAATCAAATCAGTTAAAGCATTTGTACCTTGTTTTGTGAGCTTATCTTTTTGCTGATTTACCAATTGAGTGGTTAAACTCGTAACGGCACTTTTCATATCAGTAGAAACTTTCGGGTTAGAAAAATTCCCAGTCAATAATGCGTTAATCGGGATATTTTGCAATTTAGCAGCATCGGCAGGAGACATTTTAGCAATAAAAGCATTTGCCTCAGATCCAAGATATTTTGCAGGAACATCTAATTTGATATTATAGTTCATGGTTTGGTCAAAACCATGAGTTCCGCCAACAGTGATTTTAATATCTTGATATTTAATGTCAAATGGTTTTACATTTACTTTTCCATTGTCAAAAGTTAGTGCCGCTTTAATATCATTCAAATTCACTTTATTCATATCGATGAATTTAATATTTGAAGTTAAAGCATTTAATACAGTTGAATTTTTAGAGTTTATAGTAGTCGAAAGTAATTGTCCTAATAAATCTCCTGAAATCGAATTTAAGTCGGGAGTTAATTCCTTCGCATCTAGATTTCCGTTAAGTTTAATAGTCGAATTTAATTTACCATTGATGATTCCTGCTATCGGAGCAATTTTTTTCATCATATCTAGTTGCGTAAAAGTCTGTGCAATATCAACCTGATTAAATCCTAAATTCATATCAAAAGTAGGCACTTTGGCTTTTGTAGAAACAGTTCCGTTTACACCAATTGTACCTCCAAAAATTGATGTTTTAAAGTTTTCTAAAGTTGCTTTTTCGTCCTTTACAATTATCTTTCCGGATACATCTTTCAATTTTAAATTATCATATACAACCGTATTTGCTTTAGCCGTTAATGAACAATTTAAGAAAGCCGGAATTTTCATTGCTTCAGCTGGTTTTGCCTTAGCTTTAGTCTCAGTTTCTGTTTTAGCTGGAGCAGGTTCTCCTGTAGTCATAAAGTCATCAACAACCAATTGGTTTGAACTCATGTTGAAGTTTCCTCTTAACTCTTGTTTCTTAAACATAAAACCGTAGAAGTTTTCAAGAACACCATTAATGCTAATATCACTTTTTCCAGTTGTAGCATCAAATTGTTTTAAGTTAATCGTACTAGGATTAAACTGAACCAATGCAGTACTAATATTCATCGATTTGTTGTTCTCATCTGTATATTTAAAACCAGATAAGCTCATTGTACCCGCATTTTTTATGTTTTGGTATTGACTTTTTTCAACCGAAGCCATATCAAAATTAGTAGTTACATCGGCTTTTAAAATTCCAGCCAATGGTTTATCCATTTTTATAGGATACGCTTTAGAAAGGTTGGCTAAGTTAATAGTTCCTTTTAAGGCAGCATCTACAATAGGGTTTACAGTAATGTTTTTGATATTTGCTTTAGCATTAAAAACATCCTGATCAATCTTGAACGAAAGTTTATCTAAATTTACATAAGTATCATTTAAAATCCCCGTTTCGTTTATAATCTTAGTATCGATTACAATGTTTTGAACTGATTTTGGTAAGTTTGGATATTTAAAAGAAGCATTGTTGGATGCAATTGCAACATTAAATTTAGGAACAGTAGTGTCAGATAATAATCCTTTAGCAAATCCTGCAACAGTAAAATCTCCTGTAGTTTTTACACCATCTAATCCAGATGCATATGCAGAAGGGATTAAACCTAAGAAGTTTGTAAACGATGAGGTTGGAGTCTTAAACTTCAAATCATATTGTTGACCTTCTTTAAGCATTTGGATAAAACCATCAAATTCTAATGGTAATTGATTAATTAAAGCTTTGTTCTCTTTAAAGGTATATTTACTTTTATCTAAATCGATACCTAAAACCGCATCAAGAGTTAATGATACATTTTTCATGTAATTTATCTTGTCCATATCCAAGGATACTTTTGCAGTCGATTTTGTAGTTAAGTCCAATTGTGAAGCTGTGAAATCTCCTTTTCCTTCGTGGTTTAAACTATCGATAACCATTTTAATTTTAGAACCCTGATCAAAATATCTAAAAGTGAAATTTTCGATTTTATACCCTTTTATTTTTAAAGAAAGAGGCTTGCTATCTGTTTTGTCTTCCTTTTTAGAGTTGTTTTTTATAGCAATGTCAAAATTTCCAACACCATTTTTGTCGAATATAATATTCACTAATCCGTTTTTGGTATCAATTCCTTGAATGCTCAAAGGTTCGTCTTTTCCTTTGAAAAGTTCTTTGATGCTCATTTTTAAATTCAACTCACCTAAAGAAATAAGTGTATCTCCCTCAAAAGGAGCTTTGTTTATAATCACTAATTTTTCGATAGAAACGTTAGCATTCGGGAAGTTTTTAAATAAACTCAAATCGGCATCAACAAAACTAACCTTAGCGTCAACACTCTCATTGATAGCTTCGGATATTTTGGCTTTTATCTGATCTTTAAAAAAATACGGAATGGCAAATAGTGTTGCAATCAGTAAAACAATTACTATTCCTGCGATTTTTAGAATTTTCTTTACATTCATATACTGAGTTATTTGGATTCAATTATTGCAAGCAAATTTTATGCCTGCTTCTTGCAAAAATAGACTTTTATGCGTAATCCTCTTTGTAATTTTTTCATAAAAAGGAATTTCAACATAATTATTTGTGGGATTTATCTGTTTTTTAACTGCAAAAAAAATAGCCTACTGCATATCGAGGGGCGACTATGAGTAAGCTATTCAAAAAAATAAACAGGTTATATTCGTTAAGAACTTTACCTGCGTAAAGTGTCTTAAATACTTGTATAAGTATACTTCTAATATTTTGCTAAAGTAGCTACAACATATACTTACATGTGTTACCAGTAAATTAAACCTGAGTTAACTTTAAGCGATTTAAGTAGCAACTATTGTATAATGTCGTGTTTGAAAATTTGACAAAATAAAACAACAGATTGATTTCAAACTATTATTCCCAATATTGATTCTTTTGACTTTACGACATTTAAACTTTTGACTTACTTATGTAAAATAAAAAATCCGTTTAAGTTAGACTCAAACGGATTGTAGTTATAATGAAGTTGTAATTATTGAATGTTAATTTGAAACGGAATCATGGCTTGTACGCCTTTCTTGTTTTGTAACCTTTTTATTTGTTCAATAATAACATAATTGTCTTCGCCTATTTCTTCTTTAAGGAAAGCTTCTTTAGATTTTGCAAATGGTAAGTTTTGCAACATATCATTAAATTTCTTATCGTATTCTGGATAGTTTTGTGTACTGAAACTTTTTATTTTAGCCAGACTTGCAGCTTCGGCAATAGCGTCATTTAAACCACCAATTTTATCTACAAGACCAATTTTTACAGCCTCAGAACCAGACCAAACTCTTCCTTGTGCAATAGCATCTACTTGCTCAAAAGTCATTTTTCTTCCTTCGGCAACATGAGATACAAATGTTTTGTAAATATGTTCAACGCTTTCTAGTGTTACGGCTTTAAAGTTTTCATCCATAGGCACAAACGGACTATATCTGGCTGAGTTTTCGTGAGTTTTTACTTGTTCAGTATTAATTCCTAGTTTAGTTGCTAGAGGAGTAAAGTTTGGTAACACACCAAAAACTCCGATAGAACCTGTTATTGTATTGCTTTCGGCAAATATTTTATTAGCGTTACATGCAATATAATATCCTCCTGATGCAGCATAATTACCCATAGAAACAACTACAGGTTTTACTTTTTTGGTTAATTCTATTTCTCTCCAAATCAAATCAGAAGTTAAGGCACTTCCACCCGGACTGTCGATTCTTAATACAATTGCTTTCACATCTTCATTTTTGCGAGCTTCTTGCAAAGAACGACGCATAGATCCTTCGCCAATAACGGTAACATCACCTTCGCCACTTTGTATTTCTCCTTGTGCATAAATAATCGCTATTTGGTCGCCAGAAGTGTCTGAACTCATTGCAGTAGTAATAATGTTTTGAGTATAATCAGAAATAGAGATTTTATTATAATCTTCATCACCAGTTACTTTTAATGCTTTTTTGATGGCATTATGATACACATCTTCGTAAGCGATAACATCTATAAGACGTTCTGCTTTTGCCATTTCAGGAGTTCTGGCCAAAAGACCATTTGCGATTTCATTTAATCGCGTAACTGGAATGTTTCGGCTTTTAGAAATATCAGCAACTACAGAGCTCCATATTGAGTTTAATAAAGCGCCAGTTTGTTCTCTGTTGGCATCACTCATTTTATTTTCAAGAAATGGTTCAACAGCACTTTTGTATTTTCCATGACGAATTACTTCCATATGGATACCTGATTTATCCTGAAAATCTTTAAAGAACATAATTTCTGATGATAGTCCTTTAAAATCTAAATCTCCAACAGGATTTAAATAAATAGTATTCGCAACGGAGTTTAAATAATATTCTTTTTGCGAATAAGCATTAGAATAAGCCATTACAAATTTTCCTGATTTTTTAAAACTTTCAAGAGCATTACGTAATTCTTTACTTTGTGCCATTCCTAAAGAAGATACATCATTAAGGATAGAGATTCCTTTTATGTTTTCATCAGTTTTTGCAACTTCTATAGCATTAATAATATCTGTTAAGCCAATGCTTTTTTGCTCTGAAAAAATAGTAACCCAAGGGTCTTTATATTTCCCTGCATAATCATTTTGTATTTTTCTTAAATCGAGCTCAATTACAGAGTCACTTTTTATTGTAACAGCATTACTGTCGCCACCAAAAACTGCGGCTAATAACATTATTCCGAAAAAGGATAGCATGAAAAAAACAAAAATACCGATTACGGTAGC
Organism: Flavobacterium sp. PL02; assembly: GCF_035013205.1. Lineage (NCBI taxonomy): Bacteria > Pseudomonadati > Bacteroidota > Flavobacteriia > Flavobacteriales > Flavobacteriaceae > Flavobacterium > Flavobacterium sp. PL02. Next base: position 82,833 of record NZ_JAYGJP010000001.1, read on the forward strand.
TAGTACATTTCCTAAAAATTTCATAATTACATTTTTTTAATAAGTAGCAAAAAAGCTAAAATGTTACAAATCGCGACTTTATATTTTTTTATTTTGTTATAAGTCGTTACACAAATATATTGCTATTTCTAAAATACTTTTAGTTAATTTGCATCTAATTATGAAATCACAGCATCAGGTCGTTTTATCACTAGGAAGTAACCAGGGAAACAGGTTAGAAAATATCGAAAACTGCATTAATTTGATACATCAGGAAATAGGAACTGTTGTTCAGGTTTCGAGATTATATGAAACACCTGCTTGGGGTTTTGAGAGTGATGCGTTCTATAATTGCGCTTTGGTTTTACACACAAATACATCGGCACAAAAAATATTAAATCAGGTTTTAAAAGTCGAAAAGCAATTAGGGCGTATTCGTTCAGAACAACAAGGATATCAATCCAGGCTTATAGATATTGATGTGATTATTTTTGAAGATGAAGTTATTGATACTGATAAACTTCAGATTCCACATCCTTTGATGCAAAACCGAAATTTTGTTTTGTTGCCTATTCAGGATTTAAACTTAAACTGGAAACATCCGATTCTTCAAAAAACAATTCCAGAATTAATTGCAATAACACCCGACGATAGTGTTTGTACGGTTGTTCAGAATCTGAAAAATCCATTGCAGGAAATTCCGATGCAGCGATTTAATTATATTGCTTTTGAAGGGAATATTGGTGCAGGAAAAACAACTTTGGTTCATAAAATAGCCGACGATTTTAATGCCAAAACCGTATTAGAACGTTTTGCAGATAATCCCTTTTTACCTAAATTCTACAAAGATCAAAACCGATATGCTTTTCCGCTCGAAATGTCTTTTCTTGCAGATCGTTATCAGCAATTATCAGATGATTTAGCTCAGTTTGATTTGTTTAAAGATTTTATCGTAGCCGATTATCATATTTTTAAATCATTAATTTTTGCCAAAATTACACTTGCCGAAGATGAATATCGCTTGTATCGCAACTTGTTTGATATTATCTATAAGGAAATGCCAAAACCAGATTTGTATGTTTATTTATATCAAAATACAGAGCGGTTACTGCACAATATAAAAAAACGTGGCAGAAGTTACGAGCAAAATATTTCGGCAGATTATTTAGATAAAATCAACAATGGATATTTAGAATATATTAAATCACAACCAGATTTAAATGTACTGATTATTGATGTTTCAGATCGTGATTTTGTGAAAAGACATGAAGACTATCTTTTTGTTTTGGAAGAAATTCAGAAGAAAATAGGGTAGTTATTCTTTTCTTAGCCAACCCAAAATTCGATCATTGCCAATTATCCATTTGCCTTCTTTTTCAATTAAAGAAAAAACTTCTCTCGATTTGCTAAACGGACCTGGATTTTGCTGTATTATTTCAATCTCATTATCAGTAACATTCGAAACAATTGCAACGTGTCCAAATCGGTTAAAGATGGTTCCGCTATAAATTAAAAGATCATCAGCTTTTGGTTTGCTCACACTAGGGTTGGTATATTGTACCAAATCTCTCTTTTCGTTTCTTTGGCCATCTTTAAGATCTGCGTTAAAAAAGTCTTTGGCATGACCGTAACTATCAGGCATTTTATGGTTAAAATGTTCGTAATAATATCTTTTTACAAATTCTACACATTGGTATTTTAAACCAAGATTGTAATTGTCTGTAGTAAGATTTCTATCAGTAACATTATTTACTCCACCATTGTAATATACGCGAACACCATTTAAGCTATCCAGAGGTTGGCCTATGGTATGTTCTGTATTAAAATTGAATTTTTTAAAAGCCCATATTCCAGAGAAAAGAAATATCGATACTCCAATTAAGATATAAGTCCTGCGTTTAAGTTTCATTGTAATAGTAATGTCGTTGTTTTTATTTTGGCCAATTCATTTTCTGGAATAAATCCCAAACAACGATCCCTGCACTTACAGATATATTAAGGGAATGTTTAGTTCCTAATTGCGGAATTTCAATACAACCATCGCAAATGGCAACGGCTTCCTGAGCTACGCCATATACTTCGTTTCCAAAGACCAAAGCGTATTTTTTACCCTTTTCAACTTCAAAATCTTGTAGAAAAATGGCACTTTCTACTTGTTCGATAGCCAGAGTTGTAACGTTTTCTTTTTTTAGATTTTCAATTACTTCCAATACATTTTCATGATGTTCCCAAGTAACAGTTTCGGTTGCTCCAAGTGCCGTTTTATGGATTTCTTTGTTTGGTGGAGTAGCAGTAATACCACACAAGATTATTTTTTCTATCAAAAAAGCATCAGCAGTACGAAAAACAGAACCTATATTGTGTAAACTACGAATGTCGTCTAATACTAATATAAGAGGTGTTTTGTCTGAATTTTTAAAGTCGGCAATGGTTTTTCTTTCGAGTTCGCTGTTTTCGAGTTTTCTCATAATTGTTTTAAATTCTAGTAATAAAAAAAGCTTCCAAATATTAAGGAAGCTTTTCGTTTATTTTGTGTTGTTTTACGATTTAGCTTTTTGGAGCTTCATCTGCTAAAACTGTACCTTTAATAGTAAGTATTTTAGTTGGCTGTCCAGCTGCATTAGATGTAACTGTTACAGTTTTTGTAAATGCACCAACTCTGTCAGTAGCATATTTTACACCAATAATACCTTTAGCTCCTGGAGCGATAGGCTCTTTTGGAGAAGTTGGTACTGTACAACCACAAGAACCTTGTGTGTTAGTGATGATTAATGGTTTGTTACCGTTGTTAGTAAAAACAAATTCACGTTTTCCATCTGCATTGTGTGCAATTGTACCGTAATCTATAACTTCATTAACGAAAACCATTCCAGCACCATCAACTTTAGCAGCCTTAGCTTTAGCTTGAGCGTTAGATGTAGCAACACTTAACACTGTAAACATTGCAAGTAAAATTATTTTTTTCATTTTTAGTTTTATTTTTTAATTATTAACAAATTTATATAAAATAATGAAAACGAAACTTAAAATTGCCTTAAAAATATTTTAATTTTTTCAGGGATTCTTTATTCGCTTTAAAATTTATAAATTCGCTGTCATAAAATTTCATTTAAAAACATAGTAATTTGGCAGCGAAAGAGAAAGTGGTGAAAGAAACACCTTTAATGAAACAGTACAACGAAATCAAGAGAAAATATCCTGATGCATGTCTGCTTTTTAGAGTTGGCGATTTTTACGAAACCTTTGGGGAAGACGCTATTAGAGCTTCTAAAATTCTAGGAATAACATTAACGAAACGTGGAGCGGGTTCTGAAACCGAAACAGCTTTGGCTGGTTTTCCGCATCATTCTATTAATACATATTTACCAAAATTGGTAAAAGCAGGACTTCGTGTAGCGATTTGTGATCAGCTGGAAGATCCTAAAATGACCAAAACAATCGTAAAAAGAGGAGTTACAGAACTGGTTACTCCGGGAGTTTCTCTTAACGATGAAGTATTACAGTCGAAAACTAATAACTTTTTGGCATCGGTTTATTTTACTAATAAAAATATCGGTGTTTCATTTCTGGATGTTTCTACAGGAGAATTTCTTACTGCGCAAGGAAATGCGGAGTATATAGATAAGTTATTGCAAAATTTCAATCCAAGTGAAGTTTTAGTTCCAAAGCATAATAAGAGTGATTTTAAAGATGCCTTTGGAGAAGATTTTCATAGTTTTTATTTAGAAGATTGGATTTATAAGGAAGATTACGCTTTTGAGATTTTGACGAAACATTTTCAAACCGTTTCCTTAAAAGGTTTTGGAATCGAAGAGTTAAAAGAAGGAATCATTGCTTCGGGAGCAATCTTGTATTATTTATCCGAAACACAACATAATAGAGTACAGCATATAACTGCAATTCAGCGTATTGCCGAAGATGCTTATGTGTGGATGGATCGTTTTTCGATTCGTAATCTGGAATTGTATCATAGTTATAATCCAAATGCAGTTACGCTTTTGGATGTTATTGATAGAACGCTTTCGCCAATGGGTGGGCGTTTGCTAAAACGATGGTTGGCATTGCCTCTTAAAGATAGTAATAAGATAAAAAGCCGTCATGAAGTAGTAACGTATCTAAAGGAGAATCAAGAAGTATTACACGATATTCAGTATCAAATTAAGCAAATATCCGATTTAGAACGTTTGATTTCTAAAATTGCGGCGGGGAAGGTTTCTCCTCGTGAGATTGTTTATTTAAAGGAATCTCTGGATGCTATAATTCCGATAAAAGAACTTGCGCTTAAAAGCCCGCAAGAAGCGGTAAAAGTAATAGGAGATAGTTTGCATAGTTGTGAATTATTGCGTGAGAAAATTAAAACGACCTTAAATCAGGAATCAGCACCAGTATCTATTAATAAAGGAAATGCTATTGCAAAAGGGATCAGCGAAGAACTGGATGATTTGCGAGCAATATCGACTTCAGGAAAAGAATATTTAGAAGGGATTGAAACCAGAGAATCGCAAAGAACAGGAATTACTTCTTTGAAGATATCATTCAATAATGTTTTTGGGTATTATATAGAAGTTCGTAATACGCATAAAGATAAAGTACCTGCAGAATGGATTCGTAAACAAACGTTGGTAAATGCAGAGCGTTATATAACTGAGGAATTAAAAGAATACGAAACTAAAATTTTAGGAGCCGAAGAGAAAATTCATAAAATAGAGTTGGAGCTTTTTGAGCAATTAGTCTCTTGGATTACAACATATATCAAGCCCGTGCAAATGAATGCAAGCTTGGTAGCACAATTAGATTGCTTGTGTTCGTTTACGCAACTAGCAATCGAGAATAAATACGTTTGTCCGGAAATAGATGAAACTTTCGAATTAGAAATTAAAAACGGAAGGCATCCTGTTATCGAAAAACAATTACCAGTTGGAGTACCCTATATCGCTAATGATGTTTTCTTAGATAGAGAAACACAACAAATAATAATGATTACTGGACCCAACATGTCTGGTAAGTCTGCTATTTTGCGTCAAACAGCTTTAATTGTGTTGCTGGCTCAAATGGGAAGTTTTGTTCCTGCGGATAGTGTTAGGATGGGAATGGTTGATAAGATATTTACCAGAGTAGGAGCGTCTGATAATATTTCGATGGGAGAATCGACTTTTATGGTCGAGATGAACGAAACTGCTTCTATCCTGAATAATATCTCAGACAGAAGTTTGGTCTTGTTAGATGAGATAGGAAGAGGAACTAGTACTTATGATGGAATTTCGATTGCATGGGCAATTGCTGAGTTTTTACATGAGCATCCGTCAAGACCTAAGACTTTATTTGCTACGCATTATCACGAGTTAAATGAAATGACTGATTCGTTACCAAGAATCCAGAATTATAATGTTGCTGTAAAAGAATTAAAAGATACTGTCCTTTTTATCCGAAAACTGGTAAAAGGAGGTAGCGCACATAGTTTTGGTATTCATGTGGCAAAAATGGCTGGAATGCCTCAAATTGTAATCTTGAAAGCACAGAAGCTTTTAAAGAAACTAGAGAAGGATCATTCGAGCGATGCGTTAAACGGAGTTAAATCAGATAGTGATGAGATGCAAATGAGTTTCTTTAATCTGGATGATCCATTATTAGAAGAGATAAAAGAAGAGATCTTAAATCTTGATATAAATGCGATAACCCCAGTAGAAGCGCTGATGAAGCTTAATGAGATAAAAAGAATGATTACGAGGAAATAATTTCAATTTTTAAAGAATACGTTATCAGAATGTTATGTTTTTTGTGTAATTTTTTTTCAAAAAAGGCTTGTTTAATTCAATAAATGTCCTAAATTTGCACTCGCAATACAGAACAATTCAAGTGTTGTAGTTCTTAAATAAAAATGAAATGCGAAAATAGCTCAGTTGGTAGAGCGCGACCTTGCCAAGGTCGAGGTCGCGGGTTCGAGCCCCGTTTTTCGCTCAACACCACATAATGCTCGGATGGTGAAATTGGTAGACACGCTGGACTTAAAATCCAGTGAACAGCAATGTTCGTGCGGGTTCAAGTCCCGCTCTGAGTACTAAAAACCTCTTCTTTTTGAAGGGGTTTTTTTATTTTACAAAAGTTTGTAATCTTAAAAGTAAACTTAATAATACTTGATTATGAGTTTTGAATAAATCTTCGTTGGTTTTGAAATCAGTAATCTAGAAGTCTGGGGTTTTTAATCAACAATCTAAAAATTTAAAATATAAATGGGTGCTTTCGTGATAAGTAAGAGGTTTAATGATGAGTATAAATTTGTGTTTACTTCCAGAAAAGGCAAAGTGATATTTACAAGTTTGAGTTACGAGTTGAAGTTTGAGGGTGAAGAGGATATTGAGAAGTTTAAGGCAAATATTGATCAGGCTAGGTTTTTGAAATTTAAAGGTTCTGGTGGTAAGTATTTTTTTAAATTGATGTTGGGTGAGGTTCATTTTGCTACAAGTCGAAAATACACTACGGAATTGCTTTTGCAGAAAGGGGTTAAGGAAATAGTAACTTATGCTGCGAGGTCTGAAACTTTGGATTTTTCATCAAGTGAATCTATTTTTGAAGATGAAGTTGTTGAGGAGGAGATAGAAGATTAGGAAAGCGATAAATTCCAATAAAAAGAAATCCCAAATTCCAATACTGTAAAAGGTTGGGATTTGGGATTTTTTTTACTTTTTAAATTCTATTGCTTGAATTTGGACCCGGGCGATAGCGAACAGGCGAAGTAATTTTAAAATATTAGAATTTCAAAAATTATAAGCATAAAAAAAACCATCTCAAGGATGGTTTTAAAAATTTTAGAATCTAGGTTCTAATTATTTTTTTGCAGCTTCAGTTGCAGTTTTAGCAGCATCAGTAGCAGTAGCAGCAGCAGAATCAACTACAACAGCAGCAGAATCAACTACAGCAGCAGCAGAATCAACAACAACAGCAGCAGAATCAACTACAGCAGCAGCGTCGTCAGCAGGAGCAGCGTCAGCTTTTTTACAAGATACAACAGTTAAAACAGCAACAACAGCTAAACTTAAAAATACTTTTTTCATCTTACTTTATTATAAAAGGTTAATTATTAATTCGTGGCAAAGATATAAATTTTTTAATATGTAAAATATTTTTTTATTTTTTTTTTAAAATATTCTTCGTTGCCTACGTTTATCTTATTATCAATTAACGTGCCAAAAACGTTAAAAAGCTTTTAGAGGTAATGAATTAATGTTTAAAGGGGTGTTTTTTAGTAAAAGGTACTCGGCAAGACTAGTAAATACGGTACTTTTTTATTTTTTATTGGATTAATCTCTGTAGAAATGGATTGATATTGGTTGTGAAAATTTGAAATTCTAATTTATTTTATCTGGAAACAGTCGAAAAATTATGATTTGAATAACATGTTTTATGATAATTTAGGGAGAGAGATTAAATAGTACTCATAATTTTATCGGTAGCTCCCTTCTTGTTTTGAACGTAAAACTTGCAAATTAATCCTTTCTCGTTAAGGTGGTTTTTATCTGTAATAAGGTTGTTGAATTCAGTTTTCAGTTCTTCCGTAGTAGTAATAGATATGCAGCCTCCTAATTGTACAAGTTCTGTGGCTTCGGCAAAATGAGAATAATTTGGTCCAATTATAATAGGAAGGCCAAAAGTTGCAGGCTCGAGAATATTATGAACGCCAGGATTTCCGAAACCACCGCCTACATAAGCAATCGTTGCGTAGCTATATATCTTGGTTAGTATTCCGACAGTATCAATTATAAATACATCATAATCTGCTAGGTTCTTGTCTTCTTTTTCAGAAAACAGAATTGTCTTCTTAGTAATAGATTGTTGTAGCGCAGTAATTTGTTCTGGTTTGATGTTATGCGGAGCGATAATAAATTTTACACGCTCTTGGGTAGTATTGATATATTCAGTTAGTAAAACTTCGTCCTTAGGCCATGAACTACCAATAACAATAGTAGTTGTGTTGTTTTTAAACTCAGTAATAAAATCTAAAGTATTATCACGTTCTAAAATAGCAACAACACGATCAAATCGGGTATCACCCGAAATAATTACGTTCTTATATCCGATAGATTCGATTTTGTTTTTGGAGCTTTCGTTTTGAACAAAAAAATAAGTAAAGGCATCAAGCGCTTTTTTATAAAAACCACCATACCATTTAAAGAATATCTGATTGTCTCTAAAAATTCCCGAAACTAAATAAGTAGGGATATTGTTTTTCTTTAGTTCATTAAGGTAGTTTAGCCAGAACTCATATTTGATAAAGAATACCATTTCTGGGTGAGCAAGTTTTAGAAATTGCTTAGCATTATATTTAGTGTCCAATGGCAAATAAAGCGTTACATCAGCAACAGTATTATTCTTTCTGACTTCATAACCTGAAGGAGAAAAGAAAGTAACAATGATTTTATGAGAAGGGTATTTTTCTTTTACTTTTTCAATAACGGGTAATCCTTGCTCATATTCGCCTAGAGAAGCAGCGTGAAACCAAATCGTTTTGTCTGAGGGTTTTATCTTTTCTTTAAGGATAGTAAAAACATCTTTTCTTCCGTTTACAAAAAGTCTGATTTTTGGACTAAAAAGGGCTACTATTTTTAATAAAAAGGCTACAACAAAAACGATTAGATTGTATAGAAAAAGCATAGTTAAATATTTGGGGCTAAAATACGTTTCTTTCAATTATTTTCATTGGTTTAAACTCATTAAATAACTATTTTTGTTGCTCGTTTTCGGAAGTATTATTTTGAAGGTCAATAGAAATGTGGCTTTCTTTATTCGGGAACGCAAACTTTAAATTAGAATATCGAAATGAAAAAAATTCAAATGGTTGACTTAAAAAGTCAATATGATAAAATAAAAGTAGCTGTAAATGCTTCAATTCAAGACGTTTTAGATACAAATACATATATTAATGGGCCATTAGTTCATGAATTCCAAAAAAATCTTGAAGCCTATTTAGGAGTAAAACATGTTATTCCTTGTGCAAACGGTACAGATGCATTGCAAATCGCAATGATGGGGTTGGATTTAAAACCAGGAGATGAAGTTATTACTGCCGATTTTACTTTTGCTGCCACTGTAGAGGTGATTGCTTTGTTGCAATTAACTCCAGTTTTAGTAGATGTTGAGATGGATAGTATGAACATTTCTATCGATGCAATTAAAAAAGCAATTACTCCAAAAACTAAAGCAATCGTTCCGGTACATTTGTTCGGACGTGCTGCTAATATGGATGCAATTATGGATCTTGCCAAGGAACATAATTTGTATGTAATCGAAGATAATGCACAAGCAATAGGAGCTGATTATGTTTCTAAATCTGGTGCTAAAACTAAAGTAGGAGTTATGGGACATGTAGCTGCAACTTCTTTCTTTCCATCTAAAAATTTAGGTTGTTATGGAGATGGTGGAGCAATTTTTACAAATGATGATGCTTTGGCACACATTATTCGTGGAATTGTAAATCACGGAATGTATGAGCGTTACCATCATGATGTAGTGGGTGTAAATTCACGTTTAGATAGTATTCAGGCAGGAGTTTTAAATGTAAAACTTCCATTATTAGATGAATATAATAAAGCACGTCGTGAAGCAGCAACAAAGTATAATGCTGCATTAGCAGGTCATGCTAACATTATTACGCCTTCATTTAATGCTAACGAAAACGACCACGTTTTTCATCAATATACTTTGCGAATTATAAATGCAGACAGAAACGGATTGTTGCAACATTTACAGGATAAAGGAATTCCTTGTGCAATTTATTATCCAATTCCGTTGCATTCACAAAAAGCCTATGTTGATGTACGTTATAAAGAAGAATATTTTCCAGTAACTAATCAATTGGTACAAGAAGTATTGTCGTTGCCAATGCATACTGAGCTTGACGATGAGCAAATTAAATTCATTACCGATAGTGTAATTGAGTTTTTAAAATAAACCAGACTAAATAAATAGCCAAAAAATAACCAAGAAATGAAAGTATTAGTAACAGGGGGATTAGGATTTATCGGTTCACATACCGTAGTCGAATTGCAAAATGAAGGCTTTGAAGTTGTAATAATTGATAATCTTTCTAATTCTTCAGAAGATGTTTTAAAAGGTATTGTAGCCATTACAGGTAAAACGCCTTTATTCGAAAAATTAGATTTAAGAGAAAAGGCTGCAGTGCAAAACTTCTTTAAGAAATATAATGATGTTACTGGGGTAATTCATTTTGCAGCATCAAAAGCGGTTGGAGAAAGTGTTGGAAATCCACTTTTGTACTACGAAAACAATATTAGTAGTTTGGTGTACCTTTTACAAGAGTTACAGCAAAAACCAGAGGCTAGTTTTATATTTAGTTCTTCTTGTACGGTTTACGGTCAAGCCGAAAAAATGCCAATTACAGAAGATGCTCCTGTGCAACAACCAATATCTCCTTATGGAAATACCAAGAAAATTGGTGAAGAAATTATCAGAGATACTGCAAAAGCAACTAATATCAATGCTATTTTATTGCGTTATTTTAACCCGATTGGAGCGCATCCATCAACAGAAATTGGAGAGTTACCGATTGGAGTTCCTCAGAATTTAGTTCCTTTTATTACACAAACCGGAATCGGATTGCGTCAGGAATTATCAGTTTATGGAGATGATTATCCTACAACTGATGGTACTTGTGTTCGTGATTATATCCATGTCGTCGATTTAGCAAAAGCGCATGTTGTGGCTCTGCAAAGATTACTGAATAAAAAGAATCTGGATAAAGTAGAAACATTTAATCTGGGTACAGGAAAAGGAAGTTCTGTTCTTGAGGTGATTACAAGCTTTGAAAAGGTAAGTGATAAAAAATTACCATACAAAATTGTAGCGCGAAGAGAAGGTGATATTACCGAGGCCTATGCAAATACAGCAAAAGCTAATGATGTGCTGGGGTGGAAAGCTCAATCAACGCTTGATGAAGCGATGAAGAGCGCTTGGAAATGGGAAGAAAAGATAAGAAATAAAGTTTCTTAATTTAAAATAGATAGTATTTTAAAAGTCCCAAATTATAGTATTATAATTTGGGACTTTTTTATTTAAAAGACATAGTATTAGCGATGCAACAAAAGCCAGATTATAAATTATATCTCTGTATGGCAACAGTAGGGATTGTGTGGGGGACAACTTTTTTAGGAATCAGGGTTGCGGTAGAAACAATTCCGCCATGGTTTGTAACTTCTATTCGTCAGGGGTTAGCAGGATTAATAGCAATGACTATTTTACTGTTTAAAAAAGAATTAAAATGGATTGGTTGGGAGAATTTTAAACACCAATTAATTCCAGCTTTATTAATGATTGTAATTGCAAATGGTTTTACTACAGTTGCGGAACAAACTTTACCGAGTGGGTTAGCATCTATAATGAGTGCTTTATCACCTGTACTTATTTTTATAGGAAGTGTTTTGTTCGGATTGCAAAAACCAAGCTTAAAAGGTGTTATAGGAGTAATAATTGGTTTTACAGGAGTTGTTTTTATTTTTAAAGATGGACTTGGTTCATTTTTAGATTCTAATTACCAACACGGACTTATATTTATGAGTTTAGCAATTTTAGGTTGGGCGGCAGGTACAATTTATACAAAGACTCATGCTCATAAATCGAATAATATTACGCTGAATTTATTTTATCAGTTTACTATCGCTACTTTGGTTCAGTTGGTTTTGGCATTTATTTTTTCTCCAAATCCAGATGTGAGTTTATGGAGTACGAGAAGTATTTTTGCAGCTTTGTATTTGTCTGTTTTTGGATCAATACTTGCTTTTTTCTCCTATCATTATGCTTTAAAACGAGTTACGGCTATTCAGGTTTCTATTTTGTCTTACTTTAATACTATAATTGCAGTTTTTCTGGGGTGGTTATTGTTGGACGAAGTAATTACTGTCGATTTTATTATAGCTACAGCGCTTATTATATCAGGAGTTTTTATTATCAACTATAAAAAGAAAGAAAAAAAGATTGTATAAAAATCTTATTTCTAATTAAATAGAAATCCCAAATTATTATTTATGATAGTTTGGGATTTTTTGTTTGGTGTAAAATGTTGTAAATTTGACTGTTAAATAAATTTATCATGAATGCTAAAAAAGAAAACTCCAAAATAAACAAAGTCGAAGAGCCTTCGGTTGAATATGAGATTTCTAAAGCTAAATTTAAGGGAATCGACAAGACTACTTTTGATTTTGATGAAGAGATGAAAAAAGGGTATACGACCGAAGAAGCAAAAGCAGAATCTATTAAACGAATACGTGAGTGGTGGGGAAAATAAAGCTTGCTTACACATCACATGTAATTAGTTATTTAGATGATTTGGTTCGTGTTTTATATAAAAATGACTATTTTGGTTTTATAGAAACAGCTGAAGAGTATGTTTTGAATATTTATGATTTTGTTTCTGGAAATATTAAATCAAGTCAGCATAGAATAACTCCTAAAAGAATACAATATTTAGGTTCAAACTACATTTTCTATAAAGTAAATAAAAGAACTACATGGTTTATTTTCTTTGAAAAGCAGAATGAAAACTTCTTGATTACGGGAATTTTAAATAATCATTGCGAAGAAGCAAATGTTTTGTAAATCTATTTTTATTGTAAAATTATATAACTGATACTTAACTCAGTGCTAACGTTTGTTGAGTGAAAATGGCATTTATTTGCTAAAAATATAAACTATGAACTCATTTCAAATTTTAAAAAGTACAATTTTCTTAAGTGCTGTAATTTTGTTATTGGCTTGTGATATGAATGATGATAATCAAACGTCCGAAAATGGAAAATATCCAACTTTAACAGGGGCAAATCCTATTGTAGTAGCTCATCGTGGTGCATCGGGTTATTTGCCAGAGCATACAATCGAAGGATATACAAAAGCGATAGAAATGGGTGCCGATTTTATAGAGCCCGATTTAGTAATGACGAAAGATGGGCAACTAGTAGTGCGTCATGAACCAATGTTATCTGGAACTACAAATGTGTCAGAAATTCCAGCTTTTGCTTCTAAAAAAACTACCAAAAATATTGATGGTGCAATGATTACCGATTGGTTTGTTTCTGATTTTACTTTGGCAGAAATAAAACAATTAAAAGCAAAACAAGCTTTTGCGGAGCGTTCTCAAGTGTATAATAATAAATATTCGATTCCAACATTTGCAGAAGTTATTGCTTTGGCAAAACAGAAATCAGCACAATCAGGACGTGTTATAGGGATTTATCCTGAAACAAAACACCCTTCTTTTCATGAAGCATTAGGTTTAAAAATCACAGATAAATTATTAGAGATGTTAACTGCCGAAGGTTGGAACAGTGCTTCATCTCCAGTTTATATTCAGTCGTTTGAGGTTTCTAATTTGCAATATATCAGAAGTAAATCAACAGTTAAAATTATCCAGTTGTTAAGTTGCTATGATGTGGCTTTAAATGGTGATTTGATTTTTACAGTTCCCGAAGGAGAGATTATTTCTGATGGAAAACCGTATGATTGGCATTTAAAAGGAGACACTAGAGATTACGGATTTTTTAGAACTCAGGAAGGTTTGGATTTTGTTAAAACATATGCAAATGGTATCGGTCCTTGGAAACCTTTTATTATTCCTTATAAAGGAACAGATGTAAATAAAGATGGAAAGGCTGATGATATAAATGCCGACGGTAAAGTAGATGATGTAGATAAAGAAGCGTTGTCGCCAACAACTTTAATTTCAGATGCGCATAAAAAAGGATTGTTAGTACATGCTTATACGTTTAGAAATGAAGAGAAACGATTGTTGAGTAATTATAAAAATAACCCAACTTTAGAATATCAGGCTTTCTATAAATTAGGATTGGATGGTGTGTTTTCTGATTTTACAGATACGGCCGTTCAGGCGAGATAATTTGCTTTTTGATATGAACTCTAATTCTGCAAGGTGTTTTTTAAGTCTTGTAGGTATGATATAATGTATATTTTAAATACCTAACAGGTTTTTAAAACCTGTTAGGATAATGTAGAGTTGTTATTTCGGATCGAAAGTTTGCGGGATTTTTTGGTTTTCTTTTTCTTTATCAAAAATCCAGGATATAATCCACCATCTTCCTTCGTTATAGTAAAGTTGTATGCTGTTAATGCCTCTTCGGGCAACAGGACCATTTTTTACTAATCGAGTTTCGTAAGTGCTCCAAACGTGCGCAATATTTCCAAACACACGAACTTCTCTGTTTATTTCATTTTCATAGAAAGCTGTTTTCGCAACCATATCATCCGTTTCTTTGTGAAACTCTTTAAGAGTCATAGTAGTGTGTTGTAGTTTTCCTACGGCGTTTTCTAATGGAAAAGAATAGATAGCATTTGAATCATGAAGTGAAAGGTCACGTTCCCATTGTCTTTTTTCGCCAGCTTCTCCAGAAACTGCCTCATAAGTAGCTTTCATAATTCCATTAATAGTAGCTACATCTTCCTTTAGAGGATATTTTTGTGCATTCGAAATTTGTGTAGTCATAATAATAGTAAATGTGATTTTTAAAATTGCTTTAATCATTACTGAATTGTTTAATGTTCAGGTAAATGAAAACAAAGTATAAAGCACATGAAACTATTTTATACAGTAGTGTGTAAATACTACACATACTGCTTGTTTTTTTATGTAGATGGTTATAGCATAAATTTATCGAGAGCAGTATTTAGACATTCTTTGTAGGTTTTGCCAATGGTGATTTTGTTTCCCTTGGCAATAATATGGTTATCTTCTATGCTGTCGATATTAGTTAAATTGACTATTGATGAATTATGAACTCTCATAAATTCTTTGGGTAATACATCTATTAATTCTTTTAGAGATTTGTAATAGGTGTATTTTGTGTTATCTACAGTTATTATTTGTACATAATTCCCTAAACCAGTAATGACAGCGATAGTATCAAAGTATAGTTTAATTATCTTTTTATCGGTTTTTATGAAAGTAAATTTTTCAGATGTCATTGTGGTTTTGTGATTTGTGTGGATTTTCAAAATTACATAAATACTATTGTATTGATGGTGTGGACAATACAAAAATCCCCACAAACATATGCTTGTGAGGATTCTATTTGTATTGACAATTTTTAGACTGAATACAGAAAACTGTGACTGAATACAAAAAAATTATGCATTTGCAGTAGCGGCTTCTTTATCGATTTTTCCGATTAATCCAGCTAAAACTTTTCCTGGGCCTACTTCTGTAAATAAAGTAGCACCATCGGCAATCATTTGTTGTACAGATTGTGTCCATTTTACAGGAGCTGTAAGCTGAATGATTAAATTCTTTTTTATTTCATTTGCATCAGAAACTGCACTTGCAGTTACGTTTTGATATACTGGGCAAATAGGAGTAGAGAAAGTTGTTGCTTCAATCGCAGCAGCTAATTCTTCTCTTGCAGGCTCCATCATTGGTGAGTGAAAAGCTCCACCAACAGGTAATATTAAAGCACGTTTTGCACCAGCAGCTTTCATTGCTTCACAAGCTTTTTCAACAGCAGTAGTTTCTCCAGAGATTACTAATTGTCCAGGACAGTTATAGTTTGCAGCAACTACGATTCCGTCTATCGAAGCACAAACTTCTTCCACTACATTATCTGCTAATCCTAAAACTGCAGCCATTGTAGATGGAGTAATTTCGCAAGCTTTTTGCATTGCCAAAGCACGTTGAGAAACTAATTTTAATCCGTCTTCAAAAGACAAAGTACCGTTTGCAACTAGAGCAGAAAATTCTCCTAAAGAGTGACCTGCTACCATTTCTGGTTTAAAATCTTCTCCCAAAGTTTTGGCTAAAATAACCGAATGCAAGAATACAGCAGGCTGAGTTACTTTGGTTTCTTTTAGTTCTTCGGCAGTACCTTCGAACATGATATCTGTGATTCTGAAACCTAATATTTCATTAGCTCTTTCAAATAATTCTTTGGCTAAAGCCGAATTTTCATATAAGTCTTTGCCCATTCCTGTAAATTGTGCGCCTTGACCTGGAAATACGTATGCTTTCATTTCTTTTAATTTAAAAATTTAGTGATTCTAAGATTGAAAAATTAGTTTCAATTGAAAGACAAAAATACTATTTTTTTTAGCTTGAATAATTCTTAAACATATAAATCCACAACAATCTCGAAAGTCGGATATTAAAGAAAGAAAAAGCAATAATCACTACGGCAATAATTGGAATGATTCTTAAATCGAAATTTTTTTCAAAGAAAAATTGAGCAATGCAATAAGTAGCAATACCTTGTGCTACAGTTAGTCCATAGCTCATATACATGGCGCCAAAAAAGAAACCAGGTTCTTTCTCGAATTTAAAACCACATTCACTACAAGTTTTGTGCATTTTTGGAAATTTGAATGTGAAAAATATATTTTTCTCATCTAGAACTTTTCCTTTGTGACAATTAGGACATTCATTTCTTAAAACATGGGTGATCATATATGACATAATTGATTCATTTTTTATTATATACAAAGATACCGCGCTGGTTTTCAATTCTGTTTTTATATCTTCGCTTATTATAGCACAATAAAGACATTTATGGCCATGAAAAAGTATCCAATTTATAGCGTTACCAATTTTAGTTGTAATGATACGAGGAGTGATTTTTATGTTAATTCGTTTACCGAACATTTAAAAACACACAGTTTTGTCGAGAAGCCACATCGTCATGATTCCTATTTAATGGTTTTGTTTACGGATGGTTCTGGAATTCATGAGATTGATTTTGATAGATTTGATATAAAAAAAGGAAGTTTGTTTTTGCTTCAGCCAGGGCAAATCCATTTTTGGAGTTTAGCACAAGATATTGAAGGATATGTTGTAATCTTCTCTCAGGAAATGTACAACCTGTATTTTGGTCAAAAAAAAATCAATGATTATGCTTTTTACAGTTCGATAAATAATAAACCTCAAGTTTATTTTGATGCCGATTCTATAAAAGGAATTGCACCTTATTTTGAGTTGTTAATGCGGGAAAGTAAGCAGAAGAATAAATACCAGTTGGATAAAATGCTTAATCTTTTAGATTCAATTCATATAGAAATTGCAAGGAAATATGATGATTCTGATGTTCATGAAGTACATCCTTATAACATAAAAATAAAGAAATTTGAAGAGCTTTTGGAATTTCATTTTAAGACTAATAAATCGCCTTCATTTTATGCAGAACAATTACATATTACCTTAAAGCATCTTAATAGAATATGTAATGATATTTTAAAAAAAACTGCAACAGAAGTAATTACAGACCGAGTTGTTTTGGAGATAAAAAGAATGCTAATTGATAAACAACTAGCGGTAAATGAAATTGCCGAAGAAGTTGGGTATGATGATTATTCGTATTTCTCCAGAGTCTTTAAAAAATATACCAACTTATCGCCAACCGAGTTTAGGAATTTGAAAAAGTAGTTTTTTTTGAAAGGTGAGAGAAGCAAGATGTAAGAAGCAAGATGTAAGAAGCAAGATGTTAGAAGTAAGATGAGATGAGAGATGCGATAAGCTAGATGTAAGGTGAAAACGGTTGTCAGGCTGAGCGTCCCGATCCCGAAACTTCGGGACGGGAGAAGCTCCGCAAACATTCGGTGTTGTTTAGAAAACACAAAAAAATAACACCCTATACTTCTTTCAAAGCATAGGGTGTTAACCAAATTAAATACTAAAATTTATGTAGGGGTAATTATTGTTTTGCAAATTGCAATTCAATGTTCAAACGAACATCATCGCTTACTAAAACTCCACCAGCTTCTAATGCTGAGTTCCAGTTTAATCCCCAATCTTTACGGTTGATTTTTCCTGTAATATTTAAACCAACTTTTGTGTTTCCCCATGGGTCAGTCATGATTCCGCTAAATTCTACCGGAAGTTTAACTTGTTTTTCAACACCTCTGATGTCTAAATTACCAGTAAGTTCATAATTACCATCGTCTATTTTTGTAAAAGCGGTAGATTTAAAAGTCATTTTTGGACTGTTTTCTATATCAAAGAAATCAGCACTTCTTAAATGATTATCTCTATCTGTGTTTCCAGTATCAATAGATTTGATGTCTGCAGAAAAAGTAATCGCAGCGTTCTCAAAGTTATTCTCATTGCTTGCAATAGTAGCTTCATAGTCATTAAACTTACCTGAAACATTAGTAAACATCATGTGTTTTACTTTAAAACCAATTTCTGAGTGTGTTGGGTCAATTGCCCATTTTGTAGTTGCCATAATTTTTTGTTTTTATTTATTAAATAATAGTTTTATATAATGTTGAATTAATAATTTACTTGCATCGGAATTTCCATTAATAAAAATTCCGCATCGGTATTTGCTGTAATAGTTGCTGTTTTAAAATCTTTGATTCCTATAGCATCACGAGTATTTAATTCTTGCCCGTTGATGGTTACGTTTCCTTTTAAAATAAAAGCATATAAACCGTTTCCTTCTTTTTTAACCGAATATTCTGTTGTGGTTCCAGCGTCAAAATTCCCCATATGAAACCAAGCGTCTTGATGAATCCAAACTCCAGCATCATCAGGATTCGGAGATAATACTTGCTGTAATTTATTATGTCTGTCTTCTGTTTTTAAAGAAATTTGTTGGTAACGTGGAGTTACATTGCGTTTGTTTGGGAACAACCAAATCTGTAATAATTTAGTTTGTTTATCTGCGTTTGGATTAAACTCACTATGTTGGATCCCTGTTCCGGCACTCATTACCTGGATATCTCCATGTTTAATGATTTCGGTATTTCCCATGCTGTCTTTATGAGCTAAATCTCCTTCTAGCGGAATGGTAATAATCTCCATATTATCGTGAGGATGCGTGCCAAAACCCATTCCTGCTGCAATAGTATCATCGTTTAAAACGCGAAGTGCTCCAAATTGTATGCGCTCTGAATCGTAATAGGTTGCGAAACTAAAACTGTGATATGCATTTAACCAACCGTGGTTTGCATTTCCACGAGTTTCGGCTTTGTGTATTATTATATTTTCCATGATTGTTTGTGTTTGTTGTTATTTGATAGGGCAAATTTACAACCAAAGGAAAGGGAGAGCACTTAACCTAGATTAAGAAATGAATTTTTTTGAGGTTCAGAGGTTTTTTGAGAGGTTCAGAGGGGCAAAGGTTCGAAGAGGCAAAGGTTTTGAGTTGCTGAGGCTCTAAGGTTCTGAGTGATAAAGAAACAAAGGCTTGTTTTTACCGCATAAAGCAGCCATAAACTGACTGCAACATTGTCATCGGATCTCTACGGGTAACTCGATAATCTGGGAATGTTTTCTATCTAAAATGTAAGATTGAGTATTTACTCTATTTTTGGAGAAACTAACTATAATCTTGTCTTTTGAGGCAAAGTCGAAAAATAACATCAAATAGTTCGACTATCTGTGAATGCTTTGTGTTAGTTTCTTGTGGAGATCTTTCCTTTGCGAGATGACAAGATTGTGTGAAAATCTAAGAAGTCTAATGTCTAAGAAGTCTAATGTCTAAGAAGTCTAGAAATCTAATTTAACTATATTTCGCTATATACTGTTGTACAACTAAATCGGTGTTTTCGTGGCGTTTTTTGTTTTCTAATTGTGTTGGAGGTGAGGCTCTTTCTAAGCAGTTTTTTACAGCGCAAGTTTCGCAAGTAACACCAACTATTTGTTTTACGATTGGTTTAGCTTCTATAAACTTGAATTTCTTTTTCATGGCTGGAGTAATCAAAATTCCAACCGAAATACTTCGGATGCAGTTTTCTACAAAAGGATCTTTGGTAGCCGATGAAAAAACCAAATATTCGTTTCCGCTATTCTCATAACTCGAAATTTGAGCGTCAAAGAAATGCGCTTTGTTTTGTTTAATCGCTTCGTCAATTGTTTTAATAGAAACCCATCGACGGCAATAATGCTCATTCATTTCATTGGCATGAGGTTCTTGCTGATTGGTAATATGAAGCTCTTTTTTTATTTGATACGTTCCCGAGCCTATATGATGGGACATTCTCAGGAAGAATAAATTCTTTAGATGAAAATCCTTTGGTAAAAGATTGGTTAATCTTTGGTAGAATGATTCTGGCGAAACATTAAATTTTTCGATTAAGGCAACAAATTCTTCTGGTCTTGGTTGTTCTTTGGTTAAGAAAAGATTAATGTCGTCTATTAATAATTTTCTTGGTAATAATAATGCTCCAGCAAAATAAGAAGCATAGAAATTATGCAAGACTTGATCAAAATTATCAAACTTAATCCAACTGAAGGTTAGTAATCTGTCGGTTATTTCTAGGTAATTATACGCTATTTCTTTGGCTAATATAAAAGCTCTTTGTGGATCGTCTATTTCTTTAGAGAGTAATAATGTTTTGCTTTTAGGAACATAAATAGATCGTAAATCTCCCAAAGCTTCTTGGTCTTTAAAAAGGAGTTCTTTAATTGTATAACCGTATTCTTCTTTTAGAATGGCACTTAATTCCAAAGTTGAAATTTGATTCTCAAGATTAATCTGGAATGATTTTGAGAAAGCAACTACTTTATTTTCTAAATCTTCAAAGTAATTTGTGTGCGCTTCTTGGTAGGAACGCAATGATGCCAAGAAAAAACTTTCCCTACTTAAATTATAGTGTTGAGCAATTTCTATTATGGTACTAATAAAAGCATTGACTTTTGCGGGAGCATTAGCAATAATATCAATTAAATCATTTTCATGGATTCCAAAAAGCTCTAACGGAATTTCTTTTAAAATACCAGATTTTAAAATTTCGCCTATCGGTGCCAAGTTGTTATCTAGTTTCAAAGAAACCATTTGATCGTAACTTATGTCAAGATTTTCGCACAAGAGTAAAATCTTATCAGTCTTCGGATATTTCTTTCCTTTTTCTATTTCGTTCAAATAGGATTTAGAAAGGTTCGTGAGTTTGGCTAAGCCAAATAACGAAAGGTTTTTTTGCGTGCGAACCTGTCTTAATTTAAGTCCGAAAATTAGCTTGATATAGTCTTTTTCAATGTCCATAACTCAAAAATACGCATTATAAAAATAATCGCCAAAAAAATATTTTCAATATTTAGCGAACGTTCGCTTGTTTTGTAATAATCTTTTTTATAACATTGTAGTATAAAATGTATTAGCTATGAAAAACCAATTGGAAATTACAGAGACGGCAATGGAGTTTTTAGCCGAAAAAAACAATTCTTATACTGCTATCTGGACAGATGAAGCAGTAGCTTTTATAACAGAATTGCATCGAAAATTTGATTCTCAACGTAAACTATTACTGTTTCAGAGAGAGCAGAAACAAATTTTATTTGATCAAGGTGTCATGCCAACTTTTCCAGTTGAAACTAAATTAGTCAGAGAAGATAATTGGACAGCAGGATCCATTCCTAAAGATTTATTGGATAGGAGAGTAGAGATTACAGGGCCAGTTGATAGAAAAATGATTATCAATGCCCTTAATTCTGGTGCGAAGACATTCATGGCCGATTTTGAAGATAGTACTTCTCCAACATGGGGAAATTTAATGAGCGGACAAGTAAACTTAATCGATGCTGTAAATAAAACTATCAGTTTGACTGATGAGGTTAAAAACAAAACCTATCAGTTAAATGAAAATATCGCGACTTTAATTGTTCGACCTAGAGGAATACATCTTAATGAGAAACATGTTCTGGTAGAAGGCAAGGAAGTTTCGGGATCATTGGTAGATTTTGGTTTGTATGTTTTTCATAATCATAAAAAATTACTTGAAAACGGAACAGCTCCTTATTTCTATATTCCAAAATTAGAACATTATCTAGAAGCACGTTGGTGGAATAACGTGATTGAGTTTACTCAGAACTATTTAAGAATTCCTCAGGGAACGATTAAAGTTACGGTTCTTATAGAAACGATAACGGCAAGTTTTCAGTTGGACGAAATTATATTCGAATTAAAAAATCACATCGTTGGATTAAACTGTGGTCGTTGGGATTATATTTTTTCATACATAAAAAAATTCCACAAGCATCCTTCGTTTTTAGTTCCAGACAGGGATCAGGTAAATATGACTTCGCCTTTTATGAAAGCTTATTCTAGTCTGGTAATTCAGAGATGTCACAAAAGAGGAATCCATGCAATTGGAGGAATGGCAGCACAAATTCCGATAAAGAATAATGATGAGGCTAATGCTATCGCTTTCGCGAAAGTAAAAGCCGATAAAGAGCGTGAAGTGCACAATGGACATGACGGAACATGGGTAGCACATCCGGATTTGGTTTCATTAGCAAAAGAGATATTTGATGCAGGAATGCCAACACCAAATCAGATTCATATACCAAGACCACATCTTACAATTACCGAACAAGATTTGCTTGAAGTGCCACAAGGTACTATAACTGAAGAAGGAGTTCGAAAAAATATTAATGTGGGAGTTTTGTATTTGGCTTCTTGGCTTAACGGACAAGGTGCAGCGGCTATACATAATTTAATGGAAGATGCGGCAACAGCAGAGATTTCGAGATCTCAATTGTGGCAATGGTTATATAATAAAGTGGTTTTGGATAATGGAAAACAGTTGAATCTTGCCTATTATCACAAATTAGCTTTAGATGAATTCAGTAAAATTAAAAAGGAATTGGGCGAAGAAAACTATGAAAAACGCTGGTTTCCTTTGGCTGAAAAAGTATTAGAAAGACTTGTTGTAACGCTCGACTTTGAAAACTTTCTTACTATACCGTGTTATAAATATCTATAAAAATTGCTTACTAACAACCCAAATAACTATACTATGAAAACAACAGAAGACAGAATTCAGGAATTGATCAACGATTGGTTAACAAACCCAAGATGGGCAGGAGTAGAGAGACCTTACACAGCAACTGAGGTGGTTACTTTACAAGGGTCTTACGAAATAGAACATTCTATTGCCAAAATGGGAGCTCAAAAATTATGGAGAAAACTTAAAAGTCAAGATTTTGTAGCAGGATTAGGTGCTTTAACCGGTAATCAGGCAATACAAGAAGTTGATGCAGGTTTAGAAGCTATTTATTTGAGTGGATGGCAAGTCGCTGCAGATGCAAATTTGGCTGGCGAAATGTATCCTGATCAATCTCTTTATCCTGTAAATAGTGTGCCTATGGTGGTTAAGAAAATAAATAACGCTTTATTGAGAGCTGATCAAATTCAGGTTGTTAATGGAGTTCAAGATAAAAAAGATTATTTAGTACCTATTGTTGCTGATGCCGAAGCTGGTTTTGGAGGAAACCTAAATGCATTCGAACTGATGAAATCTATGATTGAGTCTGGAGCTTCTGGAGTTCATTTTGAAGATCAATTGAGTTCTGCTAAAAAATGTGGACATCTTGGAGGAAAGGTTTTGGTGCCAACTCAAGAAGCGATTAATAAATTGGTAGCAGCAAGATTAGCAGCAGATGTTATGGGAACGCCAACTCTTATTGTAGCAAGAACTGATGCTGATGCGGCAAATTTATTAACGAGTGATGTAGATCCTAGAGATGCTCCGTTTATTACTGGCGAAAAAACGAATGAAGGTTTCTTTTATGTAAATAGCGGAATTGACCAAGGAATTGCAAGGGGATTAAGTTATGCGCCTTATGCTGATTTAATCTGGATGGAAACCAGTAATCCGGATTTGGTATATGCTAAAAAGTTTGCTGATGCCATGCGTGCGCAATTTCCTGATAAAATGCTTGCTTATAATTGTTCTCCATCATTTAATTGGGCGGCTAAATTATCTGTTGCAGAAATGGAAACATTTAGAGAAGACTTGGCTGCAATGGGATATAAATTCCAATTCATCACTTTGGCAGGTTTCCATGCTTTAAATACAAGTATGTTCGAATTGTCTAAAGCATATAAAGAAAGAGGAATGGCTGGATATTCTGAATTACAGGAGAAAGAATTTGCTTTGCAAAGTAGTGGATTCCGCGCTGTAAAACACCAGGCTTTCGTAGGGACTTCTTATTTTGATGCGGTACAAAATACAGTAACAATAGGAAAATCAACAACAACAGCAATGAAACATTCTACTGAGGTTGAGCAGTTTTAATTTTTAATTCAAAATAGAAACACGGTTCTTAGTTGAGCCGTGTTTTTTTTTTTGCCACAGATTTAACAGATTAAAGTGATTTAAATAAAATGTTGCCGCAAATTTCACAAATTCACGCGAATTTTAATTCAATGTTTGAGCCATTTTAATTTGTGAAAATTTGTGAAATTCGTGGCAAAAAAAAATCATTTTAATCTGTTAAATCTGTGGCAAAAAATATTATTTACTTTTCAAAAGTCTTGCTTTCATTTTACTAAAAAACTCGGGTGTAACGCCAATGAAAGAAGCAATTTGTTTTTGGGGTACTTTCTGGATTAGTGTTGGATATTTGGCACAGAATTTCTCGAAGCGTTCTTCGGCAGATAAACTTAAATTATCCATTAAACGTTGCTGATTGGCTACCAATGAATTCTCGGTTAAAATTCTGAAAAAACGTTCTAATTTTGGAATATCAAAATACAATTGTTCTTGGTTTTCTTTGCTAAGTACAACAACTTCTGAATCTTCTAAAACTTCGATAAATAGTTGTCCTGGTTTTTGGGTAATAAGACTATACATATCACTTATCCACCATCCTTGACAAGAAAAACTCAATACGTGCTCTACAATATTATCATTGATATTAAAGCTTCGAATAATTCCTGAGTTTATAAAATAAGATTCTTTGCAAACATTTCCTGCGTTTAATAAAATCGTTTTGGCTTTATAGAAACGGGTTTCGGTTTTGGATAAAAAATGAGCTTGTTCTTCGGGAGTTAGCGAAACATGTTTGGCAATGTTTTCTAGAATTAAATCCATTATTTTTCTTTTACCAATGTAAACGTAGTTACTTTATAACGATTGTTTTCTATTTTTCCAGTAACTGCTGCTTTACGGATAGTGTTGCAAAAACCATCTTTGGCATGTGCATCACCATGTTCGTCTATAGAGGTTCCGTCTACAAAATAAGATTTTCCGTCTATGCGAACGGCTAAATCACAGCTATTGCCTTTCATCCCAAATTGACATTCTCCACAAGCTGTTTCTACAATTTGAGGTTTTTCGGTAGTTTTTTTGTCTTGTGCATTGATTGTGATGCTCAAGAATAGAAATGCTATGAATACTAATTTTTTCATCTTTTATAATTTTACGGTTATTAATTGTGCGGTTTTTTTTGCTCTTTCAACTACTTCTTCAATTGGAGTTTCCAGAATGTCGTTTGACAAAACAACTCCCATACGACGGTAAGGTCTAGAGGTTGGTTTTCCAAAGATACGGAAGTCGGTTTTAGGTAATGCAGCAACTTTTTCGATTCCGGTATAAGTTGGATTATTAGATTCTCCTGAGGCTAGAATTACGGCACTTGCTCCAGCTTTTTCTAGGGTTATTTCAAAAATTGGTAAACTTAAAATAGCTCGTAAGTGCAATTCAAATTCATTGAAGTTTTGTGTTCCTGCTAAAGTTACCATTCCGGTATCGTGTGGGCGAGGAGAAAGTTCTGAGAAATAAACTCCTTCGTTGGTTAGAAAAAATTCTACTCCAAAAAGCCCTGCGCCTCCCAAAGCTTCGGTTATTTTCTCAGCCATATCTTGGGCTTCGTATAAATCTTTGTCGGATACTCTAGCGGGTTGCCAACTTTCCTGATAATCACCGCGTTCTTGTCGGTGACCTATTGGTGCGCAAAATAAGGTTGGGTTATTATTTTGAGTAATTGTTAAAAGTGTAATCTCTGAGTTGAAGTTTACAAATGCTTCTACAATTACTTCGATAACATCTCCGCGTGAACCTGCTACAGCGTAATCCCAAGCTTTTAGGATATCTTCTTGAGTTTTTATAGTGGATTGTCCTTTTCCTGAAGAGGACATTAAAGGTTTTACAACGCATGGCATTCCTACTTCCTGTACGGCTTTTTGCAGTTCTTCGGCTGAGGTTGCATATTGGTATTTGGCAGTTTTAAGGCCAAGTTCTTTGGCTGCCAAATCACGGATTGCTTTACGATTCATGGTGTAGTTTGCTGCTTTCGCAGATGGAACTACTGTAATGCCTTGTTTCTCGTAATCGTAAAATCGTTCGGTACGAATGGCTTCTATTTCTGGAACTATAAAATCGGGTTTGTGTTTGGCAACGATTCGGTCAAGAGCTTCGCCATCTAGCATATTGATTACTTCAAAGCTATGGGCAACTTGCATTGCAGGAGCATTTTCGTAACTATCTACAGCAATTATGGTTTGTCCGATTCGTTGTGCAGCGATGGTGAATTCTTTGCCTAATTCGCCTGAACCTAGAAGTAGTATTTTCATTGTGTTTTATTTAATGTTTGAGGGTCTTGACTTAGTTTTACAATTATCAAACTACTAATAAAAGTCATTATCATTAATAAAAAAGATAAAAATAATATCATTAGTATCGAAAGAATAACTTGATCATAGATCTGGGAATGTAATACAACCGAAATTCCATTAACAAACTGTCCAATTATATAAAGTGTAAAAAGTGCTATTATGATTTTTAAGCTTACAGCAAATGAGAATTGTGAGCAAGCTTGAAAGTATGTTATTTGATTTAATGAATGGCTTATTTTTTTACCAGAACTCCAGAATAGAAAAACGAGGAATAACGGAAATAATACTCCCCAAAAGATAGGATTCCAAAAAGCACCAAAATCGGATATTTTGATACAAAGGTCAACAAAATAGCTTTCTGAAAATATTAGTAACGGAAATATAGCACACACACAAACTCCAGCAATAATCGAATGTTTTGTTATGCTATTGTTTAATGCCATTTGGATTTAGTTTTGAGAGTAAAGATAAAAAAATGGAATTTATTCTCACGCAGATTTTGCAGATTCGATAGATTTAATTGTTGGTTGTATTGTAATACTGTGTGTAGACGCACTGCGGTGCGTCTCTACAGTTGGAACGTGAAGATAGATGGTTTTAATTATTGACAATCAATGAGTGTAGAGACGCACCGCAGTGCGTCTACGCAATCTATATCTATAATCTATATTTTTGGATTGCGTTGATTTAACCGCAAAGTTCGCAAAGGTGTAGGCGAAGGGCGCAAAGTTTTGTTTTAGTTAAAATAAGGTCCGCAAAGGTTTCACGCAGATTTTGCAGATTCGGCAGATTTAATTGATGTTTGTGTTGTAATACTGTGTGTAGACGCACTGCGGTGCGTCTCTACAGTTGGAACGTGAAGATAAATAGTTTTAATTATTGACAATCGATCGCTGTAGAGACGCACCGCAGTGCGTCTACGTAATCTGAATCTATAATCTATATTTTTGGATTGTGTTGATTTAACCGCAAAGTTCGCAAAGTTGTAGGCGGAGAGCATAAAGTTTTTGACGGGAAGTTAAAATAAGGTTCGCAAAGGTTTCACGCAGATTTTGCAGATTCGGCAGATTTAATTGATGTTTGTGTTGTAATACTGTGTGTAGACGCACTGCGGTGCGTCTCTACAGTTGGAACGTGAAGATAAATGGTTTTAATTATGATAATCAATTTGTGTAGAGACGCACCGCAGTGCGTCTACGCAATCTATATCTATAATCTATTTTTTAGGTTACGTTGATTTAATTGCATAGTTAGCAAAGTTTTTATGGTGTAATTTTTTGTTAATAATTATACTTATAACTGATTTGAAACTTGTTTTAAAGCGATACTATATTTATATATTTGCCGGCTTATAAAAAATAATTATAATTTAAAAGAATGAAAATAAAATTTTACTTAATAGCAAGTGCTTTACTAATGTCTGCATTAGTACATTCTCAGTCTGGTGGGATTACATTTAACTTGGGAATGGGAGAGCAAAAAGCTGATGCAATTGTTTTTAAAAAAGACAAACAAAAAATTAGTGGAGTAGTTAAATTTCCGGGGTTAGCTGATAAAAAGGTAAAAATTAAAGTAGGTGATGAAAATGAAAAATATGCAAGTAAAGACATAGATTCAATTCAGATTTTTGACCAGAATAAAAAACTGTCTTATGTTTTTGTATGGACAAAAACAAAAGTGTACAAAAAAAAGGGTACGGAGTTTAAGGTTATTGATGAAAGCTGGATATGTAAAATAATTAATGGAAATGTATCTTTATATTTAGGTGGTGAGGAATACGGGATAAAAGAGGTTAAGGTTGAAGATGAAAAGACTAAAGAGAAGATAAAAGAGAATAAGATGAAAGTTGTCTCTAAAGATGTTAATCATTACATGAAAAGGAGTAAGGAAGATTATCCTGTATTGGTTTCTATAAGTTCAAACGCTCTTTCTGCAGGATACAATGCTTTTTTTAGAGAGTATGGAGTTTATTATTTTGGTGATGATTCTGAAATTGCTAAGAAAATAGAAGATAAAGAATATAAATATTATGATATTGAGGTTGTTGTAAATTTGTATAACAAAAAACGAGAGCCAAAAGTTGAACCAAAAGTTGAGCCAAAAACTACGAAAACTACAAAACCAAAGACAACTAAAAAAACTACCAAGAAAAAATAAGCAATAAAAAAAGCGATACTTTATTTTAAAAAGTATCGCTTTTGTGTTTTTAATGAAAGTGGTCTTCTTCGATTTCAAATTCGGCATCTTTCTCCCAAATTTCCATTTCGCAAGGTTTACAGTTGAATTTTAGTTTGTATTCTAGTTCGCCTTGTTTTAATACCAATGGTTCTTTTACTTTAACACCCATTATGTCTTTTTGATGTATTGGGCATTTTTTTAATTCGTATTTGATACAATATTTGGTAGTCATTACGCGCGATTTTCCTGGATCCCATTGTAATTCAAATGCTTTTTCGATTTCGGTTACGCCATGACGTTCGTAGAATTTACGTGCCGTTTTGTTTGAAACGTTGTACATGAAATCTAATTTGGTTTCAGGATACGGATGCGATGTTTTTACCAATTGGTGTTCTTCACGCTTGTAATTTGCTAAACGAATCTCGGTTAATTGGTCGTAAACGGTTCTTCTCATTTCGTTGATTTTTGAAATAGGAAGGAACCAGTTTTGAGAAAACATTACATTGATTTCGTCAGCATTATAAGGTGTGAAACCTGTTTTTGCCAATTGCGTTTTGATGTTTTCTTCTATAGATTCGCCAGTTTTAGTTTGTTCTTTAGCATGTTCTAAAGTAACAATACTTACATTTCCGTCTTCGTCGGTTGCGATTAATTCAAAGCCAGTTTCGTTTTCAGTAAGTAGTAAAGTGGTGCTTAGTTTACGAACGGCACTGTCTTCTCTTTCTACAATTTTGATGAAAGCGGCGTCGTTATTACGGTAAATAAAAGTTCCGTCTTTTACTTCTTTTAAAACGTTTGGATATATTTTTCCGTTTTCGGCTTTATTTACATAAATTCCGTCGGCTTCGTTGTTTTCATTGATAAAACAAAGTCCGTCGCCGTTGTTTAATAATTCGCCATTTTCGATTTCGTAAGCGTTTCCGACAGTTCGGATTAGTTTACCAATATATTGTCCTTTTGATTTTGGGCTTTCCCAAGATCCAATACTATGATTTCTATCGTTTACAAAATAGTCGGTATATCCACGATTGAAAGTTCTGTTTAAAGAAGAATCAAAAGTATAGGTACATTTTCCAGAAGAAGCTTTCATGTATTTATCATTTCCTTCTGCTTCTAGAAAACTATCTAGTTTTTGGCGTAAAAAAGACACGTTGTTTTTTACGTAAACGACATCTTTTAATCTTCCTTCGATTTTAAAAGAAACAATTCCTGCTTCAATTAAATTCGGAATTTGATCTGATATATCTAAATCTTTAATCGACAGTAAGTGACTGTTTTTGATTAATGTTTCTCCGTTTCCGTCGATTAAGTTATAAGGTAAACGACAGTTTTGTGCGCATGAACCACGATTGGCACTACGTTCTCCGTTGGCTACACTCATATAACAGTTTCCGCTGAAGGATACACATAAAGCTCCGGTTACGAAAAACTCTAGTTCAACATCTGCTTCGTCATATATCGTTTTAATTTGGTGCAAGTTTAATTCGCGGGCTAATACCACACGTTTAATTCCGGCATCTTTTAGGAATTTAATTTTATCAGCATCACGATTATTTGCTTGTGTGCTGGCGTGAAGTACGATAGGAGGTAGCTCCATCTCCATGATAGCCATATCCTGAATAATTAATGCATCTACACCAATATCGTATAACTCATAGATCATTTGGCGACAAGTCTCAAGTTCGTTATCGTACAAAATGGTATTCATTACCACAAAAACCTGAGCATTAAATAAGTGGGCATATTTTACTAATGCCGCTACATCTTCAAGAGAATTGTTAGCGTTAGAACGTGCTCCAAATTGTGGTGCACCAATATAAACTGCATCGGCTCCACTATTTATAGCTGCCATTCCTCCGATTAAATCTTTAGCTGGAGCTAAAATTTCGATTTTCTTCTTCATTTTTAAGACTTTAACATTCTGTGGTATTCACGGAAAAAAGTTTGCAAAGTTCTTATAAATAATTCGAGTTTGCTAATACAGAAGTGACTTTTTTTGAAATAGTTAATTAATAGGGGGTGATAAGGTTTTGGGGTTGTTTTTTTATTTGTTTGATTCGTAAGTAAGTTGCACTACTCCAGATTTGAATGCATTGGTTTTAATCAGTTTTAGTTCTACTCGTTCTGTTAAGTTTTCAAACAATGGTTTTCCGCTACCTAAGGCTATTGGATGCACGGATATTCTGTAAGTATCAACAAGACCTAATTGAATAAATGTTTTAATAAGACTTGCTCCACCATATAACCATATATCTTTTCCGCCCTGTTTTTTTATTTCTGTTACCTTATTAACGATGTCTGTATTTATGAAAGTGGATTTGTCATCGTGTTTGTTTTGGTTTGAAAAAACAAATTTTTCTTTTGAATGTACTGCTTGCCATAGTGCTTGTTCTGCTGGACTTGCGTTTGTTTCTGGCTGATAATTCCCCCACATATCATAACTTACTCTGCCGTAAAAAATAGTATCTATGCTTGATAAAAAACCATCAAAATCCATATCATCGTCCATAATGCACCAATCAACTTCTCCGTTTGGTCCTTCGATAAAGCCATCTAAGGTTACGGCTAAATCTAAAATTACTTTCTTCATCTGTAAAATATTTAATGTTTGTCTTGTCTTGGTTTTCGGATATAAAAATATCGTTTTTCAAGTTATATAAATAAGAAAACTACTTGGTTTATCAACTAAGTAGTTTTGAATTTTTGTTTAACATGAAAGTTTATTAATCTATAGGAAATGTATATCCTGCTGTAAATGCACCGAAACCTTGTTCGCCAGATAGATTTCCGTAAAAGGTAACTCCAATTTCTATGTTGTTTTTTGGACCTAATGCAAGTCCTAAGCTAATTGGAATATGTGGAACTATACCACTTTTTTTCTCATTGACTTGATTTGTATAGGTTTCAAAAGAACCGATAGCAGCTCCAACACCAGCCTCTATAAATGGGGCAACCCAAGGTATGGGAGCACAAAGACGAACTTTACCTCCTAGTAAAAACGCATTAGTTTCTACTTTGTAGTCTTTTGGGTTTTTAACGGGATCTTCGCTAGTTGAGGTAAAAATAAAGCCAGCATAAGGTCTTACGCTAAACCATTTGGTAACTCCTATTATATATTCTCCTTGGGCAAAAAAACCAGTGCCATCTATGATTTCCGGATTTTCTTCTTCGTAATTTGAAGTGCTTGATCCATAGCCGATTGAAACTTTAATGAAATTCCCTTCTGTTTGGGCTTTTGCCAGATTAGATGAGAATAGTGCAAAAATAGTAATGATAAAGATTTTCCGAAATACAGAATTCATAATTAGTTGGTTATTTGGTTTGTAATGGTTTTTTATTTGCGGGCTAAAAATACTAATAAAATGATTTGTAAAACAAGGTTTGTTTGTAGAGTAATAATATAAGGATGTAAGGAACTTAGTTATGAGCTTGCAGACATGAGTAGTAATAGAAAATAAAGCTCATTATGTTTTTCATTTTTTAAATTCTATCCTGTTTTAATTATAGCTCACGGTTTCAACCGTGTGATGCAGATTGCGATTATACATTGCGATCCAACGGTTGAAACCGTTGGCAATGCTTACAATATGCTAAATCCGTTGTTTATTAGTAAAGTTGATAGTGATTAGCTTTTGGGTTAGGGATAGGAGCGATATCCTTTTATTTTTTTCTTTAAAAAATAAAAGATATAGTCGGATAGCCCGACCGGAGGGAACCCCATAAAAAACTATTTAAGGTGTAAAAGATGAAATTTTAGACTCTAAGCTGTTTTAGTATGTTGTTTTTTGTGTTGTAACCAAAAGGTTGTCGATGCCGTCAAAGCTTTTATCAATCATTAATCAATCAGAAAATGAAAACAATCTTAAAATCTTTTATTGTGCTATTTTTAATTTCGAATTCAGTACTATTTGCTCAAAATCTGGATAGGAAAATAGATAGTTTGATAACTTCAAAATTTAAACCTGAAAGTCCTGGGGCTGTTTTTATGGCTGTTAAAAAAGGAAAAGTGATATATAGAAAGGCGTTTGGAATGGCAAATTTAGAATTTGATATTAAGATGAAACCTGAATCTGTTTTTGAAATTGGGTCGATGACAAAACAATTTACTGCTGTTTCTATTTTGATGCTTGCTGAACAAGGAAAGCTTAAGCTTGATGATGAAATTACAAAGTTTATTCCTGATTATCCGACTAATGGAAATAGAATTACAATTCATCATTTATTAACGCACACTTCTGGAATTAAAGATTTTACAAGCATGAAAGCTATAAAAGATATTGCCCGACGAGATTTATCGCCAAAAGAATTAGTTGACTTTTTTAAGGATGAACCAATAGATTTATTACCTGGGAAACAATATAAGTATTGCAATTCTGGATATGTGCTTTTGGGGTATATTATAGAAACGGTGTCGGGGCAGTCGTATGAAGAATTTATAACCACAAATATTTTTAAGAAAATAGGAATGGAAAATACTTATTATGCAAACTATGAAAAGATTATTAAAAATAGGGTTTCTGGTTATCGCGATAAAGAGGGCTATGTAAATACAAATTATATAAGTTTCTCGATTCCGTATGCTTCAGGTTCGATAATGTCTAATGTTGATGATATGTTGCTATGGCAAAATGCAATAAATACTAATGTACTATTAAGTGCTGCTTTTACAGAGAAAGCTTTTACTAATTATGAGTTAGATAATGGGACAAAAATAGATTATGGTTATGGCTGGCATTTAGAAAAAGTAAAAGATAAAATTGTTCGGGAACATGGCGGAAGTATTTTTGGCTTTAAATCGATGGGAGTTTATGAGCCAAGCGAACAGATTTATGTAATTGGTTTGAGTAATTGCGATTGTAATTCTCCAACTTCTATTACAAGAGATATTGCTTCACTTTTAATTGACTAGATAAAAAAAGGGTGTTTTCGAAAGAAAACACCCTTTTAGATATTATTTTTTTATGAAATTACGCAGCCAAAGCTTCTTTGATTCTGCGTAATGCTTCTTTTAGGATATCGTCGCTTGTAGCGTAAGAGAAACGGATACAATTTGGGTTTCCGAATGCATCTCCTGTTACTGTTGCAACATTAGCTTCTGCCAAAAGGTACATTGATAAATCGTTTGCATCTTTTATTTCTGTTCCTCTTAATGTTTTTCCGAAGAAAGATGAAACGTCTGGGAATACGTAAAATGCTCCTTCTGGGACGTTGATTTTTACTCCTGGAATTTCTTTTAATAGTCCAACTACTAAATCTCTACGTGTGTGGAAAGCCTTTACCATGTGGTTTAATACACTTGGGTCAGCATCTACAGCCGTAATTGTAGCGCGTTGTGCCACAGAATTTGCTCCTGATGTTACTTGTCCTTGAATTTTTGTACATGCTTTTGCAATAAATTCTGGTGCTCCGATGTAACCAACTCTGTATCCTGTCATAGCAAATGCTTTTGCAACTCCATTTACAGTGATTGTTTTTTCTAACATTCCCGGGATTGAACCGATACTGCAGAATGTTCCTGAGAAATTGATGTGCTCATAAATCTCATCGGCAACTACGTATATATTTGGGTGTTTTTCTAACACTTTTGCAAGTGCAGTTAACTCTTCTCTGCTATAAACTGAACCTGAAGGGTTACAAGGTGAACTGAACCACATCATTTTTGTTTTTGGTGTGATAGCAGCTTCTAATTGTGCTGGTGTGATTTTGAAATCTGTATCTACAGATGTTGGAACTTCAACTGGAACTCCACCTGAAAGTTTTACGATTTCGAAATAAGAAACCCAGTATGGTGCTGGTAAAATAACCTCGTCACCATCGTTTAACATTACTTGCGCAATATTGTATAATGATTGTTTTGCTCCTGTAGAAACTACGATTTGAGTTGGTTTGTAGTCTAATCCATTATCTCTTTTGAATTTTCTGCAAATTGCTTCTCTCAATTCTAAATAACCTTCTACTGGAGAATATGTACTGTAATTTTCGTCTACTGCTTTTTTAACTGCTTCTTTAATAAAGTCTGGCGTGTTAAAATCAGGCTCCCCTAAACTTAAACTGATAATGTCTTTTCCTTGTGCTTTTAGTTCGCGTGCCAAAGCTGCCATTGCTAGAGTTTGTGATGTCGCAAGGTTGTTGATTCTGTCTGAAAGAATATGGTTCATTATAAAATTTTTGAATGTCCTTAATTTCAACTTTAATTAAGGATGGTTAATTATTAATAGATTTTTTTTTAGTTTAAACTGATAATCCAGGCTTCATCCCTAATTCACGTAAATGTTTAAAGTGAGCAATAATAGCACTTCCCATTGTTTTGTATTCGTAATATGGTAAATTACACTCTTTTGCAGTTTCTTTTACGATTTTTGCAATTTTACCATAATGAATGTGACTTATATTTGGGAAAATATGGTGTTCGATTTGGTGATTTAATCCTCCAGTATACCAGTTTACAATTGCATTTTTTGGTGCAAAGTTGGTAGTAGTAAATAATTGGTGAATAGCCCATGTGTTGTCCATTTCGCCTAATTCGTTAGGAGATGGATTTGTAGTTTCTTCTACAACGTGTGCTAACTGAAACACAACGCTTAGGATTAATCCTGCTGTGTAGTGCATTACGAAGAATCCGATTAATACTTTCCACCATGCAATTCCGATTACGATTGGTAAAACAATCCAGATTGAAACGTATATAACTTTTGTTATGATAAGTGTTGTCCAAAGAATTTTTGGGCTTTTTGGCTCACCATAAGATAATTTTCTTTTTAGGTAATTACGCATTTGCTTAAAATCGGTTGTAATTGCCCAATTGAAAGTCAATAATCCGTATAAGAATACAGAATAGTAATGCTGAAAACGGTGAAAACTATGCCATTCGGCATGTTTTGTAAAACGAATAATTCTTCCTGCATCAAGATCTTCATCATGTCCAGGAATATTAGTATAAGTATGGTGTAAAACATTATGTTGTACTTGCCAGTTGTAAACGTTTCCTGCGAGAACATAAATTGTTCCTCCCATGAATTTGTTAATCCAGTTTTTAGTCGAATAGGAACCATGATTTCCATCATGCATTACATTCATTCCAACACCTGCCATACCAATACCAATTACGATTGATAAAAGTAACATTACCCAAAAAGGCATATTAAGTGTAAGGATTAAAAAATATGGAGTTAGAAAAACTGCAAAAAGAATAACGGCTTTTAAGTGTAACTTCCAGTTTCCGGTTTTCTGAATATTATTTTCTTTAAAGTAATTGTTTACTCGAGAGTTAAGTGTTCTGAAAAACTTCAGATTGTCTTGCCTTGCAAATGTGGGAGCAGTGTTATTCATAATTAATTTAAATAGTTTTCAAAGGTAATTATTATAAATTTTCAATTTGCAAAATTGAGTTAAATATTTCAATCGTAAAGTAGTACTTTTGTTAAAAATTTAGAGCAATGGACGAGATATTGAAATATTTTCCTGATTTGACCGATCTTCAAATCGAACAATTTCAAAAATTAGACTTTTTATACCACGATTGGAACGAAAAAATCAATGTAATTTCTAGAAAAGATATTGATTCCTTATACACAAAACATATTTTACATTCGTTAGGAATTGCTAAAATCATGAAATTTGAACCTGGAGCAACCGTTTTGGATGTTGGAACTGGGGGAGGTTTTCCTGGAATTCCGTTAGCGATTCTTTTTCCTGAAACAAGATTTTATTTAATTGATGTAATTGCCAAGAAAATAAAAGTGGTTCAAGGTGTTGTTGATGCATTAGAATTAAAGAATGTAAAAGCTGAGCAAAAGCGAGCTGAATTGGTTAAAGGGGATTTCGACTTTATTGTAAGTCGCGCCGTAACCAATATGCCTGATTTTGTTTCGTGGGTAAAAGAGAAAATCAAGAAACAACACAAGCATACTTTAAAAAACGGAATCTTATATCTTAAAGGTGGTGATTTGGCCGAGGAATTAAAAGATTTTCCTAAAGCTACGTTGTATGATTTAGCAGAGATATTTGATGATGAATTCTTTGAAACTAAAAAAGTGGTTCATCTACCTTTAAAGTTTACAGTTTAAAACATATCAAAATACAATTGATAAAGCCCTGTCTAGATTAGACGGGGTTTTTGCTTTTAGTTTGGGATGTTTTTATTAATCTATCAGTTGGAAGCAAGTGCAAAAAAACAAACACGAATTGCACCAATTTGCACCAATTTTAATAGGTTGGTTTTGTTCGAGAAATTAATTTCACAAATGAATTAGTGACAATTAGTGGAATTCGTGTTTAAAATAGATTTATAATATTTATAGCCAGACGCTAAGTTTAGTATCATAACAGAAAGATAATTTTGTTAGTTGGTGTATTTTTTTATCTTTGAAATACTTACATAAACAAAGTAATGATGGATAGAAGGAAGTTTTTTAGAAATGGCTCTTTATTTACAATTGGGGCTGCTGTAATGAATCCTTTTCAGGGTTCGGCAAATATTTTAGATCTAGAATCGGTTAATAAAAATAAGAAAGCTAAGAATATTATTCTTTTAGTTAGTGACGGAATGAGTACTGGAACTCTAAACATGACGGATTTGTTCCTGAACAGAAAAACAGGAAAAGGTTCTAATTGGATTCAGTTATATAAAGACAATCGAGTTTCGAGAGCATTGATGGATACAGCTTCGGCTAGTTCTATAGTAACCGATTCGTCGGCAGCAAGTTCTTCTTGGGGAGGTGGTTTTAGGGTAAATAATGGAGTGCTTAATGTAAGTCCTCAAGGTGAACCACATTTGCCTATTTGGCAAAAGTTCAAGAAATCAG
The DNA here is from genome assembly GCF_035013205.1 of Flavobacterium sp. PL02. Taxonomy (NCBI): domain Bacteria; kingdom Pseudomonadati; phylum Bacteroidota; class Flavobacteriia; order Flavobacteriales; family Flavobacteriaceae; genus Flavobacterium; species Flavobacterium sp. PL02. The sequence continues at coordinate 120,133 of NZ_JAYGJP010000001.1, forward strand.
GCAAGATGGCTGGTTGTGTAACTACTGTTCCTATTACTCATGCAACTCCAGCTGGTTTTTGTGTAAATAGTAAAAGCAGAAATGCTCAGGATGATATTGCCGAACAATATTTAGATCTCGGTTTTGATGTTATGATGGGCGGAGGTTCAAATTATTTTAGTTCTGACGTAAGAAAAGATAAAAAGGATATGTATGCTGCTTTTAAAGCAAAAGGATATCAGGTGGTAAAAACACGTTCGGAGATGGATTCAGCTTCTAATTCTCAGCCTATTTTAGGTGTGTTTTCAGAGGATGCTCTTCCGTATTACGTAGATAGAAATAGTGATGATAATTTAAAACAAACAGTTCCAAGTCTTGGTGAGATGGCTCAGAAAGCTATTGATAGAATGAAAGGTCATAAAAACGGTTTTGTTTTACAAATAGAAAGCGGAAAAGTGGATTGGGCTGCGCACGGGAATGATATTGCGGGTTTAATTAACGACCAAATAGAGTTTGACGAAGCAGTAAAAATTGCCATAGATTTTGCCGAGAAAGACAAAGAAACTTTAGTGATAATTACTACAGATCACGGGAATGCAAATCCGGGAATTATTTATGGTAAATATGCTAATGAGAATTTTGATAGCATCCAGAAATATACACAAACAAACGAATGGATTTTAAATCAGATTAAACCTGATTCTTCGATTGCTCAGGTAAAGGAGATTATCGAAAAAGCCAATGGACATTCGGTTTCGGAGGAAGATGCTAAAACGGTTTTGAGTTATTATGATGGTTTGCATAAGGAAGACGGATTGTATAACTACAAGAAATTGCCTTATAAAGCTTTTGCTGATATGCAAGGAAAAATAAATTCAGTGGGTTGGATTAGTATGGATCACTCAGCCGATTATGTAGAGTTGGCAATGTTTGGTCCCGGAAGTGAACTTTTAAAACCTTTTGTAAAAAACACCGATTTGCACTATTTGATGTTGCAAGCTGCTGAAGTAGAAAATAAATTTTAATTTACTTTATAAAAATAAACCCCACAAGTTTCAGATTCATTCTGAGTTTGTGGGGTTTTATTATTTAATCGTTTTTAAATAAGTCAGCCAGTTTTCTTTATAACTACTTCCTATTGGAATTTCTATTGTGTTTATTTCGACTTCGTTTTTAGAATAAGCTGTTAGTTTTTTTGTCTGAATAATGAAAGAGCGATGAACTCGAACAAAATTTGAATCTAATAACTTTTCGAAGCTAGAAATACTCTGTTTAAGATGATGTGATTTTCCGTTTTCTAGATGTATCGTGATATAATCTTTTAGACTTTCGATGTATACGATTTCTTCAAAAATTATCTTGATATTTCTAGTTCCGCTAGATACAAAAATATGATTTTCAGGAATTGATTTTTCTTCTTTTTTGGGCGTTTGTAATTGTTTAAATTTTTCTATTGAAACAAAAAAACGGTCAAAAGTAATTGGTTTTAAAAGGTAATCTATAACATTGAGTTCGTATCCTTCGATGGCATATTCGCGATAAGCGGTTGTGAAAATTACCTTAGGAGGATTTTTTAATTTCTTCAAAAAATCATTCCCTTTTAATAAAGGCATTTCGATATCCAGAAATAGTAAATCGACTGTATTTGTTTCTAAAAAAGTATATGCTTTTAATGCATTTTCAAATGAATCGATTAGTTCGAAGTTATCAAAATTAGCCAGATGCGCCGCAATTAACTCTCTTGCCAATGGTTCATCGTCGACGATAATGCATTTATATTTCATTTGAAGATTTTATATTTAATAGATACAATTTTAATCTTTTTGTGGTTTGTTTGCAATCTAATCTTGTTATTTTACGGTTTCTTTTGCTAAACGTTCCAAAACTTCTATCGCATTTTTATTCTCAGGATTAAGGGCAATAGATTTTTTATACATTGCAATAGCTTCTTCTTTCTTATTGATTTTTAGCAAAGCTTCGCCATAACTATCGTATGTATTTGCGCTTTTTGGATTTAAAAGCATATTTAATTTAAAAACTTCGGCAGCCTTTTCATTTTCATTTTTGCGTAATAATTCATATCCCCAATTGTTTAAATCGTCTTCGGAATTATTGTATGCCACTTGCTCTTTTTTATCTTCATTAAAAGCTTGTATTGAGTATTGTAAAGCGCGTTCTTGAATTTCAGTTTTTTGTTTAGAAGTATTTGCATACATTTTGGCAATTGAGGTAATTACCAATGGCGGATTATCTAACCAAATAGCATGACCACAACCATAAGCTGTAATATCGGTAACATTAGGATTGTTTGCGACATATTTTTTGTGACATTCTTTCCAGCGTTCGATTTCTTCTGGTGTTTTATAGAAAGGTATTCCGTTAATAAAATCAACTACGGGAATGTTTTGAGGAATAGACAACTTGCTCATTATTTTTACAGTTTCGGCAATAGTTGCCGACATATAATAAATGCCTTTATTGTTTTTTTTCCATTGTGGTATAAGTTTATCCTGTGTAGCAAGAACTTTTTCAATGTAACCATCTTCAAAATAGCTATGGTTGACATCAATTAATACAACCCCTTTTACGAGTTTAAGATGTCTGGTAGCATAGAGGGTTGATAGATAACCTCCGTAAGAATGTGAAACGAGCATGATTTCTTTATCGTATCCCAGTTTTTTTAAGCCAATTTCTAAATCTTCAATATTACTTATGATTCCGTGTTTGGAATCATCGGTTTGTAAAGTATCAATTGTACTTGTACCAAAACCAGCTCTGTCATAAGTTATTAAAGTAGCGTTTGTAATCTCGGAAATTGGTTTTAAAATCGAATTCCAAACCGAGCCATCATTCCCACCACCAGCTTCAAAAAGGATAGGTGTTCCTTTTCCTTTTACAATTTTAAAATGAATCTTGTGGTTACCAACATCGACCAACGTGTCAATTGTTTTAGATTGACTATTTGCAGAAATAAAACATAAAACTGATAAAAGATTAATTAAGAGACGTTTTTTCATGAAATTTGAAATGATTAGTTTGAAAAGATAAATTGATTCTTGGAATTTATAGATAAAGAGAAAGTTGAACCTTATAAAGGGTTTGCGTTTCTTCCATTTCTAATTGATGTTTTTTTGGATATAATAAATCTAATTGTTTTCGGACATTTTCTAATCCAATTTTTGATTTATCCGAAATTGTTAAAATGCCATTTTGAGGTTTTGTATTCTCAATGCCAAAAATGATTTGTCCTTTTTTGCTCTCTAAATTTAGTTTGATAGTGGCTTTTTTGGTTTCGTTAATTACGCCGTGTTTAAAAGCATTTTCTATAAAAGTCAATATGATTAGAGGTGAAATTTTATTGCTTTCCTGAATGTCTTTGGTAAACGAAATATCTAGTCTGTTTTCGCTATAGCGAAGTTTTTCTAAAGCAATATAATTATCAATTAAGGCAATTTCTTTTTCGATAGAAACATAATCTTCATTGCAGCGATATAAAACAAAGTCCAGAATCTCGGATAGTTTCGCAATTACTTCGGGTGCTTTATCGTCTTTTTTAAGGGTTAATGTGTATAAATTATTCAGCGTATTAAAGAGAAAATGAGGATTTAATTGATTCTTCAATACTTTCAATTCCATCGATTTTTTTTCTTCTTCTAGTTTTAAAAGACGTTGCTGCTTGCGATTAAAGCTGATAAAACCCAATATAATAATTGGATAAGTGATAAAAGAAAACTCTCTGAATATTAATTTAAATGAAGTTAATCTTTCGGGAACAGACATTTTGTACCCAAGCCAATCATCAAAGAAACCAGGAAATTTAGGTTCTAGATAATAGTATTTAAAAATCATTAGAAAAGCAAAAACAAGATAAAGCCAGCCCAAAGCTGAAAATATAAAAAGCAAGTATTTCTTTTTGTTCAGAGTTTGAGGAATAATCCAATAAATTAATCCGTAAGCGGCGATTGCCTGAGCAATAACTTTCCAGGTATAAACAAAAGTAAAGTCGTAAGAACTAGTATCATTAGACTTGCCAGAGATGTATAATAACAAAAAGGAAATCCAATAGATACAATGAAATAGAATTCTTTTTAGGTCGATGTTTTTTAAAAAACTCATTATAACGGTTTAAGAGGGACAAGATAATAAAATATTGAAGTATGCTTTGTTCGTAGGGTTAAATAAAGACTTTTTGCTCCTAAAAATAGCATTTGGGCATACGAATGCATTATTCTTTTTAAATAGATTATTTGAATGCTAAAGTTGTGTTTTTGGTTGCGCATAAAATAGGGAATTGACTCTAAAGCTATATTCGCTTTAAATATATAAATCATGATAAAACTGATTCTTCTATTCGCATTATTTTTAGTAAATGAACTAAAAAGTATTCTCTATTAAACGATCAAAAAATAATTAAACCTAAACAAAATGAAGACAACGATTAAAAGCGTAATTGGTATTCTGATTTTCATGAATACCGTAAATTTATTTTCGCAAGAGAGCAAACAAGAAATTACTTATAGTGAAGTTTCAAAAACAATTAAACCAACTTTGTTTGCCGATTTAGGCGAAACTTGCCAAACTCCCGACGGAATGGCTTTGGATAAAAAAGGGAATCTTTATTTGTCAATCACTAATCCAGTTACGTTTGAAAAGCACGGAAGTAAGATTCTAACATTTGATGAAAATGATAAACCCGTAACTTGGTTTGATAAATTACCCGTACATCCCATAACGAAGAAAGTACATCCTATGGGAATGGAATTTGGCCCTGACGGAAATCTGTATTTAATGGATAATCAGTTTTTTACGGATAACGAAAATTTTTCCAGATTGATAAGAGTTGTAGTCGAGAATGGTAAACCTAAATATGCTGAGGTTTTGGCTGAAGGTTTCAACTTTGGCGAAGCTGTAAGGTGGTATAAAAATCGAGTTTATATAACTGATGCTCTTTTTGAGAATAGACGAGAAAGTGGGATTTATACTTTTTCATTGGAGGAATTAAATAAAGGCAAAATAATTTTGGATAAGAACACGAAACCGAATTATTTAGTAACAACATTTACTCTTAAGCCTGAAGTAACAAAAAGAACTATTGGAATTGACGGTATTGCTTTTGATAAAAAAGGGAATCTATATGCAGGAAATTTTGGAGATGGTGTGATAACAAAACTGGAATTAACAAAAGAGGGTAAGCTAAAATCTAAGAAAGTAGTTTTTGACTCGGATAAATTAAAATGTTGTGATGGCTTTTTTTACGATGAGAAAAGAAATTCTATTTTTATTGCCAGTTATGACTATAATAGCGTTCATCAATTGGATTTAAATACGAATACTATTCATTTAATTTGGGAAAATGGTAATGCTGATGGTTCTGACGGACAATTAGATAACCCTTGTGAAACGATAATTTATAAAGGAAAATTATTGGTTGTAAACTACGATACTTTTAAAGGGGAGAAGAATACTGAAATAGATTCGTTTCATACTATTTCTAGTTTTGAATTAGCTAAATAGACTTAATTCATAACAAAAAAGAATCCCCACAAGTTTTAAAAACATTTTAAACTTGTGGGGATTTCTCTAAAAATATATTGAATTAACTAGCCTCTTTTGGGAAACATAAAAAAGGATTTGTTTCGTAGTTTAAACTCGCAACAAAATCTTTTATAGAAGTTTCCGAAGATTTTGCACTGTATATATAAAAAGGATCAAAGAAAAAATCACGGCTAATTACTGGTTCTGCCGATGGATTATAAACTTCTTCATCTGTAGCTTTTATATTGTCATACGTATATTGACAAGGAAAGATATGTTTAAGTTCTTTTAAAGTATTTTTAAGCCATTTATTAAATATTTTTTTCTTTGGAGAAATGTGGCGTGCAAGTAATGCTAAACCTACTATTTCACTTTGAAGATAATAAGATCCTTTTCTGCGTAGTACATCTACCATTCTTACATTCATAAGAGCAACCCATAAAGGACCATCTATAGGACCAGTTGCTGGAGCATCCATATTAAGATCAAAAACTAGAGGTTTGGTATACTCAGGATTTGATATAGAACACCAAAGAGCTTCGATGCGCAGCTTCATTTCTTGAGATGATTCGGTATGGCTTTTATAACGCCAGTATATCCATTCAAGTAATGCAGCCGTTAATCCTAAAGAAGCCTTGTAACTAATACTTTCTAAAGCATTTTCTAGTTTATTATGATTCTCTGCCGGATCAATAAGTTTCTCCATGATTTTTTCATTCCACTTAAAATCAATTGCGTGACCAACACTTTTTGCTTCACGGATTATTTCAGGTACTTTCTCTAAACTTTTCATAAGTCATTTTAATTTAATTCCATATTTATGTGCGAACATCCTATTCTTTTCCTATGAGTTTATTTACTAGGTTAAGAAAGTTCAAATTTACGTGTGCGCTTATTTTTTTTATGTCAGGAAAGGTTTTAAAAGTAACATTATAAGGTTTTTGGAAAGGGTATGTTTTTGATAACCAACCGCGTACGAAAACGATTACAAATAATCATTAGGTAAGATGTTTTCATCTTTTATAAAAGTAAAAACCCACAAGATTCAAATAGTTTTGAAACCTGTGGGTTTTAATTGTTTTTAAACTTTAGAGATTATTCTCCTAAAAACGGATATCTGTAATCTTCTGGAGTTACAAATGTTTCTTTTATTGTTCTTGGAGATGCCCAACGCAATAAGTTTAATGCAGAACCTGCTTTATCATTTGTTCCTGATGCTCTTGCACCACCAAATGGTTGCATTCCTACAACTGCTCCTGTTGGTTTGTCATTAATATAGAAGTTACCTGCAGCATTTTGTAATTTTGTTGTAGCTACTTCGATAGCATAACGATCTTGGCTAAATACAGCACCAGTAAGAGCATATTCAGAAGTAGTATCAACTAATTCTAAAGTCTCTTCCCATTTTGCATCTTCATATACATATATAGTAATAACCGGTCCGAATAATTCGGTTTCCATTGTAGTATATTTTGGATTTGTAGTTACAATAACTGTAGGCTCAATAAAGTACCCAACAGATTTATCGTAGTTTCCACCAACGATTATTTCAGCATCAGCATCTTTTTTAGCCTGGTCAATAAAACTAGCTAATTTATCAAAAGATCCTTCGTGAATAACTGCAGTAATAAAGTTACCAAAATCTTCTGGTGAACCCATTTTCATAGATTTCACATCAGTGATTATTTGCTCTTTTACAGCTGGCCATAAACTTTGTGGAATATATGCTCTTGAAGCAGCAGAACATTTTTGTCCTTGAAATTCAAATGCACCACGTACAATTCCTGTAGATACTTGCTTAGCATTAGCACTTGGATGTGCAATGATAAAATCTTTACCACCAGTTTCTCCTACGATTCTTGGGTAAGTTTTGTAGTTGTGAATGTTTGCACCAATTTTAGCCCAAATATCTTTAAATACATGAGTTGAACCTGTAAAGTGAACTCCAGCAAAATCACGACTTGCCAATACAGTATCAGTAATCATTAATGCATCACCAAAAACTACGTTGATAACACCGTCTGGAACTCCAGCTTCTTTAAAAACTTCGATGATAATTTGAGTAGAGAATACTTGGCTATCACTTGGTTTCCAAATAACAACATTCCCCATCATTGCGGCACTTGCAGGAAGATTTGCAGCAATAGCAGTAAAGTTAAAAGGAGTAATTGCATATACAAAACCTTCTAGAGGTCTGTACTCAAGACGATTCCATGTTGTAGAATCAGATTTTGGTTGGTCTGCGTAAATTTGAGTCATGAACTCAACATTGTAACGTAAGAAGTCAATCAATTCACAAGAAGCATCAATCTCAGCTTGGTGAATGTTTTTTGATTGTCCAATCATTGTAGCTGCGTTTATTCTAGCTCTGTAAGGACCAGCAATAAGTTCAGCAGCTTTTAAGAAAATAGCAGCACGTTGTTCCCATGCCATATTTGCCCATGCATCTTTTGCTTCAAGCGCATTAGCAATCGCTTTTTCTATATGTTTTTTTTCGGCTAGGTGGTAAGTTCCTACTACATGTTTGTGGTCATGAGGAGCCGTGATGTTTCTTGTGTTCCCAGTTTTAATTTCTTCACTTCCAATGTATAACGGAACATCAATTTTAGAGTTCCACATTGTAGTATAAGCTGCTTGTACTGCTGCTTTTTCTGGTGAGTTTGGCGCATATCCTTTTACGGGTTCGTTTACCGCTTTAGGTACATGAAAAAATCCTTTTAGCATATTGTTTAGAATTAGATAATTAGACAAATTAACAGTTGGATAATTCATTTTATACGAATTATCTAACGCTGTACAAAAGTACGAAGGTTAAACTAATAATTTGATAATTTTAGTATAAGATAACTATAAAAAATTTCTATAGAAAAGAGATTAGTTTAATGCAAATGGGGCACACATTCTAAATGTAGGAACAATAACTTTGAAAATTTTTGTAGTAGTAAAATTAACCATGTTAAAATATCCTTTCATTGCACCGTAAGGAGATGACAATAAACAGCCTGAACTATAGGTATGAAATTCGCCAGGTTTTAAAACTGGTTTTTTTCCAATTACGCCTTCGCCATCTACTATTTCGATATCGTTTAATGAATCAAAAATTTCCCAATGACGAGAAGTAAGTTGTACAGAATCCTTGCTATGATTCTCTATAGTAACCACATAGCTAAAGGCAAAGTGAATCTTGTAGTTCTTGAAGTAGGTACCTTCAAAACTAGTTAAAACGGATATTTTTATGCCTCTTGTTATTTGAGAAACCATACTAAAGTGGTATATATGTGCGTAATAGAAGCAAATTTACAAAAAAAAATGATTCAAAAAAACCATTTCTAAAATGTTTTTAATTGATGATGTTCAGGGAGTTTGCATATCCTTTACCAATTACACGATCATAACGGTCTCTATTCTCTCGATAATAAACCAATATAGTGTATTCATTTTCGGTTTGGAAAAAATTACCATCGATTGAATTCTCATAATCAATTGCTCCTTTTTTATCGGCTATCTGATATTGGTAATTAGTAAATCCTTGTTTTATCATTATGGCTTTTTCGTATACGCCTTTCTCAGTATTATAATCCATTTTATTCTCGGGAGTTAAACCGTAATTGTTGAACATTCCGTTAATGTAAATGTCTTTGTTGAGACGGAAGGCTGGTGCCGAAAGTGAGAAGTAAACCCAGGCATAATCAGCTTCGACTTCATTGTTTGTTGCATTCATGTTTTTTACAACAAAGTTTCCATTTATATCCTGATAGTTTGTGTAAGGAAAGTTTCCTCTGGCGCTATTGGTGTATAAATAAGAATTATAAATGTCTTTGCTAGAATCTACCTTTCCTACATTGTTACCAGCGTTACGAATATCTTTATTTTCAAAATATAAAAATTCATTTCCAGCCCAGAATTGGGTTTCATTATTGTATTTGTATATTAAATCATTTCCAATTGTGTATTGTGGTGGAACGTTTTTAATTCCGGTATTAAAGTTCCCATTTTGTATTAAAAACACTTTTACACTTTGTAGTGGAGTCTGAAAAAGAAAAGAGTTAGATTTTATAGCAAAATCCAAATTATGCTTGTATTCGATATCGCTTACCGTTCGGCTTCTTCTTACTTGTGCAGGAACTGTAACTAAGTTTTCATATACAATGAACTTTCTGGAAAAGATAACTTCTTTATCTTCATTTAGAATCTTAATAATATAATTACCTGTAATCAACAATTGAGTATATTGATTTGGGAAAGATACTTTATAGTGTGAATATATTTGTAAGGTGTTAAATGAATTGGTATAATTGGTGATTCTCTGACCGTCAAATCCTTGTAAATAATCTGTTTTTGGGATATCAGACGGAATCCAATTGTAATCGCAATGTGTAATTTCGTAATAATAATCAGCTTCATTACCAAATAAATCATCAAACTGGAGTTGAAAACTATTTCCTAATTCAAATATCGGAACAACATTTTGTCCACCTTGTTCAAACGAAACTGTTTTGATATTATATGGTGGAGTGATTTCTGATTGTACTTGGGCTGTAGCTGAAGTAAAAACAAGAATAAAAATTAATTTTCGGAAGAATGAATTTGGCATAATATATTATGTTGCAAGATTGTAAATATAACAATTTTATATAACGAAAAATGTACCAATTTATTAGGAACCTAATATATACTCCAAATTAACTTCGATTTCATCGTTAACAAAGCTTTCTTCTAAAAGCGAATCAGATAATAGTTTTTTGTTTTCTTGCAGTTTGATTATTTTTTCTTCAACCGTATTTTTCGAAATAAACCTTACAACGTTTACTTTGTTTAATTGCCCAATTCGGTGCGCTCGTCCAACTCCTTGTTTTTCTGCAAAAGGATTCCACCATGGATCTAAAAATAAAACATAAGATGCTTTGGTGATATTTAAACCAACGCCACCTGCTTTAAGCGAAATAAAAAATAACAATGGATTTTCGTTTTCCTGAAATAAATTTACTTGTTGCTCTCTTTTCTTGGCAGGAGTATCACCTGTAATCTCACAAAAAGCTATTTTGTTTTCTTTACACCAAGTTGTGTAGAAACTCAAATTAGTAACAAATGAACTAAAAATGATAGTTTTTTGTTTCTCTTTTACTAAAGTTTCCAGGTAATTAGTGACCGCGATATATTTTCCGGAATCTATTTCTGATTCCTGATCTACCATTTTTGGGTGATTACTCAGTTGTCTTAACTTCATCAATGTATTGATAATGCTAATTTTGTCTGGGCCGGATCCATCAGTTTTTAGTAAAAAATTACGAGCTTTTGATTTCTCTTTTTCATATAATTTTTCCTGTTCAGGATCCATATCGCAATAATAAATCTGCTCTGTCAATTCTGGTAAATCCTTTAAAACCTGCTCTTTGGTTCTTCTTAATATATATGGCTGAATAAGATTTTTTAGTTCTGCTAAACTATCTTCATCTTGTTTTTTCTCAATTGGAATTTTAAAATTTTCGGCAAAGAAATTATAACTGCCCAAAATATCCGGATTTATAAATTGCATTTGCGACCATAAATCGTCCAAAGAGTTTTCGATAGGCGTACCACTTAAAGCTATTTTATGTTCCGTGTTTATTTTAGTAATAGCTTTAAAAATTTTAGAATTTTTATTTTTAATGTATTGACTTTCGTCCAAAATTAAATAACGGAAATTGTATTTTTCTAAAATTGAAATATCGCGATGAATGATGCTGTAACTGGTAAAAATTAAATCTGATGATTCTAATCTACTCGCTAATAATTTTCTGTCGTTACCAACATACTGCATTTTTGAAAAATGTGGTGTAAATTTCCCCGCTTCGTTGTACCAGTTAAAAACCAATGAAGAAGGTAAAACTATCAATGTTTTTAAAGGTTCTCTTTCAATAATGGTTTCATTTTGAAATAAATCAAAATTTGTGGTTTTGGTTGTAAAACCTAACTGTTCCTGTACGGCAACCAATACGGCTAAAGTTTGTAAAGTCTTACCAAGACCCATATCATCAGCCAGACAAGCACCCAAGTTGGAATTAAAATGTCCCAAAAGCCATTTTACACCCTCAATTTGATAAGGTCTCAAAGTTGCTTTTAGCAAATCAGAAGAGGTGTATTCAGCTTCGCGAATTGGATTTACGTCATTTTTGATTTCTGGAATAGCATCTAATGCGGCAAAATTACTTTTGCGTAAAAGCAGATTCCCATTCTCTGTTTTTGCCAGTTTTGCCAGTGAACCATATTTACTGAGCCATTCTAAAGGAATTAAAAAATAGTTTCCGTCAGGCAATAAAAAGAGTCTTTCTTTGCTTTTTATATTCGGAATAATCTCGCTGAAATTGATTGTATATGCTCCAATCGAAATAATTATTTTAATGTCAAACCAATCTTCTTTAGTTTCTCCTTTTGAAAATAAAACGGTATGGTTTTCTGTAATGATTGCTTTGCTTTCCAGTTGCAAATTTTGGATTGTAAAACCTAAATTTTCTAACTCTTCTTTACGATTAATAACCAATTGGATATTGGTATAAGGATCAGGAGTTTCTGTATCTGAATTCCAGCCAAACAATTCATTTTTGATTTTTATGAAACCAATTTCTAGCAATTTGTTTGTATATAAATCTTCATCAGAGCTTCGTTTAAACTGAATTATTTTTGGTTCATTGGCAACACTAAAATCAACAAACGTATGTGTTTTTTTAGTTTTACTAGCGTCAAATGAATATCCGTTATAATCGAAATGAAGGTTGAGATAATAACAGTTTTTAAAGAAATCATAAACAGGTTGAATCGTACAGGAGATAATTTTATCACGAGGTTCAATTTCAAAACCAGTTGCTTCAATGTCAGTTTTTTTAGCTATTTCAGGAATGAAATTTTTAAAATAATCATCAACTAGTCTTGAAGGTATTTCGATTGATTTTTTCTTTAAAAAAGGCGTAAGTTTTTTAGAATTCAAGGCTGTTAGTTGCCCTAATTTTTTATCAATGATTAACCAGCCTGGCTCATCCAGCAGTATATCGATACTACTATTCATGGGTAGAAATGTAGTTTCGTTTTCTTTTAACGATAGTGTATATGTAATTCCTTCTGCGTGTTTGTCAAATTGAATTTGAGGCTCAAAATCGAGAGGATTAGTACTAACTCGTGTACGATAAAAATCTTTTTCAATTCCCATATTAATAGATAACGGAAATTGTTCTTTTACAATTAGTGTGTAAAAGGAACTTAAATTTAGTTGCAGATGCTGGCGAATTGCAAAATCAATTTTGGAATCTTTTTGCAGATCAGTAATTGTTTTTGCCGATTTGATTTTAGCGCTAAATTTCTTGAAAATAAATTCAGGCTTTAAAGATTCACAAGCCGTCAGTATTTTTTTTGCATTGGGATCTAAATTTTCAAATATAATTCCAAAACTTTCAAGAACGTCTGCGCTTGCTTTTTTGTTTAAATATTTAATGTCATTATCATTAGCGTCTTCAACGATATAAGCTGTTGGGATATAGGTATTCAGATTTTTTTCAAAACTGATGTCAAAACAAAATTGAAATGATTTCGAAGGTTCCAAGATTAAGGGTTTGGTTTGGTTGTAATTTGGGAAATTGTCTAATTCGAAAAAAAACTAAAAAGTAACGCAGATAAAACGGATTGCTAAAGCAAAACGCAGATAAAAACGGATTTTTTGTTTTAGTTATTAATTCGAATCAAAAATTTAAATAAAAAAATATTATTCCATTGATAAACCTAACAGGTTTTTAAAACCTGTTAGGTTTCGAATGATTATCATATTTTATGATTCAGTCTGATTGTATTATTGCTCAACAGCTTTTTAAATGAACTCATATCACTTATATGGTTCGAAAAAGCGTTTAGTTTTCCTGTTTAAAGCAAAGTGGGATAATTTCTCCTTTGGCCAAACAATATTTTTCTACCAGTTCTGGAGCTATTTTGTTGGTGTAATCTTCTTCGATTACTATAAAGCCAATGCTTCTTAATTTATCAAAATAATCGCGACCGTAAATACGTACGTGGTCATATTGTCCGAATATTTTAGCACGTTCTTTTTGGTCGGTAATAGTATCATCGGCAAAAGTAACTTCTCTTGATAAATCTTGTGGAATTTGCAAAATAGCCATTCCGCCAGGTTTTAAAACGCGAAATAATTCCTGCATAGCTTTTGTGTCATCAGGAATATGTTCTAAAACGTGATTGCATAAAATAACATCATATTCGTTATCCTTAAAAGGCAAATTACAGATATCTGCTTTTACATCTGCTAAAGGAGAGAATAAATCAGTAGTTGTATAGTCAAGGTTTTTTTGCTTGCGGAATAGTTTGTAAAAAGCTTGTTCCGGAGCAAAGTGTAATACTTTTTTTGGTGCTGTAAAAAAATCAGTTTGATCATTAAGGTATAACCATAACAAGCGGTGTCTTTCTAAAGAAAGTGTGCTTGGTGATAATACATTGTTACGTTGAGTTCCATAACCATAAGGCAAAAACATTTTGAAACTTTTACCATCAATAGGATCAGTAAATTTATCTCCTTTTAATGTAAAGGCTAAAATAGGACGTGCCACATAACTCAAACGAATTAATAATGGACGTGGAATGGTATTAAGTACTAGTTTAAAAAGTTTCTTCACGGTTTTATAGATTTGAACACGAATTTCACAAATTTACACGGATTAATGCAATGTGAAATTTCACGAATCTTAGGCTTGGGTTAAAGTATTATTCTTTTATATTTAAGGCTGTCTTCTCCAAAATTAACTAGTAAACCCAGTTTGTTTTTTGAGGCAGCCAGATAATTTAATGTTTGTTTAATTTCACTACTCGAAAGAGTTGTAATTGCTTTCAGTTCCAAAATGATTTTATCAAAAATTACAAAATCTGCAAAATAGTAACTGGATAAAATAATGTCTTTGTAAGCTATATTATATTTTAATTCACGACTATATGGTATTTCGTTTTTTTGAAACTCATATTCCAATGCATCACCATAAACTTTTTCACTATGTCCTTTGCCTAAAATTTTATGGACTTCCATGCAGATTCCTATAATTTTGTAAGACTCGTCTTTTAGATATAACTCATTCATTAGTGAAATTTTCAGTAATCCATTAATTCGTGTAAATTCGTGAAATTAGTGTTACAGTACTAATGGCACTTTTCTAAACTCATCCTCTTCATTACTTTCGATTCCTAGTGCTTTATAGATGTATTGGAAAGTTGATAAGATTTCTGGTTTACCATCAATTAAAGCGACATCATGTTCAAAGTGAGCACTAGCTTTACCGTCGGCAGTTGTAATTGTCCAGCCATCTTTATGTTGTTTTATGTTACGAGTTCCAAGATTAATCATTGGCTCAATAGCAACAACCATTCCTTCAACAAAAAGTTTTCCTCTACCTTTTTTGCCATAGTTAGGCATTTCAGGATCTTCGTGCATTTTTTGTCCAAGACCATGACCTACTAGTTCACGAACAACACCATATCCATGTGCTTCGGTATATTTTTGTATTGCGTTTCCAACATCTTCTACTCGGTTTCCAGCTTTAAATTCGCGGATTCCCACATATAAAGATTCTTTGGTAACTTGTAATAGTTTTTTAACTTCTGGAGCAACTTCTCCAATTTCAAAGCTATAAGCATGATCTCCGTGATATCCATTTTTGTATGCACCACAATCTACCGAGATAACATCACCACTTTTTAGAGGTGTATTATTTGGAATACCGTGAACAACTTGCGAGTTTGGACTCATACAAAGTGAGTTCGGGAAGTCGTACAAACCTAAGAAGCTTGGTACAGCACCGTGATCACGAATAAATTCTTCGGCTAGTTTGTCAAGATATAATGTGGTGACTCCTTCTTTTATTTCAGAAGCAATCATTCCTAATGTTTTAGATACGATTAAGGCACTTTCGCGCATTAATTCTATTTCTTCACGTGATTTTACAATAATCATAATTTCGGATTTTCAGTTGGCAAAAGTACAATTTTAATATTATTTTTTTTAAATAGCTTTTGTATTTAATTATAACAATAATAATTAGGTCAAATAGCTATGATAAATATATAGAAAGTTTGTAAAATTATCTTGTTAAAATGAAAAGAGTTGTAGAAACAATTGAATAAATTAGCTTATTAATTAACTCGTTACATTATGAAAAGTAGTAATAACCAAGAAGGCATAAGCAAAGCGGCTGGTTTGATTAAGATGAAGAGATTTGCTTTGGGAGTATTGGGTGTAGCTGTAGTTCTTTTTTTAATAGCAATTTATTTTAAAATAGGTTGGCTAAAAGCTTTTAGTGAGGCGGCTATGGTGGGGGGAATTGCAGATTGGTTTGCTATAGTAGCCTTATTCAGGCATCCTCTGGGATTACCAATTCCGCATACAGCTTTAATTCCTAATAATAAAGATGCTATTGGGCAAAATTTAGGCACTTTTGTTTCTGATGAGTTTTTAATCAAAGAGAAATTAGAAGTAAAAATCGAGCAGTTTAATTTTGCCGAAAAGGCTGCAAACTGGCTATCTGAAAAAAGTAATGCAAATACAATCGCTTCATTAATTATTGAAGATATTATACCAGGGATTTTAAAAACAATTGTAGATGAAGATGTTCAGAAGTTTATTCAGGCCAAATTTGAAACCAAATTAAGAGAAATAAATTTTGGAGAATGGATTGCGGTAGGGTTGGAATCATTAACTAAAAGTGAAAAACAAGAGCAGTTAATTACTAATGTTCTAAAGATCCTTACGGAAGAATTGCAGAATAACAGAGATGTGATTCGCGAAAAAGTGAATAAGTCAACGCCTTGGTACACGCTTGGTGTGGCCGATAAAAAAATTGCAGACGGTATTTTTAACGGACTTTATGAATTTATCGATGAAGCAAAACATTCTAACAGCAGTATCAGAAGGAAAATAAATGCTTATGTTCTTGATTTCATTACAGAGCTAAATAGTTCGCCAGAGCTTCAGCAAAAAGTAAATGATTTAGTGATAGAGTTTGCTCATAAGAGTGAAGTGAAAGAATATATCAATGATATTTGGAGTCAGATAAAAGTTGCGATTTCTGCCGATTTAGAGAAGAAAGATGATTCTAAAATAAAAAATAAAATCATCAGCATGATTCAGAATTTTGGAGTCAGTATAAAAGGGGATGAAATTATGTTGAGTAAAATCAATAATTTTATAAAAATTGATTTGCTGGGAATCCTTTTGAAGAATAAGCAAATGATTGGAGATTTAATTGCTTCATCGGTAAAGAGTTGGGATAAGGAAGAAATCTCTAATAAGTTAGAATTAGAAATTGGGAAAGATCTCCAGTTTATCCGAATTAACGGAACTGTAGTAGGTGGGTTTGTGGGTCTTTTTATTTATTTTATCGAACATATTATTACCTAAAAAAAAGAGACAAATCGTAAGACTTGTCTCTTTTTAGGATATTTTAAGTTTAGTTTTAATCAGGATTTGCCATGATTTTAAAGAGTTCTGAGTTAGAAATATAAAATCTGTTTTCTAAGGCAATAGCAGCAAGTTTGGCGCTTACTAAATTATTCTCTCGAGTATTAATTAAGAATAAAGAGCTTTCTCCAAACGAAAATAAACGTTCTTCGGAGTTGAGCATTGTAACATTGTTTTCGACCAAATCTTTCGCCAGTTTCTTTTGTTTTAAGAGTGAGGTGATTTCTGTTTTTTGCGCGCTTATTTTATTGGTTAATTGTGTTTTTTCTAAAGCCAAAGCAAATTCATTCTCCTGAAGTTTATATTTTGCCAGTTTTAAGCTCCCTCGTTCCTTTCTTAAAAATAAAGGAAAATAAAATTCTAGTCCTATTTTGTAATCTTCAAAACGATAATTATCAATGTAACCAGGCTCTGATAAATAGGAGTAACCCACATTTATTTTGGGCAACAACATATTTTCTTTTAGCTTTTTTTCTACATTCAAAATCTCTATTTTGTTTTGTAGTGCATTTATTTTCGGATGCGTTTCTAAGCTAAAATCATTTTGTAATAAATCATTGGTCTTTAAGGTTTCTTGCAATGAGTTTTCTAGCTCAGTTTCAGGAATAAGACTATCGGACATCTCTAGCGGAATATTATTTTCTAACCAAAGAAAATTAGATAGTTCTAGTTTTGATTTGGCAAGTTTTAGTTTAGAATCCTCAAGACTTAATTCTCTATTTTTTAAACTAATTCCAGCTTCAATACTATCAATTGCAGGTTTGTCTCCTTGGCTTATTAAGGCTTTGATTCCTGTTAGGCGTATTTGCGCATTATTATTGTACGTTTCGTAAAGCTTCATTTCGTCAAAATTCTTCTTCCAGTTAAAATAAGCAATCGAAGCATCGTACAATACAGCAATGGCTTGAAGTTTTCTTTCGGATTCGCTTAGTTTTATCTGAATCTTTGCTTTTCGAACATCTGCCATTCTTTGGTTTATGAATAGCCCTTGCCCAATAGGTACACTAATTCCAAAAGAAGTTAATCCTTTATTAGGAGTTGTGTTTTCGGGATTAAGATAAACACCTTCGTTATTATCGAACCCTGCTTTTAACTCGATTCCATACCAAGTCGGAATTTTAAAACTGCTATTTAAAATGGAGTAGTATTCTTTGTCTTTAAATTGTTTTTGACTAAAATCGACTTCAATTTTTGGATCAAAACCACCTCGGGCCATCATTAAATTGGCTTGGGCTTCACTGACTTCCAAATTAGCACTTTTAACCAAAGGATGGTATTTTTTTACATATCCAAGAAATTCATTATAGCTGAATTCTTTAGCTATTGGTTCTTGACCAAAAACGGTAAAACCAATAAAAAGAAAGGCAAAAAGTAGTGGTTTCATTATTTTTTTTCTTTTGTGGTTTTTGTCTCATTCTTGTAATAATTTGGAGGGAATCCGTTAAGGGTTCTCCAAATCTCAAACCAAATTGGTACAGTGTCTAACAAAGCAATTGTTTGTGCGCCAGAACCAACACTAAGTTGTTTAGGCCATTTAGCTTCGGATGGGTCTGGGGCAATCAGGATTCTATATTTGCCATTGTCGCTAATAAAATTCTCTATAGCTACAACTTGCCCTCCAAATGTTCCGTAAGATATATCAGGCCAGCCCGAGAATACTATTGTAGGCCAACCATCGAACCAAACACGTACTTTTTCTCCCTTTTTTATCAAAGGCAAATCAATAGGATTTATAAAGGTTTCGACCGCAATATCATATTCAGATGGCATTATGGTTACTATCGGAGTTCCCTCTTTTATGGTTTCGCCAATACCAGCCAGCAAAGCTCTGTTAATGTAACCATTTTGTGCTGCTTTAATGTAATACATACCATTACGTACACTATAATTTACATATTGATTTTCTAGTTTATTAACCTGTGCTTCAGTGTCAAATTTATTACTCAAGGTTGTATATTGGTCACTTTTTGCTTTAGCTGCTTTTTCAGAATATTCGGCAGTGATTCTGTTAATCTCTACTTTAGCATTTATGTATTCATTTTTGCTGGTTAAGTATTTATTTTCCTGAGTTACAATTTTAGCATCAACATCTTGTAATTTCAAGCGTTTTTCCTCTACATCGGTCATCGGTTTTAAACCTTCTTTGTTTAGTTGCAAGGCACGATTATATTGTGTGTTTGCAATTTTTAGCTGCGTTTTAACTGCAACAAGATCAATGCTGTCGCTTTTTATTTTTAAAAGGGATTGTTTTACTTTATTTCTTGCTTGCTCTAATTTTAATTTCTTCTCGTTTTCTATAAATTCTATTTGCTTAGAAAGTGTGTTTACTTTTTCTCCATAGGATTCTAGAGATTGCTTTTTAGCATCAACTTGGTTTTTAGTGTTTTCTACTAAATTTGGATCCATGTAGTCTTCTTTTATTTCAGAAATAAACATGATTGTATCTCCTTTTTTTACAAAATCCCCTTCTTGTACATACCATTTCTCAATTCGACCCGAAATAATACTCTGGATAGATTGTGGTCTTTGGTTGGGTTTTAAGGTCGTTACAGATCCTGAACCAGAAATGTTCTGTGTCCAAGGCAAGAAAAGCGATATTATTACAAAGATTGCGGTGCCTATTATTATTTTATTCAGGATTTTATAATGAGGCCTATTGCTTAGGTCTTTTATAGTTTTATACTTGTCAAGAGGCTGTAACTTTGTTTTATTGTCGGAAATGTTTAGCATGGCGTATTGTTTTTTTGATCAAGTATGATAAGGCCGTTTTGCATGGTTATTTTTCGAGTCGATTTTGTTTTCCAATAAGGATTTTTAGAGGAAACAATAATGGTCCATTTATTCTTGTCGGAAGTTATAAAATCAATAATTTCATTTGCAACATCATCATCCATGGTATCTGTTGGATCTTCATAAAAAAGGATTTTTGGTTTATGAATAATACTTCTTGCTAATAATATTTTTTGAGCATTAGAGGAAGATAATTGTCTTCCTTCCGGGTAAATATGTGTGTCTAAACCTTTTGGTAATAATTTAATAAATGGGCTAAGTTGAACTCCATCTACGGCCCACTTTAAATCCTCAGAGCTTATCGATGGGTCATTAAAAGTAATGTTTTCTAAAATGGTTCCTTCAAACGGGGTTTCATTATGAATAATACTGCCTATTTGTGAGCGATATTGTTTTAGGTTTATTTTCTTAAAGGTGTCATCATTGATATAAAAAGCACCAGAACTTTGTTTAAGTACGCCCGATAGTAACCTGATAAGAGTAGTTTTTCCGGAGCCATTTTGACCATCAATTACTATTTTTTCTCCCTGATTTATTTTAAGGGTAATAGAATCCAGCGCATTCTTCTGAGAATCTGGAAACTTTACACTTAAACCTTCTGTTTCTAAAGTGATGTTATTATAGCAACGGTCATTTTGGGAATCTGAATTTTCTTCTAATTCTAAATCTGTTACTTGTCCTATTTTTTCAACAGAAGTCAAAACGTCATAAAAACTTTCGAGTCCCAGAATGATTTTCTCAACAGAGTTAATAACTAATAAGATGATGATTTCTGCAGCAACAAACTGTCCAATATTCATTTCCTGACTTAATACTAAATACCCTCCAATAGATAGTAAACTGGCAGTTATAATGATTTTAAAAAGAATCAATTGTGTAAATTGTCTTTTGATAACGCTAAAATGTTTTTCGCGATACGTAAGATAGCCACTTACTATTGAGTTGTTTTTTTGAAGTGCAAAATCATAATTAAGTTCATTCCTGAAACTATAATTATTACGTGCCATTTCTTGTAACCAGCTTGCAACTTTATACTTGAATTTCGATTCTTTTAAACTAGTTTCTAAACCTGATTTGTACGAAAATTTAAAAATGAAGTATAAAAGAAGGAACAATAAGAGACCAAATACAATAAAATAAGGATGGTATAAGGACAGCAGGATGATTCCAAAAGTGATTTGGAGTAAGGCTGCCGAAAAATCAGTCAATAATTTTGAAGTTCCTTTTTGGATGGTCATGGTATCAAAAAAACGATTTGTTAGTTCTGGAGGATATGTACCATACAATTCTGATTGTTTTATTTTTGGTAAACGAGCTGCAAATTCAAATGAAGCGCGAACAAATATTTTTTGTTGCAAATTTTCTGTAATTCGCAATTGCATAAAAGATAAAATACCAACAAGCGCAACTCCGGCAACAACTAAGATGATAAGAACAATCCAGGATGCACTTACCCTGCCAGATTGTATAAAAGTAATAATGGCTTGGATTCCTAACGGAAGCGACAAACTTATTAATCCTGCAAAAATAGCATAGAAAAAGATTTGATAAATGTCTTTTTTATCTAGCTCAAGTAAATTGTAAAATCGTTTTATTGGAGTCATAATTGGTTGTTTTTAGCGCAAAACGTTTTCTGCAAGATTTAAATAAAATTGAGTAGTTGTAACGGTTTCATTGCAATCTGTGATTGTCTTTAAATGATCTGTCAGGAAATGTTGGTGCAAACTTCCTTCTACAATAGTCGATACTAGAGATTTTGCAAAAGGGTAGTCCGGATTTACTTCCTTTACAATAGAAACAATCCGATTGATAACTCTTTTGTATATTAAAAAAAAGCCTTCTTTGTTTTCTTGATCCACTTCTTTAGTATGGAATGTTTTAGTGAATTCGGCAATTATAATTTTATTTAAAATCGCTTCATTAATATGTTCTGTAGAGACATCATCGGTTACTTTTTCGGTAACAATGGTAATGGCTTTATTAAGTTTTTCTTTTTTATCTACGATGTTAGTAGTAGAGAAAACCAGTTTGTACTCCATCCAGCTCCAGTACCAAGAGGAGAGGTAGACTAATAATTTGTGTTTGTTCTCAAAATAACGATAAATCGAACTTTCGTTAGATCCTATTTCTACACCTAATTTTTTAAATGTAAAATTATCAAAGCCAATTGCATCGATGAGAAGAATACTTTGTTCAATAATTTTTTTTCCTAAGGCAGATGTTTCCGGATCCTTTACATAGATCTTTTCATTGACTTGGATTTTTAAATTTGATAGTATAGCCTCCATAAAAGTTATTTTAAATGCAAATATAATAGTATTACTTTCAACTTTGAGTATTTAACCTTTATTTGTGCAAAAAAAAAGCTGTTCTTAAATCAAGAACAGCTTTTTTTAAAATAGTTTTCAGTTTCAGTCGCAGTACCAGTTTTCAGTGATGATTGCAACTGAATACTGTTACTGTAAGCTAAAACGAATGCTTTTACAACAATGAATGACAAGTCATTGCAGCAGGTTGTGGAATTCCCATTAACTCAAGAATAGTAGGAGCAATGTCACCCAAAACACCATCGTGTATTGTTTTTAATTCTTTATCAACCAAAATAATCGGCACAGGATTAGTTGTGTGTGCTGTATTAGGGCTTCCGTCAGGATTAATCATAGTTTCGCAATTTCCGTGATCGGCAATTACAATTGTAGTATAATCATTTGCAAGAGCAGCTTCGATAACTTCTTTTACGCAAGCATCAACAGCTTCACAAGCTAATATTGCAGCGCTCATAATTCCTGTATGTCCTACCATATCACCATTGGCAAAATTTAAACATACAAAATCTACTTCACCTTTATTTAATTCAGGCACTAATGCATCTTTTAATTCAAATGCACTCATTTCTGGTTGTAAATCGTAAGTTGCTACTTTTGGAGAATTTCTTAAGATTCTGCTTTCGCCTTCAAAAGGAACTTCTCTTCCGCCAGAAAAGAAAAAAGTTACGTGAGGATATTTCTCCGTTTCGGCAATACGAATTTGTTTTTTATTCGCTTTCTCTAAAACTTCACCTAATGTTTCGGTAATGTTGTCTTTGTTGTAAACAACTTTTACGTTTAGGTATGTTTCGTCGTAATTAGTAAGCGTTACATAATACAATTTTAATTTATGCATGTTTTGCTCATGAAAATCTTCTTGCGAAAGAGCTTCTGTAAGTTCACGACCTCTATCGGTTCTAAAATTGAAGAAAATAACAACATCATCTTCTTCGATAGTTGCTAATGGTTTATCATTTGCATCAACCATAATGATTGGAGCGATAAATTCATCAGTAATGTTATTTTCGTAGCTTTCTTTAATAGAAGCTACGGCATCTTTTGAGTGTGTGCCCAATCCGTTTACTATTAAATCGTAAGCTAGTTTTACACGTTCCCAACGTTTGTCACGATCCATTGCATAATAACGACCTATAACAGATGCTATTTTTACTGGAGTATTTGCAATATGGTTTTCTAAATCTTGTATGTAAGTTGCTCCAGATTTAGGATCAACATCACGACCATCGGTAAAGGCATGAACAAATACTTTGTCCAAACCGTATTCTTGAGTAGCATCAATTAATCCTCGTAGGTGAGAAGTGTGTGAGTGAACACCACCATCAGAAACAAGACCTAAAAAATGTACTTTTTTATTGTTTTCTTTTGCATAAGTAAACGCATCTACAAGTACTTGCTCTTTGGCTAAAGTATTGTGAGCTACAGCAAGGTTTATTTTTGCTAAATCCTGGTAAACGATTCTTCCCGCACCAAGGTTCATGTGTCCAACTTCACTATTTCCCATTTGCCCTTCTGGTAAACCTACATTTAAACCATCGGTACGAAGTTGTGCGCTTGGGTAGTTTTTGTAAAGGCTATTTATAAATGGAACATTTGCATTGTCTATTGCAGATACTTTAGGGTCAGGAGATTTTCCCCAACCATCTAAAATCATAAGGATTACTTTTTTGTTCATCAGAATTTATTTTGCACAAAGATAAGCCATTTGTAAAATGTTTAAGAAAGACTTAGATACAATTATGCTTTATAAAGGGAACGGTATAAAAAAATAATAATTTAATTATAGAAGGTGTAATTTTTTAAAATAAATGCAGATTAGGTTTTGTTTTTGATGCCATTATAGTCAATGAAATGGTGAATGCTTACCGATAAAATATGGTTTAATACATTCCTGAATAAGTAAGTTGTTTATGTTATTAAAGAATAAAGTATTTGAGATAATCAGGAAGTGCTTAAAAAAGTCTATTTACTTTAAAATGATGTAATTAATTAGTGTAGCTAAATGTGGTATAATTGATTAATTTGGTTTTCTAATATGTAGGTTTTGGCTTATAGTTTACTGTGTTTCAATAAGTTTTGTTATAATTTCATTAAGAGAATACAATAAATATTAGGTTGTATTCGTTAAAAAATGATTAAAAAGTACTTCGTTTCTACTGTAAAATTTTGGGAGCTACATATTTTTTATATATTTGCGAACCACGAAACAAATTATAACCTAAACGCATTCAATGATTTATAAGATTTGTCCCATATTGTTAATGTTGTTTTTGTCATTTACCACGGATACAAAAACAACTACAGAAGTTAAAAAAGTTGAAAAGAAAAATATCGCTAGTACAGTAACTGCAAGCTTAGATTTAAGAATCAAAGCGGTTTATAGTACACTTAATGCAAATAATTTTGATTTACCTGAACTTAAGAGTTTTACAGAGGCTTTAAAAGGTTTTTATTTATTAAAGGAAAAAGGACTTATTCAAAAAGATCTTTTGACTTTGGTAGATTTTAGTTTGTCTTCTAATCTGAAACGTCTTTGGGTTATCGATCTTTCTACCAATACCGTATTGTTTCAATCTCTGGTTGCTCACGGAAGAAATACAGGTGAAGAATTCGCATCAGATTTTTCAAATACAAATTCTTCCTATAAAAGTAGTCTTGGTTTTTATGCAACAGGTGAGGTGTATAGAGGAAAACACGGAATCTCGTTACGTTTAGATGGTTTAGAAAGAGGAGTTAATGATAATGCGCGCGAAAGAGCAGTAGTAATTCATGGAGCCGATTATGTTTCTGAGTCATTTATTAGAAACAATAAAAGGTTAGGTCGTAGCCAAGGTTGTCCTGCTATTCCTGTAGAATTAACTAATGCAATTATCGAAGCAATAAAAGATAAATCGTGTTTATATATCTATCATCCATCAAGAACTTTTACGATGGAAGAAAAGCTAATTTCTTAACTTAGCATATAAATCGGTGTCTAAATTGTAGATGTCATTTCTAAATTGTAAAGAATTGTCTTCGCTCCAGGCGGTCCAATACCATTGATACATAGCGTATTTTTTGGCAATTCTTACATTGGTAGTTTTTTTAGTAACTATAAGAGAATCTATTTTTTCTTTCGACCAGTTATTAGAGTCCAATATATGTTGTGCTAATTCCAAAGGATTTTCGACACGAACACAACCAGAACTTAATGAACGATTGTTTCTTCCGAATAAGTTACGGTGATTGGTATCATGTAAATAGACGCTATGGTTATTTGGAAACAAGATTTTCATTAATCCCAATGAGTTACTACTTCCAGGACTTTGTACATAGCGATAACTACCAGGAGAATTTTCATTCCAGTCACTAGGTTCTACAACAGAGTTGTCTTTACTGTAAATCGTAATGTTTTTATTTTTTAAATAATTTCGATTGCGTTTCATTGCAGGAACAATATCTTCTTTTAATATAGTTGGCGGAACAGTCCATGTTGGGTTAAAGACAACAGTTTTAAGAGTTGAGGTTAGAATAGGTGTTTTTCGGCTATTGGTACCCACAACAATTTTTCGAACAACAGTAGTGTCTTTGTTTTCAACAACGTGTAGGCTGTAATCAGGAATGTTTATTATAAAATAATTTTCGGCAAGCGTATCTGCAAACCATCTCCAGCGCTCAATGTTGCTGATAATTTGATGTTTTCGTCTGATTTTAGAAAAATTCAAAGCATTAACAGTTCCTTTACCAATAACACCATCGGCAGCTAAGCCATGACGAGTTTGGAATTTTTTAATAGCTTCAAATGTCTTATTGTCGTAAGTAGATGTTAAACTGTCTCTCCCTGTTAAATCTTTCCAGTATAAAAGGCGTTTTTTAATTGTAATCATTGCGTTATTAGTGTCGTGCAATGTTACTTTATCTTCAACTTCGATGGTTTTAATGTTGTCGTCTGGAAATTCATTTAGTAATTCTAGTGCTTTTAGTAACCTTTTATAGGTATATGTTTTTGGCTGACTTTTTTCGATAGCAAGCGTTAAATCATTGTCATTAAAAGCTTTTATAAGAATGGTATTTACATTAAAAGGTTTGTCATTTAAATCCCAATCATTATATAGTTTCTTAGGATTCAGTTTTCCTTTATGTAAATGCGTTAAGTATTTCTGAAAATTATAAGTAAGCAAAACGTCATATAGAGCCAAGTCGGTATCGTTTAACTTACTTATTTTACTTTCAAAATTTTCTATTCTTTTTATGCTATAATCGTTTGGTTCTAAACCAAGAGATTCAGATTTTTTTAATTCATCAATAATGAAGGTTCTTTTTTCAAGATTTCCCCAAACGGTTTCATTATGAGATGCGATGTAAAATTTTTTAAGATCTTCACTTTTAAAAGAGCCTATCACCGATGTGTCCAACTGAATTTTTCGTTCATCAGTTTGAACAATTGCAGGAAGAGGTTCCGCTTTTTTTACAGGAATTGCTTTTTCTTCTTTTTTGCAACTTATAAAGATTGATAGTAATATTAAAAAGTAAAGTTTATTCATTTTAAAGTTTTTTATACATTAACAGGTGTTTCCCAACATCTTTTATTTCAAAAATTGCACCAGTCTTTTGGTAGCCCATTTTTTCATAAAATCCAACAGCTTCGGTTCTGGCGTTAAACCATATTAGTTTACAATTATTGTTAATACAATATTCTTCACAGTAAATAACCAAAGCTTCCCCCAATCCTTTTTTTCTAAAATCGTCCAAAACGGCCATTCCTCGAATCTGCGATTGGAAATTTTCCGCAAAGGTAATATTAGAATTTCGGAATAGCGAAATAATTCCTACTAAATTTTTATCTTCAAATAAACCAAAGTGATGCGTTGTAGGTAAATCATCACCATCAAAGTGGCAGCTTTCTATAGGTTTTCCTTTTCGTAGAACAGGATTGCGTACTAAATAAGTTTCTTGGGCAGATATTTCTTGTATGTTTGACATAATTTTTAAAGAATAGTAAAGTTATAACTTTTTAGTTTTAAATATATTAAAGAATTTGTTTAAGATTTTTTGAAATTTTTGTAAAAAAAACTTGTTTTTAACTGGAGTTATTATCTATATTTGCACCACAGTAATGCGAAAGTAGCTCAGTTGGTAGAGCTCCAGCCTTCCAAGCTGGTTGTCGCGAGTTCGAGCCTCGTCTTTCGCTCTAAAGAAACCGAAATTGCAAATGTTTCGGTTTCTTTTAAAAAGAAAAAATTTTTGATTTTTATTTTTTAGAATGATTTAATTTTTTTATATTTGCACCCTGTTAATGCGAAAGTAGCTCAGTTGGTAGAGCTCCAGCCTTCCAAGCTGGTTGTCGCGAGTTCGAGCCTCGTCTTTCGCTCTTTAAAAAGCCGAAACTTAATAGTTTCGGCTTTTTTATTGCACATAACTCAAATTTGTTTGAGGTTCTAATTCTTCAGGCTCTTGATTTTGTCTAAAAAGACGAGCAGATAAATTCCCTTTCAAAATAATTTGATCTCCTTTTACGTCTAACCAGCTTCCTTCACGCAATCCTAAAACTGGAAGTGTATTAAAAGCATGGAATTCTTTTATTCTTGTTTCGCGAGTTTCGCCCATATGTTTAGACTGAGAATCTGGATCTAAATAATGAGGGTTTAAGTTAAACGGAATTAATCCTAAAGTCTGGAAACTTGGCGGGTAGATAATTGGCATATCATTAGTAGTTTGCATTGATAGTCCGCAAATGTTGCTTCCTGCGCTGGTTCCTAAATAAGGAGTTCCGTTTTTAACAGCTTCAGCAAGAACCGTCATAATGTTATTTTTGTATAGTTGTGTTACTAACAAAAAAGTATTTCCGCCACCAGTAAAAATTCCTTCGGCATTGTTAATCGCTGTTGTAGCATCTTCAAATTCGTGAATTCCTTTTACTTTAATGTTTATTTTTTCAAAAGCTTGAGAAACAGTATTAGTGTATTGTTCATGCGAAATTCCTCCAGGTCTTGCAAAAGGGATAAAAAGAAGTGTTTTGCAGTTCTTAAAATGCACTTGCAATTCGGGTAATAAATAATCTAAATAGCTGCCACCGTGAAGAGTAGAGGTGCTGGCAATAATGATATTTTTCATAGATTTTGTAATGGTTTTTGTTAAGTTAAAGATATTAAATAGTGCGTTTTAAAGCCGTAAAATAAAGGTTTAATTAACATATTTTTACCAAGTCGTTAATATTAAATTTAGATGACATTAAGATACTTTTACAGCTTATCCTTATAATGTTTTGATGAACAAGGTTGTATGTGTGTTTTTTATTTGTCTAGCTAATAATCTTTTGGCTCAAGTTGCTGTTTCTCCTGTTTTAAAAGGAAAAATAGATGCTAATACAATGGATTTGGAGGGGATTTATGTGGTTAATTTAAGGACAGAAGCTTCTGTAGTTACAGATAAGGAAGGTTCTTTTTCGATACCAGTCCAAACAGGTGATACGCTTATTTTTTCGTCGGTACAGCTTAAAGAACGTCGAATTGTTTTGACAGACGAAGATTTGGCATCGGCAAAGTTTGTGGTAAAATTGGAAACACTAGTGAATCAGTTGCGAGAAGTCATTATAAAAAGATACGATAATATTAATGCAGTTGCCTTAGGGATAATTCCTGCGGGGCAACGTTCTTACACAACTGCAGAGCGTAGATTAAAAGGAGGAACCGATCTGGATGCTTCAGTAGGATTGGGAGGTTCAGTTGGTCTGGATCCTATAATAAATATGTTTTCAGGCAGGTCAAAAATGCTTAAAAAAGAACTTGCTGTAGAGAAAAAAGAAATCTTCATGAAGCTTTTGGAAAATATGTTTGATACAGATCACTTTGTACGAAAGCTTAGTATTCCTTTGGATTATGTGAAGGGATTTGAATATTTTGCAGTAGAAAATGAAAGTTTTACAAAGATTTTAAGCTCTAAAAACAAAACGACTACCGAATTCTTGCTAGGAGAACTAGCAGAGAAGTACAAAGAAATAATAGCACGTGAAAATAATTAATACTTTACTTTTATTTATTGTATCTTTATTCTTTCAAATTAGTTTTGGGCAAACTGTTGTTACAAAAGAAATTTCCGGAAGAATTACCGCCGACTCAAGTTCGGTCGAAGCTATAACAATAGTCAATAATACCACTCAGGAAACTACTATTTCGGATAATAAAGGGCAGTTTTCTATCGTTATCAAAGAAGGAGATGTGTTGGTTTTTTTGGCAGTAAATCTAGAACCGCTCCGAAAAAGAATTACGGCTAATGATTTGAAATTAGACTTGTTACTGGTAAAAATGGTTCCTAAAAACATAGAATTAAAAGAGGTTGTTATAAATGAATTTTCAAACATAAATGCCGAAAATTTAGGGATCATACCTTATGGACAAAAGAAATACACCCCGGCAGAACGAAAATTATACACAGCCAAGTCTACTATGACAGATGCGCTCTTAAATAAGATATCTGGTCGGACCGCTATGCTGAAAAAAGAAGTAGCAGTAGAGAAAAAAGAGATGTTGTATTCAAAAATTGAATATCTTTTCGAAGAGAATTATTATACTGATAGATTAAAGATTCCGCTAGAGCATATAAAAGGGTTCCAGTTGTATTGCATAGATGATCCAGAGTTTGTAACTTCGTTGAATGCCAAAAACAAAACAATGAGTATGTTTTTAATAACAGGTTTGGCGCAAAAATATTTAACAATTATCGAAAATGAGAAATAAAATTGGAATATTGATCTTGAGTTTATTTTGTCAGTTGTGTATCGCGCAAACTGGAACAAGAATGTCTTTACATGGAAGAGTAGTAAATGACTCGGTTGCCCTGGAAAGTGGTTATGTTTTGAATGTTAATACAAAAACAAGAACCTTTATTTCTTCAAACGGATTGTTTGATATACTGGCGAAACCAAAAGATACTTTGTTGTTTTCGAGTTTGGCTTTTCAAACAAGAAAAATGGTGCTGACAGAAAAAGAGTTTGCTGAGCGTCTTTTAGTAGTACGATTAGGGCTTAAAAATAATCAGTTAAAAGAAGTGGTTATTCCAAAAGGATTAAAAGTAAAATCACTGGATAAGAATAGTCAGAAATATGTTGATATGCAATTTGAGGATGATAAACAGTCAACCCCAGAAAACAGTGTTTCTTATTCAGATCAAACCATAAAATACGGTACAGATTTCGTGAGGATATTTAAAGATGTTAAAAAGCTCTTGAATAAATCAGGCGAAAAAGAAGTTCCTGTAGACGATGTAGCTTTTACGCAATATGTAAGAGCAAATTTCAGTCCGTCATTCTTTGCTAAAACTTTAGAATTACAAGATGATGAGATTGATTTGTTCCTGATGTATTCTTCTAATGATCCTGTTTCAAAACAATATCTAAAACCAGAAGATAGATTTCAGTTAATGGATTTTTTAATTAATAAAAGTAAAGAATTCAAAAAAGTGAATGATATTAAAAAATGAGAAAAATTGTAGCTTACTCTTTAATAGGGTTATTGTTCCTATCATTATCATCATTTGCTTTTCATAAATTTTATGTTGGGGTATATCAAATAAATTATGCTCCCGAAAAAAAAATGCTTCAAATTACATCTCGAATTTTTATTGATGATTTAAATAATGGAGTAGAAAAAAAATATAAAATCAAGTCCAACATCGGCACAGAAAAAGAAACTGAAGCCGATGTTGCCCTTTTGAAAAAATATCTTGCTGAAAATTTTACTATTAAAGTAAATGGTCAGTCACGACCAATCACGTTTTTATCGAAAGAAGTTGAATCAAATGATGTTTTGGTTTGTTATTCCAGAATAAAAGATGTTGATAAAGTTAAGAGCTTAGAAATTTCGAATACAATTTTGGTAGACTGGAATACCGAGCAACAAAATATTACACATGTTTCGGTATTAGGGAGCAAAAAGAGTGTGCTTTTTACAGAATCTTCAAGGAAAGAATTGTTAAAGTATGAATAAATGGAGATGAATATTTTTTTAATTGTTATTTTCACACCCTGACAAAAACTCCAAAAAACCAGTTTATGAGAAGAATATCATTTTTATTGTTTTTTCCTGCAATCATGTTTGCGCAGGAAAAAAATACCACACCAATAAAGCAACAAGGGAAGTACGATACTAACAAATTTAGTCAAATGTATGACTTATTGGCTACTCCCAATATGTTTCGTACAGCATCTGGAGCGCCAGGGCCAGCATATTATCAGCAACAAGCCGATTATAAAATTGATGTTGAGTTAGATGATAAAAACGCAAAATTAAGCGGGTCAGAAACAATTACATATTCTAATAATTCTCCAGATAATTTAGAATATTTATGGTTGCAACTAGATCAAAATCAGGCTAAAAAAAATACACAAACTACATTAGCCGAGAGTGATAAAATTAATCAAGTTTTAGCAGTTGAAGGTTTTTCGAACAAATACTTAAAAGACGGACTTGAGCGAGGTTTTAATATTGAGTCTGTAAAAGATGCAAAGGGAAATCCGATGTCTTATACAATTAATGAAACCATGATGAGAATTAATTTACCTGCGCCTTTAAAAGCTGGTGAAAAAATTTCATTTTCTATTAAATGGTGGTATAACATTAATAATTATAGAAAAGACGGAGGACGTTCAGGATATGAATTTTTTGAAAAAGACAAAAATAGATTATACGTAATTGCGCAATTCTATCCAAGAATGGCAGTTTATAATGATGTAGAAGGCTGGCAGAACATGCAGTTTTGGGGAGGAGGAGAATTTGCTTTACCATTCGGAAATTTTGATGTTAATATTACCGTTCCTGCAGATCACGTAATGGAAGCCACAGGAGAATTAACAAACAGAAGTGAAGTGTTTACTCCAGAACAAGTAAAAAGATATGAGCTTGCTCAAAAATCATACGATAAGCCAGTTGTAATTGTTACACAAGAAGAAGCAGAGGCAACAGAGAAAGGATTTTCTGAAAAGAAAAAAACATGGAAATTTAGTGCTAAAAACGTACGTGATTTCGGGATTGCAACATCAAGAAAATTCATTTATGATGCAATGGCAGTAAAGCTTGGAGGTAAAACAGTTATGGCAGCTTCAGTATATCCAAAAGAAGCAAACCCACTTTGGGGAGAAACGTCAACAATAACAGTTGCACATACATTAAAAAGTTATTCATCACACACATTTGATTATCCTTACCCAAAAGCAGTTTCAGTTTCGGCAGAAGATCAAGGGATGGAATATCCAATGATTTGTTGGAATTTTGGTCGTCCTGATGAAAATGGAGTGACGAGCAAAGAAATAAAAAACGGAATGATTGGTGTAGTAATACACGAAGTAGGGCATAACTTTTTCCCTATGATTGTAAATTCCGATGAGCGCCAATGGAGCTGGATGGATGAAGGGTTGAACTCATTTTTAGAGTACTTGGCAGAGCAGGAGTTAGATCCTAATTTCCCATCAAGACGTGGTCCTGCAAAAAATATTGTTCCTTACATGAGTGGAGATCAAAAGTTTTTAGAGCCAATTATGTCAAACTCAGAGACGATTCACCAATTTGGTAATAATGCTTACGGAAAACCAGCTACAGGACTTAATATTTTAAGAGAAGTAGTTATGGGAAGAGAATTGTTTGACTATGCTTTTAAAACATATGCAAACAGATGGAAATTTAAGCACCCAACACCAGAAGATTTCTTTAGAACGATGGAAGATGCTTCGGCAGTCGATCTTGATTGGTTTTTTAGAGGGTGGTTTTACTCAACAGATTTTGTAGATATCGGAATTAAAGATGTAAAACAATATTATGTTAGCGAAACTGCTACAGCAGAGCTAAAAGATACTAAGATTAGAAAAGGACGTTTTGGTTTTGAAAAAGGACCTTTTGTATATTTAATTGCAAGTGATAATAAAGAATTAAAAGGATCTGATAAAAAAGCCTTAAAGGTTGATGATGTAAAATTATTATCAGATTATGTTGCGCAAACATTTAATGCAGAAGAAAAAGCAAATTTAAAATCACCTAAATATTTTTACGAAGTAGAGTTTGAAAAACCAGGAGGAATGATCATGCCTATTCTTGTAGAGATTACTTATGAGGACGGAAGTAAAGAAGAATTTAAATATCCAGCACAAATCTGGAGAAAAAATAATGATACAGCCAAAAAAGTATATGCAACAGAGAAAGCTATAAAAAGCATTCAAATTGACCCAAAATTACTTACTGCAGATATTGATGTAACTAATAATGCATGGCCAAAAGTAGAGGTAAAATCAAAATTTGATTAAGCATAAAAAGATAAGAGACTCGCAAGGGTCTCTTTTTTTAAGTAAATTTTAAAACAGTAGGCTACAAAATTTAATATCTTTGTGGCACATAAAATAAAAAAGATATGTTTGGTATAGGAGGAGGAGAATTAGTTTTTATACTATTTGTAGTACTTATGCTTTTTGGTTCAGATAAAGTGCCAGAAATTGCTCGTACTATGGGGAAAGCAATGGCGCAACTTAAAAATGCGACCAATGACATTAAAAGCGAAATTCAAAAAGGCGCAGAAGCTAACGGTTTTGATGCGAAATCATTAGACAACATAACAGGCAATATTAATTCTGAAATAGAAAAAGCCAAAACTAATTTGTTAGGAGATGCTACAACGCAATTCGAAAAAACAAAAGAAGACATTGATACAATTACAGGCCCAATAAAACGTCAGATATAATGCTTGAAAAATTACAAGAACTCGATACTAATTTATTTGTTTATCTTAACGGTTTAGGTTCCGAAACTTACGACAAACTTTGGCTCGTAATTACGGATCAGGTAAATTGGATTCCACTTTTTTTGTTATTATTTTATTTCATTTATAAAAAATTAGGAACAAAACAGACCTTGTATCTATTACTTTTTATAGCAATTTTAATAACCTGTACAGACCAATTAACAAATTTGGTTAAAAATAATGTACAACGTTTAAGACCTTGTAATAACCCCGATATTAATTCGTTTATTCGAATTGTACAAGTTCGCTCATCATTCAGCTTTTTCTCAGGACATGCTGCTAATACAATGGCAGTAGCTACCTTTTTATACTTGTTGCTTAACAAACATTTTAAATATTTTGGACTCCTGTTTTTATGGCCATTAGTTTTTGCTTATAGCCGTATTTATTTAGGATTGCACTATCCGTTGGATATTCTTTGCGGATATTTAGCAGGAGCAACAATGGGATTCTTACTGTTTAAAATATACCAAAAAGTAAGAGCAAGGTACTTTCCAGTTTAAATTTTAGGAGCTTTTTCCAGCTGTACACTCTATCTTTTCCTGGCTAAAGGAGCCAGAAAAAGGATGCCGTTTCCATCTGGGCTAGATTGTGTTTAAAAATTTAAAAGCTTTGATTAATTAAGCTTTGTTTTTTCGCTCCATTCCAATCCATTTGGTAATTCCAGATTACTAAATTCGATATGAATAACGCGTCTTCTCTCATTATTAGTAGTCTTGTTAGAAGCATGAAAAAGCAATGGTTTCATAATCATTATACCACCTTTTTCGATTTCGCAAATTGTTTCCGTTTCATTCTTCAAGTCCATGTTTTCGACTCTCAAAATTCCTTTAGAATGAGAATTGTTAATCACTTTTAAAGCACCATTGTCTTTAGTAGTTTTGTCGATATGGATTCTTATTGTAAAATTATTTTCGAGAACTTCTTTGGGAGGTTGTACTGCAAACTGATTTTGTTTGGTAGTCCAATTTTCGAAATTTTCTATATCTAATTTTTTATCTACCGAAATAGTCAAGTCTTGATGGTAAGCAACAAACCAATTTGATTTTTCAGGTTTGTCAAAATATATTGATTTCGTTATAAAATAATTCTCCCCAAAGTTAGATTTGATAATATCCTTTAATTTCTGATTAAAGATATAATCTAATGTCTCAGGGATTTCTTTGTGGAATTGTCTAATAGCAAATAAATCTTCAGATTTTCTAAAGGTTGTTTTATCCGTTTTGTTCTCAGTAACGTTTTCAATTATTGAAATCAATTTTTTAATTTCGTTTTCATCATAAACATTATCAATAATTGCAAAACCTTCCGAGTTTATTTCATTGCTGTAATTCATTTATTGCTGTTTTTTTTCTGAATTACCTCTAGTTAAAGTAGAAAGTAATTGAGTCTTTGTTTAATAAAAAAAACTTAGAATCTTAGTGCCTCAGTAACTTAGTAACTTTCTTAAAGTACTCGACTTACAGTTAGACCATCACGAATAGGTAATAAAACAGTTTCTACCCTTGGATCGTTCTTTAAAAGTAAGTTGTATTCTAGGAGTATTTTTGTGCTAATATCGTTTGGTTGTAATGGTTCTAAAACTTTACCACTCCATAAAACATTATCAGATAAAATGATACCTCCTTTATTCATTTTAGGAACAATCATTTCGTAATAATTAAGGTAGTTTTCTTTATCAGCATCGATAAAGACCAAATCAAATTTTACATCAATCGTAGGGATAATAGTTGTTGCTTCGCCCAAATGTTGGAAAATTTGTTTTCCCCAAGGCGATTGGTCAAAATATTTTCGTTGAAAATCTATTAATTCTTCTTTAATATCGATGGTATGTAATTGCCCGTTTTCTTGCATGCCTTCGCATAAACATAAAGCAGCATAGCCAGTATAAGTACCAATTTCGAGAATATTTACAGGACGTATTAACTTAGAGAGCATACTTAAAACACGCCCTTGAAAATGCCCGCTTAACATACGTGGTAATAATATTTTTTGGTAAGTTTCTTTGTTTAAACGTGCTAGTAATTCAGGTTCTCTTTCAGAGTGTTGTTCGATATAATCTTCTAAGTCTTGTGATATAAAATGCATGATGAGTAAAGTCTAAATTTTTGAAACACAAAAATACAAAAATATCTACTACACTTTTTAGCATAAAAAAAACCATTCGTCGTGACGAATGGTTTTAATTTTCATGACAATGAAAATTATTTTTTTAAAGCATCATTAACTTCTTTGGCTGTTTTTACAGTTCCGTCTTTTGCAGCTTTTGCAGCATTTTCTACTTTTTTAGCCCCTTTTTCTGTAGCGTCTTTTACATCTTCAGCAGCTTTTTTAGTAGCATCTTTTACATCTTTGGCAGCATCTTCAACTTTAGTTACGGCTGTATCTTTTACTTCTTTAATGTCAGTAGTTAATGAGTCTACTTTGTTTCCAAGCGTTAATTCATCTTCTGTTGGTTTTGGCTCTTCTTTTTTACATGACTGAACAGCTAAACTTAATAAGGCAACTAATGCTAAACTTAAAATTTGTTTTTTCATAATGAATTAATTTTTTTAGGTTGATAAAAT
The DNA here is from genome assembly GCF_035013205.1 of Flavobacterium sp. PL02. Lineage (NCBI taxonomy): Bacteria > Pseudomonadati > Bacteroidota > Flavobacteriia > Flavobacteriales > Flavobacteriaceae > Flavobacterium > Flavobacterium sp. PL02. The sequence goes on from NZ_JAYGJP010000001.1 coordinate 156,564, forward strand.
TTAACGTTTATAGAGCTGAAAAATAAAGATACACATTTTAAAATGATTGCGCGCTTTGTAATATTATTTTCCCTTTGAGAGAAAAACAATTCTCGTGCCAAGTTTTATATTCGGAAAGATTTAGGAAAAAGTTTTTTAAAATCAAAAAGGTACCCATATAGAGTACCTTAAAAAAAACATGATAATATTTTAAAAAGAAATGATGAGTTTTTCCACTCACTTAGTTTTTGTACAAACTAAAATTAATAACAATATCATCTTTTACTTTAATTAAACCAGCCATCTTTACGGGAGGCGCTAATTCAATATCTGAGAACTTTAAATTAAGAGATCCTTCGATTTTTTTATCAGTGGTATATAATATGAAATCTTTGTATTTCAGGGTTTTATTTGTGATGTAAAAAGCCAGTGTACATTTGTAATTTTTGCCACTAGGTTTTATGTCTGTAATATACACAACACTGTTAGGGAAGGTTTTTATCTTTACAGTTCCTTGTAAATCTTTTGTCATTATTTTGTTTCCGCAATCAAAATTTGACATCTTGATTTCAGTATTAAATGCATTTTTCTTTGTTGAATTTAAATAAATGGTATCTTTTTTAGGGAAGATATTGGAGCAATTGTAATTGCCGACAGTTGATACTCCTGTAATTTCTATTTTTATTTTATTTATTATTAAAACAGTATCATCTGTTAAAAAAGTGGGTTTAGCACTTCCTAAGGAAAGAAAAATGACTAAACCCAAAATTAAAATTAGAAATCTATTTTTCATTTTATTTAGAATGAAATTGTTGCTTCAAACATTAGTCCTTCAAATTTTCCTCCGTAAAAGTCATTTGGCATTGAAACTCCGCCTACATTTCCAAATTGTTGGTAGTTTTTGTAGTTCTGTTGCACGTATGAAAGTTTTGCTAAAATGTTTTTAGTCATAAACCAACCTGCAGCAGCTTCAAATCTATTTACTTGTACAGCATCAGCATCAGAGTTACGTAATTTTCCGTCGACTAAATTGTATTTAGCACCAACATATAGATTTTCATGATTTCCAAAACGATAAACTATATCTCCAACATATTGATTGACATTACGAGTATCATCTGTTCCTTTATAGTCACCACCTGAAGCAAATTCTAAAGTACCAAAGAATTCAAATCCTTTATATTTTATAAACGGGTTAATCATGTAAGAAGTGGCCCAGTTTCCGAATCCCGGATTAAATCTACCAGTATCTTTATTACTCTCTGAATCTAAAATATTTGAACTTGGGTAACCTATCGTTCCGGCGTGTGTCATTACGCTATAAAAACGACTTCCTGCTCTATCAGAACTATATAAGTTTCCGCTAGAATTTGCTGTATGATAGTAAGATCCGGTAAGTCTGATTCTTAAATCACTGTCAATTTGTTTATCCCAACCTAATTTAGCTAAGATTGTAGGGCTAATAGTTGTATTTTGATCCGGAGCAAGTTCTGTAGCTGTTCCTGGAATAACTTCTTGTACGTTTTGATTTAATTTAGAGTTTGTTACTCCAATCATACTTACAAAACTGCTTCTGTTATAATATATTTCAGCCCCCATTTCGGTAGTAAAAGCATCCATGATATTGTTTCCAATAAAAGGGTTTGTAATCGTATAAGCATTGTTACTTCTTCTAAAATGTGCATCACCATAGTTGTTTTCCATTTGACCTATTTTGATGGTGGTGTATTTCATAACATCTTCAAGAAGCCCTTTTTTAATGAAATCTAATTTGTCAATTTGCAAGTATCCACCTTGTACCCAGGTTTCATGGTGGTGTCTGGAAGCAAGATATATGTCTAAGTTTACACGTACCCCATCTGCTAATTGTGCACCTATTGTCATATTAGCATTTGGTAAATTAAAGTCGTTAGTTAGATTGTTTAATCTGTATTCGGCATTTGCTCCGGTTAAGTTTCTTTGGTCATTGAACGAATTCAAGGCTTGAAATTGCAAGGCAAATGCTCCGCCCAGATCAACACTAATGCCTTTGTAGGCAGCGGTATCTTTTTTGACATCAAATACATTGATGGCCCTCTGGTCACGAGGAATTTGATTCTGCATATGTCCAAAACTTAGCTGTGCATTTGCAGCAACCGTGCTTGCTAATGCTATAAATAGTAGATAGATTTTTTTCATGATTATTATAAATTAAAGTTTAAATTGAATTTTATGGTTAAGTTTTCTCCAGTTTTAATCGTTCCTAATAATGCAGTTGGAGATTTCATTCCAAATTCAGTAAAAGTGATTTTGTTGCTGCCTTGTAAGGATACCGCATCTTTGGTAACTGTAGTTTTTACTTGTGTTTTTATTACTTTGCTTACTCCGGCTATGGTATAAGTTCCAGTAAGTTCCCATGTAGTTTCATTAATTTTTTCGGCAGATTTTAAAACATATTTAATGTTTTTGAATTTGTCTGTTTTTAAAGTTTTGTACGCCACCTTATCCATACTAGTTTTCTCGCTTTTAATGCTCTCTGCAGGCAGGGTAATATCAATATTGTTGATGCTAACTAATTTTGAATCTGCGATAGTGAAATTAGCTGTTCCTGTTTTTGAGTCAGATTTCATTTCCCAATCATGCATTGTAGATGTTCCAGATACAGAGTAACTAGTTTTTGCGTCTAGGGTGTAGTTTTTTTGAGCATTTGAAGACAATACGATTCCGAAGAAAAGTACTGTTGAAAGGAATAATTTGTTTTTTGGTAATTTCATTTTTCTGTGTATTAAATTGTTATCGAAAAATTTGATTTGTAGCTTTTAAATTACATTTATCAGCAACTAATCGTGGTATTTGTTTGAGTCAAATTTAACACACATAAAGAGCTCTTTAGATGATATAAATCATTGTTAAAATTTTATTAAAGCCCTATCTATAGCTACAACGATGTAGTATAATCGATGTTTTTTAGAGTAAGAAATTACACGGTTTTTTACGGATATAATTGCCTTTATTTTAGATTCTATTATCGGTTTGAGATTATATCTTATAGTCGATTAAAAATGAGCAAATACTTTAGTAACTTTGCAGCATGCAAATGGAGAAAAAAGACATACGAGCCTTATCAAAAGAGGAATTGCGCGATTTTTTTGTCGCTAATAATGACAAAGCTTTTCGCGGAAATCAAGTTTACGAGTGGTTATGGAGTAAAGGAGCACATAGTTTTGATGATATGACCAATGTTGCTAAGGCAACACGTTCTATGCTCGAAGATAATTTTGTTATCAATCATATTAAGGTTGATACAATGCAACGCAGTAGCGACGGTACAGTAAAGAATGCTGTACGTTTACATGACGGATTAGTTGTAGAGTCGGTTTTAATACCAACCCAAACAAGAACTACGGCTTGTGTATCTAGCCAGGTAGGTTGTAGCTTAGATTGTAATTTTTGTGCAACAGCGAGATTAAAAAGAATGCGAAATCTAGAACCTGCAGAGATTTATGATCAGGTAATAGCTATAGATAAAGAAAGTCGTTTGTATTATAATCATCCGCTATCGAATATTGTGTTTATGGGAATGGGAGAACCACTCATGAATTATAACAATGTTATGAAAGCAATTGATATGATTACCTCTACAGAAGGATTAGGGATGTCACCAAAACGTATTATGGTATCGACATCGGGAATTCCTAAGATGATTAAAAAAATGGCCGATGATGATGTTAAATTCAAATTGGCGGTTTCATTACACTCGGCAATCGATGAAATCCGTTCTCGAATCATGCCTTTTAGTAAAAACTTTCCTTTGGCAGATTTACGAGAATCATTAGAATATTGGTATAGAAAGACTAAATGCAAAGTTTCATACGAATACGTAGTTTGGAAAGGAATTAACGACGATAAAGCATCGATTGATGCCTTGGTAAAGTTTTGTAAATACATACCATGTAAAGTCAACCTTATCGAATATAATCCAATCGATGATGGAGAGTTTCAGCAAGCTTCAGAAGAATCGATTAATGCGTACATAAAAGCATTAGAAAACATAGGGGTTGTGGTAAAAGTACGCCGAAGCAGAGGAAAAGATATTGATGCTGCTTGTGGGCAATTGGCCAATAAAGAAGCAGAAGTTTAGAATTACTTTAGTATAAAAATAAAAAAGCATTAAAAACGAGATTACCACTTGTTTTTAATGCTTTTCTCTTTATAAATCAGCTTATTTTTTTAAATGAATTTCTTCCGAAACGCCATCTCTTGTAACAACAGCAAGGTCATCACAATCACCATTTCCAAAATCAATTAAAGCCTTAGCTTCATTTTTAGTAATAGAAATAGAACCTTTTACAGGGAATGGTTTTTTGCATGCCATAGAAAATTCTAGGGGAAGTATAATTTCGGTCGAAATTTTATCACCATTAGGGAACGTAGTTTCTCCTGTACCAGTGATAATAAAAGTGTTGTCGTCCCAATTAAACCAAGTGTCGAAACCAGCAATCATTTCCTTTATTAAAGTACCAGTTCGTTTGTAAATTTTCCCATCTTCAAATGTAATTGTCATGTCGATTGCCGAAGTAGATACAGGGTGAACAGTTGCTAATAAAGCAGTTGCTTTTTGTGTTAGGCTTATGCTTTTGCTACCTTGTATTTTATTACCATTGTGGTAAAAGTTCTCAAAACTGTATGTGATTGTATGTTCGGAGCTTGAGAAATCATTTGTAAACGAAATGGTAATTTTTCCTTTCAATGTATTTCCGTTAGATAAGGTACAACCTTCAGTGCCAAAATCGATAGTTCTTGTCCATGTATTGTCTGTTAATACAGTTGTAATGACGGCGCATTCTGGTAAAAAGCTTTTAATAACTCCGGTTGCTTTTCGGGAACTGTTTTGTTGTGCGCCAAATTGGTCTTCTGCAATATTTGAAACATCATCAATCGATGCATCAATTTTTGAGTTTGTAGCTATTTCATCGTTTGAAATAGTTTTAGATGAAACATCTTGTCTTGTTTCATCTGAATTACAACTAATGAAAAACGAAAAAGTTGCAATGGCTCCCAATAATAAAATCTTTGTTTTCATAATAAGTAATTTAGATTTCTTGTAATTAATGAATTAAATTAGAGTGGAGATTATATTGTAGATTTTGAGTTAATGCTATTTTATAAAGGGGAAATAAAATAGTAACGACACAATTAGACTATGCTAATAATGAGCTTTCGAGTAAATAAGGTTTACTTGAATATGAATAGTGTATAAAAAGTTACAAATGTTGATATACTTCTATAAAATAGACAACGTTTTTTTATTTAAAATAGTATATTTGGAATCGAAATGAATATTACCTCACAAATAAAGCAGCCCATTTTTAACGAAATGGAACTTTTTGAAAAAAAGTTCCATGAATCGATGACTTCAAAGGTGGCTTTGCTTAACAGAATTACCTATTACATCGTAAATCGAAAAGGAAAACAAATGCGACCTATGTTTGTTTTCTTGACAGCAAAAATGGTTTCAGAAGGAATCGTGAACGAACGTACTTATCGAGGAGCATCGGTTATAGAGTTAATTCATACCGCCACTTTGGTTCATGATGATGTTGTAGATGATAGTAACCGTCGTCGTGGTTTTTTCTCTATCAATGCACTTTGGAAAAATAAAATAGCTGTTCTGGTTGGAGATTATTTATTATCAAAAGGATTGTTACTTTCTATAGATAATGGTGATTTTGATTTACTTAAAATAATATCTGTTGCTGTACGCGAAATGAGCGAAGGCGAATTACTTCAGATAGAAAAAGCAAGAAGACTAGATATTACCGAGGATGTTTATTATGAAATTATCCGAAAAAAGACAGCGACACTTATTGCTGCTTGTTGTGCACTTGGCGCAAAATCGGTCATAGAAGATGAAGTTCAGGTAGAGAACATGCGTAAATTTGGAGAGCTTATAGGAATGGCTTTTCAAATAAAAGATGATTTATTCGATTATAGCGAAGAAGCTATTGGTAAACCTACCGGAATAGATATTAAAGAGCAAAAAATGACTTTGCCTTTAATTCATGTTCTAAATAACTGTACCTCTAAAGAAAAAAGCTGGCTTATTAATTCTATCAAAAACCATAATAAAGACAAAAAGCGCGTAAAAGAAGTTATTGCTTTTGTAAAAGATAATAATGGTTTGGCTTACGCCGAAAATAAAATGGTAGAATTTCAGCAAGAAGCACTCTCACTACTCAACAATTATTCAGATTCAGAATTCAAAGCAGCCTTGACTTTGATGGTGAACTACGTTATCGAAAGAAAAAAGTAATTTTAGATAATTTGTCAATTAGATAATTTGTTGCGATTATAATTTAATTATGTCCTTATATAACGGTGTTTCAATTTCTTAAGATTATCATTTCTTTTTAGGTTATAAAAAATAAACATATAAGTAAATATAAGTGTGGCTAGACAGCATAAAACTTAAATCAACTTATATCACTTACATGGTTGAAATAATTTCATTGAATTATAGATGTAGGTTTTTAGTAATACCCGAGTAGTTCAAGCAATGAAAATTGTGAAATCAAAACTTCAGGAATATAAGCTAACCACATAACTCGTTTAATTTGTTTTATTTTTTTAGAATAATTTTAGTGCTAAGTGTTACTATTTCAATGGTTTGAAGTTTTGATTTAATTTTTAAATCTTTTAATCGTTAAATTTTAAAAGCCCCATACAACCTTTTTTAATCTTAAAGCGTCTATGCTAATAGAAGTCTGTTTGATTTTAAACGGACGATTAATAATAGCAGTATTTGAGTTAATTTTTACCGAATCATTTTTTGAAATTTTCTATACGTTTTTATGAAAGTAATCCATTTACATCAAGAAGAAACTGAAATCATTCAGTTGGCTATCGATAATAATCGACAGGCTCAGCAGCAGATATACAGTAAGTTTTCTTCGAAAATGTTAAGTGTTTGCCGACAGTATATTAAAGACATTCAACTAGCAGAAGATGTAATGATAACATCGTTTATGAAAGTCTTTGTAAACCTTAATAGATTTGAAAATAAAGGAAGTTTTGAAGGATGGATTCGAAGGATAATGGTAAACGAATGCATTTCATATCTACGGGTTCAAAAAAAGGTAAAATTTATTGAAGATGAAAATTATACTGAAGAGAGTTTTAATGGCATCGAAAGTCAATTATCTACAGATCAAATTCAGTTTTTAATAGATAGCTTACCAGATGGTTATAAGATGGTTTTTAACCTTTATGCTATCGAAGGATATAAGCACAATGAAATTGCAACGATGCTGGGGATTAATGAAGGAACGTCAAAGTCACAATTATCACATGCTCGCAAAATGCTGCAAAAGCAAATTATTATATTAAAAAAACAAGAAAATGGAACCGAATAAATTAGAAAAAGAGTTTCGTGAAAAACTAAATGAAAGAGAAATCAACCCTAGCAATAATGCTTGGGATAGATTAGATGCGATGCTGAATGTTGCCGAAGAAACTAAGCCAAAACGAAAATATACCTGGATGTATGTTGCGGCAGGGTTTATCGGTTTCTTATTGATAAGCACGATTTATTTTAGTCAAAGAGAGGCTCCAGTTAATAACCTGAATGATACAGTAGTTGTTAAAGAAGAAGTAAAAGATTCAGTCGCTAAACCAAATAAGATAGAAGATAAAATAATCTTGAACCCTTTAAATACAGATGCAGTTGTAATAAAAGAGACAAAGAAAAATATTGAAGAAAAAAAGGATAAAGTAAATCAAAATAAAATAAATTTAAATCAAGTAACGGAGCGTTCAATCATCAAAGAAACCAATAACGAGAATTGGAAAAACAATCAAAAAACAGAATCAAAAATCAATCAAACCGCAATCGCAGACAATTCAAAAAGTGCAACTGTAGATCAATTACTGACATCAGCAGAAAAAACTTTAGTAATGGGGAAAACAGATCAGCAAAAAGCTAAAGTTAAGGTAAATGCTAATGAGTTACTTTCTCAAGTCGATGGAGAGTTAGAGCTTTCATTTAGAGAAAAAGTAATTAATAAAGTCAATAAAAATTACCAAACTGTAAAAGTAGCTTTGGGAAACAGAAATGCTGAAGAATAGCTATTGCAATAATCAAAATTAAAATCATCATCAATCAAAAAATCAATCAATTTTTAAAAAAATCACCATGAGAAATTTTACCATTTACTTAGTCCTCATTCTATTTTTATTTGTTAGCAAAATGATAGGGCAAGAGACATTTGAATCCAGAGCAAAATCTATTGCAAACAAAATCGAAAAAATAACCAAAGATGAAAAAGCTGCTTTGAAAGAAGAAGTAGAAGTTGTAAATGTTCAACTTTCTGAAAGGAAAATAACCAGAGAAGAAGCTGATAAAAAGAAAAAACAATTAGCGGAAGCAAGAGCGATTATAATAGAAGAGAAAATTACGGTTGTACAAAATGAATTAAATGATTTAGTACAACAAAAAGTAGATGGAAAAATAAAAGAAAGAGATTCTGTAAAAAAGTATATGATTAGGCTTTGCAAAGGATGTGGAAAAGGAAAAGATTCGATTTACAGAGAAAAGAGAACTACTTCGCAATTTGTGTTTGCAGCAGGATTAAATAATTTAGTGACTGATGGAAGTTTAAAAAACTCCGATTACAAATTTATGGGTTCGCATTTTTACGAATGGGGATTTACATTTAATTCCAGGATTTTAAAAGATCATAATTTGCTTCATGCTAAATACGGATTGTCATTAATGTATAATAATATTAGACCTACAGAGAACCGTAATTTTGTTGTAGATGGAGATAAGACCGTTCTGGAAGTTAATCCTGTAAATCTAGATGAATCCCGTTTTAGAAATGTTTATTTAGTTATACCAGCGCACTTAGAGTTTGATTTTTCGGGAAGTAAACGCGATAGTAATGGAGGTACTTATTTTAGAACTCACAGAAGTTTTCGTTTTGGGCTTGGAGGATATGCAGGGATTAATGTTAAGTCCAAACAAATTCTAAAATATGATCAAGATGATATAAAAGAAAAAGTAATATCAAAAGGCGATTATAATGTAAATAATTTCATTTACGGAGTAAGTGGTTATATGGGATATAGAGATATAAGTTTGTATTTAAAATATGACCTTAACCCTTTGTTTGCTGACAATGATATAAAACAAAACAATGTTTCATTAGGATTACGTTTAGATTTGAATTAAAAAAGTTAGGTTAGTTTTATAGTAATGAAGCACTTCGAGAGAAGTGCTTTTTTTGTTTCATATAATTCAAAATATCAAGTTTGATTTGTGTAATTTTGTAAGCTTCAATCTTTAAAAAAGTAATACGTTTTGATTTCACAAAATACCATAAATACCGTTTTTGAAACTGCTCGAGTAGAGGAGGTAATTGGCGATTTTGTACATTTAAAACGAGCAGGAAGTAACTTTAAGGGATTGAGTCCATTCTCGGATGAGCGCTCGCCATCGTTTATGGTATCGCCTGCAAAAGGTATCTGGAAAGATTTTAGTTCTGGAAAAGGAGGGAACTCTGTTGCTTTCTTGATAGAGCATGAACATTTTACTTACCCAGAAGCCATTCGATATTTGGCAAGAAAATATAATATCGAAATTGAAGAAACCGAACAGACAGATGCTGAAAAAGCGATTACAGATGTTCGTGAAAGTATGTATCTTGTTTCTGAGTTTGCCAAAAAGTATTTTCATAATGTACTTTTAAATACAGATGAAGGTCAGGCAATAGGGCTTTCATATTTTAAAGAAAGAGGGTTTACAAACGAAACAATTAAAAAATTCGAACTAGGATATTCTCCTGAAACTTGGGATGCTTTAACTAAAGAAGCACTCGGTCAGGGATATAAACTTGAATTTCTTGAAAGTACAGGGTTAACAATTCCTAGAGATGACCGTCCGTTTGATCGATTTAAAGGACGTGTTATGTTCCCAATACAAAGTATGTCGGGACGTGTACTTGGTTTTGGAGGACGTATTTTAACCAATGATAAAAAAGCTGCAAAATATTTAAATTCACCAGAGAGTGATATTTACCATAAGAGTAAAGTGTTGTATGGTATTTTTCAGGCCAAACAAGCTATTGCTAAACAAAACAATTGTTTTTTAGTTGAGGGTTATACTGATGTAATTCAGTTTAATCAAGCAGGGATAGAAAATGTGGTTGCATCTTCTGGAACGGCATTAACACCAGATCAGATTAGACTGGTAAATAGATTGACAAAAAACATCACCGTACTTTTTGATGGTGATGCTGCGGGATTACGAGCTTCTATTCGAGGAATCGATTTGATTCTGGAAGAAGGTATGAACGTAAGAGTATGTACTTTCCCTGATGGTGATGACCCGGATAGTTTTGCCAGAAAAACTTCGTATGATGACTTAGTAGCGTACTTAGAAAATAATGCTAAAGACTTTATTCAGTTTAAGGCTTCGTTATTAATGAATGAAGCAAAAAATGATCCTATAAAGAAAGCCGATTTGATTCGGGATATGGTTACGAGTATTTCTAAAATTCCAGATAGGATTCAGCGTGAAGTTTACGTTCAGGAATGTGCCAGAATTATGGATATTTCTGAGCAGGTACTTGTGAGTACTTTGGCGCAGTTGATTCAAAAAGATATTGCAGAAGTTGGTAAAAAGCAAAAGCAGGAGCAAAAACCTTTTGAAGTTTATAGAAACCAAAAACCAAAACAAACAGGGTATTCAGGAGGAGATCCAGAAGATCCAAGAAACGGACCGCCTGATGATTATCCAGGTGAGCCAGGATATCCAGTAGAACAGCAAGCAGAAAAAATTGATATTTTATATCATTTAGAACGTAAAGTAATTGAAATTTTATTGCTTTATGGAGATAAGACAGAACTGTTTGAAGATGTTTTCCTGAGAAGTAATGGAGAAGGAGAAATTGAAACTGTTACCGAAAAGAAAGAATACAAAGTTTTTCAGCGAATTTATTTGAGTTTGCAGGAAGATGAGGTAGAGCTTTCTAATAATCTGTTTCGAGATATTTTTACAGACTTAATTGCATTCTATCATCAGAATGAAAAATTTAGTTTGGAGCAATATTTAATGCGTTTACAGCCTGAATTTGCTCAGGAAGTAACAGATATTCTAATGGAAGATGAAAAAGTTACACTTCATGATTGGGAGGGGCAAAATATTTTTGCAAAAGAAAAATCAGAATCTATAAGTCAATACGTAACTGAGACAATTTTGTCTATGCGTTGGTTTTTGGTCGATAAGATAATTGAAGAATTAAAAAGCTCCATAGTATCAGACCCTAAGGAAGATAATATGGAGCTCTTGTTAATGGTGGTAGATTACTCTAAATTAATTAATTCGTTTTCGAGAAAACTTGGGAGGGTAATGTCCCGTTATCATAATTAAATAATCTCTAGTGTTTTGGCTTTATTAACCAAATCTACTAAATTGGTAACGTTTAATTTTGTTAGTAATCTTAGTTTATAAGTACTAATTGTTTTTTCGTTAAGATTTAGAATTTTAGAAATTTCGTTGTTTTTCTTACCATCGCTTAAGTAACGTAATACTTCAATTTCTCTGTTAGAAAGTTTTCGATACAAACGTTCGCTTTTGCTTTGTTTTGCGATCAATGCCATGTTTTTACGTACAGTTTCATTGATGATAATTTTTCCTTCGTGTACTTTGATAATCGAAATCCCCAGAGTTTCTAATTTTTCTGTTTTGTGAATGTATCCCGAAACACCAGCTTTTATGGCATTTGGAGCATACATTTGTTCAGAAAGATTACTGAAGATGATGATTTTTGTTTTTGGAAAGTTTTTCAGAATAGACTTAACTTCAAAAATACTGGCAAGACCTTCTAATTCTAAATCTAAAATTAGAATGTCGATGTCCTTAGTTTGAAGGATGTCTTTTACCATCGTAAAGTTGCCTACATTTGCAACAATTGAAATGTCATCATGGTCTTTAAAATACGACTTAACGCCAAAGTGCGTCACAGGGTGGTTGTCTGCTAAACATACTTTAATCATAGTTTTACCTTTTTAAGAATTGTTCATTTTTTTTGGAACTGTAAAATTAATAAATAAATTCTGTAATTTATTGCAAATCAGTATAAAAATGATTATTTTAACTTTTTAGGTATCGAGCACACAGGTATAGGATTCATTTTGTGTTGATTGGCTGTGTTTAATTTCTTGTATATTTCGAAAACAATTTTTTCTCTTCCTACAAAGTCAGCAGCCGATTTTCCTAGCTCATCGGCTAACATTGCCGCTTCTAATTCGTCATAGCTTGCACCCAATTGGTCTTCATCTGTTCTATTATCTCCAAATAAACCATCGGTTGGGGCAGCTGTTAAAATTGTGTTAGGAATTTCAAGAAATTGCCCTAAAGCATACACGTCAGATTTCATTAAATCGGCAATTGGACTCAAATCTACACCGCCATCACCGTATTTTGTATAAAAACCTACTCCAAAATCTTCAACTTTGTTTCCAGTTCCAGCAACCAATAATCCGTAAATTCCAGCTAAATAATACAAACTTGTCATACGTAAACGAGCACGAGTGTTGGCAAGCGATAAATTTACTTTTGCAATATCGGCATCATGAGGAGTTGAGGCTTTAAAAGCTTCAAAAGTACTTGTTAAGTCAGTTTCGATATTAGAGACATTTGGGAATCGTTTTTTTAGTTGTTCAATGTGTTCTCGTCCTCTAGAAACTTGATTTGGAGCTTGATGTATTGGCATTTCTACGCATAAAACCTTTAATCCTGTTTGAGCGCATAATGTTGAGGTTACAGCTGAGTCGACACCACCAGAAATTCCTATAATAAAACCATTCACTTTAGCATTGTTAGCATAATCTTTTAACCACTCTACAATGTAGGTATTTACTTTTTCTGTTTGAATAGTGCTTTTTTTAGCCATAATAGTTTAAGTTTTAAAATGCAGGAATGTATATTTGCACAATTATATTTAAGTAGTCTTTACTTAGATAATTTTGCAACACAAACTTAATTAAAATAAAATGAAAATATATCGGTTTGCTATCGCTCTATCTGTCTTTTTTTTGTCCTGTGACCAAAAAAGCAAAATTGAAAAAGCGGTAGAAGAAATTCCTGTTGATATTAAAGTAGAACGCTTTGATAAAGTGTTTTTTGAGACCCAGCCAAAAGATTTGGGTAAAGTAAAAAAAGAATACCCATATTTTTTTCCTGCAGGAAATGATGATGCGGTTTGGATAGAGAAAATGCAGAATCCGCTTTGGAGAGAATTGTATACTGAAGTTCAGAAAAAGTATGGAGATTTTGAGCCAGTTCGAAAAGAGTTTAATACTTTATTCCAACATATAGAGTACTATTTTCCTAAAACTAAAACGCCAAAGGTTATTACTATAATATCTGAGATGGATTATAATAATAAAGCAATTTATGCCGATAGTCTGGTTGTTGTAGCGCTAGAGTTGTATTTAGGAAAAGAACATAAGTTTTATCAATTTCCGAATTATATAAAAGAGAATTTTGAAGAGAAACAAATTATGCCAGATGTGGTTTCTAGTTTTTCGATGAAGAAAATCTCACCAGTTACCGATAAGAATTTAATTAGCAAAATGGTATATTATGGAAAGCAATTGTATTTAAAAGATTTGCTTTTGCCAGATTATACTGATGCAGATAAAATAGGATACACGCCAGAACAAATAAAATGGTGTGAAGAGAATGAAGGGTATATGTGGCGTTATTTTATAGAGAAAGAAATGTTGTATAGTGATGATGCAAAACTTACAACACGATTTATAAATACAGCTCCATTTTCTAAATTTTACTTAGAAATAGATAACGAATCTCCAGGACGCGTTGGAACCTGGATTGGTTGGCAGATTGTACGTTCATACATGAAAAACAATGATGTGTCGATAGAACAATTATTAAAAACCAACGCAAAAGAAATTTTTGAAAAGTCAAAATATAAACCTAAGAAGTAATGTCAGATAATAAACAACAAACCTCAGAAATTAAATTCCTTATAGAATTAGACGAAAACCGTGTGCCAGAAAAATTAAAATGGTCGGCAAAAGATGGTGGAGTTGAAGCTCAGGATGCTAAAGCAATTATGCTTTCTATCTGGGATAGTAAGGTACAGGAAACAATGCGTATTGATTTATGGACAAAAGATATGCCTGTGGATGAAATGAAAATTTTCTTTCATCAGACTTTAGTAGCTATGGCAGATACTTTTAAACGTGCTACAGACGATGAAAAAATGTCGGATACAATGAAAGATTTCTGTGATTATTTCGCTGAAAAGCTAGAATTGAAAAAATCATAATTGAATACAAAATAGAAAATCCCATTCGCCGCGGCGAATGGGATTTTTTTATTTAACAGAGGCTTTGTTTAGATTCTTAAATATTCGTTTTAAAGACCCAACCATTAATTTGTCTGAGCTTCTGTAGAATGTTATGTTGTCTATAAGTTTATCTGACTTTTCTGTTTCCCACATAGATTTAGTTTCCTTTTTGTGAGCTGTACCTACCACTTTTTGAGAGAAAATAATTTCCTGTAAGTTTAAGTCATATATCTCTAGGGTTACGGCACTTTCGTTTTTGCCTAAATCATTTTCGTCTTGATAAAGTTCGACGGAAGAGAAGTCGTTTTTGTTTTTTGTGGAAACAATATTAATAAAGAAATCAAAACCAGTTCCATCTTTAAGTTCTTTTAATTTTGTTTTGTTGGGATCTAAATGAATTTTTCTGGTAATTAGTAATCCATTTACGTCATTGATATAAGATATTCGTTCCCCTAAATTTTTCTTGAAATAGTCTAGAGTTTCAGCGGTTAATTTGTCTCTAGAGTTTTTTGGACAATCTAATTCGTTTAATAGCCATTTTCCAGATGTAAAGTCAACGCCAGTTTTTGGTCCAGGCATAGTAACATACGATGATGATTCGCATGATGAAAATATAAACAGAAAAATGAGTGGTATAAACTTTAAGCTTTTCATAAGTATATGTTGATTGGTTTCAAATGTAGTTTAAAAAAATATTTTTTTAAAGATTTTAACTACAAAATAAAAAATCCCAAAACCGATTAAGTTTTGGGATTTTTTTATTTTATCTGAAAAGGGTATTTTAAAACTGACTATTGTTTTTGAATACCTCTTGGTTTACTTCGTCGATGTATTTTAAAACATCATCTTTACCTGTAGCTTCTGTTGCCGATGTTACAAAATAATGAGGCATTTCGGCCCAGTTATTAGCAAACATTTTCTTTTTGTAAGCAGCGATGTGAGAATCGATTTTTACTTTACTAATTTTATCTGCTTTGGTAAAAATGATACAAAACGGAATTTCACTTTCTCCCATGTACGACATAAATTCAATATCGATGGTTTGAGCTTCGTGACGAATATCGATTAATACGAAAGCGCAAACTAATTGTTCGCGAGTTTCAAAATAATCAGTAATGAACTGTTGGAAAACAGATTTTGTTTTTTTAGAAACTTTAGCGTAACCATATCCTGGTAAATCGACAAGGAACCAATTGTTATTAATCAGGAAATGATTTATCAATTGTGTTTTTCCAGGGCGACCAGAAGTTTTTGCTAAGTTTTTATGATTGGTCAACATGTTGATCAAAGAAGACTTTCCTACGTTTGATCTTCCTATAAAAGCATATTCTGGCAAGAAGTCCTTAGGACATTTGCTTACATCAGAATTACTAATTATAAATTCGGCGGTATTTATTTTCATATCTATGCTATTTCTAAAACCTCCTCAAATTCGAAAGCGTTTATTATAAATTGGTTTTTTGCAACCACTCTTCAAGAATTTTGTTAAACTCTTCTGGATGTTCCATCATGGCAGCATGTCCACATTTGTCTATCCAATATAAAGAAGAGTTAGGAAGTAATTTGTTAAACTCTTCGGCTACGTCCGGTGGAGTTACTTTGTCGTTTTTACCCCAAATGATACAAGTTTCAACTTGCATTTTAGGTAAATCTTTTGCCATGTTATGGCGAATAGCGCTTTTTGCTATAGTAAGCGTTTTTATTAATTTTATTCGATCGTTTACCGAAGCGTAAACTTCATCGATAAGTTCGGGAGTTGCAATTTTTGGGTCATAAAATACATCTTCAGCTTTTCTTCTTATGTATTCGTAATCTCCTCTTTTAGGGTAACTGTCGCCCATTGCACTTTCGTAAAGACCAGAACTTCCTGTTATAACAAGCCCAATTACTTTTTCAGGGTATAATTTGGTATGGTATAAAGCAATATGTCCACCTAATGAATTCCCTAGTAAAATAACTTTATCGAATCCTTTGAAGGTGATAAAGTCTTTAACATATTTGGCAAAACTTTTTACGTTGGTTTTTAGTATACTTTGTGTGTATATCGGTAAGTCAGGTATTACTATTTTATATCCTCTATTTGAAAAATATTCGGCTACGGCATCGAAGTTACTAAGTCCTCCCATGAGTCCATGTAAAATAACAATAGGTGTCCCTTCTCCAGCTTCATAATAGCTGTATCTGCCTTCTTTTTTGTAATGTTTATCCATCTAACTAAATACCGATTTCAATTTGGACAAATATAGGGTTTAATACATAAATATGGATTTTTGAAAACATTTTTTAACTAGATAATTTTAGTAGAAGAAATAAAAGGCTAAAAATCAGTTGCTAGTTGTTTTAATTTTTTTCTTTTTTCTAAAGAAAATTAGCAAAAACAGATTGGAATTTTATGACAATATCATTTCATTTTTTGTTATGTAGAACCATTCTTACAAACTATTTTAAAATGGCTAATGATCTGACTATGCATAATTTAAGGCTTTTGGGATAAAAGTGGTTAAACTTATCAACAAAGTGGTATATAGTGGTAAATTGTGGTAATATTTTTTATATTTTTGCTGTGTAACATAACCATACATTTTTTTGAACACAATTGTCGGGACATATGAGTGTAAAGTCGATGCAAAAGGGAGGCTGCTAATGCCAGCTCCTTTAAAAAAGCAGTTGGCGACCTCTCTTCAAAACGGATTTGTTTTGAAGCGTTCCGTTTTTCAGACCTGTCTGGAATTGTATCCAATGGAAGAATGGGATTTGATGATGCAGAAAATTAATAAACTGAATCGTTTTGTAAAGAAAAACAATGATTTTATCAGAAGGTTTACCGCTGGAGTTAAGATTGTTGAAATTGATGCATTAGGACGTTTATTGGTTCCGAAAGATTTAATGACATTTTCTGGTATTTCAAAAGACGTGGTGTTTTCATCTGCGGTGAATATTGTTGAAATATGGGATAAAGAGTTATACGAAAAATCAATTAGCGGCGAAGATATGGATTTTGCAGATTTAGCCGAAGAAGTAATGGGAAATATAAATGACGACGACAATGGAATATCATAATCCGGTTTTGCTTCATCCGACAGTAGATGGCTTAAATATTAAGCCCGACGGCATTTATGTAGATGTGACGTTTGGTGGTGGGGGACATTCAAAAGAGATTTTAAACAGGCTAGGGCCAAACGGAAGATTATTTGCTTTTGATCAAGACGAAGATGCTTTGGCAAATGCTTTGCCTGACGAAAGATTTACTTTGATAAATGAGAATTTTAGATTTATAAAAAGGTTCTTGCGTTTTCATGGTGTAAGAGGAGTAGATGGAATTTTGGCAGACTTAGGTGTTTCATCACACCAGTTTGATGTTGCTGAAAGAGGTTTTTCTACTCGTTTTGATGCTGATCTGGATATGAGAATGAGTCAGAAGAATGATTTGAACGCATATCGTGTGGTAAATGAATACGACGAGCAGGATTTACGCCGAGTTTTTCTGGATTATGGGGAATTGAAAAATGCACCAGTTTTGTCAAGAACAATTGTAGAGGCGAGAGAGCACAGACCAATCAAAACTACAGACGAATTAAAAGAAGTTTTGGCAAAATATTTACCAGAAAGAGTTAAAAATAAAATATTAGCTCAGATTTATCAGGCTATTCGTATTGAGGTAAATCAGGAAATGGATGTATTGAAAGAGTTCGTCGAGCAATCGTTGGAGATTTTAAACCCAGGCGGAAGATTAAGTGTTATTTCTTATCACTCATTAGAAGACAGATTGGTAAAGCGTTTTATTAAAAACGGAATGTTTGAGGGAGAGCCAGAACGTGATTTTTATGGAAACTTCACCGTTCCATTTAAGACTATCGGAAAGCTAATAGTTCCAGATGATGCAGAGATTAAAATTAACAATAGGGCTAGAAGTGCAAAGCTAAGAATAGCTGAAAAAATATAGTACTATAATAAGGTATAATGAAACACGGAGTATTTGACATATTAAAAGCAAGATTTCTTATAAATGATGACGCTATTAAAAATTGGCGTTTTATCGTTTTTATCATTCTGCTAGCAATAATAATGATTGCAAATACACAACGATACGAACAAAAGGTTTTTGAAATTGCAAAATTGAATAATGAAGTAAAGGAATTGCGATCGGAGTTTGTAGACAGACGTTCGGAATTGATGAAATTAAAGATGGAATCGACAGTATCGGAAAAAATGCTTGCTAAAGAAATTTATCCATCAACAGTTCCGCCAATTAAGATTGAAGTGAAGAAAGAAAAAGAAAAAAGCTTTTTTAAACGCATATGGCAGTAGACGATAAAAATATATCCTACAGAATTTATCTGGTAGCAGTTTTCATCTTTTTGATGGCAATTGGTATTGTCGTAAAGTTAACCAACATTCAGTGGGTTGAGGGGGATTATTACAGGAAATTAGCCAAGCAACGTACTGTAAAAAACTTCGTTATTCCTGCAAATAAAGGGAATATTTATTCTGCCGATGGAAGTCTTTTGGCAACCTCTATTCCTAATTACGAAATTAGATTTGATGCTGTTACACCAAAAACTGAAGTATTCGAGAAAAATGTAAAATTGCTTTCGGATTCTTTGTCTTTTGTTTTAGGAAGACCAAGTGGTTATTATCAAAATGAATTAAGAAAGGCAAGAGCCAATAAAAACAGATATTTTTTGATAGCTCGAAAATTGAGTTATACAGATTATATGAAAATAAAAGGGTTCCCATTATTTAATTTGGGAGCTTATAAAGGTGGGATTATCGTAGAGCAAGAAACGGTAAGAGAACATCCTATCGGAAAAATTGCCGAACGTACTATTGGTTATGACAAAGGTGGTGTGAACGGAGAATCGATGGGTAAAGGAATCGAATGGGCTTTTAGAAAATACCTGAATGGGAAGGATGGTAAAATTTTAAAACAAAAAATTGCAAAAGGGCAGTGGAAACCTATTCGTGATGTAAACGAGGTAGACCCTCAAGATGGTTACGATGTAATATCGACAATAGATGTTTTTATTCAGGATATCGCGCATCATGCATTGTTAAAACAAGTAGAAGATTACCAAGCAGATCATGGTTGTGTGGTAGTAATGGAAACAGAAACAGGACATGTTAAAGCAATTTCTAATTTAGGAAGAGCAGATGATGGTTCTTATTATGAAACAACAAATTATGCTATAGCCGAATCTCATGAGCCGGGATCAACTTTTAAACTAGTTGATTTAATGGCAATTTTAGAAGATAAAGTAGCAGATACCAGTACTGTTTATGACACTAATGGCGGAACAATAAAGTATTATGGTCGTTCTGTTAATGATTCGCATAGAGGGGGTTATGGTAAAGTTTCATTAGCTAGAGGGTTTGAACTTTCGTCAAATACAGTAATGGCTCAGGCAGTTTATGATAATTATAAGAGTAACCCATCTAAGTTTGTAAATCATATTAACGGATACGGATTAAATAAAAGATTGGGATTGCCTTTTGAAGGAGAAGGAAGACCATATATTCCACAACCAGGAGACAAGCATTGGTCGGGAGTTTCATTGCCATGGATGGCTTTTGGATATGGAGTTTCGGTAACGCCATTGCAAACGTTGACTTATTATAATTCGGTTGCAAATAATGGAGTAATGGTTAAGCCACAATTTGTTTCGGAGATAAAAGAATGGAATAGAACGATTAAGAAATTTGATGTCGAAGTTTTAAATCCAAAAGTATGTTCGCAAGAAACCATTAAGAAGCTAAAAGCTGTTTTGGCAAACGTGGTTAAAAAAGGAACTGGGTCTAAGTTGTATTCGAAAGATTTTTCGATGGCAGGAAAAACAGGAACGGTTAAGGTGAATTACGGAAAAGGTGACAAAGGAAATTTTTATTATGCTTCTTCGTTTGTAGGATATTTTCCAGCAGATCATCCTAAATATTCTTGTATTGTAGTCGTTCATAAACCAAATACATCAAAAAATAATTATTACGGAGCCGATGTTGCCGGGCCAGTTTTTAAAAGAATTGCACAAAAGATATTTACAGATGCACCATCTGCAAATACGATTAAAAAAATAGACGGTAAGATACCAAAACAAGAGAACAATTATAACGCATATTATACCCAGGTACAAAAGAAACAGTCTATTCCAGATGTAAAAGGAATGGCGGGAATGGATGCAATTGCTTTGCTTGAAAATTTAGGTCTTAAAGTAAAAGTTAACGGAATAGGAAAAGTGAAAAATCAATCACTTCAGGCAGGGCAGAATATAGCCAAAAACACAATTATAGTATTAGAATTATCGTGAATATATTAAAAGACATATTATACAAAGTAGCTATTGAATCGGTAACGGGTTCAACAGATATTGCTATTCATAAAATAGATTTCGATTCTAGAAAAATAGAAGCGAATGATGTTTTTGTTGCTATTAGAGGATCACTTTCTGATGGACATGATTATATCCAAAAAGCAATTGAGCTTGGTGCAACGGCTATTATTTGCGATACATTACCAGAGGCTTTAGCAAAAGAAGTTACTTATATTAAGGTTAAAGATACCAATTCGGCTTTGGCTTTTATGGCAGCTAATTATTTTGATAACCCATCAGAAAAAATAAAATTAGTAGGTATTACAGGAACAAACGGAAAAACTACGATTGCTTCATTGTTGTATCAATTATTTAAAAAGGCTGGATTTAAAGTAGGTTTATTATCTACAGTAAAAATATTAGTTGATGAGACGGAGTATAAAGCAACTCATACAACACCAGATTCTATTACAATCAATCATTATTTAAACGAAATGATTGAAGCTGGAGTAACGTATTGTTTTATGGAAGTGAGTTCACACGGGATTCATCAAAAACGTACTGAAGCATTGCATTTTGTGGGTGGGATTTTTACAAATTTATCACATGATCATTTAGATTACCATCCAACTTTTGCAGAATATAGAGATGTGAAAAAGTCGTTTTTTGATTCATTACCAAAAACAGCATTTGCATTATCAAATATCGATGATAAAAATGGGCCTGTAATGTTGCAAAATACAGTTGCTAAAAAACGCACCTATGCTTTAAAATCATATGCGGATTATAAAGCGCAAATTTTAGAAAACCAATTATCAGGATTGTTATTAAAAATTAATGATAATGAGGTTTGGGTAAAATTAATAGGAACATTTAATGCTTATAATTTATTAGCTATCTATGGAACAGCTATTGAATTAGGGATTGATAGCCTTGAGGCTTTACGATTATTATCGGATTTAGAAAGTGTTTCTGGACGTTTTCAGTTTATTGTATCAGATTCTAATATCACAGCGATTGTAGATTATGCACATACACCAGATGCGCTAGAAAACGTATTGAAAACCATAAATGATATTCGTACTAAAAACGAGCAATTAATTACGGTTGTAGGTTGTGGAGGAAACAGAGATAAAACCAAGCGTCCGATTATGGCACAAATTGGTTCAGAACTAAGTGATAAAGCAATATTTACATCGGACAACCCTAGAAATGAAGATCCAGAAACTATAATTAGTGAAATGGAAAAAGGTGTTGAACCTCAAAATTATAAAAAAACATTGGCAATTACAGATCGAAAACAAGCTATAAAAACAGCTTGTCAACTAGCTCAGCCTAACGATATTATTTTAATAGCAGGTAAAGGACACGAAACGTACCAAGAAGTAAATGGAGTACGTCATGATTTTGATGACATGAAGATAGTTAAGGAAATTTTAGCACAACTAAACAAATAAAACCAGATATATGCTATACTATTTATTTGAATATTTAGACAAAACATTAGATGTGCCAGGAACAGGAGTTTTTCAGTACATCACATTTAGATCGGCTTTAGCTTTCTTGCTTTCGTTGCTTTTATCAACAATCTACGGAAAGAGAATTATCAATTTCCTTAGGAATCAACAAGTAGGAGAAACTGTTCGTGAGCTTGGACTTGCTGGTCAAAATGAAAAAGCTGGTACACCAACAATGGGAGGTTTAATAATAATATTTGCTACCCTTGTGCCTGTTTTGTTGTTTGCTAAACTGCATAATATTTATATCGTATTGCTAATTGTAACCACCCTTTGGATGGGAGTAATTGGTTTTGTGGATGATTATATCAAGATTTTCAAAAAAGACAAACAAGGACTTAAAGGAATTTTTAAAGTTATTGGTCAAGTAGGTTTAGGTTTAATTGTAGGGTCAGTGCTTTATTTTAGCCCAAATGTTACCGTAAGAACCGATACTGGTAATAGTGATATTTATAGAGTACAATCAACAACTAGTGTTATAGTTCCAGCATTAATTGAAGAAAAATCGACTGTTACAACTATTCCTTTTTTTAAAAATAATGAATTTGATTATGCTGAATTATTGGCTTGGACAGGCGAAGGATATGAAAAATGGGCTTGGTTAATTTTTATTCCAGTTGTAATTTTTATTATCACAGCAGTTTCTAATGGAGCTAATTTAACCGATGGAATAGATGGTCTTGCAGCGGGAACCTCGGCAGTGTCCGTCCTCGCACTCGGGATATTTACGTTTCTTTCCGGGAATATTATTTTCTCGAATTACCTCAATATAATGTATATCCCCAATTCGGGAGAAATGACCGTTTTTATATCCGCCTTCGTAGGTGCATTAATTGGGTTTCTATGGTACAATTCATATCCGGCATCTGTTTTTATGGGAGATACTGGAAGTTTAACAATAGGAGGTATTATAGCTGTTTTGGCAATTGCAGTTCGTAAAGAAATGCTGATTGTTTTGTTCTGTGGTATTTTCTTGGCCGAAAGTGCTTCAGTAATTATCCAAGTAGCTTATTTTAAATATACAAAAAAGCGTTTTGGCGAAGGACGAAGGATTTTCCTGATGTCGCCATTGCATCATCATTACCAGAAAAAAGGGTATCATGAAAGTAAAATTGTAACCCGTTTTTGGATTGTTGCAATCATGTTAGCCATATTGTCTATCGTAACATTAAAACTAAGATAATATGAGGTTAGTTGTTTTAGGTGGTGGAGAAAGCGGTGTTGGTACTGCTATTCTTGGAAAAAAGAAAGGATATGATGTTTTTGTTTCCGATTATGGAAAGATAAACGAGAGTTATAAAGAAGTTCTTATCATTAACGGAATTGCCTGGGAAGAAGGAAAGCATACCGAAGAATTGATTTTGAATGCCGATGTCGTCATGAAAAGTCCTGGTATTCCTGAAAAATCACCTATAGTTAAGAAGCTTATAGAAAAAGGAATTAAAGTAATCTCCGAAATTGAGTTTGCAAAACCTTTTACTGAAGCCTTAACAGTTGGAATTACCGGAAGTAATGGTAAGACAACAACAACAATGTTAACCTATCATTTGCTAAAGTCGGCAGGATTAAACGTAGGATTGGGAGGTAATATCGGAAAGAGTTTTGCATGGCAGGTAGCCGAAAACAAATTTGATTTTTACGTGCTTGAGCTAAGCAGTTTTCAATTGGACGGGATTATAGATTACAGGCCAGATATTGCGATTATAACCAATATTAGTCCAGATCATTTAGACAGATATGATTATAAGTATGAAAATTATATTAACTCGAAGTTTCGGGTAACGATGAATCAGACAGAAAGTGATTATCTTATTTATGATGGCGATGATGAAGCATCAGCCGAATGGCTTAAAAATAACACGACAAAAGCAAAACTAATTCCTTTTTCATTGACAGAAGAATTCAATGAAGGAGCATTTATAAAAAACAACAAAATGGAAATCAAGATTAACCAAGAAGAGTTTACAATGGATACTGAGTACATTGCTTTAGAAGGAAAACATAATTTGAAAAACGCAATGGCAGCAAGTTCAGTAGCTAAGTTGATGCAAATCAGAAATGCAACAATTCGTGAGAGTTTATCTAATTTTCAAGGCGTTGAACACCGCTTAGAAAAAGTTCTTAAAATTCAGAATGTACAATATATTAATGATTCAAAAGCAACAAACGTAAACGCTACATTCTTTGCTTTGGATAGTATGAATGCTCCAACAGTTTGGATTGTTGGTGGTGTTGATAAAGGAAATGATTATAACGAATTAATGTCATTGGTTCGTGAGAAAGTAAAAGCTATTATTTGTCTTGGAGTTGATAACCGAAAAATTATCGATGCTTTTGGAAATGTAGTTGATATTATGGTTGAAGTTAATAATATGAACGACGCTGTAAAAACAGCACAACGCTTAACCGAAAAAGGTGATGCAGTATTACTGTCTCCAGCTTGTGCAAGTTTCGATTTATTCGAAAACTACGAAGACAGAGGGAAGCAATTTAAGCAGGCGGTTCACAACCTATAAAAAAGTTTAAGGTTTAATGTTTAAGGTTGAGCAACTTTGAACATTAAACAAAAATAACTTTAAACAATATTGAAGATGAAAGAACTAGTAAACAAATTAAAAGGAGATAGAGTAATATGGTCATTCGTGGCTTTATTGGCTTTGTTTTCGTTTATGCCTGTTTTTAGTGCGAGTAGTAATTTGGCCTATTTAGGTCATGGAACAGGAAATACACTAGGGTATTTGGTAAAACATTTGGCTCATATTTGTATTGGTTTTTTAATTATTTACTGGGTACACAAAGTACCGTACCATTATTTTAGAGCAATTTCTAAAGTTGCCTTGCCAGTAGTTTGGCTTTTGTTAGCCTATACACTTTTAAAAGGAACCGTTATTGCTGGAGCAAATGCGAGTCGATGGATACAGGTTCCGTTTATCGGGATTACGTTTCAGACATCTACATTAGCATCGATGGTGTTGTTTATTTTTGTGGCACGTTATTTATCGAAAACAAGAGATGAAGATGAACCTTTTCAGACCTCGTTGATACAGCTTTGGATGCCGGTTTTTGTTACGCTGATGCTTATTTTGCCAGCGAATTTCTCGACAACAGCGCTTATCTTTTCGATGGTATTAATGCTTACGTTTATTGGTAAATATCCCTTAAAATATATAGGATTAATTATAGGTTCGGGAGTTGTAATGTTTTTGTTCTTTCTTCTTTTAGCGAAAGCGTTTCCTGAATCCCGCTTTTTTAGTAGGGTAGGAACATGGGGAAGCCGAATCGAGAATTTTACGACTGATAAACCAGATGAAGATGATTATCAGATAGAGAAAGCAAAAATTGCAATTGCATCTGGAAAATTAGGAGGTTTAGGGCCTGGTAAAAGTGTTCAGAAGAACTTTTTGCCACAATCATCTTCCGATTTTATTTATGCAATTATTGTAGAAGAATACGGTTTAATAGGGGGATTAACAATCTTGTGTTTGTATTTATTACTGATGTTCCGATTTGTAATCGCATCGCATAAAGCCAATACATTATTCGGGAAATTAGTCGTCGTCGGGCTCGGATTTCCTATGATATTTCAGGCGATGATTAATATGGCTGTTGCGGTCGAATTGTTGCCAGTAACAGGACAAACGTTGCCACTTATTAGTAGTGGAGGTAGTTCGATTTGGATGACATGTTTTGCACTTGGAATCATTATTAGCGTTACCAAAAAAGACGAAGAAATTGAAGAAGAGCTGAAAGAAAAGGAAAAAAGAGAAGAAGCGCTTAAGAAATTAATCGATAAACAATTAGAAGAAGAGAATGAAGTAGGGAGTGATCAAGAAGTAGCAGCAGCATATTCTATAGAAGACAATGCAAAGAATCCAATGGAAGCTGTTATGAGGTAGTTAGAGTAAAAAGAGAATATAATAATTTTTAAGATGTAGTAACATTTAAAAATATGACAAAATATAAATTCATATTAAGCGGTGGTGGAACAGGAGGACATATTTATCCTGCAATCGCAATTGCGAATGAATTAAAATTACAATATCCTGATGCTGAATTTCTTTTTGTTGGTGCAAAAGACAAAATGGAAATGCAGAAAGTACCACAAGCAGGATATGAAATAAAAGGTCTTTGGATTGCTGGGTTACAACGAAAATTAACTTTACAGAATGCCATGTTTCCTTTTAAGTTAATGAGTAGTTTATTGCAATCAAGAAAAATAATAAAAGCATTTAAACCAAATGTAGTTATCGGTACAGGAGGTTTTGCGAGCGGGCCATTATTAAAAATGGCAGGTTCGGCAGGAATTCCAACAGTTATCCAAGAACAAAACTCATTTCCGGGAATTACAAATAAGTTGCTTAGCAAAAAAGCGAATGCAATTTGTGTAGCTTATAAAAACTTAGAGCGTTTTTTTCCTGCAGATAAAATTGTTTTAACTGGTAATCCTGTTCGTCAGGATTTAATTGATATTGATAGCAAAAGAGACGAAGCAATTGCATTTTACAATTTAGATGCAAATAAAAAAACATTGTTGGTTCTTGGCGGAAGTCTTGGTGCTCGAAGAGTGAATCAATTAATAGAAAAAGAATTACCAAATATGCTTTCGCAAAATGTTCAGGTAATCTGGCAATGTGGGAAATTATATTTTGAAGATTATAAAAAATACAATCAGCCAAATGTAAAAGTGGTTGATTTTATAGAGCGAATGGATTTTGTTTATGCAGCTGCCGATGTAATTATTTCAAGAGCAGGAGCGTCATCAGTTTCGGAATTATGTATAGTTGGAAAGCCAGTTATTTTTATTCCGTCACCGAATGTTGCCGAAGATCATCAAACAAAAAACGCACAAGCTATTGTAGATCAGAAGGGTGCGATTTTATTAAAAGAATCTGAGTTAAATAGCGAGTTTAGCATTGTTTTTGAAGCGTTGTTGAAGGATGAAGAGAAGCAAAAACAGCTTAGAGAGAATATAAAAAGATTGGCAATGCCAGGTGCAACAAAAGCGATCGTTGCAGAAATTATAAAGTTGATTAAGTAAGAATAATTTATGAGTTACATTTTAATCATATCTTTTTTATTTATTGTATTGATTGGTGTAGCATATTATTTAGATTATAAAAAAAATAAAAAATATTTCAATAAATCAATAAAAAATTTAGGCTCATTAATAGTTATAATTTTGGCTATTTATGTTTTTTCAGAATTGATTAATATGATTTTAGAATAATTTACAAATAATAAGAAATGAATTTAAACCAAATACAGAACGTCTATTTTATAGGAATTGGAGGCATCGGAATGAGTGCTCTGGCTCGTTATTTCAAGAACATTGGAAAACAAGTTTCAGGTTACGACAAGACACCTTCAATGCTTACAAGTGAACTTATCGAAAGTGGGATTAATATTCATTTTGAAGATAATATCAGTTTAATTCCAAGTGATTATTTTGTAGAAAATACACTAGTAATTATAACGCCAGCAGTTCCAACTAAACATTCGGAGTGGAATTACTTTTTAGAAAGAAATTATCAGGTTAAGAAAAGAGCTGAAGTTTTAGGAATCATTACTCAGGGTACTTTTAGTTTTGCTGTAGCAGGAACACATGGTAAAACAACAACATCTAGTATTTTAGGACATATTCTTTACGAAAGTGGAGCTGATGTTACTGCTTTTGTAGGTGGAATTGTTGAGAATTATAATTCGAACTTAATAGGAAACGGAAAAACGGTTACTGTTGTCGAAGCTGATGAATTTGATCGTTCGTTCTTGCATTTACACCCAAATATTGCTTGTATCACATCTATGGATGCGGATCATTTGGATATTTACGGAACAAGTGAAGCTATTGAAGAGTCTTTTGTAGAATTTGCTTCAAAAGTTGAAGATAAAAACAATCTTTTTATAACCAAAGAATTGCCTCTGGAGGGAGTTCAATGTGCTATAAATGAAGATGCTCCGTTTAAAGCGTTTAATGTAAGGATTGCTAAAGGGAGCTATATTTTTGATGTACAAACACCATCAGAAACAATTAAAGATTTACATTTTGGTTTGCCAGGAAAGCATAATTTAATGAATGCGTTAATGGCTATTGCAATGGCAAAAACATACGGAACATCAACCAATGCAATTGCAAAAGCTTTGGCTTCATTTAAAGGAATAAGAAGACGTTTTTCTTATCAGATAAAAACAGATAATCTGGTTTATATAGATGATTACGCACATCATCCGACAGAGATAAATGCAGTTAATCAAGCGGTTAGAGAATTGTATCCGGGACAAAAAGTACTGGCTATATTTCAGCCACATTTATTTAGCAGAACAAGAGATTTTGTCGATGGTTTTGCCAAAAGTTTATCAGCATTTGATGAAGTGATTTTATTAGATATTTATCCAGCAAGAGAATTGCCGATGGAAGGAATTACATCGCAATGGTTAATGGATAAAATGAGTAATTCTAACAGGAAAATAGTTGCTAAAAATGATTTATTAGCATCAATTAAGGCTAGCGATGCAACCATAATTGTGACTATTGGAGCGGGTGATTTAGGAGAATTAGTACCGTCAATTAAAAACATTTTAAATGAAACTAATTAATTGGATAAATCTTCGTTTGGTACTCATGTTCGGAGTCGTTATTGTTTTATTTTCGTTTACTTCTCATAGAAATGGAGAGCGAAAATTGAAGAAATCGACTGTTGTTTTTGTAGGGGAAAACGCTATTTTTGTTAAGCCGGAGGCGGTTAATAAATTGTTAATAGAAAATGAAAAAGATGCTTCTAGCATTAAAAAAGAAGGGTTAGATTTGAATAAGATAGAGAAAGCCCTTAATACGCAAGAGATGATTGAAAAATCAGATGTATTTGTGAGTATTGATGGTATTCTAAAAGCAGTAGTAAAACAGAAGACGCCGATAGCCCGCATTATGAACGGGAATGAGTCGTTTTATATTGATTACGAGGGTAGTAAAATGCCTTTGTCGGATAATTTTACAGCTAGAGTTCCTCTTGTTTCGGGGAACTTAAATGAGAAAAATAACGAAGAATTAGCTACATTATTCCGCATGATTTTTGACGATGCATTTTTGAAAAAAAATATCATTGCGATTCAAATTATGCCTAATGGTAGCTTAAAAATGCTTAACAGAAATTTTAATTACGAGATAGATTTTGGCAGAACAATAAATGTTGAGCGAAAATTTAATAATTATAAAGCCTTTTTTCAAAAGGCAGTTTTGGATAGCTCGTTATACAAATACAAAAGGATAGATCTTAGGTTTACGGAACAAGTAGTTTGCACAAAATAATAGATAATGGGAAAAGATAATATTGCAGTAGGTCTAGATATTGGTACAACCAAAATTGTTGC
Organism: Flavobacterium sp. PL02; assembly: GCF_035013205.1. Lineage (NCBI taxonomy): Bacteria > Pseudomonadati > Bacteroidota > Flavobacteriia > Flavobacteriales > Flavobacteriaceae > Flavobacterium > Flavobacterium sp. PL02. The sequence goes on from NZ_JAYGJP010000001.1 coordinate 186,081, forward strand.
CATGATAGGTAAGAAGAATGAATATGGTAAGCTTGAGATCCTGGGAATAGGAAAATCAAAAAGCTTAGGTGTTGCGAGAGGTGTTGTAAACAATATTACTCAAACAATACAATCTATTCAGCAAGCGATACATGAAGCGGAGAATAATTCGGGTTACAAGATTAAAGATGTAGTTGTAGGTATAGCAGGACAGCATATTCGCAGTATCCAGCATACAGACTACATTAGCAGAACCAATCCTGAAGAGGTAATTGGCGAGAATGACATTCAGCTTTTAATAGACCAGGTTAATAAACTTGCGATGTTACCAGGTGAAGAAATAATTCACGTTTTACCACAGGAATTTAAAATTGATGGACAATCGGAGATTAAAGAACCGATTGGAATGTACGGAGGAAGATTAGAATCTAGTTTTCACGTTGTAGTTGGACAAGCTTCATCTATAAGAAACGTAGGAAGATGTATTCAGAGTTCAGGAATAGAATTGTCAGGCTTAACATTAGAGCCATTGGCTTCTGCAGATGCAGTATTGAGTCAGGAAGAAAAAGAAGCAGGAGTAGCACTTATCGATATCGGTGGCGGTACAACAGATTTAGCAATTTTTAAAGACGGAATCATTCGTCATACGGCTGTAATTCCTTTTGGAGGAAATGTAATTACAGATGATATAAAAGAAGGTTGTTCGATTATTGAGAAACAAGCTGAATTATTGAAAATTAAATTTGGATCTGCATGGCCAGGTGAAAACAAAGACAATGAAATTGTTTCGATTCCGGGATTAAGAGGAAGAGAGCCAAAAGAAATTTCTTTGAAGAATTTATCAAAAATAATCCACGCTCGTGTAGTCGAAATCGTAGATCAGGTTTTTACAGAAGTAAAAGCTTATGGACATGAAGATCCTCGTAAAAAATTAATTGCAGGAATTGTTCTTACAGGTGGTGGAGCTCAACTAAAACACATTAAGCAATTAGTAGAGTACATTACAGGAATGGATACCAGAATTGGTTATCCAAATGAGCATTTGGCAGGAAATTCTAACGAAGAAATCTCAAGTCCGTTATACGCTACAGCTGTTGGTTTAGTAATGAACAGCATTGAAAATAGAACTCAAAGTGCCGTAAGATTGGACGTTATAGAACAACCAAAGGCACCAGTACATAGAGCTCCGGTACAACAGCAACACTATGAGGTTGAAGAATCTTATGTAGAAACTGTTGAAGAAGTGAAGAAAGTAGTTAAGGAAGAATCGACTGAAACAAAAATAAGAAGATCCTTTTTTGACCGCTATGTCGATAAAATCAAAGATTTTTTAGACAACGCTGAATAAGCGATTTGAAATAATACAAGAATTAATATTTAATATCAAAAAACCAAAAATATGATGGGCAACTCAGAATTTGGAAGCATTTCATTTGATTTACCAAAGAATCAATCAAATGTAATAAAAGTTATCGGTGTAGGAGGTGGAGGTAGTAATGCCATAAACCATATGTTTAAACAAGGAATTAAAGGAGTAGATTTTATCGTTTGTAATACAGATTCACAAGCGCTACAAAATAGTTCCGTGCCTAATAAAATTCAGTTAGGGGTTAACTTGACAGAAGGTTTAGGAGCAGGTGCCAATCCAGATGTAGGACAGCAATCGGCTATTGAAAGTATTGCAGACATCGAGAAGATGTTGGATCGCAATACCAAGATGGTATTTATTACTGCAGGAATGGGTGGAGGTACCGGTACAGGTGCTGCGCCAGTAATTGCACAATTATCCAAGGAAAGAGAGATTCTTACAGTTGGAATCGTTACTATTCCGTTTCTTTTTGAAGGTAAAGTACGTCAGGAGCAAGCGCTTTTGGGTATCGAAAAGTTACGTAAGCAAGTCGATTCATTAATTGTAATTAATAATAATAAGTTAAGAGAAGTTTACGGAAATCTTGGTTTTAAAGCAGGATTCTCTAAAGCTGATGAAGTTTTGGCAACAGCCTCAAGAGGTATTGCTGAAGTTATTACGCATCACTATACTCAGAATATCGATTTACGTGACGCTAAAACAGTATTGTCTAATAGTGGAACTGCTATAATGGGATCATCTACTGCATCTGGAGAAAACAGAGCAAAAGATGCTATTATTTCGGCATTAGATTCTCCATTGTTAAATGACAATAAAATTACGGGAGCTAAAAACGTATTGTTGCTTATCGTTTCAGGTTCTAACGAGATTACTCTTGATGAAATTGGAGAGATCAATGATCATATCCAGGTAGAAGCAGGTTTTAACGCTAATATCATTATGGGGGTTGGTGAAGACGAAACTCTTGGTGATGCTATTGCTGTTACAATTATTGCGACTGGTTTTGATGTTGAACAACAAAATGAAATCGTAAATACAGAGCCTAAAAAAATTATCCATACGCTAGAAGATGAGCAAAGAAGTGTTCATAATTTAACGAATAAAACAGTTACTTCTTTTGATTTGAATGCTGAAACCCCTTCAACACCAAAACCAGAAGAAAAAATAGTTTTTGAATTAATCGATGATACTCCTGCACCTACAGCAGTTGCACCGATTGTTCAAACTCCAGTGATTAACGAAGATGAATTAGTTGTAATGTCTGAATTTATTAAAAATTTAGATGTGACTTTTGAAATCGTTTCTCCAATTACAGATATTGATTTTACTATTTCAGCTCCTGAAGTTGCCCCTGTAAGAGCTGTTCAACATAGAATCGTAGAAAAAGAAGAGCAAACTACTTTTTCTTTTGACTTGCCTCTTTTTAGAACTGAGCCAGAAGTTAAAACTCCGCCAGTAGTAGAAGACACGAGAGTTTTATTTGAATTATCAAATGAAACACGTGATATTAAAGTAAATCAGCCAGTTCAGTTTGTTCCAGTTACAGAACTTTCGGATAAAGGAATTATCAAATATTCTTTGGAAGAGTATATGGAGCTTGAAAATGATTTTACTTCATCTAAACCTGTTGAAAAGGTAATTGAAGAAGTTATTCCAGAAGAGCTTAATATTACAGTTCACCAAAGAGCGGTTGCTCCGGAAACTAATTTTTCTGCAGAGGTATCTCCGATGGAATTAACTATCGAAGAAACACTACGTTTGAGAGCTGACGAAAGAAGAAAGAAATTAAAAGAGTTTAATTATAAGTTCCATAATAACGTTTCTAGAGTTGAAGAACTAGAGAAAGAGCCAGCCTATAAAAGATTAGGTATTGATCTTTCTAACAGTTCACAGAACAACACAAATTCTAGAATCTCTGTAGGAACAGATAGTAATAATGATTTACAGTTGCGTTCTAACAATTCATTTTTGCACGACAACGTAGATTAATACGATAAAATCAAAATGAGGTAACCCGAAAATTGAATTTAATTTTCGGGTTATTTTTTTTATCTTCGCACAGAATTAGAAATTTGACTTCTTTCATAGACTTTTAAAGTGAATTTTATTATCAGTTCGAGTCCTTCGGCTTTGTTCAGGATAAATAAGGAGAGAACAAATTTTAAATAAATATATAAATCTATAAGCCTGGCTTATAAAAAAATAAAACTGAGATGAGTTTACAAACATTAATCATGGACGAAATTAAAACCGCCATGAGAGCAAAAGATACTGTTGCATTAGAAGCTTTAAGAGCAATTAAATCAGAAATGTTATTGGCTGCTACAGCTACAGGATCTAAAGAAGAATTAACGGAAGATGATGAAATTAAATTACTTCAGAGACTAGTTAAAACTCGTAAAGAGAGCGCTAGAATTTTTACAGAGCAAAATCGTCCAGATTTAGCAGAGCCAGAATTAGCTCAGATTGCTGTAATCGAGAAATTCTTGCCTGCACAATTAAGCGAAGAAGAAGTAGAGGCAGTTATTGCAAAAATCATTGCAGAAACTGGAGCTTCTGGAATTGCTTCAATGGGTAAAGTAATGGGATTAGCATCTGCTCAATTGGGTGGAACTGCTGAAGGAAAAACCATTTCGACTATTGTGAAGAAATTATTAGTATAAAAAATCCAAAAAATAAATTCCAAATTCCAAGCTTAAAATTGGAATTTGGAATTTAAAAAATTGAATTTTAAATATTTTGACCGCGTAGTTCAACTGGATAGAATATCAGATTTCGACTCTGAGGGTTGTAGGTTCGAACCCTACCGTGGTCACAAGAAAATTAAAAAGCCTGTAAAATCAATATTTTACAGGCTTTTTTTATGTTCGACAAAATCATCGATAGTTTAAACTGATTGATAACCTCTTTATGTTTATTAAGTTTACCGGTTTGAATCCTTTATAGTTTTTAACTTAGATTTTTAAGATTCAGATTTAAAAGCATTAATTTATTCTGAGTGGTTACTAACTCTTGCATCGATTTTTTTAAATCACTTGGCATATTATCAATTTCATTTTGCTTGGTATAAAAGTCATTTTCATCTTTGTAATGTGTAATACTCACTAAAAGGTTTTTATCTTGAAAAACGGGTAGTCTTGGAAAATCATTTTCAGTCATTTCGCTTACCCAAAGTGTTATATCTTCTATTTCTAAATTTTTAAGAAAAGGAATATATGTAGTGTCAAATAGGTCAATAACCTTTTCAAGTGTGCTGTTACAAATATAAAAATCTACAACGGTAATTGTTTTATCGGTTTTTAGCAATCCACTATTAATTTCTTTCTTTAATGGTCGTAATAAACAAACATTGTCAGAATTTATCATCATCTGGTTTGCACCTTTACCATATTCTTTCCAAGTTGCACTATCAATATAAAAATCATTCAAAAATTTTAATCTAGTTTTCATGTCTGTAAAACCACGAAACCAAACAAATCTATCATTTACGCTATTAATTTTGAATTCTCCCAAAGTGTAGCCACCCATTTCATTCATTTGGTCAACAAATTTGGAATGAAAATAATCACTGAACTTATCGACTAAATTTGGTTTTAATAAATAATTACGGATTTCTAATACTTTTATGTTTACTGAATCTTGTTGGGCTAAATTACTCATATTGTTTTTTTTGCGTTCAATAATATCGATTTGCAAGCAATTATGGTGAATAACATAAATACTGCTAATTGTTTTATATTCATTTTCCTTTAAAGACTATAGTAAATAAAGTAATTTAATATCTTTATTGCAAGTACATACATTTTAGTGATTAAGATACTAATAATATACTATTGTTGATTACCAGTAATTTAAAAAATTAATTAATGGAAAAAAGTTTAAAAAAAGCATATTGTCCAGTTGATTATGCTTTTCAAAGAATAGGCGGGAAATACAAAGGAAGAATTTTATGGTATTTAAAAGATGGTTTGATGAGATATGGTGAATTAAAAAGAATAGTTGAAGGTATAACCCCCAAAATGCTCACTCAAACACTCAAAGAATTAGAAGCCGATGAACTAATTTCAAGAAAGGTTTATGCTGAAGTTCCACCTCGTGTTGAATATACTCTTACTGAAAATGGAATAGAATTAATCCCTTTTATCAATCAAATGAGGATCTGGGGCAAAAAACAAATGAGCTTGGGTAAATAATTGAAATGATTTACCGATTGAGGTAAATTATGTATTCAGTTTTATCAGGGGTAAATTTTCTTTCCTAAACTCTGGAAATCTCTAAGTAAAAGGCTCGAATTTTGTACCGAGGCATTCCCTAAAAAAGGTAAAATACATTATGTATTTTACCTTTTTTTTTTTTTTTTGAATATATGAATTATCACATGTTCTCTTTATGAGTCTTAATTGGTAATCATTGGAACTCAAAGCTTATCATTTTTACCTCTTTTATTCAATTCCAGGATCTACTTTGTGCTATCTATTTGATTAGATTGTTATTGAAGTACAATATTTGAGCATTTTTTGGTTTTTAAAGATTATACTTGTTTATATTTTTAAAATAACACTATATTTCTTATAAATATCTTTATTTGTCAGTTTAAAAACTTTTGAAAGTAAAAACAGATCTTAATTACTGCAATATTTGAATAATATAATAGCGCTAACCCTCATGGTTGGCTAACTCGCCAACTTATAATTGCAATAATTTTACAATCAGGACATTATGTTTTTGGGGTTGTTTTTTTGTACAATTCCTACTTGCTTAAAGTGTTTTTTGAGAATTTTAAAATTAATGTTTAGTGAGTTATGTGCGATTGTTTTTAAAGAGTTGTATTGGTCTTTAAAATTAAAAAAAGAGTGATAAATAAATGAATTTAAAAAATTAAAAAGATGAAATAGAAAATTAGCAAAAATGAATAAAAACTTAAAAAAAAACGAACAGAAATAAAATAAAAATGAACAAAAATTTACTTATAGTATTAGCCATTCTTTTATTTAATATAGGATATGGCCAAGATCTAAAAACATGGACAGGAGCCCAGAGCACTGCATGGGATGATGATGCAAATTGGGCGCCTGAAGGAATGCCGACATTTGACAATGATATATTAATATCAAACGGGCCCAATGTGCTATATCAGCCGATAATATCTATCCCAGGAATTACTTGCGGTACTCTTACGTTGCAAAATTCAACTCCAGGTAGTATTGTTGTTTTGACAGTTAAGGGGTTAGGTGGATTGACTACTGCATCAATAATTATGAATAGTAGCGTAGCTACCAGCAAGTGTAGTTTAAATATCGGCTCAACTGTAACTGTAAAAGGTGATGTTAAAATGAATGGAACTGCGCTTCAAAATGATGTGACTTTTTCCGGAGATGGAAATTTACTAATTGGAGGAATGATGACTGGAGGTTCTTTAAATACTGGTACTGTATCAGATCAAAAAGGAACTGTAACTTATAATGGTACAACAACACGATCTGTTGGTGCATATAGTTATCATAATCTAACGCTTTCTGGTAGTGGTGTAAGAACAATTGGTTCTGGAGTAATTGTAAATGGTACGCTAACTATGACTGGTTCTGCAACAGCTTCTGCTGCGCCAGTTTATGGTGATAATGCAGCTTTAAGGTACAATAGTGTATCGAATCAGACAGTTGGACCGGAGTGGGTTACTCCCTTTGTTTCGAAAGGTGGGGTTCAGATTTCTACTATTGCTCCAAAAGTAGTCACTATAGGTGATAATTTAGAGAAGAAATTTGATAAAGGAGTGTCGCTTATCATAGATTCAGAAGCTTCATTAGTAGTTGGTAACAACAGTAATATGTATTTCGCGGGTAATTTTATGAACAGCGAAGGGTCATTAATAACTGATGGATATGTTTATTTGACAGGTACAAGCAATCAAAATATTGGTGGTTTTGTATCTACAAAGGGAGTTGTTATGAGCAAAACTGCTGGAACAGCTACTTTTACAGCTAATGTTAAGGCAGAAGAATTAACAATTGACGGTATAGGTGGAGCACTTAATCTTGGAAAAAATTTGACTCATACATTTACTAAATGGATTAGAACCCAAGGAACATTAAACGGAGGTTCAAGTATTTTAAAAATTTCAGGAGATGTTGTAGGTAACGGAAGTAATTTTGTACCAGGAACCGGTACAGTAGAATTTAATGGAGGAGCTCAAAATTTAGGATCAGGATCCATAACTTATAATAATTTGGTATTATCAGGAACTGGAGTTAAAACATTTGGTGCTAAAACTACAATAAATGATACTTTTTCTATAGCGACTGGAGTAGTTGCTGATCTTACAGCTGGTTTCGTGCATACAGCTAAAAGTATAAAACTTGGTGGCAATGCAGGATCTGGTGGATCATGGGGAAGCTCACTTTCAAACGCAGTGAATAAAAATAATGTTTATTTTACTTCTAATAGTGGTATCGTAAATGTTGGACCAACAATAGTAGTAAGTACAAATAGCTTACCAGCATTAACGACAATTTATGGCACACCATCAGTATCAAAAAACTTTGATATAACAGGTATCGCAATGCTTGAAGGAATTGTAGTTACGCCATCTTCAGAGTTTGAAGTAAGTACAGATGGAATTACTTTTGCTAATACACTTACTCTTGGAGCGACTGGTAATATTGCGCAATCAAAGATTTATGTTCGATTAAAAGCGACAACTGCAGCAGGAAGTTATTCTTCTGGAAATATTGCTTTAACGAGTAATGGTACAACTACGGTAAATATACCAATAGCGACAAGTACTGTAGATAAAGCAGAATTAACTATCAAAGCAGAGAACAAGGAAAAAGCTTATGGATCAGACAATCCAGTTTTAACAGTAAGTTATGATGGATTTGTAAATGGAGAGACTGTAGCGATTTTAATTAAACTACCTACAATTACAACTACGGCAGTTAAAGGAAGTGTAGCAGGAACAACTTATCCAATCACTGCTACTGGAGCAGAGGCATTGAATTATAAGTTTAAATATGAGCCGATAAATGGATCATTAACTATTACTCCTGTAGCTTTAACTATTACAACAAATGATAATAGTAAAGTTTACGGATCTCAGAATCCAGTTTTAACAGTAAGTTATGATGGTTTTGTGCCTGGTGAAACTGAAGCGAATTTAACCGCAAAGCCTACAATTGCTACTACAGCAGTTACAGGAAGCCCAGCAGGAAAATATGAAATTACAGCTACTGGAGCGGCTTCATCAAATTATAAAATTACATATGTTAATAAAGGATCATTAACTATTACTCCTGCGGCTTTAACTATTACAACAAATGATAATAGTAAAGTTTACGGATCTCAGAATCCAGTTTTAACAGTAAGTTATGATGGTTTTGTGCCTGGTGAAACTGAAGCGAATTTAACCGCAAAGCCTACAATTGCTACTACAGCAGTTACAGGAAGCCCCGTAGGAAAATATGAAATTACAGCTACTGGAGCGGCTTCATCAAATTATAAAATTACATATGTTAATAAAGGATCATTAACTATTACTCCTGCGGCTTTAACTATTACAACAAATGATAATAGTAAAGTTTACGGATCTCAGAATCCAGTTTTAACAGTAAGTTATGTTGGTTTTGTAAATGAAGATACTGAAGCAAGTTTGGCTCCATCAGCTAAAATTGTAACTAGTGCACTTATAGGAAGTGGAGTAGGAACTTATTCAATCATAGCTAGTGAAGCAGTTTCATCAAACTATACCATTACTTATGATAACAAAGGATTATTAACTGTTACTCCTGCTGAGCTAAAAATCACAGCAGATAATAAAGAAAAAGAGCATGGTATTGATAATCCAGTTTTAACAGCAACTTATGTTGGGTTTGTAAATGGAGATACTGTTACAAGTTTAAGTATGCCAGTGACAATTGTTACGTTGGCAGTTAAAGATAGTTCAGTAGGAAAATATGACATCACAGTTAGTGGAGCAAAATCAACAAATTATGATATTACTTTCGTTTCTGGTACTTTAGAAGTGACTAAATCTACTAATGCAGGTTTAACAGATTTAGCTATTAGTGAAGGTAAGTTAAGTCCGGATTTTGCAGAAGGAACTAAAGATTATACAGCTACAGTACCAAATGATGTTAAAACTATTAGAGTTACACCAACTACAGCAGACACTGAAGCAAAAGTAACAGTAAATGGAGTAGAAGTGCCTAGTAGAACTCCTAGCGGAGAAATTACTTTACAAGTAGGTGAAAATAAGATTACCACTATAATAACAGCTCAAGATGGAACTATTAATACTTATACTGTAATTGTTACAAGAGAGCCTTCTAGTAATGCAGGTATGACAGATTTAGCTATTAGCGAAGGTACTTTAAGCCCAGTATTTGCAGAGGTAACTAAAGATTATACAGCTACAGTAAAAAACGATGTTAAAGATATTACAGTTACACCTTTTACTTCTGATACTACTGCAACAATAACAGTAAACGGAAAAGAAGTAGCTAATGGAACTGCTAGTGGAAACATTCTTTTAGAAGTTGGTAAAAATGAGATTACTACTATAATTACAGCACAGGATGGAAAAACACAAGAAACATATACTGTTGTTGTTACAAGAGAGCCTTCTAGTGATGCAGGTTTAGCTGATATTACGGTTAGTGAAGGAGCTTTAAGTCCTGTTTTTAATACAGACACTAAAGGATATACAGTTGATGTGCCAAATGGAACTAACTCAATCATAGTTACACCTACACCAAGAGATCCGGATGCCAAAGTTGAAATGATAGTTGATGGAAAAACGATTACTGATAACGCAGCTCCAATCGATTTAAAAGTTGGTGATAATGAAGTTACAGTAGTTATGACTGCCCCTGACGGAACACAAGAAACATATACTGTTGTTGTTACAAGAGAGCCTTCTAGTGATGCAGGTTTAGCTGATATTACGGTTAGTGAAGGAACTTTAAGTCCTGTTTTTAATACAGATACTAAAGGATATACAGTTGATGTGCCAAATGGAACTAACTCAATCATAGTTACACCTACACCAAGAGATCCGGATGCCAAAGTTGAAATGATAGTTGATGGAAAAACGATTACTGATAATGCAGCTCCAATCGATTTAAAAGTTGGTGATAATGAAGTTACAGTAGTTATGACTGCTCCTGACGGAACACAAGAAACATATACTGTTGTTGTTACAAGAGAGCCTTCTAATGATGCAGGTTTAGCTGATATTACGGTTAGTGAAGGAACTTTAAGTCCTATTTTTAATACAGACACTAAAGGATATACAGTTGATGTACCAAATGGAACTAACTCAATCATAGTTACACCTACACCAAAAGATCCGGATGCCAAAGTTGAAATGATAGTTGATGGAAAAACGATTACTGATAACGCAGCTCCAATCGATTTAAAAGTTGGTGATAATGAAGTTACAGTAGTTATGACTGCTCCTGACGGAACACAAGAAACATATACTATTGTTGTTACAAGAGAGCCTTCTAATGATGCAGGTTTAGCTGATATTACGGTTAGTGAAGGAACTTTAAGTCCGGCTTTTAATACAGATACAAAAGATTATAGTGTAGATGTACCAAATGAAACTGACTCAATTGTAATTACACCTAAATCAATCGATCCGGATGCAAAGGTTGAAATGATTGTTGACGGAAAAACGATTACTGATAACGCAGCTCCAATCGATTTAAAAGTTGGTGATAACGAAGTTACAGTAGTGGTTACTGCTCCTGACGGTACACAAGAAACTTACACTGTAATTGTTACAAGAGAAGATGCTAATGATAAGCCTTCTGATAATGCTGGTTTATCTGATATTGTTGTAAGTGATGGGACATTAAGTCCTGCTTTTAATACAGATACAAAAGATTATAATGTAGATGTACCAAATGAAACTGACTCAATTGTAATTACACCTAAATCAATCGATCCGGATGCAAAGGTTGAAATGATTGTTGACGGAAAAACGATTACAGATGCTACAGCCCCAATAGATTTAAAAGTTGGTGATAACGAAGTTACAGTAGTGGTTACAGCGCCAGATGGTACACAAGAAACATATACTGTTATTGTAAATAGAGCAGATGCTGTACCACAAGAAATTATACCAACAAACATTGTTACTCCAAACGGAGATGGTAAAAATGATTTTTGGATAGTTCCAGGTCTTGATAAATATCCAAACAATTCGGTTAAAGTTTTTGATAGAGCAGCAAGATTAGTGTATTCTAAAAATAATTATAACAATGAGTGGGATGGTACTTATAAAGGATCTCCACTTAATGAGGATACTTATTATTATTTAATTGATCTAGGAAATGGTTCACCTAAAATGAAAGGGTTCATTTCAATTATTAGAGATAACAATTAAGAATAAAATAAATAAGAATAGTAAAAATGGTTAGAAGATAGCCACACAGAAATGAATACAATGAAAATAAAATCAATGAGAGCAATCTATATACAGGTAATTATGTTCCTGATTATATTAGGGACAAACTCCGCAAATGCGCAGTTAACAGAATTCGAGTCTATGTATTTTCAAAACCAATATTTAAACAACCCTGCAATGGCAGGGTTAGATAAAGGGATGAAGTTTAATGTAGGTTACCAAAGACAATGGGATGAAGTTCCGGGAAATCCGATATTAATGAATGCTACTTTCGAATACAATTCCGGAAACAGAACTGGACTAGGGTTAAATGTTAATAGCGACAGAGCAGGTTTAATCAATAGAACAAGGATAATGGGAACTTATGCTTATCATTTACCAACAGGAGTTGACCAAAAGATACATTTCGGCTTGTCTGCGGGTGCAAAATTTTCTGCTATAGATTATAATAAAGTGGAAGGAAGTCTGGATGATGTTGCACTACAGAACTATAACGAGGGTGCCATTTTTGATGGAGATTTGGGTATTGCTTATACTAGCAGATTATTAACAGTTCAGGCATCTTTGCCAAAACTTCATAATCTTTTCTATGAAAATGATAATGGTATTAAAAATTATGCAGATCGTTCTACTTTTTATTCGGCTATAAGTTACAAGATATTACTATCAAATGGAGATGAAAACTTAAATGTTGAGCCATTGTTAGCTTATAGAGGTGTTAAAGGGCACAAAGATATTTTGGATATGGGTGGAAGGTTTAATTTTCCAGATTATAAAATAAACATTTCTGCGTTTTACCATACTAATAAAACTGTTTCTACAGCATTTGGAATTTCGCTTGATGATTTGGGTGTTTTCCTGGCTTACTCTAAATATTTTGGAGCATTGGGTGCTTATGCAAACAATACTTTTGAATGTGGACTTAGTTATAAAATGTAATAAAAGAGTTTGTTAGAATTCAAATAAGAAGCTCCGCTCCTCACACGATTTTTTTATAAAAAAGAGTTTTATTTCAGGAACGAAGTTGAAAATGAATTGGTTATGACTGTTGAGTAATTTAGAGGTGCCTGATGTTTTTGGGATTTAAAAATGGAAAGTTAATGCTAGAGTAAGTTTTGGTATTTTTAATCATGTTTCATAAACTTAGGGAATCAAATGCTTTTCTTTTCAGACCTCTGTCAAGTTTCACAAAATCTGGAAATCTCTAAGTAAAAGGCTCTAATTTTGTATCAAGATTGTTCAAAAAAAAAGGTAAAATACATTATGTATTTTACCTTTTTTTTTATTTCTATAATTACGAAGTCAGTGTTAAAAGAAATATGTAATCATGTTCAAAAGTTGAATATGAAGTGAATATAGTTCCTCTTTAAAATTGTTTTATTTGCATATTCAACGTTCACGTGTAAAATCAGAGTATCTTTACCCATGATTGCGATAAAGAATATGCAGATGATTGATCATCTCTCCTTTTCATAACTTCAAATTCTAGTTTCAAGTCATAATAACAAAGTTCCCAAATACACATTAACTTATTGCTAATTCCATTCCTTTTAGGTTTTTTATTAGTTTTTCGCATTCAACCTTAATTAGCTATAATATATGACATTGATCTCCAAAGAAAAATTTTCTGAAGCTGCTGGCCTTTCTAAAATTCCTATCCCGGGATTATCCTCTTATTTAATGAAAGTAATGAAAATTAACAATTTAAATACTGTTGTAAAAGAAGCAGGTAATCTTGAGGGTGCAGATTTTGCTAATTATGTTTTAATGAAAATTGGTGTAAAAGTCCAATATGATGCTACCGAATTACTAAATATTCCTCGTGAGGGAGCTTTTATTGTTGTTGCAAATCATCCTTATGGAGGTATCGAATCATTAGCTTTATTAAGTACAATTGCAAAAATACGTCCTGATACAATGTATATGGGGAATTTTTTATTAAAGGAAATACCAAATCTTGAAAAATGCATTATCGCAGTAAATCCATTTGAAAATCTGCAAAATTCTGCGAGTATCACTGGATTAAAAATGACACTAAAAGCTTTATCTGAAGGTATTCCTGTTGCAATATTTCCAGCTGGAGAAGTTTCATCTTATAATTTTAAGACAAGTGAAATCACTGATCCAGAGTGGCATCCTGTGGTAGGGAAAATTATCTGTAAAGCTGACGTTCCTATTCTGCCTATATATTTTCATGGAAATAATGGTTTTTTCTTCAGTATGTTAAAATCAATTCACCCGATGTTGCAAACTTCAAAACTGATTTCGGAACTTTTTAATAAACAAGGTCATGCTCTAAAGATGACTATTGGAGAAGTCATTTTTTTAACTAGGGTTAAAGGTAAAGTTTCCGATCCTCTAATGTTAAAAAATCTTAGAAGCAAGTTGTATGCTCTCAAAAATCAGTTACATAATTAAGGAGATTAAAGCTTATTTAGCGCTTGTAATAAACTTTAAAAATTAAATACTTTCTTTTCATACCTCTGTTAAGTCGCTTAAAGCTTGAAAACCTTTAAGTAAAACGTTCAAATTTCACATCGAGGCGTTCATAAAATAAAAAACCTATTTCGTAATGAAATAGGTTTTTTTATGTCTTTGAAATTTCATCTCATTTGTTACTAGAAACAACTCTGGAATCAGTTATAAAATTGTTCCAAACAGTTAGGGAAATTATATAAGATGTTTGATAGCTCGTATCGAAAATAAAGGCTTTATCTTTTACTCTTAAAGTATCAACATTAAACCTTTTTAGTCTTTTTTGCTGCTTATATAAATCGATTATATAATGAGTTTTGGGACAGCAACAGTATCCTTCATTTCTTGTTGAATCAAACCAAGAATCAAATGTATTTATTTTATTTGTATCAACTATTCTGTCTAATCTAACAAGCTTTGTTGTGTCTTGCGAAATATAGCCTTTAATTTTATAGAGAGAAATTTCTATTCTATCCGTTTCTTTTCGTAGCTTTTTAAAATAATTTTTGTGATAGTCTAAAACTAAATGCTTTTGGTCTTTAACGTCTTGTTCTATCTTTGGTTTTACAACTTCATTTTTTTTATTGCAACTACTACAAAGTATTACAATCCCAATAATAATCAGCTTTTCAAGTTTAATCATATTTACAATCAATGTGTTACAGATGTATTTTTTGTTTCAAGTAGTAGCTATCTTTAGATGTAATAAAATAGTTTCTGTATCTCTATCAAATAGAGATACAGTTATTAGCTCATTTCTGTCATTACTAATATATAACTATTTTTATTAGATCAATTACCTATTAAAGCAGATCTTGATAAAAAGTAATGTTACGCACATTAACAGGATCCCATCCTCCGTTGGAAATACGGTGTAATTCGATATAATATATTCCTTCTTCAAGATAAACATCACCCAATTCTGTAATTTGATAGTCCGTAAAACTATTACTAATTGTTGTAAACGGGTACATAATACTTGAAATGTCTTTTATAATCAATTGAAATTTACCAGAACGCCCCGCCAGTTCACTTTTCCAGTGGTAAATACTTGCTTCATTGACTTTTACTCTCCAAGCTACATAAGCATCTGCATTTGTCCATGAGCCAATGTTATAGTTAGGCGGATTTTCTATCTTGATGCCACTACCATGCAATATTGCGTTTTGTGCTGGGAGAACAAGAGTTCTATCGGTATTTTGATTGATAATAGGAGTTGTGTCTATGAAAGGATGAATCGAAATCTGACGTACATTTACAGGATCCCATCCTCCATTTGAAATACGATGTAGCTCGATGTTATAAACCCCAACAGGTAAATTAATCATTCCGATAGATAAGGTCTGATAGTTACTTAAGCCGCTTTTTGTAATTGTAAACGGATAAGGGCCTTGATCTACCCCGTTTACCTTAAGTATAAACTGTCCCGAATAGCCAGATACAATTGCATCAAGGAAGAAGTTTCCGTGTTGGGTAACTTCAACATACCAAGTAGCAAATTTAGAATCATCAGTCCATCCTCCGAGATTATATAGTGGTCCATTTTCAATACTTAGCCCACTTGTAATAGCATCAACCGCATTTAAATTAAGTGTGCCATCTTTGAATTGTTTCACAAAGGAGATGAGAATTTCTACAACAACTGACATTTCTAACACAATAGTTGTACTGATGGTATCCAGAGGATTTTCGGGTAAAGGTATAACATATCCAGATCCTTGGTCATTAGGCATTATATCTAATGCTGTTTTGGTAATATCGGCAAGAAAATATGCTTTGATAACCGTTCCTTCGCGCAAATCAGGAACAACTAAGTTTCTATCTATTGGCCAATTATCGCTAAATACATGTAGGTATAGGTATTGTGTTCCGTCTACAATTTTGCGGGTAACTCGCCCCCAGGGCAATTGTTTCGTATACGGGCTTGCCTGAACTTTTTCTATGGCCATTTTATTTATAGCCATCCAGGCTGCAAATCCACTAAGTCTTTGTATGGCTTCAGATGGAAATGTTCCGTCTCCTTTAGGACCTACATTGAGAAGGAAATTACCTCCTTTGCTCACAATATCAATTAACTTCTGAATTAAATCTTTTTCGGTTTTCCAACGCGGATCGTAAGCATCATAGCCCCAATTGTCATTCATAGTCATACAGGTTTCCCAATCTGTTCCATCTCCGTTTGGAGGCATATTGGGAATGTTTTGTTCAGGAGTAGTAAAGTCTGCCGTCAAACCATCAACCATTCGGTTGTTGAATATCAAGCGTTCTGATCCTGGAATGTTTTTAATGGCTTTCATCATTCTGTAACGGAATTCTGGCGTGCTGCCGCCTCCCATATCCCACCAAATAAGATCAATATCATATTCATTAATCATGGTTTGGAGGTGAGGAATTACAATAGTATTAGTATATTGAGATTTTTCCTCATAAGAAGCTTGATGATTTGGTGTGTTATTTTGAGGCATCCATCCCATTCCTCCCGGATTCATCCAATCCAGACATTGCGAATAATAAAATCCAATTTTTAATCCTGCCGCATGAGCTTCGGTGACCAAATCTTTCAAAACATCGACTGAAATATTGGTATCATCCTGAATATTGTATCCCACATGATGGGTGTGCATCAACGCAAAACCTTCGTGATGTTTAGCAGTAACAACAATATATTTCATACCGGCATCTTTTGCCATTGTTACCCATTCGGTAGCATTAAAGTTTTGTGCGGTAAAATTTTGCTGCCAACGCGTTTTGTATTCAGCTCTGGGAATTTGGGCTGCAAACATAATCCACTCCGCACCATTACCGCGTTTATAAGGTTCTCCTGTAGCGGGATCAATTTTAATAGTTCCATCCGGATTAATCCATTCGGGACGGTAACACGAATAATAATCCTGCATCCAATAATTAGGATTCACATACGTACCTGTTTTCAATAAAGTTGGACCTGTATAATGTCCAGCCAGTCCGGCATAGGTACCCCAATGCAAAAACAGCCCGAAATTTGCTTCACGCCACCATGCCATTCGTTGATCTTTGTGCGCCTTTGTCTCTTTAGTTGTTATATAAAGATTGTTACTTTTCTTCGTGAAAAGATTCTGGTTATCATCCCGACCTCTTACCGAAAAGCAATAAATGTCAAATGAATTTAAGTTGTTTATAGTTACTGAATTGGTGGTCACATTTTCGTGAAAAATATCTTCTTTAAATACATCGTATGAAGTCATTCCTGGAAGTGAATCCCATGATAAAGAAATAGAATTGGTCTGAACATCTGTTGTTATCAGTTCTTTAGGATTGTTGTTGTAGAAAGGATCAATATCAATTTCTGTATCGCTAAAAGTCAATTGATCAATATAAACAATATCTCCAATTTCACGATTATCAGTAAAATCAGGCTGAATACCAAATCTGGTAATATCCTTAACTTTGTTCGTCAATAAATCAAAAACCGCCACACCCCATTCATTTTGTTTATCTAATGGACTTTGAGGTAAGAATTCAGTTGAAATATTAAGTCTGATCTGAGAATTCGGATTATTACGATAATATTTCATGTATAAATACTTGTACTCAGAGAGGGGCGTATTTAGGTTACATACAAATCCTGCCCACTTTTTAGTATTGGCAACTCGTTCTAGTTTTAGGACTTTATTACTTTGGTTTGATCCTGTTTTGTCCGGATTATTTACCACCGTAATCTGCATTTCGCCCGGTGGGTTGGTATTTATTTGATTGGTAAAGTTGATCTGTCCGTTTTCAAAATTATCCAGTAAAAGTGGTTCCCTAATGATTGGACGCGGATAATAATCAGGTTTAAACTGCAGTTTGATTAAAGCTGATTGAATTTCGGGAGCCGACATAAAATAATCCCAAAGCATGCCCGAACGGTAGTTTTCAATCATACAAATAATAGGTCCCTGATCTATAGCCAGATTAAAAGCATCAACCCAATTGGCAGTCTCATTAAAAGAGTCTACAAATCCCGCTTTTTCGTTCCAGATTTTCGTTCCCAACTTTTCATAAAGATATCTAAGGGCGGCTATTGACTCTTTGGGTGTATATGGCATCGAGGAGATCGCAGCTGTTGGGGCAATTACGCCTTTGTCATTTCCGGGTGAATGGGCGCTGTAACTTGTCGGGCCATCAGAAGCAGTTAATCCCCAGGCTTTGTTTTGACCATATCCCGTATATGTAAGCGGGTTTTGTTCGCAATAAGCTCTGTTTATTAATGTATTAGCCTGATTTTGCTGAAAATAATTTACATCATTATAAGTGTCCCTTAAATTTTTAGGATTAAATCCGAGAAATGAATAATGAGCAAAAAATAGAGGGCCACCTTTTGCATTTCCGTTTCCAATAGGAAGCGTAATATCATAAAATTTTTGATTCTTGGTTTTATAAGTACCGCCCGATGACCAGCCGCTTTTCCACAAACTGGGATCGATAGCATGAGTGGGTGAAGCAATAGCCAACAGATACGTAATCATACACTCGTTCCAGCCTACAATACCTAAATTCTTTACATTTTGCAGCTCATTGTTACAATGCCAGTATAGTTTGTTTGATCCGAATGTAAAATAATTCCAATCAACATTGTTCCAAAGTATGTTAATCTTAATAACCAGAGCTTGTTCTGTTACTATTGGTTGGTTAAAATACTGACGTGCCGTAATCAAGCCCTGCATCATAAAAGATGTTTCGACCAAATCACCTCCATTGTCATCTGCGCTAAATGGAATGGTTACACCTGTATTTCCATTTATCCAATGAGCAAAAACTCCTTTGTAATTAGTGGCCGAGTTGGTTAAGAAATCGACAATTTTATCAATACGTTGTCGTCCTTGTTCTCTTGTAATAAATCCTCTCATAAGATTAATTAGATTATTAAGTAAATATTAGGGAAAGGGGCGTGGTATTGATATTTTAAACAACTCATATATCCTGTTGTAGATAATACTGCCAATAACAAACTTTGAGAGTCTGTCGGAAATGAGGCTTTGGATGTTTTGTTGTTTTATGTAATTGAAAATCAATGCTATACGAATACATTGATTATTATTGAATAACACAACACGAAAAAATATTATTTATTTAATTTATTCTCCAATGATAAATTTATCTTTAAATCGTTTTCCTTTTTTATTTCAAGAACTTGTTCTAATAAATCTATTATCGTTAATTAAAAGTATGTCTTATCTTATCATAAATAAAACTACAGACAAATTCGCTATTATCTGCTTTTCTATAAGTTTGTGTATGATTAAGTTATTGATTATAAGTTATGTATATTCTTTATGGAATAGATGAAGTATTAACTTGGGAAGATTAATTTTAAAAAATAAAATTTATGAAAGCTAATGAAAAAGTAAAATGATATATAGAAAATTATTAATGCTAATCTTTTCGGTGCTTATAATTAGCTGTAAAGACAATTGTAAAAACATTGAGAATATACGTTTCTCAACAGACATAGAGAAAATGACGGAATCTAAGCAAATATGTGATGCTGATGTGTCGTCTGGTAAATGGGGATTGAATTTAAAACTAGAATATGATGATAGTAATTTTTCATTATTTGGATTTGATGAAAAAATAAAAATTCTTTCTGACAAAAAAAGAAATATTATACTATGTATTAAGACCAATGAAGCTTATAATTTTGGTGTGGGTTATAATCCTAATGAAAAAATTATGTACGGTATATATGAAATTATTTTTTTAGACAAAGATTTGTTACCTCTGTATTCTATGGGAGAATATGGTTCTTATAAATATGAAGATGATTTAAAAAATAAGGAGATAAAATATTATTTGATTAATAAAGATGAAACATTTTTTCTCAATCTTGATTATAATAATGTTTTAGATATGTATGATAAGTTAAAGAAAAGTCCAATTAAAAGTGATGGAGGAGGGATCAGTCCTTATTATAAAAAGCCTTATTCTTGGGAAATACCATGATGTAAAAGAAAAAAAATATGAAACAAAGGATTCTAAAAGGCACTTTATTGAGCTTTGTCGTTATAATATTTTTGATAGGGGCATATTTATTTTATAATGTTAAGATTAAATCTTCTAATTGGTATAAAGAAAAAGTTTGGAACGAACGTATTAAAGAAACAAATTTAAAGCCTATTTAAGTTTTTAAAACTAAGGAATAAATGAAAAGAAGTTTTATTGTCCTGCTATTGATTTTAATTAATTTACTTGTCATTTTTTATATAGACTATAAGATAAATTTACCCGATTTAGATTATTATCATGGGAAAGACGGAGGGATAATTGTACGATTTCATGTAACTATTGTTATGAGTGTTATCTATTTTTTTATAATGAGTAAAAAGAATAAAATTAGATATTCTATTTATGGATTTATTATCGGAATAGTATCAATGGTCATTTGTTATTTGGCTCTAGCGGAGTTTACAAAATTGAGTGATATCTTTTATCAAATAGTAGCAACCATAGTTTTTATGTCAGCATTTCATTTGATTGAAAAAAGAGGTAAAGTTTATAAGGATAGAAGTAAGGTGTTTGATATTGAATAATTTAAAGAAATAATTTAAGATAATGGAGAATAATACAATACTAGAAAATATTGATTTAATTCAATTTGTTTCAAAAAGACCAGCAATGTTTTCAATTCATAATGTAGAATCTTTCTTTATCTTTTTTAAAGGATATTCAATTGGTAAAAGTGATTCCGTAGTTCACGATTTTTTTGACTCTTTTAGAGATTTTATTCATGAAAAATATGCTGAGGATGGGTTAAAAGATATTGATCCTGAAAGAATCATTAGGCTATATAGTGCTAATGATGGTCACTCTTTAGAACTTTTGAGGATTTTGATAGAAGAATTTATGGAGAGATAATATATTATAAAACAATAAAAAACAAATAGAATAATTAATGAAAATCATAATTAATATTGCGTTGGTATTGTTTTACATTTAATATTATAAAATTCTTTTTAGATTATCACATTTCATAAAAATTACTTTAAAAACCTATAAAATTTAAATACATGGTTGCCAAAACACATATAAAATTAATTTTTTCAATCTATGGAGATGTATTTAATTTAAATGAATTTACTGAACTTGTTGGAATATCACCGACAGCTTGCTGGAACAAAGGAGATTTAATAAAAAACAATAAGAAAGAAAAGAAAAGATTAGAGTCAGCTTGGGAGTATTCTATTAACAATATTGACACTATATACTTTGAAGAAATATCAGACGAATATGTTAAGTTATTTATTGATAAAGTTGACAAAATACTAGTATTTAGTGAAAATAATAAATTGACAATAAAGTTTGATATTGTATTAGAAATAGTAAAAGATAATGGAGTTGTGATGTCTTTTAATAGAAATTTCTTAGCGATAGTAAATAAGTTAGACGCCGAAATTGAGGTAGATACTTATATTTTGGATTAGGATAATATATGATACATGAACGATGTGTGCATTCAATGCAAAAAAATAAAATGTTTTCTATGTCATTAGGGCTTACAAACCAGATAAGTATAAAATATATTTTCGTTATTGTTTTCTTTTTAAATGCTTGTGCGAATAAGAATGAGTGTCAATGTTTAGAAGGTGATGAAGACATGATTATACAGAAGTATTCTGCTAAAAAAGAAAATGTTCAAATCTGCTATGTTAATCAAGGCACATTTGGAAGAGTTATAGATTTAAAAATATGTGATAAAAATAGTAATTTATTGATAGAAAAGATTACGTTAAGAGGTGAAGATTACCGTCCTACTATTGATAGTATTATAAATTCTACTGTATATGTTCATTATTCATATCCAAGAAATGAGATGGAAAATAAGATAGAAATACTAAAATTTGAGGATGTTGTTTTGGGTGATGCATTACTTGATAAAAAGAAGCTAAAATATAAATATGTTTTTCATAATAGAAAACAGAAGTAATTTAAAATTAAAACAAAGAGAATAACTAATGAAAATCATAATTAATATTGCGTTGGTATTGCTTTACATCTTACTTGTGTTTTTTGCCGTAATTTGGTTTCTTGCCCATGGTTCAGGTCACAAAATACCACTCGAAACAGATTTAAGTATAGCAGGATCTATAGTATTAGATATTCTAGTAATAGTAGTTTTGAGATTTGCTAAAAAACGGATAACAAAAGAGGAATAGGTTTAATGATTTTGTATTCAGTTAACCAATGAAATACACCAACTGGAATTCATGAAAACAATTAAAAATATGAAGAATTTATATGTAATTATTTTGTTAGGAATTATAACAGGTTGTTCTTCTAAAATTGATGAAAATCAAATAATAGGAAAGTACGAAATAGATAAATTTGTAATAAGAGATTCATTAGTTAAAGTTAAAGAATATAGATTGTTATTATTAAATCCAGACAAAACTTTTGAGCTAAAGAATTATGATAAAAAAGAAAATTCTAAAGGTACTTGGAAAGCTGAAAAAACTATGAATGATGACGGAATTATCATAGCGTTTAGTTTCTTAAATCGAAAAATAGAAGGAAAATTAAATGGTAGCGGTAACATAATTACTTTTAATTATCCAAATGATTTGTACTTAGGAAAGTATAGTCATTTACTATATGTAAAATTAAATAAGTAGGAATAGGTTAGGGGTTTATAATCCCCAAATCCCTAAACACAGACTTCGTGATATCTTTTCGGCAAGGACCGAAATTAGTACTATTTAGCTTTCTGTCTTGTATAAGGCGTGTTGCAAAAAAGTAAACCCCACTTTTATTTTCGATGTAGCCAACCCACCAACCCGTATTGATTTCATTTTCTCTAGTCCAGCCAGTTTTGGAGTGAATAGTATATTCTGGATTTTGTTCGGTTATCATGACCTTTTTTACTATTTCGATGTTTCGCTTAGAAAAAGGAAGGTTTCCTTCGTAGAATCTTTTGATAAATTCCACTTGATTGATTGGCGAAATTCCAAAAGCACCAAAATTCCAAAAGTCAGCATCTGTTTGTGAGAGGTCAAGATTACCGTAATGACAAAGGGATAAATATTTTTTGTAATTGGCTTTGCCAATTTTTTTAGCTAATTCTATAAACGCCCAACCAGCCGAAACTTCAAAAGCTTCTTTTACCGTTATATCATGATAAATAGTAGGGCGATAATCATATTTTATAGTATCGGTACTTCCTGGCCATTTCACTATCTCATTCTCACTAGCAATAGTTTCTGTTTCTAATGCAATAAGCAGATTAATGATTTTAAATGTCGATGCTGGTAACGTTTCCTTTTTTGTATTGATAGTGTCGGATAAAATCCATTTATGATTGTTATTGTCATAAATCGAAATCGAGCCATCGACATTACAATTATCAAAATATTTTTTAAAATCCTCACGTATTAAAACTTTATCGCTACTTGATGTAATTGAGGAATTGTCTTTTTTCTTGTTCGATGAACAGGAGAAAAGAAGTCCAATAAATAGCAATCCAAATAACAATCGTTTCAATTTCATTTTGGTGTTTTAAAATGTATTCTTGACTATATTTTTAGCCACAGATTAAAATGATTTTATAGATTTCTGTATGAAAAGTATTGCCACGAAGTGCACTAATTTTTTATGTCAATTGAACATAGTGAATGTTCTGATTCGTTAAAATTCGTGCACTTCGTGGCAATCCAAGAAAACAAAAAACTAAAAAAACTTTACTATATGTTTTATACTTTAAAAATCAGTTTCTTTTTATAGAAAACCCAAAGTATAAGTGACCAAAAAATGGCGTATGATATTGCATAAGCTAATGATGCATTCAATGGGTTTTCAAAACAAGGCGTAATTCCAAATTTGTAAATCAAGGCTTGAAGATTGATTTCTTCTGTAGCTATATCTGGACTATGAACTTTAATAGAACTCAAAACTCTAGGGATTATTCCAGAGAAGTAAAAAACAATCATTGGATTTACTCCCCAAATTAAAAATAGTTTAGTCCATTTTTTATAGTTTGCTACATCTATTATATAGTATAATATGGTTAAGCATATTGTAGCTATACCAGCGGTATATAAAACATAAGAACTTGACCAGAGTGATTTGTTTATTGGGAATATTATGTTCCAAAGCATACCGATAACTAAGAGTACAATTCCTGAGATTGCTAATTTTTTTAGAATTTCGGTTTTTGTAATCTGTAAGTTTAATATTTGTCCAATAAACATTCCGAGAATTCCGGTTCCAATAGCTGGTAAAGTACTTAAAATTCCTTCTGGATCCCAAGTTTTAGAGAAACTCCATAAGTGCCCGTTTAAAAGTAAATCGTCTAACCAAGCAGCTAGATTCGTGCCTTTATCAAAATTGGCAGCACCAAATCCGGGAACGGGAACAAAAGCCATCAAAATCCAGTACCCCAATAAAATTGAAGCCGTAACGAGAAGTTGCGTTTTTAAATTTGTTTTTAGATATAAAAGTGAAGTGAAGAAATATACAATTCCGATACGTTGTAAAACACCAGGGATTCTTACGTCTTCAAAGGCTTCTATTTTGCTATATGCTAAGAATAATAATAACGCAAAGATTCCAAAAACGAGGTATGTTTTAATTTTTAAAGTAAAGTTTCCTAAAAGGGCATAGGCTACAGCAAATGTTATACTTAATCTAAGAAGTAACAAAGGGATTCCTTCTAGTCCAAACAATTGAATTCGGCTGAAATAATTTAAAGATAATCCTAAACAGAATATTCGTAAGGAACGAACCAAAATTTTATTAAAAACTCCTGAGTCAAAATGTTTTGTAGGCATTGCAAACGGGATTGCTGTTCCCATTATAAAAATAAAAAAGGGAAAAACTAAATCGGTAGGAGTACAGCCGTGCCATTCGGCATGTTCTAAAGGGGGATAAATAGATGCCCAGCTTCCTGGATTATTAACAATAGTCATTAATAAAATCGTAAATCCTCTAAATACATCTAGTGAAATTAAACGTTCTTTTGTCATTGGTTTGGTTTATTTTATTATTTAAAAGTGAAACTTTTAATAGTTCTTTATTTTAACTTGGAAAAGAAATTTTACCCATCGATACAGACGGAATTCCTTTGCGTGTTCCAAAATCTGATGTTCCGCCAGAAACAGTTTCATTTGCCAAAATCGCAAATAATATTGCCTCTTTTGCATCTCCTGAGATTCCTAAAACATCGGTATTTAAAAAAGTACAAGGCAATAGTTCTTTTAGCCAACTTACTAATAATGGATTATGTGCGCCTCCGCCTGACATATAAATCGTAAAACTTTCAACAGGATGTGTTGTGTTGTTTATAGCTGTGTGTATGGCGCTGGCTATCGTTTCGGCACTAAATCGGGTTAGGGTTGCCAATAAATCTTCAACAGAAATATCGTTTGTATTGCTTTCGGTTTGGGCTTTTCGAACATATTCGATATTAAAAAGCTCTGGGCCTGTAGTCTTAGGGAAAGATGCAAGGAAGAACTCATCGGCTTTTAAAGCTTCTAAAAGCGAAAGGTTTATTACTCCTTGTTTCGAGATTTCGGCATCTTTATCATAGGCTTTATCAGGAAATGAAAGTCTGGTAAAGGCATCGATTAAGGTGTTTCCAGTTCCTGTATCGGTAACAAAAACTTCTTCGGGATTACTGCTTGATGGCAAATAGGTAAAATTTGCAATTCCGCCCATATTAAGCATAATACGATTTTCTCCTTTTTTTCCAAAGAGGAAATAATCACCATAAACGGCAAGTGGAGCTCCTTCGCCTCCTGCAGCAAGATGCTTTTGACGAAAGTCTGACAGTGTTATAATTCCAGTTTTGACAGCAATATGGTCTCCGTCACCAATTTGTAAAGTAGCGTTTGGGAACTTTTCTTGTTGGTGTAAAATCTTTGGTGCATGAAAAACAGTTTGACCATGCGAGGCTACCAAATCTACTTTATCTGTTGGAACTCCCCAACGGTCTAAACATTCCAAAATCATATTGGCATGAAGAACCCCAATCCATTCATTTAATAAAACTAGCTTTTGAAAATCAATGGTTTGTTTAGCAAATACGGTTCTGATTTCTGATTTTATTTCTTCAGAATAATCAATGGTATCGAATTGTACTAATTGAACTTCGGTGTTTTCACCAGAACCAGAGATTTCGCATAAAGCCACATCAAGGCCATCCAAAGAAGTACCAGACATTAATCCGATAATAGTTCGGGAAGGTTTTTGAGCAATTTTATACAGTGATTCCAGATTTGTGTTCATGATTTTTGTTTTTAAAAGTTCATTTTAATATCCTTTTTAAACCATGTAAGTAATGTAAGTTCATTTAAACTGTATTTTGAGGAGACTCTAATATGAACTTATATTTCTTATATGGTTAAATTTAATACAGGTTTTATTTAACCTTTGATTGATATAAATAGAACTGTTTTTTATTTTATAATAGCATCCTGAATTATTTGCTGAATATCTTCTCGGATTTTTCCTCTAGCTAATTTATTCTCATCATTAATAACTTCGGGATAGGTTCTATTGGATAAAAATACATAAACAATTTCTGTTTCTGGATCAACCCAAGCTATGTTTCCAGTAAATCCGGTATGTCCAAAACTAGATGGAGAAACACAGGCACACGTAGGACCTTTTTCGTTTGTTCTTTTATCAAAACCTAAACCTCTTTGTACTCCTTTGTCGGCGTAATAACAAGTATTAAAGGCATCAAATGTTTGTTCTGAGAAATATTGTTTATTACCATAATTTCCTTTTTGTAAAAATAGCTGCATCATTTTAGCAACATCCATAGCGTTGGAGAAAATCCCAGCATGACCCGCAACTCCGCCTTCCATCGCTGCAGCCATATCGTGTACATATCCCTGAATAACCTGGTGTCTGAAATAATTATCAATTTCGGTAGGAGCAATGTTGCTTCTGTCAAATCTGTCTATAGGATTGTAAAGCGTATTGTTCATTCCGAGTGTATTGTAAAAATTTTGCTGACTCAGTACTTCTAATTTCTTATGCGTTTTTCTTTCTAAATATTCTTTCAGGATAATAAAGGTAAAATCGCTATATCTGTATTCTTTTTTTAAGGATAAAGGACTATCGGCAATGATTTTCATGATGGTGTCATGATAGTCATTTCTAATAAAAAGATTGTCTGCAACTTTTGTAGAAAAATCAGATTCGGCTACTCTGCGATAGTATTTAGCCGAAGGTTTCCCTTCGCTATCCAGCGTTGCTTTGTAAAACGGAATCCAAGCCTGAAGTCCTGCATAATGAGTTAGTAAATCCTTGAAGCTGATATTTTCTTTATTTGTTTTCGCGAAAAGCGGCACCATATCTTTTAATTTGGTATCCAGGTTTACTTTTTCATTATCATACAATTGCATTACGTTAGGCAATGTCGAAATCATTTTTGAAATCGAAGCTACATCGTATAAATCTGAGTTTGTAACTTTTCGGGTATTATCATAGGTTTGACTACCGTATGATTTCTGGAAAATAACACTTCCTTTTCTAGCTACAAGTACCTGCATTCCCGGAGTCATTTTTCCATCAATTGCTTTTTGTGCGATAGCATCAATTTTAGATAAAATAAGCGGATTCATACCTACATTTTCTGGCTTTGTAAAACCCAAACGATTTATTTTTTCGGTAGTTAAACCATCATTTACATTAAAAGATGTATTGATAGACACGGGTAGTTTTCCTTTGGCAGGGATGGCTCCAAATAATAATTCTGCCGAAACTATCTGACTGATATCTGAGTTTTGATAAGAAACTACTAATCCTTCGATATCATCAAAATTAGTGATTGGCAATAGTGAATATGGTTTTGTGAAAATATCCAAAATCACTTTATTGTGTTTTGCAATTTCTTGTAACCAAATCAGTTCAGTATCTGTGAAATTTTGTTTTTCCCAAGTTTTATTTACTTTGTGAAAACCAATAATAACAAGGTCGTATTTTTTTAATTCTTTATTTAAGCTATCTATGTTCGTGTTGGCAACTTCGGTAACTTCTGTGTATTTTTTTAAAGTAGTAACAAAATCACTATTAACATCTTCTCCTAGTTTTACATACGCTATCTTTTGTTCTAAATCTTTGATAGGAAATATTTCCTTTTCATTTTTTAAAACGGTAATAGCGTTTTCGTATAATTTATAATGCAAAGCATCATTTTGCGGCGGATTAAGCTCGTCGTATATGTTTGCCATATCGATAGGTTTGTATTTGTTTAATCCTGCTTTAAATTTATAATGCAATATTTTTTTTACCGAATGTGCCAAACGTTCCTCGGTAATAACCCCTTCGTTATAGGCAACTTCAAGTTTCTGAAATGCTACAGGAACATTTTCTGAACAAAGCAAAATGTCATTTCCTGCAAGTAGTACGGCAATTTCCAGATCCCCAGGGCCTTTAAAATTACTTGCGCCTTTCATGGCTAAACCATCTGTAAAAATTAAACCTTCAAAGCCTAATTCTTTTTGAAGCAGATTGGTTACTACATTATAAGAAGCTGAAGATGGAAGATTTGGTGTTGGTTCCAGACTTGGAATATTAAGATGTGCAACCATAACAGATACTAAGCCTTCATCGAAGATTCGTTTGTACGGATACAATTCGACTAACTCAAGTCTGTCTTTTGTGAAATTAACCAAAGGCAATGCGTGGTGAGAATCTGTTGAGGTGTCTCCATGTCCAGGGAAGTGTTTTCCGGTACTAAAAACACCTTGACTTTGCACCCCTTTCATTAAGGCAATGGCTTTGTCGCTTACATTAACTTTGTCTTCGCCAAATGAACGGTTTCCGATAATAGGATTTTTAGGATTGGTGTTGATGTCAAGAACTGGAGCGAAATTAAAATGGATTCCGATTCGTTTGTTTTCATTGGCCATGTTTCTTCCAACATTTTCAATTAAACTTAAATCCTGAATTGCTCCTAAAGTCATATTCCAAGGGTAACGATAGGTAGAGTCTAATCGCATACCCAATCCCCATTCGGCATCAATCCCTACGAACAAAGGAACTTTTGCTTTAGATTGGTACTGGTTGGTTAATTTAGCCTGACGAACAGGACCTCCTTGAAAAAATATAACTCCACCTACTTTATAGTCTTGAACTAATTTATTGATTTGATTGGTATGAACAGAATCTTTATTAGAATAGGCAGAAATCATAAATAGTTGACCTATTTTTTCCTGAACCGACATTTTATTGTAAATACTATCAACCCAAGCAGTTTCTCTGTCTGAATCTTTAAAGAATGTTTTCTTTTCGGATTTACTTGGAGCAATGTAAACTACTGTATCTGCTGGGGAGGTATCATTTTTTGAATCTGTAACTGTATTGTTTTTTCTGGAAACGCCACAATTGGTGATTAAAAATAAAAATGTGGCACAAAGGCTAATTTTTATAAAGTAATCTTTCATATCATTATTTTTTGGCAATTGAATATTTAGAGTCTGTTTAAATTTTAAACAGGCTCTAGCTTATTTAAAAGCGTTCAATTGATTAGTTAATTAGTTTTGTTTTTAAGGGGGGTTAAAAACTTATTTTTTCGCTACTGCGTGAACTAGTCAGGAACAATCCTAAGTAAGTTATTAAACCATTTAGCACGATTAATTCATTATCAAATACATATCCTGCAAACAATACTTTTGAATTTTCATTTATTAAATATGTGAAGAAAGGAGATAATAAACAGATAAATGGAACAAGTTTATCATTTACATTTCTTGATTTCTGGAACAATCCAAATGCATATAATCCTAATAATGGACCATAAGTGTAGGATGCAACCTTAAATATCATTCCAACTACTGAACTATCATTGATGGAATTAAAAATGATTATTACGAAGAAAATCAATGCTGAGAAGCTGATATGAACCAAGTGTCTTGTACGTACTGAGTTTTTCTTATTGCTATTTTCGGCTTTGTCCATGCCTAAGAAATCAACACAAAAAGAAGTTGTTAATGCTGTTAATGCTGAATCTGTCGTAGCAAATGTTG
Source organism: Flavobacterium sp. PL02 (assembly GCF_035013205.1). Classification (NCBI taxonomy): domain Bacteria; kingdom Pseudomonadati; phylum Bacteroidota; class Flavobacteriia; order Flavobacteriales; family Flavobacteriaceae; genus Flavobacterium; species Flavobacterium sp. PL02. The sequence goes on from NZ_JAYGJP010000001.1 coordinate 216,295, forward strand.
CAGCAATAATTCCTAATAAGAATACAATTGCCGGAATTGTGGCTAAATGATTTAAGGCTATTTCTGGGAAAAGTAAATCGGTTCTTGGTTTACCTGTAATTAAATCGGTTGGGATTGCAATTCCGTTTTTGTTAGCATAAATGTATAGTAAAGCTCCAACACTTAAAAAGAAGATATTGATTATAACGAAGATTCCTGTAAAGGTAAACATGTTTTTTTGCGCTTCGCCAATGTTTTTACAGCTCAGGTTTTTTTGCATTAAATCTTGATCAAGTCCTGTCATTGCTATAGTAACAAACATTCCTCCTAATATTTGTTTTATAAAATGGAATTTGCTTCCCAGAAAATCATCAAAGAAAAATATTTTAGAGTAATTACTATTCTTAACTTCTTCAAAAGCACCAATAGCACTTAAATCCATACGATCACAAATAAAATAGATGGTAAGAAAAACTGAGGTAACTAAGAAAAACGTTTGTAAAGTATCTGTTATAATAATGGTTTTTAGTCCACCTCTATAAGTGTAAGAAAAGATAAGAATTAAGGACATTAATACTGTAAAAGCGAAAGGAATACCATAAAAATCGAATACAAAACGCTGTAATACAATTACCACTAAGTATAATCTGAATGCTGAACTAACGGTTCTACTAATCAGGAAAATAGAAGCTGCAGTCTTATAGCTGTAAAACCCCATTCGTTGTTCTATATACCCGTAAATAGAGGTTAAGTTCATTCGGTAATAAAGCGGCAATAATAACTTTGTAATTATTATAAACCCGATTGCATTACCCAATACAAACTGAAAATATTTGAATTGTTCACCACTCGCAGCACCAACTTCTCCAGGAACAGAGATAAAAGTTACTCCAGAAAGAGCAGTTCCTATCATCCCAAAAGCAACTAAATACCATTTTGAGTTTTTATTGGCTGTAAAAAAAGCATCATTTCCATCATCCTTTCGGCTCACTCTATGCGAGATATAGAATAGTGTTCCGAAATAAATGATAATAAGAAGAAGGATAGTACTTGGTGTCATTTTATCTTTTGTGGTTTAGTATTTTATAAATTTACTTGTTGGGCGTAATTAATTTTTAACACATAGAAACATAGATTTTGTAATCTTAAAAAAGGCGTTTCACTTGTTTAAAACACACAGAGTTTGTTATGTGAAAGAAATGTATTTCTCTTTGTAATTTTTAACACATAAAATCTATGTTTATATGTGTTAAATAAAATTTTCATGAGTTATATCCAACGTGTATAAATCTATAAAAGATTTTGATTAGTTTGGTTATTAAATTTCCAGATCTTTATTTTCTGCCAATAAAACGGCTCTTACGCTTTTGTGTTTTTTTAATAATTCTGAAGCTAGTTTCTCATCAATATGAAGTTCTTCTACAATCATTTCGACACCTCTTTGTACTAGTTTTTTGTTAGACAATTGCATGTCTATCATTTTGTTACCGTAAATTCTTCCTAGTTTAATCATAACAGATGTTGAAATCATGTTTAAGACTAATTTTTGTGAAGTTCCCGCTTTCATTCTTGTGCTACCTGTAAGGAATTCTGGCCCTACAATTAGCTCAATAGGATGATCAGCTTCTTTAGAAATAAGACTTGCGCTATTACAAGAAATACTCCCTGTAATGATATTATTTTCTCTTGCTTTTTTTAATCCTCCAATAACATAAGGAGTATTTCCTGAAGCTGCGATTCCTAAAACGACATCTAAACTCGAAATATCATAGGCAGATAAATCTCTCCAAGCCTGATCAATATCGTCTTCGGCATTTTCTACCGCTTTTCTAATGGCCGAATCACCTCCAGCTATAATACCAATAATCCAATTATCTGGAACACCAAAAGTAGGAGGACATTCAGAAGCATCAAGGATCCCGATTCTTCCAGATGTACCTGCGCCGATATAAAATAGTCTTCCGCCAAGTTTCATTTTAGAAACGATAGCATCTACTAATTTCTCAATATTAGGGATTTGTTTTTCGACAATCTCTGCTACTTTTTTATCTTCATTATTTATATTGGTAAGCAACTCATTTGTGCTCATTTTATCTAAGTTAGAGTAAAGTGATTCACGTTCTGTATCGGGATTTATTTTTGCCATTTTATTTTGTTTTTAGCTAATTTTTTTAATTTTTTAATTTTGTTTGGAACATATTTTATGATTGGGCATCATAAAAAACAGTCCAGAATTTATTTGACAATAAATAAGGGGTATGATTTAGTAGATTAGGTATTTTGTGCGCATTTTTTTAAATGCTTCTAAATCCTTCTGCCAGGTCTTTCTAATTTTATCTTCAGAAATTCCGCTTTCAATTTGCTGTTGCAATTTTTTTGTTCCGGCAAGTTTTGTGAAAAAAGGATTGAAGAATTTAGTTTTATCACTAGTGTTTTGGTAAGCTTTAATCAACCATTTTAATTCTAAACGTGTTAGTTTAGGATAAGATGTTAAATCCTCACCAAAGCATTCTTTCCCATTATAAAGTGGGTCTTTGGCTCCAAAATTTGGTTTAGGAGTAAAGCTAAAATTAGTTTTTGTTAAAAAAGGAGAACCATAAATCTGGAATTGTTTCTCGGTTCCACGCCCCATACTTACATTAGTTCCTTCAAAAAGACATAAACTAGCGTATAGGTTTATAGATTGATCATTTGGTAAGTTTGGTGATGGTTTTGCAAGCAAGCTATATTCCATTTTTCGGTTATAATCAACACAAGGAATAACGGTTAGCTTACATTGTACTTCATTTTTAAGCCATTTTTCGCCATTAATCATTTGAGCATATTCGCCGATAGTCATCCCGTGAAGTAGTGGGATAGGGTGCATGCCCACAAAACTTGTAAATTCTTTTTCTAAAAGTGGCCCATCGACAATACCTCCATTAGGATTTGGTCTGTCAAGAATAATAAGCGGAATCCCGTTTTCTGCACAAGCTTCCATTACATAATGCAAAGAAGAAATATAAGTGTAAAAACGTGCTCCAACATCTTGTAAATCAAATATCATAACATCGATTCCTGCTAATTGTGCTGCTTTTGGTTTTTTATTATCTCCGTAAAGAGAAATGATTGATAGTCCGGTTTTTGGATCTTTTCCGTCTACAACATGTTCGCCAGCATCGGCAGTTCCTCTAAACCCATGCTCGGGAGCAAAAATGGTTTGAACAGCAATTTTTTTCTCTAATAAAAAATCTACCAGGTGAGTTTTGTTAGTCAAAATCCCTGTTTGATTTGTAACGATTCCTACTTTTTTATCTTTTAATAAGGGTAGGTATTTTTCATAATTATCGGCTCCGGTTTTAATTGCCGGTGCGTTTAATTCCTGAGTGTTGTTTTTTGTAATTGTTTGTAATGAACTGGAATATGATGTTGTGTAAAACATTGATGCTACAATAAGAACACATTTAGCTATGAATTTTATCATTTTAAATTACAGTTTAATAGTTAGAAGGCAGAAATTGACTAAATAAAGTTAGATTATTATTTGATTGATATTCTGTATTTTTTTGATTGTTGTTGTGTGGTTTATTGTAGTAGCGTTTATCTGAGTTTGTCAGATTAGGGATTTTATTTTCGTCGGTTTATTAATTGATGTCTTCGTTGCACGAAATAATAATTTTAAAATACTACCTCTGGAGTTTTCCATGACCAGAGGTAGTTTATTATTTTGTTAGTATTCAGTTTTTGAGATTCTGAATTACCAACCTGGGTTTTGTTTTAATTCTACCCCTTGAGCTTTATATAAATCAATATCGTTTGTTGGGATATTCATTAAATAATGTTTGGCTTCAAAGGTTCTTGTACTTGCAGGGTATATTTTTATATATCCGTTACCATCTACTACAACTTGTGTTCCTACAGGTGTTCCTATTCTTGCTCCAAGATTTACATCTATATTTTTTGAAGTATCAAGGTAATCTCCTTTTTTCCAACGGTAAATATCCATTTGTCTAAGCGTTGTCCAGCTCATAAATTCAATCTGACGCTCACGACGTACTTCCCATATAAGAGGGCTAACAGAACCTGAGATTTGCTCTAAAGTTGCCGTTCTTCTTGGGTCATTAATTTGTATTCCTCCTGCAGAAGCATTAATTCCGTCTGTAGTTAAAGGCGCAATTCCTGCACGGACACGTACTTTATTGATAGACATATCAAGATCAGTATTTGTAGCAGTACCAAGTTCTGCGCAAGCTTCAGCATAATTTAAATATACTTCGCTTAAAGTAAATACAGGAGCATCAGTATAATTACGTCCTCCTGTAGTAACATCGGGACCTGTTGTTGCAGGGTTGTTGTATAATTCAAACACATATCCAGACATTGAAACTAACGTAGCTGCACTAAAAGGTTTTCCTTTATAACCATAACTAGTAGGATTTACAGTTTTACCAAAACGAGGATCTCTGTTAGTAAAAGTTTTTGTAATGTCATCATCACCTGTGTATTGGCTGTTTCCTACTTGTTGTATTGGTAATCCATTTGTAGTTACATAACTATCAGCAGCCCATTTTGTTAAGCCATATTGTATGGTTGACGTATTGGTATAGTTTTGAAGAGAATGCATCAATACGTTTGATAAATAACGTTTTGTAAGTATCACCTCTGTATTACCAGCCAATTCAACAGAGTTGTAAAGAGATTTCCAATCTGAGTTTAATTTATAACCCCCATTATTCATCACAGCAAGTGATGCTGTTTTGGCTTTGTTAAGATAAGCACTTCCATCTTGACCTAAATGATATTTTCTGTACGTTCCTTCGTAGATACAAATGTTACTTAAAGCAGCATAAGCGGTATATTTATTTACAGTTGTATTTTTATCATCAACTGGAAGTAACAAGTCTATAGCTTCTTCCATATCTTTAATGGCCTTGTCGATAACTTCTGCTCTTTGCATTGAAGGCGAATATACAGCATCATCATTTTGAGCTAAATATTTATCGGTGTATGGAACATCTCCCATTTTTTGTACTAAACGGAAATAAGTATAGGCTCTGAAAAATTTAGCAACTCCTATGTAATGATTCTTTTTTACCTCGGCCATAGGAACGCCAGGTATTTTTTCTAGCATTAAATTACAACGACGGATCAGTGTGTAATATTCATTCCAGGAATAAAGGTTAGTAGTACTTGCTGTAACTGGCATTTGATAAAAAGTAAAAGCTGATAGGTTATCATCTACTTTAAAATCACTTCCGTGATAATAAAAAGATGAAAGTCCAATTGTTGTACCGTTACCGTAACCATAAAATGTATCATAATTAAGCCATGAAAAAGTTTTTACGTTGTCTTCAGATTGCCAGAAGTTCTCGTTTGTAAATTTATCTGCAGGCTCATCTGTCAAGTAGTCCGAACAACCAACGGCGCTCATTGCCATTATAGTTGCTGCAAACATCAGCTGTAATTTGGATTTTATATTTGATTTTTTCATTTTAAAAATTTTGAATTGTTAGTATTAGAAAGATAGCTCAACACCAAAAGACCATGTTTTGGTAAAAGGATAAGCTCTTCCCCAGAAGATTTCCGATTCGTCAAGTTCAGGATCTACAGGAAGACGGCTATCTGCCCAAGTCACTAAGTTTTCACCCGAAGCATATATTCTTAATTTTTCTAATCCTGCTTTTTTGATGAATTCTTTTGGTAAAGAATAACCAAGAGTAACATTTTTAAGACGTAAATAAGACATATTAAGTAAGTATCTTGTTTGAGTTACGAAGTTATTCATACCATTAGTAGCACCACCAAAAGCTGTCGATTCGTTACCATAATAAGGATTTGGCCAGTAAGCTTCAGTATTATCAGGTGTCCAATAGTCAGATTGGTTTGCATACATTTGTTGAGGTGCACGATAGAAAGGTAAAACAGCATCTGAGGCAGCCCAATAATCACGTTTAGCTACCCCTTGGAAGAAACCAGAAATATCAAGTCCATAGAGTTTTCCGCCTAAAGTTACTCCGTATTTGTAACGAGGAGTTGAGTTACCAATTTTACTTAAATCTCCATGATCATCTGCAGTTCCTGCTCCACGTGATATAACACCATCACCATTTGTATCTACATAATGTACATCACCAGGTCCGTATTTAAAATTACCAAGCATAGTTTTAGAATAATCAACACCATTTACCGTTTTACCATTATTAGTAAACACGTCACTAGATTGTAAAAGTCTATCACTTGTTAAACCCCAGATCTGACCAATTTCGTAACCATCATAATAAGGATATACACCAGGTGAAACTAAGCCTAGTAGTTTAGAAGTATTATTCCATTTTGTAATCACCGATTTAAAATCTGATAAAGCCACATCAACAAATACCGAAGCATTTTCGCTAATATTTTTATTAAAGTTCAAAGACAATTCCCATCCTCTTGTTCTCATGTTTCCTGAGTTTGTTTGAGCAGAAGTTTGACCAAATGAACCTGGAAGCGTAATACCTGGAGCAAGCATTCCTTTTGTATCACGTTGGTACCAGTCAAACGAAGCGCCAAGCATATCAAATATTCTAATATCTATACCTACATCCTTAGTATATACTTTTTCCCAAGTTAATGCTGGGTCAACATTAGTTGGCAAATCTGTAGAAGGAGGTAATACGGCTCCACCATTTATCCACGAAGGATTTTTAGTTTTCATTATAGATAAGAAAGCATTGTTTCCGATGTTTTGGTTTCCAATAGATCCCATAGATGCACGTAATTTAAGGTCGTTTAACCATCCGCGTGTACCTTCCATAAAACTCTCATTAATAATTTTGTATCCTATAGATGCCGAAGGGAAGAATCCCCATTGTTGGTCTGTAGGGAATTTAGAAGAACCATCATAACGAGCATTTAATTCTAATAAGTAAATTCCGTTATAATCATAATTTACACGACCAAAGAAACCTGCAATAGAATAGCTTGTTACATTTGGATTCAAATCAGTATTTGTAGCTCCAGAAACAAATTGTTCTCCTACAGCAAGGTTAAATTCTGGTTTTGTTTTGTCTAAAAGTGTATTTCTTCTGGCATACGTACGAGAGAAATCTTGCCACTCTGAGTTAAAACCTCCTAAAAATTTTAAATTATGTTTGTTAAATTGCTTTTTATAGTTCGCATAAATATTAACAACATTTGTTCTTGTTTCTGCTTTTGATTGTGCTACAAAATCATTTCCTGCTTCAAGAGTTGCAGGTGTAGCTGTTTGTATTGTTGTAGCGTCGTATGGCATAGATGACCAGCTATCCCAAGCCTGAAATTTACCTCCGTTTTGTTTTCTGGAGTAATAATCAGTAACACTGCTTATCTCAGTAATTATATTAAGATCTTTTATAACTTCGGCTGTAAATTTTGCACTTAACCTGTTATTGTATTGATCATTTTCGTTCATAGACGCATTAGATAAATACCCTCCGGCAGTACGGAAATTATATCCTCTATAGGTTCCGAAGTTTGGAGTATATTGTCCCCAACGAAGTGCATAACCAAAATAACCTCCATATTTTGTATCATCAGTACCAGAACCACCATAATAGTTAAATGGCTGATCGTAAGTGCTGCGAATAGTCATTACTTTGAAATCTGCTGTAAGCCAATCCGTTAATTTTGTAGTAAATCCTAAATTGATATTTGTTCTCTTTCTAGTTTCCTGATTTACTCTTAACATACCTTGTTGGTCTGTAATTGCAAACGAAGCAAAGAATGAACTTTTATCTCCCAGATTACCTTGAGCAGAGAAATTGTGAGAAGTTTGAAGCGCATCTTTTGCATACATTTCTTTATTAGCATCCCAAACTCTGTAGAAATAAGGCGTACCATTTTTAATTTCCCAATCTTCACCATAAACCATTTCATTGCTAGTACGATTGTTTGCATATTTCTCTTTCCAGGTTTTAATTCCGGCAAGTAAAGTGTTGTAATTTGCTCCAAAAAATTCTGGTGTAGAACCATCAGTACGCGTTCCTGCAGCAATTAGTCCAGGAATTTCGTCTGTGGGGTCTAAGAATTGTAATGTAGAAATCGGGTTGGTAAAAGCAGTGTTTCCGCTATAAGAAAATCTAACTTTTCCTTCTCCTGTTTTTCCTCCTTTTGTAGTAATAAGTACTACCCCAAAAGCGGCACGAGCACCATAGATAGAAGCCGAAGCTGCATCTTTAAGTACTGTCATCGTTGCTACATCATTAGGGTTGATAAGAGATAAATCTGTAGGAACTCCATCAACTAATATTAAAGGATCGTCAGAGCCATTATCATTTACAGTTCCAGATCCACGTATGTTTATTTTTGCCATACGATTAATATTTCCTGAGTTAAAACTAACATTTACACCAGGCGTAGTACCCTGTAATGCCTTGCTTATATCAGTTAGAGGTCTGCTGCCAATAGTTTTAGCAACATCTATAGACGCAACAGCACCAGTTACGTTGGTTTTTTTCTGAGAAGAAAACCCTACGACAACTACTTCGTCTAATTTTGAAGCGGTTTCAGAAAGATCAACATTAACCTTTTGTTGTCCCTCTATTTTTACCACCTTAGTTTCAAAACCCATGTAGCTAAAGCTAAGGCTTTCTCCTGGTGATATTGCGATACTGTAGTTACCATCAAAATCAGTAGAGCTACCTTTTGCAGTTCCCTGAATAAGGACACTCACTCCAGGAATAGGAATCCCATCCGCTTTGTTTTTTACAGTTCCGGTTATTGTTTTTGTTTGCCCAAATGTTACTTGAATGAACAAAACCAACAATGAAATAAGGAATAATTTTTTCATGATAATTTGGTTTTTTTAATGGTTGTTGAGCAAATATATTTATTTATTGCATATAAATGCGGTATTTTATATTTATTTTCAAAAATTAACTAAAATACCGCAAAACAATGCAGTTTTTACATGACAATACTCTATAAGGTCTATAGGAGATTCAAAATATGCAAACTATTGCATATACTAAGTAGTCCTCAGCTTTTGAATTGAATTATTTGATATATTTGCCCTGAATTTTTAATTTTTAAAAAATGCTGAAAGCCGAAAGACATAAATACATAATGACTAAACTCCTTGAAGAACAAAAGGTTGTTACGACGGATTTGGCTTTAGCTCTAGATCTGTCAGAAGATACTATAAGGAGAGATTTGAATGAATTAGACAGTAAGAATCTTCTTGAGAAAGTTTATGGAGGTGCTATACAGCCTACAGAAAAATCTGTTGATGTTTTTGATATTGTCATATCGGCAGAAGAAGAAAAGAAAAAAATTGTCACAAAAGCGTTGTCATTATTGCATGATGGACAGGTTATTATAATGAGCGGAGGTAGCACCAATCTTGTGTTTGCGAAGCTAATTCCTTCCGATTTAAAGGCTACAATCTATACTTATAGCTTGCCAATAGCAATGCAATTATCACAGCATCCTAATATAGATTTAATATTTATAGGTGGAAAAATGCAAAAAAACGCAATGGTTACTATCGGTATGGATGTAATCCAGGTTTTGTCTAAGATTAAAGCCGATATCTGTTTTATTGGAGCCAGTAGTATTAATGTAAAACAAGGATTAACAGAGATAGGGTATGAAGTGTCTATTGTTAAAAAAGCAATGATAGAGTCTTCTGACAGAGTAGTTTCGATGTTTTCTTCGAATAAATTAAATACTAAAATGCCACATGTTGTTTGCGAACTTAGCCAGCTAGATACTATTGTTACAAACCTTGATCCAGAAGATCCAACGCTGGAAGAATATAGAAAATCAGGAGTTTTTGTGTTGTAATTTGAGATTCAATCAGTAATTTCTGCGTTATTTTACGGTATTTTAATTTAATTTTGTTAAATAACGCAAAATAATGTATTCGTTTTGTTTTTTGTATATATTTGTTAAACTAATTTTTTAACTAAGAGATATATTATGAAAACCAATACTTCTTTGGCTTACGACATACCTGGCAAATTTGAAGAAACCCGATTTGAGAAAAATCATAATGTGATTTTTGACAATTCAATTGTAGGTTCAAAAGCAGTTGCTCAGGAAATAGCCGAATTAATACGTTCAAAACAAGCCAAGAATAAAACTTGTGTACTTGGTCTGGCAACAGGCTCATCCCCTATAAAAGTATACGAAGAGTTAGTTCGAATGCACAAAGAAGATGGTCTTAGTTTTTATAATGTAGTTACTTTTAATCTGGATGAATATTATCCAATGACCAAAGAGAATCGTCAGAGCTATCATTATTTTATGCATCAGTATCTCTTTAATCATATTGATATAAAACCAGAAAATGTAAATGTTCCAGACGGAACTATTGTTTTAGAAGAACTTAATCAATATTGTGTTGATTATGAAATGAAAATAAAAGAAGCCGGAGGGCTTGATTTTCAGCTTCTGGGAATTGGTCGTACAGGACACGTAGGATTTAATGAGCCAGGATCACACATTAATTCAGGAACCAGAATTATAACCCTAGATCATATTACCAGAGTAGATGCTTCATCAGACTTTAATGGTATCGATAACGTTCCTAAAAGAGCAATCACAATGGGAGTTTCTACGATTCTTAGATCTAAAAGAATTGTTTTGATGGCTTGGGGACAAAATAAAGCCGAAATTATTAAGAGAACCATTCAAGGAGATATAAGCTCAGAAGTTCCTGCTACATTTTTGCAAAATCATTCTAATGCTACTTTTGTATTAGATCAGTCTTCAGCATCTGAATTAACACGATTTGAAACCCCTTGGTTAGTAGGCGGATGTACCTGGACACAAGAATTAAAAAGCAAAGCAATCGTTTGGCTTTGTAGAGAAACCAAACAATCTATATTAAAACTTACCGACAGAGATTATAATAATAATGGTATGTCAGATCTTTTGGCACAAGAAGGTTCTGCTTACGATTTGAATATTAATATGTTCAATGTTTTACAGCATACCATCACAGGTTGGCCAGGAGGAAAACCTAATACAGATGATTCACATCGCCCAGAGAGAGCCAATCCGGCTAAGAAAAGAGTAATCCTTTTTAGTCCACATCCAGATGATGATGTTATCTCGATGGGAGGAACATTTTCTAAATTAATAAAACAAGGACATGATGTACATGTAGTATATCAAACTTCCGGAAATATTGCTGTTACAGATGATGAGGCATTAAAGTTTGCCGAAGTATGTAGCGATTTTGTCGGAAAAGAGATTGAAGGAGTTAATTTTTCATCGGTTATTAATTTCCTAAATAATAAGACAGAAAATCAAATTGATTCTTTGGAAGTTCGAAAATTAAAAGGACTTATAAGAAGACGTGAGTCGTATGCAGCCACGAGATATATTGGTTTAAAAGATGAAAACACTCATTTCCTTGATCTTCCTTTTTATGAAACAGGTCAAGTAAAGAAAAATCCGTTAGGTACTGAAGATATTGCTATCGTTAAGGATATTATTGCTAAAATAAAACCACATCAAGTATTTGCAGCAGGAGATTTAGCAGACCCACACGGGACGCATGAAGTATGTTTGAATGCGATATTTGCAGCAATGAAAGAATTAAAGTCAGAACTTTATATGAATGATTGTTGGTTATGGTTATATAGAGGAGCTTGGCATGAATGGGATATTCACGAAATAGATATGGCAGTACCATTAAGTCCATCAGAAGTATTATTGAAACGTCATGCAATTTTATACCACCAATCTCAGAAAGACAGAGTAATGTTTCAAGGAAATGACTCAAGAGAATTCTGGGTTAGAGCCGAAGATCGTAATAAAAATACAGCCATTTTATATGATGAATTAGGACTTGCCGAATACGAAGCAATCGAAGCATTTAAACGTTTTGATTACTAATAATTTGTGTTAGTTTAATAAATTATAATATAGATTTCCAACAAAGGATTATAATCCTGCAAGATTTTGTACCGCAGACCTGACGTTTTTTAAAAGAAGTTAGGTCTAATCTTGCTAACTTGCAAAGTGAAAAAACACTTTGAAATACAATAATAAAACAATAGCAATATCATATTAAATGTCTGATACTCTTCAACTACAGCAATTATCCGATTCATTAGAAGGAACTCTTTTTTATGACGAGCTTCATAAAAAATTATATGCCACTGATGCATCTGCTTATAGAATTATACCACAAGCAGTAGCAGTTCCAAAAACAGAAGAAGATATTGTTAAAATTATTCGCTTTGCAGCAAAAAATAAAATTTCAATAACGCCCAGAACGGCAGGAACTTCTTTGGCAGGGCAAACTGTAGGGAACGGAATAATTGTAGATGTATCTAAACATTTTACTAAGATTGTTGCTTTTGATGCTGCTAAGAAAACCATAACAGTTCAGCCCGGAGTAATTCGCGATGAACTGAATTTGTATTTAAAACCACACGGATTATTTTTCGGACCTAATACTTCGACCACAAATCGATGTATGATTGGCGGAATGGTAGGAAATAATTCATCAGGAACAACATCAATACGTTATGGAGTAACCCGTGATAAAATAGTTGAAATAAAAGCGGTTTTAAGCGACGGAAGCATTGTTGTTTTTAAGGAAATGACTTCGGAGGAATTTATAGAAAAGACAAAAGGAGATTCGCTGGAAAGTAAAATCTACAAAGCGATTTATGAAGAACTTTCGAATAAAGAAAACCAGGAAGAAATTGTAAAAGAATTTCCAAAACCTGAAATTCACAGAAGAAATACAGGATATGCAATTGATTTATTATTAAAATCAGATTTGTTTTCGGGTACAGAAAACAAAATAAATCTAGGAAAGTTACTTTGCGGAAGTGAAGGAACTCTGGCATTTACCACAGAAATCACACTGAAAGTAGATGATTTGCCACCAACAAATAATGTTATGGTTGTAGCACATTTTCATACTATTCAGGAAAGTTTAGAGGCCGTAGTTACTGCAATGAAACATCATTTGTACACTTGCGAAATGATGGATGATACAATATTAGATTGTACTAAAACCAATAGGGAACAAGCTAAAAACAGGTTTTTTATTGTGGGAGAACCTAAGGCAGTTATTATGCTCGAAGTAGGATCACACCATAGTATGGAAGATGCCGAACGACAAGCAGATGCTTTAATTAAAGATCTTGAAGAAAATAATTTTGGGTATGCTTTGCCTAAAATTTATGGAACCGATATTGATAAAATAAATGACTTACGAAAAGCAGGACTCGGACTTTTAGGAAGTATTGTTGGTGATGATAAAGCTGCCGATTCTATAGAAGATACAGCGGTTGAACTAAGTGATTTACCTAATTATATAGCAGATTTTTCTGCCATGATGCAAAGACATGGGCAAAGTGCTATTTATTACGCACATGCAGGAGCGGGAGAAATTCACTTGCGTCCAGTTTTAAATTTAAAAACAAAAGAAGGATTACACCAATTTAGAAACATTGCTACCGAAGTGGCTATTTTGGTAAAAAAATATAGAGGTTCACTAAGTGGAGAACACGGTGACGGAATTGTTCGTGGAGAGTTTTTGCCATTTATGATAGGCGAGAAGAATTACGAATTATTAAAAAGAATTAAAAGTGCTTTTGATCCGCATACAATTCTGAATGTTGGAAAAATTGTGAACGCTTTTAAAATGGACGAAAATCTGCGGGTAGAATCAGGAAGAGTAGAACCAGATATTAAAACAATTCAGGATTTCTCGGACAGTATGGGGATTTTGCGTGCAGCCGAGAAATGTAACGGTTCAGGCGATTGCAGAAAGTTACCTTCGGCTGGAGGAACTTTATGCCCTAGTTATCGAGCTACGAGAAATGAAAAAGATACGACTCGTGCTAGAGCCAATGCGTTAAGAGAATACCTAACCCATTCGGAGAAAGACAATAAATTCGACCACGAAGAATTATATAAAGTATTTGAGTTGTGTGTGAGCTGTAAAGCCTGCGCAAGCGAATGCCCAAGTAATGTAGATGTAGCGACTTTAAAATCGGAGTTTTTATACCAATACCAAAAAGCAAACGGATTTTCTGTACGAAATAAAATATTTGCTTTCAATTCTAAACTTAATAAGCTGGGAAGCATAGCACCTTCCATGACAAATTTTGTAGCCAATTTGGGCTTGGTTAAAAAAAGTATGGGAATTGCATCTCAAAGACAAGTTCCATTATTAGCACCAACAACTTTTAGAAAGTGGTACGAAAAAAATAAAAAATCAACAGTAAATAGTCCTTTTGCAAATGGAGCAGTATATCTTTTTTGTGATGAGTTTACCAATTATTATGATGTTCCAGTTGGGATAGATGCCTATGAATTGCTGACAGGACTAGGCTATGAAGTAATAATTGTAGACCACGAAGAAAGCGGAAGAGCATTTATATCCAAAGGATTCTTAGAAGAAGCACAAGAAATAGCTAATAAAAACGTAGGTATTTTTAAAGATTTAATTTCAGAAAATATACCCCTGATAGGAATCGAACCATCTGCAATATTGACTTTTAGAGACGAATACATTCGATTGGCAAAAGACAAAGAAAGTGCTGAACGATTATCGAAAAACACATTTACAGTCGAAGAGTTCTTTAAGAGAGAAATAACAGCAGGAAAAATTCATTCTGGACAATTTTCGAATGTAGAGAAAACAATAAAAATTCACGGACATTGTCATCAAAAATCATTAAGTACAGTCGAAGCTTCTTTTGCAATGCTCAATGTGCCTAAAAATAGTTCGGTTACCATTTATAATTCAGGTTGTTGTGGTATGGCAGGTTCATTTGGATATGAAAAAGAGCATTACGAAATAAGTATGCAAATGGGTGAGGATACTTTGTTCCCAAAAATCCGTTCAACCGAAGCAACAACAGCAATTGCTGCTGCAGGAACGAGTTGCCGTCACCAGATTTTTGACGGAACCAATAGAAAAGCAATGCATCCAGTGACGATTTTGAGGGATTGTTTGAAATAAATTTCTCGAATCTAAATTTTATATTTTTTGAGTTTTATTAAAGAAATAAAATTGTAACAAAAAAAGTTAACCATGTAAGTGATGTAAGAAAATATAAGCATGACTAATCAGCATAAAACTTAAATGGACTTATATCACTTACATGGTTAAAATAGTTTTATTTAATTGTGTGTTACCTTTTAGCTCAAGCTTTAAAGTCAGTGAAATAAGAACTTAAAAGAAAGAAAGTTAATCATTTAACCCGTTATATTTTTTTGTCAAAATGTATCAGAAATAAAAAATCTCATACATTTTGAAGAAAAGTTATTGCCTCTTTTTAACTAAAAGAAACCATAATTCTATGAAAAAAACAATTTACACATTACTCTTAGTATTTCTATTTTTTTCTGCCAAAGCTGCTAAGATTGACACGATACAAGTGTTTAGCGCTTCGATGAATAAAAACATAAAGACGTGTGTAATAGTTCCTGATAATTATAAAAAAAGCAAGAAAAAATTCCCAGTAGTTTATTTGCTTCACGGATACAGCGGAAATTATGCAACTTGGGTAAAAAGCTTTAAAGAAGTTGGAGAACAGGTTGATAAATATGGTTTTATAGTAATTGGTGTTGATGGGAATTATTCAAGTTGGTATTTTGATAGTCCAATAGATTCCACTTTTAAATATGAAACTTATGTTGTAAATGAGTTAGTTCCCTTTATAGATGAAAATTACAAAACGATTGCAAGTCGTGAAGGCAGAGCTATATCAGGTCTTAGTATGGGTGGACACGGAGCATTATATCTCTCGTTTAAACATCAGGATGTTTTTGGAGCAGCTGGGAGTATGAGCGGAGGAGTTGATTTTCGTCCGTTTCCTGAAAAGTGGGATATAAAAAAACGTTTAGGTTCTATAACTGAATTCCCTGAAAATTGGGAGAAAAATACAGTAGTAAATATGCTTGGATTAGTAGAAAACAATAATCTAAAACTTATTATCGATTGTGGAGTAGATGATTTTTTTATTGATGTAAACAGAGAACTTCATACAAAGATGCTTGCCCAAAAAATTAACCATGATTATATAGAACGTCCAGGAAAACATAATATTGAATATTGGGAGAACTCCTTAAAATTTCAATTGCTGTTTTTCTATAATTTTTTTAATAATTGAGAGAGGTTCAAAGGGACAGAGTAACAAAGGTTCAAAGGGACAGAGGTTCAAAGGTTTTCTGTAGACGCACAGTGTATACGAACAGTGTAGAGACGCACCGCAGTGCGTCTAACATAAAGGATTAAAATATTTTTTTCGCCACGAATTAATGAATTTGCACGAATTGAATCTGCTAAATCTGCCGAATCTGCGAGAGAAAAAACGCAAAGATGTATCGTAGAGACGCACCGCAGTGCGTCTAACAAAACAATAACACACAACAATTGCTTATGAAACATTCATTTTCGATAATATTATTGCTTTTTATAATTGTATCAGGGTTTTCTCAAAAGGCAGAAAAATCAGGAAATATCAAGTTTGTGCAACTTACAGATTTGCATGTTTCTGTGGGGAACGAAAATGATTTTTTGTTGCAAGACATTATAAAAGAAATCAATAATTCGGATAATGAATTTGTTGTAGTAACGGGAGATTTAACGAATCGTGGTGCAGATGATGAACTAAAGCAAGTGCATTCTATTCTGGCTAAATTGAAAATTCCGTATTATGTAATCTCAGGAAATCACGAAACTAATTGGAGTGAAAGTGCAGGTTTGACTTATAAAAAAATATGGGGTAATGATCGATTTGTTTTTTCAAAAGGCGACTATCTTTTTATCGGATTTCCGTGTGGACCTTATATGAAAATGGGTGATGGTTTTGTAAAGCATGAAGACGTTCTTTGGCTTGACCAAACACTAAAAGACAGTCTTAAAAATAGCAATAAAAAAGTATTGAACTTTGCGCATTATCCATTAGATAATAGTGTGAGTAATTATAAAGAAGTACTTTCTGTTTTAGAAAAATATCCTACAGTTGTTAGTTTTTGTGGTCACGGACACACCTTAAAAAAATATGATTTCTCTGGTCTAAGCGGTATTATGGGAGCATCGATTACCTCTCGCGATGGAAAAACCAGAAGCTACAACGAGGTTGTAATCAATAATGATAGCATTAGTGTTTATCAGAAAATGATAGACAAACCAGGTGTTTTTAATTTCTCAGTTCCAACAAAGCCTTCAAAAATTGAAATTCCAAAAGATAATCTAGAAACTAATTTCCCACCATTTGTAAAAGACATTGCATCAATTTATAGTGTTCCTTGTTTTGATAAAAAGAGCCTCTATTTTACCAATTCTATTGGCGAGATACAATCGATTAATTTGAAAAACAAAACGCTGAATTGGAAAACAGAAATAGGAAATGCTATTTATTTCTCCCCAATTATTGTAAAAAACAATCTTGTTATTGGTACAATAGAAGGGAATCTATTGGGATTTGATACAGCATCAGGCAAACAAAAATGGAAGATTCCTGTAGGTGGAGTTTTGGTAGGTTCGCCAATTGTTGAAAATAATAAAATTTATACAGCAAGCTCTACAGCGTTTATATGCATTGATGCCGTTAGTGGTCAGGTAATCTGGAAGAATAATTTACCACAATCGTATTCGCAAGGAACTCCATTGATACAAGGAGATAAGATTATTTTTGGAGCATGGGATGCGAATGTTTATTGCTTAAATAAAAACACAGGAGCACTTATCTGGCGATGGAATAATGGCAATATAAATCAGCTTTTGTATTCAGCTGGAAATGTAAATGTAGTGTCGTCAAAAAGCAGACTTTACTTTGTTACACCAGAACGTTTTTTGACCATTCTGGATATTGAAACAGGTAAAACTCTTTTGAGAACCTCTAAATGGAAAGTCAGAGAATCGATGGGAAAAAGCCAAGATGGAAAATGGTTTTATGCAAAAACAATGAATGGAGAATTGTTAAGATTACCATTAAGCGATAATCTAGAATTAACCGAAGAAAATTTGATTAGTCAAAGTAAGATTTTAGATTTAAAACTAGGGTACGAACATAATCCAGCGCCAATAGTAGAAAACAATAATAAAATATATATAGGAAGCCGAAAAGGAGAAGTCGTTATTGTTGATGCAGAGAAATTTGAGATTATAAAACAAATCAATTTAGGAAGCTCGAGCGTAAACGGATTTTCAGTTGATGATCAGGGAAAAGTTTGGACATCACTTATAGAAGGTGGAGTTTATTTGTTAGAGTAAGTTTATGTTGTAAAGGTTTTCGCCTCGAATTACATAAATTGAATCTGCTAAATCTGCCAAATCTGCGAGAGAAACAATAAAAGATTATATAGATTAAATGAAAACTTTGCGAACCTTGCGTAAATCTTTGTGAGCTTTGCGTTTAAAGTTTCAACACGAATACAAAACCAAAATAACTAACCAAAAATAGAATTTATGAAAATCTTAAAAATTTTAATTCTAGTGCTGTTGTTTCAAGCCAATCTCTTTGGACAACAACCAGCAAAAAGAGAAATGCGGGCTGCTTGGATTTCTACTGTAGATAATATCGATTGGCCTTCAAAACCAGGTTTATCAGACAAAGCGATGAAAGCCGAAATGATAACGATTCTGGATAATTTACGGTCGTATAATCTGAACACCGTAATCTTTCAAATTCGCCCTACGGCAGATGCCTATTACAAATCGACCAAAGAACCAGCATCACATTGGATAACCGGAACTCAGGGCGTTGCTCCGGGTTTTGATCCATTGCAATTAATGATTGACGAAGCAGGAAAAAGAGGAATGAGCGTACATGTCTGGCTAAATCCGTATCGTGTACAAAAAGATACGGCCAAGAATGTACTTGCAAAAACGCATTTATATTTTAATAAACCAGAGCTATTCCTTACTTACGGAAATACGAGATATTTTAATCCTGGTTACAAAGAAACCAGAGATTTTGTAGCCTCGGTAGTGGGCGAAATAGTTCGAAATTATGATATTCAGGCGATACACATGGACGATTATTTTTATCCATATAGAATTGCTGGACAAGAATTTCCTGATCAGGTTGCATTTGCCAAAGAGCCTCGACAGTTTAAAGACAAAGACGATTGGAGAAGGGATAATGTCGATTTGATAATCAAACAAATACGTGATACTATAATTGCAAATAAACCAGAGGTCGAATTCGGAATTTCACCTTTTGGAGTATGGCGAAATATTGCCAAAGATTCAGAAGGATCAAACACTATGGCAGGAGCTACAAACTATGATGATTTGTATGCCAATGTTTTAAAATGGCAAAAAGAAAACTGGATAGATTATGTAACACCTCAAATATACTGGCACATTGGTTTTGACAGAGCTAATTTTGAAGTTTTGGCAAAATGGTGGGCAAAACATAAATACGGGGCAAATGTATATGTAGGTCACGGAGTTTATAAGCTTTCGAAAACAGCAAATGAAGTAGAGTGGAGAAGTCCAGACCAGATTGGGAAGCAAATAGAAATGGTTCGGTCTCTGCCTTTACTAGATGGTTCCATGTATTTTACAGCAAATAATTTTCTAAAAAAAGGAGATACGCTTAGAAAGCCTCTTATCGAAAAACAATATAAATATATTGCATTAACACCCGAAGCAAACAGAATTACAAGAATAACACCACAGCCGCCAATAAATGCTACAATTGCTAAAAGCGGAGATAAAGGACTGCTTACCTGGAAGGCTGGATTGAACAATAAAAAATATGTGATTTATAGATTTGCTAAAGGAAAAATAACCGATTTCTCTAATCCTGAGAATATTTACTATGTGACCACAGACACAAAATTAGAAGTGCCAAATGCTAATTTTGAAAAATATATTTATGCCATTACCGCTTTGAGTACCACACAAACGGAAAGTATTCCGATACAATTTTAACAAAACAAAAAACCAGAAAAGATGAAAAAAAGTATGCTACTAATCGCAGTTTTCCTGAGTTCCCTGAATGTATTACAGGCTCAGAAACTCGATATAATTCCGCAACCAGTAAAAATAGAACAGAAAGAAGGAACATTTGTAATTCCTTCATCAGTACAAATTGTTGTAGACAAAAAGTTGCAAAAAAGTGCCCATTATATAGGGAGTGATTTTTTTGCAACTACAGGAATTAAACCGATTGTTTCTATTGGAAAAGGAAATAAAAAAGATGGAATATCATTTTTAGTAGATGAAAAACTAAATCTTCCTAATGATGGTTACGAATTGAGCGTAACTAAAAAAGGAGTGGTTATAAAAGGAAAATCTTCAAATGGAGTCCTAAACGGACTTCAAAGCTTATTACAAATTTGCTCTGCCAAAGAGGTAAAAAAAGGAACAATTCCGTTTGTGAAAATAGAAGATTATCCTCGTTTTGAATGGCGCGGAATGATGCTTGATTGTTCAAGACAGTTTTTTGATAAGCAAACGGTTAAGAATTATATAGATTGGCTAGCAGCACACAAAATGAATGTTTTTCATTGGCATCTTACCGATGATAACGGTTGGAGAGCCGAGATTAAATCAATGCCAGATTTAACCTTAAAAGGAGCTTGGAGAGGACCAGGAGAAGTATTGTTGCCATCTTACGGTTCAGGAAACAAACGTTACGGCGGTTATTATACCCAAGCCGATATGAAAGAAGTTGTGGCTTATGCAGCAGCTCGTGGAATCTCAATCATGCCCGAAATCGAAATTCCGGGACATTCACGCGCTGTAACGGCAGCATATCCAGAAATAGGATGTGCTACGACTCAGGAAACAAAAAGTGTTCAGGGAGAAGTAAAAAATGTATGGTGTGTGGGGCGTGAAGAAAACTATCAAATTTTGGATTCTATAATTAGAGAGGTTTCAGAAATGTTCCCTTTTGAATATATTCATGTTGCAGGAGATGAGGTAAACAGAGCCAATTGGGAACATTGCCCAAAATGTAAAGCGCTGATGGAAAAAGAAGGATATACAGATACTTTTCAGCTTCAGAATTATTTCTTTAGGCGTGTTGAAAAAATCGTAGAAAAATACAATAGAAAAACGGCTGGCTGGAATGAAATTTTAAAAGGAGGAGAGATAAATCCAAACACTTTAATTAGTGCCTGGCAGGGAATAAGCTACGGAATTGAATCGGCTAAAAAAGGGTATGAAACTGTTATGATGCCAGGACAATTTACTTATTTTGATATGGCACAGTCCGAAAATGAACGCGGTCATCGTTGGGCAGCAATTACAGATACAAAAAGAGCTTATTCGTTTGAGCCAATTCCAGACAACGATTTAACTCCCGAACAACAAAAATTAATAAAAGGAGTACAAGGTGCTTTGTGGAGTGAATATCTTGATCGTCCGACACGATTTGTAGAATACCAAAGTTACCCAAGAATTAGTGCTTTGTCGGAAATTGGATGGTCTAAAAAAGAAGATAAAAACTGGGATAATTTTTATGGAAGATTAACCAATAGCCATTTACAACGTTTGGCTAATATGGGAATTGCTTTTAGAGATTTTCCGCCAACGGCAATTTATAAAAGCGGAACTATTACAGTAACACCACCTTATGAAGGAGCTGTTGTACGTTATGATGCGCAAGGAAACGAACCTACGAGACAATCCCCTTTATATACTGGACCAATCCAGACTAAGAATTACGAGCAATACCTGTTCCGTACCTTCTTTAATGAAGATTCAGCAAGTCCTGCGGTAAAAGTTGAGAAATTACCAGTTGCAAATTGGAATACATCAAAAGTTGAGGTTTTAAATATTTCAGAGAATATTACGGAGCATGTTGATAAAAGCGGGATTTGGTATCTAACTTTTAATCCAACTGCAGATGAGGCTAGTAATGGAGTTATTAAATCGGTTTCACTTTATGAAAATGATAAATTAATCCAAACTTATTCAGAAGAAAAAACGCTGAAATCCAAACCTCGTTTGCGATTTGTGATTGATAATTATAATGATAAAAACACTTATCGTTTAGATTTTACTGTAGATAATAAAGAGGCTACAGCATCTTCGGCTAAGGTAAAATTCAATTGTTCACCTTATCTGGAACCAGAGGTAAAAGTGACCTCATCAATGGCTGAAAATCCTAAATTCCCAATTTCAAGATTAGAAGATTATAATGAAGAGACTTATTTGCGTACCGATGTTCCGTGTGTAAGTGGTGACTGGATTTTATACACTTTTACCAATCCTGTTGTTTCTTCAAAAATTGATGTGCTGACAGGAATTCCACATCACCCAAGATTTATTGTAAATGATGGTTATGTAGAATATTCGTATAACGGAATTGATTTTGAAAAAGGAGATATTTTTGATTATGGGAATGCTTCCATCTACCCAAAGAAACCTGTAAAAGCAGTTAGAATAATGATCACAGGAACCAACAACGAGCCTCTTATGGCAGGTCAGGACTTGAGAGTTAATCCATAAAGAACATGAAGAAAATAGGAGTTAAAATTGTACTTGTTTTTTTGATACTTCTAGAGATTAGTTGCCATTCTCTAAAAAGTTCAATAAAATCTTTCGATACAAAGCAAAATGAAGTTTACATCGATTCGATGATGAATAATGCGCTCGAAAAAGGATTTTTCCCTGGAGCACAAATTATTGTAGGTAGCAAAGATTCTGTTTTCATTTTGAAAAATTATGGATATCACGATTATTCAAAAAAAGAGTTAGTAAAAACAGGCGACGTGTACGATTTAGCTTCTATGTCTAAAGTTTTGGGAGCTACGCTCGTTGCAATGCGTTTGGTTGGAGAAAACAGAATGAATTTAGATGATAAGTTGGGAGAAGTAGTTCCTATGTATAAAAACACGGCTATTGCCGATTTAACCCTTTTTGAGTTACTTACGCATACATCAGGACTAACGCCTAGTATTACTTTTTATCAAAGTTTGCTGTCTACACCAGATGGATCTCCTTTGTTAAGTAAAGAAAAGTCTGAGAACTATCCTGATTTATTTGATACGATGTATGTAAACAAGAATATTGTTTATGATGCAAATTATCTCTCTTTTGAACCTAAAGATAATTATGTACAAGTCTATAAAAATATGTGGATAAATCCAGAGTTTTATAAAACGGTTTATGCAAAAATTGCTGTTGCCAATACCAACCCTCGTGGTAAGTATTTGTACAGCGATTTAAACCTGATCCTTGTGCAACAAATGATGGAGACAAATACAGGTAAAAAATTAGATCAACTGGCGAATAAAATTTATGCTGAATTAGGGATTTCAAAAATTGGATATAATCCTTTAAAATGGACTTCGGAGCAAAATGTAATGCCAACCGAAATTGATAATTTTTTCAGAAAAGATACCATCAAAGGATATGTTCACGATGAAGCTGCGGCTATTTTAGGTGGAGTTTCCGGGAATGCAGGTTTGTTTGCCAATGCACAATCGATCTCGGTAATTTGCCAGATGTTGCTTAACAATGGGAAGTATCAAGGAAAGCAAATTCTAAAAGCAAAGGTGGTTGCAGCATTTACTAATTCACCTCTTGCCAAAGAAGGAATTTATCGTGGACTTGGTTTTGATAAACGAAAACCTGATGCATTTTATTGCAAAAATGATTTTGGACATACGGGTTTTACAGGAACATTTTTCTTTTTGAATCCCGATAATAATAGGTTCTTAATTATTCTTACCAATCGTGTAAACCCTACAAGAACTAATAGATTAATGTATAAAGATGATTTTTGCCCGAAGATTTGGAAACAAATAAATGAGTGAAAAAAGTTAGCCACAGATTAAAAATGATTTTTGTTTTGTTGACGCTAAGTTTTTCACGCAGATTTTACAGATTTAAGCAGATCAACACAGATTATAAAATTTAAATCTGCCAGAATCTGCAAAATCTGCGAGAAACAATTTATTATAATGTAAATCTCCTAAATCTGCAGAATCTGCGAGAAACAAAAATTAGTGGCAAAAAACAATCTGTGTTAATCGGCTAAATCTGAGTGAAACAATTTATGCTAATTCGTGCAATTAGTGAAAAACAAATAAACCCTATGAAAAAACTAACCATAATATGCGTATTAATTACAACCGTTTCTTTTGCGCAAAAAATAAAAACAGGAGCAGAAAATTATACTGAATATTTACCTTTACTAAAAGGGAAAACTATTGGTATTGTAACCAATCAAACAGGAATTATTGATAAGAAAACCCATCTGGTAGATTTTTTGGTTGAAAAGAAAGTAAAGATAAAAACCATTTTTGCACCAGAACATGGTTTTAGGGGGACAGCCGATGCTGGCGAACACGTATCTGATGAAATCGATACAAAAACAGGATTGTCGATTGCTTCCCTTTACGGGAAAAATAACAAACCAAATGCTGAGCAATTAAAAGGAATTGACATCA
The DNA here is from genome assembly GCF_035013205.1 of Flavobacterium sp. PL02. NCBI lineage: Bacteria > Pseudomonadati > Bacteroidota > Flavobacteriia > Flavobacteriales > Flavobacteriaceae > Flavobacterium > Flavobacterium sp. PL02. The sequence goes on from NZ_JAYGJP010000001.1 coordinate 240,613, forward strand.
TGGTTTTTGATTTGCAAGATGTAGGAACACGATTATATACGTATGTTTCTACAATGCATAGAATAATGGAAGCATGTGCCGAGAATAACATTCCGTTAATTGTATTGGATCGCCCGAATCCGAATATTGGTATTGTAGATGGTCCTGTTTTGGATATTGCGTTTCAAAGCGGAATTGGAATGCACCGAACTCCCTTACTTCACGGAATGACTTTAGGCGAAGAAGCTAAAATGATTAATGGTGAAAAATGGCTTAAAGACGGAATTCAATGTAAACTGACAGTTATCCCGTGTCTGAATTATAATAGAAGCATGAGTTATAGTTTACCAGTGCGACCTTCGCCTAATTTACCTAACGATCAATCGATTAATTTATATGTTAGCTTATGCCTTTTTGAAGGAACTAATATAAGTATGGGACGTGGAACTGAGAAACAATTCCAGATATATGGTTCTCCTTATTTGCCCAAAAGCGACTTTGCATTTACTCCAAAACCAAATTTTGGAGATAAAGACCCTTTATATAATGATGTAGAATGTAATGGAGAGGATTTGTCGGCAATTCCTAGAATTAATAGACTAGAAATTAAATGGCTGATTAAGGCGTATCAAACAACTGCCGATAAGTCTAAATTCTTTGATAAAAGAAAATTCTCTATACGAGCTGGAAATGAAAAATTGCAACAACAAATAGAAGCTGGAACCTCCGAAGAAGAAATTAGAAATAGTTGGAAAGATGGTTTGCGAGACTTTAAAAAAATGAGAGCAAAATATCTGATTTACAAATAAAAATAATAAATAGAAAGGCATAGCCCTAACAAGATTTTAAAACTTGTTAGGGCTTTTTTTATTATGAAAAGAAAGTAACGCAGATAAAACGGATTTTTACATCTAAACAAAGCCTTTGAACCTTTGTCTCTCAGCACCTTTGCGCCTCAACACCTTATCCACTTAAATGGTACTGTAAGAAAAACAACATTTTTTGTAACAAAATTATAATTATAACTTATTGATATATAGTATGTTAAAAACTTGATTAAAATTTAAATTTATTCGATGTACTGCATGAAAATATGAGAAATATTTTAATTATATGCAGAAATATTTTGTTAATTTTATCATTAAGTTTTTTAAACGTCTGTAATTCAATAACTTATGAATTATGTATTTCTTGATAAAAAATGCATTGATAACATTTTAATCAAATGGAATTTCTTTTTAATACCACACTTATCATAAATACCCTTTACCCCAAATAATTAACTGATTTTTTTCATTATTAAAACCTACTATTATGAAATTAAAATTATTTTTATTACTCGTCTTTATTAGTTCTTATTCGTGGTCCCAAGCAGGATCGACGAAAACGTATACCAACAATGGGACATTTCCTGTCCCTGCTGGTATAACTAGTGTCATTGTTCAGGCATGGGGCGGTGGCGGATCTGGCGGTGGAGCCAGTGGTGCCCCATTGCTTTTAGGAAGAGGTGCTGCCGGAGGAGGAGGAGGAGCTTATGCAAGTGCTCCAATTACAGTTACTCCCGGAGCAACGCTAAATGTATTAGTTGCTAGTCAAACCGCTGGTACCAGCGGAACTGGTGCTGCAGGAGGGAACTCTACTATTAGTGGTTTCGAAACGTCTATCTTAGCCGCAGGAGGTTTAGGTGGAGATGCCAATAATGCCGGAGGTTCTCCAGCAGGAGGAACAGGAGGAACAATTGCAGCTTCGGCAGGTTCTAGTAAGTTTGCAGGTGTAAACGGAGGTAATGGTAACTCATGGAATCTTCTAGGATTATTGCTTTCGTCTGGTGCTGGAGGTGCCGGAGCAAATTCAGGAGGAGCCGGAGGAGGAGCTGTTTCAGGTTTACTCTTAAGTAATGCACCCGGAATCGCAGGTTCACCAGCTGGTGGAGGAGGTAGTGGTGCCATAAATTCGGCGTTGGGTGTTGCACAAATTGGAGGTGCAGGCGCAGCAGGAAAAGTGATTATTTCTTATTCTTGTCCTAATTATAGTATTGCATCTACAACTGCTGCAAGTATTTGTGCTTCTAGTGGTACAACATCTACAATAACATTAGCGGGTAGCGTTACGTCATTGCCTGTTGGTAATTATGTAGTGACTTATAACAGAAGTAGTCCTAGTGCTACAGCACTAACTGCAAATTTAGCAGTTAGTACAGCAGGCACTGGAACTTTTACAGCGGAAGGACTAACTACTGCAGGTTCGAGCATTATAACAGTTACTAAACTTACTTCAGAAACTTGTTCTTCAACTATTACGACTAATAATTCAGCTACGGTAATTGTATCACCGGCAACAGTTGGAGGAACAGTAAGTGGCGGTACTACTATTAATGCTGGAAATACAAGCGGCTTGCTAACATTATCTGGTCATACAGGAGTAGTTATTAAATGGCAATCTGCGGTGAGTCCGTTTACAACATGGGTCGATATCGTCAATACAAATACAACTTATACTTCAGGAACATTAACAGCAACTACGCAATTTAGAGCAGTTGTTCAGAGTGGTGCTTGTGTAGCAGCAAATTCTGCTGCAACAACGGTTACAGTAGTGCCTTTACCCACTATAACGGGATTAGCTGCAAATAGTGTATGTACGAGTGATGATGCACAAAGTACAGCTCTAAGTTACAGTGCAACAACGGGAGCTCCAATTACCTATAGTATAGTTTGGAATTCTTCTCCTGCAAATAGCTTTGCAGCAGTTACAGATGAAGTGTTGCCATCTAGTCCAATTACGATTGCAGTTCCTGCCGAAGCTGCCGCCGGAACTTATACCGGAACATTAACGGTAAAAAATGCAAGCGGTGGTATAAGTACAGGTTCAGTTTTTACTGTAACTATAAATGAAACTCCTACAATTATATCAGATGGAGTACTTTCTCTAATTTGTGCAAACGGCAATTCACAAACATCAACTTTATTTTATGTTGCTTCTTTTGGTAATCCAACAAGTTATGCCCTTGATTGGAATAACGCAGCAAATGCAGCTTTGTTAGCGGATATCCCTGATACTTCATATAATTTTGCTTCAAGTGGAGGAATCCCAATTCAAATACCTGCAAATGCTTTACCGGGAACCTATAACGGATCATTTATAGTGAAAAGTGGATCTTGCAGTTCTGCATCTACGGTAACGATAACAATAATTGGGCAAGCTATTGGTGGAACAGTAACTGGCGGAACAACAATTAATTCCGGAGAGACAAGTGGTTTGCTGACTTTATCAGGTCATACAGGATCTGTTGTTAAGTGGCAGTCATCAGTAAGTCCGTTTACGGCTTGGGTTGATATTGACAATACAAATACAACTTACACTTCAGGAGTACTAACAGAAACTACACAATTTAGAGCAGTTGTACGAACAGGATTTTGTCCGGTTGTAAATTCTGCTGCAACAACTGTAACGGTAGAGGCTTTACCTACTATAACAGCGTCAGCTTCGGCTGGATCTCGATGTTCAATTGTGGGTGCGCAAAATACACCGTTAAGTTATAGTGAAACAACGGGATCTCCAATTAGTTATAGTATTGTTTGGGATTCTTCTCCAGCAAATAGTTTTGCAGCAGTTACAGATGCAGCATTACCGTCTAGTCCAATTACGATTGCAGTTCCTGCCGGAACAGCTGTGGGAACTTATACGGGAACATTGACTGTGAAAAATGCAAATGGTGGTGTTAGTACGGGTTCAATTTTTACTGTAACTATAAATGAAATTCCTAAAATTACATCAACTCGAATATTCTCTGCGATTTGTGCAGGCTCGCAAATATCAGATTTAGCTTATAGTGCTACTACTGGAAGTCCTACAAGCTATGCAGTTAATTGGGATAACGAAGCAAATGCAGCTTTCTTAGTAGATATTCCTGATACTCCACATCTTTTTACTTCAACTCCTAATACATTTCAAATCGAAGTATCAGCAAATGCTTTACCAGGAACCTATCAAGGATCATTGATATTAAAAAATGGATCTTGCGGTTCTGTATATCCCGTGTCTATAACAATATATCCGCCAACAGTTGGTGGAACAGTAACTGGCGGAACAACAATTACTTCTGGAAACACAAGTGGTTTACTGACTTTATCCGGTCATACAGGATCGGTTGTTAACTGGCAGTCATCTGTAAATCCGTTTACGACATGGGTTGATATCGCAAATACAAATACTACGTACACTTCAGGCGTATTAACAGAAACTACACAGTTTAGAGCTGTTGTACAAAGTGGGGATTGTGCAGTAGTAAATTCTGTGGCAACAACTGTAACAGTAGAGGATTTACCTACTATAACCATATCAGACGGAACCTTTCCTATTTGTCCAGCTGATGAAGAGCGAATAACAAATTTATATTATAGTGAAACAACGGGTTCTCCAGTTACTTATAGTATTGTTTGGGATTCTTCTCCAGCAAATAGTTTTGCAGCAGTTACTGATGCAGCATTACCTGAAAGCCCTATCGATATTCATGTTCCTGCGGGAACTGTTGGAGGATCTTATACGGGAACATTGACTGTGAAAAATGCAAGTGGCGTAGTTAGTACAGGCTCATCTTTTACTGTGCCTATAAATGAAAAACCTACAATTACAACAAATGGAACAATTTCTCCAGTTTTTACAAGTACGAACTCGCAAACTGCATCATTAACATATACTGCAGTTACAGGAGATCCTATAGGATATTATATTGAGTGGGACGTTTTTTCAGGTAATAGTCCAATGCAAAATCAAGGTACAACTTCATTCACTTTTGCTCCCGGCGGAGGTGTAATAAATACAATTGAAGTATCTCCTAATGTTCCGCCTGGAACCTATATTGGAAGTTTGGTTATTTACAATGGAACTTGTATCTCAGCAGCTCAGGAAGTATCAATAGTAATTAACCCTGAAGCACCCACTATAACAGCAGCAGAATCAACAAATGCTGTTTGTTCAAGAGTTTCTGCGCAAGGAGCAGCATTAAGTTATAGTGCAACAACAGGATCTCCTGTCTCTTATAGTATTGTTTGGGATTCTTCTCCAACAAATAGTTTTGCAGCCGTTACAGATGCAGCATTACCTGCCAGTCCAATTAAGATTAATGTGCCTGGGGGAACTGCTGAGGGAACTTATACCGGAACATTGACTGTTAAAAATGCGAGTGGTGTTAGTAGTGCAGGCTCACTTTTTACAGTAACTGTAAATCCACTTCCTACAATTACAACAAATGGAGAAATTACACCAGTTTTTACAAGTACCAGTTCGCAAACAACATTATTAGCATATACTGCAGTTACAGGAAACCCTACAGAGTATTCTGTTAAATGGAATGTTATTTCCACTAACAGTCCAATACAAAACCAAGGTTTAACTCCATTCACTGCAGCTCCAGGCGGAGGTGTGATCAATACAATTGAAATATCTCCAAATGTCCCGTCAGGAACCTACGTTGGACTACTGACTATTTATAGCGGAACTTGTAAAACGGATCTAGCAGTAACAATACAAGTGAATGATGTAGTACTACCACCAACAATAACAGCAGCAGAATCAACAAATGCTGTTTGTTCAAGAGTTTCTGCGCAAGGAGCAGCATTAAGTTATAGTGCAACAACAGGATCTCCTGTCTCTTATAGTATTGTTTGGGATTCTTCTCCAACAAATAGTTTTGCAGCCGTTACAGATGTAGCATTACCTGCCAGTCCAATTAAGATTAATGTGCCTGGGGGAACTGCTGAGGGAACTTATACCGGAACATTGACTGTTAAAAATGCGAGTGGTGTTAGTAGTGCAGGCTCACTTTTTACAGTAACTGTAAATCCACTTCCTACAATTACAACAAATGGAGAAATTACACCAGTTTTTACAAGTACCAGTTCGCAAACAACATCATTAGCATATACTGCAGTTACAGGAAACCCTACAGAGTATTCTGTTAAATGGAATGTTATTTCCACTAACAGTCCAATACAAAACCAAGGTTTAACTCCATTCACTGCAGCTCCAGGCGGAGGCGTGATAAATACAATTGAAATATCTCCAAATGTCCCGTCAGGAACCTACGTTGGACTACTGACTATCTATAGCGGAACTTGTAAAACGGATCTAGCAGTAACAATAGTAGTTAATGATGCGGTTGTACCACCAACAATAACAGGAATAGGTGCAACTGACATATGTTCAAGCCCTAGTGCGCAAAATACAACATTCTATCTCTTTACAACCGGCTCTCCAGTTGTGTATAGTATAGTATGGGATTCTTCGCCTACAAATAGTTTTGCTGCTGTTACTGATGAAGCATTGATTGATAATACGGTCACGGTTGCTATTCCTGCAGGAACTGCGGCCGGGGTTTATAACGGAGCATTGACTGTAAAAAATGCGAACGGTATAAGCAGTAGTTCAAGTTTAATAACTGTGACTATTAACGAAACGCCAGCGGTTACGCCTACAGTTACACCAGAAACATCTTCATCTAAGGGAAGTGTTCTTTTAGAAAATTTACCTGAGGGTGATTGGACTGTATCATTTAATTCAGGAGCAACTGTTTATGAGTCAGATCTACCTTCTTTATTAATTCAAAATCTATCATCCGGCACTTATACTTTTATAATAACTTCAGATCAAGGTTGTGTGCAGGAATTAACAGTTGGTATTCCTTTCGTATTTGGTCGTGCAGTTGCTTCAAAATATTCTGCATCGGCAAACAATACAATTTCTGTAGCTACTTTAAACAAAGTGATTAGTGTTAATGCTTTTGATCAGAATATTAATCAGGTACTTATTTATGATGTTTCAGGTAATTTACTCTACCAGAAAGATGGGGTAGGAAATCCTAAATTGAGTATTGATAATTTAAAATCTGCCAATCAGGTTCTGGTGGTTAAAGTTGTTTTAGATAACAATCAGATTAAAATTAAAAAAGTGATTTATTAAATTGAATAAAGTTTTGTTTTTAAAACCATTCCGTTTTGCGGAATGGTTTTTTGTTTTTTAATAGATTCTAAACTGTTGAGGTTTAAAGGTGCTAAGTTGTAAAGTTTCAAAGGTGCTGAGGTTCTAAGTTACAAAGAGACAAAGGGACAAAGACTTGACCACAACATAACCCCAATCTTGTCACCCTGATGAAAGAAGGGTCTCCGCGAGAAACTCGATAATTAAGAGATGCAAAGGTTTTCTATCGATGCGCTAAGAAAGGTTTAAAGTTGCAAAGTTGCAAAGGGACAAAGACTTGATCACAACATAACCCCAGTCTTGTCATTCCGAAGAATTGAGGAATCTCCGCGAATGGCTCCGCAATTTAAGAAAAACTTTATGTTAGTTACTTGTGGGGCTTCGACTCCGCTCAGCCTGACATTCGCAAACCTAACTTTTACACTTTTGTCTCCCAGTTTCAAAGGGACAAAGGCGCTGAGGTTCTGAGCTACAAAGGGACAAAGACTAAGGCAATTTTGCGGTTAATTTTTTAGCTACAAATTTCACGAATTTAAACTTTTAAAATCCGTTTTTATCTGTGTTTTTCGCTTTAGCGAATCTGTCTTATCCGCGTTCCTTTTCATCCACAGATTATCCCGATGCTTTGGGATTGCGTGCTTTGCGTAATTCTTTGCGAACTTTTCGATTAATTTTTTCTACCACAAATTGCACAAATTTTCACAAATTTAAACTTTTAAAATCCGCTTTTATCTGTTTTATCCGCGTTCCTTTTCATCCACAGACTTAAAAAAAAGCTCCGAAATTAAATTTCAGAGCTTTTAAAATGGTATTATATAATTACATTTTTATTTGTCTATTCTAAGGAAATTTCCAAGAGTGTCAAAAATTAAATCTGTATCATTAGAAAGTTCTACTTCAGTATATGTTTTTTCATTATCAATAGATGTTATGAATAAACCTGGATAAGTGGTTGTAACATATGTATTGATTTTTGCAGGAATTAATGCAACAGGAATTGCAAGACGATCTCCATCGATATCAATCCATTTTCCATTTACATCAAAATCAATTTCAAATCCGTTAGAAAGAGAAACATCATAAACAGAACCGTTTGCATCTGGTTTATTTTGTTTTTCTACCAATCTAATTGTTGCATTAGGGAAATGTGTGCTAATTAATGTTTTTGCTGTTTGTGGTAAGTCAGCTGGATTGATAACAACTTCATTGTGATTATCTCCATCATGATCTATTCTCACAAAATCGCCTTGTAGAGTAAAAACTAAATCTACATCATTAGATAATTCTACGTCGTATTTAGTTTTTTCGTTTTCGATTTGTACGATAAACAAACCAGGATAATTTGCAGCAACATAAGCATTAATTTTCTCTGGAATTAAAGCAGTAGGTATTGCTTGGTTACCTCCATCTATTTCAGTCCAGTTTCCGTTAGCATCAAAATCTATTTCGAAACCATTTGCAAGCGAAACATCATAAATAGTTCCATTTAAACTAGGTGTGTTTAATTTTACTGTTGATTTATATACAGGATTAGGAAAATAGGTTTCGGTAAATGTTTTTGCTGTAGTAGGAAGATTAGTTGGCTCGATTACAGTTTTATCTCTGGTAATTATATCGTCATTACTATCGCAAGATGCTATTGAAAGTAAAATTGATAGGGCGATGAAACTTGTTAAAAATGTCTTTTTCATAATTATAGTATTTAATAGGTTAAACGTATATTTCGTTTTATTATACTGCAATAGTAATATCTGAATCTGGAAAGATTTAGGAATATTCTTATTTTTAATAAAAGAAATAATAAGGGGATTAATTTTACTAACGATATATTTTTAAATAAATTATATTTATTTTGGTTTTAACTATTTGGTAGTTAGTGATTTGTGTTTGTTTGATTTATGGGGGTTTTATAATTCGTGTAGATTCGTGAAATTTGTGGCGAAAAAATGAACCGCAAAGTTTTAGGAAAAGGTTCTAAGGCGCAAAGGTTTCTCTGAATGTGCTGAAAAAATCCTTTTATCCTTTTATCCCGATAGATATTCTGAATGGGTGAATTTTTTCTCACGCAGATTTTAAAAATTTTTAAGCCGATGAGCACAGATTTATTTATTACTTTTTTTTAAATTAAATCTGCTTAAATCTGTCGAATCTGCGTGAAAAAAATCATTTTAATCAGTGGCTAAAAAAGGTACTGAGTTACAAAGGTTCAAAGGTTACAAAGGTTCAAAGGTTTCCTATCGATACGCTTATAAATTTGTATAATTTGTGGCAGAAAAATTTTAAAATCTCCAGCAAAAAAAAGCCCCGAGATTAAATTTCGGAGCTTTTAATGTATTATGTAGTTTTATTTTTATTTATCTATTCGAAGAAAATTTCCTTCAAGATCAAAAACTAGTTCAAGATTATTAGAAAGTTCTATTTCTATAAACGTTTTTTCGTTATCGATTGATGTTACAAATTGATCAGGATAATTTGTAGTTACATACGTATTGATTTTTACAGGAATCAAAGCAACCGGAATTGCCTGATGATTTCCATCTATATCAATCCAATTTCCTTTAGCATCAAAATCAATGTCGAAATTATTACTTAGTAAAACATCATAAATTGACCCATCGGCATCAGGAATATTTTGTCTAGTTATAAGCTTATAAGTAGCATCAGGAAAATATGTAGTAACAAATGCAGTTGCTGGTTGAGGTAAATCAGTGGCACTAATTATTGTTTCATGATCATTATCATCATCGCTATCACAAGATGTTGCCGAGAATAAAAGTGTTAAGGCTATAAAACCAGATAAGATTATTTTTTTCATGATTGTTGTATTTAATGTTAATTATCAATTCTTATAAAATTGCCTTTAGAGTTAAACTCTAATTCAAGACCGTTACTTAAATTTACTTCATATCCCCAAGTTCCTTTGTCAATTTTTGTTATTGCCGTATTTGCAAAATTAGTAGTAACGTAAGATGTTATTTTTTTAGGAATTATACTATTTGGAATTGCTTGGTGATTACCATCTACTTCTTCCCAATTTCCTTTTCCGTCAAATTCTATTTCTATATAATTTGTAAACTGAACTTTGTAATCTTTAGAGAAAGTTTCTTTATCCTCAATAATATTAACAGGTTCTTGTCCTGGAAAATGAGTTTTTAAAAAAGTTTGAGCATTTGCAGGTAAAGCATTTTTTGTAATTACTGTTTTTTGTGCATTTGCCGAAAGTCCAAATGCTAATCCTGCTATTAGGCATGTAGCCAAGTTTAATTTAGTTTTCATAATTGATGTTTTTAATTCTGGTACAAGTGTATAACCAGAATTTGGAAACAATTAGGAAAATAAATAAAAGACTACTTTTTTGGAAAAATAATTTTGAATTGATGATTTCCGGTGAACAAATATTCGATAGTAATCGAGTAATTATTTATAATAGATTTTACGATAGACAAGCCTAAACCAGTAGATTCATTGGTTGTAGTATGGCGATAAAATCTACCAAAAATTGCTTCAGGATTTAATGGAGAATTATTACCACTATTCGAAATGATGATATCATTCTTGTTTATTACAAAATTTACAAAACCATCAGGATGATTATGAATCAAAGCATTTTTTAATAAATTACTAATTAATGCAATGGCTAATCCTTTGTTCATCATAAAAAACAAAGTATCATTTTCGGTTACTGTGATTTTTATTTTTTTGAACTCTGCTAAGTCTGCATAATCCTCTGTTAATACTAATATGAGTTTATTAAAGTTGACGCTTTCTTCTTCAGAATATTGTTGGTTTTCTATTTTGGATAACATCAATAACGACTTGTTTAATCTTGTTAATCGAGTCAGGGTATCTGTTATTTTACCTATTTCCATCATTTGTTCATCAGAAAGTGTAGTATTCTCTGCAAATAATTCGAGTTTGTTAATGCTAATTGCCAGAGGAGTTTGTAATTCGTGAGAAGCATTCTCTATAAATTGTTTCTGACTAGAATAAATGGTTTCATTACGATTTAACATTTTCTCTACTTCTTTTGCCAAAACATTAAACTCATCAATAGGTGAATTTATAGGTTTTAATCGGCTGCCAGTTCCTAATTTAATTTCTTTAAGATTTTCTAAAATGATATGAAACGATTTCCAGATTCTTTTTAATAACAAATGGTTTACCGCCAATATGCTAATAACAAGCATAACATACAAACCTATTAAAGCGAGAAATAGATCTTCGAGTAATTCATCTTCTTCTACAATTGATGCTTTTATAATTAATTCATGAGGATTACCTTTATCATCATTAAAAATGGTTTTTAATGTTCTGATAGGCTCGTTATCGTTATCATATTCCATGAATTCCTTAGAAGTAGAAAATTCATCTTTTCGAGAATAATCACCTTTAGGAAGTGGTTTTATAGTAAACTTATTGATACCAAATTCGGGAGAATTTAATAGTTTTTTGTCGGCAAAAGTATGTCGGATAATAATGATTTTAGAGTTTTTTAAATCATCATCAATATTATCATGCACTTCATCTAAAATCAGCATATAAAAAATCCCAGCCCAAATTGGGATGACAATAAGTAGCGTAAGTGCGAGATAGCGAAGTGTATAGTTTTGTAATTTCATTAATTCATTTTATATCCAATTCCGTAAACAGCCTGAATATCAATTTCGGCATTACTGTCTTTTAGTTTTTTGCGTAAATTTTTAATCTGTGAATATACAAAATCCAGATTGTCTGCCTGATCTGTATGGTCGCCCCAAACATATTCGGCTATTGCAGTTTTATTAATTAATCGGTTTGGGTTTATTATAAAATAGTAAAGTAAATCAAATTCTTTTCTGTTTAAGATTAGTTCTTTATTGTCTATAGAAACTGTTCGTTGTTCTGGGCAAAGCGTTACGTTTTTCCAAACAATTAAATTGTCTCCATTGTGATTGTTTCTCCGAAGTGCCGACTTAATTCGGGCATGTAATTCTGATAAATGAAAAGGCTTACTTAAATAATCATCGGCACCTAAGTCCAGTCCTTTTACTTTATCATCAACAGCATCTTTTGCCGATATAATAATAACTGCACTTTGTTTTTTTTGATTTTTTATTTCCCTCAGTAAGTCCAAACCATTTCCGTTAGGAAGCATAATATCGATTAATATACAATCATAATCGTACGCGCCTAGTTTGTCTAGTCCGGAAATATAATCATGTGCGGTTTCGACAATATATTTCTCTTTTTCGAGTGATTGTTGCACGACTTCACGTAAACCAGCTTCATCTTCTATTATTAAAATTTTCATGTTACCTGTTTTATGTAATTCAAATGTATGAATACGAATTCAAAATAAAACTTGGTTTCTGGAAACATTTAGGAATTAATGGAATTTGCATTAAATAATTTATTTAAAAAGGCTAAATACAAAAATGATGTATCTAGCCTTTTTTATAATTGGTTATTTTTTTAATATCAAATTGTTTTGATTTTAGAGCTTAATTATCTTCGACCTCTAAAACCTCCGCCACCATCTAATCTATTTCCGCCACCTCTTTGAAAGTTTTGAAAATCTCGTGTTTGAGTTTCTCCACGTTGTCTGGCAAAATCCGAATGGTTTAGCCCTTGTATGGTATTATCATGATCAGGTTCTCTAAGAGGTCTGTCAGGTGAACCAGAACCAAGCGTTTGGTTCGGTTTCTGTATGTTATTGCGTTCAGTTTCTCCTCCAAGAGATCTGTTAGGAGAGTTAAGCGTTTGGTTTGGTTTCTGAACGTTATCACGCTGGATTTTATCTCCATTATGTTGTGTAGAACCTAGCGTACCAGCTTTAGACCATCCGCCGTTGCCATTATTATAATGGCTCCAGTTACCGTTATTGTCTTTTTTATAAACGTGTCCATCATGTCCGGCATAAAGATTATTGTTTGTGTGTACAGTAGTTCCTCCGCCTCTATGGTGTGTGATTACACCCTCTTTACCACCAGAAGTTTGATAGCCAACTACTGTTCCTTGTCTTGTTGTTACATGACCCGATTGTACCCATTGGCGACCATTGGACGCTGCAGAATGTCCCCATTGTGCATACGCATTATGCCCTTGTTCTGTTCTTCCATAATTTCCTGTCCAAGGGTTGTAACCACCAGCTGCGGTGCGCCCGCCATACCAACCTTGTACACTAGCCGAACGACCATATCTTCCTGTTGCAGGATTGTACCAAGCTGCTGTTCCTACAGATCCGTATGGACCATATGCAGCTCTTCCTGCTGCCCACCCCCCCGACCACGGATTATAAACTGCTCCAACACCATAAGTACATGGCCACGGGCGATATACAGGATAAATTCCGGGACCATAATAAAGATATGGAGGATAGTAAAAACCAGTTCCATAAGTAAGTACAGATCCTATTACTGCACCTACAATAAAAGCTCCAAAATAACCTGCTGTAGTACTACTCTCTACAGTTGTATCTGTAACATTTGTTTGGGTTACATAGGTAACATTATATACAGGAGAGCTAGGCGGAATAGAATAGATTTCTTTAGGTACAGAATCGGTTACTTTCCAAGGGCCATTAGGAGTTGTAGACATAAACCACACTGCCTGAAAACACAGATAATATAAATCTCCAACCTTTATTACTTTTTCTTGTGTGTTGCTCGCGTATTGAAGCGATGTACCCTGAATAGGTTTAAACTGAGGAGTTCCGTCGTAAGTAACTTTTGCTTTTGCTTCGGCATCGGCTTTTTTTACAATAGCAGTTGTAGGAACTTGTGATAGCATTACTGCATCCGAGGCTTCTTGTGTTCCAGGAACAGATGCTAATACATTTGCTCGTGGAGAATCTTTAGGGATTTTTGCAAAATCGGCAGGTAACTTATCAGTTGCATAACTCCATGGACCAGTAAGCTCTTTAGAGCGAAACCATCTCCCCGATAATAATACATAATATTGCCCGTTACCTTCATCTGCAAAAATATCATTATCAGTATTCTCAATATATATTAATTTAGTTCCGGGTATTTTAACAAATTTAGGAGTTCCGTTTATGGCAATAAGTTCAGCCGGTTTATCACTAAAGAAAACTTGTAAAGAGGTATTGTTTGCTGGTGGAGGAATCATTTTCTTTACTTCATCAAAGTTTTGTCCTGATGGTAAATTGCCCATTTCTTTAGGTAAGCTGGTCGTCTTTTCCCATTTGCCTTTTAAATCTGTAGCAGTTAACCAAACATTTTCGACTAACAGATAGTATTTCTTAGCCGATTTATCAAAAAATAAATCCCAATTTGTATTTACAATATAACTCAGATTTGTTTTTTCAATCGGAACCAAAACTGGATCTCCTTGAACCATCAATAATATCGAAGGACTTGTACTATAAAAAATAGGAGGAGGGTCGTTTTTAACCGCTATACCTTTAGGTGGAGTTTTGGTTTTACTTAAATCTGCCATTACACGATCTATAGAAATAGGATCTCCTCCTTTAGGAATTAATTCTTTAAATAGTTTTTCCATTTGTGGAACTAGTTTTTCATCGAGAGCAGGAAATCTAATATCAGTAACTTCTACATTTCTAAAAAACACGCTTCTGGCATCTTTATCTACCAAGGTTCCTGCTTTTAGAGAAGCTACACCCAGAACCTCTTTGCCATCTTTTGGAGTTAAGGCAAATGCAATTCGTGCAGTTATTTCTTTAAAATCTTTCCAGTCATCTACCTGTGGTTGGTAATAAACTAATTTGGCATCATTGTTTGTTACTTCGCGAGGCCAACCATTATCGATTGTTTTTGTAGAATCTGAAGCAGAAGGATTTTCTGCTTGAGCTTTTTTATCTTCTTTGTCTTTTTTACAAGAAAAAGAAATCAAGAGAAAACTAAAGGCTATTGCAATTAAAAATGTCTTTTTCATAATTTTAGAATATATCTCATAAAATTAAGGGGACATGAATTACAAGCCTAATATTTAATAGTTTAGTCTGTTTCAGATTTTAAAATGATACAAAAAAAAAATCAACTATTTAAAGTTTGCGAATTGTTTTAAAATTAAACTGTAAAATGACTCTCTTTTTATTAATAGATTATAGTTCTATTAAAACGCACTCAACATTTTGACGAATGGTCGTATTTCATTGACGTAATTCTCAGATTTGTGATTAAAATCAATTCATTATGTACTATTTTTATATACTTATAAACTCTTGTTAAATAAGTTTTTTTGAAATAATAAGGGGTATTAATTTTCGTTCTAAAAACACAATGAAATCATATTTTTCTTTTTTACTCCTTTTTGCTTTTCCTCTTTTTTGCAATGCGCAAATCGATACGACTTACATTAAACCTTTTGAGAATAAACTTTCGCTAAGGACATATATGTCAATGAAACTTATTTCGATGGAAAAAGAAGTAGATGGAAAGGTTAAAAATTTCATGCCCAATAACCCTATGAGCTTAGGCTTTGGAGTGTCTATAAATAACACAATAATTAATTTGAGTTATGGATATGGTTTGAGCTTTATGAAAGATAAAGAAAAGGGAAGAACCAAAGCATTAGATTTTCAAATTCATAATTATGGTCGAAAGTTTATAATTGACCTTTTTGTACAAAAATATCATGGATTTTATACTGCTGATAATAATGATAAAAACATACAATTATACCCAGATTTAAATATTCAGCAATATGGTGCATTTGGACAATATGTATTTAATAATAAAAAGTTCTCTTATAAAGCTGCTTTCAATCAGAACGAAAAGCAATTAAAATCGGCAGGGAGTTTTTTATTAGGAGGTGGAGTTTATTTTACAAAAATAGATTCAGATAGTTCTTTTGTGCATAAGGACAAGAATTCCTTGCGTAATTTTCAGTTTGGAGTAAGTGGAGGATATGCCTATACCTGGGCAATAAATAAAAGATGGTTTGCTAGTGGCTCTGTAACAGTAGGCGCTAATTTTGGTACGGAAAGAATAGATGACTTTGGAAAAAAAAAGATAGAAATATATCCCACAGTTTTCCCAAGAATAGCGATGGGATATAACAAGGAAAAATGGTTCCTAGGCCTGTCCTATGTCAATAATCTTATATTTTCTTCATTTTCAGATAATAATGATAGTAGTAACATAGGTTTGGCTTCAGGGAATTTTCAGATTGCTTATATATGGAGACTTGATTCTAATCCCTTTTGGGGAAGGAAGAAACCAAATAAGTAGTCCGTTTTTTTTTCAATTTTTAAGCAATATGATTTGGGTAATTATTTACCCTTAATAAGGTATTTTGCAATAGCTTCGTAAGCAGGTAAAGAATAAGGATCATTTGCAGAGTTAGCCGCAACAGGATTAGAAGCAAAACGCACAATAACCATATCCGCTTTTGGGTCAATATAAATAAGTTGCCCATGTACGCCACGAGCACAAAATGCACCATTATCGTTATTAGTTATCCACCACATATTTCGGTAGCTCCATCCTTTTAACAATGTATAGTTTGCTTTTGCAAATGCTTTTTTGTTTCCGCCCTTTTTTATGTCATCAATTGCCGATTTCGGAATAATTTGTTCCCCGTTAGCCTTACCATTATCTAAGATTAACTGTCCAAAGCGCGCCATATCTCTTAAACCTAGGTTATAACCTCCACCTGCAAATGGGGTACCTGCAGCATCTACAGAGTAATAACCATCTTGTTCTGTTCCTAGTTTCTTCCATATTTTTTCGGATAAAACTTCGGCAACAGTTTTTCCTGTAACTCTGGCAATAATCCATCCCAAAACATCGGAGTTTACTGTTTTATAGCCAAATGCATCTCCATGAGTTCCTTTTTTCTTAACCGTTGGTAGGTACTCGTAATAGGTTTTAGGTCCAGTGTAATCTTTAGGTTTTGGTAGCGGATTACCTGCTGCCGAAAATTTCCATATTTCGGCATTAGGATCAGCATAATCCTCACTAAACTGTAAAGCGGTAGTCATATCCATTACTTGCCTTACAGTTGCATCCCCAAAAGCTGAATTTTGAAGTTCTGGAATATATTCTGAAACTAGTTTGGTAGGATCTATAAGACCTTCTTCGACCAACATAATCCCAAGTGTTCCCGTAAAAGATTTTGTTACAGACATGGCAGCATGTTGTCCATCGGTGGTTAATGCTCCAAGATATTTTTCATATACAACCTTTCCGTGGTGCATGATAATAACACCATCGGCATAGGTTTTTTGCAACGATTCTTCCCAGGAAATTGTTTTTTTCTCGTTTAGAGGTTTGAATTTAATTTGATCAATGTCACTTTTAATATTTGCGTCTAATGGAGTTGAATTTCCTAAACCACGAGAAACATTTACTGTTGGCATAAATTGGCGCATATGTGCTACGCTCCATCTTAGTGCTGGAAATTGAAAAAAACTGCCATCATCAAAACGTACAAGACGGTCAGCAGTTGGCGGAGAACCTACCATCCAGCCCATTTTTATAGGATCACTCTGTTCAGCATTTAGATATTTGGTTTTCTCTTGAGCATTACCAATGTTACTTGATAATAATATTGAACAGGAAAATAATACACTGGAATAAAAATAGGTTTGTTTCATATTGTCTTAATTGATTAGCTAATGGGTAATAGAAAATGGAATGTAGAATGAATTATTTTTCAGCTTGTTTTTGGATGTGGTTTTACTGAAAAAATAAGAATTTACGCTAAGTTAAGAACTTAATTTTGAAATGTTAAAATTTAAAGAAATATAATTTATCTAAAATGGAAATGTGATTATTATTAGAAAGGAGTTTTTACTGATGAAAAGTCTTCTTTTTGTGCTAGAATTAATAAGATTAAAAGGATTTTTTTTACGCAGATTCGACAGATTTAAGCAGATTTAATTTAAAAAATCAGGCATAAATAAATCTGCGTTCATCGGCTCAAATCTTTTAAAATCTGCGTGAGAAAAAAAATAATCACTCCAGATAGCTATCGGAATAAAAGGATAAAAGGAATTTCAGCGGATCTACAGAAAACCTTTGTGCTTTTGTACCTAAGAATCTAAAAGGATTTTTTTCACGCAGATTCGACAGATTTAAGCAGATTTAATTTAAAAAATTAGTCATGAATAAATCTGCGTTCATCGGCTCAAATCTTTTAAAATCTGCGTGAGGAAAAATTTAATCACTCCATATAGCTATCGGAATAAAAGGATAAAAGGAATTTCAGTGTATCTACAGAAACCTTAGTACCTTAGTTTCTTAGTGCCTTTTTAGAAGAATTAAAAAAATAAAAACTAATCAATGCTAAAATCCAGACTCCAAAACCTCCGTACAAGAGGATTAAGTCAAAACCATGTGCAAGCGCTTCGTGTACAATTCGACCTGATGCATCTAATGAAGTTAGTTCAGGAAAATCTTGATTGAGAGAGGAGAAGTTTCCTGCTGCTATTTTCTCTGCTAATGAACGTAATGTTTCTCGGTTTAGAGATTCAGAAAAGGCAGTTGATAAATGAGAAAAGATTCCTTCGACTAGTATAAAACCCATTAATGCAATATTTATAGATAATGAAATCATTCGTGCGCTCATGTCTATTCCCGAAGCCATTCCTGCTCGATTACTCGATACAGAACTAGTTGTAGTATTGGTTACAGGTGTGTTGGTTAAGCCTAAGCCAATACCTGCCAAAAGAGAACCAGGAAGCATGGTGAGCCAACTAGGATTTTCTGCTACGCTACCATATCTCATAACAATAAAGCCTAATCCTAGTATAAACAATCCCAAAGGAATTACTACGCCTGAACGATAGCGAACTGAAAGATATTCTGCCAACGGAGGTATAATTAGAGTAGGTAGGGTATAGGCAAGTAATGAGAGTCCTACTGTTACAACATCGTAACCCAAACAGCTTTGGAAATAAATAGGTAAGTAAATTATAAACGGCCAAAAACTAAAATTCATACCGATTGAACCAAAGATAGCGCCAGAGAAATTACGAATTTTAAAAACTGAGAAATCAAACATGGGATGAGGATTTGTTTTTTCGACCCATATAAAAAGTACTAAACTTATTATTGTGATAAGAATGATTGTTAGTGCAATAGGGCTAGAGAAACCTAAATCTGGTCCTTGTGTAATATAATAAGTGAGCCCAAAAATAGATATAGATAAGGTGAGCATTCCCCAAACGTCTAGTTTTTTGGCTTGAGGGTCTTTGGATTCATTTACATTACTATAAACAAGAATAGCTGCTATAATAGCTATTGGAACGTGAATCAGGAATACCCATTCCCAAGATAATAAGGCTGTGATTGAACCACCAATAATAGGTCCGAATCCTAACCCAACTCCAAGGATTATTCCCCAGATGCTAAAAGCCCTGCTGCGTTCTTTTCCTTCTTGAAATTGATAGGATAAAGTAGCTACTTGGCATATAAGCATTGCACCGCCACTTACTCCCTGAAAGAATCGGCTTATGATTAATACGGTTACATTTTGTGCTAAACCACAGATTAGGGATGAAATACCAAATAGAATTAAAGTGATGATAAGAATGCGTTTTCGACCATATCGATCGGCCAAGGTTCCAGCAGCCATAAGAACTGCAGTGCAACCAATTGTATAAATATTCATTATCCATTGCATATCCCGAAGATTAGCGTTTAAGACTTTTTCGAGAGTTGGGAGAATTACAGGAACACTCGAAATTTCTAGTGAGAACATTAATGTGGCTAGACAAATGGCGATTAAGGCAATTGTATTTTTGGTGAGTTTAAATTTTTGCGTCATTTTTAATTTTTTATATTTAGCAAAAATAAACTGAGTATAATTGATATTTCGGTACAATTTTATGATAAAGAGGTATCTTTGCAAGATGAGAAAAGAAAATATGCACCAATCTGTCGAGGTAATTTATAAGAAGGTTAATGAATGCCCTATCGGAAATTCGCAATTCAGCTTTTTCCAGATGGTTTATGTTATTTCAGGAAATGGATTTCTTCATATTAACGGGAATTGTATCTCTTATCAAGCGGGTAATTTAATGTTGCTTACGCCAAATGATTATCATACGTTTGATATCGTTACAACTACAGAATTTTTATTGGTTAAACTTAATAGTGAATATGTAAGAGATTATAAGTCGAAAAGTATCGATCATATTGAATGTATATTACATTATGCAACTCATTTATCAGGCTGTATTTTAAATCGTAAAGAAGATGAATTTCTTGTTAAGTCTATTGCAGAATCTTTGATACATAGTATTGATAACAAAGATATTTATGATGAAGATTTAATTATTCATTACGTAAATGCATTGATTGTAATTGCTGCAAGAAATATTGCTAAAATAAAACCAGTTGGGATAAAGGAGAATGCTGATAAAAGAATTTTGGAAATCATTAATTACATTCAATCTAATATTTTGTGTCCTCAAAAATTGAAAGCTTCTGCAATAGCAGAGAAATTTGATATATCGGATACGTATTTGGGGAGTTATTTCAAGAATCATTGTGGAGAAACGATTCAGTCTTTTATCTCAAATTATAAAATTAGATTGATAGAGCACCGATTAAGTTTTAGCGATATGCGAATTAATGAGATTGTAGATGAATTTGGTTTTTCTGACGAAAGTCATCTGAATAAATTCTTTAAGAAGCACAGAAACATTAGTTTAACGGGATATCGAAAAGCTAAAGTTTTGTTGAGCTAAGAATAGTTTTGGTACAATTATTTTAACACATAGAAACATAGATTTTATATTCTTAAAAAAGGCGTTTCACTTATTTAAAAGGCACAGAGTTGGCTATGTGAAAGGAATGTATTTCTTTTTGTGTTCTTTATAACATATAGTATCTATGTTTCTATGTGGTAAATAAAACAACGATAGCGTGGAAATTCTTTGCATTTTTACAATGAACATAAAAAAAGCCGAAGAGATATCTTCGGCTTTTGTATTTTTATTTACTTCTAAAGAAATTAAAAAGAAGTCAATGCTTTTAAATCGGCGATTGTAGCTGTTGGGTTTTCGGCTTTAAAAACGAAACTTCCTGCTACTAGAACATCTGCTCCAGCTTCAACTAATTGTTTTGCATTTTTATTAGTTACACCACCATCAATTTCAATAATTGTAGATGCATTTTTTTTGGTAATTAAATCTTTTAGTTTTTTAACTTTTGCGTATGTATTCTCGATAAATGATTGTCCGCCAAAACCAGGATTTACACTCATGATACAAACCAAATCGATGTCGTTTATAACATCTTCTAGTAAATCTATGTTTGTATGTGGATTAATTGCTACTCCAGCTTTCATTCCTTCTGCTTTAATCGCTTGTAAGGTTCTATGAAGATGTGTACAAGCTTCATAATGTACGCTTAATATATTAGCGCCTAAGTCGGCAAAAGTTTTAATATATCTATCTGGATCAACTATCATTAAGTGAACATCGATAGTTTTTTTTGCATGTTTGTTAATTGCTTCTAAAACTGGCATTCCGAAAGAAATGTTTGGAACAAAAACGCCATCCATGATGTCTATATGAAACCAATCGGCTTGACTGTTGTTAATCATCTCGATGTCACGTTGTAAGTTTGCAAAATCGGCAGCAAGAACGGACGGTGCAATAAGTGTATTTTTCATTGTGTAGTTGTGTGTTGTGTTATTTTTTTGCAAAGGTAATTTTTTTAACCGCAAAGTTCGTAAGGATTTATGTAAAGTTCATTAGGGTATTTTATGCTGTTTTTTTAACCGCAAAGGGCACAAGGATTTACGCAAAGTTCACAAAGCTTTGTGTTCTTTGCGGTTAAATTTCAATATAAAGCATGAAAACCTCTGACTACTAAAATGGTCTTGCGTGAGGGATTGAGCAATTGTTTGAGCTCTTTTTTAAATGATGTAACGTAGTGGAATGATTTAAAAAAAGCGAGTGCGAAAGCCTGACCTGTAGTTTTTACGGAAGGGCACGCCCAATTATAAGGTGAAATAGTTGATGGTATAAAAAAATAAAACTCCGGTAATCAGCCGGAGTTTCAATCATCAATCAAAAAACGAACAGTCAATCAAACTGTTGTTTACTGTTTAGTCGAAAGTTAAATGTCTTAAAGTCTAAACCTTTGGACTTTATAAACTTTCTAACTTTAAGGCTAGTTTTAACCTAAATAAGTTTTAAGAATTTTACTTCTTGAAGTATGTTTTAATCTACGGATTGCTTTTTCTTTAATCTGACGTACACGCTCACGAGTTAGGTCGAAAGTTTCTCCAATTTCTTCCAGAGTCATTGGGTGTTGGTCTCCAAGACCAAAATATAAACGAACTACATCTGCCTCTCTTGGAGTTAATGTTTCTAATGAACGTTCGATTTCTGTACGTAATGATTCGTGAATTAACTCTCTGTCAGGATTTGGAGATTCACCAGAACGTAATACATCGTAAAGGTTTGAATCTTCTCCTTCTACAAGAGGTGCATCCATTGATAGGTGACGACCAGAGTTTTTCATAGACTCTTTTACGTCATTTACTGTCATGTCTAGTTCCTTAGCAATTTCTTCAGCAGATGGTGGACGCTCATTAGATTGCTCTAATAATGCATACATCTTGTTGATTTTATTGATAGAACCAATTTTATTTAAAGGTAAACGAACGATACGTGATTGTTCTGCTAATGCTTGAAGAATCGATTGACGAATCCACCAAACTGCGTATGATATAAATTTGAAACCACGTGTTTCATCAAAACGTTGTGCCGCTTTAATCAAACCTAAATTTCCTTCGTTTATTAAATCGGGAAGTGTTAACCCTTGATTTTGATATTGTTTTGCCACCGAAACCACAAAACGTAAGTTGGCTTTTGTTAATTTTTCTAATGCTCTTTGATCACCAGCTTTAATTTTTTGTGCTAACTCTACTTCTTCGTCAGCGGTAATTAGGTCAACTTTTCCAATTTCTTGTAAATATTTGTCTAATGAAGCAGTCTCACGATTGGTTACCTGCTTGGTGATTTTAAGTTGTCTCATGTTTTTGTCTCCTCAATTTTTAAGTGTACAAATGGTTATACGTATGAAGTTGCAAAAAAGTTACAAAAATTTAAAAATAATTATTTCACTTCGAAAGTTTCTCTCAATGATACAGGGATTCCTTCTTGTGTAAACCCTTCTAAATTGATCTCATATTCTCCAGATACATCAGAAGTGAAAAAGGAAATTGTGTTCTCTTTATTTTCCAGTGTTAAGTCTGGTTGCCAAAGTAATTGGTATCTATAATCAGGAATTCTATTGTATTTATCACCATCAGTATAATCTTGTTTGAAATAGATAGTTTTATTTAAAGGTCTTTGAATTTCAGATTTCAAAATATAGTTTCCAGTTTCTTTACTTACATAATCATTTCTTTTTGTAGTGATGCTTATGATGCCATTAAATGCTTTTGGACCATAAAAATAAACTCCTGGGACAACACTTATTTTATATATATTTTCTGTTTTGTAATCAAATAATTCGTTGACATTCTGGATTAATAATCCATCGACTAATACTAATGTTGGCTCAGAAAAATATTTTAAATCATAGTTTATGTCTCTCACATTAAGGCTATATTTTTTATCTTCTTCACGATAATAAACTTCTTTTACCACTTCAGTTATTGTTTCTTTTAAACTCGGAAAGCTTGTGTAGTCCCCAAGAATATACTCTTTCTGTAATGGATTAAAAAATGATACAGCTTTACTATTGGCTTCTACACTATCTTTTTTTATGGAGTAATAAGCGTTTTCTATTTGGTTTGCAATTGATCTTTCTTCAATGCTATTTTTATAATCTGAAGTAAGATTTAACTCATCTGTAAATTTTAACTCTGATAAAGTGTATGGTTTGGTTTTATCAATTTCTATAGTGTAATCATTTTTGTCATCTCCTATTACCTGAGCTACAACATTTGTGTAGTTGGGGTTTTTATCTAAAATAAAGTTGAATTTACCATTTTGATCTGTCTTAACTATTTTAAAACCAAAATCAGTTCCAGGTATAGATAATGCTACACTTTTGTCGCTTATTTGTTTTGAATCTTTACTATTTGTAATTGTACCAGATATTATTTCTCCTCTAAGTTCCGGTATAAATAAGATTGTATCATTTATTGTATTTGCCCATTTATTATCTGAATTATACTTTGTAAATTCATAAGAACTCAATGGTTTTTTTGAAGGTAAATTGTCAATCTTTTTTATGGAAAGAGAATAGTTTCCTTTACCGCTAATAGAGTTTAAGGATTTAATTTTAAGTGAAAGTTGTTCTCTTTTTATTGCACTTATCTTATTTAATTCTATTGCAAAAGTTTGGTCTTTAGTAGGAGATAAGGCTAAATCTGATTTAGTTTCAGAAACTTTTGTTTCGTTTTTTTGAGAGTTGGAATCTTTGATCGAATTGCTTTTTACGCTTTTTAGATAGGGATTAATTATTACAAGATCAATTTCTGATACTTTTGAATCTTTTTTGTTTAACATCCAATTTGTATATGCGATAAGCTTGTAGTTACCAGTGTTAATAGTTGTCGGTATAAAGAAATCACCTTGTCCCTTTCCGTTATCTAAATAGATTTTATTCATGAAAATAAGATTATTTTCACTGTCAATAAGTTCTACATGAGCAATTTTGCTGATGCTGCTTAATTTATTATTTTCAGGGTTTACAGCATATAATTTGCAATGCAACGTTTCTCCAGTAATTAGAGTAGAGGTGCTTAAGTGAACAAATATATTTTCGCTAGTTGATCTGCTTATAGATCCATTTTTATTTAATGAACTATTTTGTGCAATAGCCAATGTGTGAATTGCTATTAACATCACTATGCTTATGATTTTTTTTAGTCTATCCAAAATAAAGGTTTAATGTTAGATGAAATTTTTGTGCAGTCGGTACAAGGAGCGGTAATAAATGCAAAGGTATCTTTATCGTTTCCATAATATAAAACATCCATTCCTGACCCTTTAACAATCGAAAGTATTTTATCTCCTCCACATCCTCTATCTTTCCAACAGTTACTGTATAAACTAATTTCACATTTGAAATAATATGGAGGATATGGGTCGTCTATAAAAATATCTCTAAAATTAAAAAATATTCTTTTTGACGAAATTGATGATACTTCAAAAAAGCCAATTATTTTTTCACTTGGATTGTCATTTGATTTTAAATTACCATAGTTAAATCCAGGCTGAACTTGAGAGAAGATGCTTTCGGAAGTAGATAAACTTTTTAATGTTTTGTAATAGGTATAAGATTCTAAGTTCTGAACATATTGGCGTACTATAATACTGTAACGCTCATTAAGAATCGGGTTTTTGATGTCTATAAAACGTATTGGTAAATTAATGCGATCTTCGCTTAGTCCTACAGTATTCATTAAAAGTAAATCATCAGATTTTTTTGTGGTATAACAAACTCGGGATTCTCCTTCTCTGGGTACTACCAAGAAATCAGGATGACCATCTGTAGTAAATGGTGCTACTATAAGTTTATCCGGTTTCCAATCGGGTGCTATAATCTTATAGGTTTCATCATATTCATATCTGTAATATTTTGATTTAGCATCTGGATCATAACTACTCACAACTATTTGTACTCCTTTTTCTCCCTTAATAGTTTCAATCTTTGGTTCTACCTGAATTTCACTAACAGGCGTTAAAGACTGAACAGATGAAGAGTATGATTTTCCTTCTTTTGTAGTGATGTTTAATTGATATGTTTTTCCAGGAACTGCCTGAAATTCATTATTTGAAACATATAGTCCAGATATTTTTTCAAGACTAAATGAATAGTTGTTATTGTCATTATCGGTTACATAAACAGTAGCTCCTTCTTCTATAGTTGGACCATTCTCTTCGAAACGATAAGATCTTGAAATTTTTATTTCTTGTTTTTTGTATTCATTTGTAATGTTTGCCTGAACAACAAGTATATTTTCAAACGTACTGGTTTTAAATGCATATTGTTCTGTGCAACTACTTATAGTAAAGCAAAAAAGTATAAAAAATAATGTTTTATATAAGTATCTGATATGTTGGATTCTTAATTCCATTTGCTTTGGTTGTTGAAATTTATTACTATGTGTTTTAATCTCATTTTTATTTAATGCAATAACAATCTATAATTTCTATCAATTTTAGAATGTTTATTATTTAGTCTCTCCAAAATAAAGGTCTAATGTTAGATGAAATTTTGGTACAGTCGCCACAAGGCGCGGTCACAAAATAAAAGTTTCCTTTCGCATCAGCTCCATAATATACTTGCTCAGTTCCAGATCCGTTAACTAGAGATAGTATTTTGTTTCCTCCGCATCCTCTTTCAGTCCAGCAGTTACTGTATGGAGTAATAAAACACTCGAAATAATAGGGAGGATATGGATCATCAAAAAAGATATCTCTAAAGTTAAAGAAAATTCTTTTTGATGAAATTGATGATACTTCAAAAAAGCCAATTATTTTTTCACTAGGATCATCATTAGATTTTAAATTACCGTAGTTAAATCCAGGCTGAACTTGCGAGAAGATACTTTTGCTAGTTGACAAACTTTTTAATGTTTCATAATAGGTATAAGACTCTAAGTTCTGAATATATTGACGCACTATAATGCTGTATCGCTCATTAAGAATCGGACTTTTAATATCTATAAAACGTATAGGGTAATTAATTCGATCTTCACTTAAACCTAATGTATTCAATAAAAATAAATCATCAGATTTTTTTGTAGTGTAACAAATTCTGGTCTCTTCTGTTCTGGGAACAACCAAAAAATCTGGATGACCATCTGTTGTAAATGGAGCTACAATAAGTTTATCAGATGTCCAGCTCGGGGCAATTACCTTATAGGTTTCGTCATATTCATATCTGTAAAACTTTGATTTGGCATCTGGATCATAACTACTCACAACTATTTGTACCCCTTTTTGTCCATCAATAGTAGTAATCTTTGGTTCTACCTGAATTTCACTAGCAGCTGTTAAAGACTGCACATTTGAAGAATATGATTTTCCTTCTTTTGTAGTAATATTTAATTGATATGTTTTTTCCGGAACTGCTTGAAATTCGCTATTTGAAACATATAAACCTGATATTTTTTCAAATCCAAATTGATAGCTATTATTGTCACTATCGGTTACATAAACAGTAGCCCCTTCTTCGTTAGTTGGTCCATTTTCTTCAAAACGATAAGATCTTGAAATTTTTATTTCTTGTTTTTTGTATTCATTCGTAATGTTTGCCTGAATAACCAGTATATTTTCGAATGTACTGGTTTTAAAAGCATACTGCTCTGTACAACTACTTATAGTAAGACAAAGAAGTATAAGAACAAATGACTTGTATAAGTATCTAATATCTAGGATTCTTAGTTTCATTTGTTAAAATTTAATATTATAAGTTATCGTAGGAATAGGAACAGAAAAAATGGAGGTTTTGTATGCTTTAATTTCTCCATTTGCTGTTACAAAAAAGATAGAATATGGATTATTTCTTCCTAATACATTATAGATAGATATGTTCCAGAAACTATGTGTTAATTTCTTAATTTTATGATTTCCTTCTATATTAAAACCAATATCCAATCGATAATAGTCTGGTATTCTGTATTTATTTCGGTCACTATATACGGTATATTCTATCCCATTGTACATATAACTTCCTATAGGGTAGGTAATTGGTCTTCCTGATTGATATACAAAATTACTTGATACGCTATATCTCTTCGTGAACTTATAATTTAATACAGCACTTATCTCATGAGGTTTATCAAAATTTGTTGGAAAATAATCTCCGTTGTTTACTTTTTCCTCATTAAACTGAGTGTCTAATTTTATAAAAGTACGTGAATAGGTATATCCTAACCAACCATTAAGTTTTCCTGCATTTTTTTTAAGTAACAATTCAATTCCATAAGCTTTCCCTTCACCTTGTAATAATTGTGTTTCTGTGTTTTTGTTTAAGACTAAATCGGCTCCAACTTTATAATCTAGTAAGTTGTTAGATTTTTTATAATACCCCTCCAAACTAAGCTCAATATTATCATTATCAAGATTTTTATAAAAACCTAATGAGAATTGTTGAGCATCTTGTGGCGCAATGTGTAAGCCAGATAACTTCCATGCATCTGTAGGCGATTGAGTCGTATTATTGGTTAATAGGTGAATGTATTGGTACGTTTTGTCATAGCTTGCCTTTACAGAGAAATCATCAGTAAATAAATAACGTACTGCTAGTCTGGGTTCAAATCCACCATAAGTTTTAATCACTTCATTTTTTTTGTAATATTGGGTACCAACAACGGTATTATCATTAACAGGAGTATTATCTCCGTAAATTCTTTGTGTTGATTCTCCTAATGCTGAATATGTTGAATAACGCAGCCCCATACTAACTAATATTTTTTCGCTTAGATTATAATTGTCCGAAATGTAAACGGCAGATTCTACTGCTTTTTCGTCAGCTATAGTTATTGGAATTAATGTAGAGTTGGGATTTTTTGGGTTAAGATATCCAGGTTCAACATTATACAGTTTGCTTGAAACACCATAATTAAAAGCGTGCTTATTATTTGGTGTATAATTACCATTTAATATAACTTGAGTTTCATTTAATTTATAACCGTAATCAAAAGAATTCATTCCTCCATTATCATAGTCGATATTAAATTTGTATTCGCTATTTGTAAAAATTAAGTCAGCTTTACTTTTGTTGTTAAATGCATGGTTCCATTTTAATGAAATTAGAGCATTACTATATTTATAAACAGAATCTGAAGAGATACTAAAACGATCTTTGCTATAATACAAAGTAGATTCAATAGTATTGTTGGTATTAATTTTATGATTGTATTTTAGAATACCATCAAAAAATGCTGCTTGGCTATTATTTAAAGATTCATTATCTATTTTTTTCAAAATCCATTCAGAATAAGTCGCTCTTACACCAACTAACAAACTAGATTTATTTTTTATAACAGGAGTTCCTATAGAAAGATTACTTGTTACAGAACCAATTCCTCCCTCTCCAGAAAACTTTTCTGGGTTACCATTTTTTGTAGTAATATCAAAAACAGACGATAGTCTGCCTCCAAATCTAGCAGGAATACTTCCTTTATAAATATCTACTTTGTTGGTAGTGTAGGGATTAACTGCAGAGAAAAAACCTAAAAAATGTGATGTATTATACAAAACTGCATTGTCTAAAAGTATAAGATTCTGATCATCTTTACCTCCACGAACATTGAATCCTGCAGAACCTTCTCCGGTAGTTTTTATTCCAGGTAAAGTTGTAGCTACTCTAAAAATGTCTCTTTCTCCAAGAACTAGAGGAATATTTTTAATTCCTTCTACATCTATAGTCGAAACACCAGCAATGACATTTTTTACGTTTTTATTTGCGTTTTTCTTTATGATAACTTCATCTAATTCATTTATGTTTTCATAAAGAGTTACGTCTAGTTTACCATTGCCATAAATCATGACAGTCTCCGTATTTTTTCTGTGATTGATTGATTCTATTTCAATATAATTAAGACCATAAGGAACTTCAATAGTGTAGTATCCTTCATTATTGGTAACTGTGCTTGTGTTTTTATCACGTATTCTGATCGTTACGTTAGAAAGAGGTTTTTTTGTTTTTTCATTTTTTATAAAACCAGAAAGAGTATATGATTTTAATTCTCCTCCCTTTTTTTCTTTACCAATGTAAGTTATGCCAGAATTAATATTGTTGTGTATTATTGTATCATATTGTTGATGAAATATTGGTTTTGCAGAGTCTTTATTCTCAGTTTTATCTATTTGTGGAGTTGATGAAGACCCAAAATAATCGTCGGGTAGCGAATTGTGAATTATGCTGTTTTTTGTTAGAATTATTTTTTTGTCAGAAATAAAATAATTCAGATTAGTCTTCTCAAAAAGATTATCTAATATATCTTCAACTGAAGTATTTACATAATTTTTATTAATTAAGACGGCATCAACAGTATTAAGCCAATTTGTATCAAAATAAAATTTATAATCTGTAGTTTTTTCAATTTTCTCTAATGCAGTTTTTAAATCAACGTTATTAAATTCAATGGATATTTTATCTCCTTTTTCTTGACTAAATGATAACGCATGAAAAGTTAATAAAAATAGGGTTAGTATAATTTTTCTCATTTTTTAATTGAATACATTAGTTAGAGGGAGTACTGTTGATTTCTTTTATTAGATTTTCAATGAAAATTTTCTTATCCGATTCCTCTAACTGAGAATAGTTATTGTAATAATTCTTTATTTTACTTTTAGACTCGGGAAATATTTTGATAATATCACTTTTGGAACTTATTTTATAATAGTTGCCTTTGTGTTTTAGGATAAAATCATTCTTCTCAATAAATTCATCAAATGTATTTTGGTTAGCTACATCAGAAATTCTTTTATTATCAATAATCTTTCCTCTGTTTTTATGATGTTTAATATAAAGAACATCATCTGGAGAATAAATAATTTCTTGATAATAACCATTCATGTAGTCTGGACATGTAGGATTGTTGTAGTTTACATTAATAAAATTTTTATTATTAATGCTAAAACTAGCTGTTTTTTCTTTTATAACATTAATTCCTAGGTAGTCAAATTCGCCAGTGGCTTTTAAGACCAGAACATCATTGTTAACATCGTATTTAAGATCAAGGTTATTATAGTCTTGACCTTCATAGTTAAGATTTCCAATACTAAAGTTATTTGAAAAATAATAACTATGGCTGTTATCTATTGTTCTGTAATAGTTCACATGGCGTGAGCCATTGTATATTGCTAAATTTTCTTTACCTATGGCTTTATCAAACAAATTATATATAGAAGTTTCTTTGTTTGTTTGAGAATGTAAAGCATTAATGCTTATGATAACGCCTAGTAATAGTAATGTTAGTTTGTTTTGGGAATTTTTCAACTGTATCTTTTGATATAAAGTTAATTTCTTGCTTAATTTCAAAAGTATTAAAAAAATGTTATAAATATCACGTAAATGTGTTAAATAGTAATATAATAGCTATTGCAAAAAATAAAAAAATCAATTATTCCTTTAAAACAATAGGTCTACCTGAGAATTTATTTTTTCGACATAATAATCTATTTTTCGATTGGCTCGATTGTAGAATGAATTTTGCTCTTTGATTCCCGAAGCGCCCAAAGACTTTGAGTTGATAATTTGCTGCTTAAAGAATTGATGTACGTTTTTGCAACTATCTACATTATCAGTAATAAAATAACCGAGTAAGGTATAAGGAACAAACATGGTTAGTTTTTCTTCAGTTTCTATGAGCATATTATTGTTTAATAATATTAACTCGTTGTAGTATATAGTGAAATTAGAATTTGGTTTATTGCCTTTTTCCTGAATAGAATTAATGATTCTTTTTAAGTCTTTACAAAGTGCATTTGCATTTTTAAGGTTAAGTAAACCAGCTTCATAAAAATATAAAATTTGCTGCAGACTACTGTTTATCGTAGTGTCATTCCATATCTCATTTACAATAGCATTTTCATAAACATTTTTCAATTTTTGCATGTATTCTGTAAAGGATTCTTCGATTACAAAATTTTCAAAAGTAACTTTTTTCTGTTTAGTATTTAAAAGATTTAACCATACAAAAGCTTTGAATTTTGATAAAATTGTACCATCCATAAAATAGAATAGCGGAATATCCTTGGCGGAATAAAAAAGAGTAGTTTTTGGATTTTTGGTTAAAAATTCAATTTGTTCTGCTGAAGTTTTGAAATACTGAAGCATATCTTTTAATGTCTCTATTTCAATTGTTTTTTCAACAATAACTTTTTCTTTTTTTGAAAATAAATTATCTAACGAAATATTAAAATGATCTGCAAGTTTAATGGTTTCGTCTATCGAAAATTTACTTTTTTCGGATATTCTTCGGTGTGATGCATCATAGCTAATCTCTAAAACAGAGGCGACTTCATCTATTAAAGAGGCTGACTTAGAAACTTTACTTCGAATTGCTTTTAGAAATGATTCTTGATATTTCATAATTTGCGATAATCACAAATATAAGAAATAGTTTTATTGTTTTAAGCAAATTTATATGTGATTATTGCGATAGGTTTGTCTTGAAATTTTAAAATAATGATTTATGAAAACATCAATTTTGGTATCCTTATTATTTGGTTTTGGAGGAATATATGCTCAGGATACAATTAGAATTCAGACTATTGATTCTATTGCGCCACACTCGAAAATTTTTAGCCTATCTCCAATTTCTAAAAAAGTAAATAAAGTAAACGGATTAGCTCTTGGGGTTGGACATGTTGAAAATAGACATATAAAGTCTCAAACAATTAATGGGATAAATATAGAAGCAAACCCGGCGCCAGCTGCTGGAGCTTTATATGCTTTTATGTGTTTAATGTATATTGATAAAGCAATCGAAAATCATAAAAAAGAAGATGCTTTAAAATCTACTGAAGAAGATTATAAAATTAAAAACATGAATTATACGCCTTATTTAAAATTGAATGGTTTGAATGTTAGTTCCGGATGTTTTTTTACAACCACCAGTATGAATGGATTAAATATTTCTGCAGGAAACAAATTCAATAATTTTAACGGACTTTCGGTTACTGTTTTGGGTACAATTGCAGATAATCAGAATGGAATTTCAATAGGATTGTATAGTGCAAATAATAATTTAGCAGGTTCTGCGATTGGTGTTTACAACAAATCATATCAGTTGAACGGATTGCATGTTGGCATTTTTAATAAGGCTAAAATTAATAAAGGGTTACAGATAGGTGTTTTTAATAAATCAAATTCTAAAGGTTTTCAGTTAGGGCTTTGGAATGTGAATAATAAAAGGACAATGCCTTTTTTAAATTGGTAGAATCATGAAAAAAGTTCCTTTTTTGCTTATTATGACTCGATTAATGTTGGGTTTTGTAATGATTGCAATAGCAAACAATAATTTTGCTTATGTTAGATTGGTTTTAGTCTTGTTGATGATATTGGGCTTGTTGACAGATATTTTTGATGGTATAATTGCTCGTAAAGTGGGTGTTTCGTCAGAAAAATTACGCCGCATGGATAGTCAGGTAGATTTAGTTTTTTGGCTCTGTGTGGGTTGGTGTACTTGGTTATTAAGTCCAGAAATAATCCGTGACTATAAATATGCTATTATTTCAATTTTTGTAATGGAAGGTTTAACGTATGTTTTTAGTATTCTAAAATTCGGAAAAGAAACATGTACGCATGCTATTTTATCTAAATTATGGGGAGTAACATTATTAGTTGCATTTGTCTCTATGATTGGTTTTGGTCATGCTGGAATTCCTTTTTTTCTTGCAGTATTTTTTGGGATAGTAGGGCATATTGATGTTTACCTGATCATTTATTTTTTACCTAAATGGATACATGATGTTCCGAGTTCTTATCATGCTTATTTAATTCGACAAGGAAAAACAATTAAAAGGCACAGATGGTTTAATGGGTAATTGTTTAAAATGGATTGCAGGATGAGTTTTGTGTAGTATTTAGATGTATTAAATTAAAAACGAAAAACCCCAATTCAAGCAAATGAATTGGGGTTTTCTATGAATAAACCTTTAGTAAACTAAGATCTGATTACTCTTTTTTCTCCTCACGTGGAGGTCTTGGAAGAAGTGCTTTTCTTGACACTTTTTCTTTTCTTGTTTTAGGATCAAGTCCAAGGTATTTAACTTGAAAAACGTCTCCCATGTTAACTACATCAGTAACATTTTCAGTACGTTCCCAAGCTAGCTCAGATACGTGAAGTAAAACTTCGTTTCCTGGTGCAGCAGTATATTCTACTACAGCTCCAAAATCAAGCATTTTAATTACTTTAACTTCGTAAGCTTCGCCCATTTGAGGTTTGAAAGTAATAGATTGAATTTTAGCTAAAACAGCTTCAATTCCTGCAGGATCTGTACCTAAGATTTCGATAACACCTTGTTCATCAACTTCATTGATTACAATAGTTGTTCCAGTAGCTTTTTGTAATTCTTGAATTACTTTTCCTCCAGGTCCAATTAATGCTCCAATAAAGTTTCCAGGAATAGTTCTAGTGATGATTTTTGGAGAATGCGCTTTAACGTCTGCTCTTGGAGCAGCAATAGTTTCAGTTAGTTTTCCTAAAATGTGTAAACGTCCTTCACGTGCTTGCCCTAAAGCTTGCTCCATGATATCATAACGTAAACCATCAATTTTAATATCCATCTGGCAAGCTGTAATACCGTCAGCAGTTCCAGTTACTTTAAAGTCCATGTCTCCTAAGTGATCTTCATCACCTAAAATGTCAGACAATACAGCAAATTTATCACCGTCAGTAATTAATCCCATAGCAATTCCAGAAACTGGTTTTACCATTTGAACTCCAGCATCCATCAAAGCCATTGTTCCAGCACAAACTGTAGCCATAGAAGAAGAACCGTTAGATTCTAAAACCTCAGATACAATACGGATAGTGTAAGGACAATCAGCAGGGATCATGTTTTTTAAAGCTCTTTGAGCTAAGTTACCGTGACCAACTTCTCTTCTTGAAGTTCCTCTTAGAGGTTTAGCTTCACCAGTCGAGAAAGGAGGGAAGTTATAGTGTAAGTAGAATTTCTCTTCACCTTGTTCAGATGGGGAATCAATTTGGTTAGCTTCTCTAGAAGTTCCTAAAGTTACTGTAGCCAATGCTTGAGTTTCTCCACGTGTAAATAAAGAAGAACCGTGAACTCTTGGTAAATAATCAATTTCACACCAGATTGGTCTGATATCTGTTGTTTTTCTACCATCTAAACGAACACCTAATTCTAATACTACGTTACGAACAGCTTCTTTGTTTGTTTTGTAGAAATATTTAGAAACTAAATCTCCATCAGCAGCTAATTCTTCTTCTGTAAATAAAGCTTTTACTTCTTCTTTTACTTCAGCAAATGCAGCAGTTCTTTCGTGTTTAGCTGAACCAACTTTTGCAATAGCATAAATTTTATCGTATGCTGCAGCTTTTACTTTTTTGTAAATTTCTTCGTTTTCTTTCTCACCTTCGTAAGTACGAATTTCTTTTTTACCAAAAGCAGCTTGTAAACGTAATTGTGCCTGAATTTGAACTTTAATAGCTTCGTGAGCAAATTTAATTGCTTCTACCATTTCAGCTTCTGAAATTTCTTTCATTTCTCCTTCAACCATCGCAACTGAGTCCATAGAAGCTCCAATCATCATGTCGATGTCAGATTTTGCTAAGTCTTCTCTACTTGGGTTAATTACAAATTTTCCGTCAATACGTGCAACACGTACTTCAGAAATTAAGTTGTAAAAAGGAATGTCTGAAACTGCTAATGCTGCAGATGCAGCTAAACCAGCTAAAGCATCAGGCATAACAGTTTCGTCATGAGACATTAATTGAATCATAACTTGTGTTTCAGCATGGTAATCGTCTGGGAAAAGCGGACGTAAAACACGGTCAACTAATCTCATCGTTAATACCTCGCTATCGCTTGGACGAGCTTCTCTCTTAAAGAAACCTCCTGGGAAACGACCAGCTGCTGCAAATTTTTCGCGATAATCTACCGTTAATGGTAAAAAATCAACATTTGGGTTAGCGCTACGTGCAGATACTGCTGTTGCAAGTATCATCGTATCGCCCATTCTTACTACTACAGAACCATCAGCTTGTTTAGCTAAACGTCCTGTCTCGATTGTGATGCTTCTGCCATCACCTAAATCGATTTTTTCTACAAATAATTGTGGAATCATAAATTTTTCCTTATTGGTTATACAATGGGTTTTAGTTGTGTTGTAGTTGTTGTTGTGCGTAGTTAATGCCTAAAACCCAATGAAAAACCAAACTTTTTTTCTTTGTTTGTGTAAAAACAAAAAGAGGCACTCTCGCACCTCTTTTTTATATTGATTATTTTCTGATATTCAATACTTTGATAATCTCACGATATCTGTTGATTTCTTTTTTCTTCAAGTAATCTAACAAAGCTCTTCTTTTACCTACTAAAAGTACAAGTGAACGCTCAGTGTTATAATCGTGACGATTTTTTTTCAAGTGTTCAGTTAAGTGTGAAATTCTGTAAGTGAACAATGCGATTTGACCTTCAGCTTTTCCAGTGTTTGTAACATCACCGTGTTGTGCAAAAATCTCTTCCTTTTTTTCTTTAGTTAAATACATTCCAATATTATTTAATGATTTTTATGTATGTCATACAACTTTTGTAAGACGGGTGCAAAAATAGTACTTTTTTCTCTAAAAATAAATTTTATTGAGTATTTTTTCTAATTGTTATAGGTAATGTGTACAGAACTCTTATCGGAATTCCTCTTTTAGTCCCCGGATTCCAATTTTTAGAGTGTTTAATCACGCTAATTGCGTTTTCGTCTAATCCGTAACCAATTCCTTTTAGGATTCGAGGTTCAACTAATTTTCCTTCTTTGTCTACTATAAAGGATAAATATATTTTTCCTGAAACTTTATTTCTAGCTTCATAAGGGATGTACATTGCTTTTGCAACATAACTATAAAAAGAATTAATTCCTTTTTTAGGTGCTGGAGCTTGAAATATAATAGTGTATGGATGTTCAATGTTTAAAGAGTCAGTACTTACTCCCGAAATTAATTTACCATTTTCATAGTTCTCGACAAAAGTATATTTGCTTTTTTTACTTTTCCCTTTCCAGGTTCCATCAGGGAATCCATTTTTTACTTTTCCGCTTTCTTCATTTCCATTGTCGTCGATATCTTCATAATCGCCATTTCCTTCCGATACTTTTTGTTCTTTTTGAAGATTCCAATAGTTGTTAATTTTAAACTCAACAATTTTTTCTTTGTTTTCGAAATATTCGATTTCAGATTTTAAATTTCCGTTATCGTACCAATTGTATTCTTTTCCAGTTTTTTTTCCATCAGAATAGCTAACAGATGTTTCTCTGTTTCCATTTTCATAATAATAAACAGATTGTCCTTCTTTTCTTATTATGTCTCTATCAGATGAAGTACTAATCATCTTTATAGCTTTCGATTTATAGAAATCCTTAAAAATATAAGCTTTTTTATCCGAATAATATTCTTCAATAAGTCTTACATATTTGTGGTTTCCTTCAGAGGTTTCTGCCCACATAGAGTCTAAGTAAACTAATTTGCTTACTGGTGTTGGAGCTTGAGCTAATAGTTTTGTAGTTACTAATAAGAATAGTGCAATCGTAAAATAATAATAGGAAAGACCAGATTTCATTTGTATTTGGTTTTTAAGAATAAAAAACAAATATAATAGTATTTTTAATACAATTTAGCAACTTCTTGATTAACAAATTCCAAAAATTTCTCATCAGCTTCGGTAAACGGATCTAGAACGTGACTGTCAATATCTATTTGTCCAATATTTTGCCCGTTTACGAATAATGGTATCACGATTTCAGATTTTACGGTAAAACTACACGCAATATAATTGTCCTGAGCGGCAACATCTGGAACTACAAAATTAGCATTGCTTTCAGCAACTTGTCCACAAATTCCTTTTCCAAATGGAATTACAGTATGATCAGTTTCAGCTCCTACATATGGTCCTAAATGCAATGTTTTATTTTCGTGGTTGGCAAAATAAAATCCAACCCAGTTATAATAGTCAACATTGTCGCTTAATAATTGACAAATGTTTAATAGTTTTTCGTCTCTAGACTGATTTGTATCTGCTACAATTGCAGTTATTTTTGGTTGTAATTCCTGAAAAGTCATCTTATTTAGTTTTTATACAAAAGTATTTAAAGCCAAATTCAAAAAATACATAAATTTGTTAAAAATTTCTCTTGAAAAAATATTTAATCCAGTACAAGTCTTTTCTTCTTTTTATAGGTACATTTTTTGGGACTTATATTCTATTGACATTAGTTTATCAATTCTATTTGGGTAGTTTTGAGAATGATAAAATAGATGGAATAACAAAATTAGTAGGCAATCATACCGAGTGGTTGTTGCAATTATTTAATAATGATGCTAGGGTTGATGAAATTTCCTCAGAGCCATATTTACAGATATTCTACAATCAGGAAGTAGTTGCTGTAATTGTAGAAGGCTGTAATGCGATTAGCGTGATTATTTTGTTTGTCGCTTTTATAGTCGCTTTTTCAGGTAAATTAAAGCCGACATTGTTTTATATTTTAGGAGGAAGTCTTTTTATTTATATTCTTAATATTTGCCGAATCGCTTCATTAGCAGGATTGTTATATTATTTCCCAGAGAAAACACATCTTTTGCATGGTGTGCTTTTTCCATTGGTTATTTATGGAGTAGTTTTTATTTTGTGGATTATTTGGGTAAGTAAATTTTCGAAATATGCTAAATAATATTCTTCAAAATAAATCAAGAATTTTTCTCTTAATTGTGTTTGTGTTTCTTCTGGTAGGCATAAGAGCATACGAAAATCAATTATTTTATGATCCTTTTCTCGTTTATTTTGAGAGAGATTATAAAGAACTTCCTCTGCCTGAATTCAATTCGATTCAATTGTTCTTGGGATTGTTATTTAGATATTTCTTAAATACGATTATATCATTAGGAATAATTTATGTCATTTTTAGAGAAACAGAACTGGTTAAGTTTGCTTTGGTTTTATATGTTCTGTTTTTTCTTATCCTCATTATTGCTTTCTATTGTATTGTTTATTTTTATGGCAACCATAATAATTTGATTCTTTTTTATGTACGTCGTTTTTTAATTCAACCTATTCTTATACTGTTGTTTATTCCTGGATTTTATTATCAAAAAATAAATAAATAGCCCTTTTTTTGTACCTTTATTAGTCGATTTGTATTTGTTTAATTTTCAAATCAAAAAATAAATGAGAGTTGTAAAAAAATCAGGAGATACTGTTGTTTTTGATAGAAAGAAATTAGAGAAATCTCTTTTGAATTCTGGTGCAAATCAATCAGTTGTTCAGGATGTTTTACAAATGATAGAGAAAGAAATGTACGAGGGGATTTCGACCAAGAGAATCTATAAGATGGCTTTTAAATTGTTAAGAAAAATATCCCATTCGCATGCGGCACGTTATAACCTAAAAGAAGCCATTCAGTTATTAGGACCTGCTGGTTTTTACTTCGAAAAATATATTGCCAGACTTTTTTCTAAAGAAAATTATGAAACAAAGACTAATTTGACTTTGCAAGGTAAATGTGTTACTCATGAAATAGATGTCCTGATAAAAAAGAATGATGTCATTGCAATGGTAGAATGTAAGTTTCATATGGGAAAAGAAGCATCTACAGATGTAAAAGTGCCAATGTATATTCTATCCCGATTTAATGATATTAAAGAAAGGAAACATCCTGTTTTTACAGACAAAGATGTTATCTCTGAGTGTTGGATAGTTACCAATAATCGATTTACATTGGATGCGATGACTTTTGGAGCGTGTTCAGGATTAAATTTATTAAGTTGGGATTATCCTGCAAATAATAACTTGAGAACAAAGAATGAGAATAATAATCTATATCCTATAACTTGTTTAACCACACTTGCTTTGGCTGAAAAGGATAAATTATTGGCTTTGGATGTGATTTTGGTTAAAGAATTGTTGAATAACCGCAGTTGTTTAGAAGAAATTGGATTGAGTTCTCAAAGAATAAAAAGTGTTACAAAAGAAGCCTCAGAATTATGTAGGTATTCTTGAAAGTATTGCTTTTTGTTGTCGGTGTAATTTAAATTCAAATAAAATGAAAGTCAAATTCATTGGAGGTGCGGGAACAGTAACAGGTTCCAAAACGTTGATTGAGAGTAATGGGGTAAGAATTTTAATTGATTGTGGGCAGTTTCAGGGGATAAAACCTTTACGGGAACTCAACTGGGAACCTTTGCCTATTTTACCTTCAACTATAGATTTTGTGTTGCTTACACATGGACATTTAGATCATTGTGGTTGGTTGCCGAGATTGGTATATCAGGGATTTAAAGGGAAAATATATTGTTCTGGCCCTACAAAAGAAATAGCCAAGCTTATTCTTCTGGATAGTGCTAAGATTCAGGAAGAAGAAGCTAATAAAGCTAATGAAGAGCAATATTCTAAACATGAAATAGCAGAACCACTTTATACTGTGGAACAAGCCAGGAAAGTCTTTCCGCTTTTTAGAGTGGTAACAGTAAATGAACCATCTCTTTTAGAAGCAGATATTTCGGCAGTTTTTTTTACTGCGGGACATATTATGGGAGCTTGTAGCATTGCATTAACGGTTGAGAAAAAAACACTAGTTTTTTCGGGAGATATTGGTCGTGATAATGATGTACTGTTATATCCTCCAGAAAAACCTAAAATTGCTGATTATATATTTTTAGAAAGTACTTACGGAAACCGATTGCATCCAGATACCGATGCTAAAGATGAACTGGAAAAATACATCAATGCTACATTTCAGAAAAAGGGAACAGTTATCATTCCTAGTTTTGCCGTAGAGCGAGCACAAAGTGTAATGTATTTGTTGTGGCAGCTTAAGAAAGAAGGTAGGATCCCGAATATTCCTTATATTATTGATACACCAATGGGAATTAGTGCCTTAGAAATCTTTATGAATAATAGAGAATGGCATAAATTAACGATGGAAGAATGTACAGGTATGGCCAAAATGTTTTCTCTAGTTTCAGATTATCAGGAAACGATGGATGTTATTTATAATAAAAGTACAAAGGTTATTATTGCTGCAAGCGGAATGGCAACAGGAGGAAGGGTTTTAAATTATTTTGAACATTATATCGGATTGCGTGAAACAACGGTAATTATTGTTGGTTATCAAGCCGAAGGAACTCGTGGTAGAAAGTTATTAGAAGGTGATAATGAAATTAAAATTAGAGGTAAATATTTCCCAGTTAAAGCTAAGATTTTAGAAATAGCGGGACTTTCTGCTCATGGTGATCAGGATGATTTACTTCTTTGGCTTTCGGCATTAGAAAATAAGCCTAAAAAAGTTTTTCTGGTTCATGGAGAAAATGTTCCTGCAGATGCGCTTCGTATAAAAATTAAAGAGAAATATGGTTTTAATTGTTCTATTCCTTTAATGGGGCAGGAGTTTGACTTGTAAAAGGTACTTTTTGAAATTTTTAACAAGAATTTGATTTTAAGAATTGATTATAATGCTAATTTTGCAGACGATATGAATATAAAAAAATGCACTAGTTTATTTTTAGCATTTCTACTATTGGTTTGCAATGTAGGGCTAG
Organism: Flavobacterium sp. PL02; assembly: GCF_035013205.1. NCBI lineage: Bacteria > Pseudomonadati > Bacteroidota > Flavobacteriia > Flavobacteriales > Flavobacteriaceae > Flavobacterium > Flavobacterium sp. PL02. The sequence goes on from NZ_JAYGJP010000001.1 coordinate 281,731, forward strand.
CTTTTGATGTGCATTATTGTGGTGACAAATTAGCTTCAATTTCATTAAACAAAACTGTAGAAGCTCCACCAACAAAAACATGTTGTGGAATTACTTCCGAAAAAAAATCATCTTGCTGCAAAGATAAAGTAGTTCATTTTGAGAAAAAGTCAGATACAGCTACGATTAAAACATTCTTGTTTCAGTTTGATTTCCCTTTTATACTACAAGAATTTAAAACCGTTGCGTTTTTCTCTATTCCGAGTTTTAAAAACAAGCAGATAATTGCATATTATAGCGATGCTCATGCACCTCCGCTATTTAAACTCTATCACCAATATATATTTTACGCCTGATTTTAATGTTTTTTAAAGTCAAATCATTCAGTATGGTTTGAATCTACTTTTTTTAAACATTAAAATTATTCTCATGAAAAAAAATATAGCACTTTTTGCTATGCTTTTGTTTTGTATTCCTGTTTTTGCACAAGAAAAATTGGAAGAAGTTAAGATTACTAAAAAGCAAAAAGGAATTAAAAAATCATATACACTTACAGGAAATACTTCGCTTATAACAAGTAAAGAATTGCTTAAAGCAGCTTGTTGTAATCTTGCCGAAAGTTTTGAAACTAATCCATCTATTGATGTTAACTTTTCGGATGCCTTAACGGGAACGAAGCAAATTAAAATGTTGGGGCTTACGAGTCCATATTTAATGATTACTGAAGAGAATGTTCCGTCAGTTCGTGGAGCTTCTCAAGCCTATGGAATGTCATTTACACCAGGAACTTGGGTTGAAAGTATTCAGATAACCAAAGGAGCTGGAAGTGTTGTAAATGGTTACGAAAGTATTTCAGGACAAATAAACACAGAGTTGTTAAAGCCGATGAATGATATCCCGTTCTTCCTGAATGCTTATGGCTCTACCGATTCACGATTTGAATTAAATACGCATTTTACTAAGCAACTTTCGGATAAATGGGCAACAAGTTTGTTGGTTCATGGTAATGCGCGTGTTGCAAAAACCGATATGAATGATGATGGATTTATGGATAATCCATTAGCGAAGCAAATCAATATTCTAAATCGTTATCAATATACTAATGCCGAGAAAGGTTGGGTTGGTTTTGTTAATCTTAGGTATATGAATGACAAAAAGCAAACGGGCGAACTTGACTTTGATAAAGATCGGGATAAAGGCACAACCAATTATTGGGGATCTGAAATAAATACAGAGCGAATTGATGTTTCGACCAAAATAGGTTATGTTTTTCCAGATATGCCTTTTCAGAGTATTGGTTTTCAGAATGCATTTAATAGTCATAATCAGAAATCTTACTATGGTTTAAATGATTATAATATCAAGCAGAATAGTTATTATTCTAATTTGATTTTTAATTCGATTATCGATAATACCAAGAACAAATTTGCAGCAGGATTAAATTTTACATACGATCAATATCAGGAGTTTGTGAATGTAACTGATTATAGCCGAATCGATAATTCTGTTGGAGCTTTCTTTGAATATACGTATGACAACACGGATAACTTTAGTATTATTTTAGGCGGAAGAATAGATAATCATAATCGTTTAGGAACTTTTGTAACACCACGTTTGCATGTAAGGTACAACCCTTGGGAGAAAGCAGTTTTGAGATTCTCAGCAGGAAGAGGAAAACGTTCGGCTAATATTTTTGCCGAGAATCAGCAACTCTTTGCTAGTTCAAGAGTATTCTCGATTCTTGATAATAGCGGTAAAATTTACGGAATGAATCCTGAGATCGCTTGGAATTATGGGTTGAGCTTTTCGCAAAGATTTTCTCTTTTTGATAGACATGCCGAAGTTGTTTTTGATTTATACAGAACCGATTTTCAAAATCAGGTTGTTGTAGATGTAATGCAAAGTCCACAGGAAGTTTTATTCTATAATTTAAACGGAAAATCATATGCTAATAGTTTGCAAGTTGAGTTTAATTATGAATTATTAAAGAATTTTAATTTCCGTTCGGCTTATAAATATTATGATATTCGAACAGATTATTTATCTGGAAATTACGCAAGACCGTTACAGGCAAAACATCGTTTTTTTGGTAATCTGGAATATGAAACAAATCTTGTTGACGGAAAGCAATGGAAAATGGACTATACTTTTAATTGGATTGGACAACAGCAATTGCCAAACACAGCTTCAAATCCAGAAAAGGATAGATTGCCTGAGTTTTCACCTTCATACTCTTTGATGAATGCACAAGTAACAAGAGTTTTTTCGGATACTTTTGAAGTGTATGTAGGAGGTGAGAATATTGGAAATTACCGACAAGACAAGGCTATCTTAGGAAGTGATAATCCGTTTGGGCCAGATTTTGATGCGTCGATTGTCTATGCTCCGGTTTTTGGACAAATGTATTATGCAGGATTACGATTTAAAATAAAATAAAAACAACTTAAATATAATTTAATAAACCCTTAAAAATAAAACAAAATGAAATTGAAGATTTACGAACTCCCAAAAAATAATAGAAAAATGATGAGTAATAATGTAATAATAGTTTTACTGGTGACTCTTTTCTCATTTGCTGCTCAGGCACAAGAGAAAAAGAATAAGAATGCAAAATACGAGACAGAAGTAAGTGGTAATTGCGAGGATTGTAAAAAGCGAATAGAAAAAGCAGCTTTTAGTGTTTCGGGAGTGAAATCGGCAACATGGGATATTAGTACCCATAAATTAAATTTAATCTTGAATGAAGAGAAAACTTCACTTGTAGATGTAAAAAATGCTATTGCCAAAGTAGGTCATGATACTGATGCTGCGAAGACTACGCAAGATGTTTATGATGGACTTCCGACGTGTTGCCAATATGAAAGAAAATAATATTAGAGAAGAAGTGTGAATTTGACTTTTTATAGCGTTAATAAAACTTTAAAATATGCCAATTTATTGTGGCTAAACTAATTTATTATTACTTTCACCAACTTATAAATTTAACGAATAAATCGCTTATATGAATAATTTTGATTGGACTCAATTAATCAATCCTGAGTTTTATATTACCCTTACCATTGGTGGATTTCAAATTGGTTTATACATTGTTATATTTATAGTTTTTGCCGAAACAGGACTTTTTGCAGGTTTCTTTTTACCAGGTGATAGCTTACTTTTTTTAGCAGGAATTTATAGCCGTGATTTAATCCAGAATATGGTTTATATTGAAAGCGACTTTATAAATGTTTTTTTGCTCTCTTTAATGGTGGCTATTTCTGGAATTTTTGGTAATATGACTGGATATTGGTTTGGAGCCAAAAGCGGTTATTATTTATTTAAAAAAGAAGATACATTTTGGTTTAAGAAAAAATACTTGTTACAATCAAAAGATTTCTTTGAAAAATACGGAGGTAAAGCTATAATCTATGCTCGTTTTTTACCAATTTTTAGAACATTTGCGCCTATAGTTGCAGGAATTGTATCTATGGACAAAAAGAAATTTATGTTCTACAATATTTTAAGTTCATTTTTATGGGCTTTCATTCTGATATTTTCAGGACACTATCTTTACGGTGTGTTTTTGAAACAAGGAGTTGACTTAAAGCAGCATATTGAATACATCATTATAATTATTGTTATCATAACGACTTTTCCAGTTTTAATGAAACTACTAAAGAAAAGACCAGCAGATAAAATACAATAGATATTAAAACTAAGAAATCCGAAGCTTAAACTTCGGATTTTTTTATTTATGATTGTTATCATAACAACTTTTTAGCTTTAATAAATTGCTAAAGAAGCGATAGTAGAAAAAATACGATAGGTGTTATAACAAAAAAACCGAAGCTATAAACTTCGGATTTTTTATTTCGGGACTTTTTGTAAGTCAGGAAGGATATTACATCATTCCTGGCATACCTCCACCCATTGGGTTTCCGCCTCCATTATCTTCTTTAATATCGATCAAAGCACATTCAGTAGTTAAGATCATACCTGCTACAGAAGCAGCATTTTCTAAAGCTACACGAGTTACTTTTTTAGGATCGATAATCCCTGCTTTAAGCATATCTACATACTCGTCAGTTTTAGCATTGTATCCAAAATCACCAGAACCTTCGGCAACTTTAGCAACAACTACAGAACCTTCAAGACCTGCATTTTCAACGATAGTTCTTAACGGAGCTTCTACAGCACGAGATACGATTTGAATACCTGTAGCTTCATCAGCATTGTCAGCTTTAATTTCGCTTAAAGCGTTTTTAGCTCTTAACAAAGCAACTCCACCACCAGCAACAATTCCTTCTTCAACAGCAGCACGAGTAGCATGTAATGCATCATCAACTCTGTCTTTTTTCTCTTTCATTTCTACTTCAGATGCAGCACCAACATAAAGTACAGCAACACCACCAGCTAATTTAGCTAAACGTTCCTGTAATTTTTCTTTGTCATAATCAGAAGTTGTAGCTTCCATTTGACCTTTAATTTGGTTTACACGATTTTTGATCATGTCAGCTTCACCAGCACCACTTACAATTGTAGTGTTATCTTTATCGATAGTTACTTTTTTAGAAGTACCTAACATTTCGATTGTAGTGTTTTCTAAAGTATAACCTCTTTCTTCAGAGATTACAGTTCCGCCAGTTAAGATAGCGATATCTTCTAGCATTGCTTTTCTTCTGTCTCCAAAACCAGGTGCTTTTACAGCAGCAATTTTAAGGGCTCCACGTAATTTGTTAACTACAAGAGTTGATAAAGCTTCTCCGTCAACATCTTCAGCAATAATTAATAATGGTTTTCCTGATTGAGCTACTGGCTCTAAAACTGGTAAAAGTTCTTTTAAAGAAGAAACTTTTTTGTCGTACAAAAGGATATATGGATTCTCTAATTCTACTTCCATTTTTTCAGGATTTGTAACGAAATATGGAGAAAGGTATCCTCTGTCAAATTGCATTCCTTCTACAACATCTACGAAAGTATCTGTTCCTTTTGCTTCTTCAACAGTAATAACGCCTTCTTTTCCAACTTTTGCGAAAGCAGTAGCGATTAACTCACCAATTACTTCGTCGTTATTTGCAGAAATAGATGCAATTTGTTTTATTTTTTCTGAATCACTTCCAACTACTTTAGCTTGTTTAGCTAAGTCGGCAACGATAGCTTCAACAGCTTTGTCGATACCACGTTTTAAATCCATTGGGTTAGCTCCGGCAGCTACGTTTTTCAAACCTTCTTTTACGATTGCTTGAGCTAAAACTGTAGCAGTTGTAGTACCATCTCCAGCTAAATCATTAGTTTTTGACGCTACTTCTTTAACCATCTGAGCTCCCATATTTTCTAATGGGTCTTTTAATTCAATTTCTTTAGCAACTGTAACACCATCTTTAGTTACGTTTGGTCCACCAAAAGATTTTCCGATGATTACGTTACGACCTTTTGGTCCTAAAGTTACTTTTACTGCATTTGCCAATGCATCAACACCACGTTTTAATCCGTCACGTGCTTCAATATCAAATTTTATATCTTTTGCCATTTTAATGTTTTTTGTTTAAAGTTTTATTTGTTTCAAGTTTCCTTAATAGTTAGGACTTAAAGCTTTTTAGATTATCGCTAAGATATCATCTTCACGCATAATCAAATAATCAATTCCTTCATGTTTTAATTCGGTTCCTGCATATTTACCATAAAGAACAGTATCTCCAATTTTTACAGTCATAGTATGGTCTTTAGTACCATTACCTACGGCTACAACAGTTCCTTTTTGTGGTTTTTCTTTGGCAGTATCTGGAATAAAAATCCCTGACGCAGTTTTAGTTTCAGCAGCAACTGGCTCAATAAGTACGCGATCTGAAAGCGGTTTAATGTTTAAAGTCATGATTTTATAATTATGTTATGTTTATAATTTTGTTTGCTTATAAACTTTCAGAAACTATGCCACCTTAAAAAAACTGACATTATTTCTTATAAAAAATGCCAGCTTTGACAGGCTGGCATTTCTATATTTTATAAAGAATGTATTATTTTGCTGGGTTTGTCGCAGCAGGTGCTTCTTGTGCTGGAGCTGCAGGCGTAGTGACTGGAGCAGTAGTTGTAGATTTCTCGATAATTTTAGATTCTACATCGCTTAATGAACCAGTAAAACTTAAACTAGAAAGTAAGATTAATGCAATTAAAATTGTAGCCAAAGTCCAAGTACTTTTGTCTAAAAAGTCAGTTGTTTTTTGAACTCCACCTAACATTTGAGATCCACTTATTGTTGAAGATAATCCACCACCTTTAGGGTTTTGAACCATGATTACTACGATCAATAGAAAACATACTATTGTGATTAAAACTAAAAAAATTGAAAATGTGCTCATTGTTTAATTATTATTGTTATTTTGTTGTAATGTCTTAATATCCGAAATACGGTCTGCAAAGAAACTAATTTTTTCTGGATATTTCAAAATTAATATTTCATATGCTTGTATTGCTTTTGTATATTTCTTTTGTTCTAAATATACTCTGGCTAAAGTCTCTGTCATTAAATAGGTATTATCGTCCTTGTTAATGTCTATCTGTATGTTTGCTGCAACTGTTGTGGTTTGTTTTACAGGAGATATTTTTGGGCTTGTTTCAATAAATTTATCTATTAACTCAGCTTTTTTCTTTTTCTCTTCGTCAATTTCGATTATAGAAGAATCAATTTCAACTGGTTTTTCTTGTTTCTCTTCTTCCTTTTCTTCTTTTTCTTTCTTTTCCTCGTTTTTTACTTCAATTTTTTCCTCTTTCTTTTCCTCTTTTCGCTCAATAGGCTCAGTTCTGGAAAGTTGAAGCCACTCTTGAAAAGAATGTTTTTCGCTTTTTGAAAAATCTAAAGGTTTTCCTATTTCCAGATTCTCTTCAGCCGTTTCTATAGCTTCAGTACTTTCTATAGTTTCTTCAGGAGTATTTACATTCTCCTCAATATTGGGTATAGATGCTTCCTTTATAGAAGTAAGAATAGAGCGCTCAATAGGATCTATTAATTTAGGTTCTACCTTTTCTATAAAATCTTCCAGAGCAACGACTTCAGGTAAAATATGTTCGCTATCAACAACATCTATGTCCAAAAGAGCTGAAGCTTTTTTGTCATAATACTCTTTTTGAATGATTGAAAAAGTTTCGGATGTTATAAAATCAAATAAAATAGCTCTATCTGTTGTATGTGCAGCGGTAACTTTTAAGGCGTAATTATACTTAAAGCTGTTTTGACTGTAAAGCCCTTTTAATCGTAATGCTCTTGCACTCTGAAAATATGGGAATTCATTCAATACATTGCCTAATGCTTCCGTTTGCTTTTCTGTAATAGCATCGGGTCTGTTTATTAGGTATGTATAATCGTTAACATTCATTATTTTTTTGTTTAACTGTTTATTCGTTAAATTGTTTATTTGTATACTCGTTTTTTTTTTTTTTTTTTTTTGAATCGAATTAACGATTAACCGATTAAACGAATCAACCTTTTTACCATTTTGCCAACGACTCATTAAATATATCTTGGGTAATACGGTCGAAAATTTCTTTAAGAGCCGTATCTAATACAGATCCTACAAGTTGATCTTGTGCAGGGTAATCATAATAGAATTCAAAAGATTTTTCGAAATCGTCAGTTTCTTTCTTTTTATTAGTGAATCGTACGTTTACACGAATTTTTAATCTGTTTTGAGATGCTTGCTGATCTGCTGTTGCAGTCATTGGGCTAATTCTGTAATCGGTAATTTCTCCTTCATATACTAAATCACCACCTGTACTTACTAAATTCAGGTTAGTTTGATTTTGGATAAGATCCTGTAATTGTAAAGTGAAAGTACGATCCAGTCCTGGCTGAATTAAATCAGCATTATTCTGGAAGTAATTAACTTGAAATGTTTTTGCATCAATTTTTCCTGTTCCTGTAAAGTTGTAAACAGAACAACTACTAAAGGTGAAAAGAATTGCAATTATAATTAGGTACTGTATGTTTTTCATTTTATTTTTTAAAAGAACCAAAGGTATTTATTTTAGTCATCAATTTTGCTTAATTTGATTTTTTACAAATCAAATTGTTTTATTTTTCGATATAAAGTTCGTTCAGAAATTCCTAATTCATCTGCAGCCGCTTTTCGTTTTCCTTTATTTTTTTCTAATGATTTTTTAATCATTTCGATTTCTTTTTGCTCCAATCGTAAAACCTCTTCTTCTTCGATTGTTTCTGCAAATAAATAATTGTCATCGTTTGACTGGTATTGTTCCTCACGATTAGGAGTCGTCATAACAGCTGTTCTTGGTTCTTCTTCAAAATCAATTTCGCTATCATTTTCTTGGGAACCATATATTTTTTTGATCAAATTTTTATTGGTTTCCTGCACATTTGCGCTACCATTTTGCATTAATTCCAGAGTAAGCTTCTTTAAATCATGTAAATCACTTTTCATGTCAAAAAGAACTTTGTATAAAATTTCTCTCTCCGTATTAAAGTCGCTATCATTCTTCTTATCATTAATTACAGAAGGTAAATTTGGACCTTCGGCTGGTAAGTAAGATTGTAGTGTTGCGAGAGTAATATCGCGATTTGTTTCCAGAACCGAAATTTGTTCGGCTACATTTCGTAACTGACGAATGTTACCGTTCCATCTAAATTTTTGCAATAGTTGTACTGCGTCATCATCTAGTTTTAATGGAGGCATTTTGTATTTATGAGCAAAATCAGATACGAATTTTCTAAATAATAAATGAATATCTTCTTTTCGCTCACGCAATGGGGGTAAAGTAATTTCAACAGTGCTTAAACGATAGTATAGATCTTCACGAAATTTACCTTTTTCGATTGCATTAAATAAATTAACGTTGGTTGCTGCAACAATCCTCACATTTGTTTTCTGTACTTGTGATGAACCTACTTTTATAAATTCGCCATTTTCTAGTACACGAAGTAGTCTTACCTGTGTAGTAAGTGGTAATTCTCCAACTTCATCCAGAAAAATAGTTCCTCCATCAGCAACTTCAAAATAACCTTCACGTGTACTTGTAGCACCAGTAAAAGCTCCTTTTTCGTGACCAAATAATTCACTATCTATAGTTCCTTCTGGAATTGCACCGCAGTTTACAGCTATGTATTTTCCGTGTTTTCTATGTGAAAGCGAGTGTATGATTTTTGGGATACTTTCTTTACCAACACCACTTTCTCCAGTTACCATTACCGAAATATCGGTTGGCGCAACCTGAATTGCTTTTTCGATGGCGCGATTAAGCTTAGGATCATTTCCAATAATTTCAAAACGTTGTTTTATAGCTTGAACTGTCTCCATTTGTATGTTTTCTTTTTGTCACGAATTAATTTGATACTATTGTTGCTTTATTCGCGCTGTATTTACTTTCTTTTGTAACGATACCTTTAAGGTTTGTGTTAGCGATTAATAAAGAATTTTTAAGAATTATTTTAGAACCTTTTCGTTTCTTAAAATTTAATTCTTCAGTGCCTAAATATTCTTTTGTTAAAATAATACTATCTTTTTTTATTTCTCCTTCGGTAATAATTTCTTTATCTATCAATGTTACATTTCTGTTACTTCCAAATTTAGTAGGTAAAAACATGAAAAGAAAATTGTAACTGCTTTTCGGTTTAATTTTTACCAATTTGTCAATATCCTGTTGTATTTTAATGTTGTTACCGCTTACTAAATATCTTCCAAGTGGTGTTGTTGATAATTTTAGTTTGTCAATAGAATCATAATGTTCTTTTGTTATTTTCGAAAAATAGACAACACTATCGATTGAGCTAAAAAAATAGATGTCTGTTGAATTGTCGTCAAATTTCTCTGTATATATGCCATCTAGTTTAAAATAGAACTGATTTGATACCTCTTTAACTTCTGTCTTATTTTTAATAGAAGAACAAGAAATTAAAGATATAAGAACTATAAAAGTTATTGTTTTAAGTATCATTTTAATCCTAATTAATCTGTGGCAAAAAAAAACTAATTCATGTTACTCAATCCAACAGCTTGACCTTTTAAAGTTCCACTAGTACAACTTGTAATTTTTACATTTACAAAATCTCCTATCTTATAATCTTCTTTAGGGAAAACCACTGTAATACTTTGTGAATTTCTTCCGGAGAATTCTTCAGTCGATTTTTTTGAAACTTTCTCAACCAGAACTTCTACAGTTTGTCCGATAAACTCTTCAGAGCGTAACCAAGCATGTTTTTGTTGTAAATCGACAATTTCTTGTAATCTTCTTGCTTTGGTTTCGTCGGTAACATCATCTTCCATTTTTCTTCCAGCCAAAGTTCCAGGACGTTCCGAATAGGAATACATATAACCAAAGTTATATTTTACGTATTCCATTAAGCTCATAGTGTCTTGGTGGTCTTGCTCGGTTTCTGTTGGGAAACCTGCAATCATATCTTGTGAGATAGAACTGTTCGGGATTATGGTTTTGATTTTATCAATCAAAGTCATGTATTCCTCACGTGTATGTAAACGGTTCATTTCTTTTAGGATTCTATTGCTTCCAGACTGAACCGGTAAATGTATGTGTTTACAAATATTAGGATATTTTGCAATAATGTGTAAAACACTTTCGTGCATATCTTGAGGATTCGAAGTTGAGAAACGAATACGCATTTTAGGAAAAGTAACGGCTACCATTTCTAGTAATTGGTCGAAGTTTACAGCAGTAGCTTTTTGCATATCTGTAGCATTATCGAAATCCTTTTTTAATCCGCCACCATACCATAAATAACTATCTACATTCTGACCTAAAAGTGTGATTTCTTTAAAGCCTTTGTCCCATAAATCCTGAATCTCATTCATAATACTTTGAGGTTCACGACTACGTTCACGTCCGCGGGTAAAAGGTACTACACAAAACGTACACATGTTATCGCAACCACGAGTAATAGAAACCAAAGCAGTAATTCCGTTGCTCATCAATCGTACTGGCGAGATATCACCATAGGTTTCATCTTTAGATAAAATTACGTTTATAGCATCACGACCTTCTTCAACTTCACTTAATAAATTAGGCAAATCTTTGTAGGCATCTGGACCAACAACAAGGTCAACGATTTTTTCTTCTTCTAGAAACTGACTTTTCAAACGTTCTGCCATACACCCCAAAACACCAACTTTCATTTTTGGGTTAATGCGTTTTACAGCATTGTATTTTTCTAAACGTTTACGTATAGTTTGCTCTGCTTTATCACGGATAGAACAGGTGTTTACCAAAACTAAATCGGCTTCTTCAAGCTTTTGAGTTGTGTTGAAACCATTTGCTGATAAAATTGAAGCAACGATTTCGCTATCCGAAAAATTCATCGCACAGCCGTAGCTTTCTATAAAGAGTTTTTTTGTATTCTCAGGTTTATGTTCTAAAACAAGACTTTCACCTTGTTTGCTTTCTTCAATAATCTTTTCCATAAGTCACTTTCAAAAGTGTATTTTAATAAGGTCGCAAAGGTACGATTATTTGTATGATTGTGACAAGATGTCAGATGAAGATTTAACATTGTTTTTTATTTTAAAATTTGAATAAAAAAAGCTCTCTTTTGAGGATAAAGAGAGCTTTGATTAACAAATTAAAATCTATGCAGAGATTAGAACAAATTGACGTCTAATTGTACTCTTGCAATTTTATTAGCAGGATTCCACATTGCAGTTGCTGATACAGGTAATTTATAGTTAAACACCGAAATATCTTTGGAGACTTTTATCCCCGTGTTTACAATGCCAAAAGCGCTTTCTTCCTGATTTGTGTACAAATATTTTTTCCCGTCGATTGCAAAAGCTCCTCCCATAAAAACATTTAGATTTACTTTTTGATTTCGGATAACTGGGTAGCTTAATTCTACGTAAGTTGAATGTCTACTTCTGTAATCATTATTATTGTCTAATTCTCTATCATTTAAGCCGCTGTAAAGTAAGACATCAGCTTCTATTCGTATGGGGAATGACTCGGGAAAACGATATGAAGTTCTTAAATCAATAAGGTGAGTAGTGGTTAGTTTATTGTAATTAAAAACTTCAGGGTTTTCAATTCCTGTAGTATTAAATAAATCCCATAATCCGATTGATAAGTTATTTTTTTGATATTGAATATAATAGTTTATCTCACGATACTTTCCGTCAAATCCAGCACCTCCCCAAATTCCAACTGTAAAATTTCGTCCTTCATTTAATGCATAATGGATGTTTCCAGTTGCAGTCATACCATCATTTATAACGAGTCCTCTCCATAAATGGCTAGTTTCTAAACCTACGTTAAAGTCTAAACGGGATGGTTTTGTGTCTTCTATTGGAGTAGAAATGCTATCTTGAACGGTTCTTTTTTGAGCGTATCCAGCTAGCCCTATAATCGAGATTATAGAGAAAAATAATATTTTTTTCATGATTTTTTGATTTATAAAGCCATACTAGAGCATTGCTATATATAAGAGTGCTGCTAAACATGCTCCTATAATTGGACCAAGAATTGGGATCCAGGCATAGCTCCAGTCGCTGCTTCCTTTAAGAAGAAGAGTGTGCATAATACGCGGGCCTAAGTCTCTTGCGGGATTAATAGCGTAACCTGTAGTGCCACCTAAAGACAATCCGATCGCCCATACCAAAATAGCAACGGGTAAAGCACCAATAGATCCAAGTCCAATTTTAGCGTCAGAAGCAGTGCTGATGCTAAGTTCGGGGCCTGCAATATAAAAGATTACGAAAATAAGAACGAAAGCCCCGATAATCTCACTAATCAAATTAGAAAAAGTATTTCTGATTGCTGGGATTGTGCTAAAACAAGCAAGTTTTCCACCTTCGTCCTCAGTAATGGCAAAATGATCTTTATGGAATAACCAGACTAAGAATGCTCCTAACATGGCTCCGATTATTTGAGCAATAATGTAATAAGATACTTTGCTCCAGGCAAATTTTCCAATAAGAGCTAGTCCGATTGTTACGGCAGGGTTTAAGTGCGCACCACTAATTGGCCCTGCAACTGTTACGCCTACAAAAACGGCAAATGCCCAACCGGTAGTAATTACAATCCATCCCGAGTTATTTCCTTTTGTTCCTTTAAGAACTACGTTTGCAACAACGCCATTACCAAGTAAGATAACTAGCATTGTTCCTATGATTTCAGCAGTAAATGGCGACATCTTTTAAGTTTTAATGATTCATATTTTAGTCCTCAATCCAGTTTTTAGTACGTCCAACGGCTTTATCCCAGTTTTTTACAAGTTTGTCAACTTCTGCCTTAGGCATTTCTGGAGTAAAAGTTTTGTCGATATGCCATTGTTCTTGTAATTCGCTTATGTTTTTCCAGTATCCTACGGCTAATCCTGCTAGGTATGCGGCGCCTAATGCTGTTGTTTCTAGTGTTTTAGGCCTAACTACATTAAAGCCAAATATATCTGATTGAAATTGCATCATTAAGTTATTAATGGCAGCTCCACCATCTACTCTTAGTTCTTTTCCTTTTCTTCCAAAATCTGCTTCCATTGATGTTGCTAAATCTAATACTTGGTAAGCGATTCCTTCTAAAGTAGCGCGTGCTATATGTGCGTTTGTAGTTCCTCTTGTAATTCCTAAAATTGCACCTCTGGCATATTGGTCCCAATGTGGTGCGCCTAAACCTGTTAAAGCTGGAACGAAATAAACACCGCCATTGTCTGGTACGCTTGCTGCTAAGGTTTCGATTTCTTGGGCTGAGTTGATCATTTTTGCACCGTCTCGCAACCATTGTACAGCGGCTCCGCCTACAAATACACTTCCTTCTAGGGCATACGTTGTTTCGCCATTTATTTTCCAAGCAACTGTGGTAAGTAAATTATTTTTAGAATAAACAGCCTTATTTCCTGTATTCATTAACATGAAGCAACCTGTTCCGTAAGTATTTTTCACCATTCCGGGGTCTGTACATAATTGTCCAAAAAGAGCTGCTTGCTGGTCGCCAGCTACACCTGAGATTGGAATTTTTGTAGAAAATAATGTTGTACTAGTTTCTCCGTATATTTCGCTACTTTGTTTTACTTCGGGTAACATTGCTCTTGGGATGTTGAACAATTCTAGTAATTCAGTATCCCATTCTAATGTGTGAATGTTTAATAATAAAGTTCTGCTTGCGTTAGAGACATCGGTCATGAATATTTTGCCTCGAGTAAGTTTCCAGATCAGCCATGTGTCTACAGTTCCGAAACATAGTTTTCCTTGTTCTGCTTTTTCACGTGCCCCTTCGACATTGTCTAAAATCCATTTAATTTTAGTCCCCGAAAAATAGGCGTCTAATAATAATCCAGTCTTTTTCTTGATCATTTCAGCATGACCTTTTGCTTTTAATTCGTCACAATATTTTGCTGTTCGACGATCTTGCCAGACGATAGCATTATATAAAGGTTCGCTGGTTTCTCTGTCCCAAACAATTGTTGTCTCGCGTTGATTGGTGATTCCAATTGCGGCTATTTCTTTTCCAGAAATTCCCACTTTTGCAATAACTTCGGCAGCGACGCTAATTTGAGATGACCAAATTTCGTTAGGGTCATGTTCTACCCATCCTGGTTTTGGAAATATCTGTTCAAAAGGTCTTTGAGAAATACTTACTATTTCTCCGTCATGATTAAATACGATGGCTCTGGAAGAAGTTGTTCCTTGGTCTAGTGTTAAGATTAATTTGTCCTGCATGATATATGTATGTTGTTACTGATGATTTTTTTGAAAATCTGATAAGATGAATCCGTTAGCGATTGTTTTGAAATGCGATATTTGGGTTTGTGCCCATGTTTCGTCATGACCAAGTTCTTTTGCTAATAAATGTCCTACTTTTTCGCATGAAGCAATGGCTGCATGAGCATCTAGAAATAATAAACGTACTCTTCTTGCTAAAATATCGTCTATCGTTCTTGCCATTTCATGACGAATTGCCCAAGCTACTTCTGCCATAGTGTAGTCGTAATTAGGGTGTAGCTTTTCTTTTAATTCAGGTTCTTGATTTTGTAATTCTAGTATTTTAGGAATGTCAGTTCCGTATATGTATAAATGGTTTTGACGGGTTGTAGAATTTGTTTCCGTACTTCCGTGAATTGCGATATGTTCCGTTTTACATTCCTTTTTTGGTAAGCGGTGTACAACTATTGCTTTGTCAATGATGTCTTCAGCAATTTTTCTATAAGTAGTCCATTTTCCACCAGTTATAGTTATTAATCCGGTTTCGGAAACAATTATTTTATGACTTCTTGAAACTTCTTTAGTGCTTGTTCCTTCTTTCTCTGGCGCTGCCAATGGTCTTAATCCTGCAAAAACAGATAAAACATCAGCACGAGTAGGTTTTTTTGCAAGGAATCTTTGTGCTGTTTCTAATACAAATTCAATTTCTGATTCTAATGCAATAGGTTCTAGACTATGCTTTTTAATTAGGGTATCAGTTGTTCCTACTACTATTTTATCATGCCATGGCACTGCAAATAATACTCTTCCATCGCTAGTTTTTGGAATCATTAAAGCGTGGTCGCTTGGTAGGAAAGATTTATCGAATACAAGGTGAATTCCCTGACTTGGTACGATGTATTTTTTATATACAGCGTCGTTTAGTTTCATTATTGCATTAGTAAAAACACCTGTAGCATTAATAACTGCTTTTCCTTTTATATCATACCACTCGCCAGATTCGTGATCTACTATTTGTACACCGATAACTTTATGGTTGTCGTCTTTTAATAGATTCATAACTTTGGCATAGTTTAAAATACATGCGCCTTTTTCTGCTGCAGTCTGTGCGATATTTATAGCCAAGCGAGAATCGTCAAATTGTCCGTCTTGATAAATAACACCACTTACTAAGCCTTTTTGCTCTATTGTAGGAAGTAGTTCAATAGTTTTTTTCTTCGAAATATACTTGGATCTACCTAAGCTTAGTCTTCCGGCTAGTAAGTCATATATAGTAAGTCCGATAGTGTAAAAATAGCCACCCCACCAGTTATAATTTGGTATAACAAAAGATTGATTTTTTACTAGATGGGCTGCATTTTGAGCCATTAAACCTCTTTCTTTTAAAGCTTCTCTTACCAGAGAGATATCTCCTTGTTCCAGGTAGCGAACACCACCATGAACTAATTTTGTACTTCTGCTTGATGTTCCTTTTGCAAAATCTATTGCTTCGACTAAAACTGTTTTGTAGCCTCTACTAGCTGCATCGAGTGCGGTACCTAGCCCGCTAGCTCCGCCACCAATAACGATTACATCCCATTCAGGTGTTTGTTTTAGTTTTGTTAATTGTTCGAGTCGTTTCATTATATGTCTTATTTGTTGTGTTTTATGTCGTTTTACTTTCGAATAACAAACATAACGAAATTAAATGAAACTAAATAAAACAAAATGAAATTTATTTTTTTATTTAATTGTTGTATCTTTCGATTCTGGAAAATCTTAATAATAAAGAGGACTTATGACTATAATCAATAGACGGCAAGAGGATATACTTAAGGAATTAAATCAAAAGGGATATGTGAATGTGGTTGATTTGTGCGAAACACTTAATGTTTCAAGCGTAACCATACGAAAGGACTTAACTTTTTTAGAAAATCAAAAGCTGTTGCATCGTACACATGGAGGAGCGAGCAAGCAGCCTATTTATGCTTTTGAAAGAGATGTTAATGATAAAGAAGGACTACAAGTAGAACAAAAAAAACAAATAGCAGAAGAGGCGGTAAAATATATAAGTAATCACGATTATATTATATTAGGGTCGGGATCGAATATTCATTATTTATCTCGCGTTATAAAAGGATTTCAAAAACTAACGGTACTTACGCCTTCATTAAAAGTGTCTTTAGAACTTAGTAAGGAAACAAATATTGATACAATACAATTAGGAGGAGATATTCGTAACAGTTCAACTTCGGCTGTGGGACCAATTGCGGAAGCAACTTTGAGTCAGTTTTCTTGTAATAAATTATTCTTAGGGACAGATGGTGTTCATTTAGATTTTGGTTTAAGTACTTCAAATGCTTTAGAGGCACATTTAAATCAAGCAATGATAGAGGTTGCAGAGAAGGTTATTGTCTTAGCCGATTCGACAAAAATGAATGTTCGGGGTTTTGGTAAAATTTGTGATTTAAGTAAAATTGATGTACTGATTACAGATGCGGGCATTGATGTTGAAACTAAAACGAAACTCGAAGAAATGGGTATTGATGTAGTTGTTGCTGGCAAAATTTAGTTTTGATTTTGTAAATCAGGCTTTTTTTAATGTAGTTATTTATTGGATAGGCTTTTGTAATAAAGTTTTTGATTTTTATTTTGTTTTGAAGGAAAGGAATATATAATAACGAGAATATTTTTGTTATATATTAAGGTATAAAATAGCAGCTGCGAAAATAGATTTTTCTCAAAAAACGATTTGGGTGCACTCTCATTTAAAAAAAACTTCTACTTTTGTTCCAGAAAAATAGAGTAATGGCAAAGAATTTAGTAATAGTTGAGTCACCTGCAAAGGCAAAAACGATAGAGAAATTTTTGGGAAGTGATTTTCAAGTAGAGTCAAGTTATGGGCATATTGCCGACTTGCCTTCAAAAGAAATCGGTGTGGATGTAGAGAATGGTTTTAAACCTAAATATGAAGTTTCTCCGGATAAAAAAGCTTTAGTTAGTAAACTAAAAACATTATCTAAGAATGCCGAAATGGTTTGGTTAGCGAGTGATGAGGACCGCGAGGGGGAGGCTATTTCATGGCATCTTGCGGAAGAATTAAAACTTGATGTTAAAAAGACTAAGCGAATTGTTTTTCACGAAATCACAAAATCAGCAATCCTAAAAGCGATTGAAAATCCTAGAGAGATAGATTATAATTTGGTTAACGCACAACAAGCGCGTCGTGTATTAGACAGGTTGGTTGGTTACGAATTATCTCCTGTATTATGGAGAAAAATTAAAGGAGGTTTATCAGCAGGACGTGTTCAGTCAGTTTCAGTTCGTTTAATTGTTGAGAGAGAAAGAGAAATTCAGAATTTTAATGCAGTAGCATCGTATTCTGTTGTAGCTGAGTTTACAAATGAAAGCGGAAAAACGTTTAAGGCTAAATTGCCTAAAAACTTTAATACAAAAAAAGAAGCCGAAGATTTTTTAAATAAAAATATTGGTTCTTCATATAAGGTATCGGATTTAGAAACGAAACCTACAAAAAAATCACCAACAGCACCATTTACAACTTCTACATTGCAACAAGAAGCAGCAAGAAAGTTGTATTTACCAGTTGGAATCACAATGCAACTAGCACAACGACTATACGAAGCAGGACTTATTACTTATATGAGAACTGATAGTGTTAATCTTTCTAAAGATGCAATGGATGCTGCACAAGCTGAAATTATAAAATCGTACGGGAAAGAATTCTCAAAACCAAGAACTTTTACAAACAAAAGCAAAGGAGCGCAAGAAGCGCACGAAGCTATTCGTCCGACTGATATGTCGCGTCATACAGTAAATATTGACAGAGATCAAGCTCGTTTGTATGATTTGATTTGGAAAAGAACGTTGGCTTCGCAAATGAGTGATGCACAATTAGAAAGAACTAATGTGAAGATTGAAGCTAATAATCATAGCGAAATTTTTACAGCATCTGGAGAAGTTTTACTTTTTGAAGGATTCTTAAAAGTATATCTTGAAGGTCATGATGATGACGAAGAAGAGCAAGAAGGAATGTTGCCTGCAATGAAAGTGAATGAGAAATTATTAAATAATTATATCACAGCAACCGAAAGATATTCAAGACCACCGGCACGTTATACAGAAGCTTCTTTGGTGAAGAAATTAGAGGAACTTGGTATTGGTCGTCCTTCGACTTATGCGCCAACGATTTCTACAATCATCAACAGAAATTATGTAGAAAAAGGTAATCTTGATGGTCAGGAGCGTAATTATACTCAGCTTACTTTGCAATCAAACAAAGTAGGAGAGAAGTTGCTTAAAGAAAATACAGGTTCGGATAAAGGGAAGTTAGTTCCAACTGATATCGGAACAATTGTTACAGACTTCCTGGTTAAGAATTTTGGGACAATATTGGATTACAACTTTACAGCAAAAGTAGAACAGGATTTTGATGAAATTGCTGAAGGAAACATCGACTGGGCACAAATGATGAAGGAGTTTTATGATAAATTCCATCCAAATGTAAAAGATGTCGAAGCTAATGCTGAGAGAGAAAGTGGGGAAAGAATCTTAGGAAAAGATCCAGTTTCAGGAAGACCAGTTTCTGTTCGTTTAGGAAAGTTTGGACCGATGGCGCAAATTGGAGAGCCAGATGATGAAGATAAAAAATTCGCCAGTTTAATGGCAGATCAGAATATCGGAAATATAACGCTGGAAGAAGCTTTGAATTTGTTTTTATTGCCTAAAAACTTAGGAGAATACAAAGGAGAAGAAGTAGAGGTAAGTAATGGTCGTTATGGGCCATATGTTCGTCACGGAAGTGTTTTTATCTCATTGCCAAAAGGAGAAGATCCTCTGGATGTAACAATTACAAGAGCTCAGGAGTTAATAGATGAAAAAGCACTTGCTGATGCACCTATTGCTGTATATAAAGGAGAAGGAGTACAAAAAGGAGTAGGTCGTTTTGGACCTTTTATCAAATGGAATGGATTGTTTATTAACGTAAGCAAAAAATACAATTTTGATAATTTATCACAATCAGATATTGAAGCATTGATAGAAGATAAACTTCAAAAAAATATTGATAAAGTACTTCATAACTGGGAAGAAGAAGGTATTCTTGTTGAAAAAGCACGTTGGGGACGCTCGGTTATTACTAAAGGTAAAATTAAAATTGAACTTAGTAAAGATGTTGACGCTACAAAATTAACGTTGGCTGAAGTTCAGGAAATGATTGCTAAGAAAACCCCAGTAAAAAAGACAGCTGCAAAAAAAGCACCTGCTGCTAAGAAAGCAGTGGCTAAAAAACCAGTAGCTAAAAAGAAATAAAGAATGGAATTTGATTTTCTACAACCAGTTGCCGAAGAAATTCTAAACTACATTGATACATTGTCTTCTCAAGAATTGGGAAGTAAAATAGTTTTACATACAAAAGAACAGTTTCCAGATTTAGCAAAAGTAAATATTGCTATAATTGGAGTTTTAGATAATCGCGGAGATACTTCTGCGATTAGCGATGTAAACTTAAATCCTTTTCGTAAAAAGCTATATAGTATGTTTCCTGGAAACTGGGATATGACTATTGCTGATTTAGGGGATATTTTACCAGGAAATTCAATAGATGATACTTACTATCTTTTAAAAAAAATAACTGCAGCCTTAATAAAAAACAGAGTTGTACCTATAGTTATAGGTGGATCTCAGGATTTAACCTATGCTTTGTATCGTGCTTACGATGATTTAGAGCAAATGGTTAATTTGGTTGCTGTAGATAATAAATTTGATTTTGGAAAAGAAAGTGAAGATTCTTCAGCAACTTCATATTTAACCAAGATTATAGTTGATGAGCCAAACAATCTATTTAATTATTGTAACATAGGTTATCAAACTTATTACAACTCACAAGAAGAGATTGATTTAATCGAAAAATTGTTTTTTGATGCGTATCGATTAGGAGAGGTTTCGAATAAAATTGCGCTTGCTGAGCCAGTTTTTAGAGATGCTGATTTAGTGAGTTTCGATTTAAATTCAATAAAATCTGCCGATTCAGGAAACATCATTACTTTTGAACCTAATGGGTTTAATGGGAAAGAGATTTGTTCGCTTGCTCGATATGCAGGTATTAGTGATAAAGTGTCTGCTTTTGGACTTTTTAATCATAATAATACATCGCAAGAAGCTCCTTTAATGGCGCAGATCGTTTGGTATTTTATCGAAGGGTATCATTATCGTTCTAACGAGTATCCATATGGTAGCCGAAAAAACTATTTAAAATACATAGTTCCATTAGAGGAAGAAGAGCTGGTTTTTTATAAAAGCGACAAAACTGACCGTTGGTGGATAGAAATTCCTTTTATTTCTGACGGAAGTAATAAATTGAAGAGAAATACGTTGTTATCATGTTCGTATGACGAATATTTGACTGCTTGTAATCAGGAATTGCCTGAAAGGTGGTGGAAAGCACAACGTAAAAATACTGTGTAATCGTTTTCGTAATAAGGTACCAGTATTTAAGGGTTTTTTGAAATGATTGTTTCTGATTTTATTAGTAGGAATAGATTTATAAATACTAAAATTTAACGTTTTATGTCGATTTTTAATGACAGTTTATCGACTAAATATTTTTTTTTTATTTTTTTTAACTTTATTTTTGAACCGTGAAATAAATTACACAAAAAGCTATTGTTTTTTAAGAAAATAATAAATAGGTTTACGGACTTATAATAATGAATAGATAATCCAAATATATATGAAGAAGTTTATTGCATTTGCGGCATTTTTAACACTAATGATTAGTTGTGGTAGGTCAAGTGACAAAGGAGAATTGGTAGGTGTTAAAGGTGGGAAATGGTATCCTGAAAAGCCTTATGGAATGACTTTAGTTCCAGGTGGGTCGTTCATTATGGGTAAGTCAGATGATGACTTAGCTCAAGTAGAAGATGCACCAACAAAAACGGTTACCGTTCGTTCTTTTTATATGGATGAAACAGAGATAACAAATAGTGAATACCGTCAATTTGTGGAGTGGGTAAAAGACTCAACAATGAGAGTTCGTTTGGCAATTATGGCAGATGAAATGGGGCAAAAACCAGGTGGCGGAACAGATGCTAAAGGTAAAAAAGGCGGAAGCATAGGAGATTATGCTTTTAACGATTCTGATCCAGAAAAAATGACAGCTTACGATAAATATATGTATGACAATTACTATAGTATCGGTACTGCTGATGATCCTTATGCAGGAAGAAAATTAAACAGAAAAGTAAAGTTAGCTAAAGGTACTCAGGCATATCCAGATGAGTATTATACAGAGGTAATGGATTCTATGTATATTCCTATAGAAGAGTCATATAATGGTTTAAGAACTATTGATGTTAATAAATTGAAATTTAGATATTCTTGGATGGATATTCAAGCTGCAGCTAAAGCTAAAGTTGGAAAAAGAAAAGATTTCGTTAAGACAGAAGAAGTTAAGGTTTACCCAGATACAACAGTTTGGATTAAAGATTTTACTTACTCATATAATGAGCCAATGCATAATGACTATTTCTGGCATAAGGCATACGGAGATTATCCAGTTGTAGGAGTACAATGGACTCAGGCAAAAGCATTCTGTGCTTGGAGAACATTAAACAAAAATACTTACATAAAATCTAAAAAGAAAGGTCATGATTTAGTGAATTCTTTCAGATTGCCTACAGAGGCAGAATGGGAGTATGCTGCTAGAGGAGGTCTGGAGTCTGCTACTTACCCTTGGGGAGGTCCTTATATCATGAGTGATAGAGGTTGTTTTATGGCTAACTTCAAGCCAAGTAGAGGAGATTATGCTGCAGATAATGCTTTGTACACTGTAGAAGCAAAATCATACGATCCAAACGGATACAATTTATACAATATGGCAGGTAACGTTGCCGAGTGGACAGATTCTTCATATAGCCCAAATGCTTACGAATATGTTTCTACTATGAATCCTAATGTTCAAGATGGTTCAAACAAGCGTAAAGTAGTTCGTGGAGGTTCATGGAAAGATGTTGCTTATTTCCTACAAGTAAGTACCAGAGATTTTGAATACGCAGATTCAGCAAGAAGTTTTATTGGTTTTAGAACAGTTCAAGATTACATGGGAACGCAAGTGACCGGGAATAAAAAGAGTAAATTATAATTAGAGAGTACAATTAAAACAATAACCAAATCCTTATTTTTAAAACCTAAAACAAACAAACAAAATTATGGCATTATTAAGTAAAAAAGCGATGAACTTCGCTTACGGTATGGGAGCAGCAGTAGTAATTATTGGAGCTTTATTCAAAATTACCCACTTTGAAATCGGACCGTTAACAGGAACCTTGATGCTTTCAATCGGATTAGTAACAGAGGCATTAATCTTTGCTTTATCTGCTTTTGAACCAGTTGACGAAGAATTAGACTGGACTTTAGTTTATCCAGAATTGGCTAATGGTCAAGCAAAAACTAAAGCTGCAAAAGTTGAAACCCCATCTGATGCACAAGGTCTATTATCTCAAAAATTAGACGTTATGCTTAAAGAAGCTAAAATTGACGGTGAGTTAATGTCAAGCTTAGGTAACAGTATCAAAAACTTTGAATCTGCTGCTAAAGGAATTGCTCCAACTGTTGATTCAATCGCTTCTACTAAAAAATACAGCGAAGAGTTATCTACTGCAGCTGCACAAATGGAATCATTAAATAGTTTATATAAAGTTCAATTAGAAAGTGCTTCAAGAAACGCAGAAGCAAACAAAGAAATCGCTGAAAATGCAGGTAAGTTAAAAGAGCAAATGCAATCTATGACTGCAAATATTGCTTCTTTAAACAATGTATATGGTGGTATGCTTTCGGCTATGAATAATAAAGGATAATTAGTTAAAAACAATTATTATTAATAAAAAACTAATTATTTAGAAAATATGGCAGGAGGAAAATTAACCCCTAGACAGAAGATGATAAACCTGATGTATCTGGTTTTTATCGCAATGTTAGCAATGAATATGTCAAAAGAAGTTTTATCTGCTTTTGGCTTAATGAATGAAAAATTTGAAAGTGCAAACGAGTCTGCTAATATGACTAATGAGCAAATGTTGATGTCATTAGACCAGAAAGCTGCTGAAGCTAAAGGTGAATTTGAAACAGCTGCTCAAACAGCTCACAAAGTGGCAGCAATATCTAAAGATTTTTATACATACATCGGAACTTTAAAAGGTGATGTATTAAAAGGATTCGAAAAAGATAAAGAAACTGGAAAATTACCTTACGAGTCTATGGACAAAGGTGATAATATCGACAACTGGTTTACAGGTGAAGGTTATACTAAAAAAGGTGACGAAATCGTTGCAAAAATCAATCAGTATAGAGCAGATATGAAATCTGTATTGAGCGATAAAAAATATAGTGCAATTGTAGCTGAGATTGATAATAAATTTAATACTTCTGACGTTAAAAACAAAGAAGGTTTAAAAGATAAATTTTTAGCTTATAACTTTAAAGGTTTTCCAGCTGTTGCATCAGTTGCAAAATTATCTGCTTGGCAGAGTGATGTTAAAAAAGTAGAATCTGATGTTTATAGTTCAGCTTTAGGAAAAGCGGCAGTAGCTGCAGCTTCTTATAACAACTATAAAGCAATTGTAGTTCTTGATAAAAGTGCTTACTTTCAAGGAGAAACTGTTACAGGTAAAGTTGTTTTAGGTCGTTATGACGAAAACACAACTCCTACTTCATTCTCAGGTCCAGGTAAAATTGAAAATGGACAAGCTGTTATTTCGATGACTGCTGGTGGAATTGGAGAACAAAGTATTAACGGACAATTTACATTTTTAGAAGATGGAAAAAACATTCCACTTAAATTTGAAGGTAAATATGTTGTAGTACCAAAACCAAACTCTGCAACTATTTCTGCAGATAAAATGAATGTAGTTTATAGAGGTGTTGTTAACCCAATTTCAGTATCATTTGCGGGTGTTGCTGATAATAAAGTTGTTGCAACTGCTCCAGGATTATCTTCTGCTGGTAAACCAGGTAAATATAACATGAGTCCAAGTACAGGTACTGAAACTACAATTACTGTTACAGGTACATTGCCAAATGGTTCTACAGTTTCTGACAAGAAAACTTTTAGAATTAAAGGTATTCCTGGACCAACTGGAACAATTAGAGGAGAAATGGGTGTTGTAAAAGGACCTAAATCGAATTTAGAGATTGCTACAATTGGAGCTAAATTAGTTGATTTTGATTTCGAAGTTGGATTAGATGTTGTTGGATTTAATTTAAAAGTTACTGGACAACCTACAGTTGTAGTTTCTGGTAATAGATTAAATGCACAATGTAAATCAGTTCTTTCAAAAGCAGGTAGAGGAGACCAAGTTACTATTTCTGAGATTAAAACTAAACTTGTTGGAGCAGGAAGTTATTTATTGCCTAGAACCGCTCCAGTAATTTATGAAATACAATAATAAGTAGATCTATAAAGTAAAACTACTTCAATATTATACTGATACCATGATGAATGTAAGAAATTTTTTAATAGCTATTATCTCTATTGCAGGGAGTTATACCACATTTGCACAGTCGAATTTGCTTAATGCAAAAACACCAGCTGAAATTGGTTTAAAAACTCCAGCACAACTTGTTTCTGATAATGACAAACCATTAGCTTATGGTTATGTACATGATAGAGACGTTTTGATGGGGAAAACTGTTTGGGAAATCATTGATTTAAATGAAAAAATCAACTTTTCTATGTATTTCCCAATTGATACTGCAAATATCGGTTCGGACAGACGTTCTATGTACGATGTTTTGACAAAGGCAATTAAAAATGGTAAAATTACTGAAGTTTATACTGATAGTTATTTCAATACCAAAAAGTCTATGAAAGACATTCAATCTTCTTTATCTCGTATCGATACAACTGATGCTGGTAGAGAACAATTGAATCAAGATCCGAATGCGTATGTTACGCAAACAATCGAAAAAAAGAAGACAACTGGTAAAGGAAAAAACAAAGTAACAACTTCAGAAACTGTAACTGTTCCTGCATCTAAAACTATATCTTCTGAATATATCTTGAAAACTGATTTAACAGCTCAAGATGTTACAGAATATAAAATTAAAGGATATTGGTATTTTGACAAGCGTCAAAGTGAATTGAAGTATCGTCTTTTAGGAATTTGTCCTGTTACTCCAGATGTTTACACTATTAATAGTGAAGAAAAAGATTATATTGAATTGTTCTGGGTATTCTTCCCAGATGCGAGAGGTGTCTTACATGAGGCTAAAGCCTTTAATGACAAGAACTCTGCAATGCCAATTTCTTTTGATCAAATCTTAAACTCTAGACGTTTTAATAGTACAATCTATAAAGAAGAAAACGTTTACGGAGATAGAGCTATAGAAGAATACATGAAGGATAACGCTCAGAACCAATTATTGGAGTCTGAGAGAGTGAAAGAGAAAATTAGAAATTTCGAATCAGATATGTGGAATTACTAAAATTTAATTTCCTTCTTTAATATAAAAAACTCTTACCATTTTTTGGTAAGAGTTTTTTCATTTATGTTTGTTGGCGGTAACAGTTTAATTTATTTTTTCATGATTGACTATTTAATTATTGGTTCAGGTTTAGCAGGGATTTCTTTTTCAGAAAAAGCATTGTCGCACAATAAATCTATTTTGGTAGTAGATGATAAATCGCAAAACTCATCAAAAATTGCAGGAGGTTTGTATAATCCCGTAATTTTAAAAAGATTTAGTGAAGTATGGCAAGCGCAACAGCAACTTGTTTTAATGGACTCTTTTTATGCAGATATTGAAAATAAACTTGCTACAAAATTCAATTTCCAGCTACCTATTTTAAGAAAGTTTTTCTCGATAGAAGAGCAAAATAATTGGTTTAGTGCTTCAGATAAAAAGAACTTAGCACCTTTCTTGTCTACCAAATTAGTTAATAGAAAATATAACAGTATAGATTCTCCATACGATTATGGCGAAGTTTTGCACACAGGTTATGTTGATACGGCTTTATTATTAGAAAAGTATAGAGAATATTTACTTGCTAATAATTTGCTGTTAGAAGAATCATTTGATTATGATCAGATTGAATTTTTAGATTCAGGAATTCAATATAAAAACATACAAGCGCGTCATGTTATTTTTGCAGAAGGATTTGGGTTGCATAAGAACCCATTCTTTAATGATTTGCCTCTGGATGGAACCAAAGGAGAACTATTTATTATTAAAGCAGTAGGTTTAAATTTAGATGTTATTGTAAATACAAGTGTATTTATCCTGCCTTTAGGAAATGATTTGTTTAAAGTAGGGGCAACATATAATTGGAAAGATAAAACCGATTTACCTACGGAGGAGGCAAAGCAAGAACTTCTAGAACGCATTCGCGAAATAATTACCTGCGAGTTTGAAATCGTTGAGCATTTTGCTGGTGTCCGTCCTACAGTACAAGATAGGAGACCTCTGGTAGGAACGCATAATACACATAAAACGTTGCATATTCTTAACGGATTAGGTACGCGAGGAGTAATGTTAGGACCAGCAATGGCTGAAGCTTTATTTGAAAATATAGAAAATGAAATTCCTTTGGATAACGAAATAAATATCGAACGATTTTATAAAAAGAAAAACAAGTAATCGATTAGGTTATTTAATGTTTTTTCTACAAAAAAAGTATAGGTTTTTAAACCATGTAAGCTATTTAAGAAAATATAAGTTTAGGTATTTCTTAAATGAGCTTACATAACTTATATGGTTAATCTTTTGAAATCAATCAAAAAAAGGTGTAATTGCTTATGCTTTTGCAATCTCTATTTTTTTATATTAGTAGTTGGGTCGTAAGAAACAAACATATTAATGTAGATATTCCTTGACCATCTTAATACAAATGGAAATAATACAACAAGTGTTACTACAATTGCTATAAAAGAAGCTTCGATACTAGAGTTTAGGAAAACGTAGGATATGATAAAAGCAGCAATTCCTAATGCTACATTTAATCCGTAACTTACATACATTGCTCCGTAAAAAAAGGAAGGTTCAATCTGGTATTTAAGACCACAATGACTGCAAGATTCATTCATTTTTAAAACTTTGGTTAAATGTAGCGGGTTCTTGTCTTCGTACATACTTTCGTTTTGACATTTAGGACAAGTTCCTTTTAAAATACTATTTAGTTTAGATCCTTTTTTGAACATTTTGAGTAAGTTTTTGTAATGTATAAACTGCGATGTAAATACTTCGAAGAGAAATTATGCAGTTGTTTTTTAAATAAAAATGATGAATTTATCCCAAAGATAATCATTGGTCATCACATTAACAATTTTCAATTCTTAATATCCAAAAACAGCCTTTTTATCTTTATAGCATAATACATTCCTTTTCACTACCTTTGCATTTTTAAAATTATAAGTAAAAGGCAATATAAATTGCAATATGTTTTAGAAAAACAAGAATGAAAAATACTGATTAGAGGTTGATTAAATAAAATATTTAAAGTTTTAGTAAGCTTAAAGAAATATTTTGTTATTCAGAGAAAGGTATTTTTAATGTCTACAAAAATTAAATTTCTAGTCAAACTAGAGATATAAATTTAAACAATCAATTAGTTTATAATAACAATAATAAATGCTTAATATACATAATTTATCAGTTTCTTTTGGAGGTACTTATTTGTTTGAAGAAGTTACTTTTCGTTTAGGTGCTGGAGACCGAGTAGGTCTTGTAGGAAAAAATGGTGCTGGAAAATCAACAATGCTAAAAATTCTTGCAGGAGATTTTAAACCAGATTCTGGACAAATCGCAACAGAAAAAGAAGTTCGAATGGGTTTCTTACGTCAAGATATCGATTTTGAACAAGGAAGAACAGTATTAGAAGAAGCCTACGAAGCCTTTACGGATATTAAAGTCGTTGAGAAAAAATTAGAGCATATTAATCATCAATTGGTAACCAGAACCGATTATGAAAGCGAAGAATACAGTCAGATTATCGAAGATTTATCTGATTATACACATCGTTTTGAGTTATTAGGTGGTTATAATTATGTAGGAGATACAGAGAAAATTCTTTTAGGATTAGGTTTTAAAAGAGAAGTATTTAATAATCAAACAGAAACTTTTTCTGGAGGTTGGAGAATGCGTATCGAGTTAGCTAAATTATTATTACAAGCTAATGATGTATTGTTGCTGGATGAGCCTACGAATCACTTGGATATCGAGAGTATCATTTGGTTAGAGAGTTTCTTGCGTAACTATCCTGGAGTAGTGGTAATTGTATCGCACGATAAAATGTTCCTGGATAATGTAACCAACAGAACTATCGAAATTTCATTAGGTAAAGCATATGATTTTAATAAACCATATTCTCAGTACTTAGAATTGCGTCATGAAATTCGTGAAAAACAATTGGCTACGCAAAAGAATCAAGCCAAAAAAATAGAAGAAACAGAAAAGCTAATCGAAAAATTCCGTGCAAAAGCTTCTAAAGCTTCTATGGCGCAATCGCTTATCAAGAAATTAGATAAAGTTGAGCGTATCGAGGTTGACGAAGATGATAATTCGGTGATGAATATTTCTTTCCCAGTTTCTAAAGAACCAGGTAGAGTAGTAGTCGAAGCCGATAATGTTACAAAAGCATACGGAGATAAAGTTATTCTTAAAGATATAAACTTGTTAGTAGAACGTGGAAGCAAAATTGCTTTTGTGGGACAGAATGGACAAGGAAAATCAACTTTTATTAAAGCAATCGTTGATGAGTTCGAATACCAAGGAAGTATAAAATTAGGACATAATGTACAGTTGGGTTATTTTGCCCAAAATCAAGCGGAATACCTAGACGGAGAAATCACATTGTTGCAAACAATGGAAGATGCTGCAATGGATACCAATAGATCAAAAGTTCGTGATATGTTGGGTTCATTCTTGTTCCGTGGAGATGATGTAGAGAAAAAAGTAAAAGTACTTTCAGGAGGAGAAAGAAACCGTTTGGCATTATGTAAGTTGTTATTACAACCTATAAACGTTTTGTTAATGGATGAGCCTACGAATCACTTGGATATAAAATCTAAGAATGTATTAAAAGCGGCACTTCAAAAATTTGGTGGAACTTTACTACTTGTTTCTCACGATAGAGATTTCCTTCAGGGAATGTCTAATTTGGTTTACGAATTTAAAGATCAGAAGATAAAAGAATATTTAGGAGACATTAACTATTTCTTAGAGCAACGTAATATGGAAAATATGCGTGAAGTTGAGAAAAAAGATGCTGTAAAAGCTGCTGCTCCTAAAGAAAGTAATAAAACTTCTTACGAAGATCAGAAGAAAACGAAAGCATTACAAAATCGCTTGAGTAAAGTCGAAAGTCAAATCAAACAATTAGAAAAAGATATTCAGCATGACGATAAAATGTTGGCTTCTAATTATGATAAACACATCGAAGACGCTTCTTTCTTTATGGCATACAATAAAAAGAAAAAAGATTTGGATCAATTATTATCAGACTGGGAAGTAGTTCAGGAGGAGATTGATAATTTCAACGCATAATACAGTTTTTAGTCTCAGTTTTCAGTTTTTTGAAAATAAGAATATTATCTATAAACCTTTGTCAAAGTTTTCGAATTTTGACAAAGGTTTTTCAGTTTCAGCTGACATTTCACATTTTCAAAATACCTTTCACAGTTACATTATAATTCCAATCTTTTTAGAATGCTCAATGGCTTCGCTGCTGTGTTTAAAATAGCAAACAGAAACCTCAAGGTTTTCTAAATTTTTAAGGATTGCTTTCGTTGATTCTTTTTTGTTTTTACCAGTTTGCCTTATATAAACCGCTTTTACCGTTACAGGAAATATTTTGCAAATTCTTTCATATAACATTGGGTCGTGTTGAGAATCGTCACCCAATAAAACATATTTTAGGTTTGGATAAAACTCCAGGACGTGTTTGATTTTATCAAACTTATGGTCATGGTTTCCTCTGCCACTCATAAAAAAGTCGGCAATTCCGGTTTTAATATCCTTTAATAAAATTACTGCCCTTGGTAATTCATGTATTTTGGTAAAACGAACAATAAAACTATATAAATTCCACTCGCTACTCGAGATGTAAAAAAAAGCATTTTTCTCTTCTTTGTTGTTTCTTTCTGCGGAACTTAATGCTTGATAATGCGGTACAACTTCATCAAATATTTTGCGATCATTTACATTTCTGAACAATAAAATATATAATTTCCTGAAGAAATTATGTGTGTGCGAAACCAAAAAAGTATCATCAATATCTGATATAATCCCAAGATTTCCTTCATGAGGTCTTATAAAAGTGCTGGCACAGGATATTGTTTCGTTTTTATGAGAAATGCTAACTTGGTAATTCATCCATCCAAAACCTGTTTCCTCTTTTAAAGGAATGCAGAATTTAAAAAAACCATCATCGAGAGTTTTGGTATGAATTTGGTTCTCTCCATGTTTTAAATAAACATCGTAATTTGGGATTGTTTTTATCTGGAAAAGTTTAAGAACAGAAGTGGCATTTTTAAAACTTCGCTTTTGAAAATCATAATCATTGGCAGTCGATGGTTTAAAAACGTGCCCCATAACAATTAGTTCCTGATCATTGGCATAACCGCGATATAATTTTAAAATAGGTTTCATTAATTGCTTACTTTTGGGATAACTTGTGTAATTACTTTTGAATAAATATAAAGATAAAATTTTGAAAAGGAATATCTTATTTGTTGTAAACCCTATTTCGGGTGATCTGGATAAATCTGAGCTTATTGAGACAGTAAAATCCTATGCGGTAACGTGTCATATTAATTTGAAAGTTTACGAAACTACTGGGCAGAATGACATTGGCCAAATACAAGAGTTGTATAACCAACATTTACCCATTAGAATCGTTGTTGCCGGAGGAGATGGAACTGTAAAAATGGTCGCCGAAGCAATGGAGGAATATGATGTTATTGTTGGGATATTGCCTGCAGGATCTGCCAACGGATTATCGGTCGATTTAAATTTACCTAAAACACTCGAAGAGAATTTAAGTATTGCTTTTAACAACAATTATATCGAGATGGATATGATTTGTATCAACGGGAAAAAAAGTATTCATTTAAGCGATATAGGACTCAATGCCGATTTAATCAAGAATTATGAAGAAAGTGAGATAAGAGGATTTTGGGGTTATGCATCTCAAGCGTATACTACTATCAAAGAGTCTGGAGATCCTTTTGTTGTATCTATTACGGCCAATAATCAGACGGTTGAACATGAAGCAAGAATGGTTGTAATTGCCAATTCTCAAAAATATGGAACAGGTGTTGTCATTAACCCAAATGGAGCAATTAATGATGGTAAATTTGAATTGGTTGTTTTAAAAAATCTAGATTTAATAATTCTGGGAAAAATAATTACGGGTAATATGCCTATCGATTCAGATGATATTGTTATCATTTCTACAGATCAAGCAGTCATAAAAACAAATCATCCAGTTAGTTTCCAAATTGATGGTGAGTATTGTGGCGCTCAGACTAAATTGGATATTCGTATTTTGCATAAGCAAATGAAAATTGCCATTCCTTAAAAGTGAAATTTTAATTTGAAAAAAGAATAAAGACAAAAATCAGTTTAGGGGTAAAATTTATACAAGGGTTAGTAAAAAGGGGGAAAACCTTAACTAAAAAAGTAAGTTTTTAAATGTAAAAAAGTATTTTAGTTTTTATAATAACCCCGTCATATATTTATTAATAATGAAAAAAATATTTTTCACAATTTTCATTCTGATTCAGAGTGTAATATATTCTCAAAGTGTTGATTTGAGAAATTTGACAATGAATAGCGATTTAATCCTTTTTGTTGAATATTCAGATTTTGAATACGGGAATAGGTATATTAATGATCATTATAAAGTGGGATATATTAAGGTAAATAATTATGAGGAAATCATAAAAAATGACTCTAATATTAAATTTATAGATAAAGAAATTTTTTGCCCTCAAAGTGAAAATGATTATTACGAAAGCAGTATGATGAATGGTGAAACTTGTATGGGCATTGCGGAAGGCGTTGATTCTAATAGAAAATATTATGGTATACTGTTTTTTAAAAAAGAAAAAAAGAAACTGACGCTATTGGTGCATCTTTCGAAAAGTGATTCTGACTGGAAAAATATAATTGAGAAAATAAAAAAGGTAAAAGAAATTGAAAATTCAAAATCGCCAGAAGAACGTTATGAAAAAAGTATTGACTATTATTTGAAGTGTAATGACTTGCCCAAGTATGATTTTATAAATTATTACAGACAAGTAAAAGTTTTAAAATCGGATACTTTAGTCTTAACCGAGAAACAATTAATCTTGGCGAAAGATAATTTTTTGGGGGGAAATGAAAGCTACTATAAATTGATTTCGGAAAAATTTCCCGAAGAAGTAAAACAATTTTATATTAATAAAATGAAGGAGATACTAAGCAAAAATGAAGAAGAGTATTTTAGTTCCTATGATTTTAATGAGGCATACGAAAGGGCTACAAATACAGACTATATGGATGATAGTGTAATGGGAAAGCTAAAAGAAAAATTATCTAATGAAATAACGCTTAAGGAAAGAATAGAGATTATGCAGGATTTAATTCAAAATGCTGAACAAGAAGATTAGTCGATAATATTACTATTAATGAAAAATAAACTTCTCTTAATTTTATTTGTTTTTGTGACAATCGCGAATGCGCAAAACAAAGTTACGGACATTACTAACTACGATTATTGTCAAGTTAATAGCAACACGCTTTATTTTTATAAAATTGAGAAAAAAGGGTTTACTGAAAGTCGCGGCAATTTTTTTCATAGTAATATATTCGATGTTTATGCTACAGAAAAAGTAGATTTTATAGACAAAAAATATTATGGCAGTATGGATGCGATAAAACTCTCTGATTTGAATAGTGATTTTAATTTGTTAAAAGAGTTTAGAGACAAAGTTTACTTTGTGAATCAGCCTCATTTGAAACATTTTTATTTCTTGAAGAATGATAGTGTTTTGGTTTGTAAAGTAATAAGAAAGAAAGAGGTTTGGGAATTAGAAAGTGAAAAAGAAGATGAAATACATAAGATGGTCATGGCTAATAATAAAATTATTTATTGGTCTTCACGTCTAGGTTTGATTTATAAAAAAGATAATGAGATAAAAACAAGTTTTCTGGATTTGCAAAGTGATTATAACACTTATGGTCTTAAGGTTTCCATAAAGGATAAAAATGCTGTTAATATGGAAACAGGATATTTTGAAATTGGAAAATATACTCTTAAAATAAGAAAAGACAGCAGTTATACGGTTTTTAAGGGCAATCAAAAGATCTTGGATGACTTTCCGTTAAAATATTACAATAACAAACATTTTGTTACGATCGATGATAAGACTGTAAAATTCTACAATTCTGATTTTGTATTAGACAGCACTTTTGCCTACCGTGACATTTATCAAAGATCTGGGAATATAGAGATATTGACAGAAAACAAAATTAAAAAAATTGACACTCGTGTTTTTACTCCCGCATTTTACAGCAATAGAGCTTTAGGCTGTGGAACTGTTACAAGATATACATTAAGCATAAAACGGAACAGAATTAGGAAAATCGTTAATGCAGAAATGACTTATGGTTATACATCGATGCCTAAAAATATTTTTATCGACTCTAAAATAAAATTTGATTCGCTGCTTTTTATAAGCCGAGGAAAGACTATGGAATATTCTGTGAATGGTGGTTTTGATGATCGAGTGATGATATTAATAAAAAATAAAAAGGAAGGGCTTTACATATTTAAACAAAAAAATGATACGATCACTTTGAAGGAAATAGTACCTATAAAATACGATAAGATTTATTCATTAAATGGTTTTGTAATTTTAAACAAAAACAATCAAATGGATTTTTATGATAAAGATTTTAAGGTAAATACAATGCGTTTTTCTAATATTGATTTTTTTAGTTATAACTATTTAAGATATAAAAAAAGGAATCATACCGGAGGCTGGATGAACAAAAGAGGAATTTTATTTGATGATTTATAAAAAAGAAAGCCTATCTAATTTGGTATAATAATGGATTTAATTATTTAAACGGATTTCGTTCTTGCCAATCTGTTTTGGGTTCCAGATAATTAAATAATTTGGCAATATTATGGTTGATTAAAGAATTGCTGTGTGTGATAAGTCCGTACATCTTTACTGGTTTTGCACCCACAGAGCTTTTAATTTCCAGAGCCGTTCTGGCAAAAATAACTTCTTTAAAATTCCTGTTAATAGAAAGTGCAATCATGTCGTAAAGCATGTTTAAATACAGCATTTTTTCGCGCTGAACACTTTCGTCATAACCTAAAAAATAAGTGTCCATTGCAGTTCCATTCATGATTAAAGTATTGAAACCGATTAGTTTTCCATCAATAAAATAACCATAAAAAAGAAACTTCTCTTTTAATGTTTCTTTAAAAACTCTAAAGTGATTTTTGGCTAAGAAAAAGGTATTAAAAGGAGCATTTTTGGCTACGTGATGATACAAATCATAGATAGTATCTTCAAAAGTTATGATGTCATCTATATCCATTTTCCTCTTTTCTATTCCTAAGGCTTTTTTGCGGGTACGTTTATATTGGTCGCGGTATTTTTTGGATAATGCATTAATATAATCTTCTTCGGTTTTCCAATCTTCATTGATTTTAAAAACCATATTTGGCTGGATCGAAAATGTATACCCTTTTTTAAATTCGGCAGAAAGCATATCAATTTCTGTTGCCGAAAAATCTTTGATAGTCGTGATATGGATTTTTTGCCCTTTCGATTTAAAATCTTTTTTTAGTGCATTGATTCCTTTATGTAATAATTTAATTGCTTTTGGTTGGCTTATTTTTTCAGAAAATGAATAAGCATTTTGACCTGTGAGCATATTGTTTCCAACAAACAAAACGTGTGAAGCAAATTTCTTGAAAGCAAAATTACGAACGGAAGTTTTTACACATTTATCTCGTTCTCCAAATGATTCGAGCTTATTAGAATCTAAGAATTGAGTTAGAACAATACCAACTAATTCAGCGTCTTTAAAAAGTCCGATATAATGGCACAACATATTGGTTGGTGCCGATTTTTCTAATACTTCCAGATATTCTCTGGATAAGAAAATATTATGTGTTGCCAAGTCGTTCCATGTTTCAGGAAGTGAGGCAGTATTAGTATAAATCTGGAAGGAATAAGATGAATTCAAGGTAAGAGTACTATATTGTTCAAATTTACTTAATAATAACAGAATAATATAATTTACGGTTTGTTTTACTTGTAAATTTTCCAAAAAAGAAATCCGTTTGATTTTCTAATTTCAAACGGATTTTATGTTTTAATTATTTATGCCCAAGCACAAATAATTCCTCCCATAATAGTTAGGGTAAGAATCCAATATCCGGCATGTACAAAAATATATTTCCAAGATTTTCTTTCGAATAAACCATTGATTGCTAACATAGGGAAAGCAAAGAATAAACCGGTCATAAAACCATGAAGTGCTCCATGTTTAAAAGTGCGAAATGCAGTTCCGTAATCGGCCATAAAAGCTGCAAAAGAAGGTTTTGCACTTTCTATCATTGGTGGTCCGCCTACCATTCCTACAGCGCCCGATTGATGTATTGTTAATCCCGAAACAATTATAGTCATCATTAAAGAAAAGATGTATGTTAATACGAATATTTTAAGCATACTTCCTTTCTGGAGGTCTTCTTGAGTAACTCCAGCTTCTCTCATCCAGATAGTTCCAAATACTTTAGGGTTATACCAGATAAAACCAGTAACAAGAGTTGTTAGTGCTGAAGCAAAAAATGCTAAGAAATTCATTTCCATAAGATTAGGGTTTAAGGTTAGTTATTCAAATTTAATAAAATATTAAATACTAATTACATTAGATGTTTTTGTTTTAAATAACTGATGTCTAAAATGTTAGGTGCGTTTTTTATTCTGTTCTATTTTGATAAAAAAAGGGATGCTTTAAGGCATCCCTTTTTTCTATTTAATTAAGAAATTAGATTTATAAGTTGTTTCTGAATTGCGTAATACCAGATAATATACTCCAGTAGTTTTTAAATGGGTATGGATTTCTTTTTTAAAGTTATCGTTTACATTTATTTTATCCTGTTCATAAACAATTCTTCCTCCCACATCATATATTGTGAGTTTAAATGTTCCCTGCTCACCAATTAAAGATAGTGTGAATGTACCATTATTAGGAACGGGAGCAATTGTTAATCCTTTTTTATCTGGATTTGTATGATCATCGATAGCCAGAGTAGCATCTACTTTTATTTCTGAAGATGTTGTCTTGCTACATAAACCTGTTGTTACATAATTTAGAGAAAGAGTTTGTGTACCCTTTTGTGTCCATTTTATGGTAACAGTATTATTTGCCTGACTTACAATTTCTCCTCCGGTTACAGTCCAGTTATAGCTTTGCATATTTGGAGTAGCGGTGTAGATAGTAGTAGCATTGGTTTCGGTAATAAGAGCATCTCCTGTTATACTAGCCAAAATAGTATTTATAACACCCACATTTTCATAAACAATTCCTTTTCCTTGTAAGGCACTTGTTTTTTTCTGTAGTTTAGATAAATCGATACCAAATGTAAGTTCTCCATTCTCATTGAATTTCTCTATATTCTGAATTTTAAATTCAGTATCAGATACTTTAGCGATTACGGCATTTTCGTTAGAGATACTTATTCCTCCGGCTTTGATTATTAAGGCATCTTTTGTAAACTGAGATGTCGTGATTTCATCTGTAAAAAGTACTTTAAGATGCTCTATTTCGGCACAATCGGTATTGCTTGTTTTTACTGGTGTAATTGTACTGCTAAAGTCCACAACATCTATGTATGTTTCGATACTTACAGGGTCACTAGCATTTCCATATTCATCATAAGCAATGGCTTCAAAAGTATTTTTTCCGATATATCCTGTAATAGCAAAACTTAAATCTCCTGCTGTTTCTACGTATTTTTTATCTACTAATACTTTACTAGTTGGAGTTATTACATAAAGTTCTATAGATTGTTTATTTTCTATAGTTTTTAGAGCGATAGATAAATCATTACCAGAAGTAATGTTATCTGTTGCCGAAATTCCTCTATCAGGAGTTATACGCATATTATTTGGAGAAGCTGGTTTATCAAATTTTACAGTCCACATCGTGCTTGTATTACCTGTTCCATAATTTCCAGATACATCTATAAAGTTAGATTGATCAATTACTAGTTTGTATCCACCTGCGGTATGTGTGTGTTCTCCTAATCCCGAGATTAGATAATGTAAATCATCCTGTTTCGTAACAGTTAATTTAGCATTTAGATCCACACTTCCTTTGTATAGCTTAATCCAGCTAGCTTCAAAATTATTTTTTAATGGTTTATTTAAAACTATCTGCATATCTGTTACGTTCTGGCTATTAAGCGCTCCCTGATATTGTGGCTTAAAGCTATCTACTTCCGGAACAACTAAATCAACTTTCCATTTATGAGATTGTACTACTAAACCTAACGAGTTATCTTCGGCTTTCATAGATGGCAAATCAACAGTTAATTCATATTCTCCTTTTTCCAGATTGTATTGATTTAATCCTACGATAGTATATTTTTGATTGTTCTCTGTTACTATCGAAATGTTATCCAAAGGTTTTCCGTTTAGCTTTAATTTGTCTTTAGTAAACTGGATTGGTTTTACTATTTTATTAAATGATATCTCAACGCTATTTACGGCTTGAGCTTCTGTTTGATCTGTTTTAAACTGAATGATTCCTAATTCTCCAATTATTTGTGTCCAGGAAACAGATTTACCTTCAACTCCTTCGTTCTCTTCCAGATCTTTTATTCCTGCACATTGCACTGTTAGTTCATAATAACCAGAAGCAATGGTTAGGGTTTTAATGTTTAAGACATAAGTAGAGTCGTTTACTTTACCAATAAAACTATCATTAAAAGGGATTTTATTTCCTTGGTGAATTAATGTTATGTTTTGGGCAGTAAAGGTGCTTGGGTTTATGGCTTTATTAAAGTTTACCTGAACTGATTCTACTGCTTTGGTTGTTGTTGACGGAATGCTCTCAAAAGAAACTACTTTCGGTACATTGGTATTTATTGGTGTATAATACAATGTGTATTTTTCTAATCCTGATATTTTGTCAACAAAATGAAGATTGTTCTCATATTTAGGATCTGCTCCATCTCTTAATGTAACAAATGTTTGCCAGAAGTTTAGCAAAGGCAATTCCAGTTGATCACTGTTTCTAACAACTTTTACAAGTTTGTATTTGTCTCTGCCCGGATCTGTTAAATTACCATAATTCCATCCTGTTTTAGACGAGTTCATAGTTAGAATTGTCGTTACCTGAGTTGGTGAAATAGGGTTAGAAATGCTAGCATTACTTACTTTATATACTTCGTCACTTCCGCCATTAGAATAATAAATAGCATCAGGAACATCGTTTATATCTGCGATATCATTTACTAAGAAATCGGCTATGTTATCATGTCCAGCCTCATAAGCCTTTACGCTTTTAATAAGTTCATGAACATAAGATGCTTTTATTAGGCTCAGATTTTTATTTCCGTAGCTGCTCAAATGTTTTACTTTTAAATCATATTCTATAAAATGTCCTAACAATGTACTGGTAAACCACCATTGTCCGATTGCAGCTTTTTGTGGCTCAATATTTCCAAAATCTACATTCAGTAGTCCTAATTGTTTAGGCTCATTATTAAAGTTACTACCGATGATTTCAAAATCAATTAATAGTCCTTTTTTGTTTTCGATAATTTCAGGTTGTACAGATTCTACCTGAACATTTTTGGCTTGACCGTAACCTTCATTTTTAATTAATAATGCCATTTCTGCAGGAACTATAGGTTCTATTTTTTCCGTTAGAGGGTCATCTCCAATAATATCACGCTGCATAAAATAATGCAGTACTAAATCTGGGCTTGGATTTACTTCCAGCGTAACTGGGTATAATTTTATTGTTGCTATTTCTCCTGTATTTGGATCCAGATAAGATAATGTTCCTCCAAACGAATAAGATTTAGCAACTGTAGGAGCAGCCTCTTTTGTTGGTATAAAAAGTACTGTTCCAGATTTGTTACTTTGTGGACCAACAATTCCTGTTCCGCTCAGGAAAGCATCTTTATTAATTTGGAATAGATGGGTCATATCATTTCCAGATTCGTCTGTGATTATCAAATCTAAGTTTATGTTTTTTATTGAGTTAAGATCACTACCATTGTTCATAGTTAAAGTACCTTCAAAAGCTTCTCTGGTCATCGTCATTTTTTGAGAGAACTTTACTGTAACTGTGGCACAAACAGAATTAGATGATTTTCTGTCTACATATTCTTGTAAGTCACTTTTATCTTTTTCATACATTTCGTAAGCAGAAACAAAACCTCTTGCTTTTGTATGGTCTGCTAATTCTTTTGCCTTTAAGGCATAAACATCTAAACTATCTTTACTAATAATGGTAGCATATTGTGCATTTGGAGAAGTAATTCCTTTATTCCAGGCTTCTACAGACTCATTCCATCTTTGACTGAATACATTTATGTCGGCAGCGCTAATATCTGTTAAAACAAACCTGCTTTTCATAACAGCAATATCGGTTTCGGTAAAAATTTGTTTCTTATCTAAGTTTGTAGCTACTTCTTTTACAAAATCGGGGAAATTTTCGCTTTCAAGAATTTTATTGTTATTAAAAATAAGTTCTTTTTTCTTGGTAAAAGCATCGTCTGCAGCTTTTAATTTTGTTAAATCCTGTTCAATTACTTCGAACAAGCTTGGTCCTGCGTTTCGACCTGTTATTGAAAGTCCCAGACACGTTTTTACCGCGCTTAATGCTCCCCATATACAACCATAAGTCTGTTTTTTTATGAGGCATCCGATTCCGCTTATTATTGCATCTTCCCAAGTAGTCGATGTAAGGAGAGAAAGCCCACAACTAAGAAGAACTGTAGGTGGATAACAGGCTAGAACTGCAGTTCCAATGGCAAATGCACATGGGTCACATGTAATATTGGCATCATAAGTAAAATCGATTGGGGAATAACCGGTTCCTCCAGGTACAGGACAATTTCTACAATATACATAATTTGGACCATTAATTACCGGAATGTCTACAGGTCCTGGATTGGTACATTCTCTAGAAAAAGAAAATGAATGTGGTACAGCTACCCAATGGCTATCAATACATTGATACGTATACCATGCCATTACAACTGCATCACAAGGGGCTGCTGATGCTGCTGCTCTTAATATGGTTCCCGTCATTCTTTCGACCTTAACAGGAATCTGGATAGATTGTTTGGCTAATATATCTATTTTATCAATTAATGGTGTAAACTTATATTCGTTGTCACTCGGAAACTGCAGATATACATCTTTGGCAGTAATAAGTCCTTTGTTTGTAAGGGTTGCCATTAGTATATAGCTACTTCCTTTGGCTATATCCTGAACTTTTTTATCCATTTCTACGACAACTACCGGAATGGGAACATTGGTTTCGTATTTTACAACAAGTTCAGTTTCATATTTATCTTCTATTTCTGTAGGTTTTACAGTCCATTCGTAGCTGATTGCCTGATAAGCCAAATAAATACTTTGCTTATTAACTTTACCCGGATCAACCAAAATATTACTTTGATGATTACTGTGTTTGTCTGCCGTTACGGTTAAAACATAACTTCCTTCTGGAAGATTTTCGGCATTAAATAATCCGTTTTGATCAGTTACTCCTTCTGCAACAATAACGCCCGAGAATGGATGACGTACTACTACTTTTGCACCTTTTAGATGTGGTGCTTCTACAGTATTGTATGTATAGTCATCGACTGCATCAATAAGTAAAGAACCTTTGGATTCGGATACTGTTTCTATTTTAAAAGGGACACTAATTCCTTGCCCATTAGCAAGAGATATTGCTAAGTTTCCAGATAGAGGAATGTTAACTTGTTGTTTCTCTGTAGGGGCTAATTCTAATATTATATTAGCGGTTTCATTTGGAGCTATTTTATCTATAACCGATTGACTCTTAAGTTTCATCCAGTCTAGTTTAGGTAATTCCACTTTTACTTTTACGGCATCTATAGCTCCAGTATTGGTAATTGCCAATTCATAATAGCGAGAACTTCCTTTGGTCATTGTGGTATTAATACTTACAGGGTTTGCTACTATTTTTGCCGTTTGAATTTGACAATGGTAATAGGCTAGAGCTGTTAGTTTTGCTCCTTCATCAGATGAGATTGTAAAGTTAATAGGATAGTACTTCTCTTCTTCAGAAGCTTTATCGGCTAATATTGTATAGTTTAATATGGCTTCTTGTCCTGCTGCCAGTGTTAATGGTGTTACTTGAATGTTAAATCCAGCATCTGCAGGTAGTTCAACTTTTATATTAGTTAGCGCAGTTTTGCCATTATTTTTTAATTTAAACTCTCCTTTAAAAGGTGTTTTTTCTACTACTTCCCATTTTAAATAACCAGATGGTTTGTTGGTCCATTCAAAACCAATAATATCAAATTCTGCTTGTGCAGCATTATTCGTTCCTGGGTAACCAGCACTTACGCCATAGTGCCCGCTTTCTGTTTGTAGCGGTTCAAAATCATAAGCAAAATTTCCAGAAGCATTTGTTGTAACGGTATATAGGCGAACAAAGTTTCCGCTGGTAATCGTGATTTCTACTTCTTTGATTGTAGCAGGAGAATTATTGAGCATTTTGGCAGATCCGGTTATAGTAACTAACTCGCCAGATTTGTATAATGATTTAGCTACGGTAGCAGTTGCAAAATAACCCGGAAGTAATTTTATTTCAGTATTGGCTTCGTTATTTGTAAATGTTAATTCGTCTGTTTTTTGATTTGAATTTATAGTTACAATTAAAAAATAATCGCCAGCTTTTTCAGGCAGCTGAATTGGTTTAACTAAATTTAGTGATTTTCCTGCTTCGATATCTTTGTCTAATTCGGTAGTTGCCAGCAGGATTGCATTTTTTGTAGATTTATCTTTAGAAAGGTAATATTCTATTTTAGAACCTTTGGTAAGAATGGCAAATCCTTGATTGGTAATTGTTGTAGCTACTTCGATGTTATCTTTTCCTGTTGCTTGAGTTACAGTGTTTATTTTTGTAATAGTAGCATCAGGTTTATTTTGATCGGTTACAATTATCCATGCAAATCCAGAGCTATAATTGTCTGCTTCGGCTTGAACACGTATAGTTTGATCTCCTTTTTTATTTGGATCTATTTTAGTGCTTATTTCTATCTCTATGGCTTCTTTTCCTACAGGAATAGTAGCAGTTGCAGGAATAGATACAATTGTAGGAGCATCTGATGAAAGTCTTACAGGAATAGCTGTCGATGTATCTACAGAATTTCTTGCAATAGTTATTTTTGCAGAATTTTCTTGTCCTGCCTTAACGGTTGTAGGGTTTGCTTTTACAAACAAAGCAGGGCCATTACTATCTAGTATGGTAATGGTTTTTGCCAATTGGCTTCCTCCGTTTCCTGCAGCAACTGTACAGTTACAAGAAGGAATATAAGCATCTGCGGTTACTTTTACAGTTTTTGTTCCATCGACAAGTCCGTTATTTATAACTCCAATATTGATTTTTTTCTGGTTTACATTTGCAGGAAATTCAATAATATCAGGAAGAATTAAAGTATTTGCTACATTGGCAGACAAACGGATTTTTATGCTAACATCTGTTTTATCCAATCGTTTTATGATGGCATAAGTTGCATAAACTCCATCTCCTTTAGAAATGGTTTCGGGTGTTATCTCGAATTCAAAAGTAGGAATGTTCGAGCTTTTTAAGATGATTTCGGTGCTACTAGCCTGGAAACCTTCGGCTCGGATTGTAATCTTTCCTATTACTGTTGCTTCTGGTACTTTATTGTTTCTAACCTCAACAGTAAAAGAAACAGTTT
This sequence comes from Flavobacterium sp. PL02, assembly GCF_035013205.1. Classification (NCBI taxonomy): domain Bacteria; kingdom Pseudomonadati; phylum Bacteroidota; class Flavobacteriia; order Flavobacteriales; family Flavobacteriaceae; genus Flavobacterium; species Flavobacterium sp. PL02. The sequence continues at coordinate 325,312 of NZ_JAYGJP010000001.1, forward strand.
TGCTTCCTGATGGTAGAATGATTTCTGATGGAACAATCCAACGGGAATTCTGATCTGCAGTAATGCTGAATTTTGTGTCTTTGGTTTTTGCAAAATCGGTTTGTAAAGTAACAGTAATCATCTCCCCATCTGTGGCTGTTGTTTTTGATGGTGTTAGTGTAATTAATGAAACCTCATCATCTATAATTTCGATATTATCCGAAACTGTTGGGTAATCATTGCCCGTTACAGATAACGCTACTGTTCTGTTTCCATCGGCAGCAGTATTGTCTACAGGTTTTATATAAAAAACGACAGATGATTGGTCTTTAGGGATTTTTATATTCGCAGGAAAATCTAGTTGTCCGTTTTGCGAAGCAGCAAGTTGATATGTTTTATCAGTGCTTCGGTCTCCGCTTTGGGTTATGGTTGCCCGGATTACTTCTGTCGCATTTTCGGGAATAGATTTTTTATCTAAGGTTAAATACAATACTTTTTCGAGCAATATTGTATTGGGACTAATAAGTTTATTGTTGCCTTGTAACGCATCTGGTTCTTTTACAGATGAATTAGGAACCAGGTTTATTTTAATTTTTACGTTTCCGTCTATCCCTATAATTTTAGGAAGGTTGAAAGTAGCATTTCTGCTAATGGTTTTCTTGCTCTCTAAATCACCATCATAGGAAACACTTCCTAAATTATACTCGATACCAGTTGTTTCCGAAATTATACTAATTTGTTCTGTCCATCCTCCAGCTGCAATACGATCTCCGATGTTGTTTACTCCCCATGACAATGTAATTTTTCCGTTAGGAGTAATCTGAGATTCGCTGCTTGTTATACCCGAAATAGTTAAATCGGGATATTGTGCTGTTGCTATTGTAAGTATTCCGTTTGTATGGTTTGAGCCTATGTCTATTGCATTTTTAGAACTCAATACAACACTAGAAAGGTTTAGGTTATGAGTTTGCCCAGACGGATAATTTATCGGAATTTCGATTGGAATTTCTAATAAAGTCCCGCTATTTCCTTTAAAGGAATTACTTGTTAGCGAGAGAATTATAAAATGATAATTTCGTGGGTTATTCTTCTCGATGTTTACATAAACAGCGTGATCTCCTTTACGGCTATCACTTATTTTGCTTGCTTTTTCGTTAATGATAAGTCCTTGTGGAACTGTTAGCGTAAACTCAGCTCCAACTACTTCATCTGTATTGGATAAATCGATCAAAATTTTTGATTCTTCTCCTGGTCCGGCAGTTGCATTTATAACTTTTAGACTATTTTGGGCATAAGTAAGTGTTCCTAAAAACAGAAGAATAAATGCAAGAAAGGGTCTTAATTTTATAGAGGTTAATTTAGTAGATGTCATTTTAATAAATTTATTGTATTAACATTTTTCCTTTAAATATTTTTGGGCTGTTTGAAGCCTGTACTTCCAGAGTATAAAAATATACACCAGCAGCAAGTTCTTTTTGTAAAAAGACCGCTTCATGTTTCCCTTCTGAGGTTTCTAAATCTGATTGTAGTCGAACAATTTGCCCTTGCATATTGTAGACTTTCAGTGTTACCTTATTTGCATTTTCTAGTAAATGATATTTTATTGTTGTTTGTTCTCTAAAAGGGTTAGGGAAGTTCATAACAATATCTTTTCCAGAATTAGCATCAATATCATCTATTCCTAGTGTTCCATTTACAATTTTATAAGGAACTTCGTTTGCATTATCATCGGATATTACGGCAGAAACAATAGTCGTTTTAGGAGCTACTTTGGCAATAGCCACCTTACCCGATAATGTTTTGTCTATAGAGAATCCGACAACACTTGTTTCTTCTTTATTCTCTGCAATAGATACTGTATATCCTTTGGCAGAAAGTAAATCTGATACTTGTTCTTTGCTTATTCCTTTTAAACGAATGTCAAATGCTGCTGTAGCTGTTGCTTGACTATCGATGTATAAGATATCATCTTCAATGCTTAACACTGTATTCTGATCATTTGTTAAAGCAAAACGTTTAGCAGCTTGTTGTACTTTTTCTTGTACTCCATCCTGAATTTTATTTATCAGAAGAATAATATCCAAGAGGTTTAAATTCTTATCCTTATTAATATCGGCTGCAGCATAATTAAAATACTTTGGCTTCTGGCTCAGAGTATAATTTAAAGAAGATTGGATGTCTAATATATTTACAATACCATCCAGATTGCTGTCTCCCTCACGATAGGTTAATGTATAAGTAAGGATACTATTTCTAGCTGATCCTGCTATTTGTCTAAGCTCAAGAGTTTGGTTGTTAGGGATATTCCATTCGCTCATTATATTCATTAGCTTAATACCATCTTCAGGAACTGTTACCATTTGGTAATTGTCTTTTAGCGTCATATTATACGATTGACTTGGACTGAATAACTGATTGGTATGGTCGTAACGATTTATCTTCTTGTCTTTTATTACTGCATTTACTGTTAGCGGTAATGCACCTAAATTAATTTTTTGACGGTCAATTTTAAAATTCACGTTGGACGGAAATACAACATTTGTTTCTGTAAGTTCATTCTCCGAAAGGTCGATTGTTTTAAGTTTTGTTAATCTTGATAACTCGTCTGGAATACTGCCTGTTAATTTATTACGGGTTAGGTTAAGGCTTTGTAGCTCTACAAATTTGCCTAACTCGGCACTTATATCTCCAATTAAGTTATTATCGGTTAGGTTAATTGCTACAACGTGTCCATCATTGGTTGTAACTCCTTTCCATCTTTTTTCATGAAGATTATTTGTAGATATGTCCCAAGGTGTTTTCCAGTTTGCACCTCCGGCTTTTTGGAAAAATGCAACCAAGGCATCAAATTCTTCTGCTAGAAGAGGTGTTTCAGATCCGTCGGCAATTCCTTTATATTGCAAGTAAGTACCCTGAGAAGCACCTGTTCTTTGCCAGATAGTAATTTTTGCTCCCGCAGGAACATCTGCAATAGATACGCTCGGGAATACTATGATATTGCCTTCTGGTGTTGCCTCAGATATTTTAAAGTTATTTGCTTGTAAGGCAAATAAATACTTTCCTTCTTGCTCTGGATTAGTTTCGTTATAGGTAGTGATAGGAGGTAAGACTACACTAATTTCGTCTCCTTTTAAATACAGGAACTCCTCTTTTACAATTGTTTGTCCTCTTAGGTTTACATATACTTTACTCAGATCATAGGTAAAAGCTGTTTCCAGAGCATCAAAACCATTATTAGATAAATCCAGCTGTTCTATATTCTGGAATTGATTGAATTGTGCCGGGATAGTTCCTTTAAACAGGTTGGCTGCTATAGATAATTTTTTTAAACCTGATATTCCAGAAAGTACTGGTATTGTTCCTCCTAGTTTATTTGCTTGTAAGTTCAGGGTTTTTAAATTTGTGAGTTGGCCAATAGTTGTTGGAATATTTCCTTCAATAACATTCGATTGCAGGTTTAGGGCTTCCAGATAGGTTAAACCAGATAATTCTTCAGGAAGTGTTCCTGACAGATTATTTCCTGATAAACTTATTGATACAACATGACCTTCTTTGGTGCCTACACCATACCAACTTACTTCATGAAGTTTGTTTTGTGAAGTATCCCATTTTTGAGTCCATTGTGCTCCATTAGTACTAGCATAGAATTTTTTTAGAATTTCAAATTCTTCCTCTGCCAATGGTTTTCCAAATGTTACTTTATTATAGTTGATCGTTGTTCCCTGAGCAGTTCCGTCGTTTTGTGTAATCGAAATTTTGTCGGTTAGTTTTATGCTCAGTAATGCTATATCCTTAAAGATTAAGTTGCCTTCTTTATTAGAATAATTCGATACTTTATTTACGCCATTGATGAAAAGCGTAAAATAATTTTTGTTGTTAATACTTCCTCCATCGGCGTTAAAAATAAAAGTGCTAAGCGTTGGCAGGTTTATCACCAATTCATTTGCACCTACTTCTATAGTTGGGACAGCGATGGTTTGATATGTAAAATCAACTGTTTTTAGTAAAGGCAAACTAGCTAATGCTTCGTCTGCATTTTCGATATTATTATAACTTAGAGTAAGTGTTTTAAATGCTTTTAATTTCCCCCATGAAGAAGGAATAACACCTTTTAATTTGCAATATCTTAAATCTAAAGATTCTAGAGATTCCAGCTCAGAAAAGATTGCTAAATCAGTAGTGCTTAAATCTTTTGTGTAGTTTCCTCCATACAAAGAAAGGTTTTTCAGGAATTTTAAATTCCCAAAAGAAGCAGGTATTGCTCCTGCAACGTTGCTATTATTGTTGAGATTAATACCAGTAATATGTCCGTTTTGTATACTTACGCCATACCAGGGACCTTCATGCAAATTATTTAGGCTAGTGTCCCATTTATTAGTCCATTTACTGCCTCCCATTGCATTATAAAAATCTACCAAAGCTTGATATTCTACATCTGGAATCTTAGGCTGATCTACTTTTACATTAGTGAAATAAATATTACTATAATAAGCTGCTCCCGAAGCTCCATCATATTGCTGACGCAGATATAGCTGATCTCCTGTTTTTAGTGTTGCCAGATAAGTTGCAGGAATGGTTAAGCTTGCATCTTGTGCCACGGTTAGGTTAGTTCCTACCTGAGTACCACGCACGTATACTATGAATTGTCTTTTTGCCGAAAAATCATTAATAGGTCTGTTATAAAGAACGGTATTAGGTAAATTACTAATCTTTACATCGGTTCCTTCGTACAGAAAGTTTTCTATACTAAGAGTTTGTGAGTTTAATTCCAGAGCTACAGAAGTTTTTAATAATCCCTGAATAGTACCTACTTTATTGCTAGAAAGATCTAAAGATGTTAATGCATTTAGGTTTTCTAATTCTTTTATAAGAACTTCTATCTGATTGCTATTTAGGTTTATAGTTGTTAAATTGGCAAGAGAACCTATTGATGCAGGGATAGTTTTTAGCTGATTAACGGATAAATCCATTGTAACAAGACTTGTCATTGCGCCCAAATCTTCTGGCAATCCTGTAATTGCATTGCTACTTAAATACAATGATTTTAGTTTCTTAAGCTTGCTCCATGAAGCAGGTATGTCTCCTTTTAATTTGCTATATCTTAAGTCTAAAGTTTCTAGAGATTCTAACTCAGATAAAACACTTAAATCGGTAGTACTTAAATCTTTGGGGTAACTTCCTCCATAAAGAGAAAGATTTTTTAGGAATTTTAAATTTCCAAAAGAAGCAGGAATTGATCCCGCAACGTAATTGTTATTATTAAGGTTAAGACCTGTTATATGTCCGTTTTCGATACTCACACCGTACCATGCTCCTTCATGAAGGTTGTTCAGGCTAGTGTCCCATTTATTGGTCCATTTATTGCCGCCCATTACGGTATAAAAATCTACCAAAGCTTCGTATTCGGCATCGGGTATTTTTGGCTGATTAACTTTTACATTAGTAAAAAAGATGTTGGTATAATATGCTGCACTTAGTGTTCCGTCGTATTGCTGACGCAGGTATAATTGATCTCCGGTTTTTAGTGTAGCGAGATAGCTTACAGGAATCGTCAGGCTGGCATCTGGCGCCATAGTTAAATTTGCTCCTACCTGACTACCGCGTATGTAAACGCCAATTTGTCTTCGACCTGAGAAATCATTTTTAGATTTATTGTAAGTAACTACATTCGGGAAATTGTCCACTTTTACATCGGTTCCTTCGTACAAGAAATTCTCTATGTTTACGGTTTGTGAATTTAGCTCGAGGCTTACTGTACTTTTTAGCAACGCTACAATATTGGATATTTTATTGCTTGAAAGATCTAGTGTTTTTAACGCATTCAGATTTTCGAATTCTTTTATAAGTACTTCTATTTGGTTACTTGCCAGGTTTAAGGTTACAAGATTTAAGAGGTTGCCTATCGATACTGGGATAGCTTTTATCTGGTTGGATGATAAATCTATTGTTACCAGACTTTCCATTGTGCCAAACTCTTCTGGCAAACCTGTAATTGCATTGTAACTTAAATACAATGATTTTAGTTTTTTTAATTTACCCCATGAAGCAGGAATATCTCCTTTTAATTTTGAATATCTTAAATCTAAAGTTTCCAGAAATTCAAAGTCAGATAAGATTCCTAAATCGGTTGTGCTTAAATCTTTGGTATAACTTCCTCCATAAAGAGAAAGACTTTTTAGATATTTTAAATTTTTAAAAGAAGCTGGTATTGCTCCCGCAACATTACTATTATTGTTAAGGTTAAGGCTTGTAATATGTCCGTTTTCGATACCCACACCATACCATGCACCTTCGTGAAGATTGTTCTGAGTTATATCCCATTTATTATTCCATTGTGTTCCGCCCATAGTATTATAAAAATCTACTAAAGCCTGATATTCTAAATCGGGTATTTGTGGTTGGTCAACTTTTACATTAGTAAAAAAGATGTTGGTATAATAAGCCGCACTAAGCGTTCCATCATATTGTATGCGCAGATATACCTGATCGCCTGTTTTTAAGGTTGCCAGATAACTTGCTGGAATAGTTAGGCTGGCATCTTCTGCCATTGCAATATTTGCTCCTACCTGACTGCCTCGTATGTAAACACCAATTTGTCTTCTGCCCGAAAAATCATTTTTAGATTTATTATAGGTAACTATATTCGGTATGTTATCGATTTTTACATCGGTACCACTGTACAAAAAGTTCTCCAGGCTTATAGATTGAGAATTTAGCTCTAAGCTTACCGTACTTTTTAGCAAGGCTACAATATTCGAAATTTTGTTGCTTGAAAGATCTAACGTTTTTAAAGCGTTTAAACCTTCAAATTCTTTTATAAGAACTTCTATCTGATTACTGGCTAAGTTTAGCGTTACTAAATAAGAGAGATTACCTATAGAAACTGGAATTGTTTTTATCAGGTTGGAAGATAAGTCCAAGGTTACCAGATTTTCTATTTCTCCTAGTTCATCTGGTAATCCAGTAATTGTATTGTTGCTTAAATACAATGTTTTTAATTTTTTTAGTTTACTCCATGAAGCTGGAATATTCCCTTTTAGTTTGGTATATCTTAGATCAAGAGTTTCTAGAGATTCTAGTTCTGATAGAGAACTCAAATCTGTAGTATTTAAATCTTTGCCGTAGTTTCCTCCATATAGAGAAAAGCTTTTTAGATATTTTAAGTTTCCGAAAGAAGCCGGTATTGCTCCCGATATATTGTTGGTATTGTTGAGGTTAATTCCCGTTACATGTCCGTTTTCTATACTTAGACCATTCCATGCACCTTCATTAAGGTTGTTTTCGTTAATGTCCCATTTATTATTCCATTTGCTACCATTCATGGCGTTGTAAAAATCTACCAATGCCTGATATTCTATATTTGGTATTCCGGGTTGGTTTACTTTTACAGTAGTGAAATAAATATTACTGTAATATGCCGCTCCAGAAGTTCCATCATATTGCTGACGCAGATATACTTCATCTCCATTTTTTAATGTAGCCAGATAAGCCGATGGAATCGTAAGGCTACCATCTTCGCCAACGGTTATATTTGTTCCTACCTGACTCCCGCGGACATAAATTCCTATTGGTCTTCTGGCCGAGAAATCATTTTTGGTTCTGTTGTAAAGAACAACATTTGGGAGATTACTAATTTTTAAATCAACTCCCTCATATTGCAATTTATCAATGCTAAGAGTTTGGGAATTTAATTCTAAGCTAACGGTACTTTTTAATAAAGCGTCGATAGTTGATACTTTATTGCTAGCTAGATTTACTGTTTTTAAAGCAGTAAGGTTTTCTAATTCTTTTGTTAAAACACTTATTTGGTTGGTAGATAATTCTAAAGTTATTAAGCTTTCCATCTCTCCAATTTCTTTGGGTAAAGAAGTGATGGCGTTGTTGCTTAGATATAAGGTTTTTAATTTTTTTAGCTTATTCCATGAAGCAGGAATGCTACCTTTTATGTTACAATTTCTTAAGTCGAGAGTTTCTAGCGCTTCTAATTCTGATAGAACTCCCAAATCGGTTGTGCTTAAGTCTTTGCTGTAACTTGCGCCGTAAAGGGAAAGGCTTTTTAAGAATTTTAAATTCCCAAAAGATACTGGGATTTTTCCAACAATGTTACTTGTATTGTTGAGGTTAATTGCTGTTACGTGTCCGTTTTCTACGGTTACACCATACCAGGCAACTTCGTGAAGATTATTTTCTTTGGTATTCCATTTATTATTCCAGTTAGACTCACCGGTAGCTTTGTAAAAATCGACCAAAGCTTGGTATTCTGTATCAGGAATTGGAATGTTTGTTGGGGTTTGGAATGCAAAAATTGGGAAACTAATAAGGAGAAATATTAGTCTAATGAGTAGTTTTTTTTCCATAACTCAAGGGTTTAAAGGTCAGTTGATTGGCGTTATTTTTAGTCGTTAGGTAATAATTGCCAAAAGTAGGAAAAATATCTATGTAAAAAATTGACTAAATTATTTATTTAAGAAAATACGTGTGATATTCTTATTTTTTAGTTCAAAAAGCAAGAATTTGATAAGAATATTTAGCTTGAATCCGAGTAAATACAAGGGTGGAGAGAGGAGGTGGTTTCTAGAAAATATTTTAAAAAAAATCACGAATTAAAAAGATTTTATTACTAAATTTATTTTTACAAACGATTACATAAAAAACAATAGTAACAAAGTTGTATTTAATTTAAACCGATAAAACTATGAAAGTACAATATCAAGGAGAACATAATGGGAAACCGACAACATTCGAAATAAGAATAATTGGTAATAATCTTTCTAAATCTAGTTCTAATTATCAAATCGATTTATTGGTAGGAGATAATAAACTGCCTATAACTTCATCAATGATACATCAGAGTTTATCTAATTGTTTAAAAGATATTTACTTATTCCGCAAAGCAAATAATATAAAGTTTGATCCCACTTCTGAAAAAGTATTACCAAACTTAGTACCATACGATTTAGTATTGTATAACTATAATAAGCATGCCTTGTTTATGGCTTAGGAGGAAGGTTTTTTTAAAGGGACTAAGGTTCTGAGAGACAAAGGTTCAAAGGTTTTTCAGTTTGTCTGTAAAAAGATTTTGAGTATTCGCAATCTTGTCATTCTGAGCGTCCCGAAGCTTCGGGAGAAGAATCATAATATTGCGTTTTTCATGTTCAATCCAAACTTTAGTATTTCTGAACCTTAGTACCTTAGTACCTCAGAACCTTTTTTCAAAGCCTTTTTCAAAACCCTTTGAACCTTCTAAGTAAATTAAGAAAACAATAACAATTATTTCGAGTATAAAATAAATTAAACCTAAAGGGGTTAGTTTATGGAAATAGTAAATTATAAGTCCCGTTGTAAGGCAACAATATAAAGCATTAGCAATCATGATTATATTTAGATAAAAGCGCCATTTGTTAGAAACAAACAAATAACAACACAAAGAGTATGTTGCGTAAATAAACGCTATAACCGATAAAATATAAAGTGTTTTTTGAGGCATTCCGAAACTATCTTGAAATCTTACCAAGACAAATCCCAATAAGAAAGCAGTTAAAAATGCACCAATACTATCCAAAAGGAATATATTTTTTGGGTTAGAGCTAAGTTTGGATATTACGGAGTTTGGGTTGTTTCGCATTTTTTCTTTTTGAGGTTCAAAGGTTCTGAGGCATTAAGGTTTTAAGTATTCGCAATCTTGTCATTCTGAGCGTCCCGAAGCTTCGGGAGAAGAACACATAAGTAGCTCGACAATCAAAGCCAAATATTATTTTAAAGTTTTAATTCAAGGGGACAAGGAACTTGATTTCATGTACCAAAGAACTCTAATTTATTAAATTCTATTCAATTTTATCATAGCCCACGGTTTCAACCGTGTGATACAGATTGCGATAATTCATTGCGTTCCAACGGTTGAAACCGTTGACTATGTTTATAGCATGTTATTTGTGGCTCGAATCCGTTGTCGAGCTATTAGTTTGATTTATATTATCTGGGTTTTCCTTGCATCAAATGACAGAATTGTGTTTTATGTTCAATCCAAACCTTAGTACCTCAGTATCTTTGTGCCTTTGAACCTTTTTTCAAAACCTTTCTCTACACAAACTGAGAAACCTTTGTCCCTTTGCATCTCAGAACCTTAGTGCCTCAAAAAGAACCTTAGTTCTTTTCCTTAGAAATCTCCTCAACAATTCTTCTATTAATATCAATCTTGGCGCCTGTAAATACAAAGATGGTTGTTTTGTATTCTCGGGCATTTTTATTTGTGATAGAATCGGCTATTATAGCAGTCTGAAAGTATGGGCCAGTTTCTGCCATTTCATCATCATTTTTATGGTATTCCTTAACTCGTATTAAGTTGTTGTATTGTATATCAAGATTAAACCAGTTAATATAATCGGCATTAAAGGAAACTGCTTTTATTCCTTGTTTGGTATAATAATTAATTGCTCCAGCCTGTCCGTAATTGTCACAAAGAACGAGGGTTTTCTTTTTCTCTGGATTTGGAATAGTTGCATAAACCGAATCGGTTTTGCGGGCAAGTTCTTTCCAACCAAGCATATCGGCGTAATCCTGAGGTAAATTATGATCTTTGCCATCTTCCCATTTTAGCATACCTAGTTTTTTATAATTTTCGGGATGCTTTATGATGTATTCAGGGCTTTTATTAGGAAAAGACAAATTGTACATAGGAATAAACAACAACAACGGAATGATTACAAATACAGGCTGTAAATAACGTTTCTTACCCGAGTTTAAAATTTGCGAAAGATAAACAGCGCCAAAAGCAATGTAAATAGGATACAGTCCAATTGCGTAATAAGCTTTGGCTTTAAAGTATAGAAAAACGATTATTGTAAAGATAAGTGAGCTGAAAAAAAATCTATATTTCTCGAAAGGTTTATAAAATAATAACGCATATAAAGCGGAGAGAATTACAAGAGAAGAACCTATAAAATAAAGGAATTGCTTTTTTAAAAATTCTACGCGATCCATATTTACCAATTGTGTTTCGGCAAGTTCCTTCATGTGGTGAATAACCGGAAAATGGTTGTTGTATTGCCATAAAAGATTTGGAAGAATCAATACTAAACCTAAAAGTAAGGCGATATAGATTTTTTTTTCTGTAAATATTCTGCGTTGTTTAGATAGTATCAAGGCAGGAAGTAATCCTATAAGCAGAAAAAGAATATTGTATTTGTTAAGGAATCCAAAGGCAAATGCAATTGCTCCTATATAAAGCCATTTAGGTTTTTCGGTTGTAACGTATTGTATTAGGATATAATAAAATCCTGTCCAACATAATACATCTAAGGAGTTGGGCTGATAAAGAATATTTATTCGCAGTAATGACGAAAATATAATACAAGTTGCGCCGAGAATTAAAGCATATAAATTTCCGTTGAGCTTTTCGATAGTTTTCCAGACGATTAAAAGGGTTAAAACACCAAAAAGAGCTGGGAAGAATTTTACCCAGAAAACAGAATTTCCGAGTAACAGGATGATATAAGAAATCCAGGATGTTACAGGAGGAACCGATAAATATCCCCAAGCGAGATGATTTGCCTGGTCGAGATGTAGGTATTCATCACGTTGCAAATCATATTCCGGACTTATTAATATGTATTGTAAAGCAAACTTTAAAATAATAAATCCGAGTAAGATTATGGTTTTCTTAGTCATGGGGCTCGTGGTCTAAATAGCTAAAATGGTTTGTATTAATTCTTTAGCTAATATATAATTTATTTTAATTTTAGACCAAGATGAAAATACGAGAACTTATAAAGTTCTAGATTCCCCAAAAATTTTTTATTTATGCATTTTGTTTTAATTCGTATTCGATATGGTTGTCTTCCAGATCACCAATTTTAATGAAGTTAAGACGCTCAAGAAGTTTTATTGCGTTTTGGTTTTCTTGAGATGTTTCGGCCCAAATACGGTTTAATCCTATATGATTATTTCCAAATTCTATGGCCAGAGTCATTGCCAAAGTCATAAAACCTTGCCCGCGATATTGAGGCAATAAAACACAACCAAGTTCTCCCGCTCCAATGTCTAGTCCGCGATAGTAGCCACAAGTTCCAACAATTTTATTGGTTGTATTATCTGCAATACCCCAATGTATAGAGTTGCCATCAGTATAATCTTTATCGATTTTAGCTTGCATTTCTGCTGCTTGCTCTAGTGTTTTTGCTTGAACTGCATCATAATACGAAATTTCTATAATGTCGTTAAGATCAGAGGGTAGTATTTGGCGCAACGAGATTTTATCGCCAATAACGTTTGGAAAACTATTGTAAGGAGGTAATTTCATTTTACAATTTTTTATTGTTTGGTTTAGCTAATATATAATTTATTTTGAGGTAGACTTAAATAGGAAAGCTGTAAAATGCAAAAGCTCCGGATTTCCCCGAAGCTTTGTTTATGATATAAAATGATTATGTATTGTATTTAATGTGTAGCGTTTATTCTAATTGTTGCTTTTAGTAACGCTAATCCTTTAACGTTTTTAAAGTGAATATCTTTAGCTTGATGCTGAGGGTTTTCGCTTACTAATTGTATCCAATCTTCACCTTTATTCGATTTTTGGACTTTTTTAATCATAACAAATTCTTCAGAATCATCAGTTATTAAAGAAACCAAATACATTTCGCCCCAAAAAATATTCTCTGGAATGTTATTTACTTTTTTGTACACAATAATATCTCCGCTTTTTAAAAGAGGATACATACTATCACCATTTACATAAATAGCACCATCGCATTTTGGTAAACCAGGAATCGAAATAAAATCTATTGGGTCTTGGTTAGCATCTTTAAACAAAGAAACAATTCCAGCAGAATCCTGGATATCGTATAATGGTACTTTGTTTTGTGCAGTTTTATTATAAACAGGATTTGGTTCCTGAAGTAAATTATTTCCTAAATCGGACTCGTCTTCAAAACCAATTGGCTTTAAAATCATGTTTCCTCTTCCCATTAAAAGCCATTCGGCACTAATATCGGGATAGACATTGAGTATATGCTCTATTTTTGATACACCAATATCTCTAACCTTATCTAAAAAACCATTAGAAAGACCAGTTTCGATATAGAATTTTCTTTTGTTAATTCCTTTATATTTAATAAGTTGTAGGATTCTGTCGATAATCATTGTATATATTTATAGATTATTTACTCAATTTATTATAATATGTAGGATATACTCTATATATTTGTAACATTATAAGAAAAAGATTAACTAAAAGACAAACGTACAAAAAAAAAGAAGAAGTATGCTTATGACTCACGTATCATTAGCAGCTTGTACAAGAAATGAGGCGAAAGTCTTTAGTATTCAGTAGTGTTTAGGTGGTTATAAGGGCAAGATTAGTAGCTACAAAATAGGAGATGTTTTAACAAGTAAAAGTAAATTATGGATTATCCGATTAAAATAGCACAAAGTAATCCCCATCGTGAGCGATTGGAAAAAGTAATTAAAGATTTGCTTCATTTTATCGAAGCAGGAGCAGTTTATGTATCCTATAGTGCTAGTAATAATGTAGTTATTATAACATTTGTCCTGAAAGAAAATTGTAGTCAGGACGGAGATGCATTAAATGAAACAACTCATAAATTCATAAAATTATATCCTGATTTTGTTTTTAAATTCATTAATTCTAATTGGGTAGATTATGGATTTAAAAAAGGAAAACTGTTTTTTATACAACATTGTACCTTTAAAGAATTGGTTTATTTTGAGTCAGATTCTAAAGTATTCTATCCACGTACAGACACTTCTAAACAATTGTCTAAAAGAGCTAAAAAAAGATTTGATATAGACATTGAAGCTGCTGTAGTAATTTTTCGTAATGTCTCTATTTATACCAGAAATAATAAGCGGGTAGAAGCAGCCTTTGCATTGCACCAAACCTTGCGTTATATTTATATCTGTGCTTCAGAGTTTCTTATGCCAGAATTTATTAGTTCTACATGTTTATTAATGCATTATGATTATATAATAGATTTTGCACCTACATTTAAAACCATACTGAATAAAGAAAACCAAGAAGATAAAGAGATTTTGGTAATGCTTAATGCCGCTTACAATAGCATACAGCAAAACCGTGATATGGTCGATATTGATGCTGCATTAATTGATAAAGCCAAAGGAAAAATCGAATTAATGCAGAGAGAAATTAACAGACTCTTTATTGAATACGTAAAATCGTGTAAACAAAAAGTAAGAGAACTGAATAATCAATCTTTTTTAGGGAAATCGATTTTTAATGGAAGAATCCAGCCTAATTATATTATGGATGAGGCATTCTCCCAGATAAGTGCTGTAATTGTAGAATCCCTTAAAACAAGATCAATATATTGTTTTGGATATACAACAAATCATAAACAGGAATTAATAGATAAAAACAAGAATTATAGTAATGAACTTCCTGATTATCATTTTTATTTGTTGGTTCTTAACCTGGAACATATAGAGAATGCGATAGAGTTGCTGCAAACTCAGATTACGGAGAAATTTGGGAATAAGTATAAAGTAACCATCCTTAATCATAGTGCTAGTTACTTGCGTAAGAAAAGCCAAAACAAGAAATATTTCTTAGATACTATTATAGCAAACGGACTCTTGATTTATAATAATCCTTTATATCTTGTTTATTCTAATGTTTTTGAGGTGGAAAGAGATACAGATTTTTCAAAGAAATATTTTGAAAACCGTATGTTGCTTGCTCAACAGTTCCTTAGCCTTGCTCAAAATTGTTTTATAGAAGATTCGACTTTTATAAAAAACATACTCCATCATAAAGCTGTTGAACAAATAGCAGGAGGACTCATTTACTTGTTTCTGGGATATCACTCGGGTAAGTTTTCTATGAATTATTTATTTTCTTTATTGAATTACATAGAAGAAATTGAGTTCCCTTTTGATTTTACTGATGAAAAAGAAACTGCAATCCATCAGCTGATGATTGCAAATTCTGAAATGTCAGGATCTAAAGATGTGCAAAGTATAACTATCGAAGATGGAAATATTCTTGAAGAAAAGTGTATTAAATTCTTTATGATGGCAAAAGAAATAGCCGAAAAAGAATTTGAAAGACTTGAGAATCGTTCGGATTCGTCAACGTAACGCTAGGCGAAATTTTTTATGCATTGAAATTAATTGTAGCAACAAGTATCATTGGTTTATGAGATTTTTTTGGTTTAACCAATAAAAAAAACAATTACTCGTTTACTGCCAATGTATCTTCTAAATTAATTACTTTGTATAAAATTTAAAGTCAAATGAATAAAATTTACTACCATATTCTTTTTTGGGTATTTATCTTTTTATACGTATTTGATTATATAGCCTCTTTTTACAATTTCAAAGAAAGTGTTTTGTACTCTTCTCTTGAAGTTATATTTTTTGGTATAGAATTTTATATTAATCTATTGGTTTTGCTTCCGTTTGTTTTAAACAAAAAAGGGAAAATAGCCTATATCGCATCACTAGTTGCCTTATTAAGTCTTAGTTTCTCTATTTATTATTCTACGGGTTTAAATGTTATTTTGTACGATGATGATTTGCTAAAGTCTTTTACTTCATTTCTTTTAAACCATTCGCTTTATATTTTTATCTCCTATATTGTTTGGGTTTTTAATAAATATTTTACCGAGAAACAGTTGCGATTACAATTAGAAAACGAAAAATTACAAACGGAAATGATGCTGCTAAAATCTCAAATTAGCCCACATTTTCTTTTTAATGCCCTCAATAATATTTACGCGTTAACTGTAATAAAAAGTGATAATGCTCCAAAAATGCTAGCTACTCTGGCAGATATACTTCGTTATTTTCTTTACGAAGGCAGCAAAAAACAAACGTCCTTAACATCGGAAATTGAGATAATCAATAAGTATATTCAGATTCAAAAATACCGTCAGATAGAAGGGATGGATAATATTATTTTTAATGTATCCGACGACAATTCGGTAAAACAAGTGCCGCCATTGTTACTCATTACACTTATAGAAAATGCTTTTAAACACGGTGATATTATTGAAAGTAAAAATGGATTTGTTACAATAGATTTAAAAACGATCCAGAACAAGATTGAATTTACGATTGCAAATTCCTTTCAATTTAAATCAAATAATCAAGGAATTGGATTGCAGAATTTAGAATCTCAGCTTAAAAACTTGTTTGGGAATGAATATGAATTAAAAGTTGAAGACAGCAATTTGATATATAAAGTAAGCCTAAGCTTTTATGGAAACAAAGACAGTATATAAATGTTTAATCGTCGATGACGAAACGCTGGCCCGTATATTAATACGCACGCATTTGCTGCAAATTCCAAAACTCGAAGTTGTACACGAATGCTCATCGGCTCTTGAAGCAGACAAATACCTAAAAACGCATAAAGTTGATTTAGTTTTTTTAGATATTCAGATGCAGCATTTATCAGGAATAGATTTTTTAAAGTCATTACAAAATCCGCCAAAAGTGATTTTTACAACAGCTTATTCTGAATTTGCTTTGGATGGTTATGAATTAAACATTGTAGATTATTTATTAAAACCAATAACATTTGAGCGCTTTTATAAAGCAGCAACCAGAGCATTAGAATTATTGAATTTAGAGAATGATACCAAAGATGCTACCGAAGCTACTTTTGTAGATAAATCGATAGTTATAAAATCCAGCCATCAGCATATTAAAATTCTCTTGACAGATATTTTATACATAGAAGGGCTTCATAAATATGTAAAAATTGTTACGGAGAAAAAAAATTACACAACCTTAATTGCTCTGTCAACAATGGAAGAAGAACTTTCGAACCAGACTTTTTATCGTTGCCATCGTTCCTTTATTGTTAACCTCAATAAGGTAGAATTAATAGATGGTAATCTAGCCATTATTGGCACTCATAAAGTGCCGATTAGTAAACTAAACAAACAAGAATTTCTAGCCAAATTAGGTAAGAGAATTGGTTAAGAAATAAGCAAAACAAACTTTCTGTACCCAAAACAATCCATTTGGGAGAAAAAAAATAATTAGGGGTTTAATAAGTATTCTATTTGTCGAATAATTATTAAACCCCTTCTCGTATTAGTCAATAGTTTTTGCCTAAAATAAAGAAGGAATTATAGTTATACCAAAGAGTATAAATAATTTTAAAAACAAAAAAATGAACAATAAAGCAATCTTAACTATGACTTTTGCAATTTTAATTTCGGCTTGCGATAGTGCTGATCTTGATGCAACAACATCTAAACCAGATCCAACTAAGCCACTTACTTCTGTTCTTTATACGATGCCAGAAGAATCTTCGACTCATGAAGGAACGTGGTTACAATGGCCACATCAATATGAGTACGGAGTAAGTTATAGAAATAGTCTGGATGCAACATGGGTTGCTATGACAAAAGCATTAGAGTCTACAGAAAAAGTTCATATTATAGCGTATGATACAAGAGAAAAATCAAGAATAGAAAAACTTTTGGCAACAGCCGGAATACCATTAACTAATGTTGATTTTAAAATACATCAAACAAACGACGTTTGGGTTAGGGATAACGGTCCTATTTTTGCCAAAAGCCAATCAGGTCAGTTAGTACTTCAGGACTGGGGATTTAATGGTTGGGGAGAAAAATTTGGTTATGAAAAATGTGACGCAATCCCATCTTTTATAGCATCAGAAATTGGTATGACAGCAATAAAAGTTCCGATGGTAAACGAAGGCGGAGCTGTAGAACTAGATGGTAATGGCGTATTAATGGCTACGAAAAGTGCTGTTTTGAGTCAGAAAAACAGATCGACCAGAAATTACGGTATGACACAAGCTCAAGCAGAAGCTAATTTCATAAAGTATTATGGTGCTACAAAATTTATTTGGTTAGAAGGAGGTTTTAGTAAATACGATGTAACCGATATGCATATTGATGGAATTGCAAAGTTTGTTCCTGGTAATAAATTGGTAACGATGAGTAATGATGATTTGCTGGATTGGGGATTAAAGCAAAGTGATATCGATTTATTGTATAATGCCTCTAACAAAAATAATCAGGCATATACCAAAGTTTATTTGCCATTATCTCAAAATGATGTAGTAACTACAAACGGAACCAATTTAGGCTATAAAGGATGTTATATAAACTTTTATATCGCCAACGGAAAAGTATTAGTGCCAAATTATAATGATCCTAACGATGCTGTAGCGAATAATATTATTGCAGGTTTGTTTCCGGGTAGAAAGGTTATAGGAATCGATGTTCGAAATTTATACAAAAACGGAGGAATGGTGCATTGTGTAACACAGCAACAACCAAAATAATAAAAAGAATTAAAAATACCACGAGTGCTTCATTATAAGGAGAAAGCTCAAAACCTCTTCAAATGTTTTATTTTGGAGAGGTTTTTTATTTAAATTTAATTTATATCAGTGTAAAGATGTCCTTCTTAATTTAATGATATTCTATTCAGGTAGCGTACTTTTTAATTCATTAAAAAAAGTATTTTGCATATATTTGAAATATGGATATAAATAACAAAAACATAGCTACAAGGCGAGCCACAAATACTGATTTGCCTAAACTTTCAGAATTTTTGCAACATCTTGTTAATGCAGAACGTCCGTTTGACCCAACATTAAAAGAGGGCGAAATATTCTATTATGATATACAAGAACTTATACTAGATGAGGTGACAGAAGTTCTGGTTGTCGAAAGCGATAATCAAATTATTGGATGCGGATATGCGCAAATCCGATCGGCAAAAGATTTCCAGAAACATGAATTATTCGGGTATATAGGTTTCATGTTTGTGAGCCCGGAATTTAGAGGAAAAGGTGTTAGTAATCTAATACTTAACGACCTTAAAAAATGGGTTTTATCTCAAGGAATAACAGAGGTAAGACTCGAAGTATATTATGAGAATGAATCGGCAGTTAAAGCATATGAAAAAGCGGGCTTTAAAAATCTAACTACAACAATGCACTGTGTTATTGGTTAAAGGTTTAGTTATGTATTTTGAACACGAATTTCACTAATTTACACAAGCCTTAATGGTTAATTTAGTGATAATTAGTGAAATTCGTGTTTGTATTATACTCATGACCTCAGCAAAAAACTATTTTGAATCAAAGACATTTGTCTGAAACCAATCTCGTGTTTTATCAATCATTTCTTGTCCGTATTGTTTACGAATCATATCATGAACCCATTGCAGGTTTTTTTCTCGTAACGAATCCTTTATCTTGTTTTCTGTCTCAATCATTGCCAGATGTATTGCACAAAAGTTGCCTTTTTTCCAAGGAAGATTTTCCTTGTCCAGCAGTACACAATTGCCTCTGATTTCGTTGCATTCAAAAAAAGATATTTCTCCTTCTACAGCAAGAACGATATCCAGAAATGTAATCTCTGTGGTAGATCTGGCGAGTTTATAACCGCCTTTTACACCTATGTTTGAGCGTACAATTCCTGCTTTTTTTAATTTAGTAAAAGCCTTAGCGAGATAAGATTCTGATATGTTTTGGAAATTTGCCAAATCACGTACAGTAATCGTATTCCCTTCTGGAGGATCTATTAAATACACCAATGAGTGTATCGCATATTCTACATTCTTTCCTAAAGTTGGCATACAATTGATTTTATAAAATTCATAAGAATCTAGTTTTAATTCGTTGGCAGTAATTACTTAGTTTGTTCGCTTTGTTAGGGGCATAAAAAAAATATTAAACACATAGAGATATAGATTTTATGTATCGGAAAGGAGACAAAAAGAAATACATTTCTTTCACATAATATAACTATGTGTTTGCTTAAATAAGTGAAATGCCTTTTTTAAGCAAACAAAAACTATGTTTCTATGTTTTAAAAATTACGTCCAATGTGTTAGTTTTTATATTAAACAGCATTTTGGTTCACATTAGGAACTTCAGGATAAGATTCTTCTAGTGCAGTTTTAACATCGTCTGCAGGATAGATTAATTTTGTAGTAACTTCCATTTTGATAGTCTTTCCTTCAATCCCACTGGCTACCAGTTTGCGATCCCAGCCACTAGTAAGCATTCCGTCTTGCTGACCTAAATCTAAACAAGTTACATAATCAGTATAACTGTACGGTTTAAGCGGTTGCGAAAATAAATCGTTAACAGCATTATGTCCAGCCCATTTGCCAAGGAACATAGAAAACTGACAAGCCATAAGCGAACTGTTGCCTTTATCATCAACCGGAATATTAGCAACATCACCAGCAGCAATTACGTTTTTATATTCTTCCAACTTTAAATATTCATTTACATGAAGTCGCCCCAGTTTATCTTTTTTTCCTTTAAAAAAGTTACAAAGGGAACTTGCTACTAATCCAACAGTCGAAATAACTGTTTGTGAAGCTATAAAACGACCATCACTTAATGTGGCTCCGTTATTTTCTACTGCGGCCAGATATACACCGTTTGCAATGGTAATGTCTTTGGCTTTTAATGTCTCTAATAAATAATCTTGAGCTTCAGGAGCATAATAATTCCCTACTTTTTCTGACTTTTCGATAAGTACTACTTCAAATTCAATTGCATTCTGACCAAGATCGGCTAAAATTTTATTTGCTTTTTCTTTGATTACAGTTGCTACTTCAAGCCCTGTTAATCCGCTTCCTGCAACTACAAAAGTTGTAGCGCCTTCGCCTTCAAATTTTTTATTTGCCAATTGTGTTAAATGATCTTCTAGTTTCTGAGCACCATAAAAAGTATCAACATTAAATGTGTTTTCAATACCAGGAATATTTATAGCTTTCAGGACACTTCCAGAAGATAAGATTAGATAATCATAGCTCAACAATCTTGATCCGCTTTCGGTAGCTACTGTTACCTTTCTTTGGTCAGGATCAATGATTTCTGCTTTGCCAATAATAAGTTTAATACCTAATGGTTTAAAGTATTTATTCAGTTCGACTCTTAAACCTTCCAGAGAAACTTCGTATAATCTTGGGCGAATGGTCATATACGCATCCATATTAACTAAAGTTACCTCTAATTCATTTTCTTTTTTTAGTTCACGACTTTGGCGTATAGCACTTAAAGCACTCCAAAAACCTGCAAAACCACCTCCGATAATTAATAATTGTTTTTTCATTTTTATAATAGATAATTACGATAATAATTGTCGCAAATTAAGGCAAATTAAACAATATTGTAAAATTATTCTTTCATTATTTAATTTAAAATATTTAAAAACGTAGTTAAATACTGATAATAAGATACCGTGATTTTAAACTTTAACTTTTCGGATAACCTTTATTATAAACAATAGAAAAGTTGAGACCCATTTGCTTTGTATTCTTTTTCAGACACCTTTATGATTAAGGGAGAAATTTATTTTAGAAACTAAATCTGAAATAATAAGTCTTTAATTGATTGATAGTTAGTGTTTTGATTTTTTAAGAGAGTAGGAGATTGAGCCCTTTAAATATGGGAGATTACATTTTTTAAAGTTTGCTATTTTTATCGAGTCTAAATTAAGTTATATTTGCAACTTTTAATCACCTTTCTGTTATATATCATATAACTGCATTACAAATTAACTACAATGACTTATTGTAATAGTCTCCCGCCAATATTTTCTAAAAGCATTATTTTGTTAGTATTCATCTTATTTTCTAACCTTGGTTTTACACAAAATATAAATAAGTTAAATATTCAGATTACCGTTAAAGATGCCGAAAGTAAACTACCTATAAAAGGGGCTTTGCTAACTGTAGAAGGATCGTCTCAGAAATATAAAGGACAATCAGACGATTTTGGTAGCATTGTTCTGAATGCTATTGTAAGCGGTAATTACAAAATAAAGCTATCACATTCAGGTTACGAAACCATCGAAAAAAAGCTAGAGTTTACAACCAATCAAAATTTGTCTTTAGAGTTAAAACCTGCAAGTATTGAGTTAAACGAAGTAGTTATAACAGCTACAGAGTCTCGAGGAATGACAAGTACCTCTATTATCGATAAAAGAGCCATGCAACATTTGCAGCCTTCGAGCTTTACCGATTTATTAGAACTATTACCAGGCGGACGCTCCAAAGATCCTGTGTTTAATGCATCCAATCACATTAAATTAAGAGAAGTAGGCATAGCCGATTCTAATTATGATATTTCCTCTCTTGGAACTGCTTTTGTAATCGACGGAATTCCTCTTAATACCGATGCTAACTTACAATATTCAACTGGACCAAGAATGACTATTACTCCGGGTTCCGGATATGCAAATACACGCAGAAACACAACATCAAAAGGAGTAGACATGCGTTCTATATCTACAGATCAAATTGAGAAAGTCGAAATTATAAGAGGTATTCCATCTGTAGAATATGGAGATTTGACCAGCGGACTTATTAAAATTAAACGAAAAAGAGGACGCAGTAATTGGGAATCTCGTTTTAAAGCAGATGAATTTAGTAAGCTGTATTATGTAGGGAAAGGGTTTGAATCTGAAGAGAAACGATTTGTATTAAATGTTGGACTTGATTACCTGGATGCAAAATCAGATCCTCGCAATAGTTTCGAAAACTACAAAAGAATCACTGCATCTATACGAGCGCAAAAAACATGGGAGGATGATTCTTATCTGCTTCAATGGGATTCTAGTTTAGATTATAGCGGTTCGATGGATAATGAGAGAGCAGATCCTAATGTTGGTTACGCAAAAATTGATAGATATAGTTCTGATTATAATCGATTTTCTATAGCTAACTCATTTGATTTAGACTTTAAAACATCACGATTTTTAAAATCGATTCATGTAGCTACATCACTTAGTCAGCAATATGATAAAATCGAACAAACCAAATGGGTACAAGTATCAAATGCTACAGCGATACCTAATAATACAGAACAAGGAGAATCCGACGGTATTTTTTTAACGCCTCAATACGCCTCAGAACTCCTGGTTGATGGTAAACCATTTGATGCTTTCTTAAAAGCAATGGGAGATTTTGAAGTTCGTTTATTTGGAATAACACATGCTTTAAAAGCAGGTTCGGAGTGGACATATTCTAAAAATAACGGAAAAGGTCAGGTTTACGATACCACACATCCGCCATCTCCAGAAATGACAACACGCCCCAGATCATACAAAGATATTCCTGCTAGTACAGATATTGCTTTTTTTGCCGAAGATGCTATTACAATTCCTTTAGGAAAACATCAATTAAACCTTGCGGGCGGTATTCGAGCCATGTCATTATTAAATGTGCCATCGGCTTATGCTATACACGGAAAATATTATTTTGATCCCCGAATTAATGCACAATGGGTGCTTCCGTCTTTCCAGATAGGGAAACACGCATTAAAAACGGAACTTACAGTAGGAGCAGGGCAATATACTAAGTTCCCAACATTGGCACAGCTTTATCCCGATTATGTATATAATGATTTGGTGCAGCTTAACTATTATCATAATACTCCCGAATACCGAAGAATTAATTTAATGACCTATAAAACGTCTGCAATAAATTATGATTTAACGCCGGCAATAAATAAAAAATGGGAGGTTCGCACAGATTTCTCTTATGATAATAACCGATTCTCTGTTACTTTTTTTAATGAACGTTTAGATTCCGGATTCAGAAGTGGGTCACGATATCATGCGCTTTCTTATAAAAAATACGATAGTAGTTCTATAGATCCTTCAGCACTAACATCACAACCTGATCTTGCCGAAATGAGTTTTGTAATGGATACTTTATTAACCACTTACAATATTACTAACAACGGAAGTAAACTACTAAAAAGCGGTGTTGAATTTCAGTTATCGTCTAAACGTTTTAAGTCTATAAATACGCGATTTACATTAAATGGAGCTTGGTTTAAAACGACTTATACTAATAGTAATCCTGTGTATAAAAGTGGGCAAAAAGATATCATTATTAATGGCAAACGACTTCCGTATTTAGGTCTTTACCAGTGGGATGATGGTTCTATAAAACAACAATTAAATACAAACTTAATTGTCGATACTTATATCCCTTCACTTGGTTTAGAGTTCTCTAGTTCCTTTCAATTTATGTGGTTTAGAAGCAATCAATCTACACCTATGAACGGAACACCAATTGCTTATATAAATCCTTCGGGAGAACAATATCCTTATCTCGAAAAAGATAAATCAGATCCTATTTTGCAATGGTTGGATATAAAATACAACGATGATTTATTTGAGAAAAGAACAATCCCAATGTCAATGAATATGAATTTAAAAATCTCTAAAGATTTTTATAAAAAAATTAGAATATCAATGTTCGTTAACCGACTCTTTAGTTACTATCAAAACTACGAAATCAATGGGCAGAAGATAGAACAAAGAGGACTCACTTCTCCTTATTTCGGGATGGAATTAAACTTGAATTTATAACCTTTAATATTAAATAAATACCTCAATTATGAAAATTAAACTATTACCCATTTATCTAACGATGGCCATAATGGCTTTACTACAATCTTGCTCAAAAGATGACGATAATTATAGTAGCAAACAAACCGCTATAACCTTAAAACTTGTTAACCCGGAAGATTTAAATAATGTTGTACTTTCTAACCTTTCGGTATCTTTTAAAGAACTTAATACAGGCAAAATAACAGAGAGTAAGTCATTTGTAAATAATGATCTTTCTATCGAATTAAGTGAGGGATCTTACGAAATTTCTATCAACGGAAAAATCCAATATTCTGCGGGAGAAAGTACTGTTGAGGCAGCAGTAAGCGGTTATAAAGAATCGGTTGTTATTACAGGAAAAACAGTGCTGGTTTCTTTAAACCTTTTCCTAAAAACAAGCCAATCAGATTTTATTATCGAAGAAGTGTTTTTTACAGGAACGCGAACTGCCGAAGGAAAACAATATCTAGGAGACAAATACTTTAAAATTTACAACAATACAGATAAAGTATTATACGCAGATGGATTAATGATTGCCCAATCGGAATTTATGACGGTAGAGAAACAGGCTTATACGCCAAATATCATGGCAAAATCTTTTGCAGCATCGGCAATTGCTATTGTTCCCGGAACAGGAACTACATATCCTATTGCTCCGGGAGGATTTTTTATTATTGCCGAAGATGCAATTAATCATAAAGAATACAACCCAGGTTCGATTGATTTAAGAACAGCTAATTTCGAATTTTATACAGAAGATGCAGATGACGTAGATAATCCTGCAGTTCCTAATATAGAGAATTTATTCTCATCGATGATTGTACATAACAGAGGATTCAAGAGCTTTGTTATTGCTCGTTTGCCAATAAATAAAGATGCTTACTTGGCAGATTACACGTACGACTATGAATATAATTTGGTAGTAGGAGGAGAAAGTTATCCTATGGGAGAGAGTGTTTACTCTATTCCTAATTCATGGATTGTAGATGCAGTTAATTTAAGTGTTGCGTCAGAATTTCAATGGATTGTTACCGACCCTTCATTGGATATGGGATGGACATACTGCGGAAAAGTAGATGCAGACCAAAGTCGTTACGGAAAAAGTGTTCGTCGTAAAGTGCTTACAACGGACTCAAAAGGTAAAAAAGAATTGAAAGATACTAATAACTCTACATTAGATTTTAGCCCAGAGGTTAAACCATCTTTAATGAATTAATAATTTAATCATGAGTTTTCGTTCCATTTTTCTATTTATTATTTTTAGTTCAGCTATGCTACATGCACAGGATAGCACCTCGGTTCTTATCCGAATTCATGAGGATTTAGCTCCCGAAAATAATTTTTCTGGTGCATTTTATACAAACCCTGCAAATATGCAATATGCTCGTCGCTATTCCTTATCAGAGTTTAGTGCGGGGTATAATACTACATCGCAGCAAACCAATATTCAACAATTCGGAAATGGCATTAGTGAGTTTCTTATTAATGCACAATCCTATTATAAGATTGATCCTAAAAATACAGTTTGGGGAAATGCAAACTATAAAAATGGTCAACGTAAAAATGTACAATGGAACGAAAGCTCAGATTATCAGGTAATATATCCTTATGTAACCGCCGATTCTATAGGAGGAGATCTTTCTTTTGAAGAATATTCTTTTAAAGGAGGTTATACTAAAGGATATCAAAAAATGACCCTGGGAATTGTTGCCGAATACCGTGCTTTAATGGAATACCGAGATATAGATCCCAGACCTAAAAATACAGTTTCGGATTTAAAAGTAGTACTCGGAATATCGCGAAATATAGGAAATCATTATGCGATTGGATCGGCTATTAATTTGCAAAAATACACGCAGTCAAATAATTTAAAATTCTTTAGCGAGTTAGGTGCTCCCGCTGTTTATCATATGACAGGACTTGGAGTCTATAACAACCTACTTACAGGAAACAAACTGAGCTCTTATTATGATGGGAAAGGATATGGAGCAAATGTGCAATTATTTCCAAAAGACAGGAATGGGTTTGCTTTATCTATTGGATATAACCATTTTGATTATGAAAAAATAATGACCGAATTTCAAGA
The DNA here is from genome assembly GCF_035013205.1 of Flavobacterium sp. PL02. Classification (NCBI taxonomy): domain Bacteria; kingdom Pseudomonadati; phylum Bacteroidota; class Flavobacteriia; order Flavobacteriales; family Flavobacteriaceae; genus Flavobacterium; species Flavobacterium sp. PL02. Next base: position 351,766 of record NZ_JAYGJP010000001.1, read on the forward strand.
CCTTATCGCATCTAGTATTCTAGAGAAACGTTATGATGGAGAACTTTCTTATTTAAAAAAATCAGAAGAAAAGGCTTGGGGTACAAAAATCGGATTTTATTATATTGACCGGGCAGGAACCGAGAATATATTCGACAATCAGACTTCATCATCTTACGTAAAAATATCCGAAGCTACCAAATACACCAATCAAGTTACATCGGTTATATTTTCAGGTTTATACAGTATTCCTAATCCAGAATTATCATGGTCTATTGCGCCAAGTTTTAATTTAAAAAACACAGCAACAAAATATATAGATCCCTTAAGAACTATCGATGTTCAGCAAGGTATTGGCCGATTAGATTTTTCGGTTTCAAAACTGGTGTCGCAATCATTAATCAAAGTCTCGACATCTTTAGAGCATAGCTGGGCTTTAGATTCAAAGATGAAACTTAGTGACCGCATAAATACAAATCAAATTTTTGAAATGTTAGATTATAATTTTGCTTACTTATCAGCAGCATATACTAAAGTAAATCTAACAGCACGTTGGGATTACAAATATGAAACAGAGCTTAATTTTTTTATCAAAACTGGTTTGGATTACTACAATTATTCTAAAAACAAAAACAATACTTATTTTCAAATGTCACTAGGAATGACGTTTTAATAGGCATTGCAAAATATCTATTACTTTATAATGAAGTCTATTTTATTAAAAACCTTTTTTCTTATTCTGTCCGTTGGTATTGTACATTCGTTATTGAGTTTTAGCGTTACGCTAAGCGAAAAAATAGCAAATACCAATTGGAGAGAACTTTATAGTAAGCCAACAAATCAGTGGCCAAAACCGACTATTGACAAAGGTGTTACTTGGCAAGAATTTGAACCTTTGGATGTAGATACAAGTTATTACGAAAGGATGGATGACCCTAAAGTTATATTAGGGCAGATGCTTTTCTTTGATCCAAAACTTTCAGGTTCTAATCAGGTTTCCTGTAGTAGCTGCCATGATCCGGAACTGGCTTGGGGAGATGGGAGAGAAGTATCTTTGGGTAATGATCATTTGCAAGGCAAGCGCAATACACCGTCTTTATATAATATTAATGCGCGAAAATCATTCTTTTGGGATGGTCGTGCAACAACGTTAGAAGAGCAAGCGCAAGGACCAATTACAGCACATCATGAAATGAATATGGATTCTAAAAGTCTGGCTAAAAAGATAAAAAAAATTAAAGGCTACAAAGTTTTATTCCAAAATGCCTACGGAAACACTGATGTTACTTATGATAAAATCTTACAATCATTGGCAACCTTCCAAAAGACAATACTTAGCAAAAGAAGCCGATTTGATGCTTTTATCGAAGGAGATTATAGTCAATTATCTGACCAAGAAATACACGGTTTGCATCTTTTCCGTACCAAAGCGCGTTGTATGAATTGCCATTCAGGGAAATATTTTACCGATGAATCATTCCACAATATAGGACTTACCTATTATAAAAGAGACTATGAAGATTTAGGACTTTACCATATTACTAAAAAGGCAGAAGATGTCGGGAAATTCCGAACACCTTCACTTCGCGATGTCATGCACACAGGACCATGGATGCATAATGGTTTGTTTGATAATATGACAGGAATTATTAATATATACAATAGCGGAATGCACATGATAGACCCAGATGAAAGTGAAAAAGCAGCAGATCCTTTATTTCCGCAGACAGATGTATTGTTGCAACCTCTAAATCTAGATGATGATGAGATTATAGCCTTGGTTTCTTTTATTAAAACCTTATCGGGAAGACAATACAAAATGGAGCGTCCACAGATACCGAGGTAAATATAATTGCATAAAATTAAAATTATGTAGTTTATTGTTTGTAGTATAAATACTTATATATTAGCGTTGGTAAAAAAGCAATTTATGTGGTGTAAAATCATTTATAATTTGCTTTTTTTTATCATTAACTAACTAAATTAAGTAGCAATACTATCTAAAGAAAACAATGAAAAAATTGAAATTACTGGCTATTATCTTTCTATTATTTGGAAAAAACATAAATGCTCAAAACAAAATCGACGCTATTTTTAAATTGAAAATAGAACAAGCGTTAATTTCACGAGGAGATAATTTTCCTAATTTCAGAACAAATAAAGACAGTTTAGATATATTTTTATTTGCAATCCATAAAGGGTTTTCGCCAGCTGATTTTCAGAAATTCACAAAGTTTAGTGACGAAAAAATGACGAGGTTAATTAGCCTATTAGAATCTAAAAATTGGCTTCATAAAATCAATAATCAATATAAACCAACAGTTTTTATTACCGATGCAAAAGATGGAGAGCTGCTTTATAAATATGCAAAACCCATTTCGGGGAAAATAACCAAATCAATAATTAAAAATTTAGCCGATATAAAACTGCAATTTGGGAAAACAGAGATATCAAAAACACAAGATTTCCAAAAATGGTCATTCCTTATTTTAAGTAATGTACTATTAGATTCCTGGCAGATTAATGATGTCGAAAAAGAATTTCTGAAGCAAGAAGACAGACCTTTAAGACACGGAAATCATTACTATTACAGAATTAGTGAAAATACAAATGCAAAAACAGAATCTTTTGGGATTTACGGAAATCAGTCAGAACAAATAGATGGCAAAGACGTTTGTGTTTACGGAAATAACAGACTTCATGTACAAACAAATTCATTCGAAAATTTAGTTTCTAAATCAGACAATATTTTGTTTGAAGAAATAGCTAAAAACTATTTGCCAGACTTATTAAAGATTCTGGAGAGCGAAAGAGAATACAGTAAAAAGATTTACACTAAATTAGGTTATGATAAGGAGATATCTTTTGAAGAATTTTTTATCTGGTGGTATCATTTCATCTATACACAAGCTACAGACGAAATGCATAAAAAAGGAGTTTTAACCATCCCTGTTGATGGGAATTTTGATTTTGTAATAGAAGAATAGATGATTAAAACTTAAATTTGTATGAAAGGGAGATTTTGTACAAATTTGAGTTTTAATATTCTTTTTGTTTGATAAAACTCCCTATTCCTTTCATTTTGAATGCTTAACCTTATCATTTTGATAGGTATTATAAATTAAATAGCAATATTAATTATTTAATTTATTGGTATTTAGGGCTTTAATTTATTTTTGATTGCTTTGGCATACAGTTTGCACACTTTGATTCCTAATATTATGAATTAAAATTAAAAAACATGAAAGCAAATAAAACAAGAAAAAAAGATTTGACAGAGCTAGACATATCAGAAAAATCGATGAAGAGAAAAGGCAGAATTATTAACTCAATAGTGTTTGCTGTGGTTTCCTTTATTGCTATTATGATGATTTCTAAAATAGTGTAGTACTATTTAATTGCTAAAACTTTTAGCAATTGTTAGATTTGCTTTTTTTGTCTTATTCGGAATTTTATTTAACTATAATAAAAGGGTTATAAAATAGTAAAGCCTCAGATTTCGCTGAAGCTTTACTGCACCCCTCACAGGACAATTTTGGAATTGTTTTATTGATTATTTTGTTTTATTAAACATATAACGGGCAATTTTCCATTCTCCATTTTCTTTTGCCAATACAAATAACTCCCTGTTTTCTTCTGGAACAGTTTTTCCATTAGCGTGAATTAATGTTGTGCCTTTTGAGTTTGTTACTGCATAAGCAATATCTCCACTAATGTTTATTTCTTCGATAAAAAACTCAATGTTTAATTGTATTGATTTAAATACAAATTCATAGGAATCTTTTAATTGTTGTTGCCCTTTTGCAGTTGGGGCAGAGGTTGGCATAAATACACCATCTTGAGTGTATAATGACAAAACTTTAGATACATCTGATGTGTTTAAGGCATCACGATAAGAGAAAAATAATTTTTCTATGGCTGTTTTTTCTGCTGTTGTATTCATTTCTACTTGTTTTAAATTATTTGTTACGGATTTGTTTTCTGTTTGTTTTTGACAACTTGCCATCAGCAAGAGCAAAGAAATCGGGATTAGTATTTTTTTCATTTTATAATGCTTTAATTACATTACAAAGTTGAGGTAAACAGAAGTGTAACACTTATAAACAAGTTTAAGAAATACCCTTAAACTATATTAAGGGTAAATTACTTTTTAGTAATATTATTGCGGATTTTACTCAGGAATTCAGGAGTTATACCAAGATAAGAAGCTATTTGAGTATTAGGAATTCGGTTAGAAAGTTTCGGGTATTGACCCAGAAAAGTTTGATATCTTTCTTCGGCAGTAGAACTAATATTTTGTAGAACCCTATTTTCGAGTTCAATAAATTTGTCTTCGATAATAACTCTAAAATTTCGGTCAAATTTCGGAAAATGAGTATAGAGATATAAAAGGTTCGATTTTTCTATTTGCAAAATAACAGCTGGTTCCATAGCTTCGATATAAAGTCGGCTTGGTTGTTCAGAATGAAAACTACCAATGTCAGTAATCCATTCATTTTCTGAAGCAAATTGAATGTTATGTTCCGTTCCGTTTTTATCAACAGCATACATTTTAAAAAGCCCAGAAATAACAAAAGTATAATGCCTGCAAACATCATTTTCCTGAAGTATAAATTGTCTTCGCTTGATGTTTCTTTCAATCACACGATTACTCAATTCTTCCTTTTCCTTGCTGTCAAGAGGAAGATAATTATCAAAATGCGATATGAGTATGTCTATGTTCACTATGTCTTTTAAAAGCTAATATAAAGCTAATTTACTACAAGTAATAAATTTTTCAGCAACGATTTAGCAACATTATCTTTTGATCAGGCATAAAATACTATTCTATAAAAAAAAGCTTCAGATTTCTCCGAAGCTTTGCTTAATGTTATATGTAAGTTCTATAATGACAAAACAGAATAGACTTTGTAAGAGTGCAAAAAATGATACTTAAAAATTAGTATTCACTTTTTTAGAGCGATCAGCAATGTATGACATAAGCCAAGTTACTTGTCCGTCTTTTACAAAGTATATTTTCTTTTTCTCTAAATTTGGAATACTTTCCAGGCAAGTTACTAGTATGTTGTTTGCTGAAATAAGGTATCGTTGATCGTATGTAGTCAAAACTCTAGCAGCTTCTTTATTCGTTTTGGCATAGGTAGTAAACTTTCCGAAATTATTTTTCAGGATTGCATCGTAATTCATAACATCCTCCAACGTAAAAGAAATATAATGATCTTTAGTGTTTTCATCATAATAAAGAGCTGAAAACGCCCAGACAGCTCCTCCGGATAAATAAATCTTTTCCTTTTTTAATAAAAGAGGATTTGCATCAAGCAATTGTTTTATCTTCTTACGCAGAATTGGGTTAAAATCAAAAGCCTTTTCCTGATAGGTTGACATATCATTAGCTTGACTTTGATTTACAACCGTTTTTTTAACAGCATCGGTAAGTGTCATTGTACCGAAATCAAGCTCCAAAGGAATAAACTCTAATCTGTTATCTCCAATCTCATCAATGTATCCACCTTTAGTAGTTTGGGCACCAATATCGAGGAGCAGAGCGTTAGAATAATCAACAGGTGGTATAGCACCTTTAACTAGTATTTTAGCTTCTTCGTCAACATTAATTATATCAAAACTTTTGCTAGTTAAAGTAGAAATTCTATTTCTTAAAACGTCAATGTTGCGAGCAGATGAAAAAGCAGGAGCAGCAACTATAAAAATATTTTCTTCGGGAATTTTAAATTTCGCTCTTATTTCTCTCAGTTGACTAAGAACTATATTGCTAGTTTTATTAATGTCGTCCTGAGGAAGCTCTCCGTAAGTAGAAATATGTTCGGCAAGGTTAATTCTTTCATTCGAGAAATGGAGAATTGTATAGTCTGCTTTCTTAATATTATTTATCTCTACAACAGAAGTTTTTATTGCTCTACGTCCGATTTCAATTCCTGCGTAAATGTTTTTTTGAGAAAATGAATTGATGGAAAAAAATAAACTTAAAAGGGTAAAAATTAGAATTTGGGTTGTGTGTTTTTTAAGCATTGGATTTAATTACTGTTATAATTTAATGAATAAAGATTGTGAGGGAATTGTTTGTTGTTTTGTTTGTAAATTAGATATTTGAATTGTGGGTAATATTTTTTTAGTGTAAATAATTTAAAGACTACAGAAGTGGACTTCTCAAGGTTAATATATCTTTTATATTAACAATAAAGTAAAAGGATCTCATGATTAGTTGCTTATATATAAGTGACAAAATGATAGAGTATTTGGTTACTAAGTCTTAAATACTGTGAAGTAAAAACTATTAAATACAAGGCCACAAATTTATAAAAACATTTATTAGAACAAACTCAGTTATTAGGAAAATATATTATTAAATTGTTAATACACTCGCATATTATTTTATATTTCTAATGTGTTGAAAAAGAGTGATAAGCAAATGGGATTTATTTAGAAAAGAGAAATAATGACTCATTTAGGGAAGTGTTTCTATATAAAAATGCATTAGGATTCCTGTATCTGTACAACTTTTCGTATTTTATAAAATCTATAAAAATCTCATAACCTTTGTTATAGTTCTTAGAAATTACAAAAGAGAGATAAGTTTAGGAATGAGATTATAATTTTTATTTCTTACTTGGCATTAATATCTACTATAAAAAACGTAATGTCTAATGTTTCCTTAAAATATATATAAGGCTTAATGATTCGTAGGATAAATATTATATATTTGGCAAAAAAATAATGCAAACCTTTGTAAATCTATCTTAATTTAGAGGTAAGCATAAGGTTTACTGCGCCATTATTAAGTAATATCAATTAAGCAAAGGCAAATTTTGCATTTACAAGAAATAAGATGAAAAATAATATAAAAAAAATCGTTGTAATATTAAGTGCTATACGACTTTTACCTCATATTCTTTTGTTTAATTTTCATGGGAATAAGAAAGTAATACATTATGATGTCGAACGTTGGCTGAAGATAACTAATTCAGGTAGCAATACTCAATTTGGTTTCCTAACACTTATGACATTTTACCCAGAATATAGAAACGTTTTTTATGTAAGAGTAGGAAAGATTTCTTTTTTAATAAATTGGATGTGTCCGAAGATGAATACACTATTTATTTTGACAAAAAATATTGGGCCAGGGTTATTTATCCAGCATGGTTTTGCAACAATAATATCTGCTAAATCTATTGGACGCGATTGTTGGATTAATCAACAAGTAACTATTGGATTTTCAAATGCTACAGATAGTCCTGAATTAGGAGATAACGTAACAATTAATGCAGGTGCTAAAATAATTGGAAAAGTTAAAATGGGAAATAACTCTAAGGCTGGAGCAAACGCTGTAGTTGTAAAAAATGTTCCTGAGAATTGTACCGTAATTGGTGTTCCTGCATATATTATTAGGAGAGATGGAGTCCGAGTGAAGGAAGAATTGTAAATATCACTAGTAATATCAAAAGTTCTAAAAAAGAAAGCTTCAGAGAGATCTGAAGCTTTCTTTAGATTAAATCAATTAATTCACCTTTAGTTTCTGCTAATTGGCCATGTGGTAAATTGCCTTTTTTATATTCTAACCACAGCGAATTTAACCAGTAATCATTATGTTTAATTTCTAATGACTGTAATATTAAGCCAAAATCATCAGATACGTAGGAAGATAAATCAGGATGATTTGTTATAGAATATACGAGTTTAAAAACTTTTTCTCTTAAGCTGTGGCTACTAGTTTTGTCTATTTTACTTTCACTAACTTTTACTTTGATGATATCAAATATTTCCATCCATTTTTCAGAAAAATAGTCTTCGTCTCTTTCATCTAAAATCATGTCAAAATCATCTTCAGTATAATTCGACAGTACAAGAGGTAAATTGTTCTCAATAAAAAAGTTTAGCTTTTCTAAAATTTGCTCCATTTTACTATTATTTATTATTAATGCAGTCTTTTTTTTTGTGTTGATTTAACTGCAAAGATTTATAAAGCTATTGATTAAATTTTGTAAACCTTTGTGTTATCTATTCTCTAAAGAGTGTAGTTTTTATTTCTTTAAAGTAAATATAAACGAAAAAAGCTTCAGATTTCTCTGAAGCTTTTTCTTAGTAGCCCGTAGCGGAATCGAACCGCTCTTACATGGATGAAAACCATGCGTCCTAACCGATAGACGAACGGGCCTACTTTGCTATTGCGGGTGCAAAAATACAATCAATTTTAAAATACACAATAGTTTTTCCGAAAAACTTTTTTTGGTTACACTGAAAAGAGCATTGTTAGAAATCATCAATCATAAACAGAATTGAGTTAATTAAAATGTATTTATTTGATTAATAATTGGTTGTTTTGTTTTTGAAAAGAACGAATAGGTTTTTTCTCTTCTTTATATTAAAATGTTAAATTTTATTAAGAATGATAAATATTTATTTTTGAAAGATTATTCTTGTGTTTTTTATGTTGAGTTTTTGAAAAAATGCCTGTTGTTGGAAGTGTTCGAATTAAATATAATGCGAATATTACTGACTTTGCACATTTTTTTGTTATTGTGAATGATGATTGCGATAAGTCTCAAATAAATCTACTGTGTATTTTAGTTTATTTTTATAAAACATCAAATAGCTAGTGTTTCTAGAATTAGATTAAAATAGATTTATTTATGGATAATATAATATAATTATGAATTTAAAAAAAAATGTTCTTTTGCTGTTAAAAATTTATGATGAAAAATCTTTCTGGAAAGGCATTAAAAATTTCTACTATAATTGTATTATTTGTATTATTTGGGATATTGGGGTATTCTTACAATCAATATGTATATGCTCAAACAGTAGCTAATGATTTAAAAGTAGAAAAAATAGAACTGGTAAAGAATTTAATAGAATCAAAAAAAGAACTTGAAACTGCTATTTCCGAAAATATTTATTATAAAGATGAATTGATTAACGAAAAGCAAAAAGTAGAAAATTTATTATATGAAATAAAGAATACTAATGTTGATGCTGTAGTTATAATAAAATATAAAAAAGAAGTACTTCGATTGAAAAGAATTGTTTCTCTTATGCAAAAAGAAAAAATAAAATTATCAAAAATTGCGAAATTGTATAAAATGCAAAGAGACAGTACAAAAATGATTTTAGGTAGTGTAAAGAAAAAAAATGACACTCTCATTGCTTGGAATAATTATTTGAAGGAAATACAAAAAAACAGCAACGAAATTGTATTGACTAATCTTGAAGTACAGTCTTTTAAAGAGGAGAGAGGAAAGTTTACAGTTACTGATAAAGCAAAAAAAGTAAATATCTTAAAAATTTCTTTTACAATAGTGGGGTTTTTAAATTCGGGGCTTTCTTTGAAAAAAAAATATTATGTTCAGGTTATTGATAGTGAGAATAATATATTGGGTGAAAATAAGGAAATCAAATTTGGAAATTCTGTTTTGAATTACAGTTATATTTCTAATGTAAAATATCCAAATGATTCATTGAAATTTGAACATGAAATTAGAATGAAAGAGTTTAAAAAAGGAATTCATTTTGTTAATGTATTTGATAAAGGAAAACTAACAAATAAAGATAAGTTTGTGCTGAGATAGTCCCGTGAACGTAACGAATATAAAAGTTTCAACGAAAGTTTAGAAACAAAAAAAGCTTTAGAGTAATCTGAAGCTTTTTGATTTTACGGGAACAGGACTCAAACCTGTGTTGCTGCTTTAATTATTAGCATTTGTAAATAGACAGTCATAAATGGAGGAACGTATAAGTCTAGTCATATACGTTCCTATTTTATTGTAAAAACTTCCTGAACTATGCAAATAAAAATAATAAAATATCATGGAAATAGCTGAAACTAAAAAATTAGAGAATCTTAAAAAAATAATGAGTAACATGGAATTTTTCACAAAACTAAACCCCGATGCTGTTAATAATTTGCTTAGCGTACCAATAAAATTATCTTCTTATTATGAATTAAATCTAATGGTTTCTTCTTTGCTTAAAACAAGTATTAGTTTACTTAAAAATGATATTTCCTCTGGAATCGCAATTGATTTAATAATCTTACTTGAAATTGCTTTACAGCTTCTTCCTGAGGATGAAATGGAGTTGCTGGATAAGATACGTGAAATAGATAAAAGGTAATGTGGGGGTGTAATCTGTACACACAAAGTGAATCAGGTATTGTTTTGTAAATTTAAATTGAGTTGTCTTGAAAAAAGTTTACAAAGTGTATTAAAACAAGTACTTAAAAAAGTTAGTATAACAAAACCTATAAGTTTGCATTGGTTGCGCCATAGCTTTGCTACTCATTTACTTGAAAGCGGAACTGATTTAAGATATATTCAAGAATTTTTAGGTCATCAAAGCAGCAAGACCACCAAAATTTACACTCATGTTAGTACGAAAAGTATTCTACAAATAAAAAGCTCATTTGATGATTCATGAAATAAAAATCCTATTTTTGAAAATAAATAAACACGGGCATTTATTAGGTATATCGACCCAATTTAGGGTAGATAAATCGGATGTCGTCAGACATATATGCAAGTTAGTAGCTATTTTCCTGACACGAGCCTTCTAAAAATAAATAAATATTTAAATATGGGACATAATACAAATGCTTTAATAGCGAAAATGCCTATTAACCTTGAAAAGATAAAATTTTATGGATTGGCAGTGGCTTTTGAAAATGATTATGCTATTATTTTTCTTGACGAAAGCCACCTTTTCCATTGGTATTTTAAACTAAAATTAGACTATCATTCTGATAATGATAAATTAGATTTAGGTGGTGAATTAGTTCATTTCTTTGCTAAAGAAATTGAACTTGAGGAATATTTACTCGTTCATTTAGATGATTATTATTATGCAGAATTATATAAGAATACTATCAAAACAGATGAAGGAGAAATCAATTTAATGCTACAAAAAATAGGAGTTGAAGTAATCGATAAACAAAATGAATTTGATGAACTAAATCTCAATGAATATCGAATGCCTGAATGCTTTTACTGGGAGGGAGATGCAAATTGGGCTAAACTTTATAAAAATATTATAGGTGGATTTATAAATAAATAAACAGCTACTAACAGGTACTACAACAGATTTGGGCAATAGGCTTAATTTGAAATTGGTTTTGTATTTGGAAGATTTGGCAAATCCGAAAGATAACGCTGATTTATCCCAAACTGCTTGTAGCGCGAGAACGTTAGTGGTCATTTTAAGAGAGCAAACACGACAGTATAATTATGAGCTGGACAGACAATAAGACATTATTAGAATATTCAAAATATACACCTTGTCAAGACATATTTCAAGCTGTCTGTGACGAACTCGGCAAACATTATGAGACAAAAGGGTTTAAATATTCACGCTCCCGGCCAAAATTGACGATTGACAAAGATAACATCAAACTTGTAATCGCATTTTGGTCAAGTAGAAGTAATACTCCTGGCGAATGGGTGAATCTTGAAATTTCACCGAATTTCTATTCCAAACAGTTGGCTAAAACAAGTAACATCAAAGGTTTTCTATTTGGTCATACTGGTCTCTTCTATCATAAGTATTCAGACAATCCCAAAGAAATAATGGTCAAACAAATATTTGGTGGTGAAACGGAAAGAGTTGATGAATACAGTAGCGAATCAAAAATTATTGAAAGCAATAACTGCAATGTTTATGGAATTGACAAAGAGAAATTCGATTCAATTGTGAAGTTTATTGATAACAAAATTGTTCCTTGGACGTCAAAACTTGCGACCGAAGAAGGAATAATTGAATTACTAACAAACGCAAGTCCGACAAGAGTTTGGTCATTAAACGGGAAAGGCTCAAATTCCGACTTTATAAAGTATGTTCAACTCAATTTCCCAAATATCAATATTGAAAATGAACTCGATAAACAATAAAAAACGAACCGCTAACACACGCTACAAGCAATTTGGGGATTTGGCTTAATTTAAATATGGTTTTGTATTTGGGATGATTTGCTTCGCCTGTTTCGCTATCGCTCGGGTGGCAAATCCGAAAGATAACGCTGATTTAATCCCAACCTGCTGTAGTCCCAGAACGTTAGCTATCAGTATACAGCATATCAATATTAAAGCTAAAATATGAGAGTTACGTATTTGCCAAATTTAGGAATCGAAATTCAATAAGATTTCTTGTTTTTTTATTAAAATTTTAAAATTAATGTACATGAATTTAAAACTTTCAATTTTCTTTTTAGTTCTTCCATTTATAATGATAGCTCAACACAATTTTGTGTTAAATGGTGTCTGCTCCAAAAACGCTAACAAAGAAAAAATTTATTTGACATATAAAATCAACGGCAAGAGCATTACCAAATCTTCAGAGATTTATAACAATAAATTTGTATTTAAAGGAGAAATTGATTTCCCAGTTAAAGCAATTATTTGTACTGACCCTAGATTTTATATGACAAACTTAAATTCAAAAATATTTTATTTGGAGCCGTCTGCAATGAGTGTTAAACTCGATATTGATGATTTGAATTCTATAGTAATAAATGGTTCTAAAACGAACGATGAATTTTATGCATTACAAAATACAACGGAAAAGGAAAAAATTCACAGAAAAATTGATTCTATCAGGGAATTGAGTAGGTTTTATTCTGATAAAATGACTGCAACAAGTGATAATTCTTTAAAAATTCAATTTCAAAAGAGTTTAGATTCGCTGGATCAACAGTTGGATCAATGGGTGGATCAAAATATAAAAATAAATAGGCAATCGGATTTTGAATTTATAAAAAAAAATCTAAATTCATTTATAGCACCTGACTTATTAGATCGCATATTAGCAGAAGAGGATAATCAAATTCCATATGATACAATTAAAAATTTATACGATAAATTAGGACCAGAAGTGAAAAAATCTTACGGCGGAAAACAATTGGCTGAAAAATTAAATTATTTTAAAAATAGTAGAATTGGAAGCTTAGCCCCTGATTTTAAGGTAAATGATGTGAATGCTAACTTGTTGCAACTTAGCTCATATAAAAACAACAAATATGTGCTTCTTGATTTTTGGGCAAGTTGGTGTGGCCCTTGCAGAGAAGATTTTCCTTTTCTAAAAGAAATGTACTCTAAATATCAACACAAAGGCTTTGAAATTATAAGTGTTACAAAGGATGAAAAACTAGATTTGTGGAGAGCTACAATACAAAAAGAAAATATTGAAAAATGGAAACATTTTTCAATCAAAGAAAATAAAAGCACAATTGAAAACACCTATGCAGTAACAGGAATTCCAGTAAAAATCTTAATCGATAAAGATGGAAATATCATCGGCAGATGGATAGGTAGCAGTGCAGAAATCAAAGCAGAAATCGAAAATATGATTACTGAAATGTTTCACAACTAATAGATAATATATACCCGCTGTAGTACAGGAACGTTAGCTAACATTGTAAAAAAAAGATTCTCTATGAAAACATTTTTTCCCTTAATTTTATTATTCTTTCTGTCTTGTAATAATAAACAAAAGCAACTGGAAGAAGCGCTTTTAAAAAAAGAAGGACAGGTTGAACTGGATTACTTTCACTTGCTTGATCAAAGTTCTGATAAGAGTTATGGCTTTACTGAATCTAATCCAATTAAAGTTGGAGGAAGTTCCGAAAGTATGGGGCCAAAAAATGAGCGAAGATTTTTAAGTGCGTTAAAAGGTCCAAATGGAGAAACAGTTAGATTTTACAGAGAAGGAAGTTGTTGTCTTTTTGAAACTCCTAATGTAGAAAAAGGAATGAAAGGTTCACTTGATACTTATAAAGTATATTGGGAAAATATGATGGATGATACTCTACGAATTTACATAAATATGTACGATAAAGACAGTTTAATGATTCCTGTAGGTTTGACTTCAAAAAAATAACCAAAAGGTTACCTGCTATTTTAAACAAACACTATGCAAATACAACCATTAACATCGAATCAGTCAAGTGAGGAAAATTTATTTGACAGTTTTGTAATCGAAAATCTAAAATCTTTCGATGAGCTAATTGAAATTTATCAGACTTATAAACAAAATAATTCTGATAAGACAATAATTTTGACACTTGATGATTTAGGGCAAGCTGAATATACAAGTGGACATTCGATAAATTCAAATGATCTTGACGAAACAGAAGGATATGACTTATCAGGGCTTGATAAATCGTGTTTTGAAGATGGCGAACATTTGGGCTATCTTTCAACACCATCTGAGTTTTTCATTAGAAAGGAAAACTTATTAAAACAAGCAAAAGGCATTGACTTCGCATCTGTTTGTGAAAGAAAATTAACAATTGACGAAGCCGAAATTTTAATTTTAGAGAAAGTTAATCGAACGCCACTTGATTACTTAGACGAACAGGTAATTCTTAAAATTGTTCCTGTAGAAAAATCATATGAAGGAATTTGCGGTTTCCCGAATGGTTATTTTGAAAGCGACCTAAATCCTTTTGAAAATTATGCTTTAGCAAAACACTTATTTGAAAAATACAATTTTGAACTTTTTGGAATAGGTGCTTCACTTTTAGGTTTCTTTAGAAATGAGAAATTGGAAGAAAATAAAACAAAAGAATTAATTTCAGATTTATCAAAATTATACAACGTTAACGAAACTGCATTCGGTAAATTCTTTGAAATAATTAAAAGTAATAATTATCTGTTTTTAAAATACTGTGAATACTTGGAAGAATAAAAAAAAGTGATCTTCGAAGTGTTCTTATGAAAAGTTATGGTGAATGTCCCCTGACTTCGCACTCGAAATCTAAATAAAGAAGAAAAAGGAATATAATTTTTTAAGAATCAGGCAATAGATTAGATGATCTAAAAAATACTTTATGTTAGTTTCTTGCGGAGATTGTTTCGCCAGTTCGTGTCTTCGTTCCTCAGGATGATAAGTTTACGATTTTTTTATACACAGAATTTTTGTAGGCCCGTTTGTGAAAAGTTATGCAACTATTAATGTTGTAAATCTAAATAAATAAAAAAAGCTTCAGGGAAATCTGAAGCTTTTTGTCTTAGTAGCGGGAAGCATTCAAATATCTAACCAGATTATTATAATCTTATTGAATGTGCATCATAAATTTAATTTTTAAATTCTGCTATAACCTTTTTGAAGAATAAAAAGAAGCCTACCAAATATATTGTGTTCCTATTGTTTCTTTAAATATGTAAAATTATTTATTGGGAAGACAGATCAATACATCAAGCTTCTGTTTTTTAAATGCGAAATTTGCTGTTAAAAAATTAATTTAAAATACTTTTTTTTTAAAACTAAAACTTACATTTACATCAAAAAAATAACAAACCTTTTCTTAATATATGCCCAGTTTAGAAAAAATAAATTTTTATAAAGACCGTAAGTTAAAACATAGTAATTTTAATGAAATAAGAAAATTCGGATACAGGTATCAAGATTTTGAAAATGAAAAACTTATTAAAGAAGTGCATTACGAAGTCGACATAAACTGTAAAACCCGCCATAGTTATAATGATTTTATTTTTGAAATAAACCGAAAACAAGTCTATGTTGACAATAAGGAACCAGATCTATTAGTAGAGCAAATGCTGGAAAAATGTGCTAAAGCAATTTTTCCGATAAGAATTATACCTGCTGAGGATGGTACACTATCTGAGATCGACAATCATGATGAAATTCTACAAAGATGGCGCTCATTAAAAGAACATCTTGGTTCTTATTATTATAGTGACGTTGCTTATAAAATATTAAATAAAGTCCATAAACTAATTTTAAACAAACAAGAACTTGAAAAGTCGTTAAATCAAGATTGGTTTTTTCATCTATATTTTTCTCCTCTCTATATTGACTATCCTCTGGAAACATCACAAATATATAAATGGAAATCGCCTGTTTTTGGTAATCAGTCTATTGGTTATAATGTAAATCATACTATCGAGGAATATTACACTGCTACTGATAAAATTATTATTAATGCTAAAGGCAAAAGTAGTGATGAGCGTTCAATTGAAGAAGTTTTACAGGGAATTGATTACCCAAAGGCAAAATTACAGGGTATAGCCTATAAAACTTTAGAATCAGAAATGGAAGTAAAATATAAACTTTATGCAGAGGACAGATCAATATTTTCGATTATTTCTACTTATGAAACTAAAATAAATGACACTAAAAACAAAACACAAAAAATATCATTATACCATTTGGTAGATGATAAATTTTTTAGGCCTGAGTCTGATCTTGGAGCACGTAGGGCACAGGAACAATTTAAAAGCTTTCAAACTGCAGGAGACGAAGATATTATAGATATAAGTAAAAGATTGAAAGATTTTAAATATACTCCCAGTTCAAAAGAGCCTCATGAAAAAATAAGTCTATTTGTAGAAGAAATCCCAACTCTCCAAAGAAAAAGCTCATTAGAGAGATTCTTAAAGATGTTTAAAAAATAAGATAATTTAATCCCAGATTATTATGGCTGAAAAACATTTTGTTGTTCAAGGAGCAACCTGTGAATGTAAATTTAGTGTTGAACCCAAAATTGATAAGTTAAAAGTTAAAACACATTCGAAGCATTATGCAAATGATAAAGACGGAAAGGATAAACTTATTGGCACTGACAAAGAAATTGGGCAGACATTAGAAAAAAATACTTTTGGTAAATGTAAAATGCAGCCCAACGGAAGCGGAGATTATCTGCCTTGTCAGGCGGTAATTACAAAATGGAGTGGTTTTTATGAAAAAGTAATTTTATCTAATAAAGGCAAAATATTACTTGAAGATAGCAAAGCTACTTGTCCGATAGGAGGGGCTGACTGCATCACAATAAAAAATCATGGACAAGTTGCTGAAGTTTCTAAACAAAATGTAAAAAACAGTGATAATGAAATAAATGCACAAATATTCCCAGGAATAGACCTGAGTAATTTAGAAACAAAAAATATACAACTGCCAATTAAAGATTAGTATTATGTCAAAACTTAAATTAAAAGTTAATCCTGGAATTAATGATATTTACAATCCTAATAATTCATTTATTAAAATTGGAAATTCCAATTCTAAGCCAAATAGTAAAAATGAACTCGGAAATAATAATCCTATTGTTCATGCTGTAATAGAAAATTGGAATGAATTATCAGAGACTGAAAAAAATGATACTGTTTGGATATGGAGTTTACTAGAGAACAAGTTAGCATTTAAAGATAACGACTATAATAAATTTATTGGTAAAGGATACTCTGGTGGAAATTTCAGCCTTCCAACAATTTACAGTGGTAATGCAATTGCTTGGTTAGAGCCCTACATATATGGAGTTAGCTCTCCAACAGGTAATCCTAAAAAGGGGCTTTTTGTGTCAGGAAAAGCAACTCCAAAAGTGATTGGTTATGAATGGAGAAAGTATTCATCGAACAATGATGGAGCCATCATAAAGGGAGATATCAAATATGGAGAAACAATACAACTTCATATCTATACGGAAGGGTTATATGGAGATGAAATATTAATTGATCTTTATGATGTACAATTTGAAGATGAGGATTTACCTTTATTTGAAAAAGATAACGGCGTATATCAAAAAGTACCCAGACCTAAAGAGGAGATTAATAAAGAAAATGTACCCATCTCTCACAAAACATTAACGAGAGAAGTAAAAGTGCATAATGATTTACAAGATCGAGTTATTAACTGTGAATTATACACCCTAAAGATAATTGATGAAAGCAAGAATGAAACGATAAAAAAATCAGTGCAAAAGTGCATTGTAAATATTTATGTAGATCCCGTTTGGGCTTTTTTTGTTAATAAGGAAAAAAATAACTCTCAAGGTAGCGATAATTCTGTTGAGATGAAAGCTTGTATATTCACGGCAGTTAATAATCAATATTTAAAGATAGAAAAATCTGAAAACCAGCCTCTTGTAAGAGTGTTAGGCAGGACATATGAAAAAACTGCTTTAGAGCCCGAAGGAAATAAAGTTTTAGTTGCGGGTACAATAGAAACTTCAATTGCTAATTTTTTGCCATGTCGCTTTAACAGAGCTGTTGGTAAATATGCAAGAGGAGAAGAGACGGTTGAAATCGAAATCTATAATATTCAAAATAATCTAAACTTAACCAAATTAGTTTTCCCTCTGACAGCTGGTATAAAAGAAGCCAGAAAAGATTTTACAGTAGAATTAGAGGGTTTACAAACCAGTGAATGTATTTATATAGACAATCCCGATAAAAAGCATGCTGGTCGTGTAATTGATATTTCTGAAATTAAAAAATTAATTGAAAACGGTAAAGACAAAAGAAGCGAAAAATGGAGATTAGCAGAGTATAAAAGCAACAGTGTTTCAAAAGAAAACCCTAATGTAGAAGCTAAAAATCATGGTTCTGATGAAAGTATTATTACAAACAGTTTTAAATTTATAAATGGTATTTCATCTCTAAAATCGCAAGCCTCTTTTAAAGTTTTAGAAGAGCATAAGCCTTTTGTTTTGCAGCCCCCAACAGATGAAAAATTAGAATTACAGGTAGGTTATGACTTTACAAATGGAAAAAAAGTCAGCGCATTACGTGGATTACTGCAAACTTTATGGCCGAATACTGAAAGTTTAGCACAAAAATACACTGTTAACTTACATACATGCTGTCCTGATATACCTTTAGATATTATGGTTTATCCTGATACTAAGTGGACATTGCAATTAGCGTTTAACTATGATGGTGAAGAATTTAATAAGTTGCGAGATATCTATCACGACAAATGGAAACTTAAGGAACTGGAAGCAAAAGATGATCTAAAAAAATTAAAGGCAAAATCTGAGAACCTTGATTCTGATGAAAAAAAGAAACGCAAAAAACTAAAAGAAGCAAAACTTAAAGCAAAAAAAGCTAAAGCTAAAGCAAAAAGAAAACAGTCCTATAAAAGCCAGGCTTCGCACATGATTAGCAACACTACAAACGTAGGGCTAATTGATTGTGAGTTTTCGCTCATATGTGAGTTTGATCGTCCTCACCAGGCTTTAGAGCTATCATCAGGCATGCCCGAAATAACCGATTTCTTAAAAAAAATAGGAGATATTAAAGATTTGATTGAAAGCATCTTTAATGGTGCAAACGACAAAACTACTCAGAATTCGCCTAATGAAGAAGAATTTAACGAAAAATCAAAAGAAAGAAAAAAGAAAGTAGATAAAAAGCTTAAATCAAAAAAATCTAATTGGAGTTTTGAGTTTATCCCTCCAAGTGTAGGAGTATCCGTAAGCTGGTATGCTGACCCTCCAAAAGATTTGTACACCCCTGTAATGGGCACAATGATAGAAGGCGCTATAGATCTTGATCCTCTTTTTGGGTTTGAAATTAAATATGATGTATACCAATTATTATATAAACTTAAACATCCTGCTGTATTAGCTGTTGTTGCTACTTTGGACATTTTAGATGAAGCAATGGGAGATAATTTTGATATCGATCTAAATCTTATTATTACCTCTGAAATCAGTGGTTCTCTAAAAGGAACAATAAATACAGCAGAAGGCAGTAAGTATACAGAACGCTTGATGAAAGACGACGATGACACTCCTTGTAAGGTAGGTGGTAAAGTTATGCTTACTTTAATCGGAGAAATTCAAATTAATGGAACATACCAATTTCTTAAATTCAAGAAAAAAGCATTTTATGGTCAAGTTTCTGCCGAATGTACTACTGGAATATCAATTGAATGTGTCACCAAAGCTGATAAAAGTAGTATTTATATAGAACCAGAAATTAAATTCGAAGGATTACTTCTTAAAGTGAGTGCTTCAGCTGGTTTAACAAATTATGAAGCAGGTGATAAAATTAATGATTTAAAAGAAAGAGATGGAATGCATTATGATGCACAAGGAAAACTTGTTGTACTTGACCCTTATGAGTGGGAAACTGGCTGGAAACTCCCTATAATTTCTACATAATATAAAAAAAAACATAAAATGAAAAAAACAATTCAACTAATTTTATTATGTGTATTTCTTCAAAGCTGTGCACAAAATGATCAAAATATAAATATAAACATGAAAAATTTAATTGATAATTTAAAAAAATATGATTTTGAACCAATATATCAAATTAAAGTAAAAAGTAATTTATCATATACAATAGCAATAAATGGCATTCCAATTCTAAATAAATATGAAGCAGATTTATTTTTTTCTGGAAACAATATTAACAATTGTATTCAAAAAAGTGGTATTCAAAAAATAGATATAAAATTATTCCCTCCAATAAAAGAGGATGGTACTTTCGAAGATTATATTGGAAATAATTCATTTGAGTTGACTATTGAACAAACTGCATGGGATCGTAATGGAAATTTAGAAAAACCAAAAAGCATTTCAAACTATCAATTATCAAAAATAGATTTATCTAATTTTAAAAGTTATTCTTATAATTATGATTTTAAAGCAGATGTACCTTATGAACTAATCGATTGGAATGAAGGAGAAAAATTTGATCTAAAAGATAGCTTAAAATTAAAAGAAAAAGCAATTCATTTTTATGAAAAATTAAAATATTCTTTTGAGAACAAAGAAGGAGAAAAATATTCCAACAGTCTTCAAAAAGGACTATTTAATATATATCAAGCTAATTACTATACTAAAAAAGATGCTTTAGATAACTATATTAAAAAAATTGAATTTATAAATAATGAAGAAATAAGTTTATCCTCATTTGAAAATTATAAAGTTCAAATCTTAGGTAATAACAATAATTTAATTAGTTTAAAAAGAATAGATGGCTATAATATTGGCGAGGGAATTCTTAGAAGATATTATACCAAAAATAATGCAGAAAAAGTTCAAATTGATGATGTGATTTTATATAAACCTAAAGGAAGTGATGACTTTGAAGTAATATGGTATATGAATCAGATGAAAGGAGCTTCTATGTAAACTTGAATTTTTGAGAAAATTTAAAATATTTATTTCATGACCAAAAGTAATGTAATCGTAACAGAGGTTCTCAACCTAATTATTTAACTAAATAAAGTAGATAATTTCCATGTAGATAATTGCTGTACTTTAAAAATGGTATAAAACACAATAGGTACCTCCTGCAATTTTATTTAAAAAAAAACAAAGAAATGAAGATTTTTTTTATAACAATCTTGCTAAGCATCAACTTACTAAGTTGTAACTCACAAGAAAAAAATACTATGAAGGAAAACCCTTTATTAAATAATTTAAAAAAATATCCTTACGAACCCATTTATCAGTTACAAGTTGAAACTTTATATAATTATGATATTTGGGCTAATGATGTTTTGATTCTAACAAAACACAACAATGTTATGAATGTTTTTGGAACTTTTGATAATTCATTCATACTTAAAAGTGGTTCACAAAAACTAAAAGTAAAAATTTATCCTCATATTCCTTTTGGCGAAGGGCAAGTTACTCCAAATGAATATCTAAAGAATGGAATCAAATTTAAATTAAAAGTAGAACAAACAGCCTGGGAAAATGGAAGTTTGGAAGAGCCTAAACTTATTATGAATTATGAACTACCACAATATCAACGTGATGTGAATAATGAGGAAGATTACAGTAAGCCTATCGATTATAGTAAATTAAAAGAATTTACGACAGAATTAGATTTTATAGCTAAGGTGCCTTATAGTTTATATAGTTGGGAAGATAGCGAAGATTTAACAAAAACAGATACCCTGGATCTAAAAAAGAAAGTATTAGCTTTTTATAATGAATTTAGAAGCAGTATTGAAGACGGAAATAGTGATTTTTACCTCAATAGTATCACAAAAGCTGAATTTAATTATTTTCAAAGTAATTACTTCACAATTGAAAGTGCAAAATCAAAAAGTAATAAATGGATTGATTTCGTTGCGAAAGGAAAAACTTTTGAACCTATAGATAGCGGTAAGCTTGAATTTTATGGTAATGGCAAAATTGTAAGTATTAGAGGAGTTAAATCATGGGATAAAAATGAAGGAATTTTAAGATATCGTTATAAAAAAGGAGCTTTTAATTACGTACTAGTTTTTGACATTTTTTTACATAGACCTAAAGGCGCAAAAGATTTTGAAATAATTCGATATAGTATGATCGATAAAAACTTCTTAAAGGGAGAAGCAAAATGATAAATCTAAGATGGATATCTCTTTGTTTTTTATTTTTTGTTGTGAATTGTAATTCACAACAAAAAATAGAAAACACAATGAATACAGAACAAAGAATATCTTTTATAGCAGGTAAAATAAAATACTTTGATTACCAACCAATATACAGAATAAAAATAGAAACAACACTTAATTACGAAGTAACAATTAATGATTTGCCTGTTGCAAGAAAATTCAATAATGATGTTGGCACTCTTTTGCTTCCTATTAATTATGCCCTTCTTAAAAGTGGCACACAACAATTACAAATAAAAATTTATCCTTCATATAAAGACAAATATACACCAAACCCTTTTTTTAGTAATAATCCAAAATTCAGCTTTGAAATTGAAAAAACGGCAAGAGATAAAAATGGTAATTTAGAAGAACCTAAAATAGTTTTGAACTACGAACTTCCTAAATATGAAGTAGATAATAATGGGAGTTTTGATCATAGCAAACCTATTGATTACAGCCAGCAAAATATATTAGTTAAAGATTTTAGCTTTATAGCAAACATACCGTATGAACTTAAAGGTTGGTCAGAAAGTGAAGATCTCAGCAAAATGAATCAAGAAGCTTTACATGAAAAAGTATTAAAATTCTGTGAGACTTTGGTTTACAAATATAAAGAAGAAGATTTTGACTATGTCAAAACGCAATATTTAAATGCCGATATTGAGTGGTATCAATCGGAGTATTTAAAACCAGATGTTATAAAAAAATATCAAAATGCCATGAATATGAATAAAGGTAAATTTACAAATAATTTTATCCCCCTAAATAAATACAAAATGGCACTTTACGGTAATAATAAAATAATTAGTATTGAAAGAAATGATGTCGAGAATAAGGGGAAATCGTTCTTTTTGCACGAAAAAATAGATAAAGAAGGAAACAAAAAGATAGTCTCATTAGATTTATATCTCCACATTCCCAAAGGCTCAAAAGAATTAGAAATTATACGTTAAATGAAAATTAGAAATAAGTTATGCTTTTCTTTTCTTTTTTTTCTTGTGAGTTGCAACTCACAAGAAAAAAAAGAAAACACGATGAATACTGACGAAAGAATATCACATATAACAAGCAAAATAAAAAAATATGATTATGAACCTTTATATCAAATAGAAATTGAAACTTTAAACAATTTTGAAATTTTAATTAATGGATTTCCTGTTTATACACACAATCATTTTTTACCAGGTACAATAAGATTTAATATTAATGCAGCCTTATTAAAAAGTGGGTCTCAAAATTTAGAAATTAAGATACATCCTGGTTACAATTCACAAAATATTCAGAATGCTTACTTAACAAACAATGATTCATTTTTTCTAAAAATGGAACAGACCGCTTGGAAAAATGGAAGTTTGGAAGAACCTAAACTTATTATAAATTATGAACTCCCTAAATATAAAATCGATAATCATGGAGAACCTGATTATGAAAAACCGATTGATTATAGCAAACAAAACCAAGTAATTAAAGATTTCAGTTTTATAGCCAAAATTCCTTACGAGCTAAAAGGATGGTCTGAAAGTGAAGATCTCAGCAAAATGGACAAAGAGGTTTTAATGGATAAAGTTTCTAATTTTTATTATAGAGCCATTGATGCTTTCAAAGTAAAAAACTATGATTATTTAAATACGCTTTATTTAAATGCAGATACTGAATGGTATCAATCAGAATATTTTTCAAAAGAGATTATTAAAAAATATCAATCCAAAGAAGGTCGTAAAAGTAAATCAATATCTACAACAAAAGCTAATACAACATTGTACGAACAGAAGATGTTTTCTTTAAAAGATGCTAAAATAGAATTTGATTGTGATAATAAAATCGTAAGACTCGTTCAATCATTAGGACCTGATAAAGGAAACTCTGCTTTTGGGTATGAAGACATTGATCAAAATGGAATGAAACGTCAAATTTTCATAGATCTCTTTTTGCACATACCTAAAGGTTCTAAGGAACTAGAAATTATACGTTAAATGAAAATTATAAATAAGTTATGTTTTTTCTTTCTTTTTTTTCTTGTGAGTTGTAACTCACAAGAAAAAAAGAATACCATGAAAGAAAATCCTTTATTAGCACATATAAAAAAGTATGATTATGAGCCCATTTATCAGTTACAAGTTGAAACTTTATATAATTATGACATTTGGGCTAATGATGTTTTGATTCTAACAAAACACAACAATGTTATGAATGTTTTTGGAACTTTTGATAATTCATTCATACTTAAAAGTGGTTCACAAAAACTAAAAATAAAAATTTATCCTCATATTCCTTTTGGCGAAGGGCAAGTTACTCCAAATGAATATCTAAAGAATGGAATCAAATTTAAATTAAAAGTAGAACAAACAGCTTGGGAAAATGGAAGTTTAGAAGAGCCTAAGCTTATAGTGAATTATGAATTACCACAATATCAGCGTGATGCGAATAATGAGGAAGATTACAGTAAACCTATCGATTATAGTAAATTAAAAGAATTTACTATAGAACTGGATTTAATAGCTAAGGTGCCTTATAATTTATATGGTTGGGAAGACAGCGAAGATTTAGCAAAAATAGATACTCTGGAACTAAAAAATAAATATTATTTTATATTGATTTCCATGTTTAAATTTGATCTTAGTCATTTATAATATTAAATCAGTGGAATAAAAATCTACTTATTTACTTCTTATTTTATTTTCAGAAAGTAGAATTAATGAGAGTTTAAACAAGAATTAGCTTGATATAAAGTTTTATACTATTGAAATTGCACTCCTATATGTACTAAAGGATTCAACAAATATAAGTTCGTTTGAATATTGTTAAGTAAATATCCTATTTTTGAAAACAAATAAACACTGACATTTGTCAGACATAGCAACTCACTTTTGGGGAGATAAGTTGGATTTTATCAGATATATATACAAGTTGTGCGACACTTTAACTGAACGAAACTGAATAAAATATTAAATGAAAATACTACTAAAGGTTATAAGTCTAATTTTAGTTACTATAATTCTACTAAGCTTTACATGTGATCAAAATTCAATGAAAATTTATGGTCAATTGAAACCTAGAAAACCTGAAATCAATGTTTCTGGATTGAAAATTTTGGTAAAAACTAATAACCTTATTTTAGCTGAAACACTAACAGACAATTTTGGTAAATTCAAATTGATATTTATTCCAAAAGCAAATGATAAGATTAATTTTTATTGCACAGGAATTGGGAAAGACACAATATTTTTAAAAAGAATAATAAATATCAAAACTGACTCCTTAAATCTAGCTTTTTCACTACCAGTAAAATACAAACTAAATTTAGAAGGTAAAGTAATTTGTCCAATTTGTAAAAAAAGCGATAAAGTATTAAAACTTATTTATATTAATACAAATCCTTACATTGCTGTTGGAGTAAAAGAAACAGATCAAGGTCTAATTGATGTTTCAAATGTTAAATTAAAACAAGAAAAATATACTCCCATAGAACTTTCAAGGTATTCATGCAAAAGAGATAGTATAAAATTTTAAAAAAGCGATCGCACAACAGCTACTACAACGGATTTGGGCAATTGGCTTAATATAAAGTTAGTTTTGTGTTTTGTATGATTTGGCAAATCCGAAGAATGGGCTTAATTTAGGTCCCAAACCCACTGTATTATCAGAACGTTACTTGCAAAATTTAAACCTATGAAGATTCCAACAACATCAGATGATTTTCAAAATGAATTTTATTCGTCTATAGACTTAATGGATAAAATTGGAGATTTAAGAATCCGACAACTTGTTAACATATTAGATAAAGTTAATGATGAAATTATTATAGGCGGAATAATTAAAATATTCAAAAACACAAAAAGACCGAATACGGAATATGTTGACCAGAAATACGCAGGAAAAATATTGAACAGTATTAAGCCTAAAACTGAAATTGATTTAATACTCATTCTAAAAGATACTATCAAAAATTGGAATAAAAGTGTTGAAGAATTGCCTTTTTGGTTAAAAGAAAATTATGGAATTACATTACTCAAAAACAAACTTGCTGAATTTGAAAATCAAAGCCTAAATGACATAGAATCTGAAAAATTAATAATAATGAAATGGTGGCTAAAAATATAAATCGAAATAAAACTATCTAGTTCTAAAATAAGTTTACATATTTAGTTTACTCATAAACTTCAAGATACTTTACTGCATAAAAAAAGCTCCAGATTTCTTTGAAGCTTTTGTCTTAGTAGCGGGAACAGGACTCGAACCTGTGACCTTCGGGTTATGAGCCCGACGAGCTGCCTACTGCTCTATCCCGCGTTGTTTCGGGTGCAAAGGTATAACCAATTATTGGATATTTCAACAAAAACTTTAAAAAATGTTTTATTTTCTGTATTGACTTGATATGACTACCTTTGCAGAATAAATAGTACACAAATGTCACATAAAGCAGGTTTCGTAAACATTATCGGAAATCCAAACGTTGGAAAATCAACACTAATGAATGCCTTCGTTGGAGAACGATTGTCTATAATAACATCTAAAGCACAAACTACACGTCATAGAATCCTAGGAATCGTAAATGGAGAAGATTTTCAGTTGATCTTATCTGATACTCCGGGAATTATCAAACCAGCATACGAAATGCAGGAATCGATGATGAACTTTGTAAAATCGGCTTTTGAAGATGCTGATATCCTAGTTTATATGGTAGAGATAGGGGAGCAGGAGCTAAAAGACGAAGCTTTCTTTAATAAAATCATACATGCCAAAATTCCAGTTTTATTGTTATTGAATAAAATCGATAATTCGAATCAGGAGCAATTAGAAGAGCAAGTAGCATTCTGGACCGCTAAAGTTCCTAATGCTGAGATTTTCCCAATTTCGGCTTTGCAAAACTTTAATGTGCCTGAGGTTTTTGGTAGAATCATCGAATTATTACCTGAATCGCCAGCGTATTACCCAAAAGATCAATTGACAGATAAACCGGAACGTTTCTTTGTAAACGAAACTATCCGTGAGAAAATCTTATTGAATTATAGTAAAGAAATCCCATACGCAGTAGAAATTGTAACCGAAGAATTTTTTGAAGATGAGAATATCATCCGTATTCGTTCTTTGATTATGGTAGAACGCGATACTCAAAAAGGAATTATCATTGGGCATAAAGGTGCTGCTTTGAAAAAAGTGGGAATGGAAGCTCGTGCGGATTTAGAGAAGTTCTTCGGAAAACAAATTCACATTGAACTATACGTAAAAGTGAATAAAAACTGGAGAAGTAATGCTAATATGCTAAAACGTTTTGGGTATAACCAATAAATGCTGATTTGGTTAATCGTTTAACTGTTTAATCGGGAATCGTTTTAAACGTATAATCTAAAGTTGATGATAAAATCGGATATTAATCCTATGCCAGAATACTTTGACAGGTATATTAATCTTGTTGAAGATATAGAACTAGAGGAAGCTTTTGAGAAAAGTATAGAACAATTACAATTGTTGGATATTTCGACTTTTATAGCATTAAAAGGAAAAACATATCTGGAAGGTAAATGGACAGTTAACGAAATTATCCAGCATATTACTGATATCGAAAGATTATTATGTTCAGGTTCTTTGAGATTTGCCAGAGATGAAAAGGATTTTGTTATAAGTTTTGATGAAGATGAAATAGCAAGAAAATCTAAAGCAAATTCTAAATCGATAACTGAAATCATTGATGAGTTAATTGACGTAAGACGAGCCACAGTATCATTATTTAAGAGTTTTGATGCTGAAGACTTGCAGAAAACAGGAATTAATTGGAAATATAGAATGTCTGTATTGGCAATGGGGTTTAATATTATTGGTCATCAAATTCACCATTTGAATTTTATTGAAGAAAAATATTTACCACTGATTGGTTAATTGTTTAATCGAAAGTCTAGCCCTGATAGTAGTGAAAATCCTTTTGTGACGCTCCTTTAGCGGAACAAAAGATTACTTCACTTTATGTATATTTAAAAGCGGAGTTCAGTGAACTTCGTTTGAAGCGGATAGCAGGAAAGAGCTCCTGAAAAAAAGTAGTCAGTTTTTAGTTTAGAGTCACAGTTTTAGCAGTTTTTTTACTGAATATTTAAAACTGATAACTGCAAACTAAAAAAGACTACCTTTGCAAAAAATTAAAATAAAGCATTTTGGATTACAAGTGATTAGGTTTTTGGGTAACTAAAAAGCTGAAATCTAGAATCCAGGATCTAAAATTCAAAAAAATGAATAACATTGTTGCGATAGTAGGAAGACCTAATGTAGGGAAATCAACCCTTTTTAATAGGCTGATACAAAGAAGAGAAGCTATTGTAGATTCAGTATCTGGGGTTACCCGTGATAGAAACTATGGTAAAAGCGAGTGGAACGGAAAAGAATTTTCGGTTATTGATACCGGCGGATACGTTCGCGGATCTGATGACGTTTTTGAAGGAGAAATCCGTAAACAAGTAGAATTGGCTATTGATGAGGCTGATGTTATTATTTTTGTGGTAGATGTAGAAGAAGGTATTACACCAATGGATGACATTGTTGCTCGTTTGTTGCGTAAAGTTACAAAACCAGTTTTACTTGCTGTAAATAAGGTAGATAACGCAATGCGTGAGAAAGATGCAATTGAGTTTTATAATCTTGGTTTAGGTGAATATTATACGTTTGCTAGTATTTCGGGAAGTGGAACAGGAGATTTATTAGATGCTTTAATCGAATCTTTCCCTGTAAAACCAGAACCTGTTCAGGAAGAAGTGGTTTTACCACGTTTTGCTGTTGTAGGACGTCCGAATGCTGGAAAATCTAGTTTTATCAATGCACTTATTGGTAAAGAACGTTTTATGGTAACGGATATTGCGGGAACAACTCGTGATGCAATTGATACTAAATTTGACCGTTTTGGTTTTGAATTTAACTTGGTTGATACTGCGGGAATCCGTCGTAAGGCTAAAGTGAAGGAAGATTTAGAGTTTTACTCAGTAATGCGTTCAGTTCGGGCAATTGAGCATGCTGATATTTGTATCTTGGTTATAGATGCTACTCGTGGATTTGAAGGTCAGGATCAAAGTATTTTCTGGTTGGCTGAGAAAAACCGTAAAGGTGTTGTAATCCTTGTGAACAAATGGGATTTGGTTGAAAAAGATACGATGTCGACTCGTGATTACGAAGAGAAGATCAAAAAAGAATTAATGCCTTTTACAGATGTGCCAATTTTGTTCGTTTCGGCTTTAACGAAACAACGTTTATTGAAAGCATTAGAAGCTACGGTTCAGGTTTATGAAAATAGACAACAAAGAATACCTACATCTAAATTTAATGAATTTATGTTGAAGGTGATTGAAGCTTACCCGCCACCAGCGACTAAAGGAAAATATGTAAAAATTAAATATTGTATGCAGTTGCCAACACCTACGCCTCAGTTTGTGTTTTTTGCTAACATGCCACAATATGTTAAGGAACCATATAAAAGATATCTTGAAAATAAGATTAGAGAAAATTGGGACTTTTCAGGAGTGCCAATCGATATTTATATCAGAGAGAAATAATAAACAGAAATCCCGAGAAATCGGGATTTTTTTATGCAATTAATGTATGTTTACAGCGTTTTATTTTGGTGAATTATCTTTGTTAGCAAGGTTAGTTTGTAAAGCCAAGAAAATAGATGATAAATAGTTAAACCTTTGCCCTTTTTTTTGGTCTTATAGTATTAAAAAATCCTTTCATGATTAGATTATACGCTTTCTTATTGCTTTTTATTTTAGGTTTTACTGCTAGTGCTCAAAATGACATTGTTATAAAGGGAACTGTCATAGATATTAATACGCAACTACCTCTGGAACTGGCTACAGTTTATTTTACCACAGTTAAAGATTCGACTATAATTGAATATGCAACGACGGATAAGAATGGTTTTTTTAGTATAAACACCAAGAAATATGATAAACCTGTTTTTATGAAGATAAATTACATGGGGTATCAGCCGTATTATGAGGAGGAAAAAGGACTTCTGGCAAGCAAAGATTATGGGAAGTTGTATTTACTCGAGAATGTAAATGCCTTAGATAATGTGGTTATAAAAAGTGAAGCGGCACCAATAACAATGAAAAAAGATACACTAGAGTTTAATGCAGCTTCGTATAAAGTGCGTCCAGACTCGAATGTAGAAGCTTTGCTAAAACAACTGCCCGGTGTAGATGTAGATAATGATGGTAAGGTGACTGTAAACGGAAAACAAGTAACTCAGTTTTTGGTAAATGGGAAAGCTTTTTTTGATAAAGATGGGGCGATTGCTTTGAAAAATTTGCCTGCTGATATTATAAAAAAAGTTCAGGTTTCTGATTTTAAAACAAAAAAAGAAGAATTATCTAAACAAGAATCGACTTCGGATTATTCTAGTATAAACTTAACTATAGACGAAAAGAAAAATAAAGGTTTCTTTGGAAAGATTCTTGGCGGTTATGGCTCAGACGATAGATATGAGAGTAGCCTTATCATGAACTTTTTTAATAATAAGCAAAAGATTAGTGTTTTAGCTTCTTCTAATAATATTAATTCTACGGGATTTTCTATGGATGATGTGTTTGATAATATGGGAGGAGGAAGAAATAGTAAAGGATTAAGTAATAACTCTTCTGGTGGTGGTAAAGGAATCACACAATCGAACTTGCTGGGTTTTAATTACTCTGATGAATGGTCTAAAGATTTGGAAGCTACGGCGAGTTATGATTTCTCTAATACGGTTAACAAAAACGCAAGTAAGTCTGATCAAACTAGTTTTTTGCCTACAGGAAATATTATAACCAGTTCAGACTCGAACACAAGAAATGAGAATACAGGAAACAACGTAAATCTTGAGTTAGAGTATAAGATTAACCCAACTACTCAAATTTTTGTTTCGCCAAAACTTAGCCAGTCTCGTTCTAATAACAATTCGGATTCATCTAGTTTTTCTGAAGATGGTAACGGGGAATCTTTAAACGAAAGTAATTCGAAATCCTATTCAGAAAGTACCAATACTAACTTTAGTAATGTTATTAACTTCAATAAAAATTTTGAGAGAAAGCATCGTAACCTAAGTTTGGTATTTATTAATAATAATACAAGTAATGATTCGGACGCGTTAAATCTTTCGGAAACTATTTTTTATCAAGACAGTAAGCCTAACGATCAGAGAAATCAAAACACAAAGAAGAACACCATTAGTGATACTTACTCGTTAGATCTGGAATATACTGAGCCTATAACTGATTCGTTGAGAGTAAGATTTGGATCAAATTTTGATTTGGCAAATACGGTAAATGATGAAAAAACATTCAATTTTGATCCTACTACGCAGACATATTCAGATTTAAATTTAGCGTTGACTAATTATATAACGTCTAAGCAAAATTCGATTAGTCCTAAAGTTGGTATTACTTGGCAGAAAGATAAGTTTACCATAAACGTGAATTCTAGAACAGCAATTGTTGATTATGATAATCACTCTTTATACCTAAATAAAGAAACTGATTTGAATAAAAAATATGCATTGCCTTATGGTGATTTCCAGATTAGATACAAGTTTAGTAAGTCTAAAAATATATCGTTTAAGTATGATTATTCTAATGCGCTTCCTACTTCGACTCAGTTATTGCCTGTCTTGAATCTGAGTAATCCATTGAATACTATAATAGGAAATCCAGATTTAAATCCTGTTGAGAAAAATAGTGCTAATTTTAATTTTAGGAATTTTGATTTCCGAACACGATCTGGTTATAGCTTGTTTGTAAGGGGAGATTATTATAAAAACGATGTTGTTTCGACCTCAATTTATGATGATAGCGGAAAAAGAACGACTACTTATACTAATATTTCGGGAACTTATGCTATTAATGCAGGAGGTAACTGGAACCAGTCTATAAAAAAAGATGCTCATGTTTTAAGATATGGCCTAGGATTAAATGGTAGTTATTCTTTTGATAAAGGATATACAAATGCTGTTTTATACAATGCTAAATCTATTGCAATTACGCCAAAAGTATATTTATCATACGATTATGGTGAGTTGCTTACTATTGCTCCATCATATAGCTTTTCTTATAACGAAACAACGTATGAGAACTATTCTAGAGATGCGACCTCTAACGTGATTCATAAAATTAATTTGCAGGCAACAACTTATTGGCCTGAAAATTTAGTTTTCGGTAATGATTTTGGATACACTTACAATTCTAATATTTCAAGTGATTTTAAGAAAGATTTCTTTCTTTGGAATACAAGTTTGTCTTATGGAATATTGGACAAGAAAATGTTTATAAAAGTAAAAGTTTATGATCTTTTAAACCAAAACCAAAGCGCCACAAGAACAATTTCGGCGACATCTATTCGTGATGAAGAAAATACTGTTTTAAAACGATATGTAATGTTTTCACTATCGTATAAAATTGGAAATTTTGCATCTGATAAAAAAGGATCTAAGAGAAAAGGGTAAAAGGGAGGAAGCAACAAAGGTTCAAAGGGACAAAGCAACAAAGGTTCTAAGGTTTTATAGGTTTAAAAGAAACAAAGTTAGAAAAACTTAAAGTTTGAATTGGCTCCAGCTTTAGCTGGAGATATTAATGATTAAGAGGAAAAGGGCTTTAGCCAAATCTTTTCGTCTTGCATCTTGCATCTTTTCATCTCACATTCTCAAGTCTTCACGCTCTCACATTTTCCGATTAATTCTGTGGTAAAGTGTAAGTCTGATAATATCTCTGTCGTAAAAATCAACTCCGCTGGCTCTTCTTTGAAAGTTTTTTAGGTAGCCAAGTTCTAAGCCAACATTTGGATTAAAATGATAACGTAATGCAGCGTAAATTCTATTTTGGTCGAAAGTATTTCTCTTGATTTCTTTTCCGAAATTGAATAAGACTTCATCAGAAATGGTTCCTTTTAAGCTTTGTTTTTCTTTCTCCCAAAGGGTAAATGTAGATTGTAAACGGTACCGAAATCGAAAGGAAAAAGAGTAACCATCGAGTAATTCTTCTTGATTGGCTTTGTGAATAAAACGTTCTTCTAGCTGAAAACGATTGTGGAAAGTGATTTTTGCAATGTCGTTTATAAGTGTAATATCTTGTTGTGCTCTGTATTCTGGAATCGAAAAATCGGGATCAATTTCGGTACTCTGGGTATTGACATTAAAATAAGCGAAACCTCCACCAAGATCAATAAGTTTATTTGCTCGGTATCTTCCCTGAACTCTTAAAACCCATAGGTTTTCGTGAATAGGATTGAGAAAACTACGATTATCAATTTCTGAATGTAAGGACCACTTTTGGCTTAACGGCAATATATTGTAATATCTTATCCAGGTAAGAGTTTGCTGGTCGATATTTTTTTTGGTTTGCCCTGCCAATAATTGACTTGTTAGTACGAGAAAAAAAAGTAATCTGCAAGATTTCATTCAGCTGTTATTCAGGCTGCGAATATATACAATTGATATTGATAATTAAATCGACTTTTGTTTCGATTTTGTGATTTGGATGATGAGTAAAAAAAGAGGACGCTGATTATACGGATTCGCTAGGCGAAAACGCGGATAAAAACTGATTTTCTTTTTACACGTATTCTCTTTTTACTGCCGAAGATTTGGATGATTAAAACGATTAAAAAACTTTGCATTCTTTGCGTAAATCTTTGTGAACTTTGCGGTTAATTTTTTTGCCACAGATTAAAAGGATTTGAAAATTATTCTAAAAATCCGTTTTTATCCGCGTCTTTACTTTAGTAAATCTGCGCCATCCGCGTTCCTTTTTTGAGACAATCTTCGCGTTTCAATAGAACTCTAAATAAAAAACTGGAACAAGTTATTTAAAACTTATCCCAGTTAATAGTTGTTTGATTTATGTTTGATAAAAATCTATAAAGAATACTTTAAAGTAACTCCGTAAGTTCTTTGGTCGCCTAATACTCCTGCATATTGTCCTGTGTTTCCTCCTGCAGGCAATAATTGCTCATAGTAATCTTTGTTTAAAAGGTTACGTCCCCAGAAGTGAACAGATAAACCTTCGGCTGCACGGAAACCAAAACGAGCATTAAAAATAGCATAGCCTTGAACTACTAAATATTTTGAAGCTGATGGGCTTGATGAGAATTCAGAACGAGCATAAGAATCTATCGCTACGAAAACTTTACCAGCATTTCCGAAGAATTTTGCTTTATCAGAAAGCTCGCCTCCTAAAGATCCAGCCCATTTTGATGCACCTGGTAAATCAGTTCCCGAAACATCTTTAAATGCTACTGGAGCTCCTGTTTCTTCTAATGGGAGTGGTGCGTTTGTGAATTTTACATACTTACCATCTGTATAAGTTGCAGCTGCATTTACAGTAAGATGTTGACTGAATACAAAGCTAGCATCTAGTTCTACACCTCTTACACGTACTTTATCTGCATTGGCAAGATATCCACGGTTAACGCCCAATTCAGCTGCTTGTACATTTGTTTGGAAATCTTTAATATCTGTATTAAAGAATGCTAAGTTGAATATGGAGTTTTTAAAAGGAGATGTTTTTATTCCTATTTCGTAATGATTTACTTTCTCTGGTTTAATTACCGCAAGATCAAGTAATGGCTGTCCTTTGGCATCTGTTGGAAGACCAGCTACGTTTACCCCAACTGGTTTGTAACTTTTTGCATAAGTAGCGTAAGCATTAATTTTATCTGAAGCTTTGTAAGTAACTGTTATATTTCCAGAAAAGTCTGTGTTGTCAGTATCTGATGTAAAAGCTTGATCACTATAAACAGATTTTTTCAAAGCAAGTAATGCTGGATCAGTGGTTTGTAAACCTCCGTATGTAGTACGAGTGTAATCGGCTTCTTTTTTATCAAAGTTATAACGTAAACCAGGTAATATATGTAAACGTTCGGTTACTGCCCAGTCTAATTGTCCAAATACGGCAGCACTAGATGATCTGATTCTTGCATCGGTTTTTATTCCGTATCCTTCAAAAAGACCTGGAGTTTTCCATAATGGGCTAGTGGTGCTTTGTGAAAATCTCCATTGTGCATTACCAGATTCTTCGGTACCGTTTGTTTTAGATGTTTGGTCGATAAAAAACACACCAACAACACCACTTATTTTAGATGAAAGTTGTCCCGCATAACGAACTTCTTGTGTTATTTGTGTTTGTCTTGTAGGGTTTTGCGATTTTGCTAATACTTGTAATCCTGTAAAATCTCTATCATTTGATGGATCCCAATTCCAGAATCTCCATGCAGTGGTCGAGGTAAGAGTACCGCCTCCAATTTTTGTATCAACATTAAGCGATATACCTCCTAAATCTTGTCCAGAACGCCATGGAGTATCTTGATCTATTTTGCGGTCAAATGCATTTAAACTTGGTAATTGATAGTTTAAATCTTTAATAATGGCATCAAACTGGCGATAACCTGCTCTTTGAGTAGGAGCAACACCAGCTACAACTTGAGCATATCCATCAGGGCGTTGCGTTGTAATATCTGCTGCTAATATAATGTTTGTATTTTCTGATGGAGTATAAAGTAGTTGTCCTCTAATTCCTTGATTGTTTAGTGTATTTGTAGCTCTTCCGGTAACGATGTTATCAACTAGACCATCACGTTGTGTACCAGAAAAAGATAAACGACCTGCTACTTTTTTTCCTAAAGCACCAGTAACCGAAGCTTTGGCTTGTAAGAAAGCAAAATTTCCGTAGCTCACTTCAAAGTCAGCGCCCGAAGTAAAACTTGGTTTACGAGTAGTGATATTAAATGCACCCGAAGTTGTGTTTTTACCAAACAAAGATCCTTGTGGTCCACGTAGCACTTCAATTTGTTCTACATCGATAAAATCTAATGTTGTTGCTGCAGGACGGGCATAATATACACCATCTACATAAAAACCAACACCAGGATCGATTCCGTCATTAGTAAGACCAAAAGGAGAACCTAAACTACGAATGTTGATTCCTGTATTTCTTGGGTTTGATGAATATAGTTGTACTGATGGAACAAGTTCTTTTATACGGTTTACATTAAATGCTCCTGTTTGTTCTGCTTGTTTACCAGTTATAACTGATATGGCGATAGGCACATCTTGAACTTTTTCTATTCTTCGTCTCGAAGAAACAACCACTTCTATTAGAGCATTTTCTTCGTTAAGAGTAACTTGTAATGGAGTGGTTATTGGTAAAGCTGTAATTTCTATCTCTGCAGTTTTGTAGCCTATATATTGAACTAAGAGTGTTAGTGGGAGTTTTCCTTTGGAGTCAATGCTAAATTTTCCGCTTTGATCTGTAGTTGTATTAGAGGTTGTTCCTTTTATGATAACATTAGCGGCTTCTAAGGGAATATTTTCGCTATTTGTAACAACGCCTTCAATGTTTTGTGCAAATGATATAGAGAAGGTTAAAAAGAATAGTATTGTAAGTGTATTTTTTATAGATTGTTTCATTTTATATTAAGTATATGTAATTAGTAGAATTTAAATTAAATTTTTTTTACTAGCACATACACATACATAAAATAGAACTGGTATTGTTTTTTGCAATTAATTTTGAAATGCTACTCTGCAGCCGACTTGTCTTTTTGACAAGGATTCTTTTAAGTGGTTTCATAAGGTTGGTTTTAATTAGTGTGTGTTTATTTTTGGCAAATATATATAAATTCTATATAATTGCTAGACTTTAGAATATATTTTTTTATTTTTCTACTAATGAGGCTATTGTAATCCCCTGCATCGCTTGTAAAGTTTTGTCTCTAATAAGCATTAAGCCGTGTCTTAAGTGGCATTCTGACTCCGTTTTACAATCAGAACAAGGTTCGTAAAAATTTAATGAAGCACACGGCAAAAGCGCAATTGCTCCATCAAAAAGACGATGAATTTCGGCTAATGTAATATCGTTTTTGGATTTTATAAGATAATAACCACCGTATTTTCCTTGTTTACTACTCACAAAATGCCCTCTTTTTAGATCAAGTAAAATTTGTTCTAAAAACTTTTTAGGAATATTGGCGCCTTCAGCAATTTCTATAGTTTTAGAAATGTGATTTTCGTCTTGCTCCGCTAAATAAAGTAATGCTTTAAGAGCATATTTGGCTTTATGTGATAACATTATTATAAATTATGATTTGCAAATATATTATAAGTTTTTAAACTGTGATAGGTAATTGGGACTGAAAAACGAAAACTACCAGCTTCCGCCAGAACCTCCACCAGAGAATCCTCCTCCGCCAAAGCCTCCACCAAAACCCCCGCCTCCGCCAGATGATCCACCACCAAAACCGCCAAAACCACCACCGCCACTTCGGCCAAGATTGCTTAAAATGATTACGTCGAGTAGGCTAGGGCCTCCACCGCCACTATTTCCGGAGTTTCCGCCACCACCTTTATTTCTTGACATAAGAAATATGATAACACCTACAATAATAATGAACATGATGAAAGGGAAATTTTGTCCTTCGTCTTGTTTACGGCTTCCTTTATATTTTCCTTTAAAAACGTCAAAAAGAGCATCGGCGCCTTTGTCAAGACCTTTGTAGTAACTTCCTGCTTTAAATTCAGGGATAATAATATTTCGGGTAATTTCACCACCAATACCAGCAGTTAATTTGTCTTCAAGACCATAACCAGGTGATATCCATATTTTTCTTTCGGCTTTAGCCAATAAAATAAGAACTCCGTTATCATTTTTTGCAGTTCCGCCAATTCCCCATTCTTGCCCCCATTTTGGAGTTAATATTCCAATATCTTCACCTTTAAGGCTTTCAATGGTAATTACAACAATTTGAGTAGTAGTAGAATCTGAGTAACGAATTAGTTTTTCTTCTAACTGTGCTTTTTCTGTAGGGCTTAAAACATTTGCATAATCGTAAACAGAAGTCTGAAATTTTGGTTTTTCAGGAATTGTAAATTGAGCAAAACCTATTTGGGTAAAGAACAGACAAACGATTAATTTTAGGAAAATCGAGGTATTTAGTTTGGGTGTAATCATTATCCTTTAGATATTTCGTTTGATAATTCGTTAGTATTGTCAGCAGACCATGGAAAATATTTTTTTAATTGTTCACCCGCTACCAAGATACCGTCAATAAGTCCTTGTTTAAAATTGTTTTGTTTGAATTGTGCTGCCATTGCTTCTTTGGTAGAATCCCAAAAATCAGGATGCACAACGTCATTTATTCCTTTGTCTCCGCAAATAACAAACTTATGATCGTCTACGGCAACATAAACTAAAACACCGTTTTGAAGGTGTGTTTCGTCCATTTTTAATTCATGAAAAACTTCCAAAGCCCTATCAAAATGGGCTTTAGAAGTTGATTTTTCTATATGAACTCTAATCTCGCCAGAAGTATTTTTTTCGGCCACACGAATAGCTTCAACAATTGCTTCTTCTTCTTCCTTGGTTAAAAAATCTTCTACTTTTGACATTGAAATTAGTTTTTAGATGAATAATAATGATTTTTAAATTTAGTATTTCTACAATCAAAAATCGTTTATCAATTTTTTAGAATTTTACTTCTACAGGTTTATCAGCTCCAGCAACAGCTTCAAAATATGGTTTTTCTTTATAATCTAAGAACCATTTGTTAGGAATTGATAATATGTAACCATTGTATTCCTGAACAGCTTCATTAAAACGAGTTCTTGCAGTAAGAATTTGATTTTCTGTACTAGCTAATTCGTCTTGTAACTTTAAGAAATTTTCATTTGCTTTTAGAGTTGGGTATTGTTCAACCGAAACTAATAATCTAGATAAAGATGAAGATACACCGCTTTGTGCTTGGTTAAATTGAGCCAATTGTTCTGGAGTAACATTACTTGGGTCTATTGTTACCGCAGTTGCTTTTGCACGAGCCTCGATAACAGCAGTCAATGTAGATTTTTCAAAATCAGCAGCACCTTTTACCGTATTCACTAAGTTTCCGATAAGGTCGTTACGACGTTGGTAAGCTGTGTTTACATTTCCCCATTCTTTGTTTACTGCCTGGTTATATTTTAAACCAGTATTTTTAATTCCAATTGACCAAAAAGCTATAATAGCGATTAGTGCAACAATAATTCCTACAGGGATTAACCATTTTTTCATATTTGCTTTAATTTAAGTTTATTGATTTGTTTTTACAATTCGTTTTTAATTTCAGTCAATTGTGTTTTTATCGTCTCTAATTTACGTATTATTTCGAATTTATCTAATGTTTTCTTTTGGCCTTCCTTCAGGTGAATTTTGGCACCTTCCAGCGTAAAACCGCGTTCTTTAACTAAATGGAAAATTAATTGTAAATTTTTCACATCCTCAGGTGTAAACATTCTATTACCCTTAGCGTTTTTTTTTGGTTTAAGAATATCAAATTCTCCATCCCAAAAGCGTATCAAAGAAGCATTCACATGAAATGCTTTGGCGATTTCGCCAATACTATAATATCGTTTATCAGGTTGTAATTCTATATGCATTTTAATCTAATGATTGATTTTCTTGGTTTGCTAATTGCGAAATGGCAACATATTCCACCGCCGAAATATTTCCGTAATAAAAATTAAGAGGGTTTACTACTTTTCCATCTTTATGAACTTCGTAATGGCAGTGAGGTCCTTCTGATCTTCCGGTGCTACCTACATAACCTATAACGTCACCACGTTTTACTTTTTGACCAGGTCGGCAGTTGTATTTGCTTAAATGGGCATACAAAGTTTCATAACCAAAACCGTGCCTAATTACGACATGATTTCCAAAACCAGAGGCATTACTGTCGGCTCTATCTATAACACCATCACCAGTGGCATAAACAGGAGTTCCTGTTTTGGCCGTAAAATCCATACCCTCATGCATCTTACGTACTTTGGTAAATGGATCTGTTCTATAACCAAAACCAGAAACCATACGTTTTAAATTTTCGTTCTGTACTGGCTGAATGGCAGGAATTGCCGATAATAAATCTTCTTTGGCACTAGCCAGTTTCAAAATTTCGTCTAATGATCTTGATTGTATAGCCAATTGTTTAGAAAGTACATCGATTCTTTTGGTGGTTTTAATTACCAATTGCGAATTATTGTAGCCTTCTAAAGCTTTATATCTTTCTATTCTCGAAAAACCAGCTTTTCGTATTGAATCTGGAATTTCTTTTTTGTTAAAATAAACTCGGTATAAATTATTGTCACGTTCCTCAAGACTCTCAACAACAGCATCAATCTGATCCATTTTTTTATTTAAAATCGAATAATTCAACTTCAAATTCTCAATTTCACGAGTTTGTAAGCGGTCTTTTGGAGTTTCAAAGTAAGGAGTGTTCAATAAAATAACAAAACCTAAAAAACCAAACAACGTCGAAGCAACTAAAAACAAGACAATAAAGCCAAATTTAGTCCTTTTTTTAGTTTTTATTTTTCGGTAGGCCAAATTTTCCGAATCGTAATAATATTTTACTTTCGCCATATTTTAAAATACCCTATTTTTGCACACTGTAAAAATGTTAGTGGAACAAATTTAATAAATGTTTCAGTTGTTCCGCCCTTTTTTCAATAATAAAAAAATAATTAGTCAATTAGATAACGGGATAATTAGATAATTAATTATAAAAAAATTATCACATTTTTAATTGACACATTTTCAAATTGGCACATTTTCAAATTTAAATATGAAATCACAAGACGTACGCAAGCAATTTTTAGACTTTTTTCAGAGCAAAGGGCATTTAA
Organism: Flavobacterium sp. PL02; assembly: GCF_035013205.1. Lineage (NCBI taxonomy): Bacteria > Pseudomonadati > Bacteroidota > Flavobacteriia > Flavobacteriales > Flavobacteriaceae > Flavobacterium > Flavobacterium sp. PL02. The sequence continues at coordinate 392,522 of NZ_JAYGJP010000001.1, forward strand.
TTGTTCCATCTGCTCCAATTGTTCTTAAAGACGACCCAACCCTTATGTTCAATAACTCGGGAATGGCCCAGTTTAAAGAATACTTTTTAGGAAACGGAACGCCAAAAAGTCCTAGAATAGCCGACACGCAAAAATGTCTTCGTGTTTCAGGAAAACACAATGATTTAGAAGATGTAGGTTTTGATACGTATCACCATACGATGTTTGAAATGCTTGGGAACTGGTCTTTTGGAGATTATTTCAAAAAGGAAGCAATTAACTGGGCATGGGAATTATTGACTGAAGTTTATAAAATTCCAAAAGAAAATCTGTATGTTTCTGTTTTTGAAGGAAGCAAAGAAGATAATGTCCCTTTTGATCAGGAAGCTTGGGATATCTGGAAAACTCTTGTTGCTGAAGACCGAATTATTCTTGGAAATAAAAAGGATAATTTTTGGGAAATGGGTGATCAGGGACCTTGTGGGCCATGTTCGGAAATTCATGTTGATTTACGTACAGAGGAAGAAAAAGCATTGAAACCTGGAAGAGAAGAAGTAAATAATGACCATCCGCAAGTGGTAGAAATCTGGAATAATGTATTCATGGAATTCAACCGTAAAGCCGATGGATCTCTTGAGAAACTTCCTGCACAGCACGTTGATACCGGAATGGGATTTGAGCGTTTATGTATGGCATTACAAGGAAAAACGTCTAATTATGATACTGATGTTTTTACACCGCTTATTGAAAAAGTAGAACAAATTACAGGTTTTAAATATACTTCTGATGAAGTTAAAAATATAAGTGAAGAACAAAACAAAACTAATATTGCTATTCGGGTAGTAGTAGATCACGTTCGTGCTGTTGCATTTGCAATTGCCGATGGACAATTACCATCTAACACAGGAGCAGGATATGTAATACGCAGAATATTGCGTCGTGCTATTCGTTATGGATTTACATTTTTAGATACCAAAGAGCCTTTTATTTATAAGCTGGTAGATACACTAAGCACACAAATGGGAGTTCCGTTTCCAGAAATTAAATTGCAAAAAGAACTTTGTGCAAATGTAATTCGTGAAGAAGAAAATTCATTCTTACGTACACTGGATCAGGGATTGGTATTACTAGATAATATTATTGCAAATAACACTGATAAAGTTGTTTCGGGTAAAAAAGCATTCGAATTATATGATACGTATGGTTTTCCAATCGATTTAACAGCTTTGATACTTTCAGAAAAAGGATTAAAATTAGACGAAGCAGGTTTCGAATCAGAATTACAAAAACAAAAAGAGCGTTCTCGTGCAGCTTCGAAAGTAAAGGCGGGAGATTGGCAAATTTTGATTGATGATGAAGATGAAGAATTCATAGGATACGACCGTACCGAAGCAATGGTAAAGATTACTCGTTACCGTAAAGTCGAAAGTGCTAAAGATGGAGAAATCTATCAAATCGTATTTAATATGACACCTTTTTATCCAGAAGGTGGAGGGCAAGTAGGAGATAAAGGATATTTTGAAGCTAGTAACGGAGATGTAATTTATATAATTGATACTAAGAAAGAGAATAATGTAATCATACATTTTGCTAAAGAAATTCCGAATAATCTAACGGAGACTTTTAAAGCTTTTGTAGATGTAAGCACAAGAAAAAGCTCTGCTTCAAACCACTCTGCTACGCACTTAATGCATCAGGCATTACGTTCTATTTTAGGAACGCACGTAGAGCAAAAAGGATCATTGGTAAGTCCGAAACATTTAAGATTTGACTTTTCTCATTTCTCAAAAGTAACCGATGAAGAATTGCAGCAAGTTGAGGATTTTGTAAATGCAAGAATTCAAGAACAGTTGCCTTTAATAGAAAGAAGAAGTGTGCCATTTGAGCAAGCAGTTCAGGAAGGAGCAATGGCTTTGTTTGGTGAAAAATATGGAGATCATGTACGTGCCATTAAATTTGGAGATAGTATGGAATTATGTGGAGGAATTCACGTAAACAATACAGCTGATATTTGGTATTTCAAGATAGTGAGCGAAGGTGCAGTTGCATCAGGAATTCGTCGTATCGAAGCAATAACTTCGGGAGCTGTAAAAGAATATTTTGCAAATCAAGCAGAGAAACTAAAAGAGATTAATGCAGTTTTAAAAAATGCACAAGATCCTATAAAAGCTGTTGTTTCATTGCAAGATGAAAATGCTAAACTTAAAAAACAGTTAGAAGTTTTATTAAAAGATAAAGCCAAAAACATGAAAGGAGATTTGGCTAAGGAATTACAAGAAATAAATGGTGTGCAATTCTTAGCAAAACAAGTCGATTTATCTCCAGAAGGAGCTAAAGATTTGGTTTATGAACTAGGTAATTCTTACACAAATTTATTTGTAGTATTGGCTACAGCCGAAGAAGGAAAACCTATGTTAACGTGTTATATCTCTAAAGAATTAGTAGCTGATAAAAAACTAAACGCAGGACAAGTAGTTCGTGAGTTAGGGAAATATATCCAAGGTGGAGGAGGAGGGCAACCTTTCTTCGCAACTGCTGGAGGAAAAAATGCAGATGGAATTCCAGAAGCTTTAGCGAAAGCTATTGATTATGTGAAGTAAGGTTTTAAGTTACTAAGGTTCTTAGATACTAAGTATCTAAAAATTTAAGAATAATGAATTAAAATAAAGACCCAAATAGCAATTTATATTGTTTTATTTGGGTTTTTTATTACAAAAAAATGAATTTTATTAGGTTTTTAAGAACTGAGTCTTTGTATATTTACACTCTAATTGATAATATATAACCTATTAAAAAATGAAAAAAAAATTACTTTACTTATTTAGTGCTTTATTAGTGCTAACCTCTTGCTCTAATGACGTAACTAGAGAAGATGAAGATGTTATTGTTGTTGCACCAGTACCAGTACCGGTACCAGTAAGTCAGATTCTGTTAACAAAAATGATTGAAAAAAATGCTAATGGAACGACTCGAACAATCATTTATACTTATGATGCAAATAAAATAGTTAGTCAACTATATAATAATACTAAAGAAGGTATTTATTATACATATACTGGAGATTTAATTACTAAAATGGAGTTTAAACTTGCAGATGGAACTGTAGAGCAAATAAATACATACAAGTATGATGCAAATAAAAAACTAACAGAATTTTCAAGAACACAGCCTGGACAAGAGGATTGGGACAGTAAAGATACTTATGTTTATAATGCAGATGGTACAGTATCAGTATATGATGAAGATGGATTTAAGAATTCAACTATTACTTTTTTAAATGGAGAGGTAAGTGAAATTGTTAGTACAAACTCACCAAATTTTAAATATACGCATGATACTAAAAATAATCCTGAAAAAAATATTTTAGGGATGAATAAAATTGCTTTTACAGACGGTGAAGGCAACGGAATTTTGCATAATATTATTACTGAAATATCAAGTTATGGTGATGACACCACTACTACGACTAAGACTTCAAAAATGACATATAATAAGGATGATTATCCAGTGAAATCATTTGATAATTTTGAAGATGCAGGAACTACTACAGAGTATTTTTACTAGTTGATTTTTAAAAGAAAAACAAAAGCCCAATGTCTACTAAAAAGGATGTTGGGCTTTTTTTATGGAGTAAAATAATTTGTTATTCATAGTATTAAAAGAGAAGAGCACTCGAGCTAATATGTCTTAAAATGTTATATATAAGACGTGCTATAGAGGTTTAGTTTGATAAAAATGTTTCTTTTTGCAGACAATTATTCTAAATGAAAATATATTATGAAAACAAAATTATTTTATTTTTTGGTAGCCTCTTTATTTGTATTGAGTTCTTGTTCTAGTGACACTGACGGGAGAGATATTGAGCCAATAACTAAAACTGAACCTATAATTGATCCCAAGCCAGAATCTAATCCAATAATTGATAATCAAATTTTAGTAAAAAAAATAATTAGTACAGATGAAAAAGGATTGGTGACAACAATTCTTTATAATTATGATGGAAATAAGATAGTTAGTAAATTATATAATGATACCAAGCTAGGGATGTATTATACATATTCAGGAGATTTAATCACTAAATTGGAGTATAAATTTGCAGATGGAACTATAGATCAAATAGATACATATAAGTATGATGGAGATAAAAAAATAATTGAATTTTTTAGTACACAACCTGGACAAGAGAAATGGGATCATTATGAATTTTATGTTTATAATGCAGATGGTACAGTGTCAGTGTATAGCGAAGATGGGTTTAAATACTCAACTATTACTTTTTTAAATGGAGAAGTAAGTGAGATTGTAAGTACAAATTCACCAAATTTCAAATATACGTATGATACTAAAAACAACCCTGAAAAGAATATTTTAGGCATGGATAAAATTGCTTTCACATACGGTGAAGCATCAGGAGTTTTGCGTAATATAATTTCTGAAACATATGGTTATGGTAATGATGCTAAAACTACAACATTAAAAATAACATATAATGCGGATGGTTATCCAGTAAAATCATTTGATAATTTTGAAGATACAGGAACTACCAAAGAGTATTTTTATTAGTTTATTTATAAAAAAAGCCCAATATCTTTTTAATAGATATTGGGCTTTTTTTATGACTATTTTCTTTCACCAATTTGTTGACGCCACATAGCATAATACAATCCTTTTTCGAGTACTAAATCATCGTGTTTCCCTTGTTCGATAATTTTTCCTTGTTCCAAAACAAATATTTTATCGGCATGCATTACGGTAGATAATCGATGTGCGATTAAAACCGTAATTCTGTTCTTGTCGGATATATTTCTAATTGTAGTATTAATTTCTTCTTCGGTAATAGAGTCCAATGCAGAAGTTGCTTCATCAAAAATCAATAAATTTGGATTTCTTAAGATGGCACGAGCAATAGATAAACGTTGTTTCTCACCACCTGAAACTTTAATTCCGCCTTCGCCAATTGTGGTGTTTAAACCATCTTCGGCACGATGTAATAGTGTCTCGCAACTGGCTCTTTTTAAAGCATCGTATAAATCTTCATCAGTAGCAGATGGTCTTACAAATAGTAAATTCTCACGGATTGTTCCTGAGAATAATTGAGCATCTTGGGTTACAAAACCTAATTGCTTTCTTAAATCTAATAAATCAATTTCGGTAGAATCGATGTCATTATAAAATACTTTACCCTCGGCAGGAGTATATAAACCGACTAATAATTTAACTAAAGTAGTTTTTCCAGAACCAGATGGCCCCACAAAAGCTACGGTTTGTCCTTGCTTAATATCAAAGTTAATATTCTCTACAGCTTTATATTTAGCCGTTTTATGTTGGAAACTTACATTCGAGAAAAGTAAAGATCTAATAGCGCCCACGTGTTTTGGATTCTTTGGACGAAATTCTTTTGGAGCACTTAATAAAGTTTTAAAATTCTCCATTGAAACTTTTGTTTCATTTAGCGCAATTATAAAATTACCTAATTCTTGTAAAGGACCAAAAATGAAAAAAGTAAAGAATACCATAGTAAGTAAATCACCCACGATGATTTTTTGTCCAAACAAGAAATAATATAGAGTAAACACTACACAGGTTCTTAAAAAGTGAACCGTAGTACCTTGAATAAAACTTAAACTTCTTATAAAACGGATTTTTTGTAATTCCAGTTGTAAAATTTTAAACGTATTTAAATTCAAACGTTTTTCTTCCTGGTATGTTAATCCAAGACTTTTTACAAGTTCGATATTTCTTAAACTTTCGGTAGTAGAACCAGCTAATGCATTGGTTTGATTTACAATTTTGCGAGAAACAATTTTTATCTTCTTACCCAGATAAGAACTTACTAAAGCTATAATTGGAGCAGTAACTAAAAAGATTAACGAGATACGGTAATCAATTCTAGCAACATAAACAATTACAAATATAAACCCGATAACAGTTTGAAAAATTAAAGAAATAGATAGTGTAATTAATTTTTCGGAATCAGAACGTACTTTGGTTAATTTGCTTAATGTTTCCCCACTGCGTTGATCTTCAAATTCAGCAAAAGGTAAATCTAGAGATTTTTTAATACCATCAGTATACATTTGAGCGCCGGTACGCTGGATGACTACATTGGTGAAATAATCCTGAAAGTTTTTGGTAATTCTGGAAATCATCGCCGCACCAAGCGAAAGACCTAGCCAAAAGGCTACAGATTTAATAAAACCGATTTCATTTCCTTTGTATTTAGCTAATCCAACACCGCAATCTTGCATTAATTTACCAGTAATAACAGAATCGGATAAACTGAAACAGATGTTTATAGACGCCATAATCAAGGCTAGAAACAACAGCATTTTATGTTTGATTATATAAGAATATAGTAATTTCATTTGAGAATTTTAATTTATAGGAGATGCAAAAGTAGTAAATAGATTGGCTTAGTAATTCTGATTATTTGGGTTTTATCAAGCTAATAATTTTGAATTCTTCTATATTTGCCCAAAAAACCTAAATCTATAAATGAAAAAATTACTCTATTTATTCACGGCTTCTTTATTAGTGCTAACTTCATGCTCATCCGATGATGATAATTCTACTGCTGTTCCGACAGAAGACATATCAATCTTGCCTAAAACTATATCGTATATTTATCCTTCTGTTTCTTTGGGTACTAATAGAAAAAGTACTAATACTTATATCGGAAACAAAATTTTAAGTACTATCAATGAGGATACAAAAACAATATTTACCTATGAAGGTAATATAATTACAAAACAGGAACAGTTTAGTGTAGATGTGCAAGGTAAAGAAACTAAATATATTGATGTTGCTTATGCTTATGAAAACGGGAAACTAAAAACTAGAATTTATAAAACAGGTATTTCAGAGGCGAATCCTAATGGTGTATATATCACTAAGACTGTTTATACACACAATCAAGATGGTACTATTTCTTATATTGTATATGGTATTGATTCAAAAACACAAGTCGAAACTAAACAAGGAACGGGTAATTTGACCTACAAAGATGGAAATCTTATTAAGAGCGAGGTGAACAATACAGGCAATAGTTTTGGTAATGGAATAAGAGTTTATGAGTATGATGCTAAAAAGAATCCTTTAAAAAATGTATTAGGATTTAGTTTGTTACTTAATGAAATTAGCGAATTTGGCAGCAATAACGTTATAAAAATAACTAGTACAAGGTCAGATTACCCAAAACCTTCTGTATATTTAACAACTTACATTTACAATGATAATGGTTATCCAGCAAAGCATACATCATTTGCGGGTGATGGTAAAACGATAGAATATGAGATTGAATATACGTATTAATTAAAGCGAACTTTTAATTTTGAGAAACCCAGATACTTTTTTAGTATTTGGGTTTTTTATTGAAAAAAACAGTTGAAATTTTAGAATAAACACAAACACAAGTTGTGCCTTAAAATGATATTTTTAAACCTTTTTTTGTGACCTAATTACAGTTAAAATCTTTCTTTTTGTTGCTTATTATCATGTCGACATTATGGAAAAAAAATTACACTATTTTTTAGTTGCTTCTTTGTTAATACTGACTTCGTGTTCTAAAAACAATGCTGAACAAGGAGATGGGAATATAAAATTACCTAAATCCAAATATTATAAATACATTGATTTTCCTTCAGATAATTATGAATCCACTTATAGGTATAATGGTAACAAAATCGAAAGTATTCTGGATGATAATGGATCAAAAACAGTTTTTACCTATACTGGAGATTTAATTACGAAAAAAGAAGATTTTTCTAATAAGAAGCTATTGGTTTATTGTACTTTGTATGAATATGAAAATAATAAGCTAAAAGAAGCTGTTCATATATTTAATAATCAGAAGTTCTTAAAAAAGTATACTTATAATAAGGATAAAACAGTAAGCTATAGCGTACATCTTTATAATGATAAATTGAATACTACAACAGAAATTGCGACTGGAACATTTACATTAGAGAATGGCAATATTATAAAACAGGTAGATAAAGAGAGTAAAGATTATGACAGTGCCGATATTGTAGCTTTTAAGTATGATACAAATAACAGCCCACTTAAAAATGTTATAGGAATTGGTTTGTTGTTAGATGTCGACTATTCTATTAATAATATTATTGAAACTACACATACCACATCTTTACAGGATTTGGCGATGCATATAACTTCTTTTCGAAATTCAATAACGCCCTATAAATCTACAAATACAGCTACTTACACTTACGATTCCGAAGGGTATGTACTAACAAAAGCATTTTATAATGATGGAAAGTTAGGATACAGATTATCATATACCTATTAAAAAAGTGGAATGTCATTGCATCGTGCTTTCGTATTTATAAAAAATAGACGAAATTTACACGAAACAACGATTATGCAATTCAGAACCCAAATTCCTATTTCGAAAAGTAACAATCCTATCGATTATAATTCTAGAGTATTGTCCTTTGGTTCTTGTTTTGCAGTAAATATGGCAGAGAAATTGGATTATTTTAAATTCGATAATAGTTGTAATCCGTTTGGAATTTTGTTTCATCCGTTGGCGATTGAAAAATTGATAAACTTTGCAGTTTCACAAAAGACATTTAGCGAGAGCGATGTGTTTTTTCATAACGAACGTTGGCATTCGTTTGATGTACATTCAGATTTAAGCAACACAAATAAAGAAGATTTAATTAATAATCTGAATGTGATTATTAAAAAATTGTACCAACAATTAACTGAATCTACACACATCATTATTACCTACGGAACTTCTTGGATTTATAGAAATATAGAAAGTAATGAGATTGTGGCTAATTGCCATAAAGTACCACAAAAGCAATTTATAAAAGAGCTTTTATCTCTAGATATAATAAAAGATAGTATTCAGAAAACAATAGATTTAATCACTTCGTTAAATCCAGAAGCAAAAATCATCTTTACCGTTTCACCAGTCCGTCATATAAAAGATGGTTTTGTGGAGAATCAATGGAGTAAATCCAACTTAATTTCTTCGTTGCACGATACCCTGAATACTGAATACTATAAACTGCAAACTAAATATTTTCCTTCGTACGAAATCATGATGGACGAACTTCGTGACTATCGTTTTTATACCGAAGATATGTTACATCCTAACCAAGTTGCTATCGATTATATTTGGGAACAATTCAGTGAAAACTATATTGCTAAAGAAGGGATTCTTATCATGAAAGAGGTATCTGAAATACAAAAAGGGCTTTCTCATCGAAGCTTCAATCCTGATTCTGAACAGCATCGTACTTTCTTATCAAAACTAAGTGATAAAATAAAAAAGATAGAACAGAAATGGCCTCATATTAAGTTTTAAATCCGTTCTTTGTTTTGAAGTTAAAGTAGAAATATACTTACAATAGTCCTTAATTTTAAAATAAGTTTGGATAATTATGTAAAGTATTGAGGTATATTTTTTACAATTTTGTAAATTGGATATGGTTAGTTAAATTTAATAACCATATGTCGATAATCTAAACCAGTTATTAGCCTTATTTTCTTTATATGAATAAGAAACGAATTTCTTTTCTGAAAAAAATACTTCGAGTGCTACTTTGGTGCGTCATTACATTAGTAGCATTATTGTTATTAATTACAATTTTAATTCAGGTTCCGGCAGTACAAAACTACGCCAAGGATAAGGCAATTACTTATTTGCAAAAAAAAATAAGAACCAAAGTAGCTTTAGATAGAATAGCCATTAATTTTCCTAAAGAAATCGTATTAGAAGGTTTTTATTTTGAAGATCAAAAGAAAGATACTTTACTTAGCGGAAAACGATTAGAGATAGACATTGATTTGTTTAAACTCATAAGTAGCGAAGTAGAAATAAATTCTATTTCACTTGAAAATACAACTGCAAATATTTCCAGAAACAAAGACGGAGTTTTTAATTTCGATTATATAATTGCAGCATTTGCTTCCAAAGAACCAGAATCTGCAGATCCCAATAGTAAACCTTTTAAAATATCGGTAGTTAAAATCAATTTGGATAAAATCAATTTTAATTTTAAAGATGATTTGTCCAAAAATGATGTTCGTGTTAAACTAGCTAATTTTCAAACAGAATTTAAAAAATTCGATTTGGATAAAATGGATTTTGATATTCCGAATATAGATTTAAACGGATTAAAATTAGTTCTAAACCAGGATTTAGTAGAGAAGATAGCCGAAACATCAGTAAAAACCGTAGATACAATTTCGAAAAGACCAGATTTTAATTTAAAACTAAATAAAATCAACTTGTCTAAAATCGATATTTCTTATGACAATAAAGATTCTAAACTCGCTTCAGGAATAACTCTGGGGAAATTACAGTTACTGGTTAATAAATTAGATTTAAATAATCAGTTGTTAGATTTTGATACTTTCGAACTAAAAGATCTAAAAGGAAATCTACAATTAGGCGTAAAAGATAAACAACTTAAAACGCCCGATTTAGATTCTACAGCTATTCCTCAAGCAGGCTGGAAGTTAAAACTGAAGTCAGCCGATATACAAAATATCGCTTTTAAATATGATGATATGCAATCAAAACCTACTAAGAAAGGGATTGATTATGGACATCTTGATTTGGATAATTTTAATTTAAAAGCCGAAAAGTTGTATTATGCAAATGACACGATTTCGGGGAGCGTAAAATCATTTACAGTAAATGAAAAAAGCGGGCTTAAGATTCAAACGTTTAAAACAGATTTTTTCTATGGGCCTAAAAACGCATATCTAGATAATCTGTATTTAAAAACACCACAAACTTTATTGCAAAAGAATATTAAAGTTGCCTATCCATCAATCGCGGCGGTAACTAAAAATATTGATAATCTAAGTTTAGATGCCAATTTAAGTCAGGCAAAAGTTGGATTTAAAGACATATTGCTTTTTGTTCCAGATTTACAAAATACCAATCCGTTTAAGAGTAATCCTAATGCAGTTTTATCTATAAATGCACGAGTAAGTGGGAAAGTAAAGGATTTAGCAATTCCGCAGTTTGAAATGAGCGGAATAGGAACGACAAAAGTTTCTATTTCAGGAAAAATTACTGGAATGCCAGATGCACAAAAAGCATATTATGATTTGGATATAAAAAACTTTGTGAGTACATCTAAAGATGTGATTTCGTTTGTGCCAGCAGGAACAATCCCAAAAAGTATACAGTTACCTTCTCAATTTAATTTAAAAGGAAAATTTAAAGGTTCAGTCAATAATTTTAAAACTAATTTGGCGCTAAATAGTAGTTTCGGAAATGCCAAAGTGGATGCTTTGTTTGATCAACGAATTAAAAAATCTGAGAAATATGATGCTACGATTTCTTTTTCAGAATTTGATTTAGGTAAACTAATAAAAAACGATTCATTAGGAAAAATTACGCTTAAAGCAAAAGTAAAAGGGAAAGGACTAGACCCTAAAACGGCACAAGCGCATTTGGACGGAATTGTACAAAAAGCAGTATTTAATAAATATACCTACCGAGATTTAACTTTAAAAGGAGAGATTGCCAAAGGAGCTTTTGCAATAAATTCAGGAATTAAAGACCCAAATTTAAATTTTGGTTTAGTTGCCAACGGAAGATTTGATGATAAATATCCCGCAGTAAAATTAAAATTAAACCTTGATATTGCCGATTTAGAGAAACTAAATCTTCATGCAGGTCCGATGAAAATTAGAGGAAATGTTGATGCTGATATTGCCAATAGTAATCCTGATTTTTTAAACGGAAAGGTTTTCTTGTCGAATATTCAGGTTTTAAAAGATGCACAACCAATTGTATTAGATTCCATTAAAATTTTGGCTTATGCCGATAAAGAAAAAAATAATATCAAGGTAATATCTCAATTCCTGAAAGCAGAAGTTGATGGAAAATATAAACTGACAACATTATCGGCAGCATTAAAAAAATCGCTATCAAAATACATGGATTTGCAAGTTCCTAAAACCAAAGGAGATTCAGATGAGCAGCGATTAACATTTAATTTATCTGTAGATAGTGATCCATTACTTTTTCAATTAGTTCCAAAGCTTAAAGGTTTAGAACCTATCAAAATCACAGGAAAATATAATAACGTAGTAGATTCTCTAGAGGTTAAAGGAACTATCCCTAAAATTATTTATGATACAAATACAATTTCTGATGGTAAGATAAATATAGAAACAAAAGAGAACGCGCTAGAATATCAGGTTTCTGTAGCTCCAGTAGAAAGCGGAGAATTTAAAATCCCTTTTGTTAGTTTATCAGGTAAAATCGAGAATAACATCTTAGGGTATGCATTACAAATAAAAGACAAAGAAGATAAAGAACAGTATTTTATTAAAGGAGAATTGCTTCATGAAAATGCCAAAAACACTATAAAATTTGATTCAGATAATTTTGTATTGAATTATGATAAATGGAATTTAGATCAGGAAAATTCTATTGAATTTGGAGATAAGAGACTTTACATTAATAAGTTCTTTTTGAGCAATTCGGGTAATGAACTAAAAATTCAATCACAAAACGACGGAAAGAACGCGCCTTTACAAGTCGATTTTGTTAATTTTAAAATTGAGACCATTTTAAATATGGTTAAAAAAGATGAATTATTAATGCAAGGATTAATAGATGGTTCAGTTTTGGTCGAAAATGTGATGACAAAACCAACTTTTACTTCCGATCTAAAAATAGTTGATTTTGCTTTTAAAGGTGAACCAGTTGGTAATATTGGTATAAAAGTAGATAATAAAACCGATAATTTATTAGGAGCAAATGTTACTTTAACAGAGAATGGAAATGACGTAAACCTAACAGGTAATTATAAAATCGATGATAGTACTTTTGATTTTGATATAGCCATCAATCATTTAAATATTAAGAGTATTCAAGGTTTTAGCATGGGTAATGTTACCGATGGTTCTGGTTATTTATCAGGAAAATTTAAAATTACTGGTAATGCCGATTTACCTAAAGTAAATGGAGAATTAGATTTTAATGACGCTGCTTTTAAAGTGACGAAGTTTAATTCTATTTATAAAATAGCCAATGAGAAAATCAGGTTTGAAAACGAAGCGATTGTCTTTGATAATTTCTCTGTTTATGATGAAAACAAGAATGAATTATTTGTAAATGGAAATATCAACTCCAAAGATTTTAGAAATTATGATTTTGCTTTAACCATAAAAGCAGATCAGTTTAGAGCCATTCATTCTACAGAAGCTGATAATGATTTGTTTTATGGGGATTTATCATTAGATGCAAATCTAAATATAAAAGGAACATTAGATAATCCAGTTGTTGGAGGAAATATAAAAATTAATGAGGATACAAAATTCACAGTTGTTATGCCTCAATCAGATCCTTCGATTGCCGATAGAGAAGGAATTGTAGAGTTTGTAAATGAAGATAATTTACTACTGAAACAAACTGCTGCGATGGAAAGCAAACTCAATCAATCGAAACTGATTGGCATGGATGTGAGCGTTGCCATCTCTATAGATAAAAAAGCAGAACTTACATTGGTAATAGATAAAGGTAACGGAGATTACCTGAGATTGCTTGGAGAAGCAGATCTTATTGGCGGGATTGATCCATCTGGAAAAACTACACTAACAGGAAAATATGAGTTTAGTGAAGGTGCTTATGAGATGAGTTTTAATATGATAAGACGAAAATTTGATATCCAGAAAGGAAGTTATATTTTATGGACTGGAGAGCCTACAATGGCAAATTTAAATTTAACAGCTATATATAAAGTAAATACTGCGCCGATAGACTTATTAGGGAATCAGCTAGGAACTGTATCAGCAGCAGAAAAAAACACATACAAACAAAAAATTCCGTTTCAAACTTTATTAAAGATGAACGGAGAATTGATGAAACCTGAAATCTCGTTTGATATTGTTCTTCCAGACGGTAACTACGATGTTTCATCGGATATTGTAACAAAGTCTCAGGCAAGATTGCAACAATTACGTCAAGAACCATCCGAATTAAATAAACAGGTTTTTGCACTTTTACTCTTGAACAGATTTGTTGGTGAAAATCCTTTTGCAAGCGAAAGTGGTGGTACAAGTGCCGAATCTATGGCGAGACAAAGTGTGAGTAAAATACTTTCGGATCAATTAAATAATCTGGCAGGAGATTTAATAAGTGGTGTTCAATTGGAATTTGATTTGGAATCTACAGATGATTATACTTCGGGAACCAAGCAAAACAAGACAGATTTGAATGTAGGAGTTTCTAAAAAACTATTAAATGATAGATTAAAAGTAACCATAGGAAGCAGTTTTGGACTAGAAGGACAAGATAACAATGAGCAGGATACTAATATTGCTGGAGATGTTGCTATAGATTACCAACTTACTAAAGACGGACGATACATGGTTAGAGCATATCGTAAAAACCAATATCAGGTTGCTGTAGAGGGGCAGGTTGTAGAAACTGGAGTTGCATTTATTATTACGATGAATTATAATAAGTTCAGAGAATTATTTCATCGTAGTGAGAAAGAAAAAGAACTGATTAAAAAAGAAAAAATACGCAAAGAAAAGGATAAGCAAAAAGAGAAAGAAGAGAAAAAGAAAGAAGAATTAGATAATGAACAAGAGCAAAAAACGTAGTAATATGGAAACTAAATATCTAAAATATTTTATACTACTTTCTTTGTTTTTTGCTTTAGGATGTAGCAATACCAAATATTTGCCAAAAGGGAAATTGTTATATACAGGAGCTTCGGTAAAAGTAGAAGACACCATTCTTACAAAGAAAGAAAAAAAAGAACTACAGACTGAGCTAGAAGGTTTACTACGTCCTTTACCTAACAAACAGTTTCTGGGATTGCGTCCTAAATTATGGATATACAATGTGGCTGGGGAACCTAAGAAAAAGAAAGGAACAAGATATTGGTTAAGAAATAAAGTTGGAGAAGCACCTGTACTTTACAGCAAAGTCGATTTAGATTATAACTCGGCAGTGTTGCGAAATTTTATTGAGAATAAAGGTTTCTTTAAAGTGAGGGTTAGTGCCGATTCTACAGCAAAAGATAAAAGAGCAACAGCAGAATATACCGTTTTTCCTAAACGACAGTATAAAATTAAAAGTGTTACGTTTCCTAATGATTCTTCGGCTATAGCCAAAGAAATAGGAAAAACTAGTCGCAGATCATTATTAAAAGTTGGTAAGCCATATGATTTAGATGTTATAAAATCTGAGAGAGAACGTATTGATTCCCGATTAAAAGAAAAGGGATATTATTATTTTAATCCAGATTATATCTTGGCACAAGTAGATAGTACCAAAGGAGATTATGAGGTAAATATAAAATTAAAAATAAAAGGCGAAACACCTGCAAAAGCCAAAATTGCTTATAAAATTAATGATATAGTAGTGTATCCTAATTTTTCGATTTTAAAAGATAGTGTAGCTTATAAAAAAGAAGACATCTTAAAATACAAAGATTTCACGATTATAGATTCTACAAATACATTTAGACCAAGAGTATTTGACAGAGCTTTGTATTTTAAAAAAGGAGATTTTTATAATCGATCAGATCATAATCTTTCCCTTAATCGATTTGTAAACTTAGGAACATTTAATTTTGTTAAAAATGAATTTAAAGAATCCGATAGTATAAAAAATGCTCTCGATGCATATTACTATTTAACCTTATTGCCAAAGAAATTCATTCGAGTTGAGGTTTTAGGAAAAACCAATTCGGCTAGCTATACAGGTTCAGAAATTAATGTAAACTGGAATAATAGAAATTTACTAAGAGGAGCCGAATTGTTTACCGTATCCATATTTGGAGGAGCCGATTTTCAGATTTCAGGACAAAATAAAGGAAATAATATCTACAAAGTAGGAGGAGAAGCCAGTTTAACCTGGCCAAGATTAATTACGCCTTTCAATTTCCAAGGCTCTAGCGAGTTTGTTCCTAAAACAAAAGCGACTTTAGGATATGAATATCAAAACCGAATAAATCTTTATGCCTTAAATTCTTTTAGAGGATCATTTGGTTACTTATGGAAAGAAAATATTCGTAAAGAACACCAACTGGATATTATAGAAGTTAATTATGTAAGTCCAAATCATGTAACGCCTTATTATTTACAGCAAGTTGCAGAAGATGAATCATTATCTAAAGTACTCGAAAAACAATTAATCTTTGGACCTACGTATTCGTATACTTATACCAATACCATGCGAAAAAGAAAAAAGAATACATTCTATTTTAATGGAGAAATTGATCTTGCAGGTAATATTACAGGCTTGGTAACAGGGGCTAATGTCAAGAAAAACGATACTATAAAAATATTTGATGTTCCTTTTAGTCAATATGTTAAAGTAAGAGCCGATTTTAGACATTACTTAAAACTAGGAAAAGAGAGCCAATTAGCAAGTAGGATTATTGTAGGAGCTGGTTTGCCTTATGGAAATTCCTCTTCTTTACCATCGATCAAGCAATTTGTAGTAGGAGGAACTAATAGTATTCGCGCCTTTAGAGCACGCTCAATAGGACCAGGTAGTTTTAAAAGTCCAGATACAACAACTACATTTTTGCCAGATCAATCAGGAGATTTAAAACTAGAGTTTAGTACAGAATATAGAGCAAAACTTTTTAGTATAGTAAGAGGAGCCGTTTTTCTAGATGCTGGAAATGTTTGGTTGGTTAATAATGACCCAAATAAACCCGGAGCAAAAATCAGTAAGAACTTTATGAAAGAACTTGCAATTGGTGCTGGAGCAGGATTACGCTTTGACTTATCATTCTTGATATTAAGAACCGATATTGCATTTCCGTTGCGAATACCTTATTTACCCGAAGGACAACGCTGGGTAATAGATGATATTAACTTTGGAAGTGGCTCTTGGAGAAAAGACAATTTAATACTCAACATCGCGATTGGGTATCCTTTTTAAGGATATCCCAACATCAATTTAGTAGTTAAAAATGTAGTTTTGTTAACATAAAGAGTTAAAAAAGCACCGTACTATTAACATCTATACCTTTAAGTAATTGGACGTTTGTTTTTAATAAATTAGATAAAAGCAATTTTTTAGATTTATCCTTATTACCGCTTATATCTCTGATAATTCTGTAAATATATCTTTTGGTGATATATTTAATTTTTCTGCTAGTTTTCATAATTAAGAGGTTTATGATTTGTTATCTAAAGTTACAAAAAATAACTTTTGGATTCATCAAGTTATCCTAAGAAATTTTGTGACTTCGAACTATTATGTAACTATTCAAAATAAGAGATTTTTTTCTATCGACGTTATATTTATTTAACGGTGTTAGAATTTTACAATTCAATTAACAATTAAAAGGTTATTAATGTCTAATTTTGTAAAAAGATTAATTAAACATGAACAATAATATACCTATATCCTTATTAGAATTAGCATTTATTACTGAAGGTAGTAATGCAGCAGAAACTTTTCAGAAAACCAAAGAACTTGCACAACTAGCTGATAGTTTAGATTATAACCGATTCTGGCTGGCCGAACATCATAATATGGCACACGTGGCAAGTACTGCAACAGTAGTTTTAATTGGTTACATAGCAAGCCAGACTAAAAACATTCGTGTAGGTTCGGGCGGAATAATGCTTCCTAATCATTCACCACTTATTATCGCGGAACAATTTGGAACGCTAGAAACACTTTACCCAAACCGAATAGATTTAGGGCTAGGCAGAGCACCAGGAACAGACTCGTTAACAGCACAAGCAATCCGAGAGGATTTTTATGAGCAATCACAGAAATTTCCAAAAAATGTACAAGCAATTCATGATTATTTTTCACCAGATAATGCTTCCGCAAAAGTACGTGCATTTCCTGCAGAAGGGGCAAATGTACCTGTTTGGATATTAGGATCTAGTATGGATAGTGCTGCTCTTGCTGCTGCAAAAGGATTACCGTATGCATTTGCAGGACATTTTGCGCCAAAGATGATGTTGCAGGCATTTGAGTTTTATCGCAAAAACTTTATTCCTTCAAAATATTTGAGCAGTCCTAAAACAATGGCTTGTGTAAATGCGATTGGAGCAGATACAAATGAAGAAGCAGAAATTCTCTCGACTACATTATATCAAATGTTCTTAGGATTGGTTCGTAATAATAGAAAACCAATGCAACCACCACTTGAGTCATTAGATGGATTGATGAGCGAAGAAGAAAAATTTCATGTAGATCAAATGACAGCTTGTACCTTTAAGGGAAGCAAAGAGAAATTAGAAAAAGATCTAAAGCATTTTATAGACTATTCAGGTATAGATGAATTGATGATTACAAGCCCAATTTTTGACCATCAGGATAAAATGAAAAGTATAAAAATTCTTAAAGAGGTTATCGATAACATCAATAAAGCATAGTGATGCTTTCTGAAAAAATCACTAAATTGGCTTCATAATAGCCATCATTAAAACATAATTATGTTGAGAAGAATTTTAGTCGGAATCGTAATCATAGTCGGAATTGTCCTTGCATTCAAGTATTGTGAATTCAAAAAAGATGATTCGACAAGTTTGGATTATAATACCAATTTAATACAACAACAAATTGTAAACGTTGGGAAACTGGTAGTTACCGAAGGGCATTTCTCTGAAGTAGTAACCTATAAAAACTCAAACAAGTATTTATTAGATATGATATCTTTCGAGAAGAAAGCATTGATTATTGTAAATGCAAACGTTACTGTTGCCTACGATTTGCATAAGATGAAATATGAAATCGACGAAAAAAACAAAGTAATAAAGATTGTATCGATTCCAAAAGAAGAAATTACAATCAATCCAGATATTCAGTATTATAATGTAGAGCAAAGTCAGTTAAACGAGTTTACAGGAGATGATTATAATAAAATAAATAAATCTGTAAAAGCGAGTTTAGCTAAGAAAATTGAGAAGTCTTCGCTTAAAGCAAATGCACAAAACCGATTAATCAGTGAGTTGTCTAAAATTTTAATCCTGACAAATACAATGGGTTGGAAACTACAATACGACGGCAAAACAATCCAAAACGAAACTGATCTTAGTAATGACTTGAAGTTGTAGGTTTTGCTAAGGTTCAAAGTTGCAAAGGCTTAAAGATACAAAGGCACAAAGTTTTCTCTCAAACTTGTCTTTCCGAGGAACGAGGAATCTCCACGAGTAGCTCCACAAACGTAAGACACTTTGTGTTAGTTTCTAGCGGAGATTCCTCGTTCCTCGGAAAGACAAGTTTATGGATGAAAATGTTTCTAACACTTCTCTTTATCAAAAATCAGATCTAAACCTCCAGAAATTAAATGAGCGACTTCTGGTCTTCTTGTTTTTAAATTTTCAAGATGAGCCAATACTTCCTGTAATAATTGAGGTTGATTACTATTCTTTAAAAGTTCAGCTATTTCTACAGATAGTAACCAATCATTAGGATGATTTGCTTTGATCTTTTCGAATATAGAAGTTAATAGTGTTTCATGAGAATTAGTTTCTCTTATAGTTCTAACTTGTTGGTATAATTCTTCTAGTTCATCACGCTCTTTAGAATGCTTGGCTTTGATGGTTTTTGTTTTTGGAATAGAATCGACTAAATCAAAACTATTTACATCGGCAGGTCCAGAAAAAGCAGAAACTACTTTTTTACCAATTGCCATATCATAATTACCCCACTCAGGTTTAAATAAAATAGTATCTCCGTGAGTTACGGTACAATTTTTAAAACTGATTAAAATAATCTCACCGTGTAAGTTTCTAGAGCCAGTAATGATATCTCCTTCTACAATAATCCCGCCTTCAAATTCTAGTTTTATAGTTTCATTCTCGACTATTTTATAAGCATTTAAATCCATCGGACTCATATCTTCAATAGCCAGATTAAAGCCTTTTAGTTTTCCGATAGGACTGCCAAAACCTTCAGGATGCGTTAAAATTCCGTGTCCAACTAATTCTTTTTCACGGTAAGATAATGCTGTTTTTCCTGTTGTTTGTACGTAAACGGGTTTCCCTTCTGCTTCAATAACATTAGTAAAAACTCCAGAAATTTGTAAACCTGTACTTAGTTCTATTGTTCCTAAAGCATTCGAGTTTATTAATTTTTGAATGCTGGAAATTCCTCCCGTACGCAAAGCCATTTTATTAGCAAATTCTTCAAGAACAAGATTTAAATGAGCAAAAGTAGGCGTAACATATAGTTGAGGCTGCAATTTTGTAATATCAAAACTTTGGTTTGCTGCCGAGATATCGTAAGGAATTTTAGTTACGTTATCGGTCATACACCAAGCGCTTTCTCCAATTGAAGATAATAAACCAGCGCCGTAAATCTTAGGGTTTTCGACTGTACCAATTAAACCATATTCAACTGTCCACCAGTGTAAGTTTCTTATTTGTGCCATTTCAGACAATTCGCCCATATTGTTTTGCAAATCTTCAACTGCTTTTTCAGCTTGATCGATATCGGCTTGTGGAGTACCTTCGGCTTCTTTTAAAATCGAAAGCAATCGAATCGCTTCATACATTTGGTAATCTTTATGCGAAGAAATGGCTTTGCAACCAATTTCGCCAAAACGACGCAAGTATTCAGCATATTCAGGATTAGCAATAATAGGAGCGTGGCCAGCACCTTCGTGAATAATATCGGGTGCAGGAGTATATTCAATATGTTCTAGCTGACGAATATCCGAAGCAATTACCAAGACATTATATGCCTGGAATTCCATAAAAGCATTTGGCGGAATAAAACCGTCAACGGCTACAGCAGCCCAACCAATTTCGGTTAAGATTCGGTTCATGCCATACATACTCGGAATATTATTGATTTCGATTCCAGTTTTCTTTAATCCGTCTAGATACGAATGGTGAGCAACTTTAGATAAATAGTCAACATTCTTACGCATTACATATCTCCAAACCGCTTGATTAATTGGCGTATAATCGCTGTAATCTTGAGGTTTAATAAATTGCTTTAAGTGTTTAGGCAATCTGTCCAATAACGGATTTGTTTCAATAGTTGGGTTCATTTCGAAATCGTTGTAGTTCTTCTGCGAAATTACGAATTTATGAAGCTATTTTTAGCTTTATTAGTAATTTTTTGTGTTATCATTTAGACAGAAAATTTGGAGCCTATTTTAGGTTCTTAATTTCTTTATCAAAATCAGACATGATTCTTTTGAGTTTTACAAGGTTTTCTATATTTCGGCAGTTAGTTCTATTTTGGAACTAGCTAATTTATATTAGAGCTATTTATGAATTTTTTCCAGCATTCCTAAAATATTCAATTTTGTAATTGAACATATATGCCATATTAGCTGCTCGTACTTTTGCTTCTTCAGCAACAATTCCTATGAAAAGACCATCTACAGTTTTTGTAAAAATTTCCATCCATCTATTAAAATGGGATTGGTCAACAGGTAAATGTTTGTGTGGAGGAAACGGACTTCCAGAATAAGTATGTTCTTCTAGCAAAATTGTTTGCCAGAATCTATACATCTTCTCTAAATGTTCTGGCCATCTTCCTTGAATCTTTTCATTAAAAATCGAACCAATGAGTTCGTCTTTTTGAACTTTAGCATAAAAAGTATTCACTAATAGTTTTATGTCTTCGATTGTTGTAATGTCTAAAATAACCATGGCTTTATGTGGAAAAAAATTAAATGCAAAAATAACACAAAACAGAGGATTTATCTTATATATTTAGTTAAATGAATCTAAAATGGTTCTTAAATAATAGATCATTTATAAATCATAAAATGAAAAATAATGGTATTGAAAAGGATTACTAGGTTTTTAAGTAGTCCTTTATTTTTTATCCAATTAACTGCGTATATAAATCTTGATTTTCATTGAGATATTGAAACTCGAATCCCTTGGCAACCATATTGGTTTTAATATTTACGATGTCTTTTTTGTTTTTAAGTTCCAAGCCAACTACCACCGAACCAACTTCTCGGCTGTTTTTCTTGGCAAACTGAAAATAAGTGATGTCATCATTTGGGCCTAAAATATCATTTACAAATTCCTTAAGCGCGCCAGGACGTTGAGGGAACTGAATCATAAAATAATGCATCAATCCTTCGTAAAGTAACGAACGTTCTTTTATTTCGGCAGTGCGCTCTATATCGTTATTACTTCCGCTTACAACACAAACTACTGTTTTGCCTTTTATTTTGTCTTTATAAAAATCTAATGCTGCAATTGTTAATGCTCCGGCTGGTTCTACAACCATAGCTTCTTCATTGTATAAGCGTAAAATCGTTGTACAAACTTTGCCTTCGGGAACGAGAATAATATCATCTAAGTTTTTGCGACAAATACCAAAAGTCATATCGCCAACTTGCTTTACTGCTGCACCATCTACAAATTTATCAATGGTTTTTAAAGGTGTGTTTTTGCCATCAATAATAGATGTCTTCATCGATGGAGCACCTTTTGGCTCTACCCCAATAATTTTGGTTTCAGGACTTAGATGTTTAAAAACTTCAGAAAGTCCTGATGCAAGTCCGCCGCCACCGATGGGAACAAATACATAATCTATAGGTTCTTTGTATGATTCCAGAATTTCTAATCCTACAGTGCCTTGTCCTGCAATAACTTTTAAATCATCAAATGGATGGATAAAGATTCTATTGCTTTTTTCAGCATCTTCTGTTGCAGAGGCATAAGCATCATCAAAAGTATCGCCAATAAGAACAATTTCAACAAAAGATTTTCCGAATAATTGTACTTGCTTTACTTTTTGTTTTGGAGTTGTTTTCGGCATATAAATCTTGCCTTTTATTTGTAGTAAATTACAAGAATAAGCTACGCCTTGAGCGTGATTTCCTGCACTAGCACAAACAACACCTTTTGCTTTTTCGGTATCATTTAAGGATGAAATTTTATTATAAGCACCTCTAATTTTATACGAACGTACAATTTGTAAATCTTCTCTTTTTAATAAAATAGTCGATTTAAATTCGTCCGAAAGATTAAGGTTTTGAGTTAGTGGGGTAGCGGCAACTACTTTGCTTAGTTGTTCTTTGGCTGTAATTACTTCATTAAATAAATTCATGGTGTTTTTTTGGTTGTTTTTTAAAATAAAAAACCTCCCGATTTGGGAGGTTCTAATAAATTGTATTTTGTTTACTTATTTATATAACACCTCGCCATTATTGCATAATTACAATAATGTTAATAGCGATAATAATGTTATTTAAGTTTTTCATTGTTTATTATTTGAAAAAACAAATGTATTAATTATTTAATAAGAACAACAAAAAAGATTATTTTTTTGCAATTGTAGGTGGATATTGTGCTAATATTTTAGTCACAAAATTGGTTACTATTTTATCTTTTTGCTCTCCACCTTGTTGAGTTAAATAACCTACACCTTCACCTTGCCAGATCATTTCTTTTTTCTTAGCATCGATAAAATCAATGTATAAAGTTCCTTGGGTAGATGTTGTTACAGAAGTTTGATTTCCCATCATTAAGTAAGGATTCCATCCATATCCCCATCCGTAACCCCATCCAGCGCTAAACTGGTTTACATTCACTTCTTCTCTGGCTTTTGTAAAAATGTTTATTAATAAATCTGGATTATCACTTTTAGTAAAACCTTTTGCTGCCATTTGCTCATCGATAGCGCGTAAAATTCTTCTTTTATCTAAATCAGAAATCTCTACTTTATCAATACCGGCTTTAAAATAGGCATATGTTTTATAATTAGTAAAATCCACATTTTTATCATAATCTGAATAGACTGAAACAGAACTACAAGAGCTTAGAATAAAAAGGAATAGAATCGGTAAAATAAATAATTTTTTCATGTTTAAATAATTTAAAAGTTTAATATCGACTTTAATTTAGAATAACTTTTCGTCTACTATATTAGGGATGGTCACTTTTAATAAAGGTTGCGTGTCCATGGCTCTTTTTATTGCAAAAATTGCTTCGTCATTACGAGCCCAGCTTCTTCTTGAAATACCATTGTTAACATCCCAGAAAAGCATTGATGTTAAGCGTTTTGACGCCTCTTTAGACCCATCAAGAACCATACCAAAACCACCATTTATAACCTCTCCCCAGCCTACGCCACCACCATTATGTATAGAAACCCAAGTTGCTCCTCTGAAGCTGTCACCAATGACATTTTGTATTGCCATATCGGCTGTATATCTTGATCCGTCATAAATGTTAGATGTTTCTCTGTAAGGAGAATCTGTTCCCGAAACATCATGATGATCACGACCTAAAACGACTAGTCCGATTTCGCCTTTGGCAATAGCCTGGTTAAAAGCTTCAGCAATTTTTATACGACCTTCGGCATCGGCATATAAAATACGTGCTTGTGATCCTACAACTAGTTTATTTTCCTGAGCACCTTTTATCCATTTAATATTATCCTGCATTTGTTGCTGAATTTCATCGGGTGCAGTTTTTGCCATTTCTTCTAAAACCTGAGAAGCTATAGCGTCTGTTTTTTGTAAATCTTCGGGTTTTCCAGAAGTACAAACCCATCTAAACGGACCAAATCCGTAATCAAAACACATTGGCCCCATAATATCCTGAACGTAACTAGGATATTTAAAATCGATATTATTTTCGGCCATTACCTGAGCACCTGCACGAGAAGCTTCCAATAGAAAAGCATTTCCATAATCAAAGAAATAAGTTCCTTTGGCAGTATGCTTATTTATAGCGTCGGCATGGCGACGAAGTGTTTCTTGTACTTTTTCTTTGAATAACTCAGGGTTATTAGCCATCATTTCATTGGCAGCTTCAAAGGTAATTCCAACAGGATAATACCCACCAGCCCAAGGATTATGTAGCGAAGTTTGATCAGATCCCAAGTCAATCTTAATATTTTCCTGGTCAAATTTCTCCCAAACATCTACTACGTTTCCTAAATAAGCAATAGAAACTACTTCTTTATTAGCTTTTGCTAAAGAAACTCTTTTTACCAATTCGTCAAGGTCTTCTACAATTTCATTAATCCAACCTTGTTCATGACGGATTTTAGTAATCTTAGGGTTTACTTCGGCACAAACGGTGATACAACCAGCAATATTTCCTGCTTTAGGTTGTGCGCCACTCATTCCGCCTAATCCAGAAGTTACGAATAAGTTTCCTTCGGGATTTAGTTTTATTTTTCTGAAACCATTCAAAACCGTAATTGTGGTTCCGTGTACGATTCCTTGTGGCCCAATGTACATATAACTTCCTGCAGTCATTTGTCCGTATTGAGAAACCCCAAGTGCATTCATTTTCTCCCAATCATCCGGTTTAGAATAATTTGGTATAACCATTCCATTAGTAACAACTACACGTGGAGCTTCGGCATGTGAAGGGAATAATCCCATTGGGTGTCCAGAGTACATAGTTAGTGTTTGCTCATTTGTCATTTCCGACAAATATTGCATAGTAAGCAAGTATTGAGCCCAGTTCTGGAAAACAGCACCATTACCACCATAAGTAATTAATTCATGCGGATGTTGTGCCACAGCATAATCCAGATTGTTCTGAATCATTAACATAATAGCTTTTGCTTGTTCTGATTTTCCAGGATATTCGCTAATTGGTCTGGCGTACATTCTGTAATCAGGACGAAAGCGGTACATATAAATACGTCCGTATTTTTCTAATTCTTCAGAGAATTCAGTTATTAATTCCGCATGATGTTGCGGTTCAAAATAACGTAATGCATTTTTTAAGGCAAGTTTTTTTTCTTCTGCTGAAAGGATTGCTTTACGCTTTGGTGCATGATTTATAGCTAAATCGTATACTGCTTTTGGAGGTAATATAGATGGAATTCCTTGTTGTATTTGTTCTTGGAAAGTCATTTTTTTTAAAGTTGCTTAGTTGCTAAGATTCTAAGTTGCTAAGGTATTTTAGCTAGATTAACAACAGATTAATTTTTTGTTTTTTAGATTATTGTTGACCCGCTGGGGTTCAAATACTAATCGATAAATTCTATTTCTATAAAAATAATATAATTCCAACGAATTTATTTTTTCAGCCTTTTAAAGGCGTGATATTTATAGAAAACAATACGATCAGTTGGTAAAAGCTCCATAGGAGTGAAATACCTATCAATGAAAATTCGATTTCAAATAATTATCTAATTTTCAAATTGGCACATTGACATGTTTTCTAATTAACAACTAGGGATACCGAATATCCGACCTATGATAGGATTTGTGGATTGTAATCCTATATTTTTGAGAGCAGATATCCATATTTCGTATTTAAAGATTTAAGTATTTAAAGATTGAAAAATCCATTGAAGTAGAATTTTTTAATCTTCAAATTGATACATTTTCTAATTATCGTTTTTTAAAGATTTGGAAATTTAAAGATTATATAATTTGTTTCAAAGGAATTTAAGATTTCTTAGGGTTTTCAGGTTTTGGAGCAGTCGAATAATCCAAAAAACCAAAAGTCTAAGAAGTCTAATAATCTATTTCCTAATTTCTCCCGTTTTTTTATCATATCCATAAGGACAATGGCGACAACCACTTTTGCAACAATACCCTCTTTTTAAATGGTGTTTTTCGGTAAAACATTTATATCCTTCGGGGGTATAATAAAAATCTTCGCCCTCAATTAATTTATTTTCCTTATTTTGTTCATTCATAATTCTGAATTTGGCAAAATGCTATTTTTATGTTTAATTTTAAGTAAATTCAATTGATTATGATTTTCTTTGTATAGAAGTAATTTACTACTACAAATTTATAAATTTTACAGCGAATGTTTTTGATTATTGCTAAATATTTAATTCCGAAAGGATATCGAGGAATGGCTGTATTTCCGTTTGTATTGGTAAAATACCCTTCGGACAAAAACAATCAGGTTTTTGTTAATCATGAAAAAATACATTTACGCCAACAATTAGAGTTATTGATATTGCCATTTTTTATTTGGTATGTAATAGAATATGTGGTGCGTTTATTTCAATATAAAAATGCAAGTTTAGCATATCAGAATATAAGTTTTGAGAGAGAAGCTTATAGGAATGAGGCTAATATGAACTATTTAAAGAGCAGACCTTTTTTTCGGTTTGTGCAGTATTTAAATCAAAAATAAAATTAGATTTTGAATCAAAAAATCCATACCGTTTTCCCGAACAATATTTCACTTACAATTAAAAGAGAAGATTTGATTCATCCTTTTATTTCTGGAAATAAGTACCGAAAACTCAAATATAATTTACTTCAGGCGAAAGCCGAAAACCAAGAAACGTTGCTCACATTTGGCGGAGCATTCTCTAATCATATTGCTGCTGTTGCTTATGCAGGAAAAGAAAGCGGATTTAAAACCATCGGGATTATTCGTGGGGATGAACTTATTGATAAAATCGAAGGGAATCCAACTTTAAAATTTGCTCAGGAAAACGGAATGCAATTTGAGTTTGTTTCGCGAGAAGACTATCGTCTTAAAAGTGAACAAAGCTTTTTAGATAATCTAAAATCAAAATTTGGTGCCTTTTATCTTGTACCCGAAGGAGGAACAAATGAACTCGCTGTTCGAGGTTGTGAAGAGATTTTAACACCCGAAGATGCCGAGTTTAATTATGTATGTTGTGCAGTAGGAACGGGAGGAACAATCTCGGGAATTAGCAATAGTGCGTTACCAAATCAAAAAGTTTTAGGGTTTCCAGCGTTAAAAGGGGATTTTTTAAAAGATGAAATTCGTATTTTTGCAAAGAATCAAAATTGGGAATTGATTACAGACTACCATTTTGGCGGTTATGGTAAAGTAAATTTAGAGCTTATTGCCTTTATTAATCAGTTTTTTGATGAAAATCAAATCCCTTTGGATCCAATTTATACAGGAAAGATGGTTTTTGGCGTTATAGATTTAATTAGGAAAAATTATTTCCCCGAAAACTCAAAAATCCTACTGATTCATACTGGCGGATTACAAGGAATACAAGGAATGAATATGAAGCTGATGAATAAAAATTTACCAATAATTAAAAGCAATGTTTAAAAAAACACTCGTACTATTAATAACGATAACACTAATAGGTTGTAACGCAAGCAAACCTGCTATTGCAACAACCAAAAAGGCTGCTACTACCCAACAAAAACAAAGAGTAGCGATTCAAACTAAGAAAAAGCCGGTTTATACCAAGACAGATACTAAAAAAACTACATCAAATAATACGACTGAAGTTATCGAGTCGACTTCAAAAACGGTTGTTACCAATACTTCTATAAGTGATTATATTGCTCAATACAAAGATATTGCGATGGGTAATATGAAAAATTACGGAATTCCTGCAAGTATTATTCTGGCACAAGGTATTTTAGAATCGGGTGCAGGAAAAGGAGATTTAGCCCTTTCATCTAATAACCATTTTGGTATAAAATGCCATAAAGACTGGGTTGGAGAAAGTGTTCGTCATGATGATGATTCGGCTCAGGAATGTTTTAGAAAATACAAAGATCCATCAGAATCGTTTCGTGATCATGCTTTATTTCTGACAGGAAAAAGCCGATATGCGACCTTATTTACTTACGAAAAAGGAGATTATAAAGCATGGGCAAAAGGATTAAGAGCAGCAGGTTATGCAACAGATCCTAGATATCCAGAAAAATTAATTAGTTATATTGAGCGTTACGAATTACACCAATACGATAATATAGCTATGGGCAAAGACTATGTAGTAGTAGAGAAAACTACAACTGTTATTGCTACAAAACCTAATACACAAAATAATAATAATTCGGGTAACCTTTCTTTGTATGAAGTACAGAAAGGAGATACATTATATTCTATTTCAAAAAAATTCAACGTACTTGTTGATGATTTAAAGCAAAAAAACAATCTTGTAGATAATACCCTTTCTATCGGACAGAAGTTAATTGTGAAGTAAGATTTAATTCTAAAGAAACCAGATACATAAAAATATTTTTAATGAGCTTATAATTGATTTTTAGATTTAAACTTATCGTGTAAATCTAAAATCAGAACTCTAAAATCTAAAGTTAATAATGATATATCAAAGAAGCAGTCAGCTTTTTGCTGAAGCAGAAAAAGTAATTCCGGGTGGTGTAAATTCGCCTGTAAGAGCATTTAAAGCAGTAGGAGGAACTCCAATTTTTGTAAAAAGCGCCAAAGGAGCTTATTTATATGATGAAGACGGAAACAAATTGATAGATTACATCAATTCATGGGGACCAATGGTTTTAGGTCATGCATATGCTCCAGTTGTTGATGCAGTAATTGAGAAAGCTAAATTAGGAACATCTTTTGGGATGCCAACAGAGTTGGAAACACAAATTGCAGCTTTGGCTGTTTCGATGGTTCCAAATATCGATAAAATTCGTTTTGTAAATTCTGGAACAGAGGCTTGTATGAGTGCAATACGTTTGGCAAGAGGATTTACAAAGAGAGATAAAATTATAAAATTTGCAGGTTGTTACCACGGACATTCAGATTCATTCCTGATTCAGGCTGGTAGTGGAGCTGTTACTTTCGGAAGTCCAAATAGTCCAGGAGTTACAGAGGGAACGGCTAAAGACACTTTGCTGGCAAAATACAATGATTTAGAAAATGTAGCGACATTAATTAACGCTAACAAAAACGAAATCGCAGCCATTATCATAGAACCTGTTGCAGGAAATATGGGTTGTATTCCGCCAAATAAAGGCTTCTTAGAAGGTTTACGTGAATTATGTACTGAAAACGGAATATTATTAATCTTTGATGAGGTTATGACCGGTTTTAGACTTGCTCGTGGAGGTGTTCAGGAATTATTTAATATTAAGGCCGATATCGTAACATTTGGTAAAGTAATAGGTGGTGGTTTGCCAGTAGGAGCATTTGCTGCTCGTGAGGAAATTATGAATTATCTGGCGCCAATAGGACCAGTTTATCAAGCAGGAACATTATCTGGTAATCCGCTGGCAATGGCAGCAGGATTAGCAATGTTACAAGCGTTAGATAATGATCGTGCTATTTTTACTCGTTTAGACGAGAAAACAGCTTATCTAGAAGCTGGAATTGATAGAGTTCTTAAAGCTAATAATGTAGTTTTTACAATAAATAGAGTAGGATCGATGATTTCGGTACATTTTGATGCTGCTCCAGTTACTGATTTTAAAAGTGCTGCCAATGGGGATAACGAAACATTTAAGAAATTCTTCCACGGATTGTTAAATGAAGGAGTTTACATTGCACCTTCGGCATACGAAACTTGGTTTATTACTGATGCATTAACATATGAAGATTTAGACTTTACAATTCAGGCGATTGATAAAGTTTCTAAAACTTTTTAAATATTTTTTTCACCATTAAGAAATTAAGTTTCATTAAGGGAATTCAAAGGTTGCAATCCTGCAAGGTTTTTAAATCCTGGATATACTAAAGCTTAATTTTCTTAATCTCTTAATGGTAAAAACAAAAAAACTTCCAGTTTACGCTGGAAGTTTTTTTTGTGAATTCTGGATTATTGTTTGTTTGCTCTGTCTTTCATTTTTTCTTTCATCTTCTCTTTATTTTCTTCTCTCATTGCAGTCCATTTTTTGTACTGGTCGGCATTTAAGATAGATTTCATTTGAGTTTCTGTTGCTGTTTTCTCATCCATCATTTCTTTTTTAAGAGCAGCTTTTTCTTCGGCAGTTGGTTTTGCATTGCTGTCTTTTCTAGCTTTTCGAGTTTCCATGTATTTTTGTGATTTGGCACTTTTCTCGGCAAGTAATTTTCCAACTTGAGCTTGTTGGTTGGCATCTAGATTTAATTCTGTAGTCAGTTTCTTTAAATGTTTTTCATTTCGTTGTTCAGGAGTCAATCTTTCTTTTTGGGGTTTAGAAGTCGTTGTAGCATCTTGAGCAAAGCTTACCATTCCAACGAACAATAAAGCAGCGATAAATAATTTTTTCATGATTTGTTTGTTTTAAAGGTTATAGTCGTTAGACATTGATGAAATCAATAGGTTTAATTGATTTTTTTTAATTATAATTTATTTAACAGATGATAAAATAAAATTTGTTTCTTAAATTCGCATGGTGAAAAAAATGGTCTTCATATTGATTCTAGCTATTTTTCTAAAACCTGTATTCCCGGTTATAGAATATATTGTCAATTATGATTACATTTCGACCGTACTTTGCGAGAACAAGGCACAACCTGTTATGCAGTGTAACGGAAAGTGTCACTTGATGAAAGAATTAGCAAAAGCAGCCGATGCCGAAAAGCCATCTTCATCTGATAAAAAAAATACCCTTCTGGATAAAGTCGATTTAATGTTTGAATCAACTAAATTGTTTACCCTACAATTTTATCCTCGTAATACCAAATCACAAATTAATGCGGCTTACGCTAATTTGTATTCGCATCTTAATGCGGATTTGTTTTTTCATCCACCAGCACGTATTTCTTAAATTTTAATTAAAACACTTTTGTGTCTTGCTATTTCATTTGATTATTTTCATTTGAAGTAAGCCTATGCACATACTATTTTAAAGACTTATTAAAGATATACAACTCAAAAATGAAAAAAATATTATATAAAGCAATAGCTATTTTGGCTATAACTGCTACTATTTCAGCATGTTCAAGTGATGATAATAATGAATCAGTTTCTGGAACTGGAAAAATCGGATTAAAATTTGACAACTCTTTTGGATCAAACGATTTAATTCTTGAAACTCAGCCAAACACAACTACAAATAAGGAAGTTTTAAAAATTACAACGGTAAAATACATCGTAAGTAATATTGTTTTAACAAAAACTGACGGAACAACATTCACATACCCAAAAGCAAAAAGCTATTTTATTGCTGACGAAGCAAGTGCGGCTGGTTACAAATTTGTCTTATCAGATGTTCCTGCGGGAGATTACATAAAAGTAAAATTCGGAATAGGAGTAGATAAAGAGCAATGGCAATTGGGAGCATCAGGACAAGGAGATTTCCTGGCACAAGCTCAAGCTGCCAAAATGTTATGGAACTGGACTGCAGGATATAAATTCCTTGCTTTCGAAGGTAATTTTACTTCAGAAACCGTTACAACTGCACTTCCTTTTATGATCCATACAGGACAAACAGGAACTGATTATAACTATACCGAAGTAACGCTGGATTTCCCAACCAAAGCCTTGGTAAGAACTAATATTTCGCCAGATGTACATATTATAGCCGATTTGTCTAAAATTCTTGACGGACCTAATAAAATCAAACTTTCAGATTACAACATGGGCGGAACAGGCGCTATGATTATGGGTGGAGCTGCTTTGCCTTTAATTACTGCCAATGTAGCAACAATGTTTAGAGTAGATCACGTACACAACGATTAATTTCATTTCTAGGAGCACAAAAGTTGTTTTTCATTAGGAACTCTTGTCCCGCTTTTTGCTATATCTTTTTTATTTTAAAGAAAAATAAAAAAGGATATCGCGGCAATCGGGGCTAGAATCGAGCTTTTGTGTTTCTTTTTAAATTTAGAAACCATGAGAATAAAATATTTTCTTTGGGTTATGATTCCGTTATTATATAGTTGTAGTGATCAGGATGATGAATATATAAATGTGCCTTTAGACTTTAAGGTGCCATCAAATTTTCCAGCTTTAGTTTATGATATTACCACAAATCCACCAACAGAAAAAGGATTTGAACTGGGTAAAAAACTATTCTATGATGGGCGTTTGGCCTCTGATGGAATTGTTTCCTGTGGGTTTTGTCATATTCAGGAAAACGCTTTTACGCACCACGGTCATACTGTAAGTCATGGTGTTGGAGATGCTTTAGGAACCCGAAATGCACCACCAATCCAGAACTTGGCTTATCAGAGAACTTTTATGTACGATGGCGTAACCAATCATCTGGACTTACAGCCCATAATTCCGCTAACGAGCGATATCGAAATGAATGGCGATTTAAATGCTATTCTCGAAATGATGCGAGGCGATAAAACGTATCGAACTTTGTTTGGGCAAACTTTTACCGATGGCGCAATTACTACGGAGAATATGCTAAAAGCACTTTCGCAATTTATGGTAATGGCAACATCATCTAATTCTCGTTTTGATAAATACCGTCGTAATGAATCTGGAGGAACTCTTACTGCCGATGAATTAGCTGGATATGCTTTGTTTAATTCTAAATGTGCTTCGTGTCACGCAACCGATTTAATGACGGACGATTCATTCCGTAATAATGGTCTTGCGGTAAATCCTAAAGTAAACGATGTGGGACGTTACAAAGTGACTGAGTTAGCAAGCGATTATTATAAGTTTAAAGTACAAAGTTTGCGAAATGTTGAGGTTTCGGCTCCTTATATGCACGACGGACGTTTTGGAACGCTAGAAGCGGTTCTTAATCATTATGCCAGCGGCATTGAAGCTTCGGCAACATTAGACCCAATCCTGAGACAAAATGGGAAACTAGGAATCGAACTTTCGGAAATGGATAAGAAACAAATTATCGCTTTTCTGAAAACCTTGACCGATAATCAATTCTTGACAGATAAACGATTCTCGGAGTTTTAGTTTTCCTGCAAGGTTTTCGAAACCTTGTAGGTATGATAATTAATGTGAAGATATTTAAACAATTTTAATGACTAGAAGGTTTAAATCTTGTAATCCTACAAGGTTGAAAAAAAACCTTGCAGGATTAAATAATATAATGAAAATTGGAGTTTTAGCCCCGATTGTAGTGAAAAGCCTTTTTGAGAAAAACCCTTATTTTTTCTTGGGTTTACAAAGTGACCAGCGGAAACTTTGTAAACATATAGAAAAATGGGATTTTAAGAAAAGCTTGCAACGGAAAGCGGGTCCCGAAGCTATCGGGAGCTCCTAAAAAAATAAAATACAATGAAAAAAATAATAGTTTTAAGTTTGGTTCTAGTTTGTAATCTAACTTTTGCTGCAACGGTAAAAGATAGTATTTCGAGCTTTACATTTCAGCGTTTGGCAATGATGGAAGACTTTGATTGTGATGCTTGTGGTTGTTCGGCAAGTGGTGGAAGTATGGGTTTTAGCTCGATGTTAAACACAAATTTTGTTGGAATACGTTATTTCAATCAGAGTTATACGAGTCGTGATGGTATTTTTGCTAATTCTCCCTGGATTGATGAGAACTTTAATACGGTTCAGGCTTGGGCGCGTATTCCTGTTACAAAGAGAATCCAGATTTCGGCATTGGTTCCGTATCATTTTCATAATCGCGAATTAACGACTGGAACCGAGAGTATTTCGGGATTGGGAGATATTTCGGTAATGGCACTTTATACGGTGTTTGAAACGCAAAAAGACAGCACAGTTTTTACACATAAAATAGAACTTGGTGGTGGAGTAAAAATGCCAACAGGAAAGTTTAATGAAGCTAATAATGTAGGGAGCGTAAACAAGAGTTTCCAACTAGGAACGGGAAGTTGGGATTATTTACTGGTTTCGGAATATGTAATTAAGAGAAAGAATTTAGGTTTAAATACAATGCTTAATTATGTTATAAAAACCGAAAATGAACAAAAATACCAATACGGAAACCAGTTTAATTACTCAGGAACGTTCTTTTATTTGTTCGATTTACCATCAGTACAATTAGTTCCTCAACTAGGTTTTGCTGGCGAAGTTTATGCTACAAACAAACAACACGGTCTAGACTTGCCAAATACGGCTGGAGATATCTTGTTTGGAAAATTTGGTATTGAGGTTGGGAAAGATAAATTTTCTGTTGGTGTAAATGGAATGCTTCCTATAAACCAGAATTTATCGAATGGCGCAATGGAGGCTAATTACCGCTGGAGCGTAAACCTGAATTATAGTTTGTAACAGGTTTTAGAATAATATAGAAAAACTTCTATATTAGTGAGCTAATAGCTTATTGATATAGAAGTTTTTTTTATGTGTGCTGGTTATGGTGAATTTATTTTAACACATAGAAACATAGAATTTGTACTCTTAAATAAAGGCGTTTCACTTATCTAAAAAGCACAGAGCTAGCTATGTGAAAGAAATGTATTTCTTTTTTGTATTCTTTTTTAGACATAGAATCTATGTTTCTATGTGTTAAATGAAATTTTAATAGATTTAAAGTAATAGATGTTTAGTTTTACTAAGGTTTAATTTAGACACATGAAATTAAGAAAAATAACTGTCGAGGATAATGTTTATCTCTATATAATGACTGGTAAGGTCGATTTGCCTGCAAAGGTAGGAACATTGACAATAAAAATATTTTTAAAGGATTATAAGCTAACTCCATTATTAGTTGATTTCCTGACATGGGATGACCCAATAATTGGTCTTCCTTTAAATTTTGGTTTTCCACTTGTTAAGTCATTAATTGACGAAAAAGAAGTTGTGAACCTGAATAGGCCTAAATATGTTAGAGAATGTATCTTATTTGGCTTGCAAAAAGGATGGACAGGTAAAAATAAGTTGGAACCTCTTGATGGATTAGAGGTGTTACGTAATCTAGGTTATGATGTTTCTGTCTTATCGGTTAAGAAGGGCGATAGTAAATAAAAAGACTTTTAATAATTTAAAGACTTCTATAACAATGAGTTTAATGACTTGTTGTTATAGGAGTTTTTTTATGTGTTGTCTTGCTACTTTTGTAAGGATAGGTTTTTAAATTTGTAAAGAGATTAAAATAATTAAAATAGCTATTACTAAGAGGAAAAATGGAGTTTAATAAGAAAAGTAAAAATCGAGTTCTTAAAGCTGTAAATGGTGAGATGTCTTACAAGAAATTAACTGCTGCGGAGTTGCATCAGTTTGTGCAACATTGGAATTATGATGACGGAATTGAGCCTTTTGATTGGATTATTAAACAAAAACATTGTGATAAAGGGACTGCATTGTGTTTGTATTGGTTTCTTCAGCCAGATTATTTTTGCAAGTTTGCAAATGAGGATGAAGCAAAAGAGGATATTAACTATGAGAGTTATAAACTGATAAAAGAAATTGAGCAGCGATATTGTACGGGTTTTTATGAAGATGAAAATTTCTCTTTTGACCCAAAGGATGAATTTCTTGATGAATATTGTGACACGAAATGTATTCCGTCAGAAATGCTTGAAAAATCTAATGGAGCTTTTTTTGAACGACAAGATATTGAGTTTGCTTTTTTAAGAAAGCCAAACGAAAAGGAATTAAAAACGATTGCTGCTAAGATAAAAGATGCTATAAAGATTATTCAGATTTCGAATTCTGGTTTTATTTATGACGGAACAGATTCCGCTATACAAGCTATAATAGAAAGTGTTGAATACTGGAAAGGAAAGGAATTAGGAAAGATAAAAATTAAAAATCTGTCATATTTATGGATGGATTGTGTACATAAACAACATAGCTGGGATTGGATAATTTGGGATTGGGAAACGGGTAATAATATAGGTGTAACCAACTCGACAAAAGAACTGACTTGTCTTGCCGATACTATTATAAACCATACAATAGATGGTTTCCAGCCTAGTACAATAATTGCTAGTTTATATAAAGATTTAGAAGGAGTAACTAATTTTTACGATTTAAAAAAAGATCCTTATAGTGGTATCGGATTGCTGTTTAGTTCTGACCATTTAAAATTTAGGGAATAAAATAATTGAGGTTGCATAGATTTAAGATTGTAATAAAAAAAGGTAACCATATAAGTAATGTAAGTCCATTTAAGTTTTAGGCTGATTAAGTCACGCTTATATTTACTTAAATTACTTATATGGTTAAAATAATTTCACTTTTTATAGGGCTTTACATAGTAGGAATTGCTTAATTTTGCAATCCAATTTTAATAAATATAATATGTTTCAGAATAAAAGTTTGTGGCTTGCAGTTTTAGTTTCTTTCATTTTTAGCTTTGGTTTTGCCCAGGAAAATGAATATTTATTAAAATTTAAAACTTCTAAAGAATTACAGAAGTTTTTAAATTATTCTAAGAAAACAATTCCGTTGGTAAGTGCACATCGAGGTGGTCCAACAGTTGGATTTCCAGAAAACTGTACGCCAACATTTGCCAATGCAATAAAATATAATCCTACGATTGTAGAAACTGATATTGCTTTGAGTAAGGATTCGGTTTTGGTAATGATGCATGATAATACACTAGACAGAACTACAACTGGAACGGGTGTTATCGAAGGATATACGTATAAAGAATTGCAAGAGCTTTTCTTAAAAGATACTGAAGGAAAAGTAACTCCATATAAAATCGAAACTTTGGATCAAATCCTACAATGGGGTAAAGGCAAAGTAATTTATAACCTGGATATTAAGAAAGGCGTTCCGATGCAAATGATTATCGATGCAGTAAGAAGAAATAAAGCCGAGGCTTATTCGGTAATTATTACTTATACAGCGACACAAGCTGCTGAGGCTGCTAAACTTGCACCAGACTTAATGATTTCGGTTTCGGCAAGAGGAAAAGAAGATGTGGAACGTATGGAGAAATTAGGTGTAAAGGCTAATAAAATGATTGCATTTGTAGGTACTTCAGAACCAAAACCAGAAGTATATGAATATTTACACAGCCGAAAAATTTCTTGTATTCTAGGAACTATGGGGAATCTTGATAAAAGTGCTGCTGCAAAAGGAGATGAGTTATATTACAAACTTATTACCAATGGTGCAGATGTTTTATCATCTGATCGTAATGTAGAAGCTGGTAAACAATTACTAA
This sequence comes from Flavobacterium sp. PL02, assembly GCF_035013205.1. Classification (NCBI taxonomy): domain Bacteria; kingdom Pseudomonadati; phylum Bacteroidota; class Flavobacteriia; order Flavobacteriales; family Flavobacteriaceae; genus Flavobacterium; species Flavobacterium sp. PL02. Next base: position 430,075 of record NZ_JAYGJP010000001.1, read on the forward strand.
AATATGCAACCGATAAAAAACTAAAATCGAAACATATTGTAATTAAGAAAATAAAATAACAAACACGAATTTCACGAATTTGCACAAATCTTAATGAGTAGTTTAGTTTGTGAAATTAATTTGACAAACGGATTAGTGACAATTCGTGAAATTCGTGTTTAAGATTGATTTATAATTTTGTGTCAGACGAGCTTCAATTGAAGCTCTTTTTTTTTGCCTGGAAATTTACTTTGCGATTATTTGATTAATTTTAATGAATAAACAATTATAATTTTAAAGAAAGCATATATGGATTTAGATAGAGTAGCAGGCATGAATAAAATAACGTTTTTCTCGGCTCAGCCTTATGATAAGACTTTCTTTAATAAACATAATTGCGAGTTTGGTTTTGACTTAGAATTTTTTGAAACACAGCTTAATAAACATACAGTAAGTTTAATTCAGGGTTCGAATATTATTTGTGTTTTTGTAAATGATATTGTCGATGAAGCGGTGATAAAACAATTGGCAGAAAAGGGTGTGAAGATTATTGCTTTACGTTGTGCTGGTTTTAATAATGTAAATCTGGAAGCAGCAAAGAAACACGGAATTCATGTATGTCGCGTTCCTGCTTATTCACCCGAAGCTGTTGCCGAACACGCTATGGCAATGATTCTTACACTTAATCGCAAAACACATAAAGCGTATAATAGAGTTCGTGAACAAAATTTCTCGCTAAATGGGTTATTAGGATTTGATTTGCATGGTAAAACAATTGGTATAATAGGAACAGGGAATATAGGGAAAGCTTTCTCTAAAATAGGAAAAGGCTTTGGTTGCCGAATTCTTGCTTATGATATTGTGAGTAATCCCGAAATGGAAAAAGAGGGAGTTGTATTTACAGATTTAGAGACAGTTTTTAAAGAAAGTGATATTATCTCGTTGCATTGCCCATTAAACGAAAAAACAAAGCATATCATAAATAAAGATTCGCTTACGCAAATGAAAAACAGTGTTATGATAATTAATACTAGCCGTGGCGGACTTATAGAAACAGCTAGTGTTATAGAAGCGCTAAAAGATGGTAAAGTAGGATATTTGGGAATTGATGTATATGAGCAGGAGGAAAAATTGTTTTTTAGAGACCTTTCAGAAGATATTATAAAAGATGATGCAATCCAGCGGTTAATGAGTTTTCCGAATGTGTTGGTAACTGCACATCAGGCTTTTTTTACGAGCGAAGCATTAACTCAAATTGCGCTTGTAACGTATAATAATATCAAAGAATTGCTGATAAGAAAAGATCTCGAAAATAAATCGGCTTTATTGGTTTAAAGTACGTTTATTGTCAATGAATGACTTTAAGAAACCCTCTAAAACAAACATATTTATTTAATTTTTTTGTAAATTTAACGGTAATAAAAAAAATAATAAAATCATGAAAAAGACATTTTTAATAGGCTTAGCAATGCTTAGTTTATATTCTTGCCAGAAAAAAGAAACGGCTACGGATACAGCAAAAGGAGTGGACTCAACAGCCATTGACTTATCAGCAACAACGGAAACCGATAATGACTCAGCGGCAGTAAATAATAAAACAGCTCCAATAGATTCTAAAGTAGTCGATATGATTCGTAAGCAATTAACCACAGTTTTGTTAACCAAGGATTTGCCAGCAATGACAAAAGAAGACCGATTTTTTTACTATGATGCTTTCGATTTAAATAATGATAAAAAAGACGAGTACTTTGTAGGTTTCTCTAATCCCTATTTTTGTGGTACAGGCGGATGTTCTGGTTTTATCTTGAACAATGACGGAAGCTTATTGAATAAATTTACAGTAACCGATTTTCCTATTTTTGTTGGAACAACAGCTTCCGAAAAATTCCAGGATCTTATAGTGAGTAGTAAAGGAATTCTTTATAGTGTAAAAATGAAAAATGGTAAGTATCCTTCTAATCCATCAGTTCAGGAAAAATGGAAAGGCGCAGTTCCTGATCAATCTCAAGCAATCCTAGATATAGATAATAAAAAACTAGAGAAAATTTCTTTTTAAAGAGAAAATATTCTTAGAGAAATAGATAAAAAAAGAGCTTCAATTGAAGCTCTTTTTTGTTTTAGTCAAACGAAATGTAATTTCCTTCTTGGAGATTTATTTTATAAGAATCTTTGAATTCTTTTCTTTTCGTTGAAGCACTTGCTTTTACGATTCTTCTTTTGCTTGGAAAGCAAACAACAGCATTTAAGCTATAAGGTTCAAAATCGATCAAATTTGAATAATGTTTAAATGTGTTTTCTAACTGAGAATAAGCATCTTTTCTATGATTTGCCTGATTTCCTTTCGCAACTTTTATTTCAGTAAAAAAGACCTCTTGATTATTACAGATAACATAATCACATTGACCACCTTTTACTGTTTTCATAACGCAGTCATCATTTTGAATAAAATAGAATTCAGTATTTAATTTGTTTTCAATATGTAAATGCCAAGATTCTTTTGATGAGACAAATAAAACGGTTTCAGCTTCAAAAATAAATGTATGTTTGTCAGCAATCGTTTTTAAGCAATTTGTTTCAATTTGAGGAAATACTTCTCTAAGATGTTGAATCATAAATCAAGTAATTTATCAAATTCATTTGCAAAAGCATCAGAAACACCATCAATCATATTTTCCGAAATCTGGCCTAATTTATCATTCATTATTTTTTTTGCTTTACCATTTTTCAATTCGTAAGCAATGAAGTTTTTAGGATTTAACCAAGATTCTTTCTTTATGATTTTATTTACTTCTTTTGGATGTTTTTGTCCTTTATCATAAGCCAATAATAAATTATTTATAGATGCCAAAATAAAAGGACTATGAGTAGTAAGAATTAAATTCTTTCTATCTAGCAAACAATTTTTAACAAGGTATTTAATTAATTCATGTTGTGCTTTTGGATATAAATTTAATTCAGGCTCTTCAACAACAAAATTGAAATTATATTCTTCTTTTAATGATTTTGAATATTCAACTAAAAGTAAAATAGGAATTACTGATTGTAAACCTGAAGCAGACTCTAATAAATCTACTTTTTCATTTTCATTGTGATATATATAAGATGTTTTTCCTTCTCTTTTATATTTGAATTTTTTATTAATAATAGTTAATGATAATTCTTTTATTGTATGAATTGCTTTCTCGTATTCTTGTCCAATCTCTAAAAGATGTTTTGGAATTTGAATATTATTATTAATCAATCCTAAGGTATTTTCAATAATCAAGTGAAGGAAGTTTCTTTCAGAAGGAATATATAATGAATCAAATTTAATGTTTATTCCATATTCTGTTAATATATTTTCATAATGGAGAAAAAAATCTACTATAGAAATCTCATATGGTTTAGTACCATTATTGAAATAAGCATTTAATTTTTTAAAAATATCGTTAACTATTTGTGGAGTAAATTGATTTTCCCAATTAGATATTAAATCATGTTTCAGAAGATTTTTGAATTCGTCATTTTTCTCTTCATTAGACTTACTATTTTTTAAAAAATCTACAAATTGTTCTTTAATTAACTCTCTAGGATTTGTCTTTGAATATTTGTGATTTTTAAATGTAAAATTATAATCCCCTTTGGAATAAGTGATAATAGTTCCATCATTGGGAAATGATTTCATATTATACTTGTTCAGCTCTTCTTCAAATGTAATTTTACTATTTCTTCTAAAATTTTCATCTTCTAATATAGAAATTAACTTAGCCAAAGTACTTTTGCCAGAAGCCTGCGCTCCAATAAAAGTAACCATTTCTCTAACTTCGATATCAATATCTTTTAGAGGTCCGAAATTTTTAACAATAAGTTTTGCTCTTTCCATATTTTCAAAATTAAGGAAAATTTTTATATAAGGAAAAGGAGCTTCGATAAAAGCTCCTTTTTAATTTAATATGAGTTAAATAAAACTACCCTACCAATTCTACAGTTTTAAACTCACCTTCAACAGCAACTTTAGTTAAACCGTGTTTAGATAAGTTTTTCATAGAAGCATCCCATTTTTTACCGCTTAAATTAGCAGTAATTTTTAATTGCTGAAGATCCATTTTATTTTCATTTCCTTTCAATAAATCTACGATGAATTTTTCTTCATCAGAAAGTTCAATCTGAGCTAATTTTTTCTCAGGACGCATTTGTGGGAACAATAATACTTCTTGTATAGATGCATTATTTGTTAAGTACATAATCAAACGATCCATACCAATACCCATTCCAGATGTTGGAGGCATACCGTATTCAAGCGCTCTTAAGAAATCTTCGTCGATGATACCATTAGCCTCATCATCACCTTTTGCAGCCAAACGCATTTGATCTTCAAAACGCTCACGTTGGTCAATTGGGTCATTTAATTCAGAATAAGCATTTGCTATTTCTTTACCACAAACCATTAACTCAAAACGCTCTGTAAGTTCAGGATTATCGCGGTGCTCTTTACAAAGAGGCGACATTTCTTTAGGATAATCAGTGATGAAAGTTGGCTGAATGTAATTTCCTTCGCACTTAGCTCCAAAAATCTCATCAATTAGTTTTCCTTTCCCCATTGTATTATCCACTTCAATTCCCATTCCTCTTGCAGCTTCAAATAACTCTTCTTCTGTTTTTCCAGAAATATCAAAACCAGTAAAATGTTTGATAGAATCAGTCATTGTAACGCGAGCGTAAGGTGCTTTAAAGTTTATTTTATGCTCACCAAAAGTAACTTCACTAGTTCCGTTTACAGCGATGGCACAATGCTCAAGCAAACCTTCAGCAAATTCCATCATCCAGTTGTAGTCTTTGTAGGCTACATATATTTCCATTGCGGTAAATTCAGGATTATGCGTTCTGTCCATCCCTTCATTTCTAAAGTTTTTAGAGAACTCATAAACACCTTCAAAACCACCAACAATTAATCTTTTTAAATACAATTCGTTTGCAATACGCATATAAAGCGGAATGTCAAGCGAATTATGATGCGTGATAAAAGGTCTTGCCGAAGCTCCACCAGGAATTGATTGTAAAACCGGAGTTTCAACCTCAAGATAACCTGCATCGTTAAAATAGCCACGCATTGCAGTATATAACTTTGTACGTTTAATAAAAGTTTCTTTAACGTGTTGATTCACTGTTAAATCTACATAACGCATTCTGTAACGTAACTCAGCATCATTAAATGCATCGTGTACATTTCCGTCTTCATCAACTTTCGGTAAAGGTAGCGGACGCAATGTTTTACTCAAGAAAGTAAATCCATCTACACGTACACATTGTGCACCAACTTTAGTAGTAAACAATTCTCCTTCGATACCAATGAAATCACCTAAATCGGTTAATTTTTTAAATACCGTATTATATAAAGTTTTATCATCACCTTCACACAAAACATCGCGATTAACGTATAATTGTAAACGTCCTTCGCTATCCTGCAATTCAGCAAAACAAGCTTTTCCTTGGTCACGAACACTCATCAAACGTCCTGCAACAATAACCTTCTTACCTTCTTCAAAAGACTCCTTAATTTGCTTAGAAGTATGATTTACAGGAAAAAGATTAGCTGGATAAGGATTGATTCCTAAGTTGCGTAAGTTTTGAAGTTTTTCTCTTCGGATAATTTCTTGTTCTGATAATGCCATTTTGCGCTTTTTTTATAAGAGTGCAAAGATAAAGAAAAGAATGTAGATTTTAGAATGCAGATTTTAGATTTTTTGTAGCAGCAATTTATTGTATTTCAATTCTCTTGGGAGTAAAGGTGCAAAGGTTCAAAGGTTCAGAGATGCAAAGGTACAGAGGTACAGAGGCGCAAAGATTCCGGTTGTGTGTAAAACACAGATTATTTTTACGAGTAATTGGTTTTATAACGCGCAATCCTTCGACTCCGCTCAAGAGGATAATGTTTGTGTGATAAAATCAGCTAAAATCTCTAAAATCTGCGTGAAATAAAACTTTGCGACTCTCTGTATTTTTTCTTTGTGAAGCTTTGCGAAACTTCGCGAAATAGTTTTTTCTTACAAAACTTGTTTACATTAGCATTTTAAATTCTAAGCTTTTTAAATGAAAAATTATTTCTTCTCTTTTTTGCTCGCAATACTTTTTACAAGTTGTCAAGTTACCGAAACAATAAATCTAAACGAAGATGGAAGTGGAACTATCGAAGCAATACAACTTAGAGATGAACATAGTTATATGCTTTTGATGGGAGAAAAGTATTCTAAAGAAGATAAATTTCAAGATACAACCTATATTTTTCGAGATTATATTACAAAATATAACGAAACATTTTTAAAATATACCCAACGAGAACAGCAGTTGTTCCAAAAATATGCAAATGCAAAAGTGCATGCAAAGAAGAGTTCTTTCGATAAGGAATTTAAAACTTCTATTACATTTCCTTTTACCAAAATAGATGCTGTTCCTAATTTATACAATACTGAAGATTATGCAAATGATCTTGAAAACAATTATGCACTTACAGCAGAAAGTCATTTTTTTGATTTAAAATATAGCTTTGACGGAACAACATTTAAACGTATTGTTAAGGTTATTAATGAGGCTGAAATTGAGAAGAATAAAAAGCAAATAAATAATTTTAAATCTAAATTCAATATCTTAAGTTTTACCCAAACCTATGCACTTAAGTACAATTTTCCTCGTAAAATAAAGTCGGTTTCTAATTCAGCGGCAATTCTTAGTTCAGACAAAAAAATAGTAACACTTACATTCCAGCTTTCCGATTGTTTAGAGAATCCTGAAAGTACAAATCTGGAAGTTGTTTTAGAGTAAAATCTAGAAGTATTAAGGTCTTTATATCTTAGAATCTTTGCCGTTATTTTTTTAAATAGACTTCGTATCTTTGAGAAAAAATATAATCTACTCATGAAATTAATAAAATTCCTCAGTCTTTCCCTTTTATTAGCGACGTTAACAAGTTGTACTTTTACCGAGAACATTGATATTACAGATAATGGGTCAGGTAAATTTTCGCTAGATATGGATGGTTCTGCACTTATGGCAATGGCAGGACAGCAACTAGGAAATGAAGTTGGTGATGCAACAAAAAGTATAGATTCTACTTTTTCATTTAAAGAAATGTTTAAGAACAAGAAAGACAGTATAGCAAAACTTTCTCCCGAAGAACAAAAAGAGCTTAAAAAACTAGAGAATTTCGTCGTTCATATGAAAATGAATACAGAACAGAAACAGTTTATGTTAGATTTAAAAACTGATTTCAAAAATGTAAATGAATTACAGGATATGATGAAAACTATGAGTGCGCTTCAGAATATTGAGAAAAATAAAGCTTCAGATAATAAAATGCCTTTTAGCGGAGATTTCAGTAACAATAGTACCGTAAGTTTTAGCTATGACGGGAAAAAGTTTAATCGTAAAGTCATTTTGAACCCAAAAGAAACTAATAAACCAGTAGAGGATTCATTAGGAATGTATAAAATGATTTTTGCATCTTCGAACTATGTTATAAAATATCGTTTCCCTAAAAAAGTAAAAAAAGTATCTAATGCAAATGCTTTGTTTAGTGAAGACAGAAAAACAATAACTATCCAATATCCGTTTACAGATTATATGGAAAATCCAACTAAACTGGGACTTGAGGTAGAGTTTGAAAAATAATACAATGAACAAAAAAATCCAACTACAAGATTTAGGTCAAAAAGATTATAAATCGACTTGGGAATATCAAGAACAATTATTTAAGGATGTTGTTGACTTAAAAATTAAAAATAGGAGAGAAGAACTTGATTTACCAACTCCTAATTATTTCATTTTTGTAGAACATCCGCATGTATATACTTTGGGTAAAAGTGGCGATTTGAGCAACTTACTTTTATCCGAAAAACAGCTAGAAGCCAAAGGAGCTACTTTTTATAAAATAAATCGTGGTGGTGATATTACGTATCACGGCCCAGGACAAATTGTAGGATATCCTATTCTGGATTTAGAAAATTTCTTTACCGATATTCATAAATACTTGCGTTTCCTCGAGGAATCTATTATTCTTACGCTAAAAGAATACGGATTAGAATGTGGCCGAAGCGAAGGAGAAACGGGTGTTTGGTTAGGAGTAGGAACGCCGTTTGCCCGTAAGATTTGTGCACTTGGTGTACGTGCTTCACGCTGGGTAACAATGCATGGATTTGCCTTAAATGTAAATGCCGACTTAGGTTATTTTGATAATATAATTCCGTGTGGAATACGCGGTAAAGCCGTTACTTCACTTCAGGTAGAACTTGGTGTAGAAAAAGTAGATGAAGCCGAAGTAAAAGCTAAAATCCTAAAGCATCTGACAGAATTATTCGAAGCAGAATTTGTTTAAAATAATATGATTTTCGTAATGCGTTCCAAAATAGACATTGTCTAAGAATGGAACGCGTTTGAATAATTTTACTCTGAAGACTCAAGAATTATGTATGTTCTTTTATAAGACTTGTTGGGTTGTATCCAAATTGTTTTTTGAAAGCAAATGAAAAATGAGAAATGTTTTCGAAGCCTAAATCAAGATAAATATCAGATGGTTTTTTTCTTTCTCTTTGAATTTGAAAATGTGCTTCCTGCAATCTTTTCTGCATCAACCAGCGATTAGGAGTGTCATTAAAAATCTTTTTAAAATCCCTTTTAAAAGAAGACAAACTTCTGCCAGTTAAAAAAGCTAATCTTTCCAGACTTACATTAAACTTATAATTTCGATATACAAATGCTTCTAGATCTAGTTTTTCGGGAATACTTTGGTCAAATAAAACACTCGAAATTTCAGGATTAGTCTGTAATAATATCAATAAAAGTTCTTCCCTTTTTACTTTAGAGAACGTTTCGTCTATAACTCCACCTTCGTTGTAATAAGGCATTAATGAACGTATGAAATTGGGAATTAAAACATCTTTTTTAAGAATGATAAATGCATTTTTAGAGTTTGATTTTACATTCGCAATAGCGTGATTTTTTTTAAATTCTGTCAAAAATGCTTCATCAAAAATGATTACTACTTTTTCAAATTGTCCGTTATCTTTTTGTTTTTTGTATTTAGCCAGATGATTTTTCCTTACAATACAATAATCTCCCGATTTAATAGTATGCATTTCATGTCCGTCATAACCTTCAATTTCTCCCGCTGCCAGATATAAAAAGATATGCTCTGGAACAAATTGTTCAGGTGAAATTTCAGGGCCAATATGACACGATTTTATTTCGGTAATTTTCATCTTGATTCATCTTAAGTTAGTGCTAATTTACACCTTTCCACCATTCTTTAAAAACTTGTGTACTATCATTTAAATTTACAACTTCACCAATCATAGGTGTTACTAGTGGTAAATGAGCAGTTTTGCTAAGTGTCGATAATTTACTCAATGGTTCATCCCAAGAATGCATTGCTAGTTTAAACTTTGAAGAATGCACAGGGAAAAGTCTTTTTGCTTTTAAATCTTGAGCTGCTTTAAGTACTTGTTCAGGAAGCATATGTATGGCTTCCCAAGCCAGATTATATTGTCCGTTTTCCAGAATTGCAAAATCTATTGAGCCGAATTGTTCACCAATTTTGGCAAAATGTGTATCGTAGCCGCTATCGCCACCAATGTATATTTTAATACTTGGCGTTTGCAAAACATAAGACAGCCATAAGGTATTATTTTTAGAAAAACCTCTTCCCGAAAAATGTCTTGCAGGAGTTGTATGTACTTTAAAACCATCTTCTAAGACAATTGTTTCATTCCAATCTTTTTCGATTATTTTATCTGTAGGATATCCCCAACGTTCAAAATGTCCTCCAACTCCAAGACCACAAATAACCTTTTTTACTTTAGATTTTAAAGCAACTATAGTTTCATAATCAAGATGGTCGTAATGATCGTGGCTAATAAACAAATAATCAATTGTAGGTAAATCTGCCACGGTGTAACCATTTGATCCTTTAAATGCAGTTACAGTTCCTGGTAATGGCGAAGCATTTCCGCTAAATACAGGATCAACCAGAAAACGTTTTCCATCTATTTGCATAAAATAAGATGAATGCCCAAACCAAACCAATACATCGGCATCTGGAGAAAGATTATGTAAATCGGTTTTTATAGATGGGATAGAATCAACAGGTTCGCGTCTTGGATGATTTCCAAATAATTGATCATAAAGAATACCTCCAAAACTGTAGCCGTTTGTTAGATTAGGTGTGTCATGCGTGTTTTGAAATTTTCCATCGCTATAATTGCTAGATTTTTTTATTAATTCCAAACGATTACCTTCTGGTGCTTTACCAAATTTTGGATGCATCATATATAAAAAAGTAACCAGGGTTAAAAGAGCCAAAATGCTTATTACTATAATCATAATTCTTTTTGTGATTTTTAGAAATCGTTTCATTCGATTTATTTTATTTTTGATTTGTTTTATGGAATCAAATTCAAGTAAACTATTTGTGGTTGCAACACTTTTTAATTAAATTTCCCATAAGTATCTGAATTGATGGTACAAAATTGCATCAAAATAAATTGTGTCACTTTGTTTAAAAGTCCAATTTTACTTTGTTGAAAAGTTCACTTTAGATCTTTGGCATAAAAAAAGCTAACATTTTTTAAAGTTAGCTTTGTTATAGAAAATTATGAATTGTTTTAGTTTTTAATTTTATTAAATCCTGTTACATAATCATATCCAAGTTTCCCTTTTACCATACATAATTCAATTTTGCCACCTTCGGTTAGTTCTTCATGAAGTGCTTTTTTTATCGAAAAGCGTTCTTCCGTATTATTTTCAGTGATAATATGAATGAAGTGTTCTTTGTTACGCGATCCGCTGGTTCCTTTTCTTATAATTGTATAGTTTTTACATGATTTATCGGTAGCCGCATAGAAATGATTTATAAAACTAGTTGAAGCAGCTGTAAGTAAAAACATCCCGACAAATAGCCCAAAGTGGACTGTGTACCTTCTTTTGCTTTCAAAATATACAGAAGGATTTGTAATCTTTAAAATTATTGTAAGCAATATGGCTAAAGCAATTCCTGCGAAACCTGCTCTCCAAAATAGTTGAGTACCGTTTATAGTGTTGTCAATTTTTCTTATTTCAAAAAGCAGAAATACTAAACTTGCAAAAAACAAGGCTGAAGAAAAATAATATATAAACTTATCAAAGGGTTTGGCAACTTTTTCAAAGGTAACTTTAGGAGGAAAGAAGTCATAAATTATAAATGGCGATAAGCTTATTATTAAGAGTAAATTGTACATTCCGATTAAAAAAAATGGCAGAGGAACTAATCTAAAAGTTCCTTTCTCATCTCCAAATAAAACAATAGGAATTATACAGAGCCCAATATAAAGAAGTCGTTTGTAGAACTCTTTTCTCATTCCAAAGGACTCAAATTTCTTCTTTTTTAAAGGGGTATATTTACGTTTAAACATTTTAGATTTATGGATTTATTTGAGGTTATAATCTACGTTTATAGTTTATTATTGACTTTTTAGTTTTTTCATGAATTCTCCAAATGCAGGAAAAAAATCTTCAAAAAGAGGATGCTTTCTGTTTTTAAGCATTACTTCACTGAACATTTTTAAACCAATGGCAAATTCTGTAGATTGATTCTCATCTTCAAATAGTTTCTTTTCTTTAATTTTCTCGATAATTGTAAAAACTTCATCGTGATTTTCAAATTCCAATGATAAAGGTTCAGCTAAAATCGTTTCTTCATTCGTCAAAGAAACTTGTTCTAGGGTTAGTTTATATTTATTTGCTCGCTTTGTCATAATTACTGTTTTTTTGTTGGTTTTTGTCTAGAATAATCAAAGAGGTTTTTATAAATGTTACACTTAGCTAGATTCGATAAACGGGATTTGAATTATTGTAGTATTTAGAAAACTAAAATATAAATTAAAGCTGTAATTCTATACAAAGACTAATCTTCAAACAGTAGCTCCAATTGATCTGGCAATAACCTAAAAGACATTCTATGATACTTAGTAGGTCCATATTTCTTAATTGCTTCGCGATGTTCCTTGGTAGGATATCCTTTGTTTTGTTTCCAATTGTACATCGGGAACTCTTCATGAATTTTATCCATATACTCGTCTCGATAGGTTTTGGCAAGTACAGATGCAGCAGCAATGCTCATAAATTTGGCATCGCCTTTTATAATGCTTTGATTTGGAATCGATTTTAATAACTCAATTTCCTTTTCAGAAAATTGCTTCCCAACGGTATTTTTCAAACCTAGTTTTGCATTTAGCATTCTATTTCCATCAACAATAATGAATTCTGGAATTTGATTAAGTTTTAGGATGCATTCCTGCATTCCTTTCATTGAAGCATTTAGGATATTTATTTCATCAATTTCATCGGGATGTAAATGAGTAATAGCAAACGAAATGGCTTGTTCTTCAATTATAGGTTTTAATTTTTCTCTAGTTTTTTCGGATAATTGCTTACTGTCGTTTAGTGTTTTATTCTCAAAAGTTAGGGGCAAAATTACGGCTGCTGCGGTTACTGGTCCGGCAAGGCAGCCACGACCAGCTTCGTCGGTTCCGGTTTCTAAATCATATCCTGAAAAATTGAGTTGTAGCATGTTCTTTTTTTAGAATTACAAAGATTAAATTTTTTATGGGAAATAGATTAATGAAAGTACCGAAACTTATAACATGAGGACAAATTAATCTTCTAGCATTTTTACCTGTAAATGTTAAAATTTAACATTTTTTTTATTGTTAATATGGCTTATTAAAGGTTTGTTATTTATCACAATAATTATCAAAAAATCTAAATCACTGTTATTTTTGTAAATTTTTTCTTTTTTGTTAACATTTTTAAGTAGGAAAAATAATAATTAACATGTTGTTAAAATTGTTATTGTAAGAAAAATTTATCATTTTTGACAAATTATTAACCAAAAACAATTTAAAATGAGGGTGAAATTTAAATGGATTTTAACATTATTAGCAGCATTAACCATGCAGTTTTCTTTTTCACAGGAAAGGAATATTTCTGGAATTGTTTCAGATGCAACAGGCCCTATACCAGGCGTGAATGTTATCGTTAAAGGAACAAAAAATGGAGTACAGACGGATTTTGATGGTAAATATTCTATCAAGGCAAAAACAGGAGATGTGCTAGAGTTTTCTTATATGGGATTACAGGATAAGAGTGTTGTAGTTGGAGCTTCTTCGGTGATTAATACAAAGATGCAAGAAGGTGGGAATGAATTGGATGAAGTGGTTGTTGTGGCGTATGGGAAGGCAAAAAAATCTTCATATACAGGATCTGCAACTCAAATTAAATCTGAACAACTAGAAAATAGACCTTTGACTAATGCCCTTTCAGTTTTGGAAGGAAGTACTTCAGGAGTTCAGATTCAGAGTTCAGCTGGACAACCAGGATCAGCACCAGAAATAAGAATAAGAGGTTTTAGTTCTGTTAATGGCTCAAATACACCATTGTATATTGTGGATGGGGTTCCTTTTGCAGGTGATATTAGTAACATAAATTCAAATGATATTGAGAGTTTAACAGTTTTAAAAGACGCTTCTTCAACATCACTTTATGGTTCAAAAGCCGCAAACGGAGTAATTATAATTACCACAAAAACAGGAAAATCTAATAAGGATAAATTTTCATTAAATGTAAGTCAGGGAATGACTTCAAGATCAATAAAAGATTATAAAAGAGTAGATGCATATGATTATTATCCTTTAGAATGGGAAGCAATAAGAAATAGCCGCCCTATGGCTAATCAGGCACAAATTGATGCAGCAAATACTTATGCATCAGCTAGAGTTCCTGTAGTATTGGTAACAAATCCTTTTAATGTTCCAAATGCCAGTATTGTTGGAACAGATGGGAAATTAAATCCAAATGCACAACTGTTATATCCTCAAGATTTAGATTGGGAAAAACAATTAGAGAGAGCAGGGGTTCGTCAGAATGTAGATTTTTCTTATCAAGGTAAATCAGAAAAATCAAATTATTTTGCATCTCTTGGGCACCTGAATGAAGAAGGGTATATACGAAATTCAGGTTTTGAAAGAACAACTGGGCGTTTGAATTTAAATACGAGTTTAAATGATTGGTTTAAAACTGGAGTAAACATTTCAGGGACTTTAACTAATTCTAAATTAGGAACCGATGGGGTAGCTAGCACAAATTCTTTCAACAATCCTTTTAGAACGATAAGATATATGGGGCCAATTTATCCTGTTTTTGATCATACAGAAAATGGCGATTATGTTTTAGATAATAATGGTAATAAAGTATATTCTACTCTTCGTGGCTCGGGAGCGTCTAACGGTCGAAACGTGGTATATGAAACATTAAATAATACAGATGTTAAAAAGGGACTAGCTCTTTCAGGAAGAACTTTTTTTGAAATAAGTTTTCTAAAAGATTTTAAATTCACTACTAACGCTTCTATTGATAAGACTTATTCTAATAGAACATATTCCTATAATACTCTTATAGGGGATGGATCGCCTACAGGATTAATGGCTAAAGAAGATCGAATATTTACAGGTATTACTTATAACCAATTATTAAATTATTCCAAAAAAATAGGTAGCCATTCTATTACTGCATTGTTAGGTCATGAGAGTTTTGATTATGAAAGAAATTGGACTACAGGAGTGAAGACAGGTCAGGTTTCTCCGGATAATATAGAATTTATCAATTATGCTACAACTACTACTTTAGAGAGTAAAACAAGAAATTATTCAACAGAATCTTATTTTTCGAGAGTTGGATATGATTATATGGATAAATATATTTTTTCAGGGTCATTACGTAGGGATTCATCGTCAAAATTTGCAAAGGATAACCAGTGGGGTAATTTTTGGTCTTTTAGTGGAGCTTGGGTAGTTTCTAAAGAAAACTTTCTTAAAGATGTTTCTTGGGTAAATGATTTAAAATTAAGAACTTCAATTGGGCAGGTAGGTAATGATTCTCATATAGCTTCAGACAGAGATGAAGATGGTACAGTTACAAATGGTTTAAATTATTATATAGGCCAATCTACTTATAGTTTAGGTTATGATAACGGTAGTGAAGGTGGGGTGATAACATATGCTTCGGCAGCACCAGATTTAAAATGGGAGGTTAATACTCAAAAAGACATTGCAGTAGAGTTTGGATTGTTTAAGAATAGGCTTAAAGGGAGTGTTGAGTATTATAACAGAAATACAGATGGGCTTATTTTTGAAGTGCCAAATGCATTATCATCAGGTCTAGATTATAGAGTAGAAAATATTGGATCAATGGTAAATAAAGGTTTTGAGATTACTTTAGATGGTGTGATTCTTAAAACAAAAGATTTTTCATGGAGTTTAAATGTAAACGCATCAACTATTAGTAATAAAATTACAAAGTTACCACAAGGAGAAATTATTGATGGAACTAAGAAACTTACTGTAGGTAGTTCGATTTATGATTACTGGTTAAGAGATTGGTATGGTGTAGATCCTGCTGACGGATATGCATTATATGTTGCAGATCCTGAAAAAATGGTTGCCAATGATGCTACTGGAAGAGTTGTAAATGGAGTAAATGTGACAACAGACCAGAATAAAGCTTTATATCATTATGCAGGTTCAGCAATCCCAGATTTATTTGGAAGCTTCGGAAATACATTCAAATATCAAGGAATTCAACTTGATGTTATGTTCTCTTACCAAATAGGCGGTAAAATGTATGATTCAAATTATGCTGCTTTAATGCATACGGGTAATAATTATGGGTCTGCTTTAAGTACAGATATTCTTGATAGATGGCAGAAACCTGGCGATATTACGGATATCCCTAGATTAGATATTAACAGAAATACACAGTCTACTGCTGCCTCAGATAGATGGTTAATTGGGTCAGATTATTTAGCATTGAAACAAATCAATCTATCATATAAATTGCCTTCGGATTTAATATCAAAATTAGCTATTGATAATGCAACTGTATATGTAAATGGAGAAAATTTATTGCTGTTTACTAAGCGCCAGGGATTGGATCCTACTCAAACTTTTAACGGAACAACTCAAAACAGATATATTCCGTCAAGAGTAATAACGTTAGGTTTTAATTTAAATTTTTAATAATATGAAATCAAATTTTATAAAACAAATACTTTTTATAATTGTAATTGTAGTTCTGGGGTCTTGTTCAGAAGATTTTTCAGAAAAAAAACCTACAGAATTTGTAGACTACGATGGAGCAACCAAAACGACAGAAAATCTTATGACTTTCTTAAATGGTATTCACAGATCTTTATACATTACTTATGAAAGTAATCAAAACGAAGCTGGTTTGGGAGGACTAATGCAGCAAACTGATATTGTAGGGGATGATGTAGTGTTTCCTATAACAAACAGTTGGTTTTTACAAGTATATAATTGGAATGCATTAAGTAATGAAAATTCTCAGGATATTCGTTTCCCTTATAGAACATATTATAGAATAATAAGAAATGCAAATTCTATTATTAACGCAACAGATACGGCTACTGGATCTATTGCCGATAAAAATATTGTAAAGGGGCAAGCATTATTATATCGTGCTTTTTGTCACTTTCAATTAGTACAATTATATGGTAAGAGATATGTAAATGGTGAAACTAACAATCAATTAGGAGTTCCGATTATTTTAACTGTTGGGAATGAAAATTTTCCGCGTTCTACAGTTGAAGAAGTATATACTCAAATAAATAAAGATTTAGATCAAGCTAATATTTTGTTAGTAGGATATACACGACTAAATAATTCTCATTTGAATTTAAAGGTAGCACAAGGATTAAAAGCACGTGTAGCCTTGACTCAAGGAGAGTGGGCTATTGCTGCTGATTATGCTAGTAAAGCCAGATTAGGAATGAATCTAATGTCTGTTGCAGATTATGGAGCAGGTTTTAACGATTTTAATAATAAAGAATGGATGTGGGGTAGCCATATTAATGAAGTTCAAACTCAGTATTTTGGGAATTTTGGGGCTTACATGTCTAGAAACTTTAGCTCAACCGTTATACGTTCTTGCCCTAAAGCAATTAATAGTAAATTATATAATTTGATTCCATCAACTGATGTGCGTTCTACTATCTTTAGTAAAGATGGTAATCATCCTAATCTTTCGCTTGCAAGCAATTTTGCAAAGTTTCCATATACAAGTCAAAAATTCTTATCAATAAGTGCCGGTGATAGTAGATGTGATGTACCTTATATGCGTGCAGCCGAAATGTATCTTATAGAAGCTGAGGCAAAAGCAAGATTAGGACAGCCTGATGCAGCTACAATTCTTTTTGATTTTGAAAAAGCTAGAAATCCAGAATATGCTTTGTCTACTAATACAGGACAAGCTTTAGTTGATGAAGTGTTATTACAAAGGCGAATAGAGTTATGGGGGGAAGGTTTTAGATTCTTCGATTTAAAAAGAACAAATAGTGCTTTAGATAGAACAGGTGCTAATCACGATTCTGCTCTTACAAATGGAGTTATGACTGTTCTTCCAACAGATAAAAGATGGCAATGGTTAATTCCAAGAGCTGAAATTAATGCAAATCCATTGGTAAAACAAAACGAACTTTAAGTACGTTTTAATTAAACTATTAAAAACTGTCCAAAATATTTTGGGCAGTTTTTTTTTGGATAAAAATTAGTACAAATTCAAATAGTAATATTTAGAATATATTTTAAGGAAGATATTATGACTTAGAAAATTGATCCACAAATTTAGTAATCAGATTCAGGATAAAGTTGAGATGTAATTTTAAAAGCAGTTATATTAAAAACATTTTCAGTTTATAATGTTTTAATTTTGTTATTTTATTGTAGGTTAAAAACTACTTACGTGTTAAAATATTTAATTTACGACTAGGAATTAACCTACTTTATTTGTTAATTATTTGTTAAAATAAATATTAAATAAAGCTTAGTATTTTAAAGATAAAATTAGGGATAATGCTATTTATCTACTAATTTACTGAGTTGATACGTGGTAGTGTTAAAGAAATATTAAAAAAAAAGTTTTCAAGAGCTTGGTTTCACTTGTTATTTTAAGAAATTATTATGATGTTTGCGGCATACTAATTCAAAATTTAAAAAATGAAACTAAAGTTTAACGGATTCTTAGTGCTACTGGTAGTACTTATGACGCAACTCACCATTGCGCAAGAAAGAACTGTTTCTGGAATTGTTTCCGATAATGCAGGAATGCCTTTGCCAGGTGTAAGTGTATTAGTTAAAGGAACACAATCGGGAACTCAAACTGATTTTGATGGAAAATATTCTATCAAAGCAACTCCAAGCCAAGTCTTGGTATTTAGTTATATTGGGATGAAATCTCAAGAAATTACAGCTAGTTCAGCTACAGTAAATGCTAAGTTAGCAAGTTCATCAGTTGAACTTGAGGGCGTTGTAGTAACTGCATTAGGGATTAAAAGAGAGAAAAAATCTTTAGGTTATGCTTCACAAGAGATTAAAGGTGCTGATTTAAATTCAGGTGCTGCAAGTGGAAACTTTCTTAATGAACTTTCTGGTAAGGCAGCTGGTGTAAACATCAGAAAAAATACCAACTTTGGAGGTTCTACAAATGTAGTATCCAGAGGGGTTAAAAACCTTACAGGAGATAATCAAATGCTTATCGTTATTGATGGTATGCCAATTAATAATGCTAACACTAACTCAAGTGTAGGTAAACAAACAGAAGGTGCTCGTAATACATATGATTACGGAAATGCAGCGATGGATATTAACCCAGATGATATTGAGACTTTAAATATCCTGAAAGGTGCTGCAGCTGCTGCATTATACGGATGGCAAGCTGGAAATGGGGTAATCATGATTACGACCAAAAAAGGAAAAGCAAAAAAAGGAATGGGAGTAACCATTTCAAGTGAATTCACCGTAGGTACAGTTGATAAAAAAACTTTCCCTGTTTACCAAAATAAATACGGACAAGGTTATGGACCAACCTACGATGCTGCAGGAAATCCTAAAGGAATTCCAGTAGGGCCAACAGGAGCATTTTTTACTATAGATAGTAATGGAAATCAAGTTGCTACTACAACTGATGATGCTTCTTACGGTGTTGCTTTTGACCCAAATCTTTCTGTTTATCAGTGGGATGCTTATTCTATATACTCTCCAAATTATGGAAAGAAAACAACATGGAAA
Source organism: Flavobacterium sp. PL02 (assembly GCF_035013205.1). NCBI lineage: Bacteria > Pseudomonadati > Bacteroidota > Flavobacteriia > Flavobacteriales > Flavobacteriaceae > Flavobacterium > Flavobacterium sp. PL02. The sequence continues at coordinate 449,196 of NZ_JAYGJP010000001.1, forward strand.
GCTGCTGATAATGGACCAATTACATTTTTTCAATCAGCTACAACATTCAATAATTCTATCTCTATAGAGGATGGTACGGAGAAAACTAATTATGTTTTAAACTACAATAACTATAAAGAAAATGGGATTTTACCAAATAGTGAATTGAAGAAAAACAATGTAAGTATTAAAATTAACCATAAGTTCACAGATAGATTATCTGCTAATGTATTTGCTAATTATATGGCACAAACTACAGTTGGTAGAAATACAACTGGATATGGAGGAGATAACATTATGGGATCATTCCGTCAGTGGTGGGCTACCAATGTTGATATAAAAGCTCAAAAGGAAGTTTATGAAAATTCAGGAGGACAAAATATATCTTGGAATATGGCTGATCCTGCTAACGGTAACACTAGTGCTAAGTATGCAGATAATCCTTATTTTACAAGATATAAAAATTACCAATCTGATGAGAGAAATCGCTTCTTAGGATATGTTCAATTAGATTACAAAATAGCCGATTGGTTATCAGCAACAGGAAAAGTGAGTACAGATAGCTATTCTGAATTACGTGAAGAAAGAAAAGCAGTTGGTTCTCTAAATGCTACATTTGGAATAAACAGATTAGCTGTAGGTTCAGGATATCAAAAATATGCAGGTATGTTTTCTGAGCAAAATTACCAACTTACTTTAAATTTTAATAAAAAACTTACAGAAGACATTTCATTAAATGGTTTAGCAGGACTTAACTCTTTAAGAACAAGACGTACTTCTACACTTGCTTCTACAGATGGAGGTCTTATTATTCCGGGAATTTATGCCTTATCAAACTCAGTAAATCCTTCTCCATATCCAGTAGAAGCAGAAGACAATTCAGGAGTTAATAGTGCTTATGCTTCTGTTTCTTTAGGTTATAAAGACTTTTTATTCTTAGATGGAACGGTACGTAATGATGTATTCTCTACATTACCAAAAGGAAGTAACTCAGTAAATACATTCTCTACTTCTGCTAGTTATGTGTTTACTAAACATCTTAATGTACCATGGGTAAATTTTGGTAAATTAAGAGCTAGTTATGCTGAAAACCCTCAAGGAAATATCGATTTGTATTCTTTACAGAATATTTTTAGTAAAACGAACAATTTCGGTTCAAACCCATTATATTCTAGACCAAATATAAGTGCTAATCCAGATTTACATACTGTAAAAACCAAATCGGAAGAGATTGGTTTAGAGATGCAATTCTTTGATAGAAGAGCTGGATTTGAGGTGAGTGTTTATAAAAGTTTAAGTTCAGATCAAATCTTCCCTGTAGATTATTCTACTTCAACAGGATATTCTTCAAGATATGCAAATGCTGGATCTGTTGAGAATAAAGGTATTGAGGTACAGTTTAATTTAACTCCTGTAAAATTAAAAGATTTTCAATGGGATGTTTTTGTAAACTGGTCTAAAAATGAGAATACAGTTAAAGATTTAGCTCCAGGAATTGAAACATTAACATTAGGAACTTTTCAAGGTGGAGTTAGTATAATTGCAAAACCAGGTAACGCTTATGGTGATATCATTGGTAAAGATTATGTATATGCTGCCGATGGACAAAAAGTTACTAAAGGAGGTACTTATTTAATGACAGAGTCAGTTACTAATGTTATCGGAAATGTTACTCCAGACTGGATTGGTGGAATTCGTAATAAATTTACTTACAAGCAAGTTTCATTAGGTTTCTTAATTGACATGCAAAAAGGAGGAGATATTTTCTCTCTAGATCAATACTACGGACAAAACTCTGGTTTATATGAATCAACTGCAGGATTTAATGAGTTAGGAAATCCAGTAAGAAATACATTAGCTAATGGAGGTGGAGTTATACTTCCAGGAGTAAATGTAGATGGTACTCCTAATACAACTAGAACACCAGCTCCAGAAGTTGCAGGTGGTATTTATGGATATACTAAAAATCCACAGAAAGCTTTTGTATATGATGCTAGTTATATTAAATTAAGAGAAGTAACTCTTACATATAGTTTCCCATCAACATTGGTTTCTAAATTGAATTTAACTGATTTAAGACTTTCTTTAATAGGTTCTAACTTATGGATAATTCATAAAAATCTTCCAGATGCAGATCCAGAAAGTGGTCTTAGTTCAGGTAACTTATCTTCAGGTTACTCAGGAGGTTCACTACCTACAACAAGAAATATTGGTTGTAACCTAACATTAAAATTCTAAATCATGAAAAAAATACTTCTATTAATATCTTTTGTTAGTATCACTATCTCATGTAGTACTGATATTACAGATATGAACGTTGATCCTAAAAGACCAACTAACACTAAACCAGAATATATGTTTACTAATGCTCAAAAGGGATTAGTAGATCAAATGTCGAGTACGAGTGTAAATTTAAACGTTTTTAGATTGTTTTCTCAGCAATGGGCTGAAACTACTTACCCTAACGAAAGTCAATATGATCTTTCGGCTAGAAAAATTCCAGATAATCATTTTCGTGTTTTGTACAGAGATGTATTAGCTGATTTTTATGATGCTAAAGGGATGATTAAAGGGCAGATTACTGAAACAGAAGAAGCTGCTATTATTAAACAAAATAAATTAGCACTTATTGATATTTTAGAAGCTTATACATATAGTATTTTGGTAGATACTTTTGGTAATGTTCCTTACTCTCAAGTTGGAGATATCGTAACGTATCCTTTACCAGCTTATGATGATGCAAAAACAATTTACAAAGACCTTGTAGCAAGATTGACTGCAGATGTACTAGTGTTGAAAAAGAATGCTGCAACTCCTAATTTTGGTAGTGCCGATATTATTTATGCAGGAGATGCAGCTAGTAATGGGAAATGGGTGAAATTTGCAAATTCATTAATTGTAAAATTAGCAGTGAATATTTCAGATGTAGAACCAGCTTATGCTACTACTCAGATTCAGGCAGCTCTTGTTTCAGGTGTAATGACTGAAAATAAGGATAATACTAAATTAGTGTATTTGTCTACGTCAGGTAATCAAAACCCTTTATATGCAGATTTAGTTGTAAGTAAAAGAGATGATTTTATTCCAGCTGAAACTTTTGTAGCAGCAATGGATGCTGTAGTTCCTGGTGGAGATCCAAGGATGACGAAATATTTTGTTAATGCTACAAAACCAGTTCCGGTTATTCCTCCGGGAAGAACATTTGTAGGAGGTACTTATGGTGAGGCTAACGTTTTTGCAACGTATTCGCACATAACTGCTACATTAAATAATCCAGCATATCCAGGTACTATATTTGATTATTCTGAATTACAATTCTTATTAGCAGAAGCAGCTGAGAAAAACTTAATTCCAGGTGGTTCGGCTCAAGCCAAAGTTCACTATGAGGCAGGAATAACGGCTTCAATGACAGATTGGGGAGTACCAGCAGCTAGTATTACAACTTATTTAAGTCAACCTAAAGTAAGTTATACAAATCCATTAAGTGGAGCAACTTGGCAAGAGAAAATTGGGATGCAAGCTTGGTTTGCTCTTTATAACAGAGGTTTTGAAGCATGGACTTCATACAGAAGGTTAGATTTTCCAAAATTAAAATCACCTACTACTGCTATAAATAAAAATATATTGACTGTTCCAGTAAGATATACATATCCAGGAGTTGAGCAATCAGTAAATGGTACAAATTATACTAAAGCTGCCAGTGATATTGGTGGTGATTTAATGAATACTAAAATATTCTGGGATAAATTCTAGTCTTGATTATAATAGATCAAGGATAGATTTAGTAGAATAAACAATAAATATTTTGAGTTTTTAGAGCCCCGATTGCAATTTTGTAATCGGGGTTCTTGCATAAAATAGGATTCATTGCGTTTTTATATTAATCTATTGTGTTTTTTTATTTATACGTTTTTATAATTTACCTTTGCCACACTAAAATAGTCAAAAATAATATCTATATATAACCCTTTCAAATGAGAATTCTCTTTTTAATTTATCTTTTAGTACTACCCACACTATTGTTTTCTCAGGTAAAACCATTAGACATGAATGGAGAACATCGTGGTCTTAATGATACTATAAAAGCCAAAAAGAAAGTTGCAAGAATAGATCAATACCGGTATATAACACTGGAACGTGATACAACTTACGTAGATACATCGCTTACAATTCAAAATGAATACAATCATAATTATTTACGAAAGGATAATTTTGGACTTTTGCCATTTTCTAATATCGGGCAAACATACAATACATTACAATATAGCTTAACCAGCTTTACTCCTTATCCAGAAATGGGGTTCAAAGCCAAACATTTTAACTTTCTAGAAGCGAATGATGTTAAGTACTACTCGGTTGCAACGCCATTAACCGAATTGTATTTTAAATCTACGATTAATAAAGGGCAGACATTAGATTCTTTTATAACCTTGAATCTATCAGAACGATTTAATGTGTCCGCAGAATATAAGGGATTAAGGTCTGAGGGTAATTATATCAATCAACTGTCGAGTACAGGGAATTTTAAATTTACAACAAGTTATAGCACAAAAAAAGGACAGTATCATATTAATGCGCATTATACCTACCAAGATGTTTCGAATGAAGAAAATGGAGGGATAACAACGCCTGAGGATTTTGAAAGTGGTGATCCAGATTTTAAAAACCGACAAAGGCTGGAAGTCTATTTAACAGATGCAAAATCGTTTTTAAAAGGTAAGCGACTGTTTTTTGATCACGCATACAGAATAAATGAAACAGAAGGAAATAATAATTTGTATGTAACGCACCAGTTTAATTATGAAAATAAATTTTTCGAATACTATCAGCCAACAGTTTTATCAAGAGTAGGTAATGAAAATGTACTTCGATTTGGAAATTCGTATGTAACAAGTAATATCAATGATCAATCTCATTATAATAAAATGTATAATAAGGTAGGAGTTGCTTATGAAAATGTATTATTAGGGAAATTTCATTTTTTTGTAGATGATTTTAGAAGTAATTCATATTATGGAAGAGTTTTGCTTTTTGATGATGGAACAATTATCCCTAGTTCATTAAGTCAGGATATTAATAGTTTTGGAGGACAATATGAATATCAAAAAAATAAATGGAACGGAAGATTTTTATATTCAAGATCAATAACAAGTCAGTCGCTTTCGGATTTAGAAGCAAAGCTTAAATATGATTTTAGCGATAAGATTAAATTTTTATTTGAATATCAAAACATAAACAAACTACCTAATAATAACTATAATTTATACCAAAGTAGTTATGTAGAGTATAACTGGTCGAAAAATTTTAAAAACGAAAAAATTAATTCATTAAGTGCTAGCGCTATTACACCATGGGTTAATATGTCATTTCAATATTCAGTTTTGAATGACCATTTGTATTTTGAGGATCAATCAACAGCTGCCGAAGCTGCTTTAAAAACACAAATTATAAGACCAGCACAATATAGTAATACAATTAATTATCTAGAGGTAAAGGCAAGTAAAGAATTTAAATTTGGGCGATTTGCATTAGATAATACCGTTTTATACCAAAAAGTAGATCAAACAGATGCTATTTTGAATGTGCCAGAAATTGTTACAAGAAATACATTGTACTACACTAATTATTTCTTTAAGAAAGCACTTTACTTACAAACAGGAATTGTGTTTAATTATTTCACCAGCTATTATGGTAATGATTATAATCCTGTAATTGGTGAATTTTTTGTTCAAAATAAGAAAGAAATCGGAAATTATCCGAACTTTGACTTTTTTATAAACGCCAGAATTAGACAAACTCGAATCTTTTTAAAAGCAGAGCATTTTAATTCATCGTTTTCGAGTAGTAATTACTATTCCGCACCTAATAATCCATATCGTGATTTTGTTATCCGATTTGGTTTAGTTTGGAATTTCTTTCAATAAAATTAATTAATAATAATGGGAATCAGATCGTATAATTTCCAAACTTAATATAATGAATTACTCAAAAAATATTTTAGAAACAATTGGCAACACACCGTTAGTCAAACTAAATAAAACCGTAGCAGGAATTGATGCATTGGTTTTAGCAAAAGTAGAAACTTTTAACCCAGGAAATTCTGTTAAGGATAGAATGGCTGTAAAAATGGTTGAAGATGCCGAAGCAGATGGGCGCTTAAAGCCAGGAGGAACTATTATCGAAGGAACCTCAGGAAATACAGGAATGGGACTGGCTTTGGTTGCAATTATAAAAGGATACAAACTTATTTGTGTAATCTCGGATAAGCAATCAAAAGAAAAAATGGACATCTTGCGTGCAGTAGGCGCAAAAGTAGTAGTTTGTCCAACAGATGTAGAGCCAACAGATCCGCGTTCTTATTATTCTGTTTCAAAAAGATTAGCAGAAGAAACCCCAAATTCATGGTATGTAAATCAATATGATAACCCATCAAATGCATTGGCACATTATGAGCAAACAGGACCAGAAATTTGGGAACAAACTGATGGAAAAATAACTCATTTTGTGGTTGGAGTAGGAACAGGAGGAACAATTTCTGGAGTAGCAAAATACTTAAAAGAAAAGAACCCAAATATCAAAATTTGGGGGATAGATACTTATGGTTCAGTTTTTAAAAAATACCATGAAACAGGTATTTTTGATGAAAACGAAATTTATTCATACATCACCGAAGGAATTGGAGAAGATATTTTACCTAAAAATGTTGACTTCTCATTGATAGATGGATTTACAAAAGTAACCGATAAAGATGCAGCTGTTTACACAAGAAAAATTGCACTCGAAGAAGGAATTTTTGTAGGGAATTCAGCAGGAGCTTGTATAAAAGGATTGTTGCAGCTAAAAGAACATTTTACAAAAGACGATGTCGTTGTAGTGCTTTTTCATGACTCAGGAAGCCGTTATGTAGGTAAAATGTTTAATGATGATTGGATGCGTGAGCGTGGTTTTCTAGAAGAGAATGTTACAAAAGCTGAAGATGTTATAAAAGATCATTTAGACAAGCAATTAATAGTTGTACGTACCGAAGAATTGGTTTCGCACGCTATTGAAAGAATGCGTAAATATAAAATTTCGCAAATTCCTGTAGTAGATATTACTGGATTTGTAGGTTCGGTAGATGAGACAGACTTATTTAGAAGCTATGTAGCTGATAAAAATGTAGCCGAAAAACCGATTAAAGAAGTAATGGGAAAACCATTCCCTATTGTAAAACTAGGAACGCCGATAGAAGAAGTTTCGAAATTGTTTACAAAAGAAAATGATGCAGTTTTAGTAGATTTAGAAAACGGAAACCATCATATTATAACAAAATACGATATTATAGGTTCTATAAAATAGAACATAATTCAAAACAAATTAAAATGCCACAAATCTAGCGAGAAAGCTCGTTGAGTTTGTGGCATTTTTAGCTTATAAATTTAGTATAATGACTTTTACCGCCATAGATTTTGAAACAGCTACAGGGTATCATCCTTGTTCAGTAGGTATAGTTACTGTAGAGAATGGAGTTATTGTAGACGAGTTTGTTACTTTAATCAAGCCGCCTAATAACGAATATTCACCATTTACAATTAGAGTGCATGGTATTTATCCTAGAGATACAGTAAATGCAAAATCATTTGCTCAAGTATATCCGGAAATCAAGAAACGTTTAGAAAATAGAATCGTGGTTGCCCATAATGAAAGCTTTGATCGCAATGTTTTAGCAAAGTCTATGGAATTGTGCGGATTAAACTATGAAGATTTAAATATCGCTTCACGATGGGAATGCACAGTTAAAATATATAAAGCCAAAGGGCTAAAACCTGCTAAATTGAGCGATTGCTGTCGCGAAATGAAAATTCAGCTCAACCATCACGAAGCATTGTCAGATGCTCGGGCATGTGCTAAATTATATTTATTGAAGTAATTTTCTTTCATTTTTAGCTTTTTTTGAATTACATTAGTCAATCTTTAAATGGCTAAAAAAATGAAAGAAGATTTTTTGCATTATCTATGGAAGTATAAAAAGTTTGATACTTTAAATCTAAGAACGTATAATAATGAAGAACTTACCATTATTAATGTAGGACAGTATTTAGAATTGTCTGGCCCTGATTTTTTTAATGCTCAAGTCGTAATAGGAAATCAAAAATGGGCAGGAAATATCGAGATACACCTAAAATCCTCCGATTGGTATTTACATCATCATGAAAAAGATAAAGCATACGAAAATGTAATTCTTCATGTTGTTTGGGAGCATGACAGCGAAATTTTTAATAGAAACAATTCAGAAATACCAGTTTTGATTTTGAAAAATTATGTTTCAGATGAAATTATTAAAAATTATAAAACCCTAATCGCTCCTAAATCATGGATTTTTTGTGAAAAAGAAATCAAAGATATTGATGGTTTTTCATTTGTAAATTGGCAAGAACGTTTGTTTTTTGAAAGATTAGAGCGTAAATCACAGCCTATTTATGATCTGTTAGAATTAACAAATAATGATTGGGAAGCAGTAATGTTTTGCTTTTTAGCTAAAAACTTTGGCTTAAATATCAACGGAAATTCCTTTTTAGAGATAGCCCTATCTATTCCCTTTACAATAATCAGAAAAGAAAGCTTTGAAGTTGAAAATTTAGAAGCTTTGCTTTTTGGAAATGCAGGCTTATTAGATATTGAAAAAGAAGATAATTATTTTAAAGATTTAAAATTCAGATATTTTTATCTGTTACATAAATACCAACTGGAGAAAAATTACATAGAGCCTGTGCGGTTTTTTAAACTCAGACCAGATAATTTTCCAACGATTCGCCTTTCGCAATTAGCTAATTTATATCATAAACATCAGAATTTATTTTCTAAGATTATTACTTTAAAATCGGTTAAAGAAATTTATGATTTACTATTAGTTTCCGTTGCACCATATTGGCAAAACCACTATCAGTTTGATAAAATAAGTCCTGTAAAGACGAAGAAAACGGCACAAACATTTGTCGATTTACTTATCGTAAATACAATTATTCCGATGCAATTTGCTTATGCTAAAAAGCAAGGAGAGGCTGTTTCAGAAGACTTAATTGCACTTTTAAACGAAATCAAACCAGAAAAAAACACTGTTATAGATAAGTTTAAATTGTTTAAAATTAATGCTCAAAATGCTTTTGAAACTCAATCATTATTACAACTAAAAAATGAATACTGTAATAAAAGCAGATGTCTTGATTGTGTAGTAGGTATGGAGTTGCTAAAGGGGAATTAGAAAGTTAAGGAATGAGATAATTGTAAAAGTAGGTAATTGTTTTTATTTTGTACTTTTGCAAATCAATTATCAAATATATGTCAGCAATTATTAAGCTTAAATTCTTTTTTGAAAAATATGGCTTTCATGTTTCTTCCAGGCTAGCCGATAAATTAGGAATGCGAGTTACAAGTGTTCGTTTATTTTTTATATACATATCCTTTGTTACTGCTGGATTGTGGTTTGGAGTATATTTAACACTAGCATTCTGGATTAGATTAAAAGATTTAGTTCGTGCTAAAAGAACTTCTGTTTTTGATTTGTAAATTCATTTTATTCCATAAAAAAAGGGATTATAAAGTAATAACTACTTTATAATCCCTTTTTTGTATTGAGAGATATATTATTTATCAGGATTGTTTAATTTACTGTTTTTCTTACCGTAAGTAAAGTAAATAACAACACCTAGAGCCATCCAAATTACAAGTCTTACCCAGCTTTCGTTTGGTAAAGAATACATTAATGCCAAACAAATTACAATACCCGCAATCGGTACAAAAGGAACCAATGGAGTTCTGAAAGATCTTGGAGCATCAGGCATTTTTTTACGCATAACCATAACACCGATACATACTAATACAAAAGCTAATAAAGTACCAATACTCACCATATGACCTAAATCACTTACAGGAACGAAACCAGCAAATAAACTTACAAATACTAAAAAGAAAAGATTAGTTTTCCAAGGAGTACGGAATTTAGAGTGAATTTCGCTAAAGAACTTAGGTAATAAACCATCTTTACTCATAGTATAAAACACACGGCTTTGTCCCATTAACATTACCAATATTACCGAAGTATATCCAGCTAAAATCGCGATAATTAAACCAGTTTGTAAAAAGGTATAACCTGTTTTTGCAAATGCAGTTGCAGCAGGTTTAGCATCACCAGCAAACTCATAATAAGGTACAAGACCAGTCATTACGTGAGCAAATAAAACATATAATACGGTACAGATTACCAAAGATCCTAAAATACCAATAGGCATTCCTTTCTGAGGATTTTTAGCTTCTTGAGCAGCAGTAGATACAGCATCAAAACCAATAAAAGCAAAAAATACAGTTCCAGCTCCAGCAGCAATACCAGACCATCCAAACTCACCAAAAACACCAGTATTTTTAGGAATATAAGGAGTGTAGTTTGCAGTATCAATATAGCTCCATCCTAATACGATGAAAACAATTACCACAGCAACTTTTAAAATAACTAAGAAATTGTTTATAGAAGCAGATTCTTTAGTACCTCTTATTAATAATAATGAAAGTAATGAAACTATAATAACGGCAGGAAGGTTAATTATTCCGCCTTCTATAACAGTTCCGTCACTTAGTTTTAATGTTTCCCAGGGTGAACAAATGAAATTATGTGGAAGATGAATATTATATTTATTAAGTAATTCGAGTAAATAACGCGACCAACTTACACCGACCGTTGCGGCTCCTAATGCATATTCTAAAACTAAATCCCAACCTATAATCCATGCCATAAATTCACCCATAGTTGCATAAGAGTAAGTATAAGCGCTACCTGCAACAGGTATCATCGAAGCAAATTCTGCGTAACAAAGACCTGCAAAAGCACAACCTATAGCGGCTAGAATAAAGGATAATGTAACTGCTGGTCCAGCGTGTTCAGCTGCAGCAATTCCAGTTAATGAAAATAATCCGGCTCCAATAATTGCACCTACTCCTAGCGCCACTAATGACCCTGAAGATAAGGTTCTTTTTAAGCCTTTTTCAGATTCGGAAGCTTCATTAAGCAATACCGAAAGTGGTTTAGTTTTCCAAATTGACATATATTATTTTGGTTAATTGTTATTAAGCTCCAAATGTATTCTTTTTTATAAAAAATAAAAACAATTAGTGCATTTTAAGTTATAAAATAATTAAAACTCTGCGAAATTGTTTGTTAATCGGATATTTTGCTTTGCAAGATATTTAAATTGTTTTGTATTTGGTGATAAAATTTTAAATATTTTCCTACGAAAATAAAGTTTTTTGATATAACTTACAGCCTCAAGTTAAATTAAGCTTTAATCAAAAATGAATTCTAGAAAAATTGCTCCTTACTTTAAGTTTAGTCGAGAACAACGAATCGGTATTTTTTTTCTATTTGCAATCATCATCATTTTGCAGTTAGTTTACTTTTTTGCAGATTTTAGCTCCCCATCACAGTTTTTTCCCGAAAAAGAAAAATGGATGTCTTTACAAAGCCAAATTGATTCAATCAAAACTGCAGATAATAATAGAGAAGAAAAAGTTTATTTATTCAATCCTAATTTTATTACAGATTACAAAGGATATAAACTAGGTATGTCAGTAGAAGAAATAGATAGATTATTAGCTTTTCGTAAAGAGAATAAATATGTTAATTCTCCCAAGGAGTTTCAGGATGTAACAAAAATTTCAGATTCATTATTAAATGTAATGACTCCGTATTTTAAATTTCCAGATTGGGTAAACAATAAGAAAGAAACAAAAGAATATAAAAATTACCCAAATCAGAAGATATTCCCTAAAAAAGAAAAAATTATTCAGGTAGATATTAATAGTGCTACTCAAGAAGATTTGACTAAAGTTTCAGGAATTGGAGAAGTTCTTTCTTTGCGAATTTTAAAACAGAAAGAAAGTTATGGTTATTTTGTCTCTATGGAACAGCTTGATGATATTTGGGGACTTTCGCCAGAAGTTATTTCAAATTTAAATAGTCATTTTAAAATTTCAGAACTCACTAATTTCAAGAAAATAGCCATAAATGATGCGTCTTTAAAAGAGCTGGCGCTCTTTCCTTATTTCCGATATGCGCTGGCAAAACAAATCGTCACCTATCGAAGTATGAACGGAAATATAAAGAATATTGAGGATTTGATAAAAATTAAGGGCTTTCCTGTTGAAAAAGCAAAAATAATTGGTTTATATTTGGAGTTCTAAAAATATACTAATGAATTTTGATTATAACGAAACGCAGTCTATGATTGCTCAGTCCATAAAAGAATTTGCTGAAAAAAACATCCGTCCATATATAATGGAGTGGGATGAAGCGCAAACATTTCCAATCTCCCTATTCAAAAAATTAGGAGCAATGGGTTTTATGGGAGTTCTGGTTCCAGAAGAATATGGAGGGTCAGGATTAGGTTATCATGAATATATAACCATTATTGAAGAAATTTCAAAAGTTGATCCATCTATAGGATTATCGGTTGCTGCTCATAATTCATTATGTACAAATCATATCTTGACATTTGGTAATGAAGAACAAAAGAAAAAATGGCTTCCTAAATTAGCCACAGCAGAACATATTGGTGCTTGGGGGTTAACAGAGCACAATACAGGTTCAGATGCTGGAGGAATGAACACGACAGCGGTAAAAGATGGAGATCATTGGGTAGTAAATGGAGCGAAGAACTTCATTACCCATGGTAAATCAGGAGATATTGCAGTAGTAATTGTACGTACAGGTGAAAAAGGAGATTCTCGCGGAATGACAGCTTTTGTATTCGAGAAAGGAATGCCAGGATTTACATCAGGAAAAAAAGAAAATAAATTAGGAATGCGTGCTAGTGAAACGGCAGAATTGGTTTTTGATAATTGCCGAATTCCAGACGCAAACCGTTTAGGAAATGTTGGAGAAGGATTTATACAATCTATGAAAATCCTTGACGGAGGACGAATCTCAATAGGAGCATTATCCCTAGGAATTGCAAAAGGGGCATATGAAGCAGCTTTAAAATATTCAAAAGAAAGATACCAGTTTGGGCAACCGATTAGCAGTTTTCAGGGAATTTCGTTTAAGTTGGCAGATATGGTAACCGAAATCGAAGCTTCAGAATTGTTATTGCACAAAGCAGCATTTTTAAAGCAACAACATAGACCAGTAACCACAATGGGAGCAATGGCTAAAATGTATGCTTCAGAGGTATGTGTGAAAGTGGCTAATGAAGCGGTTCAAATTCATGGAGGTTACGGATATACAAAAGATTTTCCAGTAGAGAAATTCTACAGAGATTCAAAGTTGTGTACTATCGGAGAAGGAACTACCGAAATTCAGAAATTAGTTATTTCAAGAAATATTCTAAAAGACTAATTATATAATATGGGCGTGCCCACAAAAAAAGAAGCCATTCACTTTACGTTGAGTGGCTTCTTTTTTTGAGGTCGGGCTTTCCGCTATAATCTTTTTTGTTCTAAAAGAAAGAACAAAAAAGGATTTCCGCTGCAATCCCTCACGCAACTCTCCATTGCGATTAAGATACGTAAAAAGAGATACGTAAAAAGAGATACGTAAAAAGAGATACGTAAAAAGAGATACGTGAAAAGAGATATGTGAAAAGAGATATGTGAAAAGGGATTCGTAAAATGTGAAAAGATTAAATTAAAGAATTGTATTGATGTTGTTACTCACGTCTTAATATGTTTCACGTTTTAGATTTTACATCTCGCTTCTCTCAATAAACATATTGTAAAAAAAATAATTCGTAATTTATAACTCGTAATTGGAAATAATGTTTACTTTTGCACACTTAACGAAAGGGGGTGTCAATATTATGTTAATTATACCAATTAAAGACGGAGAAAATATCGATAGAGCATTAAAGCGCTATAAAAGAAAATTTGATAAAACAGGAACTGTTCGTCAGTTAAGAGCACGTACTGCTTTTATTAAGCCATCTGTAAAAAATAGAATCAAAATTCAAAAAGCTGCTTACATTCAAAACATGAAAGACAACTTGGAGAGTTAGATAAAATCTGTATTCAAATAAATGCCGTTAGTCATCAAAATTTTATAACTTTGATGCTAACGGTTTTTTTTATTTTATGAAAACAAATAAACAAGCATTTCAGGAATATCTTCAGTTGGAGAAAAAATACTCTCCGCATACCCTGAATGCTTATATGAACGATATCGTTTCTTTTGAGTCGTTTAATAAGCTTCATTTTGAACAGGAAAATATTGATCAGGTAAATTATAGTCAGATTAGGTCTTGGATTGTTTCGCTTGTAGATAGTAATGTGTCTAATATTTCTGTTAATCGCAAAATGGCTTCTTTAAAAGCGTTTTATAAATTTCTTTTAAAAATCAAACAAATAGAAGTTAATCCAATGCTGAAACATAAAGCGTTGAAAACTCCTAAAACAATACAGATTCCTTTTTCTGAAAAAGAATTGATTGATTTGATGAGTCAAATGGGGAATTCTGTAGGTTTTGAAGAAGTGAGGAATAAATTGATAGTCGATTTGTTTTATACTACAGGTATACGTAGGGCAGAATTAATCGGGTTGCAGGTAAATAATGTCGATTCGTCGGCTTGTACTATTAAAGTGTTGGGTAAGCGTAATAAAGAGCGTGTTATTCCTGTTTTGCCTGTAATTACCGAACAGTTTTTGTTGTATGTAAAAGAGCGCGAAAGTGTTGAAAATATTATTGATAAAGATTATTTTTTTATTACTAAAAAAGGGTTAAAATTAAATGAAACCTTTGTGTATCGATTAATAAATTCATACTTTAGTAAAGTCTCCGAAAAAGTGAAAAAAAGTCCTCATGTTCTCCGCCATACATTTGCGACTCACTTATTAAATAACGGGGCCGATTTAAATTCAGTCAAGGAATTGTTAGGACATTCAAGTTTGGCATCTACACAAGTGTATACTCATAGCAGTTTAACTGCTCTTAAAAAAGTATATACCGATGCACATCCTAGGAATAAATAAGAATTCTGAAATGTTTAATTCTAAAATAATTATTATGAAGGTAGATGTTCATGCGGTTAACTTTACTGTTGACAGAAAATTAGTAGATTTCGTTCAAGAGAGAATGGATAAGTTAGAAAAGTATTACGACAGGGTAGTGTCGGCAGATGTTTTTTTAAAAGTTGAAAAAACCAGTGATAAAGAGAATAAAATTGCTGAGATAAAAATCAATGTTCCTGGTGATGATTTTTTGGTAAAAAAACAGTGTAAAACTTTTGAAGAGGCTGTTGAGCTTTCGGCGGAATCACTTGAACGATTGTTAGTAAAAAGGAAAGAAAAGGTAAGAACACATATTTAATGTAAATTTTTTTCAAAAAAAGTTTTGATACAAAGATAAAATAGCTACATTTGCAGTCCGTTAGAAATAGCGGACTTTTTTATTGAAATTGCCAGCGTAGCTCAGTTGGCTAGAGCAGCTGATTTGTAATCAGCAGGTCGTGGGTTCGAGTCCCTCCGCCGGCTCAAAATGTTTCAAATGCGATTTGAAATAGGTCATGCAAATATTGATAAAAAAATGGGGAGATACTCAAGCGGCCAACGAGGGCAGACTGTAAATCTGCTGTGTGAACTTCGCAGGTTCGAATCCTGCTCTCCCCACAATTTTGATTTCAGATTAATGATTTCAGAATTTAGATTTCTGAAAGAGAAAATGAATTTGATTCAGTTTTTGTTTTTAATCTAAAATCAAGAGTCTAAAATTAAAAATTGAAACTCTGCCGGTGTAGCTCAGGGGTAGAGTGCTTCCTTGGTAAGGAAGAGGTCTCGGGTTCAATTCCCGACATTGGCTCAAGTAAGTAGGAAATTGAAAATTAATATATAACTAAGATTAAAAATTAAGTAAAATGGCAAAGGAGAATTTTAATCGTTCCAAACCGCACTTAAACATAGGTACAATTGGACACGTGGATCACGGAAAAACTACATTAACTGCAGCAATCACTAAAGTATTGTCTGATGCAGGTTACTGTCAAGCAAAATCGTTTGATCAAATCGACAACGCTCCAGAGGAGAAAGAAAGAGGTATTACAATTAATACATCACACGTTGAGTACGAAACTGCTAACCGTCACTACGCTCACGTTGACTGTCCTGGTCACGCGGATTACGTAAAGAACATGGTTACTGGAGCTGCTCAAATGGATGGTGCTATTCTTGTTGTTGCTGCTACAGATGGTCCAATGCCACAAACTCGTGAGCATATCTTATTAGGTCGTCAGGTTGGTATTCCAAGAATCGTTGTTTTCATGAACAAAGTGGATATGGTTGATGATGCTGAGTTGTTAGAGCTAGTTGAAATGGAAATTAGAGATTTATTATCTTTCTACGAGTATGATGGAGATAATGGTCCTGTTGTTCAAGGTTCTGCTTTAGGAGGATTGAATAATGATCCTGCTTGGGTTCCTAAAATTCTTGAATTGATGGAAGCTGTTGATGCTTGGATCGAAGAGCCAATCAGAGACGTTGCAAAACCTTTCTTGATGCCAGTTGAAGATGTATTCTCTATTACAGGTCGTGGAACTGTTGCTACAGGTCGTATCGAAACTGGAGTTGCTAATACAGGAGATCCTGTTGAAATCATTGGTATGGGAGCTGAAAAATTAACTTCTACTATTACAGGAGTTGAGATGTTCCGTAAAATCCTTGATAGAGGTGAAGCTGGAGATAACGTAGGTATTCTTTTAAGAGGTATTCAAAAAGAAGACATCAAAAGAGGAATGGTTATTTGTAAGCCAGGTTCAGTTAAACCACACGCTAAATTTAAAGCTGAGGTTTATATCTTGAAAAAAGAAGAAGGTGGTCGTCACACACCATTCCACAATAACTACCGTCCACAATTTTATGTTCGTACAACAGATGTAACTGGAGTTATTATGTTGCCAACGGGTGTAGAGATGGTTATGCCAGGAGACAACTTAACTATTGATGTTACTTTGTTAAGCCCAATCGCATTAAACGTAGGTTTACGTTTTGCTATCCGTGAAGGTGGTAGAACTGTAGGTGCAGGTCAGGTAACTGAGATTGTAGAGTAATTCTATAAAACAAATATAAAACCAGTAGCGGCTTCGCTGCTACTGGTTTTTTTTAATAAACGGGCGTAGTTCAAGGGTAGAATAGCGGTCTCCAAAACCGTTGATGGGGGTTCGAATCCCTCCGCCCGTGCAATAATAAATATATCATGACAAAAGTTGTTAATTACATATCAGAAGCATTCGAGGAATTGAAGTCAAATGTGACTTGGCCAGCTTGGGCAGAAGTACAACGATTGACAATTGTAGTAGCTGTATTTTCAGTTTTATTCGCTTTGGCAACTTGGGGAGTAGATGAATTTTTTGCAAAAGCATTGGCTGGATTTTTTAACTGGATAAAAGCGTAATTTTTTTGTAATGGCAGATAATAATGTGAAAAAGTGGTATGTCGTTCGAGCAGTAAGCGGACAAGAGAATAAAGTCAAAGCTTACATCGAAACAGAAATTGCCAGATTAGGTATGGGTGATTATGTCTCTCAGGTTTTAGTTCCTACTGAAAAAGTTGTAACTGTAAAAGAGGGAAAAAAAATAGCTAAGGATAAAGTATATTTTCCTGGATATGTTATGATCGAAGCCAATTTAGTTGGTGAAATACCTCATATTATTAAATCAATAACTAGTGTAATTGGTTTTTTAGGCGAAATTAAAGGTGGTGAGCCTGTTCCGCTTAGATTATCAGAGGTAAATAGAATGCTAGGTAAGGTAGATGAGCTGGCTGTTAATACAGATACACGTTCAATTCCTTTTAACCTAGGAGAAACAATTAAGGTAATTGATGGACCTTTCAACGGTTTCAATGGAACAGTTGAAAAAATCAATGAAGAAAAGCGTAAACTAGAAGTAATGGTTAAGATTTTCGGAAGAAAAACTCCATTAGAGTTAAGTTTTATGCAAGTAGAAAAAGTATAATTTTTGTTACATCTATAATAACCACTACAATTGCTTCCAATAATTGCAGTGTTAAATTTTTTAAAAAATGGCTAAAGAAATTAGTAAGGTAGTTAAACTACAAGTTAAGGGAGGTGCTGCGAATCCGTCGCCACCGGTTGGACCTGCTTTAGGAGCTGCTGGGGTTAATATCATGGAGTTCTGTAAGCAATTTAATGCTAGAACACAAGATAAACCTGGCAAAATATGCCCAGTACAAATTACTGTGTATAAAGACAAATCATTTGATTTTGTTGTAAAAACTCCTCCAGCAGCAGTTCAGTTAATGGAAGCTGCAAAGCTAAAATCTGGTTCAGGAGAGCCTAATCGTAAAAAAGTAGCTAGTGTTACTTGGGAACAAATTAGAGCTATTGCTGAAGACAAGATGCCAGACTTAAATGCATTCACTATGGAGTCTGCAATGAGTATGGTCGCTGGAACAGCTAGATCTATGGGTATAACTGTATCAGGAGATTCTCCTTTTTAATTAAGAGAAAGACATGGCAAAATTGACAAAAAAGCAAAAAGAGGCTGCTTCAAAAATTGAAAAGAACAAACTATACTCTTTGAAAGATGCAGCTGCATTAATTAAAGTTATAGCTTCCGCAAAATTTGATGAGTCTGTTGATATCGCAGTGCGTTTGGGTGTAGATCCAAGAAAAGCGAATCAAATGGTTAGAGGTGTAGTAACATTACCTCACGGAACTGGTAAAGATGTAAAAGTATTAGCATTAGTTACTCCAGACAAAGAAGCGGAAGCTTTAGCAGCAGGAGCAGACTATGTAGGTCTTGATGATTATTTACAAAAAATAAAAGATGGTTGGACAGATGTTGATGTTATCATCACTATGCCAGCTGTAATGGGTAAATTAGGTCCATTAGGTCGTATTTTAGGACCTAGAGGTTTAATGCCAAACCCTAAAACAGGTACTGTAACTATGGATGTTGCAAAAGCTGTTCAAGAGGTTAAAGCTGGTAAAATTGACTTTAAAGTTGATAAAACTGGTATCGTGCACGCAGGAATTGGTAAAGTTTCTTTTGGAGCTGAACAAATTTATGACAACGCACACGAAATTATTCAAACATTAATCAAACTTAAACCAACTGCTGCTAAAGGTACCTACATTAAAGGTATTCACCTTACAAGCACTATGAGTCCTGCAATTGCATTGGACCCTAAAGCAGTATAATTGGTAGTTAATAATTTTTAGTATGACTAGAGAAGAAAAATCAATCGCGATTGAAGATTTAACTGCACAGTTAGCTGGTACAAATATTATTTATGTATCTGATATTTCTGGATTAAACGCAGAAACAACTTCAAACTTGAGAAGAGCTTGTTTTAAAGCAGGTATTAAATTAGAGGTTGTTAAAAATACTTTGCTTGCAAAAGCAATGGAAGCTTCTGCGAATGACTATGGTGATTTACCTTCAGTATTGACAGGAAATAGCGCTATATTTATTTCAGATGTTGCAAATGCACCTGGAAAAATTATCAAAGATTTCCGTAAGAAATCTGATAAACCAGTTTTAAAAGGAGCGTATATTAATTCAGAAGTTTACATTGGAGATGATCAATTAGATGCGTTAGCAACTATCAAATCTAAAGAAGAACTTCTTGGAGAACTTATTGGATTACTTCAATCTCCAGCTCAAAGAGTTATCTCTGCTTTACAAAACCAATTCGCAAACAGCGAAGAGGCAGAAGCATAATAACTATAAATGCGAGGGAGCTTATTTCCTTGCTGCTTAAATAGCGCACAATAAATAATTATATTTTACAAATCATTTTAAACGATAGAAAAAATGGCAGATTTGAAACAATTCGCAGAACAATTAGTTAACCTAACAGTTAAAGAAGTTAACGAATTAGCAACAATATTAAAAGACGAGTATGGTATTGAGCCTGCTGCTGCAGCTGTTGTAGTTGCTGCTGGTGGTGATGTAGCTGCTGAAGAAGCACAAACTGAATTTACAGTTGTATTAAAAGAAGCTGGTGCTTCTAAATTAGCTGTAGTTAAATTGGTAAAAGAACTTACAGGTTTAGGTCTTAAAGAAGCTAAAGATGTAGTTGATAGTGCTCCAAGTAACGTTAAAGAAGGTGTTTCTAAAGAAGAGGCTGAAGGTCTTAAAAAATCATTAGAAGAAGCTGGAGCTGTAGTTGAGCTTAAATAATTCAACTCAGTTTTAAGAACTAGGTTTAGGTCTTGAGTTATCTCAATGGCCTAAACCATTTTTCGTATAATAAAATATAACAAGTTTTATTATCAAATAGTTTAAAATACGAAAAAGTTTTTGATCAATACGAAGAAAAAAAATTAAACAGAATTGTGTCAGTTTATTTTTAAAGATGTATTGATTATAATAAGAAAGTATAGATTAAACAGTGTGTTTTTACACAAAAAATTACTTTTTTTTAATCAAAATTTTGTCCATTGATGATAACAAATCAGACTGAAAGATTGAATTTTGCCTCTACAAAAAATATTCCTGTATATCCAGATTTCCTAGATGTTCAGGTTAAATCTTTTAAAGATTTTTTTCAATTAGAAACTAAATCTGACGAAAGAGGCAACGAAGGGTTGTACAACACCTTCATGGAAAACTTTCCAATCACAGATACAAGAAATAACTTTGTATTGGAGTTCCTAGATTATTTTGTTGATCCACCACGTTATACAATTCAAGAATGTATAGAGAGAGGTCTTACTTATAGTGTGCCCTTAAAAGCTAGGTTAAAACTATATTGTACTGATCCAGAACACGAAGATTTTGAAACTATTGTACAAGATGTTTATCTTGGAACAATACCTTATATGACTCCAAGCGGTACTTTTGTTATCAATGGTGCTGAGCGTGTAGTAGTATCTCAATTACACCGTTCTCCAGGGGTTTTCTTTGGTCAATCATTCCACGCAAATGGAACAAAACTTTATTCTGCCAGAGTAATTCCTTTTAAAGGTTCTTGGATAGAATTTTCTACAGATATTAATAGCGTAATGTACGCTTATATCGATAGAAAGAAAAAATTACCTGTTACAACTTTATTCCGTGCAATTGGATTCGAAAGAGATAAGGATATCCTTGAAATTTTCGACCTTGCTGAAGAAATTAAAGTTTCTAAAACAGGAATTAAAAAATATATTGGAAGAAGACTTGCTGCACGTGTATTAAACACTTGGCACGAGGATTTCGTAGATGAAGATACTGGTGAGGTAGTTTCTATCGAACGTAACGAAATCATCCTTGATAGAGATACTATTATCGACAAAGATAATGTTGAAGAAATCATCGATTCTAACGTTAAATCTATTTTGTTACATAAAGAGGATAATAATCAAGCAGATTATGCTATTATCCACAATACATTACAAAAAGATCCAACAAACTCTGAAAAAGAAGCTGTTGAGCACATTTACCGTCAGTTGCGTAACGCTGAACCGCCTGATGAGGAAACTGCTCGTGGTATTATAGATAAATTGTTCTTCTCTGATCAACGTTATAACTTAGGTGAAGTTGGTCGTTATAGAATGAACAAAAAACTTGGTTTAGATATCCCAATGGAAAAGCAAGTGCTTACCAAAGAAGATATCATTACCATTGTAAAATATTTGATCGAGTTAATCAACTCTAAAGCAGAGATTGATGATATTGATCACTTATCAAACCGTCGTGTTAGAACAGTTGGAGAACAATTGTCTCAACAATTCGGTGTTGGTTTAGCGCGTATGGCTAGAACTATTCGTGAGAGAATGAACGTTAGAGATAACGAGGTGTTTACACCAATTGATTTGATTAATGCTAAAACATTATCATCAGTTATCAACTCTTTCTTTGGTACTAACCAGTTATCTCAATTTATGGATCAAACGAATCCACTAGCTGAGATTACGCACAAGAGAAGATTATCTGCACTTGGACCTGGTGGACTTTCTAGAGAAAGAGCTGGTTTCGAGGTACGTGACGTTCACTATACGCATTACGGACGTTTATGTCCAATTGAAACTCCAGAGGGACCAAACATTGGTTTGATTTCATCTCTTGGTGTTTATGCTAAAGTTAACGGAATGGGATTCATCGAAACACCTTACCGTAAAGTAACTAACGGTGTTGTGGATCTTGAAACTACTCCAGTATATTTAAGTGCTGAAGAAGAAGAAGGAATGATGATTGCACAAGCAAACATCGAAATGGATGCAACAGGAAAAATTATTGCTGATAACGTAATTGCGCGTCAGGAAGGTGATTTCCCAGTAATCGAACCAACTCAGGTAGATTATACAGACGTTGCTCCAAATCAAATTGCTTCTATTTCTGCATCTTTGATTCCTTTCTTAGAGCATGATGATGCGAATAGAGCCTTGATGGGATCAAACATGATGCGTCAGGCAGTACCTTTAATTCGCCCTGAAGCTCCTATTGTAGGAACAGGTTTAGAGCGTCAGGTTGCGTCTGATTCTAGAGTATTGATCAATGCTGAAGGTGATGGAACAGTAGAATATGTTGATGCAAACATCATTACTATTAAATACGATCGTTCTGAAGAAGAAAGAATGGTTAGTTTTGAGTCTGATGAAAAAACATATAATCTAATTAAATTTAGAAAAACCAATCAAGGAACAAGTATTAACTTGAAACCAATCGTTAAGAAAGGTGATAGAGTTGCACTTGGTCAAGTATTGTCAGAAGGATATGCTACACAAAATGGAGAATTAGCTTTAGGTCGTAACCTAAAAGTTGCGTTCATGCCATGGAAAGGATATAACTTTGAGGATGCGATTGTAATTTCTGAAAAAGTAGTTCGTGATGATATCTTTACGTCAATTCACGTAGATGATTATTCATTAGAAGTTAGAGATACAAAATTAGGTAACGAAGAGTTAACTAATGATATTCCTAACGTTTCTGAAGAAGCTACTAAAGATTTAGATGAAAACGGTATGATTAGAATTGGAGCAGAGGTTAAGCCTGGCGACATTCTTATCGGAAAAATTACTCCAAAAGGAGAATCAGATCCTACTCCTGAAGAGAAATTGCTTCGTGCAATCTTCGGTGATAAAGCAGGTGATGTTAAAGATGCTTCATTAAAAGCTTCTCCTTCTTTACATGGTGTAGTTCTTGACAAAAAATTATTTGCAAGAGCCGTAAAAGATAAACGTAAACGTACACAAGATAAAGATGCTTTAGGCGCTTTAGAAATGGAATTTGAAACTAAATTTGTTGAATTAAAAGACAGATTGGTTGAAAAATTATTCTTGATCGTTAACGGTAAAACATCTCAAGGTGTAATGAATGATTTGGGTGAAGAAGTTTTACCAAAAGGTAAAAAATATACTCAAAAAATGCTTTATGCTGTAGAAGATTTTGCTCACTTAAGTAAAGGTCAATGGGTTGCTGATGATGCTACTAATAAAATGGTTAATGATTTAATTCATAACTATAAAATTAAGCTGAATGACTTACAAGGATCTTTAAGAAGAGAGAAATTCACTATTACTGTTGGAGATGAATTACCAGCTGGAATCTTGAAATTAGCAAAAATTTATATTGCTAAAAAACGTAAGTTGAAAGTAGGGGATAAAATGGCAGGACGTCACGGTAACAAAGGTATTGTTGCAAGAATCGTTCGTCATGAAGATATGCCTTTCCTTGAAGACGGAACACCTGTAGATATCGTATTGAACCCACTTGGGGTACCATCTCGTATGAACATTGGTCAGATTTATGAAACGGTTTTAGGTTGGGCTGGACAAAATTTAGGTAGAAAATTTGCTACTCCAATTTTTGATGGTGCTACTTTAGATCAAATCAATGAATTGACTGACGAAGCAGGAATACCAAGATTCGGTCATACATATTTATATGATGGAGGAACTGGAGAACGTTTCCACCAAAGAGCAACTGTAGGTGTAATTTACATGTTGAAATTAGGGCACATGGTAGATGATAAGATGCACGCACGTTCTATCGGACCATACTCGTTGATTACTCAACAACCACTTGGAGGTAAAGCTCAATTTGGAGGTCAGCGTTTTGGAGAGATGGAGGTTTGGGCACTTGAGGCTTATGGAGCATCAAGTACACTACGTGAAATCTTAACTGTTAAGTCGGATGACGTTATTGGTAGAGCTAAAACTTACGAAGCAATCGTTAAGGGAGAGTCTATGCCAGAACCAGGTTTACCAGAATCATTCAATGTATTGATGCACGAATTGAAAGGTCTAGGACTTGATATTCGTCTAGAAGAATAAATATAAGTTATCAGTCACAGTCTCAGTATTCAGTTCAACGCTGAAAACTGGGACTGAAACTGTTTACCAGAATTAAAGTTTTTAAGATTTATACCCGTAACCCGTTCCGATTTTTTATAACAATGCAAGGCATTTTATAACTAGCGCTTCAAAAATTGAGTTTGAAGTTTAGAGAAGTAACCCGAGGTAGCAGCGTAATGATTTAACTCTTTTATAAGGTAACTTTTAAAAGATGTAGATTATAATCTAAAATCAATTTTTAATAGCAAATAAATCAATAGTAAAAACTATGATGAATAATAGAAATAATAATAAAGATAAAAATCCAGTTAAAAGATTTAATAAAATCTCTATTGGATTGGCTTCACCAGAATCTATCTTGAAAGAATCAAGAGGAGAGGTTTTAAAGCCAGAAACAATAAACTACAGAACTCACAAACCAGAACGTGACGGACTTTTTTGCGAAAGAATCTTCGGACCTGTTAAGGATTTTGAATGTGCTTGTGGTAAATACAAAAGAATTCGTTACAAAGGTATTATATGTGACCGTTGTGGTGTTGAAGTTACTGAGAAAAAAGTACGTCGTGATAGAGTAGGACATATCAACCTTGTTGTGCCTATTGCTCATATCTGGTACTTCCGTTCTCTTCCTAATAAAATTGGTTATATCCTTGGACTTCCTTCTAAGAAATTAGATATGATTATTTACTACGAAAGATACGTAGTAATTCAAGCAGGTATTGCTAAAAATGCAGATGGCGAATCTTTACAAAGATTAGACTTTTTAACTGAAGAAGAATATTTAAATATTTTAGATTCTCTTCCTCAGGACAATCAATATTTAGATGATTTTGATCCTAATAAATTTGTTGCCAAAATGGGAGCAGAGTGTATTATGGATTTATTAGCACGTATCGACTTAGATGAGTTATCTTACCAACTAAGACACAGTGCTAACAATGAAACATCTAAACAACGTAAAACAGAAGCATTAAAAAGATTACAAGTAGTTGAGTCTTTCCGTGAGTCTAACTTAAACCGCGAAAACCGTCCAGAATGGATGATTATGAAAGTGGTTCCAGTTATTCCACCAGAATTACGTCCGCTTGTGCCACTTGATGGAGGTCGTTTTGCAACTTCAGATTTAAATGATTTATACCGTCGTGTAATTATACGTAACAACCGTTTGAAAAGATTAATGGAGATTAAAGCTCCAGAAGTTATCTTAAGAAACGAAAAACGTATGTTACAAGAATCTGTAGATTCATTATTTGATAACACTCGTAAAGCTTCTGCAGTTAAAACAGAATCAAACAGACCATTAAAATCATTATCAGATTCATTAAAAGGTAAACAAGGACGTTTCCGTCAAAACCTTTTAGGAAAACGTGTGGATTATTCTGCTCGTTCGGTAATTGTTGTTGGACCAGAATTAAAATTGTTCGAATGTGGTATCCCTAAAGATATGGCATCTGAGCTTTACAAGCCTTTCGTTATCCGTAAATTGATAGAAAGAGGTATTGTTAAAACGGTAAAATCTGCTAAGAAAATTATAGACAAAAAAGAGCCTGTAGTTTGGGATATCCTTGAAAATGTAATTAAAGGTCACCCAATATTACTGAATCGTGCTCCTACGTTACACAGATTAGGTATCCAGGCATTCCAACCAAAATTAATTGAAGGAAAAGCAATCCAATTGCACCCGTTAGTTTGTACGGCATTTAATGCCGATTTTGATGGGGATCAAATGGCGGTACACTTACCATTAGGACCAGAGGCTATTTTGGAAGCTCAATTGTTAATGTTGGCTTCTCACAATATCTTGAACCCTGCTAACGGTGCGCCAATTACTGTACCTTCTCAGGATATGGTCTTGGGTCTATACTATATGACCAAAGAGCGTCTTTCTACTCCAGATCATAAAATTTTAGGTGAAGGCTTAACTTTTTACTCTGCAGAAGAAGTGAATATTGCATTAAATGAAGGAAGATTAGAATTGAATGCTTCAGTGAGAATTAGAGCAAAAGATTTTAATGAAGCTGGAGAATTAGTGTATCAGATTATTAAAACTACCGCTGGTCGTGTATTGTTTAATGAAGTGGTACCAGAAGCTGCAGGATACATAAATGATGTATTGACTAAGAAAAACCTTAGAGATATTATTGGACACGTTTTAAGCGCTACCAATGTACCTATGACGGCTGCCTTCTTGGACAATATGAAAGATATGGGGTATAAATTCGCATTTAGAGGAGGTTTATCATTCTCTCTTGGTGATATTAGAATTCCAGAACAAAAAACAAAATTAATTGCAGATGCCAGAGAGCAAGTTGAAGGTATTTCTGTGAATTATAACATGGGTCTTATTACTAATAACGAACGTTACAACCAAGTTATTGACGTATGGACTTCTGCAAATGCTCAATTAACTGAGTTAGCAATGAAAAATATTAGAGAAGACCAACAAGGTTTCAACTCGGTATATATGATGCTTGACTCTGGGGCGAGGGGTTCTAAGGAACAGATTCGTCAGTTAACTGGTATGCGTGGTTTGATGGCTAAGCCTAAAAAATCTACTGCTGGTGGTGGTGAGATTATTGAAAACCCGATTCTTTCTAACTTTAAGGAAGGTCTTTCTATCCTTGAGTACTTTATCTCTACTCACGGTGCTCGTAAAGGTCTTGCGGATACGGCTCTTAAAACTGCCGATGCTGGTTACTTAACTAGAAGATTACATGACGTTTCTCAAGATGTTATTGTTAACATTGAGGATTGTGGTACTCTTAGAGGTGTTGAAGTTTCTGCATTGAAAAAGAATGAGGAGATTGTAGAATCATTAGGAGAAAGAATTTTAGGACGTGTTGCATTGCAAGATGTAATTAATCCTTTAACAAGTGACTATTTAGTTAGATCTGGTGAGCAAATCACAGAAGCTATAATGAAAGCGATTGAAGCTTCTCCAGTAGAGAAAGTTGAAGTTCGTTCTCCATTAACTTGTGAAGCGCTTAAAGGTATTTGTGCTAAATGTTACGGTAGAAACTTAGCTACTGGTAAAATGACTCAAAGAGGAGAAGCAGTTGGAGTAATTGCAGCTCAATCTATTGGAGAGCCAGGTACACAGTTAACATTACGTACTTTCCACGTTGGAGGGGTTGCGGGTGGTATTTCTGAGGAGTCTAGCATCGTTACAAGATTTAACGGTAAACTAGAAATCGAAGATTTAAAAACTGTTAAAGGTGAGGATAACGAAGGTAACTCAGTTGATATTGTAGTTTCTCGTTCTACCGAATTAAAATTAATTGATGAAAGAACAGGTATCTTATTAAGTACAAACAACATTCCTTACGGTTCAAGTATCTTTGTTAAAGATGGTCAATCGGTTGTTAAAGGTGATGTAATTTGTAAATGGGATCCATATAATGGAGTTATCGTTTCTGAGTTTACTGGTAAAATAGCTTACGAAGATTTAGAGCAAGGACAATCGTTCATGGTTGAAATTGATGAGCAAACAGGATTCCAGGAAAAAGTAATTTCTGAATCTAGAGCTAAAAAATTAATCCCAACTTTATTGGTTTACGGTAAAGAAGGTGAATTGATTCGTTCTTATAACTTACCTGTTGGAGCCCACTTGATGGTTGAAAATGGTGAGAAAATTAAAGCTGGTAAAGTATTGGTAAAAATTCCACGTCGTTCTTCTAAATCAGGAGATATTACCGGAGGTTTACCAAGAATTACAGAGTTGTTAGAGGCTCGTAATCCTTCAAACCCAGCTGTAGTTTCTGAAATTGATGGAGTTGTTTCTTTTGGAAAAATCAAAAGAGGTAACCGTGAGATTGTTATCGAATCTAAATTTGGTGACATTAGAAAATACTTGGTTAAATTATCAAGCCAAATTCTAGTTCAGGAGAATGACTTCGTTAGAGCAGGTGTACCATTGTCAGACGGTGCTATTACTCCAGACGATATTTTAAGAATTCAAGGTCCAGCTGCTGTTCAACAGTACTTGGTAAATGAAATTCAAGAGGTATACCGTTTACAAGGGGTAAAAATCAATGACAAACACTTCGAGGTTGTTATTCGTCAGATGATGCGTAAAGTAAGAGTACAAGATCCAGGTGATACTTTATTCTTAGAAGATCAACTAATTCATACTAAAGATTTCATCGTTCAAAACGATAAATTATACGGAATGAAAGTTGTTGAAGATGCTGGAGATTCTAGCGTATTAAAAGCGGGTCAGATTATTTCTCCTCGTGATTTACGTGATGAAAATTCATTATTAAAACGTACAGATAAAAATCTAGTTGTAGCTAGAGATGTAATTACTGCAACTGCAACGCCAGTTTTACAAGGTATTACAAGAGCTTCGCTACAAACTAAATCATTTATTTCTGCTGCTTCTTTCCAAGAAACAACTAAAGTACTTAACGAAGCTGCAGTAGCAGGTAAGGTAGATTACTTAGAAGGATTGAAAGAAAATGTAATTGTTGGACATAGAATTCCTGCAGGAACAGGTATGAGAGAATACGATCATACAATTGTAGGTTCTAAAGATGATTACAATGAAATGATGGCTAATAAAGAAGAATATATTTATTAATTTAGGAAACTATGAGTAATCCGAATCAACAACAAGAGCAAATTAATATTGAGTTAGATGAAAAAATCGCTGAAGGAATTTATTCTAATTTAGCAATTATCAATCATTCTTCTTCAGAATTTGTTTTAGATTTTGTAAGCATTATGCCAGGTATTCCTAAAGCCAAGGTAAAGTCAAGAATTGTCTTGACACCACAACATGCTAAACGATTGTTAAGAGCAATTGGTGAAAATATTCATCGCTTTGAAGCCGCTCATGGCGAAATCAAAGAAACTGAACAAGCACCAATACCGCTTAACTTCGGTCCAGCAGGACAAGCATAATTTAAATAAAAAAGCTCCAGAAATGGAGCTTTTTTTATATAAGAGAATTTGAAATTTATGTTTTAATCAAAAAAGGTTTCTTGAATTTATTCTAATAAGTACTTTATCCGATTTTAATTCGCTTTATCGATTAAATTTCGCCTTGAGCGCACATTTTTTTAACTTGCAAGTTCCTAAAATTGAATACTCGAGGTTATTTTATTAATTCAGATTCAAAAAAAGCGCTACTTTTAAAAGTAGCGCTTTTTTTATATAACGTTGAATCAGATAATTATTCAAATTCAGAAGTGAAAAATAATTTTACACTTGGATATTTATTTTGAGTCATTTGTATTGTAAAGTCAGAATCTGCTAAAAATACTAATTGACCGTATTTGTCTTTTGCTAAGAATTTTTGCTTGATACGTTTGAACTCTTTGAATTCATCATTTTTAGCATCATCAGGTTTTACCCAACAAGCTTTGTGAACAGGGAAGTTTTCATACGTACATTTTGCACCATATTCATGTTCCAAACGGTATTGGATTACTTCATATTGTAGTGCTCCAACAGTTCCGATTACTTTACGGTTGTTCATTTCAAGAGTAAATAACTGTGCAACACCTTCATCCATTAATTGGTCAACACCTTTATCTAATTGCTTAGCTTTCATTGGGTCGGCATTATTAATGTATCTAAAATGTTCTGGAGAGAAACTTGGAATTCCTTTGAAACTCATTATTTCACCCTCAGTTAAGGTATCACCAATTTTAAAATTTCCTGTATCGTGTAAACCAACAATATCACCAGGATACGAAATATCTACAATTTCTTTCTTCTCTGCAAAGAATGCATTCGGACTAGAAAATTTTAAGTTCTTTTTCTGGCGAACGTGGTAATACGGTTTGTTTCTTTCGAAAGTACCCGAAACAATTTTTATAAATGCTAAACGGTCTCTGTGTTTAGGATCCATATTGGCGTGTATTTTAAATACAAAACCAGTCATTTTTTCTTCAGTTGGATCAACTAAACGAGTTTCAGAATCTTTAGGTCTTGGTGAAGGAGCGATAGTAACAAAACAATCTAGTAATTCACGTACTCCAAAGTTATTTAATGCAGAACCAAAAAAGACTGGTTGTAATTTTCCGTCTAAATAATCCTGACGATCAAATTTAGGATAAACTTCATCAATTAATTCTAATTCTTCACGTAGTCTATCAGCAGGTTTTTGACCAATGATTTTTTCTAGTTCAGGGTTTTGAACATCAGAGAAAGCTATAGTTTCTTCAATGTTTTTACGGCTATCTCCACTGAATAAGTTGATATTTTGCTCCCATAAGTTATAGATTCCCTGAAAATCATATCCCATACCAATAGGGAAACTTAATGGAGTTACAGTTAAGCCTAATTTTTGTTCAACTTCATCCATCAAATCAAATGCATCTTTACCTTCACGATCTAATTTGTTTATAAAAACAATAATCGGAATTTTACGCATTCTACATACAGCAACTAATTTCTCCGTTTGTTCCTCAACCCCTTTTGCAACGTCTATTACAACAATTACACTATCTACAGCGGTTAAAGTTCTAAAAGTATCTTCTGCAAAATCCTTGTGTCCAGGTGTATCAAGGATGTTAATTTTTTTATCTTTATAATTAAAGGCTAATACAGATGTAGAAACCGAAATTCCTCTCTGACGCTCGATTTCCATGAAATCACTCGTAGCTCCTTTTTTTATTTTATTGTTTTTTACAGCACCTGCTTCTTGGATAGCACCCCCAAATAACAATAGTTTTTCGGTTAATGTTGTTTTTCCAGCATCGGGATGCGAAATAATTCCAAATGTTCTTCTACGTTGTATTTCTTTTAAAAAGCTCATATTTAATATCAATAGTTTGCAAAAGTACTATTAATTACGGCTTAATAAAAATATTAGCTTCTTATTTAAGTCCGTTTAGTTTATAAAATTCGTTGCTATTATTTGATTATTTGAATAAAAAAGAGGCTGATTTAAATAATCAGCCTCAAAATTAAATATATTTTTAGGTAATAATTAATTATTAATCGACCAAACAGTGTATCCTTTTGGAGGACATTGAATTTTTATCCATTGATCAGCTTGAGTTGTAGGAAGCCAACTAGAACTTCCTGTAAAGTCTTTTATCTGAGTGTTTGCCCAGTTTGTTTGAATCCATCTTTCTTGCCATGATGACGAATTATTGATGTATACCACTAATCCAGGGTTTCCGTTATATCCGTTTCTGCGGGCGATATATTCGTCATTATCAGCGTATAAAATTGAAGTTGTTCCAGTCGCTTTATTGTTGTGAATCCAGATAAGGTTATTTAATTTGTTTTTATCAAGCCATTCTTCATAATCTCTATAAAAAATAGTTGGATATCCTTCGTGAGTTAAAATATAAGAATAGGCTAGTAATTTATTAGAAATTTCATCAGTATCATGATTCGTAACAAAAGTAACTGCTTTGTATGGGTTTCTTTTCCACATCATATCATCATTTAATACGGCAAGATTATTTCCATCAAAGGCATCATTCATTTTATAATAACAAGCAAAATCAAATACAGAACTATTGGCATTATTAGCCCAATCATTTAATACGTTTACATTCGAATCCCATAATTCGCCAACCGAAAATCCGCCTACATTAGCATTCCAGGAATTTACAACCCAAGCACCAAATCCTTTTACATAATCAAATCTCCATCCATCAAATTTCATGGTGTTTTTATAATACTTACCAACTCCATCAGCTCTTAGCCATAACCAATCTTGTACATGAGGATTTGCGTGGCATAAATCAGGGAAACCGCCAAAAGCACCTTCGTCATTATTACCGTAACTGTTTTTATAAAAATCATTATAATTACGAGTGAATTTTCCTGAAGCAACTCCGCTAAAGTTGGTCCAGGTATTAGTTCCTGTAAACGGATTCGCTTCTGATTGCCCGCCACTATTATGATTAATTACAATATCGGCATATACTTGCATATTTTCAGCATGTACTTTGCTGATTAAGCTTACAAGTTCTGTTTTTGATCCAAATCTGGTTTCTGTAGAACCATTTTGATTGTAATCTCCAAAATCAAAATAATCTGTAGGATCATAACCCATAGAAAAAGCACCATTTTGAGCTTTTGATGCAGGAGGTAACCAAATAGAGCCAATTCCGGCATTAGACCAATCGGTAATTTTGGTATTTAATGTATTCCACCAGTTACCGCCAGCAGGAACATCCCAATAAAATGCTTGCATCATTACGCCACCGCCAGGATTGGCAACATATTTTCCTGTAGTAGGAGTTCCTGTGCTAAATGGGCGCCCATCATGCTTTGTCACATTTATTACTTTGAACTGAGAATTTGCTGCTGCAATTTCAGATTCTGTATTTTCATTAGAGCTACAGGAGTAAAAAAATGCTGTTAAAGCAGTAATTAAATAAAGTTTTACAATTTGTTTTTTCATAATTAAATGATTTTTAGGTTAATTAAGGATTTGGGTAATCAAATTGTGATTAATTAAATAATTAGCCAATTAATTGTTTAATTACTGTTTTTAAATGCTAAATTTTAATAATCACATATCGAATGTATGTAAAACTTATGTAGCTAATTACTTTGAGATTTTATTTAATAAGCGAAAACGTTGTAGTGTTGAAAACTTTTGTTTATTTGGTTAGAAATGAACTGTTTGTACTTGCCTTTTTTGAGTTTTTTAGGATAGGGTTTAATCAAATATAGGCTAGTTGGGTTTTCTAAATAGTTTCAAAAATAAGATGTGATTAATTCTTGAATAAGAGAATTTTTTTAGTTGCATATAATTTTTTGTTAATAGTAATAAGTAAACTTGTATTATGTGATTGAATTGTTATTTTTGTTCGTTATAAGATAATTAAGCAATGTTTGTTAGATTTGTAAAGATTTTTATTTTCTGAACATTTAAAATATATATTGAAATATACGGTTTACTATATTTGTAAGCCATTAATGCTAAATAATAAAGCTTCTTTACATCAAATTAAATTTTTAACTAATGCTATTAAAAAAATTACGAATAAAAACTATCAATTGTCAATTTGTATTTACAATAAGTTTTTTGCTTCTTTTCAATTCGCTAACCAGTGCGCAAGAAATTATTAAGGATACGGTTATTGCAAAGCCAGTTGTAGTTAAAAGTAATCAGAAACAAAAAATTGATGGTATTATC
This sequence comes from Flavobacterium sp. PL02, assembly GCF_035013205.1. Taxonomy (NCBI): domain Bacteria; kingdom Pseudomonadati; phylum Bacteroidota; class Flavobacteriia; order Flavobacteriales; family Flavobacteriaceae; genus Flavobacterium; species Flavobacterium sp. PL02. The sequence goes on from NZ_JAYGJP010000001.1 coordinate 482,540, forward strand.
GCTACTGTAGGTGATTACATTATTTTAGATTCAGATATCGATAAAGGATACTTAGAAATTAGTAGTCAAGGAGGGTCTATAAAAGATGTTTCAAGATGTCAGATGCTAGGAAAACTTCTAGAAGATAAATTATATGCACATCAGGCTATTCAGGATAGTATCATTGTAAGTGATGCTGAAGTAAAAGGGATGATGGATGAACGATTAAATTATATGGTTCAGCAAATTGGAGATATAAACAAAGTTGTTCAGTATTACAAAAAGAATTCAGTTGAAGAATTCAAAACTTATTTTGCTGATATCTTAAAAGAGCAAAAGTTAGCATCTGAGATGCAAAAGAAGATCATCGATGGAGTAGAAATTACTCCTGAGGAAGTTCGTAATTTCTTCAAGAAAATACCAGAAAGTGAGTTGCCAACATTTGGAGCAGAGATGGAAGTAGCACAAATTGTGGTGAATCCTAAAATTTCGGATGTAGAAAAGAAAAAGGTAATCGACCGTTTAAATGGTATTAAAAAAGATGTGGAAGACGGTGCTAGTTTTGCAACTAAGGCAGTTTTATACTCTCAGGATCCAGGTTCGAGTTCGAATGGAGGATATTATAAGATGACGAGAAAAACACCTTTTGTAAAAGAATTTAAGGATATCGCTTTTAGTCTTCAGGAAGGAGAGATTTCAGCTCCTTTTGAAACTACCTTCGGATTTCATATCATAAAAGTAGATAAAATTAAAGGGCAAGAAGTTGAGTTGCGTCATATCTTGATTGCTCCTGTAGTTTCTGAAGATGCTTTGAAAGAAGCAAAAGAAAGAATTACTGGAATTAGAGAGAAAATAATAGATAAGAAAGTAACTTTTGCAGAAGCAGCCAGAGCAGATTCTGATGAAAAAGAGACACGTGCAAACGGTGGAGCCTTGATTAATCCGAATACACAAGACACACGTTTTGAATTAACAAAAATGGATCCTACGTTATATGCTCAGGTTTCTAATTTAAAAGATAACGAAGTTTCGCAACCAGTTTTAGATACAGATCCACAAGGGAAAAAAAGTTACAAACTAATTACTGTAACTAAAAGAATTGAATCGCATACTGCTGATTACGCTAAAGATTATATCAAGATTAAAGATTTAGCTTTAAAAGAAAAACAAATTAAAGCTATTGCAAAATGGTTTGATGAAAAAATAAAAGAAACTTATATCAAGATTCTTGGAGAGTACAGAGATTGTACTTTTACAAATAATTGGTTGAAAAAATAATTTTTATAAAATAAATAAAAAGAGTTAGTTTTATGAATTCATAGAACTAACTCTTTTTAATTTTAAATACATTCATAGATGTCAGATGTAACCGCAATTCATAATTTAGTTCAAAAACGTAATGAATTAAAAGCTGAAATCGCAAAAATTATTGTAGGTCAGGATGCAGTTGTAGATCAAATTTTGATTTGCATTTTTTCTGGCGGACACGCTCTTTTAATAGGTGTGCCAGGATTGGCAAAAACATTATTGATAAATACACTTTCACAGGCTTTAGGGCTTGATTTTAAGAGAATTCAATTTACTCCGGATTTAATGCCATCTGATATTTTGGGAAGCGAAATCTTAGATGAAAACAGACGGTTTAAATTTATAAAAGGACCGGTTTTTTCTAATATCATTTTGGCAGATGAGATTAATAGAACGCCACCAAAAACACAAGCAGCTTTGCTAGAGGCAATGCAGGAACGTTCGGTGACGATTGCTGGTGAAAACCATAAATTAGACTTGCCTTACTTTGTGTTAGCTACACAAAACCCTATTGAGCAAGAAGGAACTTATCCTTTGCCAGAAGCGCAATTGGATCGTTTTATGTTTGCCATAAAATTAGAATATCCAAGTTTTGAAGAAGAAGTACAAGTTGTTAAACGTACAACTTCAGACAATACAAGTACAATCAACCCTTTGTTTACGGCTCAGGAAATTATAGATTTTCAGCATTTAATTCGCCGAATTCCTGTTGCTGATAATGTAATAGAGTATGCAGTAACTTTGGTTAGTAAAACACGACCAGATAATAGCCTGACGAATGATTTTGTTAAAAATTATTTAGATTGGGGAGCAGGGCCAAGAGCTTCGCAAAATTTAATTTTAGCTGCTAAAGCTCATGCAGCATTCAATGGTAAATTTTCGCCAGACATTGAAGATGTAAAAGCTGTAGCAACGGGTATTTTAAGACATCGAATCATTAAAAATTATAAAGCCGATGCCGAAGGAATTACAGAAGAAATTATAATTCAGAAGCTACTATAACGATATAAAAAAGCTTATTTAGAAAGGTTCTTTGCTTAAAACATAGCAAAGAACCTTTTTCTTTATAACAAAGAATTTCGACTTTGTCAAAGAAAGGATTTTATATTATTAATAATTTAATATTTTGACGTTAAAATGCAATTTTGCTAATTTTACGCAATGTAAATCGTTATTTTTTAATAATAACTTTTGAAAAGGCGACTTCTGTTATATTTTTTTTAATTCTCGGCTTTAATTTTTAAATTTGCGTACAAAAAAATAAGATACCTAGAAAAGACTTCAATTATGAATATTTATAACGATTACATTAAAGAGATTGCAGAACGAAAAGACCAAGGACTTCATCCGAAGCCAATTGATGGTGCTGAGTTGTTAAGCGTGATTATTGCACAGATTAAAGATCTGGATAACGAGTATCGAGAAGAATCGATTAAACACTTTATTTATAACACTATACCAGGAACTACAAGTGCTGCGGGTGTAAAAGCTAAGTTTTTAAAAGAGATTATTCTTGGAGAATCTGCTGTAAAAGAAATAACACCAGCTTTTGCATTTGAGTTATTATCACATATGAAGGGTGGACCTTCTATTGAGGTATTGTTAGATTTAGCTTTGGGTGATGATGCTGCTATTGCAAAAGAAGCAGGAAATGTACTTAAGACACAAGTTTACCTTTATGAGGCAGACACAGATCGTTTAAAAGAAGCGTTTAAAAAAGGTAATCCAATTGCTATAGATATTATTAGAAGCTATGCGCAGGCAGAGTTTTTTACAAAATTACCAGAAGTAGTTGAAGAAATTAAAGTAGTTACTTTTATTGCTGGTGAGGGTGACATTTCTACAGATTTGTTGTCTCCAGGTAATCAGGCTCACTCACGTTCAGACCGTGAACTTCATGGTCAATGTATGATTACGCCTAAAGCACAAGAAGAAATTAAGGCGTTACAAGCACAACATCCAGACAAAAGTGTGATGTTGATTGCAGAGAAAGGTACAATGGGAGTTGGTTCGTCAAGAATGTCAGGTGTAAACAACGTGGCACTTTGGACAGGAAAACAAGCAAGTCCATATATTCCATTCGTTAATATCGCTCCAATTGTTGGAGGAACAAATGGTATTTCTCCAATTTTCCTAACAACAGTTGATGTTACTGGTGGTATTGGTTTAGATCTTAAAAACTGGGTTAAAAAGCTTGATGCAGATGGTAATATTATTCGCAATGAGAATAATGAGCCAATTCTGGAAGAAGCATACTCTGTTGCTACAGGAACTGTGCTTACAATAAACACAAAGACGAAAAAATTATATAATGGAGACAAAGAGCTAATTGATATTTCTAAGGCTTTTACTCCTCAAAAAATGGAATTTATCAAAGCTGGAGGATCATATGCAATTGTATTTGGTAAAAAACTTCAGACATTAGCAGCGAAAATTCTAGAAATCGAAGCTCCTCTTGTATTTGCTCCATCAAAAGAGATTTCTCTTGAAGGACAAGGACTTACAGCGGTAGAGAAAATTTTCAACAAAAACGCTGTTGGTATAGCTCCAGGTAAAGTACTACATGCTGGTTCAGATGTTCGTGTAGAAGTTAATATCGTAGGTTCTCAAGATACGACAGGTCTTATGACTGCTCAGGAATTAGAGTCTATGGCTGCTACAGTAATTTCGCCAATCGTTGATGGTGCATACCAATCTGGTTGTCACACAGCTTCAGTATGGGATAAAAAAGCTCAGGCAAATATTCCAAAATTGATGAAATTCATGAACGATTTCGGTTTAATCACAGCTCGTGACCCGAAAGGAGTTTATCATGCAATGACAGATGTAATTCATAAAGTTCTTAATGATATTACAATAGATGAGTGGGCTATCATTATTGGTGGTGACTCTCATACAAGAATGTCTAAAGGTGTAGCATTTGGTGCTGACTCAGGAACAGTTGCTCTTGCACTTGCTACAGGTGAGGCTTCAATGCCAATTCCTGAATCTGTTAAGGTAACATTTAAAGGTGAGATGAAAGACTATATGGACTTCCGTGATGTAGTTCATTCAACACAAGCTCAAATGCTTAAGAAATTTGGTGGTGAAAATGTTTTCCAAGGGAGAATTATCGAGGTTCATCTTGGGACTCTTACTGCTGACCAGGCATTTACATTTACAGACTGGACTGCAGAGATGAAAGCAAAAGCTTCTATCTGTATTTCTGAAGATGATACCTTAATCGAATCATTGGAGATTGCAAAAAGCAGAATCCAGATCATGATCGATAAAGGAATGGATAATGAAAAACAAGTTCTTCAGGGATTGATTAACAAAGCAGATAAGAGAATTGCAGAGATTAAATCAGCAGAGAAACCTGCTTTAACTCCAGATGCAAATGCTAAGTATTATGCAGAAGTTGTTGTAGATCTTGATCAGATTATCGAGCCAATGATTGCGGATCCAGACGTTAATAACGCGGATGTTTCTAAGAGATATACTCACGATACAATCCGACCATTATCTTTTTACGGAGGAGATAAAAAAGTAGATTTAGGATTTATCGGGTCTTGTATGGTTCACAAAGGAGATATGAAGATTCTAGCTCAAATGCTTAAAAATATAGAACAACAATACGGTAAGGTTGAGTTTAAGGCTCCGCTAGTAGTAGCGCCACCTACTTATAATATCGTAGATGAACTTAAGGCTGAAGGAGATTGGGAAGTTTTACAAAAATACTCTGGTTTCGAATTTAACGATAGCGCTCCTAAAGGTGCTGCACGTACAGAATACGAGAACATGTTGTATTTAGAGCGTCCAGGATGTAACCTTTGTATGGGTAACCAGGAAAAAGCAGCAAAAGGAGATACTGTAATGGCAACTTCTACGCGTCTTTTCCAAGGAAGAGTTGTAGAAGATACAGAAGGTAAAAAAGGAGAGTCATTACTTTCTTCTACGCCAGTTGTAGTCTTGTCTACAATTCTAGGTAGAACACCTACATTAGATGAATATATAGCAGCAGTAGATGGTATTAGCCTAACTAGGTTTGCACCTTCTCATAAACTGTTAGTAATGTAATCGTACGATTAGTTATAATCATTATATATAAAAAGCCTGAGTTGATAAACTCAGGCTTTTTCTTTTCTGGCTCTTCTATTTTTTGTAACTTGTGATGTTCAAAAAACAAAAACAAACAAAAACAATTATACTTATGGCTTTTGATATTGAAATGATTAAAAAAGTGTATGAGAACATGCCAGGTCGTGTTGATAAAGCACGCGAGATTGTTGGTCGTCCACTTACTTTAACGGAGAAAATTTTGTACAATCACCTTTGGGATGGAAATCCAACTAAGGCGTTTGGTAGAGGAGTCGATTATGTTGATTTTGCACCCGATCGTGTAGCATGTCAGGATGCAACTGCACAAATGGCATTATTGCAATTTATGCACGCAGGTAAGGCTAAAGTGGCTGTGCCTACAACAGTTCATTGCGATCACTTAATTCAAGCTAAAGTAGATGCTGTAACCGATTTGGCTAGAGCAAAAACTCAAAGTAATGAAGTTTTCGACTTCTTGTCGTCAGTTTCTAATAAATACGGAATAGGTTTCTGGAAGCCAGGAGCAGGTATTATTCACCAAGTAGTACTAGAAAATTATGCTTTCCCAGGAGGAATGATGATTGGTACAGATTCACATACCGTAAATGCAGGAGGTTTAGGAATGGTAGCTATTGGTGTTGGTGGAGCCGATGCTGTAGATGTTATGTCAGGAATGGCATGGGAATTAAAATTTCCTAAATTAATTGGAGTAAAATTAACTGGTAAATTATCAGGATGGACTGCTCCTAAAGATGTTATCCTTAAAGTTGCTGGTATTCTTACTGTAAAAGGTGGAACAGGAGCAATTGTAGAATATTTTGGAGAAGGTGCAACTTCTATGTCATGTACAGGTAAAGGTACTATTTGTAATATGGGTGCAGAGATTGGAGCGACAACTTCAACTTTTGGATATGATGATTCTATGAGTCGTTACCTGCGTTCTACAAATAGAGCCGATGTTGCAGATGCGGCAGATAAAGTAGCTTCTTACTTAACTGGAGATCCAGAAGTTTACGCTAACCCAGAACAATATTTTGACCAGGTTATCGAAATTAACTTAACGGAATTAGAGCCACACTTAAACGGACCTTTTACGCCAGATTTAGCTACTCCAATTTCTAAAATGAAAGAAGCAGCAATCAAAAATAACTGGCCATTACAAATTCAGGTTGGTTTAATTGGTTCATGTACCAACTCATCTTACGAAGATATTGCGCGTGCAGCATCTTTGGCAAGACAAGTTTCTGCCAAAAAATTAAAAACAAAATCACAGTTTACAATTACTCCAGGTTCAGAGGTAGTTCGTTATACAATCGAGCGTGATGGTTTTATCGATACATTCCATAAAATTGGAGCAACAGTTTTTGCTAACGCTTGCGGACCATGTATTGGTATGTGGGATAGAGAAGGAGCAGAGAAAGAAGAAAGAAATACAATCGTTCACTCTTTTAACCGTAACTTTTCTAAACGTGCCGATGGTAACCCAAATACACTAGCTTTCGTAGGTTCACCTGAATTAGTGACAGCTATGGCTATCGCAGGAGATTTAAGTTTCAATCCATTAACAGATACTTTAATCAATGAAGATGGAGAAGAAGTAATGTTAGATGAACCTACAGGAGACGAATTGCCTCCAAAAGGATTTGATGTTAAAGATCCAGGATTCCAAGTTCCGGCAGAAGACGGTTCAGGAGTTCAGGTAGCTGTAAGCCCAACATCAGAGCGTTTACAATTATTAGCTCCGTTTGATGCTTGGGATGGTAAGAATATTACAGGTGCAAAATTATTAATCAAAGCATTTGGAAAATGTACGACAGATCACATCTCTATGGCAGGACCATGGTTACGTTTCCGTGGACATTTAGATAATATTTCTAATAATATGTTGATTGGTGCAGTAAATGCATATAACCAAAAAACAAATTCAGTTAAAAATCAATTAACAGGAACGTATGATGCAGTTCCTGCAGTTGCACGTGCGTACAAAGCAGCTGGAGTTCCATCTATTGTTGTGGGGGATCATAACTATGGCGAAGGATCTTCTCGTGAGCACGCAGCAATGGAGCCACGTTTCTTAGGAGTTAAAGCGGTATTGGTGAAATCTTTTGCTCGTATCCACGAAACAAACCTTAAAAAACAAGGGCTTTTAGGATTAACATTTGCTAACGAAGCAGATTATGATAAAATCCAAGAAGATGATACAATCAATTTCCTTGATTTAGTAGAATTTGCTCCAGGAAAACCATTAACGCTAGAATTCGTTCACGAAGATGGAACTAAAGACATAATCTTAGCAAATCATACTTATAATGCAGGACAGATTGGCTGGTTTGTAGCTGGTTCAGCATTAAACTTAATTGCTGCTGGAAAAGCATAATTAAAGTTTTAAATCATATTAAAAACTCTCAAGGCAACTTGGGAGTTTTTTTATTTGAAGCTATTTCCAGCTATCCGCTATATCTTTTCTTTTTTTAAGGAAAAAAGAAAAGGATGCCGCTTTTATCTGGGCTAGGAAATCTATTTAAAAAAGAAATTTAGTATAAAGATTTTTACCTGTTAAATATTATAATTTCGCAGATAATAACTCTGATATTAAAAACTAACCCTGTGTTTTTGCTAGAGTCGTTTCTTGAGATAAGTTTTTAATCTTATTCGGATTTGTTAATTTAAATTCATCTAAATCTATGCTGAAAATTTTTGCAGAAGGTATTTTAGAATAACTATTGTCAATACGTCCGCCCAAAATGTATAATTTATTATTGTTATAATACATAGCTGAATACTTCAGGGGGAGGTTGATTTCGTATTCTTTTAATACTTTTAATTTAAAATTGTATGTGTACATTTTTTCATCCTCAAAAAAATAAATAATATCGTCATTGTAAGCAATAGCAGGTCTTTCTAATCCCAAAAATAGTTCGCCTTCAGTTTGCCATTTTTCTGTTACTAAATCAAAGGTTTCTATTTTAGATATTGGTTTTCCGTTGTTTCCGCCAATAAGATAAATTTTATCGTCTATCAGTATTCCGGTAGTTTCTTCTGCCATTGGCATACTCGTAAGTTCATACCAATATCCGGAAGTAATATTATACAAATGCACTTTATCTGTGAAATCTTTTACACCACTTTCAGTTGCTTTTATAGAACCTCCCATTACAATAATATTATCTTTATAAGTAAAAGAAGCAAAATCAGCAGCCTGATGTGGATTTGTTTTGTCGACTTTAACAGTGAGTTTTTCAATATCTAAAACTTCAATTTGATCTTGTAAATATTCCCAACTACTTATTTTATTTACGAACATTTTTTTTCCGCCCAAAATATAAATTAAATTGTTATAGAAATGAATGTTATGATACGCTCTAACCTGTAGTTTTAAATCTGGAAATTCCCAAGAGTTGGTTTTGATATCGTAAATAGAAAGATACTTTTTATAATGTCGTTTTGTTGCACCTGTTCCTTCATTAAAAAAATCCTGCAAGTTAGGGTCAGCTATTTTTGCCCGCACTTTAGCCATGTGATCGATTTCAGGATAAGCGTCACCACCACTAATATAAATTTTGTCGTCTTTTAAAAAAGATCCAAATGAAAAAACAGGATGTTTTAAAGAAGTTATTTCTGTAAAAGCAAGTTTAGTTTTCAATTTAGAATTGGTAACAATTGTAACACCTGATAAATTTTGTGCCTCTTCTTCAAGAAAAACTTTGTAGTTATTTTTTGCCAGATAGCTTAAGGAAACATTTTTAGTGATGTAACCAATGTGAGAAAATTGTAATGTCTCATTCTCTTTAAATTCAGGAAGAACTTTTAAATAAAATTCACCCTTTTCATCGGTTATAGTCCCAACTTTACTAGACAATGCAAATACATTGGTGTTTTCAACCGGAAGATTGTCTTTCTGAGAAATTACATTACCTTTTATATTTTGAGCAATTAATAATGTAGGAAAAAATACAAAAATCAGAATTAGTTTTTTCAAGGGTATTTTTTTTGTCAGTTATTCTTTGTTTAAAAGTAGTATTATTTTTTCAAGAAAAATAATTGAATTAATATAGAATGATTATTTTTTATGCGGAATTTGTTAATTTGAATATAAAGAGTTGTTAAAAAATAGCGATTTTTAGTTTAATAAGTTAAATTAGCTTTTTAAGTAATTGGATTGTTGTTTTTTGATTTTTTTTAAATGAATTAAATGTAATCTGCGAATGTAATTTGAATAAGAATGAAAAGTTTTGGACTGATATTAGCGTTGTTTTTTTTTAGTTTTAATGTTTTTTCACAGGAAAAATATATTAAGCATAAAATTTCTAAAGGGGAGAATGTTAGTGTTATAGCCAAAAAATATCATGTAAAAGTAAAGGAGATTCTTGATTTAAATCCTAATGCTGGTAAATTATTAAAACTAAATTCAATTTTACTAATTCCAAGTTCAGAGAAAAATGTTGCCAATAAAGATAAAGCAACAAAAACGAAGACAAAAGAAAAAGAAGTAATTGCAAGTAATAAAAGCAATTCAGACAATTCGAATACTACAACGAGTAATCAAGAAACTACTACTCATGAAATTCTAGCAAAAGAAACATTGTACGGAATTTCAAAACAATACCAACTTACTGTCGAGGAATTAAAAAAAGCCAATCCAAAATTAGAAAGTGAAGGGCTTAAAATAGGACAACAAATTATAATTCCGGGTAACGCTAAACCAATTATAAAAGAAACTACAATAGCTGCGACTACGATTGTTGCAACTCCTGAACCTGAGATAATAGAAAAACCTGTAGAAACCGAAATTGTTCGTGAAGTTTTACCTAAAGAAACTAAATATGCAATTGCTAAAGAATACGGACTTACGGTTAAAGAATTAGAAAGACAAAACCCATTTATAAAAGGAAAATTACCAGTAGGTTACGTCCTTAAAATAAATCCTTCAAAATCATATGTAAAGAAAGAAGGAGTACAAGAGGGAGCGGATACTGCAACAGCAGTAGCGACAACAGCAATTAAAGATACTGCAACGACAAATAATGTAAAGTTTACCCATGACTCAGATTTGTTAAATCAATTGGTATTAAACGCTACAGAGAATATAGGAGTCCGGTATCGTTCAGGAGGAACCTCGAGAGCAGGTTTTGATTGTTCAGGATTAATGGTAACTACATTTGGAAGTTTTGATATTAAGTTACCTAGAAGTTCTATCGAGCAATCCCGTATTGGAGTTAAAATTGCATCGGAAGATGCGCAAAAAGGAGATTTAATTTTCTTTAAAACTAATGGAAGACGTCAGATAAACCATGTGGGAATGGTAGTTGAGGTATTAGATGGCGAAATTAAATTTGTTCACTCATCTGTTCATGGTGGTGTAATTGTTTCTTCAACAAAAGAGGCATACTACGGAAGAAACTTCACTCAAGTTAATCGTGTTTTAGAATAAATTTCTTTAATTCTAAAAACGTAATATAAGTTTAAGCTTTTAGACTTACTCAGTTAAATAATTTTTACTTCTTTATTTTTTCTAAATTTTCTTTTACTCGAAAATTTACAATCTTCGTTATTAAATCCAAAGGCATAGGTTTGTCTAATGGAAACTGAATAGAGCCCTTTCCTGATTTATAAGCAGAAAGTTCTTCTTGAAAAGCTTCGTTTCCCGAAGGCAACGCATAAAAGCCAATATGGTTTTTGAAAGCTGCAAAATGCACTAAGTTACCATTAAGCGTAAAAGTAGGGATAGCGTAACTTATTTTCTCTTCGGCATTTGGAGCAGCCTTTTTAATTGTTTGGCGCACTTGTTCTAATACTGCCTGAATAGTTTCAGGAAAACCAGCAATATATTCATCAATAGTTTTAGGTTTTGAAGTTATCATAGCTTTTAATTTTATAAAACCAAAACCGCAATTTTGTCAAATTGCGGCAGTTTTAATTGAGTTTATCAAAGTTGTTATTTAGAGATTTCTTCCAATACTTTCTTTGCATTTTCATTTTTTGGGTCAAACTGTAATGATTTTTTGTAGTTTACAATAGCAAGTTTTTTATCTCCATCTTTTAAATAAGCCTCGCCTAAACTATCATATGCATTTCCTGATTTAGGAAAGGTATCAACATTTATTTTAAAAATGGCTATGGATTCTTTTGTTTTTCCTGATTGTAGTAATTGATAACCAACATCGTTTATTTCACTTTCCTTAATAGCGTATTCATCAGATTTTTTGAACTCTTCAAATTTCTTCAATCCAGTTTCTAATCCTTGAGATTTAATAATACCAAATAGAGTATAAGCGGTAGATCTTTTGGCAATATCATATGGCATATCGTATAAAATTGCTCGTATCGCTTCAGACATTTGATTAAGACCAGTTCCTCCGGTATTATTTAATAATACAATTAAATCGTTGGATGATGGAATACGTGAGATTAGAGTATTGAAACCATTTATTCCACCACCATGTTCAATAATTTGTACTTTCTTATCTGTTTTGTCAATGTTGGCTTCTTCAATAAACCACCCGTATCCATAATAGGATGTTGCAGAGAACCTTGTATTTATGTATTTGTTAAATAATAATTCTTTGTATTTAGCCGATAATAATTTTTCAGTATAAAGAGCCTGATCCCATAAGTATAAATCCTCTACGGTAGAATATAGAGATCCTGCAGCATAAGGAAGAGACATATCAATGTAACTTGAATTTACATAGTCAGAACTGCCTTTCTCTTTTTTTTCGTATCCAGTGGCTCTATTAGCTAAAATCACATCGTGATGGTCATAGCCAGAATTATTCATGTTAAGTGGGGTAAAAATCTTTTCTTGTAAACACTGCTCATACGTTTTTTCTGTAATTTTCTCTATGATATAACCCAATAGAAAATAGCCAGAGTTGCTATAGGCAAATTTTTCTCCAGGCTTGAATTGAAGAGGTAAATCGGCAAATGTTTTTACAAAAGCTTCTGGTGTATAGGGATTACGACTAATATCTGAGAAAAAATTAGGGAATGAAGTATAATTAGGTAATCCTGATGTATGAGTGAGTAATTGATGAATGGTAATTTTATCACCATTGGTTTTGGAATAATCAGGAAGATAGGTAGAAATTGGAACATCTAATTTAAGCTTTCCTTGCTCCACCAATTGAAGAATTAATAATGCTGTGAATTGTTTGGTAATAGAGCCTAATCTAAATTTTGTGTTGGGTTCATTAGGGATTTTCCATTCCATATTGGCTAATCCAAAGCCTTTTTTATAGATAACCTTTCCGTTTTCAGTTACAAGAGCAGTTCCGTTAAACTGGTTGTATTTAGAATATAAGCTTAGCAATTCATTAATTTTATCGGCCTTGGAAGTTTGGCCAATACATACATTAACTAAAATTAATTGAAAAGCAAGACTAAAAATGAGCACTTTTAATAAAGAGCTATTTGATTTTTTTTCCATGATGGTTGATGATTTTTGGTTATTATATTTTAAGCGTTCATTAATAATAGACGACTAAAATTTAATAAAGTTACTAAAAATCATCACTTTGTTTAGTATAATGCTATAATTGTTGAAGTAGTTGTAACTCGAAGTGATAAGTTATGACTAATCATGTATGCTATGATTTTTGTAGATTTAAGAATAGAAGTTTTATTAGTATCTATAGCTATGCTATGATTATAATATGGCTCATATTTTTTTTGCTCAGTAATCGAGAATAAACCAACTGTAGGAGTTTGTACAGAGCTTGCTAAATGCATGATTCCAGAATCGGCTCCAATGAAAGCTTCCGTGTTTGCGATTAATGCGCCAATTTCACGTATGTCTTTACTGTAAAAATGTGTAGCTTTAAAGCCAATTTGCGAGACATTTTCAATAGGTAAAATTTCAATAATATTATGATTAGGATATTGAGTTTTTAGCCTTTTATAAAACTTCCCCCACCATGATTCTGAATAACATTTGTCGCCAGTTGCATAAGTATAAATGCAAATCGTTTTTTTATCGTTATTGACTAATTTGTCTAGTATTTTTTTTCCTTCAATGATTTCAGAATTACTCAATTTAAGATTTAATGCAGCAATTGATTTGTTATTGGGAGTAAAGCCTAGTTCGCTTAAATAACTTCTGAAATTGTATACAGGATATTTTGCGATATGTTCGTAATCAAGATATTTTGATTGAATATCTTCGACTGTAGAATCTCCGAAGAATTTGAATTTTGAATTTGAAAATTTAACTGAAAGTCTTCCAGATGAAGAATTTTTATCAACATTAATTGCAATATCATATTGTTGTTTTCTAAGCGATATCCATACCTTAATATATTGAAGTAAGTTCTTAAAAGGTTTTTTAGGTAGCTCAATAATCTTATCGACATTGTCGTAGTTTTCGAATAATATAGGCGCTAGATTACCTTTTACAAATAAGTCTATTTTGCATCCCGGAAACGTAGTAATGACTTCTTCTAATAAAGGTGTAATTAATAATAAGTTGCCTAATCGGGCATTTGGACGTGAAATTAAAACTCTTTTAATCTCAGGTTGAATGGTTAAATGTTTTTTATTCGCATTTGTAGAATGCCCAATATTTTTAGTTAAGCTATGCATTAACTTTCGTCTTACTACGTTTATGTTTTTTAAGATTTTCATAGTGTAAATATTATTTATTAAACTTACTTCAGTTAAAAAAGAATAAATGGCAACTCAAAAAAACAGAAAGAATTAAAAGCAAATTATTAAAACTTATTATGAGTCTTGTTGTAATAATAACTAAATGAGGTTGTTATGTTTTCTGCTTTAAGTAAAGTTAGCAAAATCATTTATAAGCTGATTACATAATTTTCTGTTTTTTTTATATGATGAATCAAAATTGGTTTTTTTAAAATGATTGATGGTTAAGTCTTAGTTAACTTATAATTAGGTTTTTAGGTCTTATGACATAGTGAGAAGAGTTGTGACTCCGTTTCGTTTGATAACACGACTGAAAGTAAAAATGACAACTGCTATATAATCTAAAATCAGCCATCTAAAAACCAAAATTTATAAAAAAAGTATATCTTTAACCAACCAAAAACCAAAAAAAATGCAAGAAAACAAACCAGAAGATTTTAAAAGAGAACTCGGATTGCTAGACGGAACCATGCTTGTGGTAGGGTCTATGATTGGTTCAGGAATATTTATTGTAAGTGCCGATATTGCCCGACAAGTAGGTTCTGCGGGTTGGCTAATCTTAATATGGCTAATCTCAGGATTAATTACAGTTATTGCAGCAGTAAGTTATGGAGAATTAAGTGCCATGTTTCCAAAAGCTGGTGGGCAGTATGTTTACTTAAAAGAAGCTTACAATAAGTTGATAGCTTTTTTGTACGGATGGAGCTTTTTTGCAGTAATCCAAACGGGTACAATTGCTGCTGTAGGTGTCGCTTTTGCCAAATTTGCAGCTTATCTCTATGAGCCTTTAAGTGATGAAAATATTCTTTTTGAGATAGGTTCTTTCGACTTAAATGCAGCTCAACTGGTTTCTATTGTTACGATTATTTTATTAACGTATATAAATAGCCGTGGGGTTAAAAACAGTAAAATTCTACAAACGGTTTTAACTATTATCAAAATTTTATCACTTTTAGGATTAATCGTTTTCGGGTTAACACTTGGAGCAAAAGCTTCTATTTGGGATGCTAATTGGGTTGATGGTTGGTCTACACGTGCTTTTGATGCAGATACTAAATCTTGGTTTCCAATAGGAGGTACAGCATTGCTTACAGGTATTTCGGCAGCTATGGTTGGTTCTTTATTTTCTAGTGATGCTTGGAATGGAGTAACTTTTATTGCGGGCGAAATTAAAAATCCCAAACGTAATGTTGGGTTTAGTCTATTCTTGGGGACTTTTATAGTTACGATTATTTATGTTTTAACAAACCTGATGTACTTGGCAGTAGTACCTTTTGATGAAATTGCTACAGCAAAATCAGACAGGGTAGCGGTAGTGGCATCACAATATATTTTTGGTAATATCGGAACGTTAATCATTGCAATTATGATTATGATTTCGACTTTTGCTTGTAATAATGGGCTAATAATGGCTGGAGCAAGGGTATATTATACAATGGCAAAAGATGGTTTGTTTTTTAAGAAAGCAGCTATATTAAATGAGTCTAGTGTTCCGGCTTGGGCATTATGGGCACAATGTGTTTGGGCTTCGGCTTTATGTTTGACAGGGAAATATGGGGATTTATTGGACTTTGTTATTATCATTGTTCTGATTTTTTACATTTTGACTATTTATGGTATTTTTATTCTGCGTAAGAAAATGCCAGATGCCGAGAGACCTTATAAAGCTTTTGGATATCCATTTCTGCCATTCTTATATATTGTAGTAGCATCGGCAATTTGTATTTGTTTATTGCTTACTAAATTTTCTACTTGTGGTTGGGGCGTTTTAATTATGCTAACAGGAATTCCTGTTTACTATTTGACTAAACCGAAAGAATAAGCGAGATAATTTAAAGGTATCTATTTAATCAGTGGCTAAAAATAGGCACATAGATTGAGTAGAAAAGAGAATAGCCACAGATTAAAAGGATTAAAAAATCTGTGAGAATCAGTGGCAAGAATAATGAACTATATAAAAACAGAAAACCCGTCCTAAAGACGGGTTTTTCTAGTGTAGTAAGCACTTATATAATGCTAGCAATTATTTTGCTAACACTAATTCTTCGTTGAAAGGAAGATTCCAAGCTTCTGCAACTCCTTTGTAAAGGATTTTTCCATTAGCAATATTCAATCCTTTTTTTAATTCTTCGTTTTCAGCACAAGCTTTTTCCCATCCTTTGTTTGCTAATTGTAAAGCGTAAGGTAAAGTAGCGTTTGTTAAAGCAAGTGTAGATGTGTAAGGTACAGCTCCAGGCATATTAGCCACACAGTAGTGTACAATATCATCGATAATGAAAGTTGGGTTTTCGTGAGTTGTTGGTGTACATGTTTCGATACATCCACCTTGATCAACAGCAACGTCTACAACAACAGTTCCTGGACGCATTAGTTTAAGCATATCACGAGTAACTAAGTGAGGTGCTTTTGCTCCTGGAATTAATACTGCTCCAACTACTAAATCTGCATCAGCGATTGCTTTAGTAATGTTATAGTGGTTTGACATTTGAGTGTTTACGTTTGCAGGCATAATATCATCTAAATGACGAAGACGTGCTAAACTTACATCCATAATAGTAACTTGAGCTCCTAAACCAGCAGCCATTTTTGCAGCTTGAGTACCAACGATTCCACCACCAAGTACTAATACTTTAGCAGGAGGAACACCTGGAACACCACCTAAAAGAATTCCTCTTCCTTTTAATGGTTTCTCAAGATATTTAGCTCCTTGTTGAATAGACATACGTCCAGCAACTTCAGACATTGGAACTAATAATGGTAAACTACGGTCAGCTTTTTCAACAGTTTCGTAAGCTAAACATACAGCTCCTTTTTCGATCATTGCGTGTGTTAATGGCTCTGATGAAGCAAAGTGAAAGTATGTAAATAATAATTGATCTTTTTTGATTAAATCATATTCAGATGCAATAGGTTCTTTAACTTTAATAATCATTTCAGCTATAGCATATACCTCTTCAATAGTTGCTAATACCTGAGCACCAGCATTAGTATACTCCTCATCGCTAAATCCACTTCCTAAACCGGCAGTTGCTTGAACGTAAACAACATGTCCGTGTTTTTTCATTTCCGAAACTCCAGCTGGTGTAACAGCTACACGGTTTTCGTTATTCTTGATTTCTTTTGGAACACCTATTATCATTTTTTATATTTTTTTTGTTTTTGTTAATTTTGTTTTACAAAGCTACATATAGAGAATATATTATCGATATTATGGGTATAATAAAGAAAATATTGTTTTTATTTAATATTTTTACCAAAAAATATTCTTTTTAATGAGCTTTTATCGTCTATAAAAAGAAAAAATGACTGATTTGTAATAATTTTTAAAACACTTTTTACCATGATTTTAGACGAAACTGACAAAAAAATCCTACGCCTTTTACAAGAAGATGCGCATTATACCTTAAAAGACATTGCAAACAAAATAAATTTGTCACTTACACCTGTCCATGATAGAGTCAAACGACTTGAGAGAGAGGGAGTTATTGAGAAATATGTGTCTATTTTGAACAAGAAAAAATTAGGGAATAATCTTACGGTTTATTGCCAGGTAACGCTCACAAAACAGACATATGATACGTCGGAAGGGTTTAATCAATCTATTTTGAATTTACCTGAAGTTGTAGAGTGTAATTATGTATCAGGAAATTTTGATTATATGCTTAAAATTATCATTCCAGATATGGAAACGTATCATCATTTTCATCAAAAAAAGTTATCAATTTTGCCCGAAGTTTCTTTAATCAATACTGTCTTTGTAATGTCCGAAGTAAAGAGTACAACAGTTTTGCCTATAATATAATCCAAAACAAAAAACCATCAAGAAATCTTGATGGTTTTGAGAAAAAGTTGGTTTGGTTGGTGTATATGCTAGTAGTAAGTAAAACGTCTTACTTTCGCAATATATTTTGCTAATCGAATAACCTGGTGACTATAGCCATATTCATTATCGTACCAAATATATAATACAATGCTTTTTCCGTCTTTGGAAACTATTGTAGCATTACTATCATAAATTGATGGTGCCGAAGTACCGATTATGTCAGAAGAAACCAATTCTGTATTCAAAGAATATTTTATCTGTTCTACTAATTCGCCTTCAAGGGCATATTTTTTCATTATTTTGTTAATTCCAGCAATCGAAGTTGCTTTTTTAACATCAAGATTCAATACAACAAGAGAACCGTTAGGAACAGGAACACGTATTGCATTTGATGTTAATTTCCCTTCAAGCGATGGTAATGCTTTTGCAACAGCACTTCCTGCACCAGTTTCAGTAATTACCATATTTAATGCAGCAGCTCTGCCACGACGGTATTTTTTGTGCATATTATCAACCAGATTTTGGTCATTAGTATATGCGTGTATAGTTTCTAAGTGTCCTTTTACAACACCTAGTGTATCTTCAATTGCTTTTAAAACAGGCGTTATAGCATTTGTGGTACAAGAAGCAGCCGAGAAAATATCATTTTCATCGGGATTGTATTCGTTATGATTTACTCCGTGTACAATATTAGGAACTCCTTTTCCAGGTGCAGTAAGTAAAACTTTGCTAACCCCTTTAGAAACTAAGTGCCTGCTTAATGCTTCCTGAGTTGTAAAAGCACCAGTATTATCTATAACTAGAGCATCATTAATGCCATATAGCGTATAATCTATTTCTTCAGGAGAATTTGCCGAAATAATATGTACCGTAGTTCCATTTATCAAAAGTGCATTATTCTTTGGGTCAGCAACTACAGAACCTTGAAAATCTCCATGAATAGAGTCATATCTTAATAAAGAAGCTCTTTTTTCAAGATTTGCCAGTTCGCTTTTATCACGAATAACAATTGCTCTTAATCTCAGTTGATTTCCTTTTCCTGTTTTAGACATTAATTCTCTGGCCAATAAGCGACCAATTCGGCCAAAGCCATAAAGGACAACATCTTTAGGTTGAATTTCTTCAGATGATTTAGCTTCTTTTAGTTTTTCGATTACAAAATGACGAGCATCTGGATATTTTTCATCCTCTAAACGATATTCATAAGTTAGTTTTCCAATGTCTATTTTAGAAGGAGGTAATTTTAAAGATAAAACAACTCTCGCAATTTCAACAGAGTCAAAAATAGTAATTGGTTTACCTACAAATTCTCCAGCGTATTGATGTAAATTAATAATGTCGCTTACATTCTTATCTAGTAATTGATTTTTGAATAAAACCATTTCGATAGATTTATCATACCATAAATCGCTTATGATTTTAATCAATTCTACTCCGGCTTTTCGTCTGTCGACTTGAAATGATACTTCTTTTTGGTACAAAGATTTTTTGCTCATAGTTGAAAATTTGTAAAAATAAAACAGCTTGTTTTTTAAATTTGGCGCAAAAGTACCCATTTCAATCGATTTCGTAAACTATTTTATGATTTATTTTGGAAACGGGTGAAAATAAATTTTCTTCCAATAAAATGAAAATTGGCTTCTCCTAAAACAAAAAAATAAATTCTATATCAGAAGGAAATAAAAAAGCCATCCTGATTTTGCAGGATGGCTTTGAATTTGGGAAATAAAATGATTTAGATGATAACTCGAATAACTTCTCCGTTTCTGTTAATCATTTCAATTCGTATACTTTGGTTTTCGTCTTTTTGATTTAAAAGTTTCGAAACCGTTTCAATGTCTGTTGCTTTTATATTGTCAATACTTAAAATAATGTTGCCTTGTAATTCATTATTATACTGTTTAAGATTTTCGTTTGTAAGTGCTTTAATTTTTACACCATAGTTTATACCGAATCTCTTTTTATCGGTTGCATCGATATTTTCTAATTCGATTCCTTTATATTCAGTACTAAAAAATTCATTTTTACTTAAAGTAACAGGAACTACTTTATTTTTTCCGTCACGTATATAAGTTACCTGAACTACATCATTAGGTCTTTTGGTATTAATATATCCAGAAAAATCAGCATAAGTAGCTATATCTCGATTATCTAATTTTACAATGATATCACCTTTTTGAAGACCAGATTTTTCAGCACCTGATTTTTGAGTTACTTTATTGATGTAAAAACCTTGAGTTTGAGAAATACCCAGCTCTTTAGAAGCGGCATTATTAAGTTCACCCCCTTCTACACCTAATATAGCTCTTTGTACATTACCAAACTCCATAATATCTTCTATTATTTTTCTGGCAATATTAGACGGAACTGCAAATGAGTATCCAACATAAGAACCGGTTGTAGAGGATATCATGGTATTAATACCAATTAAATCTCCTCTGGTGTTTACCAATGCGCCACCACTATTACCAGGGTTTACTGCGGCATCAGTCTGGATAAACGATTGAATTCCGTTTGTATCTAAGTTTCTGGCTTTCGCCGAAACAATCCCCGCAGTTACTGTCGAAGTTAGATTATATGGATTTCCAACTGCCAGAACCCATTCACCCACTTTTACAGCATCAGAATCTGCAAAAGGAGTATAAGGTAATTTTTCGTCGGCATCGATTTTTAATAAAGCAATATCCATTTTAGAATCAGTTCCAATGAGTTTTGCCGTATAAGATTTTTTATTGTTTAAAGTAATTTCAATTTCAGTGGCGTTTTTTATCACGTGATTATTAGTTACGATATATCCATCAGCAGAAATAATTACACCAGAACCACTACCAACTTGTTCTTGTGTTTGCTGACCTCCATAACCGTAAAAATATTCTAACATAGGGTTAGTAACAGTTCTGCGAGATACATTTTTTACGTGTACCACAGTATGAATAGTTTTATCTGCTGCAGCTGTAAAATCAACAGTTTCGGCACCTAAACCTACTGTTTTAGAGTATGAATTTGGAGCAAGAGTTACTATCGATTTCTTTTCGCCAAAAAGAGAACCGTTATTATCAAATAATAACTTGTATGCACCAAGCGTAGTAGCACCGCTTAATAAGGATACTAAAAATAAGGTTGAAAATCGTTTCATAGTTTTGATTAGTGTTTAAGTTATCTATGTATAAAATTATATCAAAAAAAAACTGAAGTAAAGTGGTTTAACGCTCTTTAACAATGATTAACATTTCATTAATAGTTCGTACTTTTGTATTTCTCAATTCAATAACAATGCAAGTAGAATTTTATAAATATCAGGGTACAGGAAATGATTTTGTAATGATTGATAATCGTTCTGATTTTTTTCCAAAGAAAGATACAAAATTAATTGAACGTTTGTGCGACAGGCGATTCGGAATTGGTGCTGATGGACTGATTTTGTTAGAAAATGATTCTGAAACCGATTTTAGAATGGTTTACTATAATGCCGACGGAAACCAAAGTTCGATGTGCGGAAACGGTGGTAGATGTTTGGTGGCATTTGCTAAAAAACTAGATGTAATAGAAAATGAAACTACCTTTATAGCTACAGATGGTTTGCATCATGCTACAATCGCACCAGACTCTATTGTTTCTTTACAAATGATAGATGTTGATGCTATAAATAAATATGATAATTATACGTTCTTAAATACAGGATCTCCACATCATGTACAAATAGTAGATGATTTAGAACATTATAATGTAAAAGAAAACGGAGCAGCTATACGTTACGGAGAATTGTATGGAAAACCAGGGAGTAATATCAACTTTGTAAAAAAAGTAGATGATAAAACATTTTCACTACGCACTTATGAAAGAGGTGTAGAAGATGAAACTCTTGCTTGCGGAACAGGCGCTACAGCGGTTGCAATAGCTATGAATGCAATAGGAGAAACTAATGAAACAGATATTAACTTAAATGTTGAAGGAGGTAAACTAGTTGTTTCTTTTGATAAAGTAGGGGAGCACTTTACAAATGTGTTCTTAAAAGGACCAGCAGAATTTGTATTTAAAGGAACAATCGAGATTTAATGTTTTCAGTCTGAAATCTATCTCATCCCGACGTTTTTGGGATCGGGGCTAAATTCTAAAATTAAAAATGATCACATTAAAAGGCGATACTATATATATACGAGCATTAGAACCCAATGATCTGGAGTTTATCTATGCAGTCGAAAATGACCTTAGTATTTGGGAAGTAAGCAATACTCAAACACCTTACAGCCGATTCTTAATAAAACAATATCTGGAAAATGCCCATCAGGACATTTATGAAGCCAAACAATTGCGACTTGCTATTTGCCAAGATCAGGATTTTCCTGCCATTGGTCTAGTTGATTTATTCGATTTTGACCCTAAAAATAATAGGGCAGGTATTGGGATTGTAATTCAGGATAATGAAAGAAGGAATCAAAATATTGGTTCTGAAGCTTTAACATTATTAATTAAATATTCTTTTTATCATCTTAATTTACATCAATTATATGCAAATATTGGTGTTAAAAACGAAGCAAGTAATGCACTTTTTACTAAATTTGGCTTTGAAAAAATTGGAACAAAAAAAGATTGGCTTTTAGTTAATGGAGTTTATCAGGACGAAGCCCTTTTTCAATTAATTAATAAGGAGTTTTAAAAGTTTAGTTTTTAAATTGTTATAATTAAAAAAAAATACTAGCAAGTAATGCAACCACATATGAATATAAAGAAAATTATAACAATAAGTGCCGTAATAGTAATTTCGGTTTTGATGGTTTATGGGTTTATTTTGATAAGCCAAATTTTTAGTGCTAATACTAAATTTTCTGAGAAAGAGGTTTACGTTTATGTACCTACGGGATCTAATTATGAAGATGTAAAAAAGATATTAGAACCCTTTGTAAAAGATTTAAAGAACTTTGAGATGGTTGCTAGTAAAAGAGGTTATCCTGATAATGTAAAACCAGGACGCTTTTTATTAACCAAGGATATGAATAATATGGATTTGGTTAGAGCAATGCGATCTAATGTTCCAGTAAAATTGGCTTTTAACAATCAAGAGCGTCTAGAGGATTTTGCAGGACGTGTTGCTTCCCAAATAGAAGCTGATAGCACATCATTGCTAAAAGTATTTAAAGATTCTATTTTCATGAAAGAAAATGGTTTTAACGAAGATAATGTGTTTGCAATGTTTATCCCGAATACGTATGAAGTGTATTGGAATACTTCGGCTCTTAAGTTTCGTGATAAAATGATTAAAGAATATCATAATTTCTGGACTAAAGAGAGAATAGACCAAGCTGCTGCACAAGGTTTAACTCCAGTAGAAGCTACAATTTTGGCTTCAATCGTACATAAAGAATCTGTAAAAAAAGATGAGCGACCTAGAATTGCAGGAGTTTATTTAAACAGATTGCGTCTGGAAATGCCATTACAAGCTGATCCAACAGTTATTTACGCAATTAAAAAGAAATCAAATGACTTTGAGCAAGTAATAAAAAGAGTTTTCTATAAAGACTTAACAATGTCGTCTCCATATAATACCTATATGAATACGGGACTTCCTCCAGGACCAATTGCAATGCCAGATATTACAGCATTAGAAGCGGTTTTAAAGCCTGAAAAAAATGATTACATCTATTTCTGTGCAAGTATAGATCGTTTTGGATATCATGAGTTTGCATCGACATTAGCACAGCATAATGTAAATGCAAAAAAATACTCAGACTGGATTAATAGTCAAGGAGTGGTAAGATAGTCCTGAAAGTAAAATATAATCTATAAAAAGATGCCGAAGTTATTATTGACTTCGGCATCTTTTTTTTATAAATATTGATTTTATAAATAGATTTTTGAGAAGTATGATTTGTTTAATTATTGCTATTTGAAATTACTCCAATAATTGAATTTATTTTTCGACAAAAGAGAGAATTATTTTTATTGAAAATATCTAAAAAAACGACCCTAATTTAACGATTTAGAATTTTAAAATAGATTGGTAGTCTTATCCCGTCTCGACGTTTTTCTTACAAAAATTGACAAAAAAGCAGTTTTTTTGAAAACGTTTTCATTGGGATTCCGCGTTATTGAGAGATAAAATTGATTTTTGGAACGCTCTCCTAACTAGGCGGTTACGGGGCGTATTTTGGGTTTTTTGAAAAGTTTAACTGGTTGATTTATAGCTTTGTAAATTTTGTTGTATCTTTGTGGGCAGAAATTTTTGAATGGGACAGCGTTCAAAAGAAAAACAATCTATGATAAAGAAATGGTATTTTTACACAACATTAACCGTTATTATTGGGTTTTTAAGCTCAGGTTTTAAGTCCTTTAATTTAGACACCACTCCTTGGTTTCTTACAGAAAAAACAGATGGAACCGACTACTTACTTCCATCTAAAGAAAAGAAAGATTATCCTGTTTCAGACAGTATTCCTTTCACCGGAAACCACCTAATTGGTTTCAAAGAAGCAATCGCTTTAAGAGAATCTCAAGGCAAATACAGAAAAGTAAATACACTTGGTTACATGGGAAAATATCAATTCGGAACCCAGGCTTTAAGAGCAATTGGAGTACGAAATGATGAAGCATTCCTAAGAAACCCTGCGTTACAAGAAAAAGCATTTATTGCTTTGTTGTCTAAAAATAAATGGATTTTAAGGAAGGAAATCGAGAAGTATGAAGGGAAGCTTATCAGCGGAATTTATATTACCGAATCAGGAATATTAGCAGCGGCTCATTTAGGAGGTGCTGGGTCTGTTAAAAACTTTTTTAAGAATAATGGACAAAAATATTTCAGAGATGCTTATGGAACGTCTATTAGAAGTTACATGAAGGCTTTTGGAGGTTACAATGTCTCTTCAATCGAAGCAGATAATGATGCCACAGTTCACTCGATATAATTCATTACGAATTAAGAATATAAAAAAACCTGCAAGAGATTGCAGGTTTTTTACTTTTTAGTCAATTAAGATTTCCAGAATTGTAATTGCGGCTTCACTAATTTTTGTTCCAGGTCCAAAAACGGCTACAGCACCAGCATCAAATAAATACTGATAATCTTGAGCAGGTATTACACCACCGACAATAACCATGATATCTTCACGACCATGTTTTTTTAGTTCTTCTATAACTTGAGGTACAAGTGTTTTATGTCCCGCAGCAAGTGAGGAAACACCTAGAATATGAACGTCATTTTCTACAGCTTGTTTGGCAGCTTCTGCCGGAGTCTGGAAAAGTGGACCTATATCTACATCAAAACCCACATCGGCATAACCAGTGGCAACTACTTTTGCGCCTCTGTCATGACCGTCTTGCCCCATTTTGGCAATCATAATTCTTGGGCGACGACCTTCCTGTTTGGCAAAGGTATCGGCCAATTGTTTTGCTTTCTCAAAGCTCTTGTCGTCTTTTATCGCTGCACTGTACACACCACTAAAGGATTTAATTTGCGCTTTGTATCTTCCGAAAACAGTTTCTAAAGCATCGCTTATTTCGCCTAGAGTAGCACGATTTCTAGCTGCATCAATAGCTATTTCCAGTAAATTACCGTCGCCGGTTTTAGCACAATGAATTAATTTTTCGAGTATTGCTTTTACTTTTTCAGAATCTCTGGTTGCTTTTATATGTTTTAGTTGAGCAACTTGTTGTTTACGCACCATTTGGTTATCAACATCAAGAATCTGTAAAGGATCTTCTTTTTCTAGTCGGTATTTATTAACACCCACAATAATATCTTGTCCGCTGTCTATTCGGGCTTGTTTTCTTGCCGCAGCTTCTTCTATTCGTAATTTAGGAATTCCAGCTTCAATAGCTTTAGTCATTCCGCCTAGTTCTTCAACTTCTTCAATAAGTTTCCAAGCATTGGCAACAATTTCATTTGTTAAGCTCTCTACATAATAACTACCAGCCCAAGGGTCAACGGTTTTTGTTATTTTGGTTTCTTCCTGCAAGAAGATTTGAGTGTTACGAGCAATTCTTGCCGAAAAATCTGTTGGCAATGCAATGGCTTCATCCAGAGCATTTGTATGTAACGATTGTGTTCCGCCAAAAGCAGCTGCTGTAGCCTCGATACAAGTACGTGCCACATTATTAAATGGGTCTTGCTCGGTTAAACTCCAGCCACTTGTCTGGCAATGCGTTCTTAATGCAAGAGATTTATCGCTTTTAGGATTAAATTGCTGAACTAGTTTAGCCCAAATCATTCTTCCTGCACGCATTTTGGCAATTTCCATAAAATGATTCATTCCTATTGCCCAGAAAAAAGACAATCGTGGAGCAAATTCATCTATAGGCATTCCTGTTGCCAATCCTGTTCGTATATATTCTAATCCATCGGCTAGAGTATAAGCCAATTCTATATCGGCAGTGGCACCTGCTTCTTGCATATGATATCCAGAAATGGAGATAGAATTGAATTTCGGCATTTTTTTGCTCGTAAATTCAAAAATATCAGCAATAATCTTCATCGAAGGAGTTGGCGGATAAATATAAGTGTTACGCACCATGAACTCTTTTAGGATATCATTTTGTATAGTTCCCGAAAGTTTTACAGGAGGAACACCTTGTTCTTCGGCAGCAACGATATAAAAAGCCATAATTGGTAAAACCGCACCATTCATTGTCATGGAAACTGACATCTCTTCAAGCGGGATTTGATCAAATAAAACCTTCATGTCTTCGACAGAGTCAATAGCAACTCCAGCTTTCCCGACATCACCAACAACACGCTCGTGATCAGAGTCGTATCCGCGATGCGTAGGTAAATCAAATGCAATTGATAAACCCTTTTGTCCTGCAGCTAGATTACGTCTGTAAAAAGCATTGCTTTCTTCGGCAGTCGAAAATCCTGCATATTGCCTGATTGTCCAAGGGCGTCTTACATGCATAGTTGCATAAGGACCTCTTAAATTTGGAGCAAATCCTGCTCCAAAATCAAGATGTTCTATATTCTCAATATCTTGTTTTGTATAGGCTGCTTTTAGGTCAATTCCTTCGGCTGTTTCAAAGTTACTGCTTGTTGATTGTTGGTCTTTAGGAGCAACTTCTAGCTTCTCACTTTTAACATCTAACTTGATATGGTTGAGGTCTTTTCGTATCATTGAAACACTTTTTGTATGGGTTGTTATTACTTTAAAATCAGATTATTCAAGAGCTAAACGTTCTTGTTCTAATTTTTCGGCCAACCGTTTTTCTATTATTGGTGTAATTAATGTCTTTCTTGGTTTTATTTTTACAAAAGGAAAGAGTTCTAAATCATGCTTCATTTTGTCGTCTTTGTTCGGGTACTTATTAGTTCCGAGTAAAACTTCTTTCTTTGTATCAAATAATTCTTGTTCCTTATCGGCGCTTTCCTGAATTTTTCTTTTGATAATTCCTTCGTTTAATAATTTTAAGAAACCTCCATTGGCTTCGATGTCTTTAAACAAGGTCAATGATTTCTCAGCAAGTTGGTTGGTCAGACTTTCTATATAATAACTTCCGTCAGCTGGATTATTGACTTTGTCAAAATAGCTTTCGTTTTTAAGAATCAATAATTGATTGCGTGCAATTCTGTCCCCAAATTCATTGTCTTTATGATATAAAGCATCGTATGGTAAATTAGCAATGGCATCTGCACCACCAATTATTGCCGACATGCATTCGGTTGTGGTACGTAGCATGTTTACATTGTAATCATACAAGGTTTTATTTCGCTTTGTGGGCGAAGCAAGTATATGACATTTTAGGTTTGGATTGTATTCGGTTGCTATTAAATTAAAAAGCAATCGTAAGGCACGAAGTTTAGCAATTTCAAAAAAGTAATTGGTTCCTACTGATACTTGTAATACGATGGTTCCGTTTATTGAGGGAATTCGATTAAAATATTCGTTTGCATGTGCTACTGTATATGCAATTTGCTGTACCATATTGGCGCCAGCATTTTGATATAAACTTGCATTAATACTTATTAAGGATGCATTTGGAATTTCCTTTGAAAGGATTTCAAGTGTTTCGAAATTGTTTTTTTCTTTGGTTGTAAAGGAAAACCAATTGCCTTCTTTTGCCAATTGCCCAAGGGGATCAATATTATAGCAAAAATTCGCTTTTTTCTGAATTGAAATTGCGTTTAGTTTTTTTACGAAATCGATTGAAATAAAATTCAAATTAAAGTAAACATTTCTGTTTTCTAAAGGTAATTTTTCGAATAATTTATCAACGGCAATGGTGTCATTTTCGATTGTAAAATACAAACTTTCAGCACCCCTTTTTAGGGAATCTAAAGCCCTTTCAACTGATTTTGAAACGTCATGGACAAA
The DNA here is from genome assembly GCF_035013205.1 of Flavobacterium sp. PL02. NCBI lineage: Bacteria > Pseudomonadati > Bacteroidota > Flavobacteriia > Flavobacteriales > Flavobacteriaceae > Flavobacterium > Flavobacterium sp. PL02. The sequence continues at coordinate 510,665 of NZ_JAYGJP010000001.1, forward strand.
AATGTTCTGACATATTTTAAAATCAGTTGCTTTGGTTGTTACTTCAACGGGCTTGATATTTTCATCACTATGATAAAATGGTTTTACCTGAATGTCTTCTGGCGAATTCCAAATCAGGGTTTCGTTATAATCGGCACCATCCAATTCAAATTGAATTTTTTGTTTCCATTGTTTGGATGATACTGGACTAAAATTATCGAAAAGGGGAGTAGCCATTTTTATCTTTTTATGATTCTGAATTTATTTTTTTTCGATAGTGTCACCTTCAAACTCGATGATGTAAATATCTTCACTATCTTTTTTCATAAAATACTTTTCCCGTGCATATTTCTCAATTTGCTCTGGGTTTTTAAGTTCTTTTATTTGTTCCTGGTCTTTTTTTATCTCTTCTTGATAATAGGTTTTATTGTCTTTTAACTCATTTATTTGGTTATCTAGAAAGCGATGGTCAAAATAGGAGTAATTATCAAGAAAAACCATCCAGATTATAAAAAACAACAATACCCAAACATACTTGTTGCTCAGGAATTTAAACCAGGATTTATCTTTATATGGATTTGTCATTTTTTATTTTTTAGCCCTGATAAAGCCGATATCCTTTGAGAGGAACGAACAAAGATAAAGGCGAAAGCGGGAATAGCTCCTAATTTTTAATGCAATAAATTTACAATAAATTTATAGAATACGTTGATTAATTACTGCACGAACTACATCTATTGCTACGGTATTGTATTTGTCGTTTGGTATGATAATATCAGCAAAAGCCTTTGTTGGTTCGATAAACTGCTCATGCATAGGTTTTAGAGTGTTTTGGTACCGTGTTAAAACCTCGTCTAAGTCACGACCACGTTCGGCGATATCACGCTTTAAACGTCTGATAAGTCTTTCATCAGAATCGGCGTGAACGTATACTTTAATGTCAAAAAGATCTCTTAGTTCTGGATTTGTCAGGATTAATATCCCCTCTACAATCATTACTTTTCTAGGATGTGTGCTAATTGTATCGTCGGTTCTGTTATGTGTGATAAAAGAATAAACAGGTTGATCGATAGTTTTTCCTTCTTTAAGTTCTTTTAAGTGGGTAACCAATAAATCAAAATCAATCGCACGTGGATGGTCAAAATTTATTAAGGCTCTTTCATCAAAAGATAGATTTTTATTTTCTCTGTAGTATGAATCCTGAGAAATCACGCCCACTTCGGCATGGGGTAATTCATTCATGATTTGATGTACTACGGTTGTTTTCCCGCTTCCTGTTCCGCCTGCAATTCCAATGATGAGCATAAAAATATTGTTATAATTTGAAGCCGCAAAAATAACAATTAATACGGATTTGTCATTAGATAAAATTCCTAAAATTCCTTGTAGCTTTTATCTTGTTTTAATTTTTTTATTGATTCGGTTTTTAATTCAATAATTAATCCTTACTAGAGGAAAGGTTTAATGCTGATTTCGCAAATTTACTCTAATCAGTACGTTAAACTAGTTTGCAAAATATTGATAAAAAAATGTATTTGTATATAAGGTGGAACCTATATAAAAGAAAAGACCTCGATTACTTAGTAATCGAGGTCTTTGGTGCAATCAGTGATTTTTTTGAATACCTGACTTTAGTAAGCACTTATTATTTGTTTTTCTTTGCTTTTATCATCATTTCAAGCTGATCCCAAAGTTCTTCTGGAATTGCTTCTAATAAATTAAATTGTCCAGCTCCTTTTAACCATTCGCCACCATCGATAACAATTACTTCACCATTAACATAGGCTGAGAAATCAGAAACTAAATAAGCAGCTAAATTGGCTAATTCCTGGTGATCACCTACACGTTTTAATGGTACTTTTTTGGCCATGTCAAATTTCTCTGCAAGATCACCCGGAAGTAATCTGTCCCAAGCACCTTTTGTAGGGAATGGACCTGGAGCGATAGCATTAGTACGGATTCCGTATTTTGCCCATTCTACAGCAAGACTTCTTGTCATCGCTAGAACTCCAGCTTTTGCAGTAGCACTTGGTACAACATAAGCTGATCCTGTCCAAGCATAAGTAGTTACAATATTTAATACCGTAGCCGATGTTTGTTTGGTATCAATCCAGTGCTTTCCGAAAGCAAGTGTGCAGTTTTTAGAACCTTTTAATACAATATCGATAACAGTGTCAAAAGCATTAGCTGATAATCTTTCGGTTGGCGAAATAAAATTCCCAGCAGCATTGTTTAGTAATACATCTACTTTACCAAAAGCTTTTAAAACTTCTTGTAGCATGTTTTCTACTTCTTCGTAATGACGAACATCACATTGCAGTGGTAAACAAGTTCCTCCTGTTAGGTCCTCAAGTTCTGTAGCTGTGTTTTTTAGTTTTTCTAAATCTCTCGACGTTATTGCAACTTTAGCACCTAACTCTAGAAAGTATTTAGTCATGGCTTTTCCTAGTCCGCTTCCTCCGCCGGTTACCACTATTACTTTGCCTTTTAAAGCATCGTCTCTTAACATTTTATCTGTATAACTCATGTTTTTTTAAATTTAAAAGGTAAATATAAGAATTAAATAGTATGCATGCATAATAAATGTGTTAATTTTAGTTTATGCTAAATGCTGCATAATCTTTCGGCAGCTGCCTCGAGTGTAGCATTATCTTTTGCAAAACAAAAACGGATTAGTTTTAAATCTTTTCCGTTGGCATAGAAAGTCGAAATGGGTATTGCAGCAACTCCGTATTCGGTTATTAGTCTTTTGCAGAAAGTCACATCATCTTCGTCGGAGATTGATTTATAGGATGCAACCTGAAAATAAGTTCCTTCGCATGGTTTTAATTCGAATCGACTTTTTTCTAGTAATTTTTTAAAGTAATCTCTTTTTTCCTGATAGAATTTGCCAAGTTTAGTAACGTCAACAATATCTAGATATTCGCTTATTGCAACTTGAGAAATACTGTTTACACTAAAAACCAAAAACTGATGTACTTTCTTGATTTCTATCATTAAATGTTCTGGGGCTACGACGTAGCCAATTTTCCATCCTGTAATATGAAATGATTTCCCGAAAGATGAAATCATAATGCAACGGTCTAAAAGTTGCTGACGGGTGTGTGCTGAGATATGTTTTTCTTCAAAAGTGATGTATTCATAAACTTCGTCATATAATACTAATAGGTCTGGGTATTTATCAAGAATCTTCTCTAATCGTACAAAATCTGCTTCCGCTAAAATTTTCCCTGTTGGGTTATACGGATTGTTAATGATTATCATTCTTGTTTTGGCAGAACAAGCTTTTTCTATGATTTCCCAATTTGGCGTGTAATCATCGTTTAAAGGAACTCGAACTGAATGTGCATTGCATAATAAAACTGGTGCTTCGTAGCAATCATAACTTGGGTCGAGAATAATTACTTCGTCGTTTGCTTTAATTAACGCTTGTATGGTGGTAAAAATACCTTGAGTTGCTCCGGCAGTTACAAGAATTTCGGTTTCTGGTACAACTACTCGTTTATAGGAGTCCAGAACTAGTTTTGCAATTTTGGTCAATAACGGCGGATAACCTGTCATTGGAGTGTATTGGTGTACATTCTCGGTTGCAAGTCGTGCTACAATACTAGTTAAGCGTTCGTCAACAGGAAAGTTAGGGAATCCTTGCGATAGGTTAATGGCATTGTATTCGTTTGCCATTTTAGACATAACTGTAAAAATACTCGTGCCAATGTGGGGGAGTTTGCTCATAAAAATCTATAATTACTTTTATAAAGATAGCTTTTTTATGATAATTTTAAATTCTTTTTCTGAAACGAATAATTTTCTAAAAAGAGAATCTATAGCTTATTAGTTAACAATTATAGGAAGAGAATAAAGAACTCTAACTTGCTTGTTGTTTTGTATTCCTGGAGTCCATTTAGGAGATGTTTTTAAAACGCGAATAGCTTCAGCACCGGTTCCATAACCAATATCTCTTAAAATTTTGATATCACTCAATGAACCATCTTTTTCTATTATAAACGTCACGTATATTTTGCCCTTCAGATTATCTGTTGGGTTTTTGTAATTTTGTTTTATAAAACTGTCAAAACCAATTAAGCCTCCGGGAAATTCAGGTTTTACTTCTATGCCAGCGGTGTTATAAATTAGATAATCATCGTTAGGAATAGTTCCTTGTGGGGGAATTGTATCATCGATACTTATAGTAAGTGATGCGTCTACGGTAAGTTTATCACCTTCTTTTATTGTTTGAGAAAATGTATTTTGCACAAAGCAAATCAAAATCAGTAATAGAAACTTCTTCATAGATGATGGTTTTAAGGTTTGATTACATTTTATGGATAATGAAAATGGTAGGTCGATTGTGTAAATCTACTTTAATTTTTTTCCAATCAGAAATGCGCATTGTTTTTATAAACTCAGTTGGTAAAGTAATATCTGTAGCAATACAAAGATGTGTTGCGGGATTTAAGATTTGTAAAATATCTTCGACTAGTTTATTATTTCTGTACGGAGTTTCGATAAAAATTTGAGATTGATTTTTATCCTGAGATAATTTCTCAAAATGTTTCAATGCCGATTTTTTTTCGTCTTTGTCTATTGGTAAATACCCATTAAAAGTAAAACTTTGACCGTTCATTCCAGAAGCCATCATGGCTAGTAAAATAGAAGAAGGTCCAACAAGTGGTACTACCTGAATTCCTTTTTCGTGTGCTAATTTTACAATTGCAGCGCCAGGATCAGCAACACCAGGACAACCTGCTTCGCTCATTAAACCCACATTTTTCCCTTCTAATAAAGGTTTTATGAATTCTAAATGCTCGCTATTTTCAGTACGCTTATTTAGTGTGAAAAGAATAAGTTCAGATTGTTTTTTTTCGGGAGAAACGGCTTTGATAGATTTTCTTGCTGTTTTCTCGTTTTCGACTATATAATGGTCTATAAAATCAATGCTTCTCTTTATTGTTTGTGGTAAAACATCCATTGGGTCACTTTCGCCTAAGGTTGTCGGAATCAAATAAAGTTTTCCTAATAAAGAAGTTGATTTCATGTGTTTGATTTTTTAATTTATTAAGACAGATTTCGGTTATTGATGTTTGGCTATTAGTTTTTTAGCGATCACTTCGGCAGCTTCGTCCAGCATTTGATAAACTGAATTAAAGCCGTTTGGTAAGCCATAATAGGGATCGGGAACATCAACATTTTCTGCGGGAAATAATTCGTTTAGAATAAGTTGTACTTTATCTTTTTGCTGTTGATTTTTTGTCAATGCAATAACGTCATTATAGTTGGAATTGTCCATGACGTAGATATAATCGAAGGTATCAAAATCGGAAGTTTTGAATTGTCTTCCTTTTTGATTTGAAATGTTTAAGCCGTTTTTTTGTGCTACCGCGATTGAGCGTTGGTCAGGGTTTCGACCAACATACCAACCGCCCGTTCCTGCCGAATCAACTAAAAAAATGTCTTTAGGTAATTTTGAAGCTAAAATGCCTTCGGCTAATGGTGATCTGCAAATGTTACCCAAGCAGACCATTAAAATTTTTACGGGCATGGTTCGCGTTTATAGCGTTAATTTTTTATTGATGTCTTCGACAAATTTCTTGAATTGTTTGTCTGTAGAGACTAAATTGTCAACTGTTTTACAAGCGTGTAATACGGTTGCGTGATCACGATCACCAATTTGTGAGCCAATATTTGCTAAAGATGCTTTAGTGAATTTCTTTGCAAAAAACATCGCCAATTGTCTTGCCTGAACAACGTGCCTCTTTCTAGTTTTAGATTGAAGTGTTTCGATATCCAGTTGGAAATAATCGGATACAATTTTTTGGATGTAATCGATAGAAATTTCTCTTTTTACATTTTTAACGAATTTTTCGACTACGCTTTTAGCCAATTCAATCGTTACTTCTTTTTTGTTGAAAGAAGATTGTGCAATCAACGAAATAATTGCTCCTTCTAGTTCACGTACATTCGATTTAATGTTGCGTGCTACATATTCGATAATATCTTCTGGAATTTCAACTCCGTCACGATATAAAATATTTTTTAAGATAGAAATTCTAGTTTCGTAATCTGGCTGATGTAACTCGGCAGATAATCCCCATTTAAAACGTGATAATAAACGTTGTTCAATGTCTTGCATGTCAACAGGAGCTTTGTCAGAAGTCAAAATTACCTGTTTTCCGTTTTGATGTAAATAATTAAAAATATGGAAGAAAACGTCTTGCGTACCTGATTTTCCAGATAGGAACTGAACGTCGTCAATAATTAAAACATCGATTAACTGGTAAAAGTGAATGAAATCATTACGATTATTCTTTTTTACCGAGTCGATATATTGTTGTGTGAAAATTTCGGCAGAAATATATAAAACCGTTTTTTCTGGGTATTTGTCTTTTACTTCAACTCCAATTGCGTGAGCTAAGTGTGTTTTTCCTAAACCAACTCCACCAAAAATCAATAACGGATTAAATGATGTTCCTCCAGGTTTATTGGCAACAGCCATACCTGCAGAACGAGCTAAACGATTTGAGTCTCCTTCAAGGAAATTATCAAAACTATAGTTCGGGTTTAATTGAGACTCGATTTTTAAATTACGTATTCCTGGAATTACAAATGGGTTTTTTAATTCAGGATTTAAGTTTTTAAACGGAGCGTCAACATCTTGAGGTTTCATAGGTCCTCTATTGGCACTTGGCAATTGTTCCGTAAACGGTTGTTTGTTGCCATAAGTGTTTTCCATTTTGATTTTATAGAGTAACTTTGCATTTTTTCCGAGTTCCTTGGTAAGAGCAACTTTTAGTAATTTTACATAGTGCTCTTCTAACCATTCGTAGAAAAATTTACTTGGAACTTGAATGTATAATGCGTTGTCGGTTAGCTCAACTGATTTGATTGGCTCAAACCAAGTTTTGTACGCTTGATCTTGAATGTTGTCTTTTATAAAAGACAAACAGTTTTCCCATACCGATTGTGCAGTTTTAGTCATAGATTCAAATAAATTATGTGTATTGATAATATTACTCTTATAAAAACGAGGTTGAATAATTGTCATTTTTCAAGATAACAAATATGTGAACAAATTTCGTTAAAAAAAAATATTTCGGGTGGTAATTATCTAAAATATTGTTGTAAGGCGAGGTTTAAAAATTAATTTTTTTTAATAAATAAATAATGAAAAATCATCAAACTCAAGTGCGTGTTCGTTACTCAGAAACGGATCAAATGGGAGTCGTTTATCATGGGAATTATATTCCTTATTTTGAAATTGGACGAGTGGAATGGCTTAGAAACAAAGGGGTTTCGTATAAAAGCATGGAAGAAAGCGGGATCGCTTTGCCAATTGTTTCAATGAATATTAATTATAAAAAATCGGCACGATATGATGAGTTATTAACGGTGCATACAACATTTAAAAGTCAGTCATCTGTCAAGATAGAATTTGATTGCGAGATTTATAACGAGTCAAATGAGTTATTAACAACTGCTGTCTTTATTTTGGTTTTTGTGTCCTTAAAAACGGGTCGTCCAACAGCTCCTCCAAGCTATATTTTGGAGCTTCTTAAAAAGATTGAATAATTGCTAAAATTTACCATAAATGAAAATGATTTTAGCATAATTTTATTCCTATTTCAAACATTGAATCAAAAATGTCGAATATCATTTCGGCATTTTTTTTGCGAATTTGGATCGTTATTTTGCCAATTGGGAGTCCAGAATCTTCGTCGATTTCCATTTCTTGTGAGACAATCTCCAATCTTTTTTCTTTGATAACTCGCATTACTTTATTCATGTTTTTATAATCAAAAGAGATTAAAAACTGTACATCAATGGTTTTTTCGACGATTTCGCAAACTTCTAATGCCATTTGTGCAGTTGTTCTGTAAGCGGCTATTAATCCTCCTACGCCTAATTTAATTCCTCCATATATACGTACAACAACAATAAGAACGTTTGTCACGCTAAAAGATTGTATTTGCCCGTAAATAGGCATTCCTGCAGTATTGCTCGGTTCTCCATCATCGTTGGCTCTGTAGCTTACGGTAGGTTCGATGCCTAATTGATAGGCGTAGCAATAATGTACAGCACTTGGGTGTTGCTTTTTTAGGGCTTCGATTATAGGTTTTACTTCTTCTTCGGATGTAATAGGATAGGCATAGCCAAAAAATTTGCTGCTTTTTTCTTTATACAGTACTTCTTCCGATGGGAATGCTATCGTTTGATAGGTATCTTTAATTTCCAAGATTGTTTTCTAAATTATTTTTTTATCAAATAAATCTACGACATCTTCTTTTCCTACTTGTAAGTTCCATACCTGAAGACCAAGTTCGGCAGCAGCATTGGTATTTTCGATTTTGTCGTCTACAAACAAAGTTCGTTTTGGGGATAACTCGTGTTTGTTTATTATATAGGTATAAGCTTCATGATTTGGTTTTCTCATTCCTATTTCGAATGAAAAGTAAACTTTTTCAAAGCATTGGTAGAAATCACTATAAAATGATACCCCTGTTTTATGTTCGAATGTTTTAATATGAATAGAGTCGGTGTTGCTTAATAAGAACAATCTGTATTTCTCAGAAAGCATCTGAAGAAACTCTAATCGGTATAATGGAAAATCTAGGAGAACAGCATTCCAGGCATTCAGGATTTCTTTTGCAGATGCATTAGGAATCTCTTTTTGAAACCCTGATATAAATTCTTCGGGAGTAATGTTACCAGTTTCGAATTTAATATTTAATTGATCTAGATTATTATTCCATTCAGTCAGTCCAAGTTTTTTTAGTCCATCAATTGTAGCTTGTTTGTCTAAGTTGATGAATATATCTCCAAAATCAAAAATAATAGTATCAATCATGGTTTCTAACTTGTATTAATTCGTCTTTACCAATGTAGGTTTTTTTATTTTTTATGCCAGCAATTATAGGGGCTTTAGTACCTTTTGTAAAGTAGGTGTTTCCAATAAAAATACGCCCTTCATCCCATAGGTTTGTATCGATAAAGGATTGTAAAGTTTGCAATCCGCCTTCGATAATAATTGATTGAATTTGATGTTGGTATAAAACTGCAAGTATTTGCGGGATTATATTTTCTTTAAAATCAATTACTTCAAAGATAAGGTTTTCTTTTTCAATGGCAATTTTGGATTTTGTAAATACAATAGTTTTAACATCATTGCTAAAAATATGACTGTCTTGAGGAATGCGATTGTTTTGATCCAGAACAACGCGCACAGGATTATTACCAGCCCAATCACGAGTATTTAATTTAGGATTGTCGTCAATAACAGTTTGTGTTCCTACCAGGATAGCTTGTTCTTCGCTTCGCCATTTATGTACCAATTGTCGTGAATAGGCATTGGTAATCCAGATTGGTTCTCTTTTTATAATTGTATCGTTCTCTTTTTCTGGAGCGAGAAATCCATCTTTAGATTCTGCCCATTTTAAGATTATATAAGGTCTTTTTTGTTGATGAAATGTAAAAAAGCGTTTGTTTAGTTCATTGCATTCCTCTTCAAGGACTCCAATGGTAACTTTCTTTCCTGCTTCAAGGAGTTTTTTAATTCCTTTGCCGGCAACTTTTTCGTTTGGATCTACTGTCCCAACAACTACATTTGGAATTTCGTTTGCAATAATTAAGTCGCAACAAGGTGGTGTTTTACCAAAATGACTGCATGGTTCTAAACTTACGTAAATAGTTGCTTTTTTGAGCAATGATTTATCTTTTACTGAGTTTACAGCATTTACTTCGGCATGAGGTTCGCCTGCTTTTTTATGCCAGCCTTCTCCTATAATAGTATCATTATAAACGATAACGCTACCAACCATTGGGTTTGGATATGTAGTTCCTAAGCCATTTTTGGCAAGTTGGATGCAGCGTTTTATGTATTTTTCATGTATATTCACAATGCAAAAGTAGTTATTTTTGAGTTTATGATTTAGTTTTGAATCTATCTAAAATAACAATAAAGTATATTTACTTTTGTACATTGTATAAGACAGAATAAGAAGAAATGGAAAATTGGATTATCAGAAAAATAACTAAAGAAGACAATCAGGCTGTGGCACAATTGATAAGAGCCGTTTTTGATGAGTTGAATATCCCGAAAGTAGGAACTGCATACGAAGATCCGTATTTGGATTTTATGTTTGAAGAATATAATAAGTCTAAAGCGGTTTGTTTTGTAGTCGAAAATAATGATAAAATTGTGGGTTGTGCCGGAATTGCTCCGTTGGAGAACGAAGCGCCAACAATTTGTGAATTGCAAAAAATGTACTTTTTACCAGAAACTCGTGGTTTGGGAATAGGAAGTAAAATGATGGAAAAATGTTTGGAGAGTGCTAAGGATTTTGGTTTTGAGAATTGTTATATCGAAACGATGCCTTTTATGCATGCTGCTCAAAAATTATATAAAAAATCAGGTTTTGAATATCTTGATGCGCCAATGGGATGCACGGGTCATACTTCATGCCCAGTTTGGATGTTGAAAAAGTTATAAGTTTATGAAAAAAATTGTTGTTGGAATTGTTTTGGTTTCAATTCTGTTTTCTTGTAAAGATGCTAAAGAAACGAAAACAGAAAAAATTATTGGGGTTAGTAAAAAATCTATTGTAAAAGATTCTGTTCAGGAAAAAGAAGTAGTTTCGGAGGAGGAGTTTAAAAATGACTTTGATATTTTGCTTGCGCGAAGTTATAGAAGTTATGGAGAAGAAAATCCTGCTGTTGCTTTAACTAAAAAGTGGATTGATTTATATGAGCAGAATGGGGAATATTATTTAGGAAAAGCAGATTTTAAAATAGAAAAAGGATTTGATGAATGTTCGGGAGATTCCTTAGTGTCTGTTCTTGCTAAAAATAAATCAATCATTTTTATGGATTTGCCTGATTTGAAATTGGGAAAAATAAAATCTTTAAAGATTGAAGAAGATAAAATTTGGCCAGACGAAAAACTAACTTTTACCTTTAATAATGTTAATTATACTTTGCGTGGGGAAGGTAAAGTTCTTTCTTCGGAAATGGTTTCTACAGATGATAATACAGAAGAAGTTTTTAAGAAGGTCGAAAATTATAAGCTCTATCTGTCTACAGGAAATACTACTGAAAAATTGCTTTTATCGGAAGAATCATTTAATGATACTTTTGTTAAGTTGATTTTTGCAGGAGATATTGATAACGATGGGAAATTAGATTTTGTTTTTAGCGCAAATAGACATTATGAAGAGGAGCGGGTGATTCTGTTTCTTTCGAGTAAAGCTAAAAGTGGTGAGGCGATGAAGAGGGTTTCTGAAATTGCAGTAGGATTTGATTGCTAATTAAGCCTGCTTTTAACAACAAGTATAAAATGAAAATAAAACAATACAGAACGCAATTTATTCAAGAGCTTTCGGGAGTTTATGATGTTCTGGAAGTGGAGAGTTTCTTCTATTTAATTCTGGAAGTGAAACGAAATCTTAAACAAATAGATTTGGCTTTAAACCCAGATTTGTCTTTTTCGGACGAAGAAATTGCTGATTGGAGTATTCTGGTGACTGAATTAAAAAAGGAAATTCCGATACAATATTTGTTAGGAAAAACGAATTTTTACGGATTAGATTTTGAGGTAAACTCAAACGTTTTGATTCCGCGACCAGAAACGGAAGAATTGGTTGAGTGGATTATTAAAGAGGATTTAAAGGTTGGGAAATCCAAAAACTTAAAAATTCTGGATATAGGTACTGGAAGTGGTTGTATTGCTATTTCGCTGGCTAAAAATATTTCTCATGCTCAGGTTTTTGCAATTGATGTCTCGGAGAATGCTTTGGCTACTGCCAAAAGAAATGCTGAGGCCAATGGGGTTTCGGTTACTTTTTTGCTTCAGAATATTCTGGAAACCGAGGATTTAATGCAGGAGTTTGATGTTATTGTTTCGAATCCGCCTTATGTAAGGAATCTTGAAAAAGAGGAAATCAAGAAGAATGTATTAGATTATGAACCGCATTTGGCACTTTTTGTTGCCGATAACGATGCGCTTATTTTTTATAGAAAAATAGCTGAACTAGCTCAAAAGAATCTGAGAAAAAACGGAAGTCTTTATTTTGAAATTAATCAGTATTTAGGAAAGGAAACAGTTGAATTACTTGAGGATTTAGGTTTTAAAAACATCGAATTGCGTAAGGATATTTACGATAATGACAGGATGATTTTTTGTATTAAATAAGTTTTTTTAGGGTAAGATGTATTTTGTAAAAAGTGAAATGAAGTTTTCCTGCAAGGTTTTCAAAACCTTGTAGGAGATGAGGACGTGACTTGAAAACGTAAGTTGTAAAATAGCCCCGATTGTCCCGAAGCTTCGGGAGAAATCCTTTTATCTTGATTTTTCTCAAGATAAAAGATTGGAGCGTAAAGCGGGACAGTTCGTGTTATGTAACGATTAAGTTGCGCTCCTGCAAACTTTCTTTTGGTAAAATGAAATACGTAAAATGTAGCTGTTATACTGAAACTGAAAACTGCGACTGAATACTATTCATAGCGTAAAGCTTCGATAGGGTCGAGTTGAGATGCTTTTATTGCTGGGTATAATCCTGACACAATTGCGACTGTAAAGCTGGTGCCGAATGCAGCGAAAATTGCTCCCCATGGAATTACAAATACGAATTTCATTGCTGTTGCAAAGGCTAAGCCAACTAAGATTCCGAGAATAATTCCGATTAAACCACCTAATTGTCCTATAAGTAAGGTTTCGATAAAGAATTGTACGGCAATAGTTGTTTTTTTGGCTCCGAGGGCTTTACGAACACCGATTTCTCGGGTACGCTCTGTTACCGATACTATCATGATATTCATTAAGGCTATAGAGGAACCTAAGATAGTAATGACGCTTATAATCCATGCTGCCCAACCAAGGTATTGTGTGATTCCGAGGATGCGATTAATAAGGTCGTCGCTGCGTACTACACCAAAATTATTATCACGTATTGGGCTTAATTTTCGCACACGACGCATGGTGCTTGTTGCATTATCGATGGCTTGATCCAATAATTCTTTTTTGGAAACCATTACGCTTATCGTATAGTTTATGTTTGGTGCTGTAAATAAGGAACGCGCTACCTGAATAGGAATTAATACTCGTAAATCCTGACTGTTCCCGAATGTAGATCCTTTTTCTTTAAGTACGCCAATAACTTTAAAGCGTGCGCCACGGATAGAAATGATTTTATCGATTGGGTTTACATCTTTTAATAATCCTTTCATGAAATCGGAACCTAATATACATACATAGGTATTGTTCTCGATATCAAACTGATTAAATGTTCTGCCAATGCTGGTTTCAAGACCAGAATTACCAATAAAATGTTCGTCGACTCCAAGTACTTTAATTTCAGGATCGGTTTTGGTACCAAGATATTTTACTTCGGCTGTAGATGTTGCTGTAAATGAAAGCGATGTTTCGGTAAATGGATATCTGTATTTATTCTTGAATGCAACGGCTTCGGGATAAGAAATAATAGGATTTATGATTTCTCTTTCGTTACCGCCACGGTTTCGAACTTCGTTTTCGTATTGGTTTATATTAAAGGTATTTGCTCCCATAGAAGCAAAATCGGTAGAAATAGTATTCTCTAATGCCGAAACTACAGTTAAAATCCCAACTAAAGCTGTGATGCCTATTGCAATAATTAAAACGGTAAGAATGGTACGTAATAATTGTGTTCGAATGGAACCAAATGCAATCCGGATATTTTCTTTGAATAATTTTAGCATCATACTAGTTTGTCACGAAAATACAATTTTTGTTACAAGTTTGTTTTAGAAGAGTCATTATTTATTTTAAAAAGTGAGATATTTGCACTCGATTAGAATTTAAGATTTCGAAAGTAAATCTAAAGTCTAAAATCAGCAATCTAAAATATCAAAGAGAAATGGCTTCGAAACCAAGTATTCCACAAGGAACAAGAGATTTTTCGCCTGCAGAGGTGTCAAAACGTCAATATATTATTCAAACCATAAAAAATAATTTTGAGAAGTTTGGTTTTCAACCTATTGAAACACCATCTTTTGAAAATTCCGATACTTTAATGGGGAAATATGGTGAAGAAGGTGACCGTTTGATTTTTAAAATATTGAACTCAGGTAATTTTTTCTTCAATAAAAGCAAAATTGAATTACCTGAATCTATAGAATCTCTACAAGTTAATTCTGCTGAAAAAATTGATATCAATGAAAGAATTGAGTTGAATAAATTTACAAGTAGGATTTCTGAAAAAGCATTGCGTTACGACTTAACAGTTCCTTTTGCAAGATATGTAGTGCAGCACCAAAATGAAATTGAATTTCCTTTTAAAAGATACCAAATTCAACCAGTTTGGAGAGCTGACAGACCTCAAAGAGGACGTTACAGAGAGTTTTTTCAATGTGATGCCGATGTGGTTGGTTCTAAATCATTATGGCAAGAAGTAGAGTTGGTACAATTATATGATACTGTTTTTACCTCTTTAGGTTTAAGTGGTGTAACTATAAAAATAAATAACCGAAAAATATTATCTGGAATTGCTGAGGTTATTGGTGCTTCGGATAAATTAATTGATTTTACGGTTGCGCTGGATAAGCTTGATAAAATAGGCGAAGATGGTGTGAAGAAGGAAATGATGGAGAAAGGAATTTCGGAAGAAGCGCTTGTAAAAGTGCAGCCATTATTTAGTTTTAGAGGAACGATCTCAGATAAAATTAATCAGCTTTCGGTTTTATTAGCTTCTTCTGAAGAAGGGATGAAAGGGGTAGAGGAGTTGCGTTTTATTTGTGACAATGTGTTTAACTTAGGATTGTCTACAGCAATTTTAGATTTGGATGTTACGCTTGCTCGTGGACTTAACTACTATACAGGAGCAATTTTTGAAATAGCTCCACCTAAAACTGTTGCCATGGGTTCTATCGGTGGTGGCGGAAGATACGACGATTTAACTGGTGTTTTTGGATTGAAAAACATGAGTGGTGTTGGAATCTCTTTCGGATTAGATCGTATTTATTTAGTGCTTGAGGAATTGCAATTATTTCCTGATACGGTTACGGCAACCTCTAAAGCTTTGTTTATAAACTACGGTGATAAAGAGGCTTTTTATGCGCTTAAAGCGATTCAGGAATTAAGAAAAGAAAATATAAAAGTAGAGTTGTATCCAGATAATGTAAAGGTAGGAAAACAGTTTCAGCATGCTGATAAACGTATGATTCCTTTTGCTGTTATTGCTGGTGAACAAGAAATAGAGTCGAATATGTACTCGCTTAAAAACTTACTAACGGGCGAACAAGTTTCGGTTGATTTAGAAGGGTTGAAAGCTGCTTTATTAGTATAAGAGTTTAACCGCAAAGTGTGCTAAGATTTATTTTACGCATAGAAAACACAAAGTCCGCAAAGCTAGATGAATACAAAGCTTTGCGGACTTTGTGTTTTTTGTAAAATCATACTTTTAAAAATTTTGGCGACCTTTGCGGTTATTTCACAAAGAGATTAAGTTTTTTTTAGATTGTCTATAGAGGAACGCGGATTAAGCGGATTCGCTATCGCGAAAACACGGATTAAAAGGATTTTTATCTATTATTTTTAAAAATCCTTTTAATCCGTATTTTTACTTTTGTAAATCCGTATCATCCGCGTTCCTTTCGCATAGAAAGCACAAAGTCCGCAAAGCTAGATGAATACAAAGCTTTGCGGACTTTGTGTTTTTTGTAAAATCATACTTTTAAAAATTTTGGGGACCTTTGCGGTTATTTCACAAAGAGATTAAGTTTTTTTTAGATTGTCTATAGAGGAACACAGATTAAACGGATTTTATCTATTATTTTTAAAAATCCGTTTAATCTGTGTTTTTACTTTTGTAAATCCGTATCATCCGCGTTCCTTTCGCATAGAAAACACAAAGTTCGCAAAGCCAGATAAATACAAAGCTTTGCGAACTTTGTGTTTTTATAAAGTCATACTTTTAAAAAATTTTAATGATTTTTGCGGTTGTTTCGCAGAATTTTTGTTTTGAAAGAAGAATGTAAATTTCATAAAGCTTTGGTAGTGATTGTGCTAGTGAATTATTAGCGCTGATCGGCTTAAAACTTTTTAAATTTGCGTAAAATAATTGGTGAGAAAGAAAAAAAAGCCTTTAATTTGCTGCCTTGAGTTACGGGCGTAGTTCAAGGGTAGAATAGCGGTCTCCAAAACCGTTGATGGGGGTTCGAATCCCTCCGCCCGTGCAATAAAAATATATAAAATAACAAACAAGTTATAAAATATTTTTGAGAAGCTTTCTTGGAGTTAAAGGTAAAAAGCATGAAAAAAAGCTTCGTCTATCAGGCGAAGCTTTTTTTAATATAAGGTAAAGTTGAATTAATAATTTATTATAAAGCCGAAGCTAACCTTGAATTCAATTTTTGATAGGTAATAATTAATTGTAATTAATTCAAATGTATTTATTCTAAATCGCAATTATCTTAAAATTATACTAATTTTTTTGAGAATATGATAGATTTAGATACATTGCTTAAAGACTTGATAAAGTAAGAATTTGTCAGAAGATGACAATTTGACATTTTATAAGGTTTGGCAGTACTTTTGCAATCCATAGAAAAGAATAAAAAATGAAGTTTAAGAATATTTTTAAAAATAAAAGTAATATGACTACGGAAAATACAGAAATCGATCAAGAAATAGATGACGTAACGTTAGAGAATAATGCCAATGGCGAACAGATTATTATTGAGGAATTAAGTGTAGAAGAACAACTAGCTCAAGACTTAGCAAAAGAAAAAGATAAATTTTTACGTTTGTTTGCTGAGTTTGAAAATTACAAAAAAAGAACTTCAAAAGAAAGAATAGATTTGTTTAAAACGGCTAATCAAGAGGTATTATTGGCAATGCTTCCAGTATTAGATGATTTTGACAGAGCAATGGTTGAGATCAACAAATCTGAAAATGAAACATTGACTAAAGGAGTTGAGTTAATTCACGAAAAACTTAAAGGCACATTGGTTGCTAAAGGTTTAGAGCAAATTGAAGTGAGAGCAGGAGATGCATTTAATGCTGATTATGCTGAAGCTATTACTCAAATTCCAGCACCTTCTGATAAATTGAAAGGTAAAATCGTTGATGTTATAGAAAAAGGATACAAATTAGGAGACAAAATTATTCGTTTCCCTAAAGTTGTTGTAGGAAACTAAAATGTCAAATTATAACTCCCAAATCCCAAATAAATAGTTTTGAGTCTTCAGAATTGAGTTATTTATTGGGTTTTGTTTTTTTGGAATTTAAACAATTATGAAAAAAGATTTTTACGAAATATTAGGCATTTCAAAAAATGCGGATGCTGCCGAGATCAAAAAAGCGTACCGTAAATGTGCGTTGAAATATCATCCGGATAAAAATCCAGACGACAAACAGGCAGAAGAGAACTTCAAATTGGCTGCAGAAGCGTATGAAGTTTTAAGCGACCCTAATAAAAAAGCCAAATACGATCAATACGGTCACCAAGCCTTTGATGGTTCAGGTGGTTTTGGAGGTGGTGGTCATGGTGGCATGAATATGGATGACATATTCAGTCAGTTTGGCGACATCTTCGGAGGCGGATTTGGTGGTTTCGGAGGCGGTGGAGGCCCTCGTCGTACTAAAGGAAGTAATCTTAGAATTAAAGTTAAATTAACTTTAGAAGAGGTTGCAAATGGTGTTGAGAAAAAAGTAAAAGTAAAACGTAAGGTTCAAGCCAAAGGGGTTACTTATAAAACATGTTCTACATGTAACGGTCAAGGGCAGGTAATGCGTGTGACTAATACTATTTTAGGTAGAATGCAATCAGCTTCGACTTGTCCAACTTGTGGAGGTTCTGGTCAGATTTTAGATAAAAAACCTAGCAATGCAGATTCACAAGGTATGGTTCAGGAAGATGAAACTGTATCAATCAAAATTCCTGCAGGAGTTGTTGATGGAATGCAGCTTAAAGTTTCTGGCAAAGGAAACGATGCTCCAGGAAACAGTGTTCCAGGTGATTTAATTGTTGCAATTGAAGAACTAGAGCACGAATTCTTGAAACGTGAAGGCGAAAATTTACATTACGATTTATACATAAGCTTTCCAGAAGCTGTTTTAGGTATCTCTAAAGATATTGAAGCAATTAACGGAAAAGTGAGAATTAAATTAGAAGAAGGAATTCAATCTGGAAAAATCTTAAGATTAAAAGGAAAAGGAATTCCAAGTATCAATGGATACGGAAATGGAGATTTATTGGTTCATGTGAATGTTTGGACACCAAAAACATTGAGCAAAGATCAAAAACAATTTTTTGAAAATGCTTTAACAGATGACCATTTTATTCCAAGTCCTGAGAAAACGGATAAATCATTTTTTGAAAAAGTAAAAGATATGTTTTCATAAACACATCTTATCTTTTATAAAACGTTATAATTAATTTACAAACCCATCTTAACTTTATTTAGGATGGGTTTTTTTTGTAACAATACGAAGTTTTCGCTACTAATTATTTACTTTTACACACGCGAAACCAAAAAGGTCGAGTAGTCAAGTAGACGTAGTAAACCCAAAAAAAAAGCATGAGCAACTTACTCGAAGTACATAATGTCGTAAAACAATACGGTGATTATGTTGCGCTTAACGAAGTTTCATTAAATGTTCCAAAAGGCAGTATTTACGGATTATTAGGTCCTAATGGAGCTGGGAAAACATCATTAATAAGAATTATAAATCAGATTACTTATCCAGATAGTGGGGAAGTGATTCTTGATGGTGAGAAATTACAGCCTAAACACGTTCAACATATCGGATATCTTCCTGAAGAAAGAGGATTGTATAGTTCTATGAAAGTAGGAGAGCAATGTTTGTATCTGGCTCAGATGAAAGGATTGTCTAAAGCCGAAGCTAAGAAACAATTAGAATATTGGTTTGACAGATTAGAAATTCAGGGTTGGTGGAACAAGAAAGTTCAGGAATTATCAAAAGGAATGGCACAGAAAATTCAGTTTGTGGTTTGTGTATTGCATAAACCAAAATTGTTAATTTTTGATGAGCCATTTTCTGGTTTTGACCCAGTTAATGCCAATGTCATAAAAGATGAAATTTTGGCATTAAAAGAACAAGGTTCGACTATTATTTTTTCGACACACCGAATGGAAAGTGTTGAAGAACTTTGTGATCATATTGCTTTGATTCATAAATCGAATAAACTGATAGAAGGCAAACTGATTGATGTAAAAAGACAATTTAAAACAAATAGTTTTGAAGTTGGAATATTAACAAACAATATCGAAGGATTGATGTATGATATTTCGCAGAAGTTTACCGTTTTACCAGCACATTTTAAATCATTGGGTGACGAACTAAAACTGGAAATTCAGATAGGAAATGCAACTCCAAATGAATTATTGAATTTATTAACACAACGAGGGCAAGTGACTCATTTTGTTGAGAAAATTCCAAGTGTAAATGATATTTTTATTCAAACAGTAACGAAATAGATCGTTAGACTACTTAGACTGATCTCAAAATCTAACAAGTTTAAGAAAGTCTAAGAAGTCTAAGCAGTCTAAAAATCTAACAATCTAAAATAAAAAATGAGTATTATATCATTAATTATAAAAAGAGAATTTATTTCTAAAGTCCGTAATAAGTCTTTTATCGTAATGACTTTTTTAAGTCCGTTATTGTTTGTTGCAATAGCTGCTTTTATCGGATATTTAAGTTCTATGAAAGCCGATACGAAACGTATTGCAATTTATGACGAAACGGGTTTGTTTGCTTCGGAATTTACCAAGCAAAATGCAAAAAATGTCGAGTTTAGATATCTTGATTTATCCAAAATGCCTTTGCAATCGCTAAAAGATAGTATTGCTAAAGAAAGTTTAGACGGATTGCTTTTGATTCCTAAAACTGATAAAATAAAGGATTTAGAAAGTAAAATAGAATTTATATCAAATAATAGTCCGAGTATTTCTTTTATCGAAAACACACAAAATACAATTGCCGACGAGATTACGAGAATTAATTTTCAAGAAGCAAATTTAGATACATTAGCAATAAAAAATGCACAGGCAAATGTAAATATCCATCTCGCAAAAGCATCGGGAGAAGAGAGTTTAAAAGGACTTAACGAAATAAAAATCGCAATTGGAGGTTCTTTTGGTTACTTAATAATGATGTTTATTGTTATTTATGGTAATATGGTTATGCGAAGTGTAATCGAAGAAAAAACCAATAGAATCATCGAAATTATTATTTCATCGGTAAAACCTTTTCAATTGATGATGGGTAAGATAATCGGAACTTCATTGGCAGGATTGTTACAGTTTTTAATTTGGGCTGTAATAGGATTTGCTCTAATGTTTGCAGCATCAGCATTTTTTGGAGTAAATGTTGGGCCAACGGCTAAGATTCCGCCAGAGTTAATGGCTACTGCACAAAAAGAACTCGTAGGTACAGCCCAAATGTATATTAATGAATTATGGAGTTTGCCAATTGCAAGCATTCTAATTGGGTTTGTGGTTTATTTTATAGGAGGATATTTTTTATATAGTTCGTTTTATGCGGCTATTGGAGCAGCGGTTGATAACCAAACTGACTCGCAACAATTTCTTTTGCCTATCATTATGCCATTAATTTTGAGTGTTTATATCGGTTTCTTTACTGTTGTAAATGATCCACACGGGACAGTTGCAGTAGTGTTTTCTATGATTCCACTTACTTCACCAATTGTTATGTTAATGCGACTTCCGTTTGGAGTGCCTTGGTGGCAAATACTTATTTCCGTAACTTTATTGTTAGCTTCATTTTTGGCAGTAGTTTGGTTTGCTGCCAAAATATACCGAGTAGGAATATTAATGTATGGTAAGAAACCAACATGGAAGGAATTATATAAATGGCTGAAGTATTAGTTGCAAAGATTTTTGAACGTTTGAAGTTAAACTATCTATAAGAATTACACAAAAGGCATAAAAAAATATAATAACAAAGGTTCAAAGGTAAGAAGCGACAAAGATTTTAAACTTTGTACCTTTGAACCTTTGCAACTTAGAACCTCAAAAAAAGATACGGAGCAACAAAGGGACAAAGGTTTTTAGACTTTGTGCCTTTGTTCTTTTTTAACCTTTGCGGTTAATATTAAAATAATAATAAAGCTGTAAGGTTATAAAGCGACAAAGATTTTAAACTTTGTACCTTTGGGCCTTTGCAACTTAGAACCTCAAAAGAAATGAGTAAAATATTAATTATAGAAGACGAAGCAGCTATTCGTAGAGTACTTACCAAGATTTTATCAGAAGAGAATGATAGCTATCAGGTTGAGGAGGCAGAAGATGGTGTTTCGGGTCTTGAAAAGATAAAAAACAACGATTACGATTTGGTTTTGTGCGATATCAAAATGCCAAAGATGGATGGTGTTGAGGTATTAGAAGAAGTAAAAAAAATCAAACCTGAGATTCCGATGGTTATGATATCAGGTCATGGCGATATGGAAACGGCAATTCATACGATGCGTCTTGGAGCTTTTGATTACATATCAAAACCACCAGATTTAAACCGTTTATTAAATACAGTTCGTAATGCTTTAGACAGAAAAAAACTTGTTGTAGAAAACAAGATTTTAAAGAAAAAAGTAAGTAAGAATTACGAAATGATTGGTGATAGTGAAGCTATAAGTCATATTAAAATTATGATTGAAAAGGTAGCCGAAACGGAAGCCAGAGTTTTGATTACTGGACCTAACGGAACAGGAAAAGAACTGGTAGCACACCAATTGCATGAAAAAAGTGCACGTTCTAATTTCCCTTTAATCGAAGTAAACTGTGCTGCAATTCCGAGCGAGTTAATCGAAAGTGAATTGTTTGGTCACGTAAAAGGAGCTTTTACATCGGCGGTTAAAGATAGAGCAGGAAAATTTGAAGCTGCAGATAAAGGAACAATCTTCCTGGATGAAATTGGAGATATGAGTCTTTCGGCTCAAGCCAAAGTGTTACGTGCTTTGCAAGAAAGTATGATTACAAGAGTAGGAGCAGAGAAAGATATCAAAGTAGATGTTAGGGTAGTTGCTGCAACCAATAAAGATTTAAAAACAGAAATTGCCGAAGGTCGTTTCCGTGAAGATTTATACCACCGTCTGGCAGTGATCTTGATTAAAGTTCCGCCATTAAATGACAGGAGAGAAGATATTCCGGCTTTGATTTCGCATTTTGCCGAAAAAATAGCTTCAGAACAAGGAAATACAGTGAAGATATTTTCGCCTCAAGCGATAAAACTTTTGCAAGAATATGATTGGACAGGAAACATCAGGGAGTTACGAAATGTTGTAGAGCGCCTTATTATATTAGGAGGAAGCGAAATTTCGGAAACAGATGTAAAGATGTTCGCAAGTAAATAGATGCTTCGCGCAATAGGCTTTAAGCTAAATGCTTTAAGCTATTAATATTATTATAAATAATTTTTGCTTGAAGCATTTAGCTTAAAGCTTAAAGCATTAAAAAGATGAAACTAAAAAAAATAAACGAAAAGTTACAGGAGGCGTTAATCGCAAACGGTTTAACCGAAGCTAATACATTACAACAAGAAACTTTTTCTACGCTAAAAAGTGGTGCGGATTGTATTATTGTTGCTCCAAAAGGAAGCGGAAAATCTACTACAATTGTTCTAAATGTTATTCAGCAATTGACAGGTAAAAATGAAGAATCTCCTCGTGCTTTGATTATCGTAGAAGATAAAGCAAAGGTGTTGGAAATGGAAGAGCTTTTTGAGAAATACGGTAAGTATAGTGACCTTGAGGTTTATGGTGTGCATGACAAAGGCGATATGGATTATGATAAAAACTACATCTCAACAGGAGTTGATGTTTTAATCGGAACACCAAATAAACTAAGCGATATGTTTACTACTGCGGGATATAATGTAAACCGTTTGAAGATGTTTATCCTGGATGATGCAAACCCAATTTTGAAATTACGTCATGAAACTAAAATCATGCGTATTTCTAATAGTATTACTAAAACACAGCGTATTATTTTTGCAGAACAACTGACAGAAAGTATTGATATTTTGGCAGATAAAATGTTACTTGAGCCTTATTTATTCGAAATCGATGAGGACGATGAGGATGAGGATGAGGATGAAGAAGAGGATATTGAAGAATAGACTAGATTAAAAATAAGATGATGTATAATAAATGGAAATTTTTAAAACACTTAGATTTTTGATTGTAATAGTTTTAGGATTGCTGTTTATTGTTTATTTGTCTGTTGTTTCATATATCTATTTTAATCAGGCAGGTATGGTTTTTCAAAACTCCAAACTCCCTGAGAATTTTAAATTTGAATACCAACAAAATTTTGAAGAACTCAATATTCGTTCTTTTGATGGTGTAAATTTGAATGGTTTGTTATTTAAAACTGAAAGTCCAAAAGGATTGATTTTTTATCTTCACGGAAACGCAGGTACTCTGGATACGTGGGGAAGTATAGCAAATGTTTATACGAGTTTGGGATATGATATTTTTATCTTAGATTATAGAAGTTTTGGAAAAAGCGGAGGAAAGATTGATGATGAAGATCAATTAAACAAAGATATTTCGGTAGTTTATAAAAAACTATGTGAGAGATATAGTGAAAACAAAATCATCATTGCTGGCTATTCAATAGGAAGTGGTCTTGCGACGATTTTGGCATCAAATAATAAGCCTAAAGCATTAATTCTTCAGGCGCCATATTATAGTTTTACAGAATTAACAGGTAGTAAAGTTCCTTTTTTTCCTGATTTCATGAAAAAATTTAATTTTGAAACGCATGATTATTTTAAAAAGATAAAGGTGCCAATTTATATTTTTCATGGAGATCAAGATCAATTAATTCCTTTTTCTAATTCGGTTAGATTAAGTAAATTATTAAAATCGAATGGGTATCTTTATGTATTAAAAGGACAGAATCATATTGGAATAAATGAAAATGAAGATTTTCAAAATCAATTAAAAACAATAGTATTAAAATAAATAGGATATGGGACTAATGAAAGTGTTTTCGGGAAGTGAGATTTTAGCGCAAGCTTTACAACAAAAATTAGAAGAGGCGCAAGTAGATACAGTAATTAAAAACAATATCCAATCGGCTCGTTTAGGTGGTTTTGGTAATACAGATTTGGCTGTTGAGGTATTTATTCAAGAGACAGATTTTGCAAAAGCAAATCCTATTATCGAAGACTTTAGAATGAGTCTTTAATTTAAGTAATTAGGCTCAGTTTACAGTCTCAGTAATCACAGTGAACTTAAAGTCACAGTTTTTAGTTTCAGTAAGTACTGAAAACTGTAACTGAAAACTGAAGACTGAATCTACTACTGAAAACTAAAAAAAATGCAATATAAAATGCTGGTTTTAGACATGGATGATACCTTGTTGACCGATGACCATAAAATTTCGGATATAAATAAAGAAATGCTTCTTAAAGCTCAGGCGATGGGAGTTTATGTAGTTTTGGCTTCTGGCAGACCAACTTCGGCGATGACTGCTTTTGCAAAAGAACTGGAATTAGATTTAAATCATTCCTATATGATTTCGTTTAACGGAGCTGTTATTAGTAATGTAAAAGATGATGAAATTCTTTTTGAACAAACTTTGTCAAAAGAACAAATTCACGAATTGTACGATTACAGTTTAAAGAACAAAACGCATATTATTACCTATTTAAATAATGAGATCATCAGTGAAACTGATTCGGAATTTATTGAAATAGAAAAGACTATTACTGGTTTAAAACACCATAAGGTAGCAAGTTTTAAGGAAGCTGTTAATACCGCTGCTGTAAAATGTATTTTGCTCGAAGAACCAAGTTATTTAAAAGGACTTGAGGCTGATTTAAAAGCAGCAATGCCTCACTTAAGTGTAGCAATGTCTAAACCCTTTTTCCTGGAAGTAGCTCAAAACGGAATCGATAAAGCGGCAAGTTTAAAGCTTTTGGCAGCAAAATTAGATATTCATCAAAGCGAAATCATTGCTGTAGGAAATGCAGGTAATGATTTGTCGATGATAGAATATGCAGGTTTAGGAGTTTGGGTAGATAATGTTACGCCCGAATTAAGAGATAGAGCAGATGTTATTGTAGCATCAAATAATAATCACGGTGTTGCCGAAGTGGTGCAACGATATATCTTAAATTAATGAAAACTTCAATTGAAACAGAACGATTATTACTAAGAGAATTCCTCACTACAGATGATGAGGGAATGTTTAAGCTAGATTCTAACCCAAATGTGCATAGATATGTAGGGAATAAACCCGTTACCCATATTGACGAAAGTCGCGCTTATATTAAAAATGTTTTGCAACAATATCAGGATAATGGGACAGGGCGTTGGGCAGTAGTTCTTAAGGAAACCAATACTTTTATTGGTTGGTCTGGAATAAAGTTTATTACTGATATGATCAATAATCACCAGAATTTCTACGAAATAGGATATCGTTTTATTGAGGAATATTGGGGTAAAGGATATGCTACTGAAGCTGGAAAAGCTTTTATAGATTATGCTTTTAATGAAATGAAAGTTGACGCAATTTATGCTTACGCAGATGCAGGAAATAGTGGTTCGAGAAGTATTCTTGAAAAGCTTGGACTGCAGTATACAAATTCCTTTATGCTTGATGGCGATGAGGAAGTTTGGTATGAACTAAAAAATCCTAATCTTTAGTTTAAAATACACCCAAATTTTTACAAACTATTGTTTTTAACGCAGTAACAAAATGTAGGTAAAGTTGTTACCGAATTTTGGTATGTAAAGATTTGGGTGATTGAGTTCGTTATATGATAACGATATTTTTTATAGAACTTATTTTTTTGCTACAGAAATAAAATATTTATTTCCATCTCCCATTGTAAGTTTTACACGTTCGTCGCAAACATCAATAGAGTAATTAGCATTCTCGTAACAAGTACAAGTTGTATTTTTATCTTTAGACATTTCGGTTTTACAGTTGTTGCTTTTGTATGTAGACAATTGTGGTGTGTATAACGACACTAAATCAGTCGAAGCAGTTACTAATGATATGATACTTGCTGTATTACCATTTGCAATTCTATAAACGATTCTGTCAGTATAAGAAATGTCGTTTACAGTTACTTTTCTGATGTAGGTAAAAGCAGTAGAACCTTCTTCAACAGATTTTACTTCAAATTTAAATCCGATACTACGGATTTCGATATCAAATTTTGATTGAGAATTATAACTCGCCCAAGAAGTAAGTGTAGCAATAGTAGGAAACGGATTTGTAGTTGTACTAGCAGTTTGTGCCTGTGCTCCAAAAATAGTTAATAGCATTAATAAGATTGTGGGGAAAAATGCTTTCATTTTATTTTTTAAATTAATTTAAATACCTACTCTATATGGTTTTCGGCTTGCCCATTTATGTTTTTGTGTTCAATAAAGAATTGCAACAACTTTATGAAAAATAGTTAACGCCAATTGTTGTTAAATAGTATTGTTTTTACCACATTTTTCGTGGTGTGAATTTAAGGCGAATATTTACGCGAACAAAGCGTATAATAGGAAAACTTTAGTTTTTTAATTCATTTTTTAAAAAAGCCCGCATCTTGTTAATATCCATTTAATTGAGAGAATTTTATTTATAGATAATAATGCTAAAAAAAGTATTTAAGATGGGTAAAAATAAGATTTGTCTGTAGTTTAAAAACTTTTTATGTTCTTTTTGGGACTTCATTTTGCAGTTTTTTTTCTTAATTGAGGTTTCATTGAGTCAAAATGACACTTTTATTCTGTTTTTTATAAAATTTAGGTTCTGTTTTTGGTTAAAAGTAAAATCAGTATTGGTTTTTAAGTATTTTTTGAAGGAAGTAAATGTTGGTACATGGCAAAATATTGATATATAGCCAATTATTGATTTCGTTTTGAAGAATATTGTACGTAAATTTGCAAACTCTTTTGAAAAGAGATAAATTATAATAAATACTACTTAAAACGTAGTTTATTGCCATGGAAAATAGAAAAAAAGTTGCTTTTTATACGCTTGGATGTAAACTGAATTTTTCAGAAACATCTACAATTGCTAGAAATTTTCAGGATGAAGGTTTCGATCGTGTCGATTTTGAAGATGTTGCTGATATATATGTAATCAACACCTGTTCGGTTACTGATAATGCCGATAAGCAGTTTAAGCAGGTTGTAAAAAAGGCGATGAAACTTAACGATAAAGCGTTTGTTGCTGCTTTAGGTTGTTATGCGCAGCTTAAACCCGAAGAATTAGCATCGGTAGATGGTGTTGATTTGGTTCTGGGAGCAACCGAGAAGTTTAAAATCACGGATTATATCAATGATTTGAGCAAAAACGATATGGGCGAAGTGCATTCTTGCGAAATATCTGAAGCTGATTTTTATGTAGGAAGTTACTCGATTGGTGATAGAACCCGTGCTTTCTTAAAAGTACAAGATGGTTGCGATTACAAATGTACTTATTGCACAATCCCACTTGCAAGAGGAATTTCTCGTAGTGATGCTTTGGAAAACGTATTGCAAAATGCCAAAGAAATATCATCTCAAAATATCAAAGAAATTGTTCTGACTGGAGTTAATATTGGTGATTACGGAAAAGGAGAATTCGGAAATAAAAAACACGAACATACTTTTCTGGATTTAGTTCAGGCTTTGGATAAAGTAGAAGGAATTGAGCGTTTGAGAATCTCTTCGATTGAACCAAACTTACTTAAGAATGAAACAATTGAATTTGTATCTAAAAGCAGAACTTTTGTTCCTCATTTTCATATTCCGTTGCAATCGGGAAGTAATGATATTTTAAAATTAATGAAGCGTCGTTACCTTCGTGAAGTATATACGGAACGAGTGAATAAAATTCGTGAAGTTATGCCGCATGCTTGTATAGGTGTCGATGTAATTGTTGGGTTTCCTGGAGAAACAGATGAGCATTTCCTTGAGACTTATCATTTCTTAAACGAAATGGATATATCTTATTTACACGTTTTTACTTATTCTGAACGTGATAATACTGAGGCTGTAAATATGGCTGGAGTTGTTCCTGCAAATGTGCGCTCAAAACGTAGCAAAATGTTACGCGGATTATCGGTTAAAAAACGTCGTGCTTTTTACGAAAGTCAATTAGGAGCTAATAAAACGGTGCTTTTTGAAAGTGAAAACAAAGAAGGATACATTCATGGATTTACCGAGAATTACGTAAAAGTAAAAACGCCTTGGAATCCTGAATTAGTAAATACGCTACATGAAATAAATCTGACTACGATTGATGAAGATGGTAGTGTGCGATTAGAGTTTGTAAATAAATTAGCGGAAGCTTAAAAGAGAGAAAAGACTGAGGAGAAGCAAGAGGCAAGATTTACGAGATTCTAGAAGTATGAATTGTAACTTATTTGTCTAATTGAGCGGAGTCGAAATTTATATAAACGAAAATAGAAATTCTATAAAATAATAAAACCCCTTTTGCAAGGGGTTTTGTTGTATATAATTGTTAGGTCTGATTAAGGATTTGTAGACCAAATACTGCTGTTTTTTATAAAAACTCTACGGTTTAATTTAAGTTGAGCAATGATTAGTTCTGCGATATCCTCAGATTGCATTACTTTTTCAGGATTACCATCTGTAAGTTTTAATTCTTTAGCCATATCGGTTGCTACAGTACTTGGTGTTAAAGCTGTAACTCGAATATTGTGTTTTCTCATTTCTTGCATTAAAGAATCTGTTAGTCCTAGAACTGCAAATTTAGAAGCGCTATAAGCACTTGTTAATGCATTTCCGTTTAATCCTGCAGTCGATGAAATATTGATGATGTCTCCTACTTGGTTTTCAATCATATTTGGTAAAACGGCACGGGTTACATAATATGTTCCCATTAAGTTTACTTGGATGATTCTTTCCCAAGCTGCAGGTTCTAATTCTAAGAAATTACCAAAAGCAGCAATTCCAGCATTATTAATTAAAATATCGATGGTTTTAAACTCGGCTATTGCTTTTTCTATTGCTTTGTTTACAGAATTAATGTCTGCTACATCGGCAGTTATTGCTAAGGATTTTACTCCAAAAGCATTTATTTCGGTAGCAACAGCATCAATATCAGCTTGAGTTCTTGCCAATAAAATTACATTTACACCTTCTTTTGCTAAAGCAATTGCAACAGCTTTTCCTATTCCTTTTCCAGCACCAGTAATTAGGGCATTTTTATTTTTTAGATTACTCATATTAGTTATTTTAATGTACTGTAAAGTACGATTTGTTTGAATCGTTTGTCATACAAAAATACTTATTTTCAACTTTGGAAGTGGCTTTTAATAGGGATTCTTAATATAAAATTAACTGGATTTCTACTATTACGTTTTCGCTTTTTATTTTAAAGTGTGTTAAGTTTTATTGCTATATATGCGTTGAGTGTATTGCATGAAAATTTTATTTAACACATAGAAACATAGATTTTATGTAAAAAAAGAATGCAAAAAGAAATACATTTCTTTCGCATAGTTGGCTTTGTGTTTTTAAATAAGTGAAATGTCTTTTTTTAAGAGAATAAAATCGATGTTTCTATTATATGTTTTATAGTTATCTTTAAATAAAGAAACAAATGCAGAAAATTATGTAATGCTTTTTTCTATTTAAAAAGTCAAATTTGTAATAAACACATTTATTATGAAAAAGATACTTCTTATTTTAACTATAGCAATTCTGTCCTTTTCTTGTAAAAAGAATGAGACTCCAGAGATTAAAGAAATAGAAATACGCAAAAAGCCAACGGCGATTTCTTATCATATCGAGAATAGAAAAGATTGGTTGAAGGCCAATACTACAAATGATGCACAGCTAGGTATTCTTGCAGCTGTTAACCGAACTGACAAAGCAAATTTTGCAAAAATGGATTCTATTATAGTTCCATCGGATTTAAATGAAAAGGTAGAGAACTATCTTCCGTTTCCGCTGACAGTTCCGTATTTGAGGGATGTTGATAAGATAATCTTCTTTTCGTATCCATCGCAAACATTTGCTGCTTACGAGAAAGGACAATTGGTTTATACAGGACAGACTAATATGGGAAGAAAAAAAGATCCAACTCCAACGGGACTTTTTTATACCAATTGGAAAGCCGAAAAAACGACTAGTACTTTTAACGATGAGTGGGAGTTACGCTGGAATTTTAATATAGAAAACAAGAAAGGTGTTGGTTTTCATCAATATGCTTTGCCAGGATATCCAGCTTCTCATTCTTGCTTAAGGCTTCAGGAAAAAGATGCTCGGTATCTTTATGATTGGGCTAATCAATGGGTATTGGCAGATAAAGAGAATGTAAAGGTTAAAGGAACTCCAGTAATTGTTTTTGGGTCTTATGATTTTGACGGAAAGAAACCTTGGCTACAATTAGTTAAAGATCCGCTGGCTTTGGAAATTTCGAAAGAAGAAATAGAAAAAGAAGCAACACCTTTCTTAGACAAGATTCTGACAGAACAGAAGAATAGAGAAGCGTATCAGAATAACAAATAATATAAAAGCCATGAATTCCTTTTATCGGAGTAATTCATGGCTTTTTCTAAGTATTATATTTTAGTACCGCCTATTTGCTATCAAATTAATTTGTGGCTAACTAAATCTTTAAGAATCTAATTTATTCTTTTAATACCATATCGATACACATTACTGCTGCAAGAATAAGTTGTCTTACGCTATCGTCTTGTGCTACTGAATTATCTATTTGTAGTACATAATTATCGGCACTGGTAAAGAATTCTTTCCCCATTCCTGCCCATTTCTTATTTACTTGTCCAAATATTTTAGTGTCTTTGGTGAATTTAAAATCCCAACCAGTCCATTTTCCTTGTAGTGTACAAACTAGTCTTTCGTTTTTGTCTAAAATTTGAAATTTTCCTCCAATAGAAAGTAATTTTTGTTTGAATGTTCCAATTAAACGTTCTTTCTCGTCGAATACTTCTACTGTAGAACGGAAAATTGCTACGCCCCGTTTTACATTAATTATTTTTTCTCCAGTTGGCGATGCAATTTCGATGTCGAAAGGAGTTGCTCTTTTAAAATCTGTAAAACGTAATACTTTGGTAAAAAAGCCTAGATTTTTTTCTCGGCAATTCATTATTAGTTCATTGTTTTCGGGATTGTAAATGTCATAGTTATTAGCAGCTTTGAACATCCCGACGTGTTCTTTTACTAGAAAAAGGTTTTGATTTAAAATAGGGTTCATTTTAATTGTTTAGGGTTAATTTGTAAATCTTAGTTTCTAAAAGCTCAGTGTCATTGTCTTCGCAAAGTAAAAACTCGATTGTATTGTTTGATTTTTTATATAAGGTAAGGCCTTCGAATTTGTTGGTTGTACTGATTTTTTTAGTGTAGTCGATTTTCATGGTTTTTAAATCGATTTGCCCTATAAAACTGCCTAATATCTCTCCATCGGCATAGGTTGATTTTGTGTCTTCGGCTGTAGCCAAAAAGTAAATTTTATTATCGACAAGGATGGCATCGGTAAAACTGCTGCGAACTCCTTTTATTTTAGGGAGTTTATAGTCTACTGAAATAAGGCTGAATTCTTCGCCTAGATTTTTGGCGTGTATGGTAAATATGGCATTTTTATTGGTTTTTCCGTTTCCACGATTGAATAAGTACCAATTTTCACCATCGAAAATAGCTCCTTCCAGATTAAAATCCTCGGGTTTTATACCTGAGAAATTTTGCATTACGGCATAAAAATCGGTTAAGTTGTTTGTAGCAATTTTGGTTTTGTTTTTTAAATCGAATTCGACCATTTTGTTTCTTTGGTCGGTTGAGCCTGAACCAAAAATATATACGGTATCGTTGTGATGCGTAATAGATTCGAAATCGGGTTTTAGATTTTTTGCAATATTCTCGGTTGGATTTGCAATTATTTC
Source organism: Flavobacterium sp. PL02 (assembly GCF_035013205.1). Lineage (NCBI taxonomy): Bacteria > Pseudomonadati > Bacteroidota > Flavobacteriia > Flavobacteriales > Flavobacteriaceae > Flavobacterium > Flavobacterium sp. PL02. The sequence continues at coordinate 542,517 of NZ_JAYGJP010000001.1, forward strand.
GTGTTTTTTTAAATCGGAATTATCGATGTTGTATTCGTATAAGTAACCACTATTGTCACCAATTATAAATAATGAATTGTCTTGATATATAAGTCCTGATGCTGAACCAATCCCGATGATTTGGAATAGGATTTCGAGTGTGAATTTTTCCATGATTGTTGTTTTTAAAATATGCTTTTATTTATTTTAGTCTTTTATTTCTGCTTCTGTTTATTGCTAATTAGCCTTGAAGTTTCTTGATTGACAGTTTTTTTAAATTTCTGTAAAGACTCTGATGAGGTACATTCGGCAATACTTATATAAATTAAATTATTATCATCAGTTACATCTTGATTATCCTCATCAGCTTTATAGGAACTGTCCATGCCATTTGTTAAATATACAGGAGTTCCTTCGTTATAAAGTAAGGCTGTAATTTCGACGGTTCTTTTGAGAATTGCTTCCTGAATGTCTTTTTCATTTCTTACGTATTCTGTCAAAACGAGACACTCAACTAGGCTACAAAAGGGCATTTTTTGTAAAGTGGGCATATTTTCTATTTCTTTGATAGGTGGTAAGTTTTTGAAACATTTGCCATAAATTTCGCTATAGATTTCTTCTTTAGAATATTTGTTTTCGGTCTGACTGAATATCTGATTTATAAATAAAAGAAAAAGTATAGTAATTGTTTTTTTCATTATTTATGGAATAGTTTAATGATTGTTGTTTTTGAATGTAGATGTTTTTAGCCCCGATTATAATGAAAATACTTTGAGAGGAAATTGTTATTTTTTCTTGAAGAAACAGAGCGACCAGCGGAAGCTCCTGTTACTTTATTAGAAAAAAGCAATTTACTGAAAAGTATTGTAATGCAAAGCGGGAAAAAGCTGACCAAAAATAGTATATTTACTTTAATTAAAATGATGAAATATGAAATCAATTGACCCAAAAAATTTTAAAGTTGTTGATAAAATAAAATTATCAAAAATCCCGACTTTACTGGATATAGATGCTGATGAAAAGGAAAAGGAGGTAAAGCTGGATAAGGTTCAAGCTAAATTGAGTAAACTGCAAGATGTGATGTATGCACATAATAGGTATGGCGTTTTGATTTGTTTGCAAGGAATGGATACTTCGGGAAAGGATAGTTTGATTCGTGAGGTTTTTAAGGAGTTTAATCCGCGTGGGGTTGTGGTTCATAGTTTTAAAACGCCTACTTCGGCGGAGTTAGAGCATGATTATTTATGGAGACATTATCTGGCTTTGCCCGAAAAAGGGAAATATGCGATTTTTAACCGTACACATTACGAGAATATTTTGGTAACTCGTGTGCATCCTGAATTTATATTAAATGAGAATTTGCCTGGAATCGAGAAGGTAGAGGATATTCCGGAGGATTTCTGGAAGGACAGGATTGAGCAAATTAATAATTTTGAGAAACATATTACTCAAAACGGAACTATTGTTCTTAAGTTTTACTTGCATTTGAGTAAAGAGGAACAACGCCAAAGATTATTGCGACGATTGGAGAAAGAAAAACACAATTGGAAATTTTCTGTGTCGGATTTGAAGGAACGCGGACATTGGGATGAATATCAGCAATATTATGAGGAAGCGATAAATAAAACTTCGACCAAAGATGCGCCATGGTATGTAGTTCCTGCTGATGATAAAGAAATGGCTCGTTATATTGTAGCCAGAATTATTTGGGAAGTAATGCAAAAACATGCAGATATTAAAGAACCAGAATTGCCAGAAGCAATAAAAGATAATATCAAGATGTATAAACAACAATTAGAAAACGAGTCTTAGAAATAAGGCTCTTTTTTTTGGTTTGATGTTACTGTAAGTTTATGAATGTTTTGTATTACTAATTTAATGTTAATTAATTTAGTGTTTATTTGGTGATTTTGACGTGACTTTTGTTTTTTTGATAATATCTAAATCATTTTTAGTTAAAGAGTGGGGGCTTACTTTGCCAAAAAAATATAAACCAACTTAAAACTAAAATGAAAAGAATTATTTTACCCCTAATTATTCTAGGCTCATTGATTACATCGTGTAACAACGATTCTAAAGATCAAGAGGAAGTAGCAACATCTAGTGTTGTATTAAAAGACCATTCGGTTACGCCAAGTTTATTAAAAGCTAAGGCAGGTTTTGAAAGCTTAAAGATTTACTCTCTTTTTGGTTCTGATGATGTTTTCCCAGATAGTCCTAAGTTTGTTTTTGGAGGTTCTGCTGATGGTTCTGGTTTGTTAAGAAATACGGATGGAACTTTTACTTTTTTGGTAAACAACGAAGATAACTTTGCAGTTTCTAGAATTACGTTGGACAAAACATTTAAACCTACTAAAGGGGAATATTTGTTAAACTCTAGCGGAGGAACTTGGAGATTATGTGGTGCTACAATGGCTACGCCAGCTGAGCATGGTTTTGGTCCTGTTTATTTAACTTGTGGAGAGTCTGGAGAGGAATCTCGTACACATGCATTGGATCCTAACGGAAGTGCAGGTTCAGCTTCAGTATCTAAGGAATTGGTAGGTTTTGGTCGTTTAAGTGCCGAAAATGCTTTGCCTTTACGTTCTTCTGCTTACAAAGGTAAAACGGTTGTTGTAATTGGCGATGATGACTCTGGAACTTATGGAGGTCAGGTTTTTATGTATGTATCGAATACTGTGGGTGAATTATCAAGTGGTTCTTTATACATGTTAAAAAGAAATGATGATAACCAAAGAGAGAAAGATATGGAGGTTAGTAAATCATATCCTGTTTCTTTTGTGAAAATTGATAATCATACTACACTTACTGGTGCTCAAATTAATGCATCTGTAAATACATTAAAAGCAATTAAATTTGGTCGTGTTGAGGATTTAGATTACCGTAAAGGTGGTGGTACTGCTGACCGTGAATTGTATTTTAACGTAACTGGACAAAATACTACTGGAACTAATGCTGATGCTTCTAGAACTAAATATGGTAGAGTTTATAGATTAAATCTTGATGCTGCTGATCCATTAAAAGGTACTCTTGAGGTTGTTCTTGATGGTGATAACCGTACTGGAATTGCTGGTAAATTTCAAAACCCTGATAACATTTGTGTAACTAAAAACTTTGTGTACGTTCAGGAAGATGCTAATGGTTACGGAGACGAAACACATGATGCTTACATCTATCAATACAACATTGCAACTAAAGATTTAAAAGTTGTAGTTGAGTTAGATCACCGTCGTACGCAAGCTGATGCTGCTAAATATAACGTAGGTGGAATGTCTAACTTTGGAGATTGGGAATATGGTGCTTTAATCGATATTTCGGAGCAAGTTGGTATCGAAGATACTTTTATGTTGAGTGTACAGCCACATACTTGGACTGGTGATAAATATAAAGGCGTTGATGGTGGAACAAATCGCCCTAACGAAAAACAAGCAAGTCAAATCTTAGTACTTAAAGGTTTAGCGAGATAATTTTTTAAGTAATTATAAAACAGCTATCCACTACTTCTAATTGAGGTAGTGGTTTCTGTTTTTCTGAATATTCCTCTTTTAATCGTTATTAAATCATGAAAAAAATATATTGTTTGTTGTTCGTAATAGCATTAGTTGCTTGTCAGAAAAAAAACAAACATCAGGAAGTAAATGAATTGTTTAAAGCTGATATTACTTTATTAATTCAAAAAGTTGATAAGCTTAAATATTCGGTTCAATCGGATTCGACCGAAGCACAAATTCAGAGACAATTTCTAGAAGCGCACCAAAGCTATAAGAAAGTCGAAATGATAAGCGAATATTACTCGCCAACGGTTTCTAAAGCGATTAATGGTCCTGCGATAAGTGAGTTTGAAGAAAATGATAAAATAACGGTTCCACCCGAAGGGTTTCAGGTTATCGAAGAGTTAGTTTTTCCGAGATACAATAAAGAAAGCAAAAAAGAATTGGTTCAGGAACTGGGTGTTCTTGCAGCTAATTTAACTCGCTTAGAAAAAGTTTCGAGTACAAATGAATTAACCGATGCGCATGTTTTTGACGGTATGCGATTACAGGTGTATCGTATTGTTACTTTAGGAATAACAGGATTTGATTCGCCTGTTGTTTTTAACTCCATTCCCGAAGCACTGGTTTCTTTAGAAACTATCGAAAAATACTACCGTGTTTTTATACAGGATAAGAAGGTTTCGAATGCTAAAGAGGTTCTTGATATCTTTGAAAAAGGAAAGAAATACTTAAAAGCAAATACTAATTTTAATACGTTTGATCGCGCATTTTTTATCAGAGAAATTGCGAATCCGTTGAGTAGAGGACTTTATAAAACTCAAACAGAACTAGGGATTCCGTTTATGACTGAATCTAGAGGTTTAAAACCAACGGCACAAACTATATTTGATAAGGACGCATTTGATGCGGAAGCATTTTCGGGATTTCCAGATTATAAAACAACACCAGAAAAAATTGTATTAGGGAAAAAGTTATTTAACGACCCAATTTTATCCGGAAACAATACGCGCTCTTGTGCTTCGTGCCATCATGAAGAGAAAGCATTTACAGATAGTTTGGAACGAGCAGTTTCGCTAGACGGAAAATCGATGATTCAACGTAATACACCAACATTGGCTAATATTGCATTTCAGCGTGTGTTTTTCTCTGATTCCCGAGTGGGGTATCTAGAAGATCAGGCAGTTGCTGTTATAAAAAATGAAAATGAAATGCATGGTTCTTTAGAGAAATCTGCATTGGCGATTAAGAAAAATCCAAACTATGTAAAGGAGTTTAAAAAGGCATTTCCGAAAGGTGAAATAAATGAATTCGAAATAAAAAATGCTTTAGGGTCTTACATTCGTTCTTTGAGTCATTACGATTCTAAGTTTGACAGGTATATGCAAAATAAAGCAACATTTACAGCAGATGAAAAAGCAGGTTTTAATTTATTTGCTGGCAAAGCCAAATGCGCTACGTGTCATTTTATTCCGCTTACAAATGGAACAGTTCCTCCAAATTTTGACAAGTCAGAAAGTGAAGTATTGGGGGTGCCAAATAAAAATAAAACGCTTGATGGTGATTTAGGGAAGTTTGTATTAACGCAAGCAGCCATTCATAAGTTTTCGTTTAAGACACCTACAATAAGAAACATAGAACTTACAGCTCCTTATATGCATAATGGGGTTTATAATACACTCGAAGAAGTTGTCGATTTTTATAATGATGGTGGCGGTATAGGTTTAGGATTTGACCTTCCTAACCAAACATTACCCGAAGACAAACTAAATTTAACCGAAAAAGAAAAAAAACAATTAATTGCCTTTATGAAGACGTTGACGGATGAGAGGTATTTGGTGAGTAAGAAGTAAGATTGGAAGAAGCAAGAAGTAAGATGAAAGAAGCATGATGCTAGGTGGATAGATGATGGAGCTAGAGAAAAAACAACTTGTGCTAATTTGTGGTTAAAAAAAAATGTTTTCTGTCCGTTGGTCAAAAGAGTAATGCCGTTCATCAAACTAATTTTAATAGAGATTATAGTTTATGCTCCTTTGCATCAAATTAATAAAAACTATTATCATGAAAATTTACAAATTAGTATTGTTGACTACTCTTTTCTTATTAGGTTTAATTTCTAGCAAAGCAAATGCTCAATCTCCGTTACCGATTCATATTGGGATAAAAGGTGGAGCAAATTATTCAGAATTGCCAGTTTCGGATGGCTTTAGTTCTAAATATGCATCAGGTTATTTTGGTGGTGCAATGGCACGATTTGATATAGGAAGGTTTTATATTCAAAATGAAATCTTATATAGTGAGAAATCTTCTAAAATTGAGACTTCTTTAATGGGGTCACGAAATGTAAAATGGAAAAGTATTGAGGTTCCCTTGGTTATTGGTTATAAAGTAGTAAATCTTGACGCTCTTAATGTGAGAGTTTTTGGAGGAGGAGTTTACTCTTATGTTATCGATGATAATATTACATCATTAAACCAACTGAAAGATTCATACAAGAAATTTGATAAGTCGAATATCGGATATCAGGTTGGAGCAGGAGTAGAGATGTGGAAGTTTACGCTTGATTTTACTTATCAAGGCGGCTTAAATAATATAAGCAAAGACTTTGACTCCAAAGTAAGTTCCTTTAATGTAAGTATCGGATATTTTATTTTATAACCTCTTTTTATAGTTAACTCAGAAGCAGCAGCAAAGAATCTTTTCGGTACTTTGCTGCTCTTTTTAGAAATATCGAGTTACTTTTGAATACTAATTTTCTCATATTACTTATTCTTTTTTAGATGAAAATAAAAAACAAAGATAAATACCATTGGATTTTTATAGTCTTTTTTTGGTGTATACTAGGTACGACTATTTGGGCGCAAATGATTGAAGATTATGATATTATTCCCGCTACTTACCAAGTTGTTTTGATTTTGTTATGTTCCATTATTTTGGCACATTTCCTCAGTGATGTTTTACTTCCTAATGCGTTGCGTAAAAATAAAATGCGCCTATTTGCAATGCAAGGGTTGTTTATAGTTTTGCTTTTGTCTTTGTGTTTGGCATTAATATATACAGCTTTTTCGGATGTGTCTTTTAGAGCAAGATTATATCCTGATGAGGTTAATATGACTACGCTTCATTTTTTGTGGGCAAGGTTTTGTGGCAGCGTTCCAGCAGCGATTTTAATTAATGGTACAGCTTGTGGTATTCGATTTTATCAGGAACATAATGTTATCGAAAAAAATCATGCGCAATTGCAACAAGTGCATTTGGAGGCACAGATAAAGATTTTACAGGATCAAATTAATCCGCACCTAATGTTTAATGTGCTTAATCACATTCATATTTTGATGCAAAGCAATGTGAAATTAGCTTCGGATTTGTTGATACAGTTTTCGGATATTTTACGATATCAATTGTATGAATGTAATAAAGAATATGTTGCGTTATATCTCGAAATCAAGTATCTAAAAGATTTGGTTTCGGTCGAAAAAACCCGATGGGGAGATGAGCTAGATGTAAAGACTAATTGGAATATCGAAGACGGACAACTACAGATTGTACCATTGCTTTTGGTTCCTTTAATAGAAAATGCTTTTAAACACGTTTCGAGATTGCCAAACCAAAAAGGATATGTGCATTTATCTTGCGAACAAATGAATAAGCAATTGGTTTTTAAAATAGAAAACTCCTATACAGAGCAATATAAAATCCCATCCAAAAGTCAGGGATTGGGACTTGAAAACGTACGTAAAAGACTGGCAATACAATACCCAAATCGACATGAATTAAAAATAAATAAAACCGATTCGGATTTTACAGTTGAGGTTGTTTTGGATTTAAAGTAATAAACATCAAGTAGGTTTTTACCGCAAAGGGCGCAAAGTTTTTACATACTGATGGTTTTATAAAAACGCAATCCCGAGGCTTCGGGAGCAAAGCTTTGTGTTGAACGAGCTTTGCGAACTTTGCGAAAACCTTTGTACTCTTTGCGGTTAATTTTTTTGCATAAGTTACGCAGCTTAAAAATTTGCGGTTAACTTTAAAGTACTAAGAATCAGATTTAAAAAACATATAAGATATGACTATGAAATGCCTTGTAATCGATGACGAGCCTATAGCTAGAAATGGAATTGTAGATTTTATTTCTAAGATAGATTTTTTGGAAGTAATAGGTACATGTGCTTCGGCACTAGAGGCCACTTCGTACATTCAGGAAAAACAGGTAGACTTGTTGTTTTTGGATATTAATATGCCTTATCTCTCAGGATTAGAATTCTTGGAGTCTTTGGACAATCCGCCGTTGGTTATTTTTACCACAGCTTATTCGGAGCATGCTCTGGATGGATACCGTTTACAAGTGGTCGATTATTTGCTAAAACCTATAGCATTCCAGCGGTTTTATCAAGCTTCTCTAAAAGCGAAACAATGGCATCAAATGATTGGTTCTCCTAAACAATCACAACTAGATCCATATCTTTATGTACGCCAGGAAGAAGGATTCCAAAAGATTTCCTGGGTAGATATTTTATATATAGAAGGAATGCAAAACTATGCTAAGCTTCACTTTAAAGATAAGGTTCTTGTAATTCATCAAACCATGATTTCATTAGAAGAAACACTTCCAGCTGAAATTTTCTTTAGGATTCATAAATCTTTTTTGGTAAATATTACGCACATCGATTCTGTTTCTGGCGGACGTTTGTTTATAAAAGGACAAGAACTACCTATTTCAAGAACACGCCGCGAAGCATTGTTGAAAGAGGTAGTGTATAAGAATTTGTTAAGCCGATAATTTTAAAATTTCCATTTAAGAGCTACAGCTCCATAAAAAGTGGTTGTAAATCTAGGATCAGCAAGGTCTTTTTCTTTAAATATATCTTTTATTTTTCGGTTATTGGTCGAGAACGAACGAACGAGAGTTGATCCTATTGTAGGTTCAAATGTCCAGTGCTTGCCCAATTTTACTTGTGGTTTAATACCAGCAATAATTTGTTGATATCCTAACAATATCGATTTGCCGCCTACGTTGGTTTCTGCAGTCATTCCGCCTAACTCCAAAACAGCTTTTAGGTCAAAATTGTCATTCATTCGGTAGCCTATTTCCACTCCTTCTGGAAAGTTTACTTTAAAGTGAAAAGCACCTCGTGATTCCCAATTAAAATAAATTCCAGGAAGTACCATCGGAACACCAAAACTATTAGTAAGGACAGGCCCTAAACCAAGTGCTAAATTTGGATTGAATTGTTTAATGAAAAGAATACCTCCTTGAATCAACACATCATCTTTATTAATTTCTTCCATATCGGTATAAATACCTACCGAAGCCATTGCTAATAAAGACCATGATTGAGAAATTGATCGTAAGTGCTTGACTCCGATTTGTGCATTTAAAATCTCTGTAGGAAATCCATTTGGTAATGCTTCTGGGAGAGAAGGGATGTCATAATTTTTATTTTCCATTTTAGCATAAGCTCCCTGAACCCCAATCGACCATAATCTTGGGTTATTATATTTGTCCATTTTAAAAGAAATGGGAACTTCCAGAGCAATTTGAGCTCTTTTAAAATTGCTCTGTGCATCAGTTTTAGAACTGTCTATTGGGCGAACATAATTAGAAAACGGAACGTAATCAATTTTGGCTTCTCCAGATATGCCAGATTGTGCTCTTACCGAAACGGAAATCAATAGAAATAAGAACAGTAGTGATAGGTAAAAAACAGATTTTTTCATGATTTAAATTAAATTTTCCACGAAGTACCATGTTCCTCTCCAATCCTAAAAAAACGTTTGACTAATGGTTATTATCTGTTGACCAATGGTAAAATATGATGTATGTCAAATTGTATATAACTAAAAAAGCCTCTCTTTCGAAAGGCTTTTTATGAATGTTTTATATTTTGGTTTACAATCTAAACCCGTATGCCAATCGCAATGCAACCTGATTGGTATTAAATTTTGTGTAATCTTCATATCGCACACTTATGTCAACATATTTATTAGCATACCCAATTCCTGGAGCCCATAAAAAAGTGGTGTCATTGTTTCCGTTTGTCACTGCAAAACCAGCACCAACTTCTCCTAATACATAAAATTGATCTTCCCAAACAAAGGCTTTAAAACCAGCTTTTGCAGGAATGAATCCTATGTCTTTTAGATCCTGTTTGTTAACAAACAAATTAGTAAAACCTGTTGTTAAGGTTAATGATGTTTTCATAGACAAATCATACTGTAACCTAACATCTCCACCCAACGACCAGCTATATACTTTATTTGTTGGAATACCACCATTTAAACCAAAACCTAAACGGAAACCTTGGTCATAGTTTTTTATTTCGGTGCTTTGTGCCGTTGCAGATGTGTATATAATTGCAAAAACTGCAATTAATAGCATTTTTAAGTTGAATCCCTTTTTCATAGTATCAGATGTTTTAGTTTATTAATGATGTAAAAGTATATTTTGGGTACAAGGAGCATGTTATATAATTATTAGCTTTTATTATATAATATTGAGGTTCCTGATAAAATGAATAATAAATAGGGTTATAAATTGAATAATAGAGAAAGAATTGAAAGGTTCTAATTATCTTTGCAGACTTAAAAAAATATAGAGTGAACTTTTCTCAATATACAAAAGAATTTTCTTATAATTTAAAATTAGCATACCCCATAATACTAGGAATGGTAGGGCATACCCTTATAGGTATTGTCGATAATATTATGGTTGGAAAACTAGGAAGCACAGAACTGGCAGCCGTTTCATTAGGAAACAGTATGATTTTTATTGCAATGTCATTAGGAATCGGGTTTTCGACAGCAATTACTCCTATAGTTGCCGAAGGAGATGCAGAGAAGAATGACAAAAAAATTCGCAACGCATTTCATCACGGATTATTCTTGTGTACTATTTTAGGATTAATGCTTTTTGGAGTAATTGTTTTGGCAAAGCCAATAATGGAATTACTAGAGCAACCAGCCGATGTAATTGCACTTGCAAAACCGTATCTTGATTGGGTAGCTTTTTCATTGATTCCTTTAATAATGTATCAGGGATATAAGCAATTTGCTGATGGACTTTCGCTTACAAAATATTCTATGTATGCTATGGTGATGGCAAATGTATTACACGTAGGAATAAATTATCTATTGATATATGGTATCTGGATTTTTCCTAAAATGGGAATTGTTGGAGCAGCACTTGGAACAGTAATTTCAAGGATATTCTTAGTAATGTTCATGCATATTATGATATCTAGGAGAGAAGAATTAAAGCACCATTTTCAGAATTTTAGCTTTTCAGAAATCAAAAAAGAAACTATTAAAAAAATTATAAGCATAGGATTTCCTTCAGCGATGCAAATGCTTTTCGAAGTAGTGTTGTTTACAGCATCAATCTGGCTTTGTGGTAATATTGGTAAAACTAGCCAGGCAGCAAACCAAATTGCTTTAAGTTTAGCTTCGATGACCTTTATGTTTGCCATGGGTTTAAGCGTTACTTCGATGATTAGAGTTAGTAATCAGCGAGGATTAAATGATTTTAAAAACCTAGTTGTAGTAGCACGTTCCATCTTTTTACTAGCAATTATAATCGAAACTGTTTTTGCTATTCTATTTATAGCTTTCCACGATTTCTTACCGCATATCTTTTTGAATATGGAAAACGGAGGACAACTTTTAGACAATAACGAAGTAATAGGGATTGCATCAAAATTACTTTTAATAGCAGCAGTTTTCCAAATTTCTGACGGAATTCAGGTTGTTGTTTTAGGTGCTTTACGCGGATTGCAAGATGTAAAAGTACCTATGTATATTACATTTGTAGCTTATTGGATTATAGGATTTCCTATTTCATACTATTTAGCCGAATACACAGAGTTAAAAGCAGAAGGTGTTTGGATAGGTCTTTTGGCCGGACTAACAGCAGCAGCTATATTTTTGTATATTCGTTTTCATTACCTCACAAAAAAATTAATCAATAATTCAGTTTCAAATTCTTAAATTTGACACATAAAATCTAAAATAAAAATGGAATTACCTAAATTTTTGCTCGGCGACAATACTGATTTCCCAGAAGATATCTTCATTATACATCTTGATTACCCAAGGTTTATCATCAATTTAAAAGATGATGAGGTTGAATTTATGGAAGAAGCTGAAGATCTTGACGAAGGCGAATTGAATGCCGAAATGGAAGGATTAATTGTTCTTGCCAATGAGTTTTATGATCGTGAGATAAAACGTTACGAAGAATAAACGCTCACAATTTAATTTAAAATATTTTTTTCAACACTTTAGAAATTCCTTATTAAATGAAAAAATTCGCTTTTTTAAAACCTATATTTAATTTTATAGCAATTGGATTACTGATAACTACATTAAGTCGAATATTTTTATTTTTTTTATTTAAGGAGCGAGTAGTTGAGACTCAGGATTATTGGTACATATTCCCGATAGGTTTGCGAATGGATTTGATATTGCTATGCTATATGTCATTTCTACCAGCATTATTAGTGACTTTTTTGCCTAATAACTGCATCAAATTCACAAACAAATTTTTGGTATTTTATAGTTTCCTATTTCTGTTTCTGATTCTTTTTGTAGAATTAGCAACGCCAGATTTTGTAAAACAATACGATACACGTCCGAACAAAATCTTTTTAGATTATTTAATATACCCAAGAGAAGTAGTAGGAATGCTTCTTAAAAGTTATTTGGTTTCTATAATCGTAACCTTCTTAATTTTAGGAGTTGTAATATATTTTGCTTTCAAAAAAGGGAAGAAATACTTTCATACACATCCAGCCAATTATAAAATCAAATTAATTGCGTTTCCATTTGTAGCTTTTCTGTTGTTTTTTGGAGCACGTTCAAGTCTTACTTCAAAGCGACCAATAAATGCAAGTAATGCCGTTTTTTCTACAGATCAGTTAACAAACTGTTTAGGATTAAATTCATTTTACACAGTTGCTTTTGCAGCTTATTCTATCAAGAATGAAGGAAATACTAAGATGTATGGCAAAATGGAAGAAGCAGAAGCAATTGCTCGTGTAAAAAAATACATGACAGTAAATCCTGCTGATTTTACCGATCCGAAAATTCCGTTTCTTCATATTCAAAACCCAGATACACTTTTAAAAAGACCTTATAATTTGGTTATATTTTTACAAGAAAGTCTGGGAGCAGAGTATGTTGGGATTTTAGGTGGCAAACCATTAACTCCAGAGTTTGATAAACTTTCTAAAGAGGGATTACTTTTTACCAACTTATATTGTACAGGTACACGTAGCGTACGCGGAATCGAAGCTGTTGTTACAGGATTCCTGCCTTCGCCTTCAGAAAGTGTAGTGAAATTAGGAAACTCACAACAAGGATTTTTTACTTTGGCAGATGCTTTAAAAAGAAAAGGATACGAAACGAGTTTTATTTATGGAGGTATGGCCAATTTTGATAATATGGCTTCCTTTTTTAACGGAAATGGATTTCAGGATATTGTAGATCAGGAAGATTTTGATTCCGATGGACATAAATATGCATTTAAAGGAACTTGGGGATATTCGGATGAAGACTTGGTTGTAAAAGCAAATAACTACTTTAAAGCCAAAGGAGACAAACCTTTTTTCTCATTAATGTTTTCTACTTCTAATCACGAACCATTCGAGTATCCGGAAGGAAGAATTAAACCATACGATAAGAAAGCTGCAACGGTTAATAACGCAATGAAATATGCCGATTTTTCGATTGGAAAATTCTTCGAAATGGCTAAAAAAGAAGCGTATTTTAAGAATACTATCTTTATCGTAATTGCAGATCACAACACAAGAACATACGGAAAAAATTTAGTGCCAATAAACAAGTTTCATATTCCAGCTTTAATCATGGGGCCAGGAGTTCCTAAAGGTAAAGCATATGATAAATTGGCTAGCCAGATTGATATTCCTCCTACATTATTAAGTTATATAGGTTCACAGTTTGAAACACCGATGATAGGAAGAAATCTAACTAAAATAGGACCAGATGTAAAAGGAAGGTCGATTATGCAGTTTAACGATATCAACGCATTTAGAGTAGATAATAAGGTGGTAATCATGCAACCAAATTTAAAACCATTGCAGTTTGAAATTAAAAACGACACTACTTTAGTTCCTGTTAAGCTAGACGAAGAACTTGCAAAAGATGCTTTGGCACATGTCGTAACTGCAGGGAACTTATATAAAGAGAATAAGTATAAACTAAGAGATATTAAGAAGAAATAGGTTCAAAGCCACAAAGTAGCAAAGGTTCATAGGTTTTCTACTTAGTCCCTTTGTTGCTTTGTTCCTTTCTTGTATAATTCCAACAAAATAGTAGCAGCTGCAAAAGGTGAAATTTCATCATTTTGTACTGCTTTTTTGTTTTTATCAAGTTCGGCTATGATTTCTGGGTGATTGTAGAAGTTTGTTTTTAATTGCTCATTAATTGTTTCCATCATCCAGAACTGGTTTTGTTCTTTTCTTTTTTCCTGAAAATAAAGACTGGCTTTTGCCATTTCAAAATAATCAAGAATAGTTTGCCATACTTCAGGAATTCCTTCATGAGTAATGGCGCTACAAGTGTTTACAGTAGGTTGCCATCTCGATTTTTTGAGAGGAAATAAATGTAAAGCCCTATTAAATTCAGTTTTAGCAAGCCTTGCTTTTTTTATGTTGTCCCCATCGGCTTTGTTTATGATAATTGCATCAGCCATTTCCATAATACCTCTTTTTATACCTTGTAGTTCATCACCAGCACCAGCAATTTTTAGTAATAAGAAAAAATCGACCATACTATGAACGGCGGTTTCGCTTTGTCCAACGCCCACGGTTTCTATTAATATGGTGTCAAATCCAGCCGCTTCACAAAGTATAATAGCTTCCCTTGTTTTGCGGGCAACACCACCAAGAGTTTCTCCCGATGCGCTAGGTCTTATAAAGGCATTTTCGTCTTTTACCAATTCTTCCATTCGGGTTTTATCACCTAAGATACTTCCGTGAGAGAAAGAACTACTTGGATCAACTGCCAAGACGGCTAGTTTTTTTCCTAATCCGGTGAGTTGTTTGCCAAAGGCTTCAATAAAAGTACTTTTTCCAACTCCGGGAACACCAGTAATTCCTATTCGAACCGATTGATTGGCATGAGGCAAGCAGGCATTAATTATTTCATTTGCTTTGGCCAAATGATTCGGATTAGTGCTTTCTATAAGAGTAATTGCTCTGCTTAGTGCAGTAATGTTTCCAGATAAAATACCAGAAACTAATTCTTGTGCAGAAGGTTGAATTCGTCTAAAACGCTGAATTTGCTCAATTGAAGTTCCGCTGGTAATTTCAGGTTGCGAAATTCCAGGCTTTTCATTTAAACTGCTTTTTTGTTTTTTATGTGCTGACAAACTCTTTGCTTTTTAAAAGGTAAAAGTAATCAAAACAAAAACAGTTTCAAAAGTAGAAAAGTGCTTTCGAAACTGTTTTTTGTGAATTTGTTTTGTAGCTGCAAATTAATACGCTGCAGTAAAACGAACCTGATGATGTTTTGGAGTTTCTGCTTCATCGGCAATTACTACCGCCAAATCTTCTACAGATAAAATACTTCTTTGGTTTTCATCAAAAACAGGATTGTCTAATCCTAAACGATATTTAGCAGTTCTTCCTGTTGTAATTCCGGGATGCATTTCAAAAGCTGGGCTAAAAAATGCCCAATCCAAATCTTTTTCTTCTTTAAGTATATTCAAATAATCTCTTGCAGCTGATGCTCCTGCATGATATTCTTTTGGGAAATCTGGCGTATCTACAGCTTGCAAATTAGGAGCTACAAATAAGCTTCCTGCTCCACCAATCGTGATAAAACGTTTTACTCCCGATTGTTTTACGGCTTCCTGAATAGATTTTGAACCAGCTATAAAATCATTATAAAGATTAGGGTTTGTCCAGCCCGCATTATAAGCGCTAATTACAACATCGTTTCCTTTTAGTATAGTTGCTAATTCAGCTGTGTTTAAGATATCTGCTTTTACCCAATTTACGTTAGCTGAATCTTTTGGATTTCTTGCTATTGCAGTAATTTCATGATTGCGATTTGCTAATTCGTTTAAGATAGTTGAGCCTACAAAACCTGTAGCTCCGATAATTGCGATTTTCATAATATATAATTTAATTAGTAATAAAAAATGTTACAGTTTAGTGTAAAAAAATAGATTAGAACTGATTTGAAAAATTTTCTAACGTGATTGTGCTTAATTGCGCATTTATTTTCTCGTTGATATCAGCATATAATAAGTCTAGATTTTCGTTTATTTTTTTCCCAACAGGACAATCCGGATTAGGCTGATTCTTGGCATAGCCAAGATTTACGGTATCAAAAGTCATTTTAAAAATATCAAGTAAACTGATTTCTGATGGAGGTTTTAATAATCTTGTGCCTCCGTTTTTACCTTCCTTGCTTTCTACAATATGATTTTTTTTCAGGTTCGAAATTTCTTTTCGTACCAAAACAGGATTCAAATTTATACTACCCGCAATGTATTCCGATGATAAATAATCATTAGGGGATTTAGAGAGTAACGTAAGAATATGTGTTGTTATGGCAAACTTACCTGAAATCATACTGTAATAAAATATGTTACAAATTTATAGGTTTATATTGAACTGACAAAATAATTTACTTTAAAATTAAGCTATTTAAGAAGATTTTAAGTGCTATTTTTGTTTTTTTTCAAAGATGAGCAACTTTATTTTAATTTTCGTTTTCATTAGTGCGGGGCTTATATTGCAAAATATCAAGGGTTTCCCAGTGCATATCTACAAAACGTTAAACAAACTTGTAGTTTATTTATGTCTTCCAGCTTTGGCGTTGTATTTTATCCCAAAAATAAAATGGAGTACCGAATTGTTATTTCCAATCGGTGCGGCATGGATTGCTTTTATAGTTGCATTTCTTCTTTTTTCTATATTAGGTAAAAAGTATGGTTGGTCAAATAAGTTGATAGGATGCTTGATTCTCACCGCGGGATTAAGTAATACCTCATTTCTTGGTTTTCCTATAATAGAGGCTTTATATGGGAAATCAGGGTTAGAAACCGCAATTTTGGTAGATCAGCCAGGATCATTTGTGGTAATTTCGACATTGGGTGTTTTTGTTGCGGCATTTTATTCTAAAGGAAGTCCTAATTCACTCGCAATTGCAAAGAAGATATTGACTTTTCCGCCTTTCATCACCTTTGTTATAGCCTGTCTTATGAACGTTTTTAATTATGATTTTGATGAAAACCTCCAGATTGGATTCCAAAAGTTAGGCAGTTTGGTTACGCCGCTTGCATTACTTTCTGTTGGGTTGCAACTTCGTTTTGAAAAGAATAGTAAACATTGGAAGTTTTTAACCTTAGGATTAGTTTTTAAACTCATTATCACACCACTATTATTTTTGGTATTGTACGTTTTTATCCTAAAACAAAATTCCTCAGTAATTAAAGTCACAATTATGGAAATGGCTATGGCACCTATGATTACAGGAAGTATTTTGGCTTCGACCTACGGTTTAAAACCCCGGTTAAGTAGTATGATGATTGGTTTTGGAATCCCAATTTCGTTCATCACGCTTATTGTTTGGTATTTTATTATGAGTTTTATTTAGTTTATATATTAATTTTTTAGTTCAAATTTATTATGAGTTCCTCTAGTAATTCAGCTACAATCGATGGTTCGGTTTTAGTTCAAAAAACAGTTTATTCCGTATTATTTTCAATAGCATTTGCTCATTTACTTAATGATTTAATGCAAGCAGTAATCCCTGCTACGTATCCTATTTTAAAGGATAACTTCAATTTAAATTTTACCCAGGTCGGATTAATTACATTTGTTTTTCAGCTTACTGCATCTTTACTGCAACCTTTTATTGGTTTTTATACAGATAAAAAACCTATGCCATATTCATTAGTATTTGGTATGATATTTACTATTTCAGGATTATGCCTGTTATCTGTATCCAATGCATTCTGGATGTTGTTGGTGGCAGTTGGTTTAGTAGGTGTTGGCTCATCTATATTTCATCCAGAAGCTTCGAGAGTTGCTTTTTTAGGTTCAGGAGGAAAACGGGGTTTGGCGCAGTCTATTTTTCAATTAGGAGGTAATGCTGGTAGTGCGATAGGACCATTATTAGTAGCTTTGGTAGTTGCTCCTTATGGGCAATCACACGTAGTTTGGTTTGTTATTGCAGGGATATTAGGTATTATCATTTTATCAAGAATTGCAGTTTGGTATGAAAATCATATGAACTTGCGAGCTGCCAAAAAAATAGGCGCAGAAGAGACTACGATTCCTTTATCTAATAAGAAAATCACTATTTCGATTATCGTCTTGCTGTTCCTTATTTTTTCGAAGTTTTTCTATATGGCAAGTATGTCTAGTTACTTTACTTTCTATTTAATAGACAAATTCGGAATGAGCATTCAGGATTCTCAATTTTATTTATTTGTTTTCTTGGCGTCTGTTGCAGCAGGAACATTAATAGGAGGGCTATTAGGTGACCGTTTTGGTCGAAAATATATTATCTGGATCTCAATACTAGGAGCAGCACCATTTACTTTGTTGTTGCCTTATGCCAACTTGTTTTGGACAGGAGTGCTGGCTGTAATAATTGGAGTTGTAATTGCTTCTGCATTTTCGGCTATTTTAGTTTTTGCGCAAGAATTGAAACCAGGTAAAGTAGGGATGATATCTGGATTGTTCTTCGGGTTTGCTTTTGGAATGGGAGGATTAGGTTCGGCAATTTTAGGATATGTTGCAGATCAAACAACGATTGAATATGTTTTTAAAATAAGTTCATATTTACCTTTAATCGGAGTTCTTACTTATTTCTTACCAAATATCAAAAAGAAAGCGTAATCCTATCAAGTCTATCAACTTTATGATTTTTTTATAAGGGTCGATGTTTTCCTTGTACTTTTTTTACTTAATTTTAAATAAAATTTTAAATAAATACTCATGGCAACACTACGATTAGGAGATATAGCTCCAGATTTTGAAGCAGATACAACTCAAGGCCCAATAAAATTTCATGAATGGTTGGGAGATTCTTGGGGAGTGTTATTTTCTCACCCCTCAGATTTTACACCTGTTTGTACAACAGAGTTAGGAACTGTGGCTAACTATTACCCAGAATTTGTAAAAAGAAATACTAAAGTTATCGCTCTAAGTGTAGATGGTTTAGCCTCGCATCTAGAATGGATTAAAGATATCAATGAGACTCAAAATACAACTGTAAATTATCCTATTATTGCCGACGAAGATAAAAAAGTGGCAAATTTATATGATATGTTACACCCAAATGCAAGTGATAAATTTACGGTACGTTCAGTTTTTGTTATCGGAAATGATAAAAAAATAAAACTAACATTAACTTATCCAGCATCTACAGGAAGAAATTTTGATGAATTGCTTCGTGTTATTGATAGTTTGCAATTAACAGCAAATTATAGTGTGGCAACCCCAGCAAACTGGAAAGATGGTGACGATGTTGTAATATCTCCATCGATTCCTGATAGCGATATTGCGGCTAAGTTTCCTAAAGGATATAATCCTATAAAACCATATTTAAGAATGACTCCACAGCCTAATAAATAGGTTTAGCTATTAAATAAAAAAAGGTATAATTTTCATTATACCTTTTTTTGTGTGTTATACTTTTTTTACGAATTGTTTCATTCGTTTTTTGTCTCCAACGACCCAAATAATATCATCCTTTTCTAAAATCAATTGAGACTCAGGATTCAGAATTCGTTTTCCGTTTCTTTCAATTCCTACTACCAAGGCATTTGTTTTATGTCTAAATTCACTAATGCTTTTTTTGATAAACTCGTTATCAGAAAGTTCTAGTTGGTTTAAAACAATCTCTGATTCTTCGGTAGTTTTAGGAGCTTCAATTTCGTTTTTATTCAGATAATTGGTAAACTCACTAACCTGTGCATCAGTACCAATAACGCATATTTCATCACCAGGAAACAAACGTTCGTTTTTGGTTGGAATTTGTATTGTAATATCACCACGTCTTATAAAAGCGATATTGATTCCCATTTCTTCTCTAATTTTTAATTCTTCAAGAGTTTTACCTGCAAGATTAGATTCTTTGGCAATCTCAAATATAGACATATGCCCATCCCAAGGAGTTAAGTTGGCATACTTTCTATCTATTTTAGTTGTTTCACGATCATTAAGGTTTTTAAGGAAGTGATTCTCTATTCTGTGGTATTGCTCGTTAAGTTTTTTAGGGAAAAATTGATAAGCGGCAACGGCGATAACTAAGGCAACAAAAGCAACCAAAGGAGAGAAGAAGATGTTTAATAGGAAACCTACATAAAACAATCCTAACCCGATGCGTATTAATATCATCATCATAATCGGACCACGATATTTTCTTTCTTCCCATAAAAGTTCAACCTCTTTTACTGCAACACGTCTTAACGAAAGTGCCCATAAAAACGGAGCAATAACGATAAGCGTAATAAGCGCAGCGATTGTATTTCCAAATCTAGTGTCCTCTACTAATGGAGCAACAAATTTAGAAGATAATAATATAACCGCAGTTATAATAATAGTGTGTATTACAATCTGAGTTATATAAGAGCGTAACACAATTTGCCATGTGCTTACAGATTTTATGGCTTGAGTATTAAGACTGTAACGATTAATGTTTTTAATCCATTTGCGAGGTAATTTCTGTTCTAAGTACTCAGAGAATGGCCCTGCAAATTTCACCATAAATGGGGTTGTAAATGTAGTTACAGCCGATACTGCAACAACTATAGGATATAAAAAAGCACTCGTTACATTAAGTGACATTCCCAGCGTAGCTATAATAAAGGAGAATTCCCCGATTTGAGATAAACTCATCCCGGTTTGCACCGATTGTTTTAAGGGTTGTCCTGAGAGTAAAGCTCCAATTGTAGAACTTATCGATTGACCAAAAATGGTAACAAGCGTTAAAATTGCTACAGGAATGGCATGTGTGATAAGCATCTCAGGATTAATCAACATTCCAACCGATACAAAGAAAATAGCACCAAATAAATCTTTAACGGGTTTTACTAAATGTTCAATATGTTCGGCTTGTGTAGTTTCTGCAATAATAGATCCCATGATAAAGGCACCCAAAGCAGGAGAAAAACCAACATTTGAAGCTAAGATTACCATCATTAAACACAAAGCAAGTGAAATGATAAGCAACATTTCGTCGGTTAATAAATGCTTGGCCTTTTTTAATAAAGTAGGGATAAAGAAGATTCCTCCAACGAACCATGCGGTAAGGAAAAATACTAATTTTAATACCGAAAGTAATAATGCACTTCCAGAAAATTGCTGACTTACTGCAATAGTCGATAGTAAAACCATCATTAAAATCGCAATAATATCTTGTACAATTAGGGAGCCAATTACTATACCAGCAAACTTTTGCGCCTTAACGCCCAATTCATCAAACGTTTTGAGGATAATGGTGGTGGAGGAAATTGATAATATTACACCCAGAAAGATGCTATCCATTTGGGACCAATCCATCCATCGGCCGACCAGATAACCTACGGCGACCATTGTTATAATTTGTGTAATTGCTGTTATGGAGGCGGTTCCGCCGACTTTCATTAATTTTTTAAAGCTAAATTCGAGACCTAAGCTAAAAAGTAAAATAATCACACCAATTTCGGCCCAAACTTCTACGCTTTTATTATCGGTTACAGAAGGAAAAAATTCAATATGATTTCCTGCTAAGAATCCTGCGATTAAGTAGCCCAAAACCAAAGGCTGTTTTAATTTTTTAAAGATTAGCACAGCTATTCCAGCTGTCATTAGGATTAATCCTAAGTCGCTAATTAATGGTTCTAAATGTTGAGCGGCATGTGTTACAGTCTCATTTGGACTCATAGGCGTATACTTTTTTGTATTTATTTTTGAATTGTTGTAAGATATAAAAAAATAAAAAAAAATGAAAGTAATGCGATTCCTTAATGTGAAATTTAAGATAATATTATAATAATAAAATCCCGTTATTTATAGTAAATGTACTTATAAATAACGGGATTTTTATCTGAAAACCAACTTTTTAGATACCTAAAAAGTTGCTTGGAGTAATCTTCATTAGCTCAGCCTTGATTTCTTCAGAAACATCTAGCGTTGCAATAAAACTATGAATAGCATTTTTATCAATTGCTTCGTTTGTTCTTGTTAAACCTTTTAAAGCTTCGTAAGGATTTGGATATGCCTCACGACGTAAAATTGTTTGGATTGCTTCAGCAACAACCGCCCAGTTTTTCTCTAAATCTTCATGGAACTTAGATTCGTTTAAAAGTAATTTATTTAATCCTTTTAATGTCGCTTCAAAAGCAATAATAGTGTGTCCTATAGGAACTCCAACGTTTCTTAAAACAGTACTATCTGTTAAATCACGTTGTAATCTAGAAATTGGTAATTTAGCCGAAAGGTGTTCGAATATAGCATTTGCAATTCCTAAATTTCCTTCAGAATTTTCAAAATCAATTGGGTTCACTTTATGTGGCATAGCTGATGAACCAATTTCACCTGCTTTGATTTTTTGTTTGAAATATTCCATTGAAACGTACGTCCAAATATCTCTGTCTAAATCAATGATTATATTGTTGATTCTTTTTAAAGCATCAAAAAATGCTGCAAAATGATCGTAATGTTCTATTTGTGTAGTTGGAAAAGAGTGGTGTAATCCAAGAATGTTTTCTACAAAATTACCACCGAATTTTTTCCAGTCAATTTGTGGGTAAGCAACATGATGAGCATTGTAATTTCCTGTTGCTCCACCAAATTTTGCAGCAAACGGGATATTAAATAACAAACGCATTTGCTCCTCGATACGTTCTACAAAAACACCAATTTCTTTACCCAAACGAGTAGGAGAGGCAGGTTGTCCGTGAGTACGTGCAAGCATCGGGATGTCTTTCCATTCTACGCTTAAATCTTTTAGTTTAGATGTAAGTGTGATTAATGATGGCATATATACTCTCTCAAAAGCTTCTTTTGTAGAAAGTGGAATAGCTGTATTGTTAATATCTTGAGAAGTCAATCCAAAGTGAATGAATTCTTTATACTCTGATAATCCTAGTTTCTCGAAAGCATCTTTGATAAAATACTCAACCGCTTTTACATCGTGGTTGGTTACTTTTTCAGTTTCTTTAATCCAAAGAGCATCTTCGGTAGAGAAATTTTTATAAATGTTACGTAAACTCTCAAAAAGGTCTGAATTTACGGTTGCAAGCTGTGGCAATGGCACTTCGCATAAAGCAATAAAGTATTCAACTTCAATCAATACCCGGTATTTAATTAGCGCTTCTTCAGAAAAAAATGGAGCTAATGAAAGGGTTTTGTTTCTATATCTTCCGTCAATTGGCGATATGGCATTCAATTCGTTTAAAGTAGTCATTGTTGTGTTGTTAATTTTGAAAGATGCAAATGTAAGTTATTGTTAAAACTTCTGAAAGTTAGTTGCAAGTTATTATAGTTAAACATTACAATTTTAAATGATTGTTTTAAAAATTTTGTCCCAAATAGTAAAATAAAAGCCAAAATTATGGGATTCGTTTTTATGATGGTTCGAATGGAATTGTGTGGTCGAAATCCATTTTGTGACAACATTCTTATTCCAGAAATTCGGAAAAATATCGTTATTTAAATGACCTAATATTCCATAAGATAAATTCAGGATTAAATACAGTATGATACTAATGTAATTAAACTCTAATACTGAAATTATAATAAGCCATATAGCACCAAAACCCAAAGTTTCGATAGGGTTAAGAACAAATAAACTGTACACATTTGTGTCAATATGAGTGTGATGTAGCTTATGGATAGGGTGAAACCAAGTTAATTTGTGTGCCAAAAAATGAAAGCAAAACATAAAGAAATCCATCAGGAAAATCAATAGAAGAGTATCCAGTACAATTGTGAAAAGCGAAGCAGAAAAATCTATTCTAATAATTTGATATTGATATAATTTATAACCTATTAAAGTTACTAGCGTATTACATAATAAGGTGCTAATAACCCATTTTATATCAGAATTTTTAATTTTTGTGGCTTCACGATCGATTAATTTCCCAATAAGAATAGCTAAAAGCATAAGTAACAAATTTTCGATAAGAAAAAATATTGTTACCGTAAATAGATTATAATAAGACAATAACTCAAGCCATTTCTGTACTATCATTTCTAGTTTTCTTTTTATTATTTTGTAGTTATTTCGGCTAGTTTTGTTTTTAATATTTCCATTCCTTTAGAAGCCACTTCGGGAATAACTTCAATTTTATTCCTCAGATTCGGAATTTTAATAGGTTTCGGATCAATATAAAAAAGCGGAGCGCTAGCAGGAGTATATGAAATTAATCCCGCTGCAGGATATACTTGCAATGAAGTTCCTATTACGGCAAAATAATCAGCTTGTTCAGCAATGTCTATCGCTTCTTCTAGTGCGGGAACTTCCTCGCCAAACCAAACAATATGCGGGCGTAGTTGGTTTCCTTTATCGTCTAGATGCGTCATGAATAAATCATCATTCCAGTCTAAAATGTAGTTTGGGTTTTGAGAACTACGCACTTTTAGTAATTCGCCATGCAAATGTAAAACCTTAGTACTTCCGGCACGTTCGTGCAAATCATCAACATTTTGAGTTATAATATGTACATCAAAATCTTTCTCTAATTCAGCTAAAATCTGGTGTCCTAAATTAGGAGTCACTTCTTTGAGTTGTTTACGTCTTTGATTATAAAAATCAAGAACCAATTCGGGATTTTTGTACCAGCCTTCGGGTGTTGCTACTTCCATTACATCATGTCCTTCCCAAAGACCATCGCTGTCGCGAAAAGTTTTTATTCCGCTTTCGGCACTAATTCCTGCACCAGTTAAAACTACCAGTTTCTTTTTCATTTTGATTTATTTCTAAAAAAATAAAAATAGTCAATTTTAGCTTAAAAACTAGTTTTGAATACTTGTTAAAATGATTTTATTAAAGTGAGTCTTTTTTAGTATTTTTACAAGTAACAATAACCAAGATAAGGATTTAGGTTACTGCTGTTTTGTGGATGAAAGTTTAAATAATGATAATTTTTAAATGATATTAATACAATTTACAGGTTTGTCGGGTTCAGGCAAAACCACATTGGCAGAAAACGTTGGGCAATTATTATTGAAAAAGGGCTACAAAGTCGAAATAATTGACGGTGATGTTTATCGAAAAAGCCTTTGCAAAGACTTAGGATTTTCTAAAGACGACAGATGCGAAAATGTTCGTCGGTTGTTTAGCGTAGGGCAGGATTTTGTTAAATCAGAAATTATCGTTTTAATGTCGGTAATAAACCCTTACGAAGATTTAAGAAATGAAATAGGACAGCATGAGTTTGTAAAAACGGTATTCCTAAATTGTTCGATTGATAATCTGATCAAACGTGATCCCAAAGGATTGTATAAAAAAGCATTATTGCCAGATAATGATAGTAATAAAATCAGCAATTTTACCGGAATAAGCGATGTTTTTGAAACTCCTTTGAAAGCAGATTTGACGCTTAAAACGGACTCTGAATCGGTATCAGTTTCTACCGATAAGCTTTATTATTTTATAATAGAAAATATACCTAATACTGCTATTTAAGTATTACTCATTTTTCTATCAGGTTGTTATGTAGATTGTTTTTTGTAAAATGTATATATTTACGTTGCAATACTTTGGAAACTTAATAATAGATTTTATAAAAATGGAAAACGCAGATCATCCCCTTTTAAATTGGATTCCCTATAAATTAGTTGAAACAGATAATGATGTATATTTTGAATGGATTTATCTGGGAGATAAAAGGTATGTAGATCCTTTTTTTGAAGAAACCATTATAAAGTGCAAAGTTCATTATAACAATTCAACAAGGTATAAAGTGGTGAGTAGTGCCGAAAATCTTATTGAATGGTCTGCAGGATTAGTCACAACAGAGTTAAAATCATTATTGTTTCATGTTTCCCGCTGTGGCTCTACAATGATGAGCCAGTCTTTATCCGTTTCTCCACAAAATATTGTAATTTCTGAAGCACCGATTATTGATCAAATCCTAAGAAGCAATCTTTTTGATTTTGATAAAAAAAGAGCACTTATTAAATCAGTAATTTCTTTATTAGGACAAAAACGTTTTCCTGAAGAAAAGAATTTAATTGTAAAATTAGATTCCTGGCATATATTCGAAGTTAATCAGTTACGATTAATTTTTCCAGAATTACCTTTTGTATTACTTTACAGAAACCCAACAGAAGTATTAAAATCTCATGCACAATTAAAAGGAATGCATATGGTACCTAATTTGTTGCCATCGTCTATTTTTGGAATTAGCGCTCAAGAGATTGAGGAAATTTCTTTTCATCAGTATGGAGCAGTTGTTCTGG
This sequence comes from Flavobacterium sp. PL02, assembly GCF_035013205.1. Lineage (NCBI taxonomy): Bacteria > Pseudomonadati > Bacteroidota > Flavobacteriia > Flavobacteriales > Flavobacteriaceae > Flavobacterium > Flavobacterium sp. PL02. The sequence goes on from NZ_JAYGJP010000001.1 coordinate 568,414, forward strand.
AGAAATATTTTCAGGCGTATCTTGATTTTTATGCAACAGACAAAAATGTTTCGATGTATAATTATAAAGAAGGAATGAGATCTATTCTGGAAAGATTTTTGTCTTTTATTGATGCAGATTATTTTATTGAAGAGATTGATTTAATGTGTGAACGTTTAAATAGGCATTCTAAAAATGGAAATATTGATTTTAAAGGTGATTCCTATGTAAATGATACTTTGGTAATCGATTTTACCAAGGCTAATGTCTTGTATGAAAAATTAGATGAGAGTTTAGCAGAACTAGTTCATAAAAATTAGATTATTTTTTAAATCATTCGATAGATAAGATTTTAAAGCTAACTCTTTTTCATAGCCTTAATTGCACTCTTTTTTAGTATTTTTGCCACAAATACTACTGAAATGATTAATATAGATTACCTCAATTTTCTTGAAAATATCTTAACCGAAAACCGAAAAAATAAATTTTTAAAAGTTCTCGAAAACCGTACTAAGCATTTTACTGTTGTTGTCGAAGACATTTTTCAGATGCACAATACAAGTGCTGTAATGCGTAGTTGTGAAGTTTTTGGAATCCAGGAACTTAATGTTATCGAGCAACGTTATGGTAAAAGAATCGATAAGGAAATAGCGATGGGAGCTCAAAAATGGGTTGATATTAATACATTTGATAGTATTACAAATTGTGTAGATACATTAAAAAGTAAAGGATATCAAATTATTGCTACCACACCACATGATAATGATTGTTTGCTGGAAGATTTTGATGTTACAAAACCTAGTGCTTTGTTTTTTGGTACAGAAAGAGATGGCTTATCTGAGGAGATTTTACGAAAAGCAGATGGATTTCTTAAAATTCCGATGGTAGGTTTTACAGAAAGCTTGAATATCTCTGTTTCGGCAGCGATAATTATTCAGAATCTAACAAACAGATTGCGAAATACAGATATCGATTGGCATTTATCGGATGATGAAATCCTGGAGAAACGTTTGGCTTGGGCCAAAAACTCAATTAAAGATATCAAGCGCATTGAAGCCCGATATTTTGAAGAGAATCCTGAATAAAAAATCCCCCAATTAATTAGTATAATTGAGGGATTTTTTTGAGTTTTCAGCTTCAGTTTTCAGTCTCAAAATGTTAATTGAGACTGAATATATACTGAGACTGTAGATTATTTAACGATAACCCATTCGCCTGAAGCGATTAAGCTTTCTGCTTTTTTAAATTTCATCGTTTCAACTGTTCCAGTAGCAACTTGTTGTACAGTAACATTATCATTACGATTTATTTTAGGCATATCTCTAGTAATAGTTTCTGTAACTTGACGTTGCTGAGTTTCTCCAGCTTCGCGGTTGATATCTTCACTATTTTCGATTTCGTCTTTACTTAATTTATAATTTTCTTTCTGACGAACTTCTCTTGCTTCATGAATTTCCGGAACGTTTTGAGCTGGTAAATCACCTTTAAATAAGAATGAAATTACTTCTCTGTTTACGTTATCCAGCATTGCACGGAATAAATTAAAAGCTTCTAATTTATAGATAAGCAATGGATCTTTTTGCTCGTGAACGGCTAATTGAACAGATTGTTTCAATTCGTCCATTTTACGTAAGTGTTTTTTCCAAGCTTCGTCAACGATAGATAAAGTGATGTTTTTCTCGAAATCAGCAATTAGTTGAGCACCTTCAGTTTCGTATGCTTTTTTAAGATCAGTAACAACATTTAATGTTTTGATACCATCTGTAAACGGAACTACGATACGTTCAAATTGATTGTTTTTCTCTTCGTAAACTCCTTTAATGATAGGGAAAGCTTCTCTAGCACTACGTTCTGTTTTCTCTGTATAGAATGATAAAGCTTCTTTGTATACTTTTCCTGTGATTTCAATATCTGACAATTTGTTGAAATCTGCATCAGAAATTGGAGAAGTGATTCCGAAATAACGAATCAAATCAAACTCAAAAGTTTTGAAATCATTTGTTACTTTATTGTTGCTTACGATTAATTCGCAAGTATCGTAAAGCATGTTTGCGATATCTAGTTTTAAACGCTCTCCAAACAAGGCGTGACGACGACGTTTGTAAACTACTTCACGTTGTGAGTTCATAACGTCATCATATTCTAATAAACGCTTACGAACACCAAAGTTATTTTCTTCTACTTTTTTCTGAGCACGTTCGATAGATTTAGTCATCATAGAATGCTGAATAACTTCACCTTCTTGTAATCCCATTCTATCCATTACTTTAGCAACTCTTTCAGAACCAAATAAACGCATTAAGTTATCTTCTAGAGAAACATAGAATTGAGAACTTCCTGGGTCACCCTGACGACCAGCACGACCACGTAACTGTCTGTCTACACGACGAGAGTCATGACGTTCTGTACCAACAATTGCTAAACCTCCGGCAGCTTTAACTTCTGGAGATAATTTAATATCGGTACCACGACCAGCCATATTGGTTGCAATGGTTACTACTCCAGGTTTTCCTGCTTCTTCTACAATTTGTGCCTCTTGCTTGTGCATTTTGGCATTCAATACATTGTGTGTAACACCTCTCATTTTAAGCATACGGCTTAATAACTCAGAGATTTCTACAGATGTTGTTCCAATTAAAACTGGTCTTCCAGCTTTAGATAGTTCAGTTACATCTTCGATTACAGCATTGAATTTTTCACGTGTAGTTTTGTAAATGTAATCTTCTTTGTCTATTCTTGACATTGGACGATTCGTAGGAATCTCAACTACATCTAATTTATATATTTGCCATAACTCACCAGCTTCTGTTACTGCAGTACCCGTCATACCGCCTAATTTGCTGTACATTCTAAAGTAGTTCTGTAAAGTAACAGTTGCAAAAGTTTGAGTTGCAGCTTCGATTTTTACATTTTCTTTAGCCTCAATCGCCTGGTGTAATCCGTCAGAATAACGACGACCATCCATGATACGACCTGTTTGCTCATCAACAATCATAATTTTGTTGTCCATGATAACGTATTCTACATCTTTTTCAAAAAGTGCATACGCTTTTAACAGTTGAGTTAAAGTGTGGATACGCTCGCTTTTTACACCAAAATCCTGAAATAATCTTTCTTTGGCTTCAGCTTCAGCGTTTTTGTCTAATTTTTGTTTTTCAATCGCAGCGATTTCAGTTCCGATGTCTGGTAATACGAAAAAGTCTGCATCTGTATCTCCTGAAAGGAATTTGATTCCGTTGTCAGTTAATTCAACTTGATTGTTTTTTTCTTCAATTACGAAGTATAAAGCCTCATCAACTTTATGCATTTCACGGTTGTTGTCCTGCATGTATTGATTTTCGGTTTTCTGAAGTAATTGTTTAATTCCTTCTTCACTCAAAAATTTAATTAAAGCTTTATTTCTAGGTAAACTTCTGTAAGCTCTTAATAATAAGAAACCACCATCTTTAGTGTTTCCTTCTTTTATTAATTTTTTAGCTTCAGCTAAGAATCCATTTGCCAATTGACGTTGTAAACTTACTAAGTTTTCAATTTTTGGCTTCAATTCATTAAATTCATGACGGTCTCCTTGAGGAACTGGACCAGAAATGATAAGTGGTGTTCTTGCATCATCAATTAATACAGAATCGACCTCATCGACAATTGCATAATTGTGTTTTCTTTGTACCAAGTCATTTGGCGAATGCGCCATATTATCTCTTAGGTAGTCAAATCCGAATTCGTTATTTGTTCCGTAAGTAATGTCTGCATCATACGCTTTCTTTCTTTGTTCTGTACTTGGTTGGTGGTTATCGATACAATCAACAGTTAAACCGTGAAATTCGAATAAAGGCGCTTTCCATGTACTATCACGTTTTGCAAGGTAATCATTCACAGTTACTAAGTGAACTCCGTTTCCTGTCAAAGCATTTAAGTAAAGAGGAAGTGTAGCAACTAATGTTTTACCTTCACCTGTTTGCATTTCGGCAACTTTACCTTCGTGCAATACCATACCACCAATTAACTGAACATCATAATGAATCATGTCCCATGTAATTTCTTTACCAGCAGCATTCCATTTGTTAGCCCAAGTAGCTTTATCACCTTCAATAGTAACATAAGTTTTTGAACCTGAAAATTCGCGGTCTTTTGGAGTTGCAGTAACCTCGATAAAAGAATTGTCTTTAAAACGACGTGCTGTTTCTTTTACTACAGAAAACGCTTCTGGAAGAATTTCCAATAATGTTTTCTCTGAGATTTCGTAAGCTTCTTTTTCTAAAGTATCTATAGCTTCGTAAATGTCTTCTCTCTTGTCGATATCTTCAATGCTTTCTACTTCTGTTTTAAGAGAAGCGATTTTAGCATCTTTTTCGGCTCTTGCGTCCTTTATCTTTTGCTTAAAAAATACGGTCCTGGCTCTTAGCTCGTCATGAGACAAAGCGATAAGGCTAGTTTCGAAAGTTTTAATTTTGTTTAAATAAGGTTGTAAAGCTTTGACATCTTTTTGTGATTTATCACCTACAAAGACTTTAATAATACTGTTAATGAAACTCATGATCTGTTGGTATTTCTATAATTTATCTAAATGTGTAAATTTAAACAAAAAAAAAGCCTCTTTTTTGAGACTTTTTCTTTGGGGTTACTTTTTAATATTCATCCTCGTTCCAAAGATAATCTTCGTCTGTTGGATAATCCGGCCATATTTCTTCCATTGATTCATATATCTCACCCTCGTCTTCAATTGACTGCAGGTTTTCTACTACTTCTAATGGAGCTCCTGCTCTAATAGCGTAGTCTATAAGTTCGTCTTTGTTAGCAGGCCACGGTGCATCACTTAAATATGATGCTAATTCTAATGTCCAATACATGTTTTGTCAATTTAGTTTGTGCAAAAATAATTTTTTTACTGAGAAAGACAAGTAAAAAACGATTTATTTTAGTAAAATTTAAGAACGTCTCTTGTTATAATCCAATATTTAAATTCCAAATCCCAAAAAGGGAAGGTAAAATCGCAATATTTTGAATTTTTAAACCCCAAAAATTAAATTAAAAATTCCAAAAGGAATCTAAAATTTCCAATATTTTGGAACCTTGTATATGATTTAAATTCGCATAATTTTTAAATTATTTCTTTGGAATTTGGGATTTTAAAAAATTGGAATTTAAGAAAGTTTACTTTCTCGGAATCCATTTCACTTCATCCGCTTTTAAGTCAGAAGACAACTTTCGTGCCAAGACAAAAAGGTAGTCAGAAAGTCGGTTTAAGTACTGTATTGCTATTTCCGGAACAGTCTCATTATGACTTAAATGTACTGCCAATCGTTCGGCACGACGACAAACGCAACGCGCGATGTGACAATATGACACGGTTTGATGTCCGCCTGGTAAAACAAAGTGGGTCATTTGCGGGAGCGATTCTTCCATGGTATCGATTTCATTTTCAAGTAATTCGATATCCGAAGGTACAATGCCAAGATTTTTAAGGCGTAATTCTCCGTTTTTTAGTACTTCTTTTTCTACCGGAGTGGCTAGAATTGCTCCAACGGTAAATAAGCGGTCTTGAATTTCGATTAAAATGTTCTTATAATGCACATTCATTTCCTGATCACGTATGAGACCTATATAAGAGTTAAGTTCATCAACGGTTCCGTAACTGTCAATACGGATATGGTCTTTAGGAACGCGGGTTCCGCCAAAAAGTGCGGTAGTTCCTTTGTCTCCTGTTTTTGTATATACTTTCATTATTTTTAGGTGCTGAGTTTCTAAGATTCTGAGATACTAAGTTTTTACTTTTTATTCGATTAAACAATTAACCAAATAAACAGTTAAACTATTTTTTAATAGTAGCGTCGCTTTCAACAACACCATCGCGCAAACGAATGATGCGGTGTGCGTAGGCAGCAATATCCTCTTCGTGAGTAACCAGAATTACAGTATTTCCTTGTGCATGAATATCATCAAAAAGTTTCATGATTTCTACAGAGGTTTTACTATCTAAATTTCCGGTTGGTTCATCGGCAAGAATGATAGATGGTTTGTTAACCAATGCTCTTGCAATTGCTACACGTTGTCGTTGTCCTCCCGAAAGCTGATTCGGCTGATGGTCCATTCTATCGGCAAGATTTACTTGTTTTAATACTTGGGTAGCACGAACAACTCGTTCGGATTTTGAGTAGCCAGCATAAATCATAGGTAGTGCCACATTGTCTAGTGCAGTAGTTCTTGGTAAAAGGTTGAAAGTTTGGAAAACAAATCCAATTTCTTTATTTCTAATTTCTGCCAATTCATCATCTTTCATCTGGCTTACATCTTTTCCGTTAAGGATATAAGTTCCAGAAGTTGGAGTGTCTAAACATCCCAATAAGTTCATTAATGTTGATTTTCCTGAACCCGACGGTCCCATTAAAGCAACATATTCCCCTTTATTTATTTCTAAATCAATTCCTTTTAAGACATAAACAATTTCGTTTCCAAGTACAAAATTTCGTTTAATATTAGTGATTTTAATTAATGGATTTGCCATTGGAGTTTATGATTGTTGTCCCGAAGTTTCGGGATAAATTTTAGATTTTAAAAGTACAAAACGCTTTTGAATTAATCATAAGTAGTTTAAAATACATTTTTGTTACACTTGTTTATTGTTTGCAAGGTAGGAGGATTGTTTTTTTTGGGTATAAACTACAAAGCTGATAAAGTGTTTTATATAATTACTTTTTAAATTTACATAATTATCATATTTGTTTAGTTTTTATAGTTTTAATTTAATAAAATTCATAATATTTTGATAAATATTTAATTTTATTTAAAAAATGTGTTACATTTGGCAGATAACATTAACAATTGAGATTATGAAAAATACACAATTATTATTCGGAATAGCATTTGTTGCGATGGGATTTGTTTCATGTAAAGATGAAAAAGCAGCACAAGCAGAAAAAACTATTGATACCTATGTAGCGTATGTAGATTCAATAAAAAATGTAACTGTAGAAAATGCTAAAACCAATTGGAACACAATTGAAGACAAGTATAAAATAGAATCTGAGAAAGCAGAATTGGCTTTGGCTGACATCAAAGAAAATGCAAAAGCTCAGGAAAGAATTGAAGCTAGTAAAGCTAAATATGAGGCTTTTAAAGCAGAACTTACTGCCCTTACTGCCCCAAATCCAAAACAAAAAATGCGCGATGCTTTATTTGGAGAAGGAAAAATTGGAAATGACATGAATTTTGATTGGGTAAATGCCAAAAACATTCTTAGTGTTTATCAACAATTTGTAGATACTGCCCAAAAGAATAAAGACAGTTATTCCCGAGAAGACTGGGATGAAGTTAAAATGATGTACGAAGCACTAGATAGTCGTAAAAATACTGTTGAAAAAGAAGGGCTTACGGCGGAAGATAATAGAAAAATTGCTGGGTTGAAATTGAAGTTTGCACCAATGTATACATTAAATAGAATGGGGGCAAAATCTGAAGAAACCGCTGAAGCGAAAAAGTAAGTTAATTGAGTATTTTATATTAGAATTAGGTTGAATTTTGAATTTTGAATGAAATGGCAGTCAGGAATGATTGCCATTTTTTTATGCCCTGATAATAAAATGTTCTTTTTCTTGTTCGCGTCTAAAAAACACGAATCCCCATTGAAACGTATCGATGGTAACTTTTACTCTTGGATGATTTTTTATGATTCCCCAGGCTTCTTCCATTTCTGGTGACCAATGAATGTCATCAAAAATCCAAACGGTATCATTAGTAATTGTTGGAAGTAAAAAATCAAAATAATCTAAAGTTGCTTTTTTAGAATGATTGCCATCAAAATAAACTAATTGATAATTAGTAGTTGATAATTGATAATTGTTCAGATAACTTTCAAATTCGGTTACAATCGATTCTACATTATTACAATTAAATTGTTGCAATCCGTTTCTGGCTGCCAATGCTGTTGCAAAGCAACCTTCAAGGGTTGTAACTTTTGCTTTTGGAGCGCCTAAGGCTAGGGCAGAGGTTGCTAATCCTAAAGAAGTTCCTATTTCCAGAATAGTGTCAGGTTTAAAGTAAGCTGTAATCCGGAATAGTAATTCGGCTCTTTTAGGCGAAATACCAGCTGTTTTGGCAATCTTAGATATTTGTCTGGTATTACTTTTAAAAACTCTGGAACCAGCGCCAAAGTCTGTCACTTCAATCGTATTTTTATTTTGTAAAAAGGATTTTCGGTAAGCTCTAAGAGTGGCGTATTCGGGTTTTGTTTTTCTGTCATAAAAACATTTAGTCAATAAATTAAACACAAAAGGCGAATGCACAGCATGTTCATTTTTGGAATTCCAAAGGAATTTAAGGTATGATTTTATTTGAAATAACATAAAGGGTTTTGCAAAGTAGGTGCGAAGATACAAAAAAGTCGAAAGTCTAAAAGTCAAAGGTCATAAAGTTAGAAGTGAAAGGGGAGAAGTTGGAAATCAAAAGTGGAGACTTTATGACTTTCAAACTTTCGACTTTCAGACTATAAAAAGCCTATATTTGCGCACTTTTAAAATTGAGCTAATAGTAATACGCATTTTTTATGATGACGAAGGAAGAAATAGAAATTAAGAATACAATAACTTCGGAAGAAATAGACCGATGCATTGCTGTTTTGGCACAATTAAATACTGATACAAATCAAATATTTGATATTCCTAAAGAGCAAAGAATTGCATTGCTTAAAGAAGCAGGTATGTTTTCCAGACCAGACAGAGGTGAGTTCTCCCGACGAATTAAAGACGGGAAGGAAGCTGCAAAGCGTAAAAAGGAAAAGAAAGATAAAACGGCTCGTAAAGAAACCGGAATTCGTCATGCTCGTGAAGCGAGTATATTTGTTGCGCCAAAATTATTGGCTTATAATGATCTTGCTCATAAGGAACAATTGGAACTAGAAACACCTAGAAATTGTTATGTATGTAAAACGGGGTTTACAAAGATGCACCACTTTTACGATACTATGTGTACCGATTGTGGCGATTTTAATTATGCCAAACGTTTTCAGACTGCAGATGTAAAAGGGCAAGTAGCTGTTATAACGGGTTCTCGTTTAAAAATTGGCTATCATATTACTTTGATGCTTTTGCGTGGTGGAGCAACTGTTATTGCGACAACCCGTTTCCCTGTAGATTCTGCCTTGCGATTTTCTAAAGAAGAAGATTTCATGGAATGGGGACATCGCTTAAAAATTCACGGATTAGATTTACGACATATTCCTAGTGTGGAGATTTTCTGTAATTTTATTGAGCAAAAGTACGAACGATTGGATATTCTTATCAATAATGCTGCGCAAACAGTGAGACGTCCAGCTGGATTCTATACGCATTTAATGGAAAACGAAGAGCGTGCAATAAGTTCTTTACCTAAACAAGCACAAGAATTATTGCTAGATCATACCAATTGTTTGGATGAATTAAAGGTATTGACTTCGGGAGCTTCTTCTAACCAAAATATGCCAGTAACATGGCACGGACCTGAGCCAGGTATTGGTTTGCGTGCTTCGGCTAAATTATCTCAGATTCCTTATTCTTTTGATAATGCGCTTGTAGCAAATGAAGTTTTTCCTGAAGGGGAACTCGATGCTGATTTACAACAAGTAGATTTACGAAAAACAAATAGCTGGCGATTAAGATTAGGACAAATAGAAACGACCGAGATGATCGAGGTTCAATTGGTGAATTCTGTTGCGCCTTTTGTTTTATGCAATCGCCTTTCGGAAGTAATGAAGAAAGATAATACGGGTAAAAAACACATTATAAATGTTTCGGCTATGGAAGGGAAGTTTCATCGCTTTTTTAAAGAAGACCGTCACCCGCATACCAATATGGCAAAAGCCGCTTTGAATATGTTAACGCATACCTCATCGGGAACATTGGCAAAACATGGTATTTTTATGAACGCTGTAGATACAGGTTGGGTAACCGACGAAGATCCTGCTGAATTAGCAAAAAAGAAACAAGAACTAGAAGATTTTCAGCCACCGCTCGATATTGTTGATGGTGCCGCACGTGTAATGGATCCTTTATTTGACGGAATCAATACAGGAAAACACTGGTGCGGAAAATTCTTAAAAGACTATAATCCGATTCCTTGGTAGAATTAGTTTTCAGTCTCGGCCACAGTCTCAGTTTTTTACTTCATAATGAAAAAAGCCACAACAGAATTAAATTTTGTTGTGGCTTTTTTACTTGAATAGATGATGCTCTCTAAATTACAATTTGTTATTTTTTGATTTCCAGTTTCATTTTTAAAATAGGATACTCTTTTCCTTCATCATCTTTATCGGTTCTGTCGTATGGTAGAAAGCCAAATTTAGAATAAAAATTAATCGCATTATGATTTTGCTCGTTAACATCAACTTTGTTAACGCCAAGTTCATTGATGGCAAAATTGATCAATGTCTTGCCAAGCCCTTTTCCTATATGTTCTGGAGCTAAAAATAACATCTCGATTTTATTCTCTGCAATACCAATAAAGCCAAGAACTGTATCAGCTTCTGTCAGACAAAATACGGGGAAAGAGTTAAAATCGATAGATGATACTATTTTTTTATAATAATCAATATCAGATGGAACTAGGAAATCATGTGTGGCGCGAACGGAATTTTCCCAAACAAGAATCATCTGTTCTTTAAATTTATCATTGTAAGGTTGTATTTCAGTCTTCATTTTATGTTTTTAGAATAGTTGTTTTATAAAATAAAACCACAACAGAATTGGATTTTTATTGTGGTTTTGTTATTTAATTAAAGCTAGGCTTTTAGTAATTTTTTTCAGAGTTTAATAAATAAACAGTGAAGCAGTAACTTAGTTTATTGAAATTAATTTAATGTCAAAAATAAGTACAGAACCACCTGGGATAGAACTATAATCATTGTCTCCGTATCCTAAATGAGCAGGAACGATAAGTGTACCGCTGCCTCCAGTTTTAAAATAAGGAATACCTTCTGTCCATCCTTTAATAACTTGATCTAAGCCAAAAGAAATTCCAGCGCTACTTTCGTCAAATACTTTTCCATCGATAAATGAGCCTTTATATGCTACAGTTACATTAGAGGTTGGGGTTGGCTGTGCTCCAGTTCCAGGTTCGTTAATTACATAATACAAACCAGATTCAGTTCTATGTGCATCCAATTTATTTTTAACTACATAATCTTTGATTTGTTGCTCATTTTTGGCAACATTGTCAACAACAACATCAGTATTTTCTGTTTTTTTGTTTTTAGCACAAGAGATAAAAAGTGTTAAGGCTAATAATGCAGGTATAAGGTGTTTCATGGATAGTGTTTTTTTAAGGTGTAAAGATAACAAAATTTAGATGTTTTATTTTTTTGACTTATTTACAAATAATGTATTCATAATATGGTCTAGCTCCCATAGGCAGAACTATGAATGTACCTTTGTTAGACAATGTCATCGTAAAATCATTATCATATTCTTCATTTGCAACTGCATTATGGAATATGATTTTTCGTGTTTTTAATTTTTTAGATTGTATTTCTATGTCTCCAATTTCATAATTTTTAAATACGAAAGGTTTATCTTTAAAGTCCCAGTAGGTAAATTCTTTTTTACTAAAATCCAAATAGGACTCATTTTGGGAATCACAGAATTTCTGATGTTCTGTAATGTAGTTTTCGATATCTTTTTTGGAATCAAAAGGGATGAAAGCTGTTTTAGGGTCACTATAGGCAACGTCATCTGTGTAATCATAAGACAATCCTACTAGCTTTTTCTTCTCTTTTGTAATTGCAAAATAAAAATTATAAATTCGTTTTCCCTCTACATCCATAGCTAATGCTCTGTAATTACATTTATCTTCCAAAGCATGATGAGACTTAAAAACGCTATCCGAAAGGTTTACATAACCATTGTCAAAATCGGAAAGCTTGAACTTGTTTACATATTTTTCATAAAAAAAGCCTGTTTTTTCAAATTGGGTATCTCCTAAATATGTTGGGAATTTTTCAGAAGAAATGTTTGTATGGATTTTAGATTCAAACCATTCTATGTAATCCATTTTAGTGGTAAAAATTATTATAGGATATGGTCCGTCATAAAGAAATTCGACTAGACCATCTTTTTTATCAATGAACTTATTTATCTCTTTTTCTTTATTGCTATTAAATGCTTTTATGAAGTCTTGTAAAAAGATATTTAATTCTGTTTCTGGTATTTCTTCAGGAGTTGTACTTATTTCCTTCGGAGTATTTGGTTGTGTTGTATTTGAGATAGTTTTTTTAGACGAATCACTTTTGATTAAAAAAAATAAAAGAACAATCACTGCTAACGCAAAACCTATAATTATGGTTAATTTTAAAATCTTATTTTTTGATTCCATTTTTATATTATAAAGTGTTGTTAATCCTTGTTTAAGGCATTAGTATTTTGTTTTTACTTTTGCTAAAATAGGAATTTACTATTGTAAATAATTAAAAACGACTTTTGTTTTTTAGCATTATTTCTTGTTAATTTCTATTGGCTTTGAGCCAAAAAAAAGAACCTCAATATTTTTAGTGTTTTTTACTAAAAAATATTGAGGTTGTATAATATAAAATCTTGCTTTATTCCCCTTTGGGGCTAAGGGAATTACCCTTCAATCTTAGCAGAAAGCTCAAACCAGCGTTCTTCTTTTTGGTCTATTTTATTAATGATGTTTTGCAACTCATTAGCTTTTTTCTCAATATCAGCGTCAGCTACTTTTCCGTCAGAGAACAATTGTTCAATTTTAGTTTTATCTATCTCTAAGTCTTTAATTTCTCTTTCTAGTTTTTGATATTCCTTTTGCTCATTAAAAGTTAGGTTTCCAGTAGGATTGTTTTGTTTCCAATCTTTCTTATCGGCTTTGTTTTCTTCTTTTTGAGCTACATCGGCACTATCTTCATACGCTCTAAAATCCGAGTAGTTTCCTGGGAAATCCTCAACAACACCTTGTCCTCTAAAAATGAATAAGTGATCTACAATTTTATCCATAAAGTATCTATCGTGAGAAACTACTAATAAACATCCAGGATAATCCAAAAGGAAACTCTCAAGAACGTTTAATGTTACGATATCCAAATCGTTTGTAGGCTCATCCAGAATAAGGAAGTTAGGATTCTGAATTAAAACAGTACATAAATACAAACGTTTTAATTCTCCACCACTTAATCTGTCTACAAAATCATATTGTTTTTTTGCATCAAAAAGGAAACGCTCTAATAATTGTGATGCCGAAATAATCTTACCTTTCATCAATGGAATGTATTCTCCGTATTCCTTAATAACATCGATAACACGTTGTCCTGGTTTTGGGTTGATTCCGCTTTGCGTATAATATCCAATCTTAATTGTTTCTCCAACAACAACTTTTCCAGAATCTAACGGAAGTGTTCCTGTCAATAAATTAAGGAAAGTCGATTTTCCAGTTCCGTTTTTACCAATAATTCCGATACGTTCTCCACGTTGGAAATCGAAACTGAAATTATCTAAAATAACGTGATCCTTGAATTTTTTAGAAATTTTGTGAAGCTCGATGATCTTGCTTCCCATACGTTCCATATTAATTTCAAGCTCGACTTTATTTTCGCGACGACGGCTTTGTGCTTTTTCTTTAATTACATAAAAGTCATCCTGACGAGATTTAGATTTTGTCGTTCTCGCTTTTGGCTGGCGACGCATCCATTCTAATTCTTTTACAAATAAGTTTTGGGCTTTATCTACACTTGAGTTTTCAGAAGCAATTCGCTCTTCTTTTTTCTCTAAGTAATAAGAATAATTTCCTTTGTATTGGTATAATTTTCCGTTGTCTAGTTCTATGATTTCATTACAAACACGCTCTAGGAAGAAACGGTCGTGCGTTACCATAAATAAGGTAATGTTTTCTTTGGCAAAATAACTCTCTAACCATTCGATCATTTCTAGATCTAAGTGATTGGTAGGCTCATCCAGAATTAATAAATCAGGACGATTGATAAGAATAATGGCTAATGATAAACGTTTTTTCTGACCTCCAGAAAGACTTTTTACTTTAAGTTTAAAGTTCTCTAGTTTTAGTTTAAAGAGAATTTGTTTGTATTGCGTTTCGAAATCCCAAGCATTATGTTGATCCATTCCGTCAAAAGCTTTTTGATATGCTTCTTCATCCTCTGGATTTTCTAATGCTTTTTCGTAAGCTTCAATAACTTTTAGGGTTTCATTATCCGAAGCAAATATGCTTTCTTCGATAGTAAGCTCTTCTTGCAAATTATTGTTTTGCGAAAGAAAAGCCATTCTGATTCCTTTTCTTAAAACTACCTGACCTGTATCTGGTTCTTCTAAACCATTGATAATACTCATGATAGTTGTTTTTCCAGAGCCATTTTTGGCAATGAAAGCAATTTTTTGATCCTTATTGATTCCAAAAGAAATGTTGTCAAATAAGGTTCTTTCGCCAAATGACTTGGATATATTTTCTACAGATAAGTAATTCATGGTGTTCTAGTGCTTTATGTCAAGCTTTTATGTTTGCTAAAATTATGAGGTCTCTAATTGAGTCTCTAATTTTAAATAGGAGTCAAAAACGACGGTGCAAAGATAGCTTTTTGAAGCAAACAAAAAAAGGGGCTTTTGCACTATCTTTTTTGTTAAAATTTTAGTAATTCCCTGACTTAATATCTTTTCTGTTTTTAGATGATTTTGGTGTTTTATTTCTATCTAATTATATGTTGAGTCAACTTTTTTGTTTATTAATTTCATAACTTTATATCTTGTTGATACAGTCGAATTACTGATTTGTATCACTTGTTTTAAAAAAGCTAAATAGTATATAACGTATAAATATCAATATGGATCAATCGCAAAATGTTACTGATTACCCAAACAATAATACTATTTTCATGGTTTGGAGTTTTAAAGACCAGATAGATATTAAGCCTGCATTCGAGAAACTTTGTTCATTGGTAAGTAATTTGAATAATTCTTATACAATAAGAATCCCAAATGGGCGAAGTAGTTGCGTAATGGGTGTGGGGCATGATGCATGGATAAGGCTTGGTTTGCCAACACCTTTGCCAAAGGAATTGGTTAATTTTGAGCCTATCATAGGAGATAAGCATACAGCAAAAGCTACCGATGGTGATCTCCATTTTCATTTAAGAGCCCAAAATGTGGCTATTTGTTTTGATATGGCTATGGCTATTACAAATGTTTTAGAATCTGTGGCAGAGTGTCAGGAAGAAGTTCATGGATTTAGGTATTGGGATGGTCGTTCTATTATTGGTTTTGTAGATGGTACAGAAAATCCGATAGGAGATGAAAGACAATTTTTTGCAGTAGTAGGCGATGAGGATTCTGCTTATAAAGGAGGGAGTTATTTATTTGTTCAGAAATATTTCCACAACATGAAAAATTGGGAAAATTTATCAACAGAAGATCAGGAGAAAGTAATCGGCAGATCGAAGATGAATGATATTGAAATGGCAGACGATGTAAAACCTACAAACTCTCATAGCGCTCTTACTGCTATTACAGATGAAGAGGGTAATGAACTTAAAATTGTACGAGATAATATGCCTTTTGGAAATCCTTTTAAAGGAGAAGTTGGGACATACTTTATTTCTTATGCTAGTAAATTTGGTACTACCAGAAAAATGCTGGAAAATATGTTCATCGGTAATCCGCCAGGAAATTATGATAGAATACTGGATTTTAGTACAGCAGAAACGGGAACATTATTTTTTGTGCCAACCTTAGATTTATTAGACGATTATTCTGCTGAATCTTAAATTTTATCATTAAACCTCATCAATTACAATTGATTTATTCTCTCGTAAATTTTGGGGTCATGTTTTTTAATTTTAATTTTTACATATTTTGATGCTGGCATATTACTGTCTTTTACAACATTGTTTACTGAAACTAAAACGTTGGTTTCAGGGAAATAGGTAACCGTATTTTTTTGAGGTATTTGATAAGAAACAATGATAAATAAAGGGGCAATTCTCTCGATATTATCATCATAGTTAAACAAATCGACTTTATCACCCGCTTTTAGTCCAGCTTGTTCAATATCAATTTGATTCATGAATATTACCCGACGTTCGTTTTTTATACCGCGATAACGATCGTCAAGACCGTAGATTGTTGTGTTAAACTGGTCGTGCGTGCGGGTTGTTGCCATCATATATTCATCGGAAGCAAGTACATTCTTTGGTACAGCAGTTAATGTAAATGGTGCGCGATCTCCAAATTCTTTAGTAATAAATTGTCCATTACGTGCAGCATTAGGCAAATAAAAACCTCCTTTTTCTCGAACTCTTACATTATAATCTTCAAAACCCGGAATGCATTTTTCGATGTCATCTCTCACAGCATCATAACTATCATGATATTGCTGCCAGTTAATAACCGATTTGTTTCCTAATGTTGCCATTGCCATTTTGCAGACAATCTGCGTTTCGTTAATAAGATTATCTGATACTGGTTTTAGCATCCCTTTTGAGGATTGTACAACACCCATAGAATTCTCTGTAGTAATAAACTGAATTTCACCATTAACCATATCAATATCACTTCGGGATAGGGTAGGCAATATGATGGCTTCTTGTCCATGAATAAGATGAGTACGATTAAGTTTGGTAGATACACAAACCGTTAAATTAAGTTTTCTTATAGCATTGGCTGTGTAGGTTGTATCTGGTGTTGCCGATAAAAAATTACCCCCCATACAAAACAGCAATTTTACTTTTTCTTCATGCATTGCTTTAATGGCTCTAACAACATCATATCCGTGTTTACGAGGAGGATTGAAACCGTAAAATGCCTGTAAACGATCCAGTTGTTCATCAGTAGGTTTTTCATCAATCATCATCGTTCTGTTCCCTTGAACATTACTATGTCCACGTACAGGACAAACACCTGCACCGGGTTTACCAATACTTCCTTTGAGTAACAGGATGTTGAGAATTTCTCTAATCATATCGACACCGTTGGGTTGTTGGGTGAGTCCCATTCCCCAACAAACAATAATTCGTTTTTTTAATGCTAAAATTTCAGCAGCTTCATAAATTACTTCTTTAGTAACACCAGAAAGGATAGCAAGATCATCTAGATTGTAATCGTCAAATTGTTTAAGGAACGCATTATATCCGGTAGTTTTTTCTTTGATGAAATCATAATCAAAAACTTTCCCAGGGTTTTTCTTTTCAAATTCAATTAATATAATTTCAATAGCTTTTAGCAAAGCCATATCTCCATTTATTTTTACTGGCAAAAAAAGATCAGCTAGTTTAACGCCACCACCAAGAATTCCGCTAATTTCCTGCGGATTTCTAAACCCCATTAATCCAGCTTCTGGCAAAGGATTGATGGCAATGATTTTTGCTCCATTCTTTTTACCTTTTGATAAGGCACTCATCATCCTTGGTGCATTGGTTCCTGGATTTTGACCGATAATTACAATGACATCGGTATCATAAAAATCATCTAAAGTAACGGTGCCTTTCCCAATTCCTATTGTTGGCCTTAAGGCAGACCCTGATGTTTCGTGGCACATATTCGAACAATCTGGCATATTGTTGGTACCGTATTCTTTTGCAAAAAGTTGGTAAAGAAAAGAGGTTTCATTACTTGTTCTTCCTGAGGTATAAAAGGCTGCCTGATCTGGCGATTCTAATGCGTTAAGATGTTCGGCTATTTTTAGGAAGGCATTATCCCAACTTATGGGCTGATAGTGTGTGCCATTTTTAGGTAGATACATAGGATCTGTTAGTCGTCCCATTTTACCAATTTGATAGTCGTCTAATTTAGCAAGATCATAAATTGAATTTTCCTTAAAAAAGTTGGCTGTAACTTTTTTGGTAGTGGCTTCCTCTGCCAATGCTTTAGCTCCATTTTCGCAGTATTCGCCTAATGGAGATCGCTCATCGTCAGGATCAGGCCATGCACAGCTTGGGCAATCAAAACCTCCAACCTGATTCATCTTAAATAGCGCTTTTGTTCCTCTTACAATAGTTTTTTCTTCGATAAGATCGCTAAAAGCTGCTATAACAGCAGGAACACCTGCCGCCCAATCTTCTACTTTTGTTAGTTTTAGATCTAAAAGTCTATACGGATTTTCAGCGTCTGGTACTTTTTTATTATCGTCGCTATTTTTTTTGTTTTGATCTTCTTTCATGGCTTCTGCATTTAATTATTATGAGAACCTTGTATTGATACCTTGTCACAAGTATTGTATATATTAAATCTATCTTCTTTAAGAAATCCCAGAAGCGTAATATTAAATTCTTTGGCTAATTCTACAGCAAGACTTGATGGAGCGCCAATTGCAATAACAATGGATATACCTGCCATGGCAGCTTTTTGAATTAATTCAAAACTGGCTCTTCCGCTAAGAAGTAAAATATGGTTGTTTAATGGCAATAAGTTTGCAACTAATGCACTACCGATTAATTTATCTAAAGCATTATGTCTTCCTACATCTTCTTGTAAACAGATGAGGTCTCCATCAATAGAAAAAAGACCTGATGCATGAATACCTCCAGTTGCAGCAAAATCACTTTGGGCTGTTTTTAATTTTTGATGTAATTGATATAATACATCTACAGAAAGATTTAGTTTCGGTTTGTCTATAGCACTAAAAGAACTTACTGTTTTTATAGATTCAATAGAGCTTTTTCCGCAAACTCCACAACTGGATGTTGTATAAAAATTTCGATCAGATTGCATTAGGTTAGGAATAAAATCTTCTTTAAATTCTACCTGAATATTGTTTTTCTTTTGCAATTTGCATTCTGTTTGTAAATGGCTGACGTCTTTTACAACCTCGAAGGATGAAATAATTCCTTCGGTGAATAGAAAACCTAGAGCAAGTTCCGGATCGTTACCAGGAGTTCGCATTGTCACAGAAATGTTTTTTTGTGTTTTTTGGTTTTCGGGTCCGTACAGGATTCTTATTTCCAAAGGTTCTTCTACAGAAAGAATGTCTGATACTGATGAACTTTTAAAACCATTGACCTTTCTAATTAGTATCTCCTTAACGGAAACTAATTCCAAATTATTCATTTCCATGTAAGTTGATTATAAAAGATACGTAAATTTAATAAAAATAATGATTGAAAAAGACGCTGCTCTTTTTGTAATTAGATCATGATTTTTTTGAATTAAATAAAAAAAAAGATAGCTTTTAGACTATTGTGTGGACGGAAATATTATAAATAAATTTTGAACACGAATTTCACGAATTTGCACAAATTTTAATGGATAATTTAGTTTGTGAAATTAATTCCACAAACTAATTCGTGTCAATTCGTGTTTACTTCTTGTAGTTATGTCCAGACGGTATCACTTTAGATTATCTTTTAGATTGGGTTTTCATCTGTTTATTCTTCTGGAAATAGATGTATTTATTAAATTCTTATGTATTCCAAACACCAGTTTTGGATGTTAACTGTGCGTATGTAGTAAAATCTTTTGGTTTTCTGCCAAGGACTCTTTCTATATCATTGGTGATATGTGAATTTCTTCCGTCGAGTACTTGCTCAAAAAGATAATTTACTAACCAAATATAATCTTCGGGTAATTGATATTCTTGTAGCATTTGATCGTATTGTTCTAAAGTCAAAGCTTGAAAAGTAATGTTTCTGTTTGTTGCTCTGGCAATTTCAGCGACAGCCTGCCCAAATGTTAGTAGTTGTGGACCTGTAAGTTCATAGGTTTGTCCGTTGTGAATATCATACAAAAGTGATTCGACTACAACATCGGCAATGTCATCTGCATCTGTAAATGGCTCTAGTGTTTCGGCTCTTGGTAAGGCTATAACTCCTGAGAGAATAGGTTCTAGAAAGAAACTCTCACTAAAGTTTTGATTAAACCAACTTGCTCTTACAATTGTCCAATGTTTGGCAGTAGCTTTTACAATTTCTTCACAAACTTGAGCTTCTTTTTCGCCTCTACCAGATAATAAAACCATTTTTTGTACGCCATTTTGTACTGCAAAGTTGGTGAATCTTCTAATTGTATCTTCTGCTGAGGGAATGGCTAAATCTGGTTGAAAAGTAATATAAACTGAATCTATATCTTTGATAACTGCTGCCCATGATTCAGGATTTTCCCAATCGAAAGGTATTTTTTCGTTTCGTGAACCTAATCGAACTTCTACATTTGTTACTTTTTTTAATCTTTCGACTACTCTGCGACCTGTTTTTCCGTTTGCACCAAGTACTAAAATTTTCTTCTTGTTCATGTCAATATTTTTTTAAGTGAATACTGACACAAAGGTGTTTGTATTATGGTTAAGTCATTTGTCTTAAAAGAACTAAGATTTGTTTGAAAAGAATTATTGCTTTATTTTAATTCCTTAAAAACGTCTCCCATGATTTTTAATCCTTCAATAAGTTCTTCTTTATTTAGGGAGCCATAACCTAGTCTGATAGAATTATAAGGTTGGTTATCCAGATAAAAACTATTAGGAGGTACAATTTGAACTCCTTTTTGCTCTAATAGGGCAATATATTGGATGAGGTTTATTGGGGCATTAAATTTTATCCAAAAAGCTAATCCTCCAGCTGGTTTATTAAAAGTAATGGCATCTCCAAAATTCTCATGCAAACAAGATTCCATTACATCGCGTCTTTCTTTGTAAATCGCTACTACTTTTCGGGCATGTCTTTTTATGGTTCCGTCTTCCATTAATTCGGCTATGGTGTGTTCCAAGATAGTATCTCCTTGGCGGTCTATTTGTACACGTAGGTTTACCAAAGAATCCATAAAAGCTACTGGTCCTGTTA
Source organism: Flavobacterium sp. PL02 (assembly GCF_035013205.1). NCBI lineage: Bacteria > Pseudomonadati > Bacteroidota > Flavobacteriia > Flavobacteriales > Flavobacteriaceae > Flavobacterium > Flavobacterium sp. PL02. Next base: position 589,133 of record NZ_JAYGJP010000001.1, read on the forward strand.
CGTAACCTACACGTATAGCTGGTGCTAAGAGTTTGCTTAACGAACTAATGTAAATAACATTATCTGATTTTTCGTTACTTGCCAATGCTAGATTATTTCCTATTCCAAAATGGTATTCGTGGTCATAATCATCTTCGATTATAGCAAAATTATATTTTAAGGAAAGTTCGAGTAATTGTATTCTTCGTCCCGCTTTCATAGTAATCGTAGTGGGGAATTGATGATGTGGCGTAACGTATACTGCTTTGATTTTTGTCTTACGACATAACTCTTCAAGTGCATCAACATTAATCCCATCTTTATCTATTTCTACAGTTTTTATAATTGCTCCTGTTTCGCGAAATATCTTTTGTACGGCATAATATCCGGGATTTTCGACAACTACTGTGTCGCCAGGTTTAATAAGAACTTTGGCAACAAGATATATTGCCATCTGGCTTCCTCGGGTTACACAAATGTTATCAGGATTTACATTAAGTCCTCTATCACGAGAAAGCATTACGGAGAGCATTTCGCGGAGTTTATAATCTCCTTTTTCGCTGCTATAACCTAGTAATCCCCATTTTCCTTTGCGTTGAAAGATACGTTTGTATGCTCTCGATAACTCGTTGAGTGGTACAAGTCGTGTATCTGGCCCTCCTTCATTAAAAACAATTCGGCTTCCTTCCAGAGCATGGTCGGTAAGGTAAAAAGGGTTGTAATGGATATGTTCAAAAGTGCTTGTCTTTTTTGAAGGAGTGGTTTGGTGTTTCTTTATTAACGGTAGATTCTGGGATATATAGGTTCCAGATTTGTGTTTGCTCTCCAGCCAACCTTCTTCGATAAGTGCTTCGTAAGCAAAAACAACCGTTTTTCGGTTTACTCCAATATCTTCGGCCAGAACTCTACTGCCTGGTAAAGGTGTTCCTCTTTCTAGTCTTCCTTTAATAATTTCTTTTCGGATTACTTCGCTTATTTGCTCTACTAAGGTTTGGTCAGAATTAAACGAAATATTAAAAATAGTCTTCCAGGTTCTTAGCATCGTTTCTTTTATTTATTAAAAAAAGGAATGGTCTTTTGGTTCAAAATTAGCTTTTTTATGGTTATTGCGTAATTATATCTGGACCTATTTATTTGTAAAAACTGGATTAATTAAATACTCCTGTAATAAATGATATTTGCTCTTTTATAAATCATTAATAAAATTTTAAATTATGAAACACATTGAAATTGCTACGTTAGACCATTTGGATGAATTTGCAGAATTATTTAATAGTTATCGTGTTTTTTATAGACAAGAATCGAATGTCGAAATAGGGAAGGCTTTCCTTAAAGATAGAATCAGTAACAATGAAACAACTACTTTTTTAATTAAAGCTGATGGGAAATTTGTAGGTTTTGCACAATTGTATTCTTTATATCATTATAAGGCATTGCAACGACAATGGTTGTTAAGCGATTTATTTGTTGCACCCGATTTTAGAGGACGAGGTTTTTCTAAGGATTTAATTGATAGATGCAAGCAATTTTGTGATGAAACGGATGCTTGTGGTTTGTTATTAGAAACTGAAAAGACAAACGAAATTGGTAATATTTTATATCCTAAATGTGGTTTTGAATTAGACCAAGACCATAACTATTATAATTGGTGGAAGAATGCTTAATAAACGTGTTGTATATAACATGTAAGTATAAAATGAGCTGTCTCTGAATAATTGGAGCAGCTCTTTTTGTATTTGTCATATTTTAGAAACTTAAAATTTTCTTAAAAAAATAAAAATATCAATGTAACATAATGAGCTTAACCTCGTCATACTAAATAGATAAAGTGTTTATTATGAGTGCAAAAGAGATTAATACTAGCAGATTTGAAGATTTTAAGGTAAATGTGAGAATCAAACTTTCGGCTTTATGGGCTTCGGTTATGTTTTGTTATGTATATGGGGATTATTTTTCTCTTTACGTGCCTAATAAAATAAAGGGTTTTATAAGTGGAGAAAATATGCTTGATTCTCCGATAAAATTGTTTGCCGCAACGATACTAATGGTAATCCCATCTTTGATGATTTTTTTGTCGATACTGCTAAAACCTAAATTGTCTAGATTGCTAAATATAATCTTCGGAATTATTTATACGGCAATTATGTTATTAATTGCAGCAACTACACTTGCTCCGTGGTGGGCTTTTTATGTGTTTTTGGCGTTGGTAGAAAGTGTGATTACGATATTAATTGTTTGGCAGGCGTATAAGTGGCCTAGACTGGTATGATTTGTTTATTCCTGCGAGGTTTTCGAAACCTTGTAGGTATGAAATTAAAAACCTACAAGGTCAAAAAAAAGACCTTGCAGGATGAAGATTAATTAAGATAAACCTGTTGGTGTAATTATTTTAACACATAGGAACATAGATTTTGTACTCACAAAGAAGGCGTTTCGCTTGTTTTAAAGGCATCCCGAAGCTTCGGGACTAGCTCTGTGAAAGAAATGTATTTCTTTTTGTGTTCTTTTTTACATATAAAGGCTATGTTCCTATGTGTTAAATGAAATTTTTTATAAATAAAGAAATAATGGAAAATCAGATAGAAGTTTCGAATAAGAAAATGGCAAGAATTGCAGGTTTATTGTATCTCGTTGTTGTCTTAACTGGGATAATTAGCTTGGCTTATATTCCGTCAAAATTGATAGTTTGGGATAATGCTGCGACAACTTTTAATAATATTGTAAATTCTCAATTCCTTTTTAGACTTGGTATTGTGAGTGGTTTAATATGTTATACTTTCTTTGTATTTCTTCCTCTTACTTTATATCGATTACTTAAATCTGTTAATAAAATTTATGCTCAAGCGATGTTTGTTTTAGCGGTTGTAAGTGTACCAATATCTTTTGTAAATATGCTTAATAAGTTTGCTGTACTCTCGCTGGTTAGTGATGCCAGTCTTCAGAAAATGTATACAAATGAGCAATTACAAAATCAGGTTTTGTTTTATCTTAACCAATATGATTATGGGAATTTAATCGTTCAGATTTTCTGGGGTTTGTGGTTGTTTCCTTTTGGTTATTTGGTTTTTAAATCGGGTTTTTTGCCTAAGATTTTAGGTATTTTTTTGATGTTAGGTTGCTTTAGTTATTTGATAAACTTTTTAGGTTTTTCTTTATTATCAAATTATGCTGATTTTGGGGTTTCTTCTATGGTAAGATTACCAGCAAGTATTGGCGAAATTGGAACTTGTTTGTGGTTATTGATTATGGGGGCAAAGAATAAAGCTGTAGTTAATTAATAAAAATGATTTAAGATTTTAGACTAACGATTTTTGATTTCAGAAGTATGAAACCTTTAATGCCGATTGTGCTAGCCCAGATAGTAACGGCATCCTTTTCTTTGTTTCTTTAACAAAGAAAAGATAGAGTGTCCCGATAGCTATCGGGAAGCTGGGCACGAGCGAAGCGAACCGACGAAGTAAATAGCTCCTTAAAATGATACTTTATAAAACAAAAAAATCCACTTTAGGGTTAGTAAAGTGGATTTTTGATAAATGGGTTTTAATTAATTTTTAGCTTGTTCGTTATCTTTCATAAACTTCTGGAAATTCTCTTCGGATGCAAAATAAGCGACATTTCCTTCTTCGTTTAATGACACAATATATGCCGAGGCTTTATCGATTTTTTCTCCTGTAAATGGGTCTGTTGCTTTGCGAACGCTTTCGTCGCTCGGAATACGTTCTACGCACATGGCGCAACATCCGTAGTACATTTTACCATCAAAGGGAACTTCCATTTGCTTTTTCTCCATGTGTTTGTCATTAACCATACATACCTCATCGTTGGGAACGTGTTTTGCTATGTTAGGAATATCTTGTTGCACTGGTATTTCTTGCGGAGTTTGTGCCGTGATTTGTTCTTTGGCTTCTTTGTCTTTGCAAGAAATTAATACGGCTGCAATTGCGACTATAATTAGGTATTTACTATATGTTTTCATGATTTTATTTTTTAATTTTTGTTCCTTCTACAATTTCTTCGGTTGCTTTTAGGAGTATGTTATCGCCTTCGTTTAACTCACCAAATACTTCGATTTTATCCATTAATGGGCGTCCTTTTGAAACGGGGATATTTTTGGTCATTCCGTTTTCGATTCGGATTACGTACATACCGATATTACTTTCGACCAAGGCTGTTTTTGGTATAAAAAAAGTAGCTTCTTTTGCTTGCAACGGAATCATTGCTTCGACTACCATTAAGGGTTTTAGCTCTGGATATGTTTTCAATAAATCGGCTTCGATACGCTCGGAGCGGAGTTTAAAATCCAGTACTCCTGATTTTCGGGATATTTTTGCCATATACTTTTTCTGAGGAATCGAATTTACTTTGAAATGTATCGAATCTCCTAAGTTTAAAAAGGCTGTATTTGCTTCGGGAACTGATAGGGAAACTCTCAATTTCTTATTATCCTGAAGTATTAATAAAGGTTTATCGGAACCTTTTCCCATTGGACCAACATACGAGCCTAAATCGATGTTTCTTTCGGCAACGATTCCGCTAAAAGGTGCTCGGATTACCAAGTAATCATTCATGATTTGTATTTCCTGATAAGCTGATTTAGCTGCTTCTAGTTGTGCTTGGTCGGCTAGTTTTCTTGCCGTAATCTGGTCTAAAGCATCTTTGGCAATTGCTCCTTTTGTTTCATTGGCTTTGAACATTCGGTCGTAATTGGATTTTGTCGCAATATATATTGCCTCTTGTGCTTTCCATTTTGATTTTGCCGATGCTAATTGTGCTTGTATTTCTGGTGCTTCGAGTACAAGAATAACTTGCCCTTTGGTTACTACCGAACCAATATCAACCGGAAGTTTCTTGACATAACTATTTACTTTGGCATAAATAGCTGTTTCCTGATCTGAAACTAATTCTCCAGCTAGTTTTAACTGAAGCAGTGGATTACTTTTCTTGATGGCTATTGTTTCAAAATTTGGCATCATCATCATTGGCATCGCGTCTGTTTTTTCGGCCTTTTTAGTTTCTGAATTGCAGGATGCAAATACAATTCCGATAAGGATATAATAGATTAGTTTCATCTGTGTTTTATTTTTCTAATGTTATATAATGTGTACTGTTTTCGTCTTCGGGATCTAATGATGGAGATTGTGTAGATGCTTTGCTTTGTATCCATACAAATACTAATGGTAATAGTAGTAATACACTAAATGAGGACGCGATTAATCCGCCAATTACGGCTCTCCCTAACGGTGCAACCTGGTCGCCACCTTCGCCATGACCAATAGCCATTGGTAACATTCCTGCAATCATTGCCAGTGATGTCATGATAATAGGGCGAATACGAAGTGATGCTGCCTGAATTGCCGAGCTTAACGCATTTCCGTTTTGCATGCGCAATGTTTCGGCATTACTTATTAATAATACGGCATTGGCAATAGAAACTCCTACCGACATAATGATTCCCATATAAGATTGTAGGTTTAGGGTCGAGCCTGTAATTTTTATTAATAGCAACGAACCTAAGATTACAAACGGAACGGTTGTTAGGATTACAAACGAAACTTTGAACGATTGGAAGTTGGCTGCCAGCATTAAAAAGATTACCATAATGGCAATTAATAATCCCATTGCCAGACTGCTCATAGTTTCATCCAGAACAGGAACCATCCCCGAGATTTGAATATTTACTCCTTTTGGTAATTCTCCCAAGGAAGCAATCGCAGCTTGTACATCTTTTTGTGCGCGACCTAAATCGGCATTATGGATATTGGCCGTAACGGGAGTATAGCCCATTGTTCCTAAATTGTAACTTTCGCCTAAAACTTTTGTTGGTGTAATTGTGGCTACATCGCCAAGAACTGGTCGGTCGGAGTTTTTTCCTAACGGAACATTAAGCAATTCGTCCTTACTGTTTAATATGTTTTGTGGCGTTTGTACTTGTACATCGTAGGCAATTCCCATCATTCCGCCTACCCACATATTTTTGCTTGTATAACGAGAAGATGCAGTAATTGGAACTAAGGAACGAGCTATATCCTGAGCGTCGATTCCTAATTGCGCAGCTCTTAATCTGTCGATATTAATTTCGAAAGCTGGATAGTTTAACGATTGCGGAATTTGCTGGTCTCTTAAATAATCGATTTCTTTTAGTTTTGCCAGTAATTTATTGGCATACATAATGTTCATTTTTTTCATCATTCCTGAGAAACGAACTTCGATAGGCGTATTGGTTCCTTGGCTAAGAATTTTTTCTGTCAACTCGATTGGTTCGAAAGAAAAGTGCAATTCGGGCATTTTAGCTTTCATGTGGTGACGGATTTTTTCTTTTAAGTCATTGGTGTTTCCGTCGAAATCTTTTAATGCAATTTGCATCAAAGCTTCGTGTGGTCCTGCATTGTATAAGTAAATAGGGCTTACCGCAAATGAGGAAGGATGCTGACCAATAAATACCGAAGAAATTGCAATGTGGTCTTTACCAATTACGGTTTCCATTTCGTGTAAAACCTGCTTGATTTTTAGCTCTGTTTTTTCGATACGAGTTCCTTCGGGCGCTTTTATACGTACCTGAAACTGACTCGAATTAACGGTTGGCAATACATCTTTTCCTGTATTGCTGTACATTATGAAAACTCCCAATGCAACCAAGACAAAACTCGCAATTAATATAGTTTTACGTTTTTCCATTATGGATTGTAAGAACGTTACAAAACGATTTTTAAATCTATCAAATTTGTCTTCTTCATGTACGTGGTTTTCGTCTTTGGCTTTCATTAACCAGTTTGCCATTACGGGAACAAAGGTTTGTGATAGGATAAATGACAATATCATCGAAAATCCTATAGCAAGAGCCAATGGCATAAATAGAGAACCAGGGATTCCTGTCATCATAAATGCGGGTGCAAATACAGCCAGAATACAAAGCAGAATCAATAATTTAGGGAAGGCAATTTCGCGACAAGCATCCAGAATTGCTTTGGCTTTTGTTTTGCCCATTGCAAGATGTTGGTGAATGTTTTCGATAGTAACGGTACTTTCGTCAACTAGAATTCCTATAGCCAGAGCCAATCCTGATAAGGACATTATATTGATACTTTGTCCGAATAATTTCAGGAATAATACGCCTGAAATAATCGAAATAGGAATCGTTAATACTACAATTAAAGCGGCTCTGTTATCACGCAAGAATAACAATACCATTAATCCGGTAAGTAAAGCTCCCAATACACCTTCGAGAATCAAACTTTTTACAGCATTGATAACATATACGGATTGGTCAAACTCATAAGAAATAGTAACATCATCCGGTAAATTATTCTGAATCCTCGGGATGGCTTTCTTTAAATTTTTCACCACGTCCCAAGTCGAAGCATTACCCGATTTTGCAATATTGATATATACGGAACGCGCTCCGTTTATCAAGGCATAACCAGTTGTAATATCGGCACCATCTTTTACAGTTGCCACATCACGGATATAAACATTATCGACTGTACCTTTAAAAATTGGAATATTTCCAAAATCGGCAACCTCTTTAATTGTATTGTTTGTAGGTGTTAGATAATTAATATCGTCGATGTAAATATTCCCTGATGGTGAGGTAATATTATTGCGGCTTATAGCTTCTACAATTTGCTCAGGAGTTAATTGATGGGTACGTAATTTATTTGGGTCGATGTTTATTTCGATTGTTCTCGGGCTTCCGCCAAAAGGTGGTGCGGTGGTTAATCCCGGAATTTTAATCAAAAAAGGTCGTGCCGTAAAGTTGGCAATATCCTGCAATTCATTATTGGTTTTCGAATTACTCTTGAAAACCAATTGTCCAACAGGTTGCGACGATGCATCAAATCGAATGATGAATGGAGGCGGAGCTCCCGGTGGTAAGAATACCTGGGAACGATTGGACAATGCATTGATTTCGGCAATAGCCTGTCCCATATCAGTACCTTCGTAAAAGTTTATTTTCATTAAGGTCAATCCCTGTGTATTCTTAGTTTCGATGCTTTCGATTCCGCTCGTAAACAGCATCATATTTACATACATCTTTGTAAAATAACCTTCCATTTGTTGAGGTGTATATCCATTAAATGAATGGGCAATATACACGACAGGAAGATTCATATCTGGCAGAATATCTACCTTTATATCTTTAGTAGCTTTAATTCCGAAGAATAAAAGCCCTAGCACCATCACCATAATCGAGATGGGCTTGCGCAAGGCAAAACGTATTAAATTCATAATTTAGGCTTTAGTATATCGCGTTTAGTAAAATAGTCAGGTCACCCTTGGCAGCAGCTTTAATCCATAAGGCTTGCCAGATATTGTTTTGTGCTATTTCATAGTCTATTTCGGCTCTGTTGAGCGTGTAGAAAGATTGTGTCAGGTCTACAATAGTCGTTAAGCCATTGTTGTATAATGCAGTATGTTGTTGGTATGCGTCTGTGGCGGCTTTTACTTGAGTTTTGGTTTCTTCAAAATTTTCAAATGCATTTTTTAATTTGTCATCTGCCAATTTTTGTTGCGCCACAAGTTCCTGATTCATATAATCATATTCCTTTTGTAAGGATTGCGTAATGAATTTTTGCTCTTTCTTTTTAGAAGACTGACGGTATAAATTCATCAAATTCCAACTGATACCTATGCCAACAATATAATTGCTGCGGTCTATGCCTACACCATCTGAATACGATTTAGAGAAAGCTGAATTGTTCTGCACATAATTCCAATCGAACCCTGAACCACGCCCTTGTATTACGCCAAATGACGAAATAGTAGGAAGCCCAAGTGCCGATTGTAGTTTTTCTTGTTGTTTACTTTTTTGAACCGTACTATTTTGCCATTCCAGAATAGGATGTTTGCTCGTTTCTATCGAAGATTCAAGGAGTAGAGTAGGAGTCTTGTTGGTAAAAAGACTGTCTAGTTTATACTTTCTATATTCTTCTCCCATCATAACTGCCAGTGCTTTGGAGTAATCGAGTTCTAAATCATAGGCTTTTATTACTGCCGATTTAGCATTGGCAACTTCGGCTTTCGCCAAAGAAAAATCGACTTCTGGAATCAAGCCGCTATTAGAACGGCTCTCGGTAGTTGTAGCAACAACTTCGGCGCGTTCTAGGTTTTTATCCTGCACAAACTTTACACGTTGTGCAGCAAGGAGATTTAAATATGCAGCGCCAACTTTTACCTGATGTTGGAATTTTAGTTGTTCCAAATCTTTCTGAGCGACAGTTTCATCTGCTTTGGCTATGGAAACCTGGTTTTTTATTTTGCCAAACGTAAATAGGTTCCAATTGATGTTTGCTAAGTAAAGAGAGCCAAAAGCGGCATTCCAGTTTTGCTCTTGCAAAGGCATAGAAGTTGATGCAACACCCAAACCGCCATAACCATATAAAGGTCCGTTTTGAGCATTGATGGTTCCATAACTTTGTTGTGCCATCAATGTGAAATCAGGCAAATACTGACTTTTTTGGTATATTACATTTTCTCTCGAAGCAAGTACTATTGCTTCTTTGGCTTTTATTTTTTCAAAATTCTGAACAGAACGTTCAAGAGCATTTGGTAATGTTACGGTCTGCGCCAAAAGATTTCCTGTAGCAAAACCGAAGAATACCAATGCAAAGAATTGCATTTTCATACATTAAATATTTAAAATTAAACAATAGAAATCCCGTGCTATTCTTTGGAAACAGCACAGTTTATCAATTGAATAAAATCAAATTCGGTAAACGCAATAGTAAATGTAGAGTATTGTATTCCTTAAAGGAATCGTTGTAAATACGTATGAAAAACCAGTAGTTTTTACTTGTGGAAGTTCATAGCCAAATACAACTTTAAAGAAGTGAAAAGGCAAGGCGACTCCCAAGTATTTTAAAGAAGGATTGTCAGGGGAAGCTTTTTGAGCCTTTTCTGTTATTTTTAATAATTTAGTTTCATGTTTGCAGCAATCCTTAAGTATTTTCCCGTCTTTACGGTCGCATTTGGTGCAAGGTTGCCCTTCTTTATTGTTTGCAAAAAAGTAAGTTTCCTGTTTGATTCCTTTACAGATATGAGTATTCTGGGTAAAGCCAGATGACAATACCAAGTAGAAAAAGGAGAGGAATAGGATTAATGCTTTTTTCATATCAGAGAGCAAAGGTTGCTATCTTATTGGAAATGGTTGTTGCATAATTTTGGTAGTTATTTACAAGATTTACAAAATTTTATTTTACCGTTGAGTTTTTTACCATTAAGAGATTAAGGAAAATTAAGTTTTAAGATGGGAATGCAGATTTAAAAAATTAACCGCAAAGGGCGCAAGGGTTTACGTAAAGGTCGCAAAGTTTTAAAATTTAACCACAAAGGGCAGAAAGGGTTATGTTAAGCTAACAATCCCGAAGTGCCGGGATAAAATCTGTCTAATCCTTTTAATCTGTGGCGAGAAAAATTGATAGCGAAGAGTTCGCAAAGTTTCTTCCAATATTGTCATTCTGAGCGAAGTTGAAGAATCTCCGCAAGTAGCTCGATAATCTAGGACTAGTTTATGAGAATATAGAGTAAAAACAATATTGAGTATATACTCTATAAATGTATTGTCGGTTTCGTGTTTTTAAAATATTAGAGAAGATTAAGAAAATTTAAGTTTAGCTTAATGAAACTTAATATCTTAATGGTTCAATTTTTTATTTTAAAGTTTTTTTGAGATTATCGACCTAAATATGTACTCAAATCAACTCGATGAATTTGTTGAGGTACATTGAGTACTGGTTTTCTAACTAAAGATTCATTGGTTAAATAATAATGAAAACCATCTTCGGTTGCGATACCTTCAATTTGATGAAATGGCAAAGCAATCTTAATTTTTCGTTTATTACCCGATAGAAAATCATTGTTTTTATAATCATACAAAAGATATAAAAAAGGATTACCAATTTTAGAATATCCACAAAGAACAATCCGTTTTTTGGATGGCAAATAAGTAGCACCAGTAACTAACCCTTTTACGTCTAAAGTTTCTTTTAGTTGCGCAATATGACTTCCGGGTGTATTTGGTAAAGCATAAATACTGGTTTTAGAACTTTTCCATTGTTTGGTAAACAAATAAATGCTGTCGTTTGTAACGATAAAAGCCTCACAATCGAAGTTGGTTTTGTTTGCTTTTTCTCGTGTATAATCCGTTTGGTTGGAATAAGAGAACGAAATGGTATCGATGATAGGTTTTCCTGCCAGAAACGATTCTTTTTCGATTTTCAGAATATGTAAATTGGTTCTGTTTCCCATATAATTATTCCCAAAATCGCCTATGTATATGTGTGTGCTGTCTTGCGAAATTTCCTCCCAGTCATTATTGACTACTTTCTCCAGTGCAATTTTCTTTTTAATCTCTCCTTGATGATTTAATCCATAAACGGTTTTATCATGGTCATCATTATGTGTCCACAATAGCGAATCAAAAGCTATTAATCCCGAAGTTTCTTTGATAGAATCACTTAGTTTATTAGAATATTCAGGTTTTATTTTTACAGATTTGTACAAACAACTTCCGTCATTCTCAGTTGCTTTTGGATTGTAGTTTTTAGACAGCGGGTCTGTACAACCTAGGATTTGCCCGTAAGTTGAAGTAATGCATAAAAAGAAAAGCAAAAGGGCTTTTTTCATTGGGATGAATTGTGATTATCAAAAGTAGGGGAATATTTTTTGATTGTGGGTGTTCTGAATTATAAAAACAAAAAACTCGCAAGCAGCGAGTTTTTTGTTTTTGAGCAGTAAGAATAAAACATCCTGATAATTATCGGTTACAAAAAACTAAAATTTTAATTAGTAGTTACTAAATGTCTTCCCACTCAAAAACTTTGGGATGAGACTTATTAAACAGAAACTACCATCAATTACTTTTCTAAATCTTAATAAGCTCTTTTTAGCTTTTCGTAGATCCTATTCCAACGAACACTGAAATTTTGATATTTCACTCCATTATATCTAAAAAAACGACAAATAATCTTATTTACCCGAACTATTCTTAAATACATCTTCCGGGATTTTATCTCGGAACGTGTTTTTATAGTTTTCAAAATCATCACTATTTTTTATAGGATAATTTAAAAGGATATAACTATTTTTCGGATTCGATTTTTCATAAATGACCAAATAGGAGATGTTTAAATCTGGTTTAGCATCAGGTATTGAAACAATATAACTTTCATAATAAGAATTTTCTATGGTTTCATTATTGCAGACATATTTAAACTTTATTGAATTACCAGGATTTCCTTTATAACCTTTCAAATTTACTACTATATATTCTTCTATTTTACCTGTTGTTAAAGCAAAATTATTTTTTAAATTATTATAATCTTTATTTTCTTCTTTTTCCTGAAAAAAAAGCCAAATTGAACCTAGAATTGCAATGCATAAAAGCAATTTTGGTTGAAATTCTAGTGTTTTATAATTTTTAAAAAAGTAGTATATACTACATATTAACACTAAAAAAAGTATTGATATTTTTATTTTTGGACCATCCTGGAAATCAAAAAAATCTGTCATATTTATTATAATTAGTAAACTTAAGTTTTATCTGGTGTTTAAATAGAATGTTGGAGTTGTCCAACTAAATAATTGGATAAAAAACTTTTTCTTTTGTTATCTTAATATCTTTGAAGTTTTCTTCTAATATTGTATCAATTTTACTTGAATACAAAGAGGTAATGATAAAAAAAGACCCATCTAGTAGTTTTACTTTTGCATAATAATACTTACTATATGCTAAAGTTCCATTAGAAGTATCTTTTGAACCATTGAGACGAAATGTTATTTCGCTGATATCTGAATTGTTGTACTTTAAAATCTCTATCCCTCTTTTTTTTAATATAACATTTTTGCTTATTTCATAAACGACATCTTTAGTCTCATTTAAATAATTAAAGTGTAACCATAATACAGGAAGGAAAAACATCAAAAAATAAGGAATAAGTAGATAAACAATCAGTTTAATATCAAAAGATGTATAGAAATAATATACCATCAGAAAATAGATGAATGTTATGAAAATCAAATCTAAAAGTATTTTCAATTGGTTTAAAAAACTTATTTTTAATGTCATATTGTTAATTGTTGTCTTATAAAATTTCTGCTACTTAAAGCATTCTTGTATTTGAGGTGCAATAATATTACACTAACGTTCAGTTCCTTGAAAAACAATATTGATGATTATTCTGTTAAAGTGGTATATTGGTTTCGGCTTATCGTTGCGTTTATTATATTCATCTGCTTGGGTTGAATGCCTTCTTCATTATATTCTTATAATATCCTCTTGTACATTGGGAACTTTATTTACTCTTTTATATAAATACAATCTATTGTATAATCTGACAAACCAACTTCATATTGTAACATCTCATCTGTTTTGTCGATATGGTATTCAAACTTGTATCCAAAAGGCATTTTAATCCATCTTTTCTTGATATTTTTATTTACTGATACCACGCTAGAAGAATTATAATCATAATATTTAGATTTCTTTATTTGGATAATAATATTTTGAAAATCTGCGGAATCCAGTTTTATTGTGTAAGACTCTGAATAATCTCCAAAGGCAGATTCTGAAGAAGATTTGATTAAATTAAATTTTGAAATAACTATTCCACTATTTTTTTTAATTTCATTTCTAATATCATTTTGTGTTGATTTATTGGTATTGCATGATAACATGAATACTACTAAAAACACCCATATGTGTTTAATATTTATATGCATAAAATTTTTAGAGTAATTCGGCAAAGATAACTTTTTGACCCAAACAAAAATCCCCGTTTCTACTGATATTTAACATAAATCAACAAGTTTGTCAGTCTTTTAAATACTCCTTTGATTTCTCCTTGAATATTTTATATTTGTTAATGTTAATACTGTAATGAATTATGAAATCGGCATGATTTGAAATCATAATTCATAAAAAAGAATGGCGATACCATATTCCTTTAAAAAACAAATATTATCTCTGTATGAAAATAAAAGAAGATTTATTCAATAAAAGAATTATTTCCATAGATGCTTTTCGTGGAATTACCATTTTTATAATGATTTTTGTTAATGAGCTGGCTAGCATAAAAAATGTACCACAATGGATGAAACATATGCCAGCCGATGCCGATGCAATGACCTTTGTCGATTTGGTATTTCCTGCATTTTTATTTATTGTCGGGATGTCTATTCCATTTGCATTTAACGCTAGATTAATTAAAGGAGATACACCTAAAACTATCTGGACACATACCTTAAAAAGAGCATTAGCACTTATTATTATCGGAGTTTATATGGTAAATGCCGAGTATGGTTATGATGCCTCCAAAATGGTGATTTCTGCAGCTTTTTGGGGACTTTTGGCGTATTCAATGCCAATTCCTATTTGGAATAAATACGATAAATCATTTCCTAAAATCACTAAAAACATTTTGCAATATGGCGGAATGTTGGTTCTGGTAGCCTTATACTTTTTATATGTTCAGGAAAATGGAGAGATAGGAATCACTCCAAAATGGTGGGGGATCCTAGGACTTATAGGTTGGGCGTATTTAATTACGGTAGTCTATTATTGGCTTGTTAATGGAAAATTGATAGCCATGATTGCGTTTCTTTTTGTTTGTCTTGCGGCAAATATTTTAAATCAAATTGAAGGTTCTTTTGTTCATGAAATAAAATGGATAGGTTTTATTGCTGGACATATGACGCACGCTACACTTGTTTCAGCTGGAGTAGTAATATCTCTTTTGTTTTTTGAAGGAAAAATATCCGAAAAAATCAATTGGAAAATAATAGGTTTTGGAGTGCTGTTTTTTGTACTGGGGTATTTATTGCGACCATACTATGAAGTTTCTAAGGTAAGAGGAACACCTTCTTGGGTATTATATTCTGCGGGTATTTGTACTATAATCTTTTATTTCTTGTATTGGCTAATGGAAATTAAAAAACAAACCAAATGGAGCAACTTTTTTATGCCAGCAGCTGCAAATCCGCTTCTTATTTACATACTTCCAGGGATAATATATTACTTCAATTTAGCATTCAAAATACATATAATTCCGGATTATTTCCGTGAAGGAACGCCTGGAATTATCTGGTCTTTAGTATTCTCGACGATTATGTTATTTGCCATGCGAATTTTTAATAAATATAAAATTCAGTTGCATTTGTAAAGTTTCAATTGAATCAGTTTGTGTTGAAAGAAATTAGTTCTATTTTCGGGTATATTTTGAAAATTACATTATGACTGAAGAACAACGCCGACAAATTAAAATTGATAATGATACAATTATTAAACAAAAAGAATATCGTGTAAATGATTGGTTACCGATTTTAGATACACCAAAATTAAGAACCCTAGAAGAGATTAAGGGAAGAATGTCGGTTATGAATGCTTTGATAAACATCGCGTTTGAGGCTCCGACTTATATTATTAAAGAATGGATAGAGAATCATGATTTAGCTAAATATCTATCAGATTCAGAAAAAGAAATACTAGATAAGGAAAATGATGATTTAACCGAATTTGAAATTAATTCTTTAAGATGGTATTTAGAGTCTTTGTGGGCTTTTATGTGGGTAACAGAAATGATTCCAGGGCTAGAAGCAGAAGAGTATATAGGAGATAATATGGCTTCGCTATTGCCAAATTTAGAGCAAGGAGATGGCAATGAAAAAATGGAAAGCTTGCAGAATTTAAAATCAGAAGTTGAGATTTATACCATGCTTGATTATTATTACCGACTTCATTGGTATTGTGTAGATGAAAGACTAAACGGTCGAGAAGCAAAGCTAAATGGAGGATTAGTATATGAAAGACGCAAATCGTTGGAATGGATTTACAACCGAGCTGATGATTGGGACAATGTAGAAATGGGTACATAAATAGTATAAAAAGGGAGTTAATAATCGCATTAACTCCCTTTTGCATTTTACAAAAAAAACATTTCACCTTTCACAAGAAATATCATCTGACACGTTTAAAAGCAATAGGACCTTCTCTTTTTTTGTTGTCTTTGTAAGTGCCTTCAAGTGTATTACCGTCTTCAGATAATGTTAAGGTATGTGTTCCTTGAGTTGCCCAACCCTCAATAGGTAAAGTTACATCAACCGTATATTCTATCGTGTTTCCAGTTCTTTTTCCGATGCCACTTTCTACAAATTTTTGTCCTTTCCATTCCAGGTAATGAGAAAAAATCACCTTTCCGTTTTGTTCAGAGATAATCACAACTGCATTTTCTACCCCCGAATTAATATCGGCCCAAACACCATTAATATCTGTTTTCTTATTTTGACTATAAGTAAGATTAGAAAAGAACAGTATTAGAAATAAGAATTTTAGAATTTTGATTTTCATAATGTTGAGGTTAGTTAGTTTTATGGTTTTAAATTTTGAATCTGTACTTCAGTTATTTCTAATATAGAGCCAGAAACAGGATGATAATTCACAAAATTAAATTTGCAAAGATTATGAATGTTTACAGATTTGCCGTTTAGTATAAAATCCGACCAAGGAATTTTTATTGTAGAAAATTTATCGGGAGAAGCAGGTAAATCAGCCATTGCATGAGTTCCTCCATGTACGCAGCCAATACCAGAATCATTTCCTTCGCGAGCTTGGATTTTTATTGGTTGTGATGATTTATAAGTAATACTAACAAAGCCAGAATTGCTAGGTAAATTGGTTGATTTTCCGTCGTTAGATTCAGATTGAGTTATCATTACATTCAGTTCGATTTCTCCAACAGGCGAGTCGCTTGCTGTAACAAGAATATGATGTTCTTTTATTCGAGTATTGTTTATTGTTTCCTGATTTTCTTTGGTTGGCCCGGCAATGTACCAAGTGTTTGAGACAACCAAATCAGAATTGGTATGTTGTATAGAAGTTGTTTTGCAGCTTAAAAATGAGATTATAATAAATCCTAGAGGTAAAATTCTATTAATGATTATTTTATATTCCATAAAGAGAAAGCTATTTTTTGCTAAAATAAATAATTAAAGTTTTAGTATTCAGTTGTAGTCACAGTTTTTAGTAACAGTAGTCGGTTTCAGTTTCCATCTCTCATCTCTCATCTTCCTTTTTTCATCTCACATCTCACATCTCACATCTTGCATCTTGCATCTTGCATCTTGCATCTCACATCTTGCATCTCACATCTTGCATCTCTCATTTTTCATCTTCACATCCCATATTTTTTTGTAAGAATCTTTATTGATAAATTCGAGAGTAAATGAAATTTTAGTTTTATTTTTGTTAAGAGAGTGTGTTTTAAAACAGTTAAAAATGAGTAGCTTACAATTAAAAAGTGTTTTGTCTTTTCTTTTTTTTAGCTGTTTTTGCTATTCGCAAAATGACTCCATCATGCACAAAAAAGATTCTCTCAAACATAATAGCAGAGATATTATCGATGTGTACAAAAGCATATTTTCTAAGAATGATACCGTAAGACATGATGCCAAAAAGAAGATAGCTTTCTCATTATCTCCAATCCCCGTAGAAGGTAATGGAAATGCCAGAATAATTATTTCGTTTCTGAGTACTTTTTATCTGGGTGATGATCATGAAAAAACTACAATGTCACAAGTTGTTTTTTCACCTTATTTTAGTTTTTCTAATCAATATGTATTCCCAATTCAGTCCTATATATATACTAAGGATGATAAGTATAACTTTACAGGAGATTATCGATTTATGATTTATCCGCAACCTACATATGGTTTGGGAGATCATCATCTCGACGACGAAATGTCTATCCTGAATTATAAACAATGGCGTTTTTATGAATATGTAACAAGAAAAGTCAAAGGCAATTTCGGACTCGGATTAGGAGTTCTGTTTGATAGTTATCAAAATATTTCCGAAGATTCTAAGATTGATGGAGAAACCGATTATTTTAAATATATGAGCGGAGATTATTCTGATGATGTTTCATTTGGAGTTGCAATACAAGCACTTTATGATTCCAGAATTAATAATATCAATCCGGAGCAGGGAACATATCTTGAAGCCAATTTCCGAATGAATACCAATGGAGGTCTTGATAATAAAGGGTGGCAATCCTTATATATAGATGCTCGAAAATACCATTCGTTTAGCGATGTAAAACATAAAGTTTTGGCATATAGAGCTTTTTATTGGTCAACAATAGGAGGTGGGGATCCACATTATCTCGACTTACCGAGTATTGGTTGGGACCGACAGCAAAAAACAGGACGAGGTTTTACAAGAAATCGTTTCCGAAGCAATGCATTATTGTATTTTGAAACCGAATACAGAACAGATATTTCTGCTGATGGTTTTTGGGGAGCAGTATTTTTTACCAATATTTCATCAGTATCTAAATTTCAGACTTATCAATTTACCAAATGGAATCCTGCAATTGGTACAGGATTGCGCATAAAATGGAACAAACGTAACAATAGTAATCTTGTAATGGATTTTGGAGTTAGTAAAAATGATTGGTCATTACGGTTCGGTTTAGTAGAAAATTTCTAACTTTCGAACTTTCAAGACTATTTTACATGCAATTATCGGTTATTATCCTCAATTATAATGTGCGTTATTTTTTAGAACAATGTGTTTTAAGTGTGCAACAGGCGCTTAAAGATATTGATAGCGAGATTATTGTAATAGATAATAATTCTCCAGATGATAGTTGCGACATGATTCGTAGTTGTTTTCCTGATGTAAAATTAATCGCGAACACCGAAAATTTAGGTTTCCCTAAAGGAAATAATATAGGAGTTTTACAAGCCAAAGGGGATTATATCTGCATTTTAAACCCCGATACAGTCGTTGCCGAAGATACATTTACAAAAGTATTGGCTTTCGCCAAAGAGCAGCAGGATTTAGGAATAGTAGGCGTGAATCTTATTGATGGAGCAGGGAATTTCCTTCCTGAAAGCAAGCGCGGAGTCCCAACGCCCTGGGTGGCTTTTACTAAAATTACCGGATTGTACAAGTATTTTCCAAAATCGAAATACTTCAATAGATATTATGCCCAACATTTAAGTGAGAACCAAACAGGCAAAGTCGAAATACTTGTTGGCGCTTTTATGGTAATGAAACGAGATTTATATAATGAAGTCGGTGGTTTTGATGAAGATTGTTTTATGTACTCCGATGATATCGATTTATCGTATATGGTCTTAAAAAAAGGCAAAAAAAATTATTATTACGCTGAAACTACGGTGATTCACTATAAAGGAGAAAGTACTGTAAAAGACGAAAAATATATGAAACGCTTTCAGAGCGCGATGAATTTCTTTTATAAAAAACACTTTAAAGTATCATTTTTGTTTTCTCTTTTTATGAAAACAGGAATAGTATTTTTCTCTATCGTTAAAATGATACAGGGAAAAACGACGATAAAAACAATACCAAAAGAATATTTTTTTTATTCCAAGAATGATAATTTAGTCGAAAAATTGAGTTTAATTTTACAAAATAAAGTTACATTTTACGATTTAAAAAAAGAAAAAATGGTAAATTCGTCCCTGATTTACATAGGAAAAGGAGCAGAGGTAATTTTAGATAATCAATACATATCGTTCAAGAAATGTATCGATATGATAAAATCTGAAAGGCATAAGAAGATTACTTTTAAAATTTTACCCAAAAACACCACTTTCTTAATCGGAAGTGATTCAAGTAATGATAGAGGTAAAATCGTTAAAATCACATAAAAATTATATTTAATGTAATTTATATTTAAAAATTTCAGTAATTTCGCAATCTGAAAATCAAAATCACCTTTTAGGTTAACAATATGGCAAGATTTGAATTAAAACTTCCTAAAATGGGAGAAAGTGTCGCTGAAGCAACAATCACAAATTGGTTGAAACAAGTTGGAGACAAAATTGAAATGGATGAAGCAGTACTGGAAATCGCTACAGATAAAGTCGATAGCGAAGTGCCAAGTGAAGTTTCTGGAATTTTGATTGAGCAATTGTTTGGCAAAGACGATTTGGTACAAGTAGGGCAAACTATTGCCATCATTGAAACTGAAGAAGGTTCGTCATTTTTAGTTGATAAAGTAACTGAAGAAACGGTCGTTCCTACAGAAGTTGTTTTTGTTGAAAAAACAATCGAAGCTGCTAAAGAAGCGGTTGCAACACCTGCAGATTACACTACTTCGGATAAATTCTTTTCGCCATTAGTAAAAAATATTGCTAAAGAAGAAAATGTTTCTATTGCAGAGCTAGAAAGTATAAATGGTTCAGGAAAAGATGGTCGAGTGACCAAAGAAGATATATTGGCTTACGTTGTTGGTAGAACAAACAAAGTAGAAGCTCCAAAAGTAGAAGTAAAAGTTGAGGTTGTAGCACCAGTAGTACAAGTAGCAGCTAAAGTGCAAGAACCAGTTGTTTTAAAAGCAGCACCGGTTTCTGTAAATGGAGGTGACGAAATCATAGAAATGGACAGAATGCGTAAGCTTATTTCTGGATACATGGTAGCTTCAGTTCAAACATCTGCACACGTACAATCATTTATTGAGGTAGATGTAACTAATATTGTAAAATGGAGAGAAAAAGTTAAAACTGCTTTCGAGAAAAGAGAAGGAGAAAAATTAACTTTTACACCAATTATGATGGAAGCTGTTGCGAAAGCATTAAAAGACTTCCCAGGAATGAATATCTCTGTTGATGGTGATTATATCATCAAAAAGAAAAATATAAATTTAGGAATGGCGGCTGCATTACCAAATGGAAACTTAATTGTTCCAGTAATTAAAAATGCAGATCAGTTAAACCTTGTCGGAATGGCAAAAGCTGTTAATGATTTAGGTAATCGTGCAAAAACAGGAAAACTAAAACCAGATGATACACAAGGCGGAACTTATACTGTAACGAATGTGGGGACTTTTGGAAGTGTTTTTGGAACGCCAATTATCAATCAGCCACAAGTAGGGATTTTAGCTCTTGGAGCGATTCGTAAAGTGCCAGCGGTTATCGAAACTCCAGAAGGAGATTTTATCGGAATCCGTCAAAAAATGTTCCTTTCGCACAGTTATGACCACCGTGTTGTAGATGGGGCATTAGGAGGAAGTTTTGTAAAAAGAGTTGCTGAGTACTTAGAAGCTTTTGATATAGATAGAGATTTCTAGAAAAAATCCATCTTATAAATAATTAACCCTTTTAACGTTTTAAATGTTGAAAGGGTTTTCTTTTTGCAGCATTATTGCATTACAGGTAGTAATCGGCAACTTTCTAAAAAAAACAGGTGAAATTCGTGTTTAAAAATTATATTTGTAAACTTATAAAATTAAAAAATGGAACTGAAACTCAACAAACCAATTTGCTTTTTTGATCTGGAAACTACCGGAATAGACATCGGAAAAGATCGAATAGTAGAAATTTCAATATTTAAAGTTTTTCCAAACGGAAATAAAGAAAGTAAAACTTGGTTGGTGAATCCTACGATTCCAATTCCTCCACAAACTACGGCCGTTCATGGTATTACTGATGAAAAAGTGGCAAATGAACCTACGTTTGTCGTGTTGGCGCCTCAGGTTTACAACATGATAAAAGATAGCGATTTGGCAGGGTTTAACTCCGATCGTTTCGATATTCCGTTGTTAGCAGAAGAATTGCTTCGTGCAGGAGTTGATTTTGATATGAAAAATAAGTGCTCAGTCGATGTGCAGACTATCTTTCATAAAATGGAAGAAAGAACATTAAGTGCTGCTTTGAAATTTTATTGCGGAAAAAGCCTTGAGAATGCACACTCTGCTGAAGCTGATACAATGGCGACATATGAGATTCTTAAAGCACAATTAGATCGTTATCCAGAATTGGAAAATGATATGAAAGCGTTATCTGAATTTACAACCAGAAAAAAAATAGCCGATTTTGCAGGAATGATTGCTTTTGATAAAGATGATGAAGAAGTTTTTACCTTCGGAAAACATAAAGGAGCAAAAGTAGAGAAGGTTCTGGAAACAGAACCAGGATATTTTAGCTGGATACAAAATGCGGATTTTCCTTTATATACCAAAAAAGTATTGACGGCAATTAAATTAAGAAAATTAAATACTAAATAAGGTCCTGAGAAACTAAGGTTCTAAGGTTCTGAGTTTTTTGTGCTTAGTTTCTTAGCGACTTAGTAGCTTAGTGACTTAGCAACTTAAAAAGAATGAAAATAATCTGTATCGGTAGAAATTATACCAATCATATCGAAGAGTTACAAAACGAACGCCCAACAGAGCCAGTTGTATTTATGAAGCCTGATTCGGCAGTTTTGTTAAAGCAACATCCATTTGTAATCCCCGAATTTTCTGAAGATATTCATCACGAAATTGAGCTTATTGTTAAAATTAATAAGGTCGGGAAATATATAGAGCCAAAGTTTGCGCACAAATATTACGACGAGATAAGTGTAGGTATCGACTTTACAGCTAGAGATTTACAAGAAAAACTAAAGCAAAAAGGATTGCCTTGGGAGAAAGCAAAAGCTTTTGATGGTTCGGCTGTAATAGGTGATTTTTTGCCTAAGACGCAATTTAGTTCATTGGAAAATATTACATTTGAATTAACAAATAATTCTAAGACCGTTCAAAAAGGAAACTCTAATATGATGTTGTGGAAAATTGATGAGCTTATTTCATATGTTTCTCAATACTTCACGCTAAAAATTGGAGATATTATTTTTACAGGAACTCCAGAAGGAGTTGCGGCTGTAAAGCCAGATGATGTTTTAGAAGGGTTTTTAGAAGGAAAAAAATTATTCAGAATACAAGTAAAATAATGGCTTTAAAATATAACCTTTCAAAAGTGTACGCACTTTCAGACAACGATCCCGAATTTGTAAACGAAATTCTTAATTTGTTTGTAACCGAAGTTCCTGAGGATTTAAAACAGATTAAAGAAGGGATAAAAAAGAAAGATCATAAGCATGCTTATGCGTATGCGCACAAAATAAAGCCTACGCTTGATTTATTAGGGCTTAATGTTGCTTTTGAGGAGATTCTTCAAGTCGAAGCCTGGACAAAGGCTGAGGGTAAAAAGAAAGCCATAGAAGAAACATTTAAAAGCATAAAAAATCAAGTTAAAGAAGCAATCAAAGAAATTAAGAAAGACTTTGATTTGTAAAACTTCATAGATTGCCAGCCTGAATTTTCAGGTTGGTCTATCTTCTCCAAATACAATTTGCTTTGTAAATTAATTATAATACAAGTAAATTGATTTTTTCTTTCTTCCGTTTTACTTCGCGATAAAAAGGATTTTCATTGCTATTCCCCACGCAATTCCTTGCGATATATAATCTAGTAGTAATTTGAATTTTAGATACATGAAAGCAACAATAATTACAATTGGTGACGAAATCTTAATAGGACAAATTGTAGATACAAATTCTGGTTTTATAGCTAAATCTTTAGATAAAATCGGAGTCGAAATTCACGAAATGATTTCGATAAGTGATGATAAGCAGCATATTTTAGACACATTTTCTCAATTACAAAACAAAGTCGATTTGGTAATCGTTACAGGAGGTTTAGGGCCTACAAAAGACGATGTGACCAAAAAAACATTTTGTGATTATTTTGAAGATGAATTGGTTGTTAATCCCGAAGTTCTGGCGCATGTCACAGAACTAATCGAAGGTTTTTATAAGCGACCGATTACCCAAATGAACAAAGATCAGGCGTTAGTTCCTTCTAAATGTACGGTGCTTCATAACCAGATGGGGACGGCACCAGGAATGTGGATGAAGAAAGAAAATACCGTTTTTATTTCGCTTCCGGGAGTTCCTTATGAAATGAAATATTTGGTAGAAAGCGTAATAATTCCAAAAGTTGTAAAAGAATACGAGCGACCATATATTATTCATAAAACGATACTTACATACGGTCAGGGCGAAAGTTTAGTAGCTGAGCGTATAGAAGACTGGGAGAATAATTTGCCTGATTTTATAAAACTAGCTTATTTACCAAATCCGGGAAGAGTGCGTTTGCGACTTTCTGCCCGAGGTACAGATAAAGAAATGCTTGAAGCAGCTATCGAGGCCAATGTGCAATCGCTAGATGCAATCATTCATGATATTATTGTAGGCTTCGATGATAATGAAACTCTCGAAGTAGTAGTAGGAGAATTACTAACAAAAAAAGGAAGGACGGTTGCGACTGCCGAAAGTTGTACTGGAGGAAAAATCGCATCACTTTTAGCGGCAGTTTCTGGTGCTTCAAGCTACTTTAGAGGTAGTGTTGTGTCCTATGCAACCGAGGTAAAGACTACTGTTTTGGGTGTTCCGGCTGATTTAATAGAAGAAAATACTGTGGTAAGTGCTGCGGTTGCTTCATCGATGGCTTCAAACGTAAAACGCATAATGAAAACTGATTACGCAATCGCGACAACTGGGAACGCCGGACCGACAAAAGGAGACTCAAATGCGGAAATTGGTACTGTTTTTATTGCAATTGCCACACCAGACGATGTAATAGTCGAAGAATTTAACTTTGGTCAACCACGTGAAAAAGTGATAGATAGGGCTGTAATTAAAAGTTTAGAAATGTTACAGAAAGAAATTTTAAAAAATGTACACTAATTTTTTGTTTCAATCGTTTATTTTTCTTTTCTTTGCACCCTGATTTTGAATAACGATAAAACATAAGTATAATGTCAAGAGTTTGTGACCTTACAGGTAAAAGAGCGATGGTAGGAAATAACGTTTCTCACGCTATGAACAAAACTAAGAGAAAATTTTCTGTGAACTTAGTTAAAAAGCGTTTTTATCTTCCAGAAGAAGATAGATGGATTACTCTTAGAGTAGCAGCATCTACGATAAAAACAATTAATAAAAATGGAATTTCTGCGGTTTTGAAAAAAGCGCAGTCAGAAGGATTTATCAAATAATCTTTTCCAAAATAAATATATAGCAAGATGGCAAAGAAAGGTAATAGAATCCAAGTAATTTTAGAATGTACTGAACACAAGACTTCTGGTGTAGCAGGAACTTCAAGATACATTACAACAAAGAACAAAAAAAATACTCCAGACAGATTAGAGATTAAGAAATTTAATCCAATCTTGAAACGTGTAACAGTTCACAAAGAAATTAAGTAATAATTAGAGATTTTATAAATCTCAATGGTTTTCCATTAGAGCTTTATAAAAACTTCAAATAACATTTGAATCATGGCAAAGAAAACCGTAGCATCGTTACAAACATCTTCTAAGAGATTATCAAAAGCCATCAAAATGGTGAAATCTCCTAAAACTGGTGCATATACATTCGTAGAATCTATTATGGCTCCTGAAGAAGTTGATACTTTCTTGAAAAAGAAATAATTAACAATTACAATATATAGAAAAGCTACTTTCATTCGGAAGTAGCTTTTTTATTTTTTATATTTGTCTCAAAATTTAGAGAAGCCAAACAAAAGTTCTTTTTTTAATCAAAGTTCCTGCTTTTGCTGCGATCTTTTGTTTTATCCCGAGCTTCGGGACCAGAACAAAAGGGTATTGCTACAAACGTAGTTCACTGAACTCCTATAAAATTGGAAAGTATGTGAAGTAATCAGGGTTAATTAAAGATACTTTGCTTTTTTAAACTTTAGAATTGTTGTAGATTGTGAGAAAAATCTAAATAATTCGAAAAACTAACAACCTATATAAAAATGAGTTTTTTTAAAAAAATATTTTCTTCCGATAAAAAAGAGACATTAGACAAAGGTCTTGAAAAATCTAAAACCAGTTTCTTCTCTAAATTAAGTAAAGCCGTAGCCGGAAAATCTAAAGTTGATGACGACGTTTTAGATAATTTAGAAGAAATTCTTGTTTCTTCGGATGTTGGAGTAGAGACAACCCTAAAAGTTATTACCCGAATAGAGAAACGCGTAGCAGCCGATAAATATCTTGGTGTCGATGAGTTAAACCAAATCTTGCGAGAAGAGATTGCAGGTTTATTATCAGAGACTAATACAGGCGAAGCGACGGAATTTGTAGTTCCTATGCAAACAAAACCATATGTTTTAATGGTTGTTGGTGTAAATGGAGTTGGTAAGACTACTACAATTGGTAAATTAGCTTATCAGTTTAAAAAAGCCGGTTATAAAGTAGTTCTGGGAGCAGCAGATACTTTTCGTGCAGCAGCGATTGATCAATTGCAAATTTGGGCTGATCGTGTAGGTGTACCAATCGTAAGACAAAATATGGGGAGTGATCCTGCATCTGTAGCTTTTGACACCTTACAATCTGCAGTAGCACAAAATGCCGATATTGTAATTATTGATACAGCAGGTCGTTTGCATAACAAAATCAATTTAATGAACGAATTGACTAAAGTAAAACGTGTAATGCAAAAAGTTGTAGCCGATGCGCCTCATGATGTACTTTTGGTTTTGGATGGTTCTACAGGGCAAAATGCTTTTGAACAAGCCAAACAGTTTACCGCTGCAACCGAGGTAACAGCTCTGGCTGTAACCAAACTAGATGGTACTGCCAAAGGTGGTGTTGTGATAGGTATTTCGGATCAGTTTAAAATTCCTGTAAAATATATTGGTGTAGGTGAGGGAATTGAAGACTTGCAGGTTTTTAATAAATATGAGTTCGTAGATAGTTTCTTTAAATAGTTTTTAGATGAGTTTTAATAATGTCCCGCCGATTTATTTTTATTTTGGTAGTATCCTGTCTTTTGTTTTATCTAATGTTTTTAGAGAACAAAATCTAACTTTGTATTACGTTTTATTAGTAGTAGGTGTTATTTTATTTCTTTTAGGTCTTCTTAGAAGAATCCAAACAAAAAAATAATCTGGCAGCATAATTTTCGATTAAAGGTTTTATGATATAAAACTTTTATAATTAGAATAATGTCTGTTCAATATATAAAAACCAACGAATGCTTTTAGTATTCGTTGGTTTTTTTGTTTTATAAGTAAATCAAAATCTATAAAATAGTTTAATGGGTTTTGGCAATTTTTTCTTCTTTATCAATTATATAAAGTTAACTTTGTAACTCACAAAAATAAAATATTTATAGTACCGTGAAGCTTTAGCCCTGATTACTTCACAGAATTTTTATTTTAATAAGAGTTCAGTGAATTTCATTTGAAGCGGTATCCTTTTTTGTGGATTTTTCTTCCACAAAAAGATATAGCGGATAGCAGGAAATAGCTCCTAAAAAATAAAATTTATAATGAAAAACGTATTTAAAATTCTCTTAGTATCATTTTTGTTTGTTGGATGTCAGCAAAAAATAGAACCTGCAGATATTGCTAAATTAAAT
Organism: Flavobacterium sp. PL02; assembly: GCF_035013205.1. Taxonomy (NCBI): domain Bacteria; kingdom Pseudomonadati; phylum Bacteroidota; class Flavobacteriia; order Flavobacteriales; family Flavobacteriaceae; genus Flavobacterium; species Flavobacterium sp. PL02. Next base: position 616,317 of record NZ_JAYGJP010000001.1, read on the forward strand.
GGATATTGGGAGATTGAAAAAGTAGTTTTTGATAAAGGTGAAGATAAAGATTACGGGATGAATGAAAGCTATGACTTTTTTAAGATAGAGGCCGATAATAACGGTATTCGTCAAAAAGTAATGCCACAATTAGACGGAACTTTTATGACAAACGATTTACACGAAACGGTAAAAGTTAGATTTAAAGACGGTAAGGCTTTCTTAGATTATTCGACTCCTTATACAAAATGGACGGAAGAATTAATTGCCTTAACAGACGATAAATTAGTGCTGCTTAACGCCGAGAAAAAAGAATATCATTATAAAAAAGCAGGACCAATTAATATTATAGATAATGGCAAAAAGACTAAATAATCAGAGTAGTGTTGGGGATATTTTGCAAAGGATTATCCAGGTAAATAAGCTCCAACCCGGAATGGATCAGATTGATGTAAAAGAGGCATGGCGACAACTGATGGGGAATGGTGTAAATAGTTATACCCGAAATGTAGTTTTAAAAGGGAGTACACTTTATGTAGAGCTTACATCCTCTGTTTTGAGAGAGGAGCTAACTCATGGGAAATCAAAAATTATTACGATGATCAATGAGGAATTACGAAGAGATGTAGTTCGGGATGTGGTTTTGCGTTAAAAAATAAAAGTTTCTAAAAATGATAAGTATAGAATCTAAGTTTAAATTACTTGCAGTTTTAATTGCGTCTTTTGTAACAGTTTTGCCACCTTTGGTTATTTATTTAAGTTATACATCACCAGAAGCTGAAATGATTTTGCCTATTTTATTGTTATTATTTATTATCTTCTTTTGGTTGACAGTATTTAGAACTAGAGCACACAAGTTGACAATTGATAATAAAAATATAATCGTTAATAAGTATTTTGGATTAGGAAAGTCTAAAGTGCATGATATTGGTAAATTAGATGGTTTTGTAACCACTTTTGAGAGTGGAAAACTAGGTGTTTCAGAGTTCCTTTTTATACTTGAAAATAGAAAAAGAGTAGCTTGTATTTCTTCTTTTTATCAGAGTAACTTTGATGAACTAAAAGAAATTTTAAAACGTAAAATACCAGATTTAGGAGAGAAAGAATATAGCTCTAAAGAGGAAAGAGCCGAAGTTTTAAGATAAAACAAAACCCGCTTCATTGAAGCGGGTTTTTATTTGCAAAAAAATAATGCTGATCAATTTAGAGGATTCGTGACAACTGCTAATGGTAACTACGTAAATGGTTATACCCGAAATGTAGTTTTGTATTTGACTTTTTAATTTTAGCGAAGATTTTGGTTTTTAGATTTTAACCTTAAAATAAATTAACGTTCCTGTCTTAGAAATGGATTTTTTATGATATATTTTAATTGTAAGTATTTTTTTAATAATTATAAACAATCAAATAGAAAAAAATGAAGAAAGTATTATTTATTTTAACCGTATTATTTGCTTTAAATAGCTATTCACAAAAGAAAAAGGTGGCGGTTGTTGGTTTTTACACAGACAAAACAATTGATCTTTCTGATTTGGGGCTTAACAGTTTGGCTGCAATAGCTGATTTGGGCAACAATCCAAACTTTAATCTTAGTCCTATTTTAGAGAAATACCATAATGCTTTTTTTAATGTTTATTCTAAACAATTTCCATTTGATTTAATTCCTGAAAATGAAGTGATTCAAAAACAAGAATACATTGATTTTTCTCCTAAATATGCTAAAGATGAAGTAGGAGAGAAAACTATAATAAATTACCCAGGATATAAATATATTTATGAAGGAACGGCTGGTCAAGCAAATGAAGTAGGAACAGCTACTATTTTTAAAGAAATTGCAGATGGTGTTTTATTTACAGAAATACATTTTACTTTAGTAAAAGGATTTGCTGTTGGAGGAACAGGAACCGTTAAAATGAAAGCTTATGCTAGAATCTCTTTGTATGATAAAACCGGAAAGAAAGTATTTGCTATAAATGAAGGGGCAAGCTCTAAAAAAACGGGTGTTATAGTAGGTGGAATTCCTGTTTTAACTCCTGAAAAAGTACTGCCTATGTGCGAAAGTGCTTTAGACGAATTGCTAAAAGATTTAGATCAAAAAATTAGCAAAATAATCAAAAAGAGTGCTGCTAATTTCTAATGTTTTTATAAGTAAAAAAGGAAAACCCGCTTCATTGAAGCGGGTTTTTATTTTAATCTAAGTCAGTCTAAGTAGTCTGAAAATCTAACTATCTAAGAAGTCTAAATTAGAATTGCTCTCTTCCAGCAAAATGGAATGCACCTTCGATAGCAGCATTTTCGTCGCTATCAGAACCGTGAACTGCATTTTCTCCGATAGAAGTTGCGTATGCTTTACGAATTGTTCCTTCAGCAGCTTCAGCAGGGTTTGTAGCTCCGATTAAAGTTCTGAAATCTTCAACAGCGTTGTCTTTTTCTAAAATTGCAGCAACAATTGGTCCACGAGACATAAATTCTACTAATTCTCCGTAGAAAGGTCTTGCAGCGTGAACAGCATAAAATGCTTGAGCATCAGCTACAGTTAATTGAGTTAATTTTAATGAAACGATTTTAAATCCTCCATTAGTAATCATTGCTAAGATATTTCCGATGTGTCCGTTTTGAACTGCATCTGGCTTAATCATTGTAAAAGTTCTATTTGTTGCCATTTTTATTTTTATTAAATTTTGTGCAAAAATAGACTTTTTTTATGAATTGAATTTAATAAATTCATAATTATAACTATCCAGAATACCTTTATGATAATTAATTATGAGTAATGACGTACTGCAGTAGAGACGCACCGCAGTGCGTCTTATACAAGTTTTAAAATTTATACCTTAAAAATAAGTTTGTTCTTGTAGAAAAGCCATAAAATAAACGTCCAGATTCCAACATAAGTTAGTGCTCCAGCTAAGGAAGCTGTCATTGGATTACTGAAAAAAGGTGCAATCCCAAAGCTATATAAATAATTTAAAAGATTGATTTGTTCGCCTGGATTATGCGGGTTCTCAAACTGAACCATTACTAATCCTTGTGGGATTATTTGGGAGAAGAAAAATACAATCATTGGGTTAACGCCCCAAATTAAAAATATTTTGATTCCTTTTTTTAAGTTTAAAATATCAATAAGGTAATATAATAATGCCAGACAAGTTGTTGCTAGTCCTGCTGTGTATAATGTGTATGTACTTGTCCAAAGTGATTTGTTAATAGGGAAAACGATACTCCAGATTTGAGCAACAATAATTAAAGCAATACCTGCGATTGCCATTTTTTTTGCAATTTCAATTTTGGGTATGGCACGGTGTAATAACTGACCAATAAGTAGTCCGATAATTCCGGTTCCGATGGATGGGATAGTACTTAATATACCTTCTGGGTCCCAAGTTATGGTTCCGCGATACATATGTCCTTTTAGCAAGATACTATCTAGCCAAGAAGCAAGATTGGTTCCTTTATCAAAATTTGCTTCTCCAATTCCTGGAACTGGTATTAAAGCCATTATTGCCCAATAGGCTAATAATAAGATTACAGCAACTATTATCTGTGTTCTTTGGTTTGATTTTAAGTACAAAAGGGATACTACAAAATATACGATGGCTATACGTTGTAAAACGCCTGGTAATCGTACATTTTGATACGCTTCGATACCGCTATAGGCCAAGAAGAGGTAAATAAACAGGATCGAAAAGGCAAGAATATTTTTTACTTTAGAACTAAAATTTCCCATTAAGGCATAACCTACCGCAATAGTTATAATTAATCGACCTATAAGTAACGGAATTCCGTCGAGTCCAAAAAGTTGTATTTTGGCAAAAAAATTAAAGAAGATTCCTAAGCAAAACATTCTTAATGAGCGTACTAGTATTTTGTTGAATGTAGTACTGTCGAAAGTTTTTGTAGGCATTGCAAATGAAACAGCTACTCCCATTATGAAGATGAAAAAAGGGAAAACCAAATCGGTTAGTGTGCAGCCATGCCACTCAGAGTGTAATAGAGGAGGATAAACAGCGTCCCAGCTTCCAGGATTATTGACAATCGTCATTAATAAAATAGTTAATCCTCTGAAGACATCTAGTGAAATCAAGCGCTCTCTGGTCATAATTTTTTTGTAATAGGTTAGTTCTCGTTTTTTAAAGTTAATAATTTGGTTTAGAGGGTAACAATCTAAGAGGTAAGTGGTTATTTGTTTCTTATGATTGTTACTTTTGTTTTTTTGCTACAAATTTCTGCGAATTAGCGAAATTCGTAGCAAATTTTTATATTGTTATGACATTAAAATTAGATTCTAATGGTTTTAATTCTTTAATGAGAAGGGGGATTAATTCCTCTCCTTTTTCCAGATAAAATTCTGAAAAATTGGCTTGACGTTCCTGCAAGCTTTTATTTGGAAATAGTTCATTTTGCAAGTCGGTAATACGTTGCAAAATGTCATTTAATTTTCTTTTTTGTGCTTTTAAGAGTCTTTTTTCAAGGTTTTCGAGTCCTTTTATTTGTTTAACTTCTTGTGCTTTTACTGCTCCGGTAAACGATTTATCTGTTTGATTTGCTAATTCATAAAGATATTCGAATTGCTTATGCAAAAGTTCTTTTTGAGGCGTTAAATCAATAGAGAATGGTGATAATTCTCTTGTGCTTTTGTTGATTAAACTGTCTTGTTTTGAGAATAAATCGCTCCATGATAAATTTAATTGATCCGCTTTTTTTGCCTGTTTTTCGGTAGCCAAAAGCACGGAATTTCTAATTAAAAGCATCGGAAAAGTTATCTTTACAGTATCAAAGAATGATTTTAATTCTAACCAATAAGCGATTTCTCCGCCTCCGCCGATATAGCATAAATTTGGCAAGATAATTTCCTGGTATAACGGACGCATAATCACGTTTGGACTAAATTTTTCGGGATTACTGTCTAGTAAATCAAAGATTTCTTTTTCTGAAAATTCAATTCTGGTATTATTAACTTTATATTTTCCGTTTTCAAAAATGATGCGTTCACGTAAATTATCTTCGATATAAAATAAATTGATTTCGCGTGGATTCACCTGAACCGTATAATCTTTAAGCTTTTCGATAGTTTCCTGAACGGCTTTGTATGAGGTTTGAGATTCTAATTCTTCTTTTATATACGGGATAAAAGCACGTTTTAAATTGGCATTATCAGCATCTAGAATTACTAAACCTTGTGATGCAAATAAACTATTGGCAAGATAACGAGTTGCATCTGCCAGATTATCGTGTTTTAAATAAGCATCTTTAAATATTTTTTTCAAAACATTGGCATTGATGCTTGAACCTAATTCTAAAGCATATATTTCAAAAAAATCTTCAAGTCCTTTAGTCGATAATCTTCCAACAGGTCCAGTACTCTCGGCATTCCATCGAAACTTTTTGCCTTTAAAATTAAAATAATTGATTTCTTCGAAGTCATGATCTTCAGTTGCCATCCAATAAATGGGAACAAAGTTATGAGAAGGGTATTTTGACTTTAATTCGTTGGTAAGATTTATAGTTGAGATTATTTTATATAAAAAATATAATGGACCGCTAAATAAATTTAATTGATGTCCTGTAGTAACCGTAAATGTATTTGGGAGCGCTAAGGCTTTGATATTTTGTTTGGTAGAATCCGAAAGATCAATTTTAGCATATTGTTCTTTTAAGACAGAAACTAAGGGGATTCTATTGTTATTATCGAAATTTTGTTGCTTTTCGATAATTTGTTTTTCAAAATTTTCCAGAGTTGGAAAATTATTATATAATGGTTTTAAATCTGATTTTTGTTCTAAATAATCATGTATCAATGTTGAGAAATATCCTGAGTTTTGGTAGCTGATACAGTCGGTTGGCATAAGTATTGGTTTTTTTTGATAGCTGTAAATTTAATCAAAATTTATACTTAAAAATGGATTTAACTATTGCTTATGATTTGATTTTTAAAAATAGATGTAAATATTTGTAAATGAGTGTATTAATCAAATTGAAAGAAAATACTTGTTTTTTAATTTGTTTGAAAAATAATTCACAGAATTTGAATATGTTAATGGGATTTTTAGGGTTGTGAGCATCATAATTTTTTAAAACTAATTTCCTGAAAAAGCTGAATTTAATATTTGTTATTTTCAAAAAATAGAATCAATTTTATATTCTATTTTCAAAAAACTATATAAACCACATGAAAAATAATTCGACTAAGGAAAATTCCTTGAAACACGTCCTTTTCGGGAGCTTAATAGGTACAACAATTGAATTTTTTGATTTTTATATTTATGCCAATGCAGCCGTATTGGTATTTCCTCAATTATTTTTTCCAGGTGCTAGTAGTACAAATTCTACCCTAGAATCTTTGGCTACTTTTTCGATAGCTTTTTTATCCAGACCAATAGGCTCGGCTGTTTTTGGTCATTATGGAGATAAAATAGGTCGTAAAGTTACTTTGGTCGTGGCTTTGCTTACCATGGGATTATCGACAATTGCAATTGGTTTTTTACCGAGTTATGCAAGTATCGGCATTGCTGCACCAATTTTATTGATGTTATGTCGATTTGGTCAGGGAGTTGGTTTAGGAGGCGAATGGGGTGGAGCAGTTTTATTAGCGATAGAAAATGCGCCTCCGCATAAACGTGCTTGGTATGGAATGTTTCCGCAATTGGGAGCGCCTATCGGATTGTTACTTTCCGGCGGAACTTTTTTAATTTTAACGGATACTATGACCAGCGAAGATTTTATGGATTATGGATGGAGAATTCCGTTTATAGCGAGTTCACTTTTGGTAATTGTTGGCTTTTATATTCGTCTAAAAATTAGTGAAACTCCCGCTTTTGAAAATTCTAAATTGGAGCAGAAAGAAGTTAAAATTCCATTTTTTACTTTGCTTAAATCGTATAAAAATCAATTGATTTTTGGGACATTATCTGCAATTACAACCTTTTTGGTATTTTATTTAATGACGGTTTTTACCTTAAGCTGGGCTACTTCAGATTTAGGTTTTACCAAAAGAGATGCTTTGTTAATACAATTGTTTTCTGTATTATTTTTTGCTGCTTTTATTCCTGTTTCGGCTTTGGTTGCCGATAAAATTGGTCGCAGAAAAATATTAATTTTCACGACTTTAGCTATTGCTGCTTTCGGTTTTTTCTTTTCGTATTTTCTTAATTCTGGAAGTCCTTACATGGTAACGGCTTTTGTTTGTATCGGAATGTCATTGATGGGTTTTACTTATGGTCCATTGGGAACTTTTTTATCGGAGTTGTTTCCTACCACAGTTCGTTATTCAGGTGCTTCCTTAACTTTTAATATGGCTGGTATTTTGGGTGCTGCTTTTGCACCAATGATTGCAATTTGGTTGGCAACAACTTATGGTTTGAGTTATGTTGGGTTTTATCTGACCGCCGCTGCTTTGATTTCTTTAGTTTCATTTTTGGTGATTTCTAAGAAAGTACATCAGTTTTAAGAACATATTTGCTTACATAAATAACTAGAATATTAGAAAGCTTGATACTTATAAATATGAATTTAAGGATTTATGACTAATCTTTACTCATGATTTTGATTTTATATTGATGTTTATTTTGTTGATAATCAATATTTTGATTTTGAAATAAGAAAATACTTGTTTTTAAATTTGTTTATTTCAAAAAAAAATCACAAAATTTGCATCAGAAAATAAATCATTAACCAAATTAATAACGAAGACAATGTTTGTACCAAACTTTACCTCTCAAAACATCACATCAGGATTAGATTCTGTTGTTATGTGTCTTCGTGGCTTTTCGCAATCATAGCAAATCAATTTTAGATATATGAACAAGCCCGAAGGAAATTAACTTTCGGGCTTTTTTTATTCTAGACACTTCAAAAAATTCCCGATACCCCGAACTCAATTTATCTATTGGAGATAAAATGCTTTTGCCTTGTATTTTCTAATACTTGGCAGGAAAACTATAATTTAAATTTTTTAAATGGACAATTATCTTTTAGATGATTACATCTTGTGTAGTCGTTTAAAAAAGGAAAAGCAAAAAAAGAGCGCAGTTAAAAAAGATTTTGAAAAACAATTAATTCAGTTAGATAAGCTTGAAGATGAACTATTACGTAAGCGCAGTGCTTTACCATTAGTTCTTTTGGCAACACCTTATCAAAAAGGATGGGAACGCAATTTTGTACTTAGGGAGGATATTGCGAGATCTAAAGAAGCATTGTTTTATAAAACGGTATTGGAAAAGATAAATACGGTGCAATATTCTTCTGATAAAGCTTTTAAGAAAAAGAAAAAGAGAAAAAGAAAGCATGTTTATGTCGAAAAACTTCAAACTGTAAAAGAGTTTTCAGAATCGGAATGGAGAAGTCCAAAACTAGCATTGACGGATAAAGAAAAAATGCATTTTTATAAAAGGGAACGATGGTGTCCTAATTGTAAACGCTATAAAGTTCATTATATATTTAATGAGCCTTGGCGATATGTATTGCGTGTGAGACCAAATATGATAACACATACAAAAATGGTTGATGGAGTTTTGGAAAGTGAAATTGATAGGATAAGTAATTATATCACGAATCGTTTTCTTCGAAATTCAATGATGAAAATTGCACACGGTAGCGCAAAATATTGGAGATGGATAGGTAACAAAGAATTGAAATACCAAAATCCATTAGACAATAAACAAATTCATACCATAATGGATGAATATTATAAAGAAATAGAATATCTAAATAAAGGAGTCATTGCACTCTAAAGATAAAAATACAATGGGAAATAAATTATCTGGAAAGGACCTGATTAAAATAGGCTTTCCAAAAAATAATAGTATCAACATTGCCTTGGGGCAGATAAACAGATACAGAAAACGAGAAAAAAAAGAAAGTATATTAAACGAAGCGAAAGAAGTTTTACTATCGCCAGAAAAGTTTACAGGACATGGTACTTGGGGCAAAGTTGCCGAAGGATTGGTAAATCCGGTTCAAGTAAGAATGCATCAGCTTAATAATACAAGAGCTCCTTTTTCCATATTTGGAGAAAATGAAATCGATGAGCAAGCTAAGTATCAGTTATATGATGCTTTAAAACTACCAATTTCGGTTGCAGGAGCTTTAATGCCTGATGCGCATTCTGGTTACGGATTACCAATTGGGGGTGTACTTGCAACAGATAATGCTGTGATTCCGTATGGGGTAGGAGTAGATATTGGTTGCCGAATGAGTTTGTCAATTTTTGATATTCCAGCCTCTTTTTTTAAAGGAAAAGAGCATCAGTTGCAAGCGATTTTAAAAGACAATACTAAGTTTGGAATGTACGAAACCCATACTATAAGAGCAGACCATGAAGTGTTTAGCCGAAGTGAGTTTCAGGATATTCCGATTATAAAAAACTTGTTAGGTAAAGCGTACAAGCAACTCGGGACATCTGGTGGTGGAAATCATTTTGTAGAGTTTGGAATTGCCAAAATAACTGATCCGCTTAATGAATGGAAAATTGGTGTAGGCGAATATTTTGCAGTACTGTCACATAGCGGATCAAGAGGTTTAGGAGCAAATATTGCTAAACATTACACGTATTTGGCAACAAAACAATGTCCGTTACCTAAAAACGTACAGCATTTGGCTTGGTTAGATTTAAATACGCACGACGGACAAGAATATTGGCTGGCTATGAATTTAGCGGGAGATTATGCCAAGGCTTGTCATGATGATATTCATCGTCGTATTGCCAAAGCTATTGGTAAACGTGTGGTTGTAACAATCGAAAATCATCACAATTTTGCTTGGAAAGAAATGGTAAATGGCAAAGAAGCCATTGTACATCGTAAAGGTGCAACTCCAGCTAATGCAGGTGAACTTGGGATTATTCCTGGGTCGATGACTGCACCTGGATTTATTGTTCAGGGCAAGGGAAATACGGAGAGTTTAAACTCAGCTTCGCATGGTGCAGGACGACTTTTTTCTCGCAGAAAATGCAAGGAATCGTTTACACAAAGTGAGATTAACAAAGTCTTAAAAGCAAACGACGTAAGCTTGATTGGTGGCAATATCGATGAAGCGCCAATGGCATATAAAGACATTAATAAAGTAATGGCTAATCAAACGGAATTGGTGGATGTGTTAGGCACGTTTACACCAAAAATCGTTAGAATGGACAGATAAAGAAGTTCAAGATTATGGAAAGGTTTAAAGATGAAAATAAATGGTTAGGCAGTTTTGGAAATGAAATTTTGGTAAAATGTCCAAAATGTGCTTCTCAAGCAGTTGTTAGGAGAGCTTTGGAATCTGAACTTTATTATAGAGATAAAAGAATTTTAGAATGTAAAAATTGCTATTATTCTTTAAAAGAAGGGATGGTAAAATACATTGCTTATGTAGATACTTATTGCTGTAATAATGAAGACAAAATAAAGTTTGAGTCGCAATTACTGAATGAAAAACCAGAAACAATCAAGCTAAAATGTTCTATATGTAATGAGATTAAAGAGTTTAAGCCTAATATAAAAGAAGTTCCTTTTGTGTTAGATACTGATAAATCATTACAAAGAGTAGGTGCTTTTAATGCTGAAATATGGTATCAGAAAGAATTTGACCAATCAATTTTTTGGGCTTATAATTTGGAACATATCAATTACTTAGAGAGATACATTAAAGCTGATTTGAGAGAAAGAAACAATAACGGAAGTGGTAACGGGACAATGGTTTCCAGACTTCCGAAATTTGTAAAAGAAGCAAAGAACAGAGAAAAACTGTTGAAAATTATAGAGAAATGGAAAAAATAATTCAAATAACATCAGGTCGTGGCCCAGCAGAATGTAGCTGGGTTGTGGCTCAGGTTTTAAAGACTTTTCTGGAAGAAGCCAATGATAATAAAATAAAAACAACATTGCTTCAGAGAGAAACAGGAATTGAAAATGGTACGGTCGAAACGGCTACAATTTTATTAGAGAGTAATAATCTTAATGAGTTTGTAAACTCTTGGATTGGAACAATCCAATGGATAGGGCAGAGTCAATTCAGGAAATTTCATAAACGTAAAAATTGGTTTATCGGGATTTTTGAAATTGATAAAGCTACTACAACGCAAATTTCTGAAAATGATATTCAGTATCAGGCAATGCGTAGTTCGGGTGCAGGAGGACAACATGTAAATAAGGTGAGTTCGGCAGTAAGAGCAACTCATATTCCTACAGGAATTAGCGTTGTGTCGATGGATTCACGGTCGCAGCATCAGAATAAAAAACTAGCCACAGAGAGATTATTACAGAAGTTTAAGGATGAAACTGTAAAGCAGTTTAAAGCCGAATTTCAGGCTCAATGGATGAATCAATTGCAAATTCAGCGAGGAAACCCAATTCGGGTTTTTCAGGGTTCAGATTTTAAAAAACAAAAACAAACAAAAAATTACAAACAGGAAAGGCAAAGATTAAAAAGAGAAGATTATTTAGATAATGATTAATCTCTAAATCTCTGAATTTCTAAACAGAATAAACTATGAAAACAGTAGATAAATATCTTTTTCAGGCATTAGATAGTTATCCATATTCGCTGGAAGAAACCATCGAATCATTGGATTATGCTTTGTCTTATGATGATAAAAATACAATGGCTTTGTGTTTATATGGGCAGGTTTTAAGTGACCAGTTATTTAAATATGAAGAAGCCAAAGAATATTTTCAGCAGGCTATCTCAATTAATATTAATGCAATCGAAGTGTATACTTTTTACATTCATACTTTAATTTTAAATGAAGATTATGAGGAAGCCGTGAAGTTGATTGATTTTGCATTAACAATTAAAGGAATTAATAAAACAGAAATTCTTCTGAAGAAAGTGATGCTTTTAGAAAGTCAACAAGAGTTTAAAAAAGCCTTGAAAGCAATGAAAGAGGCTAAACTTGCAACTTTAAATTCAGCTTATGATTATGGTATTGAAGAAACCGAAAAAAGATTAAATAAAAAATTTGATAAAGATTCTGGAAAAAGTAAGTCAGATAAGAAGAAAAAGAAAAATAAGTAAAGAATAAAGGATGCTGTAAGGCATCCTTTATTGTTTCTATTCAAAAAAGCAGTAAAAACAACCACCAAATCTTTTTATAAAAAGTCCCTAAATATGCCTTATTTTTGCACAAAACATTTCCCTTTGAAAACTAAGCTTTTTATAATCACTCCTCCTTTTACACAACTGAATACACCGTATCCGGCAACTGCCTATATCAAGGGGTTTCTGAATACTAAAAATATAGAATCGGTTCAGGCAGATTTAGGTATCGAAGTGATTTTAGAATTGTTTTCGAAAGAGGGATTGAAGAATTTGTTTAAGGCTTATGAAGATAAGGCAGAAGCAAGAAGCAAGAATGGGCAAGTGTTGGTAGATGCTGAAAAAATCTCAGATAACTCCAAACGTATTTTTGCTTTACAAGATGAGTATCTTAAAACGATTGATGCTGTTATTGCTTTTTTGCAGGGAAAGAATCCAACATTGGCATTGCAAATTTGTCAGGAAGATTTCTTGCCTGAGGCTTCTCGTTTTGTACAATTGGAAGAACTTGATTGGGCATTTGGAACAATGGGAACGCAGGATAAAGCAAAACATTTGGCGACATTATATCTCGAAGATATCTCAGATTTTATAGTGGAATGTGTCGATGAGAATTTTGGTTTTAGCCGTTATGCTGAACGTTTAGGGCGAAGTGCTAATTCTTTTGATGAATTATACCAAGCTTTGCAACAAGAGCCAACTTATATTGATGAAGTTTTAATTTCCATTTTAAAAGAGAGAATAGAATCGGTAAAAACAACTTTGTTTTTAATTTCAGTCCCTTTTCCTGGGAATTTATATAGTGCTTTTAGATGTGCGCAATGGGTAAAAGAGCATCATCCCGAAATTAGAATTTCGATGGGTGGCGGTTTTCCAAATACTGAATTACGTTCGTTATCAGATGCTCGTGTTTTTGAGTTTTTTGACTTTATTACTTTGGATGATGGGGAAGTACCTATTGAATTGATAGTTGATAATTGTGAATTGAAAGTTTCTGATGAGTATAAAAGAACTTTTTTACTCGAAGACGGGAAAGTTATTTACAAAAACAATTCGTTACGACATGATTATAAACAATCTCAGGTTGGAACACCGGATTATTCTGATTTGCTTTTGGATAAGTATATTTCGGTTATCGAAATTGTCAATCCGATGCATCGTATGTGGAGCGACGGACGCTGGAATAAACTCACCATGGCGCACGGTTGTTATTGGGGAAAATGTACGTTTTGTGATATTTCATTAGATTATATAAAGGTTTACGAACCTGTTGCAGCCAGTTTGTTGTGTGACCGAATGGAAGACATGATGAAGCAAACGGGGCAAAATGGTTTTCATTACGTAGATGAAGCTGCTCCGCCTGCGCTTATGCGTGCTTTGGCACTCGAAATTCTTCGAAGAAAGTTAGCAGTTACTTGGTGGACAAATATTCGCTTTGAGAAAAGTTTCTCTGCCGATTTATGTTTGTTATTGAAAGCTTCGGGGTGTATTGCTGTTTCTGGTGGTTTGGAAGTTGCTTCGGATAGATTATTGAAACTAATAGATAAAGGTGTTACCGTAGAGCAAGTTGCAAAAGTAACCCGCAATTTTACCGAAGCAGGTATTATGGTTCATGCCTATTTAATGTATGGATACCCGACACAAACGGTTCAGGAAACAGTTGATAGCCTCGAAATGGTACGTCAGTTGTTTGAAGCAGGAGTTTTACAATCGGGATTTTGGCATCAGTTTGCCATGACAGCTCATAGTCCGGTCGGAATGTATCCTGAAAAATTTGGAGTGGTAAAAGAAACAGAAGCCATTGGGACTTTTGCTAATAACGATATTAATTATACCGATAAAACAGGAATAGATCACGATAAATTCAGTTTTGGATTAAAGAAATCGTTGTTTAATTTCATGCACGGAATTTGTTTTGATTATGAACTTCAGGATTGGTTTGATTTTAAAATTCCTAAAACGAAAATTGGATCCGACTTTATTTATGATGCTTTACAGGAATCTGAAGATTTTAATATAAAACCTACTGCCAAAATTGTTTGGCTGGGAGGAAAGCCTTTTACAGAAGCTTTTACCAAATCTAAAAAAGGAAATTCGTGGGAAATGCTAACGCTTACTTTTCATGATAAAAAAGAAAGCTTCAGTGTTCAGACCAATAAAAATGAAGGAGAATGGTTAGTTGAAATACTACAGAAAATTTCTTCTTCTAAAACTAAAACCTATACATTTCAGGAGATAAAAACTGATTTCGAAACCAATTTTGAAGACTTTGAGTTGTTTTGGTATTCTAAACCTGTGAATACTTTAAGAGAATTTGGATTATTGGTGTTGTAGTAGATTATTACGCAAAGTTTCACAAAGAGAAAACGTAAAGGGTTATTGTATAAAAGGCCTTCTTCCGTCCCTAAGTTTCGGGATTGGGACGTTCAGGATGATAAAATTGAGATGTTTAGCAAATAGACGAAACAAGTCAGCGTAAGAATAGATAACGATTAGTTTTAATCGTTGTGGAATTATATTGAGAAGACGCACTGCGGTGCGTCTCTACAGGCATTGCGTAATAACTGTTGAGCTTTTACTTTTTAATCTTAGTTCCTCAGAACCTCAGTAACTTCCTTTGAACCTTTGTCGCTCTGTCGCTCTGCACCTTAAGAATCAACCTTAAACCTAAACCCAATTCCGTGTAAGTTCTCGATAACAATTCCTTTTTCGTTTACTAGGATTTTGCGTAGGCGTGAAATAAAAACATCGAGACTTCGTCCCATAAAATAATCATCATCACCCCAAAGAGAAGTAAGGATTTGTTCCCTTTTTAAAACGGTATTTTTGTTGTCGATAAACAACTTCAGAAGTTCTGACTCGCGTTGTGTAAGACTTGTTTTTTCGTTTTCATTATATAAAATGAAATTCTGAATGTCAAAATGGTATTTCCCAATTTTATAAACCGATTTATCTATGGAGTCATTCTTTTGCGAACGCTTTAAGAAAATTTCAATTTTAAGGAGTAATTCTTCAATACTAAAAGGCTTTACGAGATAATCATCGGCACCCAATCGCAATCCTTTTATTCTGTCTTCTTTTAGTGTTTTTGCCGAAAGGAAGATAATAGGAATATCGGAGTTGATTTTTCGTATTTCGGTAGCGAGTTCAAATCCGTCTATTTTTGGCATCATAATATCCAAAATACAAATATCGAAATTCCCTTTATTAAAGGCTTCCAAACCTAATTCTCCATCACAACAATGTGTTACCTCATAATTATTTTGTTCCAAATTATCTTTGGTAAGAAACGCTAAGGTTTCATCATCTTCAGTGTAAAGAATTTTGAAAATACTCATTTTTTGTACGGAATTAAGATGGTTATGGTTATCCCTTTTTCGGGATTGTTAATAGCATTGATTTTCCATTGATGCAAGTTGCAAATCTTTTTCACATAATACAAGCCCAATCCAAAACCATTAGATTGCGTACTTTTTTCATTTGGAATCCTATAAAATTTATCGAAGATAAAAGAAATATTTTTGTTAGCAATACCAATTCCGTTATCTATAAAGGCAATTTTTAATAGCTGGTTTTCAGTACTTAAACGAATTGTGATTTTTGGTTTAGTATCACAATATTTTATGGCATTATCAAGAAGGTTGTAAACAATGTTTGTAAAATGAAAAACATCGGCAACGATATGATAATTTGTAGCGACTGACTCAATTTTTATATCAGTTTCGGGATATTTTAGTTTGATGTTTTCTATTGTTTCCTCAATAGCAGGAATAATTGAAATCTTTTTTAATTCGAGTTCTAAAGGGGTATAATCAGACTTTGCAATGCTCAAAATCTTCTCGATATGATTATTTAATTTACCACTTTGACTGATAATGATTTCGGTATATTTTTCGAGTTTCTTGTCTTCCTTAATCGGATTCTGTTTAATTAAATAATTAGATGCGATTAAAATAGAAGCCAAAGGTGTTTTAAACTCATGGGTCATATTATTGATAAAATCGCGTTGTAACTCAGAGTATTTCTTTTGCTGTAAAAGCGTAAAAATCGAATAGATATAAATTAGTAAAATGACAATAAGCATTATCGAAAGCACAAACCAAAAACGCATGGAACTGAAGATATAGCTGGTTTCATTAGGAAAACGAACAGCGAAGTAATAGACTAGATTTTTGTGTTTCGGGAAATAAACTGACTGTTTTTCTTTTGAATTTTTGGATAAAGAAACATGATTTCCATAAACCATTTCATTGCTTTGACAATTGTACATAGCATATTCAAAATCGGTTGTAATATTCATTTTTTTGAATTCCGATTTTAAATAAAATTCTAAGATATCCGGTTCAAAATCATTTTCGATGTTTACAACATAATAGTCATTAGATATTTTCTGGATAGGACTTTGTGCAGGCAACTCGTTACTACTACTTTCATGTAATTTTTTGGCAACTTCAAGTAACGCAATATGTGTTTTCTGATTCAGTTTTTTTTGCTCAAGCATAAAAGCTTCCTTGGTCCATAGTAATTGTGCGACCAATATGCCGATAATTGCTATAAACCCCAGAAGGATAATACTGTTGAGTCTGTTTATTTTCACTTAAATAGAATTTTCAAGGTGTAATATTAATCAAAAATATCTTTAAATATAGCGATTAACAAGTCGTTAACAAACATTTGAGATCGATTAACAGCGTTCCGTTTTTATGTGATTTACATTTGTAATGTTCAAAATATGAAAAACCAAATAATCATTTAAATTTTAGACTTATGAAAATTATCAGACCTTTATTATTAGTATTTACATTAGGATTAATGTCTTTTTCTGCAATTGCTCCAGTGCAATCATTAGTAGAAAATAATGTTGTAGCTGCAGCAGGAATTGCATGGAAAGCTGAAACGATTGATGTGGGACAGATCCCTCAGAATGTACCAAAAGCAATTGATTTTGAATTTAAAAACACAGGAAAAACAGCTGTAGTTATTACAAGTGTTCAAGGGTCATGTGGATGTACAGCAACAAATTACACAAAAGAACCAATTCTTCCTGGAAAATCGGCAAAAATTACAGCAACATACAATGCTGCCAATAAAGGTGCTTTTTCTAAAACTGTTACAGTTGTAACAAGTGCAGAAACAACACCAAAAGTACTTACTTTGAAAGGGATAGTTTTATAATAAGTAGTTTTATATCTCTGAACTCCAAACAACTCAACTTGTTTGGAGTTTTTTTATGTTTATTTCTGAAGTAATTATAGGTAGATTGTAAAGCAAAGATTAAATTTTTATAAATGGTTTGTTTCTACTAAAACTTTTCTATTTTTATTAAAAAATATATTATGAAAGTTTTGTATCCACTTGTAGCTGTTGCCATTTTTTTGGCTACTATTTCTTGCAATAAAAAGTCAGGAAAGAAAGAAGGAGAGTCAAAAAACACTTCAGAGAAAGTAGTTCCCGAATTAAAAATTACAATAGATAGTTCGAGCGTTATTACTTTTTATCAAGTATACCCTAAATTGCTGAAATTTCAGAATGATGTTTTAGCATTATACAAGAAAAATAAGTCTACTCAATTGTGGTTGGATAATAAAGGAGTTGTAGAGTTCGCACATACATTATTCAATAAGTATAATGGATTGGATCAGGAAGGCTTAAAAGCTAATTTTCCTTATAGCGACAAGGTTAGTCCTATTTTTGAACATACTTCAGAAAACCAATTATCACAAGTAGATACAGATTTAATGATTACGAATCTATATTTTTATTATGTTCAGAAAGTATCTGGGGTAGATGAAAAAACAACTAAATCATTAGAATGGCTTTTACCTCGTAAAAAAGTGAATTATCAGGTTTTTACAGATTCAATTTATAAAAAATCTACTATAAGTGATGACAAAAAGAACAAAATGTTCAGCCAGTATTACAAACTTCGTGATGCACTTCATCAATATAGAGAAATTGAAAAAAAAGGAGGTTGGAAATCAATTGAGGCAGGTGATGATTTTAAAAGTCTAAAAAAAGGAGATTCAGCACTTGCTGTTGCGCAAATCAGAGAGCGATTGTTTATAACTGGTAACCTTAAAGAGGATAATAAGAGTTTAGTTTTTGATGATGTTTTGGTCGAAGGGGTTAAAAATTATCAATCACACAACGGGAATACTGTAAATGGGAAAATTACATCGGAGCATATTGCAGAAATGAATATTCCGGTATCTGACAGGATTAAAACCATAATTGCTAATATGGAGCGTTGTAGATGGATTGATCCTGAACTCGAAAAAGGAAAAGAATATATAGAAGTTAATATTCCGGAGTTTAAATTGTATTTAATTCGTGATAACGAAATTGCGTTTGTATCGGCTGTTGTTGTAGGGAAAATGATGACTCAAACTGTTATTTTTAGCGGAATGATGAGTTATATTGTTTTTAGTCCGTATTGGAATGTCCCTACAAGTATCATTAATTCAGAAATAAAACCAGGAATGGCTAAAGACAAAAATTATTTGGCAAAGAAAAATCTGGAATGGAATAATGGAGCTGTTCGTCAGTTACCAGGAAAAAATAATTCGCTTGGTTTAGTGAAGTTTTTATTTCCAAACTCAAATAATATTTATTTGCATGACACTCCTGCAAAAAGTTTGTTCGAAAGAGAAAATAGAGCTTTTAGTCATGGTTGTGTGCGTGTAGCAAAACCAAGAGAGTTTGCAATTGAGTTATTAAAACAAGATCCTAAATGGACTCCTGAGCGAATTGATAAAGCAATGCATACAGGTAAAGAAAGTTGGTATACGCTAAAGAAGAAAATCCCTGTTTATATTGGTTATTTTACCGCTTGGGTAGATCGTGATGGGAATTTGAATTTTTATAAAGACATTTATAAAAGAGATGAAAGTCTTATAAAGCTACTTACAGAAGAATAAGGTTTTGTGTAGAATAGAACGCGAATCTGTGTCATCCGCGTTCTATTCTAGGCAATCCTAAATTAACACAATTTAATTAGGGAAGATTTGCAACAAAAACTTTATTTAGGCAATACATTAATACACTTATAAAAACGTTTGCTATAATGATCGGAGTCCAAATTACTAATGGTTACACTACCAGCTTTGCCAGAAGAGGCATGTATGAATTTTGATTTCATGCCATTGGCTTCACAAATAATCCCTACATGACCAACTATAGTTTTATTCCTGTAACCGTAAAAAACTAAAACGTCTCCAATTTTAAAGTCTTCGGCTTTTTTAGTAATTCCCAGACTTTTATAACCGCTTGAACTCCGCGGTACGCTCACATCAAAATGTTTAAAAACATAATTAACAAAACCGGAGCAATCAAAACCTTTATTTGGATTATTCCCTGCATATAAGTAAGGTGTTCCCAGATATTGTTTAGAATATGTAATAATAGAATCTCTATCTATTGCGGTTTGTATTTTCTCAACTTGATTTATTCTAATTTTTTCTTCTTTCTTTATAGTAAAAGAAGAGAATAAAATAGCTGCTGCAAATAATATATAAATTGGGGATTTCATTTTTTTGAGAGGGAAGTAATTTAATTTATAAAGATATGTGGTTACTTTTTAATATCAAAGAAATGCTAGATCAAAGGGTTGGAAAGCATTTTTTGAATAGGATTTATAAACTTATTTAAGAGAAGAATTAAAGGCTGCTTTATGAGTTATTTTTTACAAATAGGGGTTTTTATTTCTTATCTTTGAGAGACTTCGTAATAAAATAGCTTAAATATGGCTACTTTATGATGAGGTTAACCATTAAAGGTAAGCTGAAAACTTTATAGAGTAGGCGTGATTTAAAAATATACTTATGGAAAATTCTTTATTTAAAAAAGTAAAAAAAGCTATTGATTACTGGTACATTCCATTATTAGTGGGGTTGCTTTTTGTGGGAATCGGAATTTGGTCTTTTATAACTCCCTTAGCAGCTTATTTAACCCTTGCGTTTATCTTTAGTATCTCGTTTTTGGGAAGTGGAATTTTTGAAATTATTTTTGCACTTTCTAACAGAAAAAAAATTGATAATTGGGGTTGGACATTGGCTTCAGGAATTTTAGGATTAGTTGTAGGGATATTATTAATCTCTAATCCGTTAATTTCTATTACTATACTTCCGTTATATGTAGGATTTGTTATTTTATTCCGATCTATAATGGCAATAGTTATTGCTTTTGATTTAAAGAGTTATGCCGTACCTGATTGGGGGAACCTTTTGGCTTTAGGAATACTAGGGATTATATTTTCATTTATATTATTGTGGAATCCTATTTTTGCAGGACTTTCGCTAGTATATTGGACCGCTTTTGCTTTTATAGCAATTGGTGTTTTTTATATTTATTTCTCTTTCAAGTTGAAAAGAATACATGATATTCCTGAAAGGTTACATGATTTAGAAGATAAAATCAATTCATAGAGGATATTAAAAAGAAGCTAAGACAAAAGTTTTGGATAGAAATAACTAATAAATTTCTAAAATCATTAACTCATTATTTGATATAAATGATTTTATAATTTCCTTTTTTGAAATAAGAATTTCAGCAATTTGCTTAGTGTTCTTATTGAATGTTTTTAAAATTATTACTTTTGGAGGAACTCCCTTTAAGAGTAATAATTTTTCAAAATCATCATCGTGTGTGAGTATGGTAAAGCTATTTTTCCTTGCGTATTCCCAAATTTCTATATCTTTTGCAGGTTGATTTACGCTAGTAATATCTTTTGAATGAAATGTGCCTGAAAAATCATTCTCAACAAGTTTAAGAATTCTCCATGAAATATTTGCATCAAGAAGTAATTTCATTAAGCTGCAATTATTTTGGTGATGTTTTCTCTATTTGCGGCAAAAGCTAGCGCAGCAAGAATATGCTCTTTTTTTAATTCAGGAAAATCTTCAATGATTTCATCATACGACATTCCGTTAGCAAGCCACGAAAGAATATCAGAAACACAAATTCGAGTTCCGGTAATTATAGGCTTGCCAAATCGAATATCTGAATTTATTGAAATTAAATTTTGCCAGTTAGTATCCATAATTATTATATTTATACAAATTTACAAAAATAATACGCTAATTTGCTTTAAAATAAGTTTGATTGGTTTATAAGGAATTATATCAATAAAAAGAGTAAAATGGAATATAATAGATGCGGAAAAAGCGGATTGTTATTGCCGCAAATTTCTTTGGGATTATGGCATAATTTCGGTTCGGTAGATAATTTTGAAAATGGTGAAAGTATTATCAAAGAGGCTTTTGATAAAGGAATTACGCATTTTGATTTAGCTAATAATTACGGGCCAGTTCCTGGTTCTGCTGAAGAAAATTTCGGGAAAATATTGTGGCACAATTTTCAAGGAAACATGCGCGATCAAATCGTAGTTTCTACCAAGGCTGGTTATACAATGTGGGACGGACCTTATGGCGATTGGGGTTCTCGTAAATATTTGCTATCAAGTTTAGATCAGAGTTTAAAGCGGATGAAACTCGATTATGTAGATATTTTTTACTCCCACCGTTTTGATCCTGAGACTCCTCTGGAAGAAACGATGATGGCTTTGGATTATGCAGTAAGAAGCGGAAAAGCATTGTACGCTGGAATATCTAATTATAATGCGGAACAAACTCGAGAAGCAACATCAATTTTAAAACAATTAGGTACGCCTTGTTTAATACATCAGGTAAAATATTCGATGTTTGTACGTGAAGCCGAAGCTGGTTTACTTGATGTTCTCGAAGAAAAAGGAGTAGGTTGTATCGCGTTTTCCCCTTTGGCACAGGGGCTTTTAACGGATAAATACCTGAAAGGAATTCCAGAGAACTCCAGAGCATCAAATCCGAATGGACATTTGCAACTCGAGGAAGTATCAGAGCAAAAAGTACAAAAGATAATTGCTCTAAATGAAATTGCTCAAAACAGAAATCAGTCTTTGGCACAAATGGCATTGGCTTGGTTATTAAAAGATAATCGAATTACATCAGTTTTAATTGGCGCAAGCTCAGTAGGACAGTTAAATAACAATATAGATAGTTTACAAAATCTGGATTTTTCTCAAGAGGAATTAAAAGCAATTGAAACTATTTTAGGATAGGAGTACTGTAGAGGATGTATAATTTTTTAGTATTCAGTTGCAGTTTTCAATCTAAAATTAAAAGCAAAAATCCCAATCTAAAAATTTTCAGATTGGGATTTTTTATTGGTTTTTGGCTTAAGCCAAATTAAATTATTTCTTTTTTGCAGGTTTTGCAGGCACATCAAAAATACCCGGAATTGCAGTTAACTCAGCAATTTTTACAATAACATCAGTTGCTTTTTGCATGCTTTCTACAGGAACGTATTCGTATTTACCATGAAAGTTGTGACCACCAGCAAAAATATTAGGGCAAGGCAATCCTTTGTATGATAATTGAGAACCATCAGTTCCGCCTCTAATAGGTTTTATTAATGGTTTTATATCTAATTCTCTCATTGCTTTCTCTGCAATATCAACAATATGTTTTACAGGCAAGACCTTTTCTTTCATATTGTAGTATTGATCATTTATTTCGGCAATTACGATTGGTTCTCCGAATTTTTTGGCAAATTTATGATTGATTTTTTTCGTAATTCTCTCAATCAATTTTTTACGTCTTTCAAATCTTTTTGCGCTATGATCTCTAATGATAAGCTCCAGAACAGTTTCTTCAATACTTCCGGTTAAGTGGTGTACGTGAAAAAATCCTTCATAACCTTTAGTTTCTTGAGGTGTTTCTCCTTTTGGTAATTCATTAATAAACTCATTAGCAATAAGCATCGAGTTAATCATTTTTCCTTTGGCATAACCAGGATGTACGCTTTTACCTTTAAAAGTAATTTTTGCACCAGCAGCATTAAAGTTTTCATATTCAAGTTCACCAATTTGGCTTCCGTCCATGGTGTAAGCCCATTCGGCACCAAACTTATCTACGTCAAAATGATGTGCTCCACGACCAATTTCTTCATCGGGTGTAAAACCAACTCTAATTTTTCCGTGTTTAATGTCTGGGTTTTTAATTAGGAATTCCATTGCCGAAACAATTTCTGTAATTCCTGCTTTATCATCGGCACCTAATAAAGTAGTTCCGTCGGTTGTTATTAAGGTTTGTCCTTTATATTGTAATAAATCTTTAAAGTAACTTGGAGATAGAATTATGTTTTGCTCAGCGTTTAATACAATGTCTTTACCGTCATAATTAGGAATAATTTGAGGTTTTACATTAGCTCCCGAAAAATCTGGAGAAGTATCAAAATGTGAGATGAAACCAATAGTAGGAACTGTATGTTCTACATTGCTTGGTAAAGTTGCCATTATATAAGCCTTGTCATCTATAGTAACATCTTGCATACCGATGTTTTTTAGCTCTTCGACAAGTTTATTAGCAAGATCCCATTGTTTTGGAGTACTTGGTGTAGTTTGTGAATTTGGATCAGACTCTGTATCAATTGTTACATAACTAATAAATCGATCTATAATATGTTGCATTTTTATTTTTTTAAGCAACAAATATAGACATTTTTTTTAGCTGTCTTATTTTAGATTAAAACATCCTATTACAAACAAAAAAGGATTCTATTTAAGTAGAATCCTTTTCGTGTTAATTTTAATTTTTAAATGCTTTTAACGCATCTAAACCCAAGATGATTTGCTGCAGATCGTACTTCGCCTTTTCCTCTTGTGCCTACCATATAGCGAGTACAATATTGGTCGGTACATAAAAATGAACCACCACGATGTACTTTTTTTAGCTGTCCTGGTTCAGATGGGTCATTGCTTGCAGTTGGTCCCTGAGGATTTTTAGCAACATTGCCATTTTCTGATAATGATTTGTAATAATCTACGCTATACCAGTCATTAACCCATTCCCATACATTTCCTGCCATATCGTATAATCCATATGCATTTGGGGCAAATTGTGCTGTTGGCGCAATTCCTTTAAAGCCATCTTCGCCAGTATCACCATCCTTAATAGGGAAATGACCTTGATATATATTAGCTTGGAACTTTCCTTTAGGTTTTAAAGTGTTTCCCCAAGCATATAATTCTCCTGTTTTGCCGCCTCTTGCGGCAAATTCCCATTCAGCTTCGCTAGGAAGTCTTTTTCCTGCCCATTTTGCGTAAGCAGTAGCATCTTCATAAGCGATTTGTACAACAGGGTATTTTTCTTTTCCTTTTATAGTACTTTCTGGTCCTTGAGGATGTCTCCAATCTGTTCCGCCTACGTAAGACCACCATTGCAGGAAGTTGTTTAAGTTTACAGATGTTGGAGTAGGAGTAAATACAACAGATCCAGTAATTAAATCTTCTTCGTTAGCGGTAGGAAATTCTTCTTTCGTAGGTTTTTGTTCGGCAACGGTTATATAGCCAGTTGCTTTTACAAACTGCTCAAATTGTTCATTAGTAACCTCAGTTTCATCCATCCAATACCCATCTACATATACACGATGTATTGGGGCAGCGTCTTTGGTAACTCCTTTTATACTACACAAACTTTCGTCAGCAACATTACTTCCCATCGAGAATTCTCCGCCCGGAATCCAAACCATGCCTTTTGGAGCTTTGGATGGAGCTGCTTTTTTATTAACGATTGTAGGTTCAAATTTAGATTCTGATGAAACCATTTGAACTTCATTACAATCCTGAGTTGTTTTTTCTGTAGTTGGCTTTATAAATTTTGCATAGCCAAAGCTAATAAATAGAATACCAGCGGCTATTGTTCCAAATAACCAATATTTGTTTATTTTTTTCATTAATTCGACTGTTTTTGTATAGTTTGTGTTTTCAACAATAAAAATACAATAAAAAGTTAAAACAGATCAAATTAAGAAGTTGTTTTTTTATATAAATTGGGTGCATTTTAGCATATAATAGCTAAATTTGCACCCACAAAAACAACAACACACTTATGTACAAATTGCTTATTCGTCCGATACTTTTTAGGTTTGATCCAGAAGAAGTTCATTATTTTACTTTTTCATTTGTTAGATTTATTTCAAAAATACCAGGAGTTTCATCGATTATAAAAGCAATTTATAAAGAAAATGACCCTCGATTAGAGCGAGAAGTTTTCGGGATAAAATTTAGTAATCCCGTTGGTCTTGCAGCAGGATTTGATAAAGATGCTAAACTATATAAAGAACTTTCAGATTTTGGTTTCGGATTTATAGAAATAGGAACTGTAACACCAGTAGGACAAGAAGGAAATCCTAAAAAGAGATTATTTCGTTTAAAAGAAGATCAGGCAATTATTAACCGTATGGGATTTAATAATGGTGGTGTTATCGAAGCTGTAGAACGCTTGAAGCAAAATAAAGGAGTTTTAATTGGTGGAAACATTGGGAAAAACAAAATAACCCCAAATGAAAATGCAGTCGATGATTACATCATTTGTTTTGATGCCTTATTTAGTCATGTAGATTATTTTGTGGTGAATGTAAGTTCTCCAAACACGCCAAACTTAAGAGCGTTACAAGATAAAGAACCATTGACGCAATTATTGCAAACGTTACAAAATAAAAATCTAACGCATGCAAAACCAAAACCGATATTATTAAAAATTGCTCCAGATTTAACCGATGAGCAATTATTGGATATTATCGATATTATAAAAACGACTCAAATTGCTGGTGTAATCGCAACCAACACTACTATTTCCAGAGATGGATTACAATCGGTAAATAAAGAAGAAATGGGAGGTTTGTCGGGTAAACCGTTAACCCAAAGATCAACCGAAGTAATTCGTTTTCTTTCTGAAAAAAGCAACAAAGCATTTCCTATTATAGGAGTAGGAGGAATTCATACTGCACAAGATGCTATCGAAAAATTAAATGCAGGTGCAAGTCTGGTTCAGTTATACACAGGTTTTATTTACGAAGGCCCAGCTTTGATTAAAGAAATAAACAAAGAGATTTTAAAAGGTTTGTAATAACATAACTTGAGCGATCAAGCCAGTAAGTAATGCAATACCAAAGCTTAAAAGAGTTCCTATAAGAACATATTCTGTTAGTTTACGATCTTTGGCTTCTTTCAAATCGCCAAACCTGAAAATAGATTTTGCTGCCAGTAAAAAACCAATGGCTTCAAAATGTCCAGTGATTATAAAACAAAATACAAATAGACGTTCTAGTATGCCAATGTAATTTCCTGCATTGGCAAGAGAATCGTCGGTTCCATTTTTATTTTCGGGAGTCCAAATCGAGATCAGGTTTCTGATGCAAATAGAAGTTGGTTTTGTTAAAAATAAAACCCCCGTTACTATAATCCAGAATTGACTGTTAAGCCAATGCAAGTATATTCTTTGCTGACTGTATAAAAATGCAATGGCTATCAAAACTATCAAATGTGCAATTTGGTCACCAATAAACCAAGCTCTTTTGGTAGTATCTTTTTGGAAATGAAGTTTTAAAAAATCAATAAAACCATGTGTTATTGCTAATAATAGCGCATACCACCCAAAGGACAATTCACCAACCAGAATCCAGGCTATAATACCATGCAAGGCTATATGTATATATAGGTAAATGCTTTTTTGTTTTTTGGTTTCTTTATCAATAACCCACAAATTAGGCTGAAATATAAAGTCACCAAGTAAATGTGCCAAAAATAATTTTACAAATAGTATCATAAAGTAAATTCTTTTATTTGTGATCTAAAATATTGGTCTAGATCCATCATTAAATCATATTGTGCACGTTTCTGTCTTCGACTTACGGCTGCTTGGTTAATGCCTAATTTTATCCCGATTCCTTCCTGTGATAATGTCGGATTTTGAATTGCAATTACTATAAATTTAGCAGCAGGAACCAGCCAGTTATCCATAAAAGTAAGACTTAAACGTAACATTAAATTGAGTTTTGTATCAAAATCAAGATTTCCTGATTTTAATGCCAAAGTTGTTTTTTGTTTTTTCAAAGTTTCAAAAAGTTCTCCGGAATTTACAAAAGCAGTTCCGTTACTTTCGGATATTTTCTTTGCTGTATAGGTCTTGTCTCCAAAACCAATACTCATTCTGGCATCCAGTTTTATAGATCTCAAATAGGCTTTTATCAATAAAGTTGCTAATAGAGCTTCTTCAGGATTTTTAATTTCTATCTGGAATTCATCACCACGATAAATCTCCCATTCGCTCGGATTTTTGCCGAATTGAGAAAATAGTTTTTTTAAATTCTCAATCCAATCTTTGGATTTTAGTTGTCTGGAACCTATAATATCCCCTGTGATTACGCTTATCATATTCAAATATAATTAAAAATTAAATAGCTTTTTTGTTTCAATTGGCTACATTTCTTTGGTTTACCTATTATAAAATGTCCCTTCGACTCCGCTCAGCAAGACATATAAAAGTTTGTCAGGCTGAGCGTCCCGATCCCGAAACTTCGGGAGGGGAGAAGTCCACATTTATTATAAATGCTCAAATCGATTAACTTTTACTCATAGGAGTTTTAATATTACAAATATAAGGAATATTATTTATTATTACGTTTTTATGTAATATTTGTAATTATTACTTTTTTATGTAATAAAATAAACGAGGAAGATATTTTTTATTTATATAAAAAAGACAGTAACTTAGCATTCAGAAACAGAACTGCTTTGAGTAAAGAAATTAAGATTATCGAATGTCCGCGAGATGCTATGCAAGGCATCAAAACATTTATTCCTACCAAGAATAAAGTTTCTTATATCCAGTCTTTATTGCGAGTAGGTTTTGATACCATTGATTTTGGGAGTTTTGTTTCTCCAAAAGCAATTCCGCAAATGCAAGATACTGCTGAGGTTTTGGCACAACTAGATTTGTCTCAAACTACCAGTAAATTATTAGCAATTATTGCCAATACACAAGGAGCAGAAATAGCTTCGGAGCATAAAGAGATTCAGTATTTAGGATTTCCATTTTCGATTTCCGAGAATTTCCAAATGAGAAATACACATAAAACTATAGCCGAATCTATAATTACGCTTCAGGAAATATTAGAAATTGCTGATAAAAAGAACAAAGAAGTGATTACCTATCTTTCGATGGGATTCGGGAATCCGTATGGAGACCCTTGGAACGTTGAGATTGTTGGGGAGTGGACAGAGAAATTATCCAAAATGGGTGTGAAAACACTCTCACTTTCTGATACCGTAGGAAGTTCAACTCCAGATATTATTACGTATTTGTTTTCGAATTTAATTGCACAATATCCTCAGATCGAGTTTGGCGCACATTTGCATACCACACCCAATACTTGGTTCGAAAAAATAGATGCTGCTTTCCTTGCAGGTTGTCGCCGTTTTGATGGAGCGATTCAAGGTTTTGGAGGATGCCCAATGGCAACCGATAAACTAACAGGGAATATGCCAACAGAAAAAATGGTATCGTATTTTACAGCACAAAAACAAGATACCAATGTAAGAGCTATGAGTTTTGAAAGTGCTTATAATGAAGCATCTAAATTGTTTGGAGCATATCATTAAATCATTAATGTCTTTTTCTTTTAATTACAACAATTAATCAAAATCGTTGTTCTCATTACATCAAATTAAAATAATTTTGCAATGAAATTATATCAATATAATATGTTTTTCAGGCTCATAATCGTTGCGTTATTGTTTTGTTCGTGCGCTAGTGATTTAGATTTTGACCAAACCAAAGATCTTAAATTAGAGCCCGTTTTTGTTGCCAATTTAACCTATTTTGATGTTAAAGCAAATACATTTGTTGATAATGGAGAAGAACAAGATGTTGTTTTTAACGTGCAGGATTTCGATGTGTTTAGAGATAGTTTTTTTAGAGACAATTTAAAGAAAGCCGAGTTCAATTTCGAAATTGATAATACGATAGCTAGAGCCTACATAGTTAATTTTGTTTTTCTTGATGTCGATAATCAGGTGGTTCATCATACCGAAATAGATGTTCCAGCTTATGCAAATACACCAAATATTGTAAAGTATACAGATGTTTTTGAAAATGAGACATTAGATTTATTAAAAAAATCAGTTAAACTAGAAATAGGAATTACCATGCTGCCAGGAACTCCATTAACTCCAGATAGCCCAGGAAGATTAAAATTACGTTCGGGAGCAACTGTTTACTTCGAAATAAAATGAGAAAAATCTATTTAATTTTCTTGTTGGCAATGACTATTTCAGGATTAGCACAGAACAAACAAGTGTTGTATAATTTCTCTTCAATTCCGCAATCGTTGCTTGTAAATCCAGGAACAGATATTTCGTATAAGTATTATTTTGGAGTCCCGTTGTTATCTGGTATTTCGGCAAATCTTGGTTCAAGCAGTTTTTCGGCTTACGATTTGTTTGCAAATAACGGAGTCGACTTTAATACCAAGTTAAGAAATGCAGTAAACAAAGCATCCAAAAATGATAAGGTTTCTGTTAATCAGCAAGTCGAATTGTTTTCAGGAGGATTCAAGGTTGGAGGTAGAGAAAGTAAAGCTTACGTTTCATTTGGAGTGTATCAAGAAGCCGATTTTTTTATGTATGTACCTAAAGATTTAGCATTATTAGCATTAGATGGAAACAAAAATTATATCGGAAAATCGTTTGATTTAAGTCAGTTAACCGCCAAGGCCGAAGTAATTTCTGTTTTTCATGTTGGATATCATAAAAAAGTAAGTGATAAATTAGTTTTAGGAGGTAGAGCAAAGTTGTATTCTAGCGGATTAAATGCGACTACTACCAAGAATTCAGGATATATTTATACAGGAAACTCTAATTCAACAATGTATAATCAAATTATATCTTCTAATTTAGAACTAAAAACCTCAGGAATTGCCGAATTTCGTAAAGATGATTATAATGGAAGCGTAGCTTCGGATATTGCAAAAAACACTTTTTTGGGTGGAAATTTAGGACTTGGTTTTGATGCAGGAATAACCTATTATCCTAAAAAAAATATTCAGCTCACAGCAAGTGTAATCGATGTTGGTTTTATTCGCCACAGCAAAGATGTCGAAACGATTACTTATAAGGGGTATTATCAATATGAAGGAGTA
Source organism: Flavobacterium sp. PL02 (assembly GCF_035013205.1). NCBI lineage: Bacteria > Pseudomonadati > Bacteroidota > Flavobacteriia > Flavobacteriales > Flavobacteriaceae > Flavobacterium > Flavobacterium sp. PL02. The sequence goes on from NZ_JAYGJP010000001.1 coordinate 646,323, forward strand.
AATCCTAATTTTACCAATCCCGAAAAACCAGAAAATGTATTCGATGAGTTCGAAGCAGCAATTCCGCGTGACACAGTTTATGGTAAATACACTACTTGGCGACCAGTAAAATTTAATGCATCATTTCAGTATTCTTTCGGTGAATCCAGATCCGACGAAGAATGTAATTGTGTGTCAAAAGGAGAAACTGAATATCTTAATGGGGTAGGAGCGCAATTATTTGCAATGTCTACACCAAGAACACCATTGGTAGCTTTAACGGCTTTTTATAGACGTACTCTTTTTGAAAATCTTCAAGTAAAAGCAACTTACACCATAGATTCTTTTTCTTCAAAAAACATAGGATTTGGACTTTCAACAAATCTGGGTAAGTTCAATTTATACGCCATGGTCGATAATATTCTGGAATACAAGGATATCACAAAAGCCAATAGTGCTACGTTTCAATTTGGACTTAATTTTATTTTCAAAGAAAATTCTGAATACTATTAAGTTATTTTTTATAAGAAGCTAATCCGGCTATTCGCTATAATCTTTATTGTTTTAAAGGAAAACAATAAAGGATTTCCGCTGCTATCCGGGCTAGGAACGAGGTAGATTTCAGGAGCTTTTTTTAATAGAGATTAACTATAGGAATTTATCCCGAAGCGTCGGGACTAAAAATTTCTGAATAGTATAATGTAAAAGTTTTCAATTTATTCACTATATTTGCACGCAATTCAACTAGAAATTGCACCATGATAGCACACAACTCCAAGATTATCGGCGAAGGTTTAACTTACGACGATGTATTATTAGTACCTAACTACTCGAATGTGCTTCCTCGCGAAGTGAGTATCCAATCAAAATTTTCTCGAAACATAACGCTAAACGTTCCAATCGTATCTGCTGCTATGGATACCGTTACCGAAAGTTCAATGGCAATTGCTATGGCGCAAGAAGGTGGAATTGGTGTTTTGCATAAAAACATGACCATCGAGCAACAAGCTGCCAAAGTACGTAAAGTAAAGCGTGCAGAGTCAGGAATGATTATCGATCCAGTTACATTACCATTAAGTTCTACAATTGCAGATGCTAAAATGGCAATGAAAGAATTCGGAATTGGTGGAATCCCAATCGTTGACGAAAACAGAATCCTTAAAGGAATTGTTACCAACCGTGACTTACGTTTCGAAAAAAATGGAACAAGACCAATTGTTGAAGTTATGACAAGTCAAAACTTGGTAACTGTAGCCGAAGGAACTTCACTAGAACAAGCCGAAGTAGTTTTACAAGGTCATAAAATAGAAAAATTACCAGTTGTTAATGCAAACTATGAACTAGTTGGATTAATTACTTTTAGAGATATTACTAAACTTACACAAAAACCAATTGCTAATAAAGATGTTTTTGGTCGTTTAAGAGTAGCTGCCGCAATTGGAGTTACTGGTGATGCAGTTCAAAGAGCAGAAGCATTAGTTGCTGCAGGAGTAGATGCCATTATCATTGATACCGCTCACGGACATACAGAAGGTGTTGTAAATACCTTAAAAGAAGTAAAATCAAAATTCCCACAAATAGATGTAATTGTTGGAAACATTGCAACTCCAGAAGCTGCTAAATATTTAGTAGAAAATGGTGCCGATGGTGTAAAAGTAGGAATCGGACCTGGTTCAATCTGTACAACACGTATCGTAGCAGGAGTTGGATTCCCTCAATTCTCGGCAGTATTAGAAGTTGCTGCAGCAATAAAAGGATCTGGTGTACCAGTAATTGCCGATGGAGGAATACGTTATACAGGAGATATTCCTAAGGCTATTGCTGCTGGAGCCGATTGTGTAATGTTAGGTTCATTACTAGCAGGAACAAAAGAATCTCCAGGTGAAACGATTATCTTCGAAGGAAGAAAATTCAAATCTTACCGCGGAATGGGTTCTGTTGAAGCTATGCAAACGGGATCAAAAGATCGATATTTTCAAGATGTTGAAGATGATGTTAAGAAACTAGTTCCAGAAGGAATTGTAGGTCGTGTTCCTTACAAAGGAGAATTAAACGAAAGTATGCTTCAGTTTATTGGAGGACTTCGTGCAGGAATGGGATATTGCGGTTCAAAAGATATTCCGACATTACAAGAGTCAGGACGTTTTGTTAGAATCACTTCTAGCGGAATCACAGAGAGTCATCCTCACAACGTTACAATTACTAAAGAAGCTCCAAATTACTCAAGATAATCAAGAGATTTCTATATAAAACAAAAGGCATAAGATTTAGTTTCTTATGCCTTTTTTGCGTTTGATGGTTTTTATTAAAAAATAAATAAATCATTGTTTATCATTTTCGTAAAGAAAATTAAAGAGCTTTACAAAGAATTATTTTACTGCAAAACATCCACAATGGTGTCTTTCTGACGCAGGAAGACACGAGTTTTCAATGTCATTAAGTTAAGTTTTTGAGTTATTTTTTTTAAAAGAAGTAAAGATTAAACATAATATTGTCATCTCGACGGAGGAGAAATCTCAATAAGTAACTCCGCAATGAGAATCCAATCTTTGTAGAGTTTCTCGCGGAAATTTCTCCTCAGTCGAAAAGACAAACCTTTGCTCCCGAAGCCTTAGGATTGCATCTTTGTGAGAGATTTATTTGGTAAAGTATTACAATTGTTTCCCTAGCTTAATGACATTGCACAAGCGCTAGCTTCTGACTAAGATTCTTTCTGGGTCAGAAAGACAAGTTGATGACGGCTACTCTACAGGTTTTAGGATTGACCTCTTTTATTTTAAAAAAGCAACTATTATATCTTAATCTAGGTATTAACAAATTCTAGGTAATTGTTCCCCAATTAATGGAGATAAAACCCTTTTACCGCCAAATGCACTCTCAGTGATAATTTTTAAAGGATGGTCCTCGGTTATAAAACCTATGCAAGAAGCATGAGGATTCGTTTTTTGTAAAATTGCTAAAGCTCCGTCTTTAATTTCAGCATCAACAATACACACAAATATGCCTTCATTGGCAACATACAAGGGATCTAAACCCAGTAATTCACAGGCACTATTTACTTGATTTTCTACTTTTATATTTTCATCATAAAGATTCACTCCAAAATTGCATTCAGTTACAATTTCGTGTAATACCGATGCTAGACCTCCACGTGTTGCATCTCTTAGAAAATGAATTTTAGCACCATATTTTTCTATTAATTCAAGTGTAATTTCGTTTAAGTTTGTGGTGTCACTCAATATATCACTGTCAAACTGAAGACCTTCTCGTTCAGACATGATTGCCATTCCGTGTGATGCTATAGGACCATTTATAAGTATAGCATCGTTTTTAAGAATATTCCCAATTTTTATATTTGCTTTTTCATGTACAATTCCAACTCCAGAAGTATTGATGTAAATTTTATCTCCTTTTCCTCTTTCGACTACTTTAGTGTCTCCGGTAACAATAAAAACACCAGCTTTGTCGGCAGCCGATTTTATAGATTTAATAATCTGGGTAAATTCGTCTAAATTAAAACCTTCTTCAATTATTAATGATAAAGAGAGATATTTAGGAATTGCTCCACACATAGAGAGGTCATTTACGGTTCCGTTTACAGCAAGCTCTCCAATGTTTCCTCCTTTAAAGAAAATGGGAGAAATAACATAACTATCGGTAGAAAAGGCTAAATTTCCTTGTAAATTTATAAAGGCACCATCATGTCGAACATCTAAAATATCGTTTTTTAAAATCTTTAAAATAACATCATTTAATAATTGCGTCATGTGTTCTCCACCGCTTCCGTGATGTAGATAAATTGCTTCTGAATTTTTAGAATTATTCATTTTTAGAATTTAAATTTCTTCCCCCATTTCCTTTAAAATTGCCATAGTACGTTTGGCTTCTTCTTCGTCTATAATACCTATAGCAGCACCAACATGTACTAAAACATAATCGCCTTCTTTTGCTTCGGGAACAAGCGTTAGATTGACTTCTTTAATAATTCCTTCAAATGAAACGTTTCCAATTCTAAAAGTTTCATCGAGTTGCATTGTTACTTTTTTAAGTTGACCAGGGACTGCTAAACACATACTATTATTGGTTTATTGATTGAGTTAAATAGGTATACCATGCTTCTAACCCTTCTCCAGATGTGGCCGAAACTTCAAAGAATTCTAATTGAGGATTTACTTTTCTGGCATATTCTTTTAATTTTTCTAAATCAAATTTTAAATATGGTAATAAATCTATTTTATTGATAATGCATATTTGCGAACCATAGAACATATCAGGATATTTTAAGGGTTTGTCCTCACCTTCGGTCACAGATATAATTACAATACGTTTAGATTCTCCTAAATCAAACATCGCTGGACAAACTAGATTTCCAACATTTTCAATCATCATAATCGAATCTTGTTTAGGTTTCAATTCTTTAACAGCTCTTGAGATCATTTCGCTATCAAGATGACATCCTTTTCCAGTATTTATTTGAATTACAGGCACATTAAGTTTGTGAATCCTGTCAGCATCATTTGTGGTTTGTTGATCCCCTTCGATAACTGAAAAAGTTATTTTACTTTTTAAATCAGTAATTGTTCGTTCCAGTAATGATGTTTTTCCTGATCCGGGAGAACTCACCAAGTTGATTGAGAAAATATTTAAAGCTTCAAAGAAACCTCTGTTTCTCTCGGCAGTTAATTGGTTTTTATGTAAAATATCTTTTTCTAATTGTATCACACTTATCTCGTGACTATGATCATGACTATGACTATGATGATGGCTGTGGTTATGATTATGGTCATGAGTATGTTCGTGGTCATGTTCATGATCATGTTGTAGTTCATTATCATGATGGTGATGATGAAAATTACTATTGTTAGAATGATTCTGTTTTTCGCCCATTTTAGTATATCTTATTTCATTCTCATCAGAGCTACATCCGCAGGTGGTACACATAATTTTCTATTTTATAATTAATTTTTTAATTTTTAGTTCTTTCCCTTCTAAAATTTCTTTAAAAGGACTGTTGCAATTGGGGCAGGAATCAAATATTTTTTTGATAATAAAGGTGTGATTACATTCTGCACATTTTGCCCTCCCGACAGGTTCTTCAACAAATAATTTGGAACCATCCAGCACACTGTTATTAGTGCACAATGGCCATACGAAATGAAAAGAATCCATCTCGACGCCAGATAATTTTCCTATTTCGAGATAAATTTCTAAGACCTTTTTTCCTTTTATTTTCTCTACTTCTTGATGAGCAGTTTTTACAATAGAGGAAACAATAGAAAGTTCATGCATATTGAGTTTGCTTTTAGGACAAAATTTAGGGGTCAATTTAAGTTTATTAAACCTTTCAGAACATGATAATTATCATAAAATTGTAGGAAAAATAAAATAAAATTTGAAGTATTGATATTTAATGAAACTATTGGTCTGCAATGTTGAGTATTCTAAATCAAATAGGCCATGAAGTGTTTTAAAAACTAACTTAAGGATGGAGGATAAAGTCAAAAAGAATGAGACCTATTATAATAGTATCGAAAGACAAGGTTATAGTAGGAGAGATTTTTTAAAATTTGTAGCATATATAGGGGCTTATATGGGTGTAGAAAGTTCTGCAATAGGACAAATCACAAAAGCATTAGAAAGGACACCCAGATTACCTGTTATTTGGGAACATTTTCAGGAATGTACCTGTTGTAGTGAGTCGTTTATTCGTTCGGATCATCCTATTGTTGCCGATATTATTTTAGACAAAATATCATTAGATTATACGCTAACACTAATGGCTGCTTCTGGGCATCAAGCCGAAGCAGCTAAACAAGCAACAATGAATAAATACAAAGGAGAATACATTCTTTGTGTTGAAGGCTCTATACCTCTTGGTGCCGACGGAAATTATTGTTGTATAGGAGGCCGTAGCGCTGTTGATATACTAAAAGAATCTGCTGCAGGGGCAAAAGCGATAATTGCTTGGGGAAGTTGTGCAACATCTGGTTGTGTACAAGCAGCAAAACCGAATCCTACAGGAGCAGTACCTATAAACAAAATCATTACCGACAAACCAATTATCAATGTTCCGGGATGCCCTCCTATAGGAGAGGTAATGGCTGGTATTATTGTGCATATTGTTGCTTTTGGGAAATTACCAGAACTAGATAATGCAGGTAGACCAAAAGCATTTTATTCTAAAAGAGTCCATGATAGTTGTTATCGCCGACCTTATTTTGATGCAGGGTTATTTGTCGAAAATTTTGATGATGAGAATGCAAAAAAAGGATATTGCTTATACAAAGTTGGTTGTAAAGGACCTAGTACCTACAATGCTTGCGGTAATATGAAATGGAATGGAGGGGTAAGCTACCCAATTCAATCCGGACATGGCTGTTTAGGCTGTAGTGCCAAAGATTTCTGGGACGCAGGAAGTTTTTATTCAAGGGACTCTTCTGTATCAGCGGGAGATATAGAAGCAAATGCCGATACAATAGGTAAAATTGCCCTTGGTGGAGTTGCTGCAGGTATTGGGGTTCATGCCATCCTCTCTAATGTATCAAAACGAAAAGAGCTAAATCAAAGAATTAATCAGGCAACTGAAAACGAAAAACACTTAGACGATTTATAATCTATAAAAAAATAAAGAATGGCAGAGAGAATAGTGGTAGACCCAATTACTAGAATAGAAGGACATCTTAGAGCCGAAGTAGAAATTTCGGATGGAACTATACAAGAAGCTTTTTTATCTTCGACTATGGTTAGAGGTCTTGAAAACATTGTAAAAGACAGGAATCCAAAAGACGTTTGGGCTTTTGTACAACGTACTTGTGGGGTTTGTACAGCTTCCCATGCTACCGCATCAATACGGGCTGTCGAAGATGCACTTGGAATTGTAGTTCCTCCAAATGCAGAAATGGTTCGTAATATTATGCTAGGAGCTTTATACTTACATGATCACGTAGTTCATTTTTATCATCTCCACGCATTTGATTGGGTAGATGTAATAAGTGGCTTGAATGCAGATCCTGTAAAAACTTCTCATATAGCACAATCTATTTCAAATTGGCCAAAAAGTTCACCAGGTTATTTTTCGGATTTACAAAAAAGATTGAAAAAATTTGTAGAGAGTGGTCAATTAGGAATTTTTGCTAATGGTTATTGGGGACATCCACAAATGAAACTACCACCCGAAGTTAATTTAATGGCAACTGCACATTATTTGGAAGCCTTAGAGTGGCAAAAAGAAATTGTGAAAGTGCATGCTATTTTTGGCGGTAAAAATCCACACCCCAATTTTTTAGTTGGAGGAATGGCTTGCTCTATTAACCTTGATGATGCAAGTGGATTAAATGCCGAAAGACTTGCCCACGTAAGACAACTTTTAGAAGAAGGAAAACAATTTGTAGAACAAGTATATGTTCCAGATGTTCTTGCCATTGCAGGATACTATAAAGACTGGGGGGCTATTGGAGGGTTTCATAATTTTATGTCTTCTAGAGAATTTCCAATGCAGGGGCATAATAATACAAACGATATTAATTTTAAATTCCCGTCGGGAGTTATTTTGAATAAAGATTTATCTAAACTTCATGACTTAGATTTAAGAGATTTAAAAACAGTAGAAGAGTATGTAAATAATTCCTGGTATGATTATGAAGGAGATGGTAATTTAGGAAGACAACCGTGGAGCGGAGAAACCAAAATAAATTACACAGGTCCTAAACCACCTTATACACATTTGAATGTTGATGAAAAATACAGTTTTATCAAAACACCAAGATGGAAAGGTCATGCGATGGAAGTAGGTCCGCTTGCTAGAATGTTAGTTGGATATGCGTCCGGAAGAGAAGAATTTAAAGAGACTATTGATTCTACATTATCAAAATTGCAAGTTCCAGCCGCAGCACTATTCTCGACTTTAGGAAGAACTGCTGCTAGGGCTTTAGAATCAAAATTAGTGGCAAACTGGAATCTGGAATTTTTTGATACTTTAATTGAGAATATTAAAAAAGGAGATACCAATATCGCAAATACAGAAAAATGGGAAACATCTACCTGGCCAAAAGAGGCTAAAGGAGTAGGTATTGTCGAAGCACCACGAGGCGCTTTGAGCCATTGGATTGTTATAAAAGATGCAAAAGTGGCTAATTATCAACAAGTAGTTCCATCGACATGGAACGCTTCTCCCAGAGATCCAAAAGGGCAACGATCTCCTTACGAAAGTAGTTTGCTAAATACACCAGTTGCAAATCCAGAATTACCATTAGAAATCATTAGAACGATACATTCATTTGATCCTTGTATCGCTTGTGCAGTTCATTTATACGATGAAAATGGAGACATTATTAAAGAAGTAAACGATATCACAATTTGTAATTCTTAATTTAAATTGTAAAGCATGCCAACAAAAACCAACGATTATAAAAGAGCTTATATATGGCAATTACCCGTGCGTATTTTTCATTGGGTAAATGCTTGGGCTATTACAGGATTAGTCGCAACAGGATTTATTATTGCAAATCCGCCCGGAATTATCTCCAGCAAAGAAGCTACAGAACAATTTTGGTTTGGCTACGTTCGTGAAATCCATTTTATATGTGCCTATCTATTGGTAGCAGTGATGATTTTGAGGGTTTATTTTGCTTTCAAAGGGAATAAATACGCTAATTGGCGTGTATTTCTTCCTTTTAAGAAAGAAGGATTTAAAAGGATGTGGCACGTTATTAAATACGATATTTTTTTGCAAAATGAAGAAACAAATAATTCTCCTACAGGAGCTGTAGGTCATAATAGTGTCGCTGCAGCTTCTTATTTGGTTATGTTTTTTATGGGACTTGTTATGATAGCGACAGGGTTTGCAATGTATGCTCCGACATCGACCTGGTTTTTACCAAAGATGTTTGGTTGGGTAGTAAACTTGTTAGGAGGAGATTTTAATGTTAGGACTATTCATCATATTACTACCTGGGCTTTTATCTTGTTTGCAATCGTTCATGTTTATTTGGTATTCTTTCATGATTGGTTGGAAGGATTAGGTGAGACATCGGCTATGGTAAGTGGATATAAATTTGTACGAACCGAAAGGGTTAGAAAAGATGAAATTGCCAACGATGTAAAAGAAGTTGTGATAAATACTGGAAATCAAGAAGAAAATAAAAAAATATAAAAGCAAAGATGATTACAGAAAAAGTCAATATGCCATATAAATATGATGAGTTTCACTCTAATGGAAATGAAATTTTAGTACTTGGTATTGGTAATTATTTAATGGGGGATGAGGGTGTTGGAGTACATTTTATTAACAGGATTGAGAAGACCGATTTCCCCGAAAATATCTCTTTTATTGATGGAGGAACAGGAGGATTTACATTAATTCCATGCATTGAGAACCATAAAAAAGTAATTATTGTAGATGCAACAATGGATGGAAAAGAAGAAGGGACTATTACACTCTTAACACCCAGATTTTCTAATGATTTTCCGATTTCTTTAAGTGGTCATAATTTTGGATTAAAGGACATGGTCGAAATTTTGACTATGCTTGATACGATGCCCGAAATTTATTTGTACACAATTACGATTTCTAAAATGGAACCAATGCTTATGGAGCTTTCTCCAAAAGTCGATGGTGCGATAAAAGAAGTAACAGAAAAAATTATTCAATTAATTGAAAATTTTAATAAAAACTAAACCTTGAATCATTCTTTTCAAATAATCATTTCTGGACGTGTACAAGGTGTTGGTTTCCGCCCTTTTGTTTATAATTTAGCTACTGAATTTGGACTGACTGGTTATGTTTCAAATAATGAATTGGGAGTGATTATAATAGCAAGTGGAGAGCCCGAAAGAGTATTTGAATTTCACAAAACGATTAAAAAAAAATATCCTAAGAATGCTAAAATAACAGCGATTAAGGTTTCAGAATTTACTACAAAAGAAAAATTTGAAATTTTTTATATAAAACCAACAGCAGAAAATATTTCGGCAAATTTACCTTTAACACCAGATTTTGCAATTTGCGAAAGTTGTAAAGATGAGGTTATAGATTCTGAGAACAAACGTTATTTTTACCCTTTTACTACTTGTACACAATGTGGTCCTCGTTACGCTATCACCAGGAAATTCCCTTTTGAAAGAGAAAATACGAGCATGAATGAATTCCGAATGTGCCAAGCATGTTCTGAAGAATATCGTAATCCCAAAGATATTCGTTTTCATTCGCAAACAAGTTCATGTCCCGATTGCGGGGTTCAACTTTCTTTTACTGATAAAGAAAATCAGAAAATTATAGGTACAAATTTGCAAATTTTCAAACGTATTTCAGATGAATTAAAAAAAGGGAAAATTATAGCTGTAAAAAATATTTCGGGATATTTATTACTATGCGATGGTAGGAACTCAGAGGCTATAATGGAATTAAGAAGTCGGAAAAGACGTTTAAAAAAACCTTTTGCAGTTTTATTTCCAAATTTCAGTCAGGTTGTTGCTAATTTGAATTGTAATAAAATAGAAGAGAAACAATTAAAATCTGTTGAAGCACCTATTGTTATTTTAAATTTAAAAGATCAAAGCAATCTGGCAGTAGGTGAAATTGCTCCAGAAATGAGAACAATTGGAGCGCTGCTTCCTAATTCAGGCATTTTGCAATTAATTTCATTTGTTTTTAATGCTCCTTTAATAGCTACTAGTGGTAATTTTCACGGGGCACCAATTTGCACAAACGAAAAAGAGGCTACGACTATTTTAAAACCTATTGCAGATTTTTTTCTCCATCATAATTTAGAGATAGAACATCCTCAAGATGATAGTGTAATTAAATTTTCGGAAAAGAACAAAGTAAAAATAATCCTGAGACGATCCAGAGGTTTTGCTCCAAATTTTAAAACAGATTTTTGTAATGATACCAATCAAAAAATAGTTTGCTTAGGCGGAGATTTGAAAAATACTATTACTATTAGTCCTAACAATCAATGTTATGTTAGCGAATATAATGGAGATTTAAGTAATTATGATGCTTATGAACGATTTGATAAAAAAATAAAAAAGTATCTGCAAATTTTTGATTTCTTGCCAGAGGTTATCATTTGTGATAAACATCCAAATTATCATAACAGTCAAATTATTAGTGATTTTACAGATGCGAAAAATCAAAAAGAAATTCTGAAAGTTCAGCATCATGAAGCTCATTTTACAGCAATTTTAGGAGAGAAAAAGCTATGGGGGAGAAAGAATATTTTAGGTGTTATTTGGGACGGAATGGGTTTTGGAAATGAAAATGAAATTTATGGAGGAGAGTTTCTACGCTACAATGCTAATAAGATTAAAAGAGTTGGTCATTTAGAATATTACCCATGGATTATGGGAGATAAAATGTCAAAAAATCCAAAAATTGCTGCATTTTCTATAAGTGGGAATAATACTTTTTTACGAAATTTTTTTGATGAAAACGAATTGAAAATTTATAAAAATGAGATAGGGCTCGCAAAAATAAAAACATCTTCTATGGGGAGATTATTCGATGCTGTTGCCTTTACTTTAGGCTTTCTGGATAATATATCATTTGAAGGAGAAGCAGGTTTATATCTTGAAAATTTGGCCCAAAGAGGATATAACAAACCTGTTTTAGGATTAGAAGATTATTTAAAAAATGAAATAATTACCAACCTGGTTCCTGTAAGAAGAATTTTACTGCAAATTATTACAGCTCGTAAAAAGAATGTTGATCTAGAAATTATCGCTCTTAATTTTCATTATACTTTGGTGAAATGTATTGAAAAAGTTGCAAAATTTTCAAAAGCAAAAGAATTAGCATTTAGCGGAGGAGTTTTCCAAAACTCAGTACTTATAGATTTGATTGTTGATCATTTAAAACCAAAATATAAACTTCATTTTCATAAAATAGTTTCTCCCAATGACGAAAATATTTCATTTGGACAACTCAATTACTATTTACATATAAAAAAATAAATCATGGATATTTTAGAATTATTAGGGCATGTTGGTAAAACAGAAGAGAAAGATAAAATCTCTTATTCTGCGGGAGTGGTGATGGCATTAAGTCTAAAAGATATAGGTTTTGACGAAATAAAATACGAAGATTTTGTAGACGGAATGCAATCTGTATTTGGAAAAGCAAGTTCGAAGATTTCTCCTAAACGATCTATCGAGATCTTTAATAATTATGTAGCACTTTTACAAGAAGAATTGAAGATTACGAATGCAGAAATTGGAAAAGAATTTTTGGATAAAAATTCTAAAAAGGCAGGAATAATTTCGCTTTCAAGTGGATTGCAATACGAAGTTTTAGTTGAAGGAAATGGAAGTATTCCTAAAAGAACAGATACTGTAAATGTTATTTATGAAGGCTATTTGCTGAATAAGAATGTTTTTGATTCGACTAAAGAAACTGGTGCGCAGAAAATTAAATTATTGCAGACTATACAAGGTTGGCAAGAAGCATTGCAATTAATGCCAGAAGGCTCTCGCTGGAAAGTTTATATCCCACATCATTTGGCATACGCCGAAATTGGAGCACCTCCGATGATTCAGCCCAATTCAACCTTAGTTTTTATAATTGAACTTTTAAATATTGTTTGACATGAAGTATCTCTCAGAGTATAGAAATCCTGAATTGGTAAAACAGTATATTACCGAATTGCATAAAATAACCACAAAGCCTTGGAATATAATGGAAATTTGTGGTGGACAAACGCATTCATTAGTAAAAAACGGTTTGTTGGATTTATTGCCTTCAAACATAAGAATGATTCATGGGCCTGGTTGCCCTGTATGTGTAACTCCAATTTCTTTAATAGATAAGGCAATAGAATTGATGAAGCAAGATGTAATTTTGTGTTCATTTGGGGATATGACCCGAGTACCAGGTTCTTCTCAAAGTCTGTTGCAAGCTAAGGCAGAAGGGGGAGATTTACGTATTCTATATTCCCCACTGGAGGCGGTAAATATAGCTGCACAAAACCCTGATAGGGAAATTGTATTTTTTGCAGTAGGATTTGAAACGACAGCTCCAAGTATTGCTTTAGCAGTAATTCATGCTCAAAAATTAGACTTGGATAATTTTAGTTTATTAGTCTCGCATGTACTTGTTCCGCCTGCTATGGAGACTATTTTATCTGATGAGTTTTGTACTATTGATGCTTTTTTGGGAGCCGGACATGTATGTACAATAGTAGGGCTGGAAGAATATTATCCCATTTCTGCAAAATATAAAATTCCGATTGTAATTTCTGGATTTGAACCTGCCGATTTGCTTCGGGCTATTTATCATGCTGTACTACAATTAGAAGAAGGAAAATTTGAAGTTGAGAATCAATATACCCGACTAGTAAAAGAAGAAGGGAATGTAAAAGCTAAAGAGGTTGTAGACACTGTTTTTACAATTGGAGATCAAGAGTGGAGAAGTATTGGCGTAATCGAAAATAGTGGATTGGTGATGAGAGAAAACTATAGAAAATATGATGCTAATTCTCGATTTTCGATTAACAGTAGTAATAAAAAGACTGACCAAAATTGTATTGCAGGAGAAATTTTAAGAGGAACTAAAAAACCAAACCAATGCCCCGAATTTGGGAAAAAATGCAAACCGTCTAATCCATTAGGAGCACCAATGGTTTCTTCCGAAGGGGCTTGTGCTGCATATTATAATTATTTGTAGTTGTTATGATTGGAATAATAATAACACTTTATGCCGGATTAGAACATGCTCTTGAAATGGATCATTTATTGGCTGTTAATAGTTTAGTAACTAATAGAAAAAATATAAAGAAAGCTGCCAAAGATGGGATGTATTGGGGAATAGGACATACCCTTACCATTTTTGTGATAGGTGTTGTTATGATTGGTTTTAAGGTAATTATAAAGGAGAGTGTTTTTAGTTATCTTGAAGGAACTGTTGGTTTAATGTTGATTATACTAGGTGTTTTTCGTTTGTTTAAGTTATTTAAAAAAAATACCCATACTCATACCTACACGCACTCACATGAACATACCCATAGTAATGGCGTTACTCACACCCATTTGCATTCTCATACATATACCCATTCTCATCCCATAGATTTGTTTGAGCATGAACATCCAGATGAATCTAAGGGATATCGGGCAGCATTTGGTGTAGGATTAATTCACGGATTGGCGGGTAGTGGCGCTTTGGTCGTATTAGTAATCTCTCAGATGAAAACGGTTTTAGAAGGATTAATGTATATCTTAGTTTTTGGATTGGGTTCAATTTTCGGGATGTTTTTAGCCTCTGGATTGTTCAGTATTCCTTTTGCTAAAAATGTACTCAAATCTCAAAAACTACAATATGTATTAATTATAATTTCCTCGCTGCTTTGTATTGCTTATGGATTTAAAGTAGTGTATGAAAACTTTTTTGCATAAGGAGCAAATATTAAATTAATCCTTTTATCTTGGCGTGTTGCAATAATAAAATTGTTTTGGCATCTTTTATTTCTCCAGTTGCAATCATATTATAAGCTTCGTCAAAAGTCATTTCTAGTACTTCGATATTTTCATTTTCGATATCCAGTCCTCCGCCTTCACTAACTTTCATGCTTTCGTCATATTCTCCTGTAAACAAATATAGAATTTCGGTTACCGATCCTGGTGACATATAGGTTTCGATTACTTTATCTACATTCTTTAATCGATATCCGGTTTCTTCTTCCGTTTCACGGATGATACATTCTTTAGGATTGTCTTTGTCTAAAAGTCCAGCACAAACCTCAATCATCATTCCAGATTCATTTCCGTTAAGATAAGTTGGCATGCGAAACTGTCTTGTAAGGACTACAGTTTTCTTTTCAGAATTATAAAGTAATATTGCTGCGCCATTCCCTCTGTCATATACTTCTCGAGAATGGATTTCCTGCTTTCCGTTATTCTTTTGATAATCAAACGTTACTTTGTTTAATACATACCAATTATCAGATAATAATTTAGTCTCAGTTATATTTATTTTAGGATTGCTCATGTGTAAAATATTTTTTTGGCAAAAAAAACGCCCTGGATTTCAGAGCGTTTAATGTTTTTATTTAAGTATCGTTTGTTTTCTGTCTGGACCTACAGAAACAATCTTGATAGGCACTTCGACTTCTTTCTCGATAAATTCGATATATTCTTTTAATTCAATTGGTAATTGATCATAAGTTGTCATTCCAGTTAAATCAGCTTGCCATCCTTTAAACTCTTTGTAAACAGGAGTTACATTTTCTGGCTCTATATTATAAGGGAAATGAGAAATGTTTTGTCCTTTGTAGTTGTATTCAGTACACACTTTTAAAGTTTCGAATCCAGAAAGTACGTCACCTTTCATCATCATTAATTGTGTAACACCATTTACTTGAACAGCATATTTTAAAGCTACTAAGTCTAACCATCCACAACGTCTTTGTCTTCCTGTAACAGATCCAAATTCGTTTCCGATTTTTGCCATTGTAGCTCCAACTTCGTCAAAAAGCTCAGTTGGGAAAGGACCGCTACCTACACGAGTAACGTATGCTTTAAAAATACCGTAAACTTCTTTAATTTTGTTTGGCGCAATACCTAAACCAGTACAAGCTCCTGCAGCAGTAGTATTAGATGAGGTAACAAATGGATATGTTCCAAAATCTACATCAAGTAAAGATCCCTGAGCACCTTCGCATAAAATAGATTTACCAGCTTTTTGAGCTTGGTACATATATTCTTCACTATCAATAAAATCTAATTTTTTTAGTTCTTCGATAGCTTCAAAGAATTCTTTTTCAAGTTCTGCTAAGTTGTATTGAATAGCAACATCATAAAAAGCAATCATGGCTTCATGCTTGTCTGCCAATGCTCTGTAACGCTCTGTAAAATCTTCTAATTCGATATCACCAACACGTAAACCGTTTCTACCAGTTTTGTCCATGTAAGTTGGACCAATTCCTTTTAATGTAGAACCAATTTTTGCTTTTCCTTTTGATGCTTCAGAAGCTGCATCAAGTAAACGGTGTGTTGGTAAAATTAAGTGTGCTTTTCTAGATATAATTAATTTGCTTTTGATGTCTAAATTAAATTTCTCTAGACCTTCAATTTCTTTTTGGAAAACCACTGGGTCAATTACAACTCCATTACCAATAATGTTAATAGACTTTTCATGAAAAATCCCTGATGGAATTGTTCTTAAAACGTGTTTTATTCCGTCGAATTCTAAAGTATGTCCTGCATTTGGTCCACCTTGAAAACGAGCAATAATGTCATAATTAGAGGTAAGAACGTCTACAATTTTCCCTTTACCTTCATCTCCCCATTGTAATCCTAGTAATAAATCTACGGTCATTCTGTTTTTAATTTTAATGTCGAGGCAGTTTTTACCGCCTGCTCAGATTAATTTGTTATCTATTTTTATTTAAATATTTTCGAGAACAATCTTTTTTAACGATTGTCTATTTCTGTTTTTTGTTTCCGTAAAAATATAAGGAATGATTCGTGATTTCGATATCAAATATTTCTTCGATTGTTTTTTTTATGGTCTGAATTCTAGGGTCGCAAAATTCGATTACCTCACCAGAATCAGTCATAATGATATGATCGTGTTGCTTGTCAAAATACGATTTTTCGTAGTAGGCTTGATTTTGCCCAAATTGATGTTTACGAACCAAAGCACAATCTAATAATAATTCGATTGTATTATATAAAGTGGCTCTACTTACACGATAATTTTTGTTTTTCATTTTGATATACAAGTTTTCAATATCAAAATGTTCTTCACTATCGTATATTTCCTGAAGTATTGCGTAGCGCTCAGGTGTTTTACGATGCCCTTTTTGTTCAAGATATAATGTAAAAACATTTTTTACAATTTCTTGATTTTTGTTGTTGTCAGTTGAAATGAGTGTCATATCCTGCAAAGATAATTTATTATTTTTAAATGAATAAAAGTTTCCTGTTTAAAGTTTCACGTTCAAATGTTTAATCGTGAAAATTCAGACACTTATGTTCTATATTCTCTGGTTACTTTATCTACACCATCAATTTTTTTGATATTATTAATCATTTTCTTTAGTATAGAATTATTTCGTACGATTACTGCAATCTGACCATGAAAAATTCCTGCATCGGTACTCAAAGAGATGCTTTGAATGTTCACGTTCATATTGTTGGAGATCACTTTTGTTAATTGGTTTGTAAGTCCTAAAACATCCATTCCTGTAATATTGATGATGGCTTTAAATTCTTCTTGAGATGAATCAATCCATTTAGCAGTCATTATACGATACGCATAGTTGGATTGCATTCCAATAGCGTTTGGACAGTCTTTCTTATGAACTTTTATCCCTTCGTTTATCGTTACAAATCCAAAAACATCATCTCCAGGAATTGGGTTACAGCATGGAGATAATTTATAATCTAGTTTATCGTGCTCAGTTCCAAAAACCAACATATCATAATTACTGCTGATTTCAGGTTTATGAATATCAGTATCAGCTGTATTGCTGTTATTACGTTTTATTTTGTTTTTGAAGAAATTAATAAACGTGTTACCTTTTTGGGCAGCATAGTCTTTTAATTGTTGATTTTCGATTGCGCCAACACCAACTCTGTAAAATAAATCTAAACTCGTTTTAAGTTTAAAGAAGTTAACCAACTCGTTTATAACTTGTTCGCTAATCGTAATTTTTAAGTGTTTAAGTTTGCGAGTAAGTAATTCTTTTCCTTCTTCGGCAATCTTTTTGGTGTTTTCGTTTAAAACGTTTTTAATTTTATTTTTAGCTCGGGATGTGGTAACATAATCCAGCCAGTTGACGGTTGGCTTTTGGTTTTGAGAAGTAATAACTTCTACCTGATCACCACTTTTTAATTCGTAGTTAAGAGGAACTAATCGTCCGTTAACACGAGTTCCACGAGTTTTTATTCCTATTTCGGAGTGAATACTAAAAGCAAAATCTAATGAGGTTGCACCTTTTGGCAATGATTTAATTTCTCCTTTTGGAGTAAATACAAAGATTTCTTTTGAATATAAATTCATTTTAAAATCCTCAACAAAATCTACCGCATTGGTTTCGGAATTTTCTAAAGCTTCACGAAGTAAGTTTAGCCAAACATCCAGACCACTTTCTTCGGTGGCTCCGTTTTTATATTTGTAATGTGCTGCATATCCTTTTTCTGCAATTTCATCCATACGTTCGCTTCGAACTTGTACTTCGACCCAGCGTCCTTTTGGTCCCATTACTGTTATGTGCAAAGCTTCGTATCCAGTAGATTTTGGTGATGAAATCCAGTCGCGTAATCGGCTAGGGCTTGGTCTGTAATGATCTGTTACGATAGAATATATTTTCCAGGCAAGAAATTTCTCGTCATGAGGGTTGGATTTATAGACGATTCGAAGTGCAAACTTGTCATAAACTTCGTCGAAGCTTACGTTTTGCGCACGCATTTTTCTTCGAATAGAATAAATAGATTTCGGACGACCTTTTATAATATAATCGATTCCTTCTTCGTCCATAGATTTTTTAAGAACATCAGAAATATCTTTGATATAAGCATCTTGTTCTTCTTTGGTTTCGCGAATTTTGCTTACAATATCATTGTAAACTTCAGGTTCAGTATATTTTAATCCTAAATCTTCAAGTTTAGTTTTAATGTTGTACAATCCCAATCGATGTGCAAGTGGAGCATAAATGTATAATGTTTCGGATGCAATTTTGGTTTGTTTGTATTCAGCCATCGAATCCATAGTCTGCATATTATGCAAACGGTCGGCTAATTTTATCAAAATAACACGAACATCATCATTTAAGGTAAGGATCATCTTGCGGAAGTTTTCCGCTTGCATTGATGCATTTAAATCCCTTTGAACCATCGAAATTTTAGTTAATCCCTCTACAAGTTGTGCAACTTTAGGATTAAATAAACGCTCAATGTCCTGAACAGTCAGTGGAGTATCTTCGACAACATCATGCAATAAGGCAGCAGCAATCGAGGTGGCTCCCAAACCAATTTCGGAAGCTACAATTTTTGCAACAGCAATAGGATGGAAGATATATGCCTCGCCTGATTTTCGTCGTTGTTCTTTATGAGCATCAACAGCAACATCAAAAGCCTTTCGGATTAGTTTTTTATCTGTAGGACTTAAAGTCTGATAACTAATTCGAAGTAATTCTTTGTATTCCTGTGCAATTGCTTTATTCTCTTTTTCAATATCTATCTCTATCATATATTCGCCTGGTTCAATTCCCTAAAAATAAGAATAAGTTTCAATATACACAAGGGAATGGGGTATTGATTTTAGATTTCTGACTTTAGATTTTAGAAGGAGAGATTGACGATTTTATCTAAAAAAATGATTATTTCAAAGTTTCAGAAAGAGACGCCAAATTCTGCAAAGTTTTTCCCCTTTGCTCCTTTATACCTTTGTTCCTCTGAACCTATAAAATTTACGGAATTTTAATAAAGTCTAAGTCTTGAAAATCGTAACTAAAATCAGTTAATTCTGAGATTGCTTGCATTTTTAAATTAGTAGCTTTTCCGTTAGAATCATATTTAAAGAAAAGGTGTGCGTCTGCATGAAAATAGGCATTATCCCATTTTACTACATAATTTCCATCTTTATAAAAGAATGCTTCACCTACTAATTGTGGAGAACGTTTTGAAGCAAAATATACCTTTCCTTTTTTTTCTGTAATGGTAACTTCTCCAAACCAATTGTCTTTGTAAGTTCCAGTAATTTTGGTAAAATCAGTTTTTAGTTTATCTTTTTTATTTTTAGCAACAACAGCCCAAACTTCATCGGTTACTTTGTCTGCTGTTTCTTCATTTGCTTTCATTTTGCTGCTGTATAATGCAACATAATCTTCAGATTTAATGCCTAAATAGCTGTCTTTTATAGTATTTGTAATTGCAGTAAATGCTGCACCAGATTGCTGATTTGTTAAGACGATAATTCCTAATTGTAGCTCGGGAATTAAAGTTACCTGAGTTACAATGCCCTCTAATCCACCAGTATGAGTAACCTGTTTGTATCCTTTTACATCGCTAAGGAACCAGCCTAAACCATATCCGCTAAAATGAGTATTGTATGGGGCTCTGGTTCTTGCAGGAATAATAGTTTGCAATTGCCACATCTCGTCATGTTCTTTTTCTGAAAATAATTGTTTATTGTCAGATCCATATTTACCGTTATTCATTTGCATAATTGCCCATTTGCTCAAGTCATTTACGCTTGAATAAATACCAGCAGCTGCATCAAAAAGTTGATTTTTATATCTGCTAATCACTTTTAATTTTCCGTCAATAGGTACGTGTGGAGCAATAATATTTGTGGAGTCTTTTAAACGCAAAAATGAAGCTGCACTATGATTCATTTCTAATGGTTTCATGATGCGTTCTTCAATAAAATCGCACCAGCTTTTTCCGCTTACTACATGCACAATTTCGCCGGCAACGATATACAATAAATTGTCATAATCGTATTTGGTTCTAAAGCCTGAAACAGGTTTTAAATACTGTAAGTTTTGGGTAATATCTTGTGCAGTAAAGTCACTACCGTCAGGCCAAATCATTAAATCTCCTGCTCCAAGACCAAGCCCGCTACGGTGAGTTAATAAATCACGAATCGTAAATTCTTGCGTCACGTATTCATTGTACATCTTAAAATTTGGAAGATATTTTATCACTTTATCATCCCATTTTATCTTTCCTTCATCAACTAACATTGCAAGGGCAGCACTTGTAAAAGCTTTACTGTTAGACGCAATTCCGAAAAGGGTATTTGCATCAACTTTTTCTTTTGTTATGATAGATTTTACACCATAACCTTGAGCCTGAACGATTTTTCCATCTTTAATAATAGCAACAGCAATTCCAGGAACGTTAAATGTTTTTAGAGTATTTTCTACCAGTGCATCAACTTCTTGATTGGTGATTTGTGCAGAAACCGTAAAACCGAATAATAGTGTTAAAAGTGATAATTTATAGTTCATACTTTAAATTTTATAATTGATTAAAACCTCGTTGTCTTTTTGCTTCAAAAATTAATATGGCTGCTGCAACCGAAACATTCATGCTGTCTATTTCACCTTCCATCGGAATAATGATATTTTGTGTCGCTGCATCTCTCCATTCCTGTGTTAGTCCAGTGGCTTCAGTACCAACAACCAAAGCGGTTGGAGTAGTGAAATCCTGTGTGTGATATGAAGTTGAGTTTTGTAATGTAGCACAGTAAAAATTGATTTTATTTTCTTTTAAAAAAGTAATAATTTCAGAAGTTGTTCCCGTTGCAATCTGGTTGGTAAATAAGCAACCTACACTTGAGCGAACAATGTTTGGGTTGTATAAATCACTTTTTGGGTTGGCGATAATGACTGCATTCAAATTTGCTGCATCGGCAGTACGTAATAATGCTCCAATGTTTCCTGGTTTTTCCGGAGCTTCGGCAACAAGAATTAACGGATTATCAGATAACTTTAAATCAGATAATTGCAACGATTTGGTTTTGGCTATAGCCAAAACACCTTCGGTTGTGTCTCGATAAGCTAGCTTTTGATAAACTTCTTTATTGATTTCGATTAAATTAACTTGTTTACCAGTTAATTTATTGATTTCATTTTCAGAAATTAATTCGGGTAAAAACAAAATCGTTTCTATCTCATAACCGCCTTTTATGGCCAATGAAATCTCGCGTTTTCCTTCAATTAAAAACGTTCCGGTTTGTTTACGTGCTTTTGCTTTTTCTTGCAATAACACTAATGATTTTATAAATGGGTTTTGTATCGAAGTAATTTGTTTCAAGGGAAAAAGTGCTGAGTTTGTAAGTGGCTAAGGTAATAAGATTTTTTAAATTTTAAATTCAATACTATTTTTTCAAAATGGCTACAATTTATTAATTGGGGTTAGCACCTATTTATAATGGGGATTTCTTTATTTTTGTCAGAATACTAGAATTTCATTTCATTTTAAAAGCATATAAATGTTTAGCTTATTAGATATCATTGGGACAATGGCATTTGCAATGTCTGGCGCGTTGACGGCAATGAATAAAAGATTGGATCCGTTTGGGGTTTTTATAATTGCCTTTGTTACTGCAGTAGGTGGGGGAACAGTGCGTGATGTCTTAATTGGGAGAACACCTGTGGGTTGGATGCTTGATTTAAAGTATGTGTATGTTATTATTTTAGGATTTATTTTATCTGTTATTTTCAGAAAAAAGTTTGATAAACTAAGAACATCATTGTTTTTATTTGATACTATTGGCTTAGGAGTTTTTACGTTAATAGGTTTGGAAAGAGGAATAATTACAGGTTTACACCCTATAATTTGTATTGCACTAGGTACTATGACAGCATGTTTTGGGGGTGTAACTCGAGATATTTTGTGCAATGAGATTCCAGTGATTTTCAGAAGAGAAATTTATGCCACCATTTGTATTTTGGGCGGAATTGTTTTTTTTGCATTGAAAAAATTGAATCTCAATGATGATATTTTGTACCTCGTAACTTGCGTTGTTATTATTATCGTTCGATTAATGGCTGTAAAGTATAAATGGTATTTGCCAGCTTTAGAGCATAAACGCTAAATGATTTCTCTAATGAATTCCAATAATAAATCGTGAAAAACTATACCGTAAAATTATATCAGGAAACAGATTATGAAAAGTGGAATGACTTTATCGGTCAAGCCAAAAATGCTACTTTCTTGTTTCATCGTGATTTTATGGAATATCATAAAGACCGATTCGAAGATTTTTCTTTATTAGTTTTTGAAAATGAAAAATTAGTTTCAATTTTACCTGCAAATAAAGTTAATGATACCGTTTATTCTCATCAAGGATTGACTTATGGTGGTTTGGTTTATTTAAAAAAAATAAAAGGAACAGAAGTAGAATTGATTTTAGATAGTCTTTTATCTTTTTTGAAGCATAATAAAATAAAAACATTCTATTATAAACCAATTCCAACTTTTTATCTTCCAGATGGAAATAGTGAAGTTGATTTTTTTATTTTTAAGAGAGGCGCTTTGTTAGAAAAGATAGAAATGAACTTAGCGATAAATATGTCAGTTCCATTAGATATTTCAAAAAGTAAACTAAAGCATTTTAGGAGAATCCAGGAAATGGATTTAGATATTATAGAAGAAAAAGATTTTAAACCTTTCTGGGAATTGGTTCTTGAGCCAAGATTATCAGAAAAATATAATGTGAAGCCTGTACATAATTGTACAGAAATCACTTTGCTAAAGCAAAAATTCCCAAAAAATATAAAGCAATATTCAGCGTATTATGAAGATGAAATCATTGCAGGAATAACCATTTTTGAAACCGATACGGTTGTGAAATCACAATATGGAGCAACAACAAAAAAAGGAGAAGAATTAAGAGCATTAGATTTTTTGTTTATCAGCTTGATACAGAAATATAAAGAAGAAGGAAAGTATTTTTTTGATATGGGAATTGTGGGTGATGATAATGAAAAAGGATACAATTCTGGGCTTTTAAAGCAAAAAGAAGAGTTAGGATGCTCAGTTTATAATCAGGATTTTTATAAAATAATACTATGATTTCTTTTTTAGATTTAAAGAAAATAAACGAACCATATAAAAAAGCATTTCAGGAAAAAACTGAAACTGTTTTAAATAATGGTTGGTATATTCTAGGAAAAGAGGTTAAGGTATTTGAAGCGTCTTTTGCAGATTACTGTGGTGTAAAATATTGTATTGGAGTAGGAAATGGTCTAGATGCATTAACCTTAATTTTTAAAGCATACATTCAGTTAGGGAAACTACAAAAAGGAGATGAAGTCATTGTTCCAGCAAATACATATATCGCGAGCATTCTAGCTATTTTACAAGCAGATTTAGTTCCTGTTTTGGTCGAACCAAAATTAGAAACATACAATATTGCCCCTGATTTGATTCAGGAAAAAATCACATCTAAAACTAAAGCTATTTTAGTAGTTCATTTATACGGACAATTAGCCGAAATGGATGCAATAAATAATATTGCAGCTCAAAATAATCTTTTAATTGTTGAAGACGCTGCGCAATCGCATGGAGCCGTCAGCAATGAGCTTTCAGCGATGAGCGATCAGAATTCAGCTGTAGCGTACAGTTTTTATCCTGGGAAGAATTTAGGTGCTTTGGGAGATGGTGGAGCAATTACGACCAATGATTCTGAGTTGGCTAAGATTCTGTTTTCGCTTCGTAATTATGGTTCCGAGACAAAATATTATAATGATTTTATAGGTGTAAATTCGAGACTGGATGAATTGCAAGCAGCATTCTTGAATGTAAAATTACCAAATCTGGATGCAGAAAATGAACGACGCAGAATTATTGCTAAACGATATTTGATTGAAATTAAAAATAAGAAAATAATTCTACCATTTTGGGATTTCTCAGATAATCATGTATTTCATTTATTTGTTATTAGAACTCAGGACAGGAATGATTTGCAAACTTATTTATTAGAGAATGATATTCAAGCCATGATTCACTATCCTGTTCCGCCACATAAGCAAAAAGCATTCCCACAATGGAATAATTTGTCTTTTCCTATTACCGAAAAAATACATAACGAAATTTTAAGTCTACCAATAAGTCCAGTTTTGACAGATGAGGAAGTCAGTTTTATTATTGAGATTTTAAATAAATACTAATCTTGAATTTCGTTAAAAAATATGCTCAAACGGATCTATTTAAAATTACTTCTTTAAATAGCTTGAGTGTAATATTGAAAATTTGTATTGGACTAATTACATCAAAATTATTAGCAGTTTTTATTGGGCCAAGTGGGATGGCATTGGTTGGGAATCTTCGTAATTTTATGACTTTACTGGAGAGTATTTCAACGTTGGGTTTTCAAAGCGGAATTGTAAAATACGTTGCTGAAAATGATAAAAATAAAGCGGAACTTCAAAAAATAATAGCCACAGTTTTTATCTCACTACTTGTTATTGCTGTTGTTTTAAGCGGACTTTTGTTTTTTTTAGCTTCATTTTGGAACAGTAGAATTTTTGGAAGTAATTTAAAATATGAATTAGTATTCAGGATATTAGCTTTGGCTTTGCCTTGGTACGCTATTTCAGTTTTTTTGCTTGCTGTAATTAATGGTTTGGGGAAATTTAAAAAAGTAATTTGGATTAATTGTATTGGTAATATTATAGGATTATTAGTTTCGTTGCTTTTAATCGTTCAATTAAAAACTTTAGGGGCTTTATTGGCTGTTGTAAGTTCCCCTGCATTGTTGTTCTTTGCGACGCTTTATCTTGTGAATAAAGAGATAGTTTTTTTTGAGATAATAAGATTTGGTCAGTTCGATTTTAAAATCATAAAAAATTTGTCTTCATACTCTTTAATGGCTTTGGTTTCATCAGTTTTCGGGCCTTTAGTTTTCTTGGCAATCCGAAATAATGTGATAGGGAATCTTGGAATAAATCAAGCAGGTTATTGGGAAACTATGACTCGTATTTCAACTTATTATATGATGTTTGTTTCGACTATTTTAAGTGTTTATTTTTTGCCGAGATTAGCAATTGCCAAAAATAATCAAGAAACGAAATCAATATTCTGGAGTTATTATAAAACGATTTTACCTATTTTTATTATTGGAGTTACGGTGATTTATTTTTTGCGTTTCTTTATAATAAAATTACTTTTTACATCAGATTTTCTTCCTGTAGAGAGTTTGTTCTTCTGGCAATTATTAGGTGATGTTTTTAAGGTTTGTTCTCTTATTTTGGGCTTTCAGTTTTTTGCAAAAAAAATGACAACTGCGTTTATAGTTACTGAGTTATTATCATTAATGACTTTGTATTTTTTAAGCTTATGCTTTATTGATATTTTTGGGATGGAGGGAATAGTTATGGCGCAGGCTTTGGGTAGTTTTCTTTATTTATTGGTGCTTTGTGTGTATTTTAGGAAAAGTTTGGTTTAATAAATTGATGTAATGAAAAAAACAATAAAAATTTTCTCTCTTATATTTATAATTCTATATGTTTTTAATAGTTTTTTCTTTGAGAAGATGATTGTAGGGACTTATTTTAATCGAAATTATGAAAATGGTTTCATAACGGATAATCCTCATGTTTCTGATAAGTTAGTTCTTTTGGATAATGGCACATTTATTAGTGGATATTATGGAAAAGGAAAGTATGAATTGTATCATTCTTTAGGCGGAACAGAAATTTCATTAAATCCTAATAGTAGTTTAATTATGCCATTTCGAACATCTGTTAATCGATTATATTTTTTAGGGAATATTAAAATTGATTTATATAAGGATTTAAAGCAATATTATGAGAGAATAGATTAGTAATCCTTTTAAATTTTTATATGTACACTGGTTTTATTGTAAGTGAAGGATTTAGTTTAATAAATTAAAAATATGTTATTTAATACTTTAAGTTTTGCACTTTTTTTTTCTGTAGTCTTTGTGTTATACTGGTTTGTGTTTTATAAAAGCTTAAAGTTGCAAAATCTGTTTTTATTGTTAGCTAGTTTGTTTTTTTATAGTTGCTGGGACTGGAGATTTACTTTCTTATTAGCTTTCTCTATAGGTTTAGATTTTTATATAGGAAAAAAAATATATGATAATGTAAGTGATACTTCTATAAAAAAGCGTTGGCTTTGGTTAAGTATAATTCTTAATTTGAGTTTCTTAGGTTTATTTAAATATTATAATTTTTTCATCGATAATTTTTCGGAACTTTTTTCAGTCTTAGGACTTAAGATTAATACTTGGACATTGCAAATAATATTACCAGTTGGAATTTCATTTTATACCTTTCATGGGTTATCATATGTAATTGATATTTATAATAACAAAATTAAACCAGTAAAAAGTATAATTGATTATTCTTTATTTGTTAGTTTTTTTCCTTTATTGGTTGCAGGTCCGATAGAAAGAGCCACGCATCTTTTGCCACAAATCCAAAAAAAGAGAAGTTTTAATTATGAAAATATTGTTTGTGGATTAAGGCAAATTTTATGGGGATTAGTGAAAAAGGTAATTATTGCAGATAATTGTGCAGAATATGTTAACCTAATTTTTGATAATCCGTCTAATTTTTCAGGAAGTACATTGGTTATTGGAGCAATTTTATTCTCATTCCAAATCTATGGGGATTTTTCTGGTTATACAGATATTGCTATCGGAACTGCTAGATTATTAGGAATTGAATTATTACAAAATTTTTCTTATCCGTATTTTTCAAGAGATATAGCTGAATTTTGGCGAAGATGGCATATTTCTTTATCAAGTTGGTTTAGAGATTATGTTTATATACCACTAGGAGGTTCTCGCGGTTCTAAATGGGAGCAGGTAAGGAATGTTTTTATCGTTTTTATGTTAATAGGTTTTTGGCATGGAGCTAACTGGACTTTTATAGTTTATGGTTTTATTAATTTTTTATACATTCTACCTTTGGTATTACTCCATCAAAACAGAAAAAATATTGAAATAGTTTCAACTAATGGTTTTATTGTAAATAGTAAAGTCTTTTTTAATATTATTTTGACTTTTGGATTAGTTTCATTTGCGAGGATTTTCTTTAGATCCAATACTATAGAGGATGCTTTTTTTTATATATCTAAAATATTTTCTCATACATTGTTTACTTTTCCTGAAATATTTCCTAAAACAATAATTGGATTTTTATTTTTATTTATGTGTATTGAATGGAGAGGAAGAAAAGATTATTTTGCAATTGAAAAATTTGGATTGACTTGGATGAAACCAATTAGAATAGGATTTTATTATGTTTTGGTAATGTTGGTTTTATATTATTCTGGTAAGGATTTACAATTTATATATTTTCAATTTTGATGAAAAAGTTAATCAAAAACCTAATGTTTTTTTTATTACCAATACTATTGGTATTGTCTCTTATAGAATGTTTTTATAGATTAGTTCCAAATAATTATACTTTAAAAAATACAAATATTCAAAAGATATATGATACAACTGAGGTATTAATTTTAGGAAACTCTCATACTTTTTATGGATTGAATCCATCTTTTTTTGATAAACAGACATTTAATTTGTCTAATATTAGTCAAACATTGTATTTTGATCAGCTTTTATTTGAAAAGCATATTAATAAATTTAAAAAACTAAAATATGTTATCTTAAATATTGAGTATACAAGTTTGAGTCAATTAAAAGATACTGAAGAAGATAGTTGGAGGAAATATTATTATAAGAGTTATATGGATTTAAATGTTCCAATAATTTCTAAGTTTGATTATGGTAATTATTTTTTATCATCTACAAGACCATTTAATAAAAATATAAAATTAGTAAATAGCTATTTTATCGAAGGGACAGTTATTGATTGTGATGTAAATGGTTTTGGGATTAATTATACTAAAGAAAAACGATTTTTAAATATAGATAAAATTGCGCCTAATACAATAAGAAAGCATGAGGATAATTTATTTGATTTTTCTGAAAATATTTCCAGAATTGAATCAATTATCCGCCAATGTAAAGAAAAAGAGATTGAAGTGATTTTAGTAACAATGCCAGTTTCTAAGGCATATTCTGTAAGGGTGAATAAGTTTAAATTAGATAAGATCGTTAAAACAGCTAAATTATTTGAAAACAAAAATTCAAATGTCAGATACTTGAATTTATTTAATGATTTTAAATTTACAAATAATGATTTTTATGACCCAGATCATTTACATACCGAGGGAGCAGAGAAGTGTTCTTTAATTGTAAGTACTTTTTTAGATAATAATTAAAATACACTAATAATTAGTTATATAAAAAATGGTTTAATTTTTATTCCAAATTTCCAGATATTTTTCAGCTATTTTTATGTAGTTGTGTTCTTTCTCTATGAAAGCTCTGGCTCGTTTTCCTATAGCTATTATTTCTTCGGGATTTTCAATTAAAAAAGATAATTCATCTACCAAATAATTTACATCGGGTAGTGCATTTATAGCAACACGTTCTCCAAGATTATAGTACTCTATGAATTCTTTTTCGGCTCCTGTAAAAACAACTTTCCCTTTGGCCATTGCTTCAAGAGCATTGTAACCTTGATCATATCCGTAAACTTGATCTAATACAACATGTGCTTTGTTATATAGGGTAATGTATTCATTATAAGGAACGCTTTCTACAGTAATGATTTCTATTTTAGCCTTATATTTTTCTTTGATAATTTCAAGGGCTTCTTCAAAAAAAAGACTTCCTTTTTTTATATAACTCCCTTTGTTTATTCCTATAAAAATGATAATTCTTTCATTAATAATTAGAGATTCAAAAGAGATTTTAGTTGTATTTATAGGGTTTGGAATTAATTTTTTTTCAGGTAAAGGAATTTTATAGTCTAAGTCGGAAACAATTATTTCTAAAACATTTAAGCTAACAAAATCAAACAGATTTCGATAGCTATCTTTCATGTATTTTAATGAAAATCTATAATCAGATTTTAATTTTGAATTTTTTAAGAGAGGAGTCATAATTGAATATTTCAATGTATCTCTCATTAAAAAATCAATTATAGGAGTATCTTCACCACAGACAAGAAGAAAGCTTTTTCCATTTTGTTTGAATGTTTTTTTTAATAAGTATGTTGATAGGAAAGGATAGGTTTCAATTGCATTTGAGTTAATCAATTGTACAATATCGTAATTTTTTAGTTTTGGTAAGAAAAACCAAAACCGAATACCTTTTTCTAGTAATTGTAAATCAATGTGAAAGATTTTGAATAGAACTTTATTTAAAAAAACACAAAATCTATTTGAGAGGAAATATTTTGGGGAAATAGAATAATCTACAGGAAATTGTTTGAAATTATCACCTGTGCCTATAATTTTAACTTCATGATTAAATGACTCTAATCCTTCTTTTAAGGAATTATGTAATCGACTATATTCACCTATTAAGAGTATTCTCATTATTATTAATAGAAATATTTATATTTACCTAAATATATATGAAAATGTCAGATATTTTTTCGGAAAATGACTTAGAGATTTTAATTGCTACCAAAGATAGGTGCAATTTTGATTTTTTGCTTAAAATGTTTCCTTTTAAACATTTTTCTAATTTTAATTTATTAATAGTTAATCAATCTAAAACTGAAATTTTACTATCAGAATATAATTCAGTAAGGGTAATAAATAGTAACGAAAGTGGCTTATCAAAAAGCAGAAATATTGCAATTAAAAATGCGGTAAAAAAGATTTGTCTTATTTCTGACGATGATGTGGTTTTTTCTGATACTTTAGAAAAATCTGTTTTAGATGCTTTTATGTTATATCAAGAAGCGTCGATTATTACCTTTAACCACATAAGAGTAGGTAATTCTTATCCAGAAAAAAAACTTAATAAAAAATTTGAGCATAATTTTAAAAGTATTTGGAATGTTAGTTCTATTGAAATAGCTTTTAAAGTGGATGATATTAGAAAAAATGAGATTTATTTTGATGAAAATTTTGGATTAAGTTCATTCTTTGAAACTGCAGAGGAATTCTTGTTTTTGAGGAGTTCTTTGATACAAAAAATAAAAGTGATTTATAGTCCCGAAATAATTGTTTCCCATCCTCAAGTATCTTCAGGAAAAGATGCTGGCGCTGATAATTTAATTTTTGCAAGAGGTGCTTTGTATTATAAAGTTAAAGGGAATTTTGCATATTTATGGTTACTCAAGTATATGTTGTTTTTGATATCGAATAACTATATCAATAAAGCGGATTTTATTAAAAAATATAAAAAGGGACTAGCAGGAATTTATAAATATAAAGAATTAACAAATGCATAAAGTAACAGCCAATTCTGATGTTCAATTAATTGAAATTCCTAAAATTCAAGACAGGAGAGGGAATCTTTCGGTTATTGAAGGAGAAACTATTCCATTTAATTTTAAAAGAGTGTATTATTTATATGATGTTCCTAGTGGGAGTAAGCGAGGAGGCCATGCACATAAAGAGCAACAAGCATTTTTGATAGCCTTAAGCGGTAGTTTTGATGTAGTTTTGAAAGATGGAAAATCAATAAAAACGGTAACGCTTAATAAACCTAATGTCGGTTTACTTATTGTTCCTGGAATTTGGAGAGAATTACGAAATTTTTCTTCTGGATCAGTTTGTTTGGTATTATCTTCTGATGAGTTTAACGAAGATGATTATATTCGGGAATATAAAAAGTTTAGGTTATTTAAAAACAGATGAACCTACACCTAAATGTGCAAGTTTTGTTTTTAGATTAATCAGCTTAACTAGTTCTGAAGCAGGTAATTTTAGTAAAACTCTTTTTCTTAAATTTAAATTTTGCAAATTAATGTCTTCGCAGTGTTTTTTGAAGAGAATATCTTCCTTTGCAATCTTACTTTTTATAGCTAAAGAAAACCGATTTAAATCAAGAAATTTTTTTAAGTCAGAATTTGATTTTTCATACTCTAAAAATTTTGTAAAATCCATTTTGCTAGCAATAAAATTTGTGTTTTTAGAAAGACTGTTTTCATCGTATACATAACGTGCTAATACTTTCCATGTAAATAAGACAGGATATTTTAGTCCAATTCTAACCCATAAATCAGTGTCTTGGCCGCTTTTTATATTAGTGTCAAAATTTCCTATTTCTGTAAAAATGCTTCTGTCAAACACAGCGCATGAAGTAAATATTACACTTTCTTTTAAACTTGCTTTAAAATAATTCACGATTTCATAATCGCCAGTTTTTATAATAGAATATTGTGATGGAATTACTTTTTTTGAAGTGTCTACTTCAATAGCAGCTGAGAATACTTTATAATCTGAGAGATTTGTAATATTTTCATACATCACTTTTAAAAAATCGGGGTACCAGTAATCATCTGCATCTATGAAAGTAATATAATTAGCAGAAGCTTTTTCTATTCCTAAATTTCTTGCACTTGATACGCCTGCATTTTCTTTGTGATAATACTGAATTCTGGAATCTTGAAATTGAATTAATTTTTCTTCACTTCTATCAGTAGATCCATCGTTCACAACAATAATTTCAAAATCTTGAAAAGTTTGATTCAAGATACTTTGCATCGTTTTTTCGATAAAATTTTCTTTGTTGTATAACGGAATAATTACTGAAAAAAATGCCATATTTTTTATTTTTTCAAAGTGAAATAATAACCCAATCGATATAGATCAAAGATAAAAAGTGACGGATTATCACTCAATAATTTTTTTTTTAGCGATGATTTAAATATTGAAAATAGCTTCTCTAAAAAAAGAGAGAGCTTATACTTTTTTACTATTTGGTAATAATACGAAAGTTTTACATATTCTACACCTATCAGTTTTTCGTCGACTAAGTATTTTAAACCTATAACTGATTCTTCCGATTTCTTTAAAAACGTTTTACTACTCTCAATACCTAAATGATAAACAGGGTTTTCAATGTGGATAACCTCAATCTTATTTTGCTTTAATTCAAAAGAAAACAAAGTGTCTTCATGCCTTAAATTTGGAATTTCTTCATTAAAACATACCTTTTTAAAAATTGATTTTTTTATCAGAAAGTTTAATGTTAATAACGAAAGATATGGGTTTATTTGCCTTTTTTCTACCGATAATGCTTCTCTGGATTTACCGTAAATCCATCTTAGAATTTCAGATTTTCTTGGTTCTTCTTTTTGGTATTGAATTCCGCCATAAATGACTTTTTCGTCTTTATTTATCTGAAGAATATAATTAGTAATAAAATTAGAATGAATTGGTAACGTATCAGCATCCAGAAAAAGCAAATCCTCGAAGTTGGCTTTCTGAGCTAATAAATTCCGGATAGCACTTCTTCCAATATTCTTATCTAAAATAGCATAAGAACAGTTTGTTAATTGATTTATTTTTTGATTTTCAGTTAAAAACTGAGAGGAAGCATCATCCAAACAAATAATTTCAAATTCGATTCCAGATTGTAAACATTGTTTATGTAGCTCAGTGATAAGAGAGCAAACATCATAATTGTATACTGGAATAAGAATAGAAAGCATTAATTGTCGTTTTTTAAAATATATTTGTAAAGAAAATACTTTTTATTAAGAAAATCTCTTTGTCGATAAAAATGATATCAAGTTTGTAAAAAAAAGTAAAACATTAAAAAATGAATTTAAGATCTGTTTATTATTTTATCTCTCCAAAATCAAGGCTTGTTGTTCGGAAAATTTATTATGCGCCCATTGATTTTTTAAATTCGATAAGTGGACGTAAAAATAAATTGATTCCTAATAAAGGAGATATTTTTATAGGTTCAGGTGATTTTGTAGAGCAAGGAAAGCATCATCTTAAACTCTTAATAGAATATGTAAAATTAAAACCCAATCATTCAGTTCTGGATATTGGTTGTGGTATTGGTAGAGTAGCGGTTCCGCTTACTAATTATTTATTAACCGATAGTAGATATGAAGGATTTGACTTGGTTAAGAAAGGTATTAATTGGTGTAAAAATAATATCACAAGTAGCTTTCCTAATTTCAATTTTCAACATATTCCTTTAAGTAATGATTTGTATAGTTTAACAAATCAAAAAGCCGAAAATTTTGTGTTTCCTTATAAAGACGATTCTTTTGAAACGGTTTTTTTGTTTTCTGTTTTTACACACATGCAACCATTAGAGGTTCAGAATTACCTTAATGAAATTTATAGAGTATTAAAACCAGGAGGAAAATGCCTAGCTACTTTTTTTGTGTATAATGAAAAAAATGAAGATATAATTTCAAAAGATAATGGAACCTATATTTTTCCATTCAAAAAAGAAGGATATAGATTGATGAATCAAAAAGTTCCTTCCGCTAATATTGCCTTTGATGAAGAATCTCTAAATAAAATGGTAGATTTGAGTAACTTAAAAGTTGAAAATAAAATATACGGAACCTGGTCTAAAAGAGGAAATAAACCTCTAGTAGACTTTCAAGATATCTTAGTTTTTGAGAAATAAAAATAATTACACCGTTCTCTGAACCACTTCAAAAATCCTGGCATCTTCACATTTTAATGTTTTCGAAGGGAATTTCATTAGTAAAGCATAATCATGAGTTGCCATGATAACAGTTTTTCCAAGTGCGTTGATGTTTCTTAAAACTTCAAGAACTTCTGAACTTGTTTGTGGGTCTAAGTTTCCTGTAGGTTCATCGGCAAGGATAAATTCAGGGTCGTTTAATAAAGCTCTTGCAATTGCAACACGTTGTTGCTCACCACCAGAAAGTTGGTGTGGCATTTTTTGAGTAAACTCTTTCATACCAACTTTATCAAGAACTTCGTCAATTTTACGTTCCATACCTTCTTTGTCAACCCATCCAGTTGCTTTTAGTACAAAAAGCATATTGTCTTTTACAGTACGGTCTGGAAGTAATTTGAAATCTTGGAATACGATTCCGATTTTACGTCTCAAATATGGAATCTCACTCTCTTTTAAAGTTGCCAAATCAAAATCAACAATATGACCTTCCCCTTCAGTTAAGGGTAAGTCACCATATAAAGTTTTCATGAAACTACTTTTTCCTGAACCTGTTTTTCCGATGATATAAAGAAACTCACCGTGTTTAACTTCTAAATTTACGTGAGATAAAATTTTTCTTCCTTCTTGATAAATAGTTACATCTTTAAGAGACAGTACGGTTTGTGACATGATAAAATTAATTTGAATGGTAAAAGTAATAAGTTAACGGCTGTATTCAAAATAAATTTTCCTCATTTAAGGAAATAGTCCTTTATATGTCTTTATTTAAGACAATAAGTGTGTGGTTGTTGGGTTTTATAAGTGTGTTAAATCATGATAGTTGGTTTTTTGTTCATAATAAATACCAAAATGGTTCCGTTATACCCAGTAGAAAATGATACATTTGAATATTAAATTAAAATAACAATGCATAAACTTTCACGGTTAATTTTTATACTAGTCCTTCTTTTATCGATTAAGGTTTCGGCACAAAAGTCGGCTATTTACACCTACGATCTAAAGGATTTCGACAAAGCACTTTCCTTATATAATGACAAACAATATAAATCGGCTCAGATTATTTTTGAAAAAGTAAAAGAAAAAGAGACGAGAGAAGAGGTAAAGGCAGACTGTGCTTATTACATCGCCAATTGCGCTATAAGAACCAATCAGCCAAATGCCGATGAACTTATGGAGCGTTTTGTTGAAGATTACCCAATAAGTACCAAGCAAAATCAAGCATATATAGAAGTTGCTCATTATTTTTTCGATCAGGCCAATTACCCAAAAGCATTGCAATGGTTTGATCGTGTAGATGAGAACTATATGAGTAAAAGTGATTTGGATAAATTCAACTTCCAAAAAGGATATAGTTACTTTAATTCTAAAAAGAAAAAAGAAGCTACAACCTATTTTAATAAAGTGGTAAATTCTCCCGAATATGGTTCACAAGCCAAGTATTATTTAGGCTTTATGGCTTATGAAGGTGATGATTACAAAGAAGCTACTAAATATTTTGATGAGGTTTCGGGCGAAGAAAAATACAAAGAGAAACTTTCGTATTATCAAGCTGATATGAACTTTAAATTAGGTAATTTCCAAAAAGCAATCGATTTGGGACAAAAAGCAATGCCTAAATCTAATGAAATCGAAAAATCGGAACTGAATAAGATTATCGGAGAAAGTTATTTTAATTTAAAAGCGTATGATAAAGCGATTCCGTTTTTAGTACAATATAAAGGTAAGAAGGGAAAATGGAATAATACCGATTTTTATCAATTAGGATATGCTTATTATCAGCAAAAAGATTATGAAAATGCTATTTCACAATTCAATAAAATCATTGAAGGAAAAGATTTCGTGGCGCAAAATGCATATTACCACTTAGGTCAGAGTTATTTAAATACCGATAAAAAGCAACAAGCATTAAATGCATTTAAAAATGCTGCCGAAATGGATTTTGATAAAGCAATTCAAGAAGATGCAAGTTTAAATTATGCTAAGCTGAGTTACGAAATCGGGAATTCATACCAAACTGTACCAGCAGTTTTGCTTGATTTCTTAAAGAAATATCCAAATAACTCCAGTAAATCTGAAGTTGAAAAATTATTAATAGACTCTTATATTTCTTCGAAAAACTACAGTGAAGCACTAACTTTATTAGAGAAAAATAAATCTCCAGAAAATAGATTGGCATACCAAAAAGTGCTTTTTTACAGAGGTTTAGAACTGTATAATGATAACAATTATCAGGAAGCTTCTAAGATGTTTATTAAGTCTCTTAACGAACAAAAAAGCCTGGAGTTTACAGCTCGTGCAACTTTCTGGAAAGGAGAAACGGAATATCTTAATGAAGATTTTAAAAACGCATTAATCAGTTATAAGCAATTTGCAGGTTTGGCAGCAGCCAAAACAACTCCTGAGTTTAAAAACGTGAATTATAATATCGCTTACACTTATTTTAAATTAAAAGAATATGATAATGCAGCAAATTCATTTCAGGCTCAAATCGATAATACCAAAGATGATGCTTCAAGATTACATGATTCATATTTAAGATTAGCCGATTGTCGATTTGTAACTTCTAAGTATACTTCGGCGATGGAAGCTTATACTAAAGTTATGACATTCAAAGGTGTCGATGCTGATTATGCCTATTTTCAAAAAGCCATTTGTTATGGTTTTATGAATAAAAATGATAAAAAAATCGAAGAACTTAACGGGTTTCTTCAGATGTACAAAAAATCTGAATATCGTGACGATGTCATGTTTGAGCTTGCAAATACGTATGCTGCCGAGAAAAAAACAGAGCAGGCAATTAAAACTTATGATCAATTGGTTGCAGAATTCAAGAATGGAGCTTTCACTGCGAAATCTATTTTGCGTGAGGGATTAATTTACTATAACTCCGATAGAGACCAATTGGCTTTGGTGAAATTTAAAAAAGTAGCTGCCGATTTCCCTAGAACTCCAGAAGCTCTTGAAGCAGTTTCTACAGCGAGATTAATTTATGTAGATAACGGAAAAGTAGATGAATATGCTACTTGGGTACGTACGCTGGATTTTGTTGCAGTTACAGATGCCGATTTAGATAATGATACTTTCGAAGGCGCAATAAAACAATATGAGCAAAATAATAACAAACAAGCTATTGCAGGTTTTAGTAATTATGTAAGCAAATTTCCTAAAGGGATTCATGCACTTGAAGCGAATTTTAAATTAGCACAAGCATATACTACAGAAGGTTCCGAGAATAAATCGATTCCTAATTATCAATATGTAATCGATCAGCCTCGTAGTGAGTACACAGAGCAATCATTGATGCGTTTGGCTCAGATATTCCTAAAAGCTAAAGATTGTGATAAAGCGATTCCTGTTTTATCCCGTATAGAAAACGAAGGAGATTCTTCGCAAAATAAAACATTTGCACAAGCTAACCTGATGAAATGTTATTATGATAAAAACGATTATAGTAACTCGGTTGTGTATGCAGAGAAAGTATTGCAAAACCCAAAAACAGATGAAAATGTAAAAAGCGATGCGCAAATTATTGTGGCAAGAGCAGCAATTAAATCAGGAGATGAGGATAAAGCTAAAACTGCTTACGCAAAATTAGCTACAACATCCAAAGGAGAATTGGCAGCAGAATCATTGTATTATGATGCTTACTTTAAAAATAAAGAAAATAAATACGATGCTTCAAATGCAGCTGTACAAAAACTAGCCAAAAACTATTCGTCATTTAAGTATTTCGGAGCAAAGGGATTGGTGTTAATGGCGAAAAATTTCTATGGATTAAAAGATAGCTATCAGGCGACTTATATTTTAGAGAATGTAATTCAGAATTTCACCGCTTATCCAGATGTAGTTTCTGAAGCCGAAAAAGAATTAAGTGCTATAAAAGCAGAAGAGTCTAAAACCAATTCATCGATTACAAAGTAGAAAATAGAACAAAGAATGTAGAATAAAGAGAATAGATATTGAAATCTATTTTCTATCCTCTTTTCTCTATTTTCTCTAAAATGATAAATATGAAAATCAATTTCCAAAATAAACATATCGCCTTTCTTTTGCTGCTAACTTCTCAGTTGGCTTTAGCGCAGAAAAAAGACGAAACAAAAAAGAAAGAAGAAACGATTGGTACTGAGGAAGTAAATGTGGTAAAAGCATATTCGCCTACAATCTCGGATGCCTTTAAAGTAAAAGAGATTCCATCATTAAATGATGAAGGGAATGCTGCAAAAGAAACGATTAAATACACCATTTTTTCTTTTCCTGTAGCTTCTACTTTTACACCTTCAAAAGGAAATGCTCAACTGGTTGATAAAGCTAAAAAA
Organism: Flavobacterium sp. PL02; assembly: GCF_035013205.1. Lineage (NCBI taxonomy): Bacteria > Pseudomonadati > Bacteroidota > Flavobacteriia > Flavobacteriales > Flavobacteriaceae > Flavobacterium > Flavobacterium sp. PL02. Next base: position 684,525 of record NZ_JAYGJP010000001.1, read on the forward strand.
GAACATTTATTTACTAATTATGCTACTGCAGGAGTTGGTAATTACGGTAATTTAAATGCCGAATTATTTGTAGCACAGGAATTAGGAAACAATGATTATGTAGCAGGGATGTTCAAGCATCAATCTTCGCAAGGAGGTATTAAGGGCATAGATTTAAATGATAAATTTTACGACACCTCACTGGATTTAATTTATGGAGTAAAAAACAGAGATATGTCCTGGAATATTGATTTAGGATATCAAAACCAGATTTATAATTGGTATGGTTTGCCAGTAGATTTTGGATCTACCTTAACTCCGCAAGATCGCGGGATATTAATTAATAGTATAAGTCCAAAGCATTCGTATAACGGAATTAATCTTGGCGGAAATATCGATTTTAGCGATGGGATTTTTACCAAGGCTAGTATGAAATACAGTCATTTTTCGGATAATTTAAAATCTTCTGAAAATAGATTTTACATAAAGCCATCTTTTAAAGTCGAAATAATGGATCAGTCTATAAATACAGATGTAATTGTAGATTATGTTGGTGGAAGTTTTGAAAATAATTATGAAAAAACAAACTTACAGCCTATAAAATACGGATTTACTAATTTTGGACTATCACCAAGTTTTGTAATGCAGCAAGATGATTGGACGCTTAATTTAGGAGCTAAATTATTTTATAGTTTAGATAATGAAAATAGTAATAGTAAGATTTTAGTGTATCCAAATGTAACTGCTTCGTATAAAGTAGTTGGAGATTTAATGATTTTTTACGCTGGAGCGGAAGGGAATTTGGAACAAAATACTTATATGGATTTTGTAGATCAAAACCCGTTTTTATCACCAACACTAAATATTAATCCAACGGATATGCAATTCAATATTTTTGCTGGATTAAAAGGAAAATTAGCAAATAATGTAAGTTATAAAGTTCAGGGATCTTATGTAAACGAAAGAAACAAAGCTTTGTTTAAGAGTAATGACTATACAGAAGATATAACTAATGAAAATTACGCTTTCGGAAACTCTTTTCAAGTTGTATATGATGATATGACAACAATGCGTTTTTACGGAGAGTTAAAAGCTGATTTCTCAGAGAATGTTTCTTTTGGAATCAACGGAACTTTTAATAGCTACAGCAATGATCATCAAAGCGAGGCTTGGAATTTGCCAACAATGAAATTAAGTGCTAATCTTGATTTTAATATTACCAAACAATGGTACGCAGGATTCAATTTGTTTTATGTAGGAGAAAGAAAAGACGAACAAGTAAATACAAGTTTAGCTATTGATGCAAGTCCGATTACGCTAAAAAGTTATTTTGATTTAAATGCACATGTAGGATATAAGTACAGCGATAGATTAACATTTTATTTAAAAGCAAATAATATTACTAATCAAGCCTACCAGAGATGGTTAAATTACCCAGTTCAAGGTTTTCAGATTATGGGTGGAGCTAATTATAAATTCGATTTTTAGGTTTGTTTAACTGCAAAACTGTTTAACTGCAAAGAATGTAAAGTTTTACACAAAGTTCGCTAAGTCTGTTTAAGGATTTAGCGAACTTTGTTTTTTTAGCAATTGCTAAAATTTATTTCAATTAAGTGAGGCATTTTTTACGCACTTTATAGTTAATTCTCTAAAAATCTATATCGGATAGATAAATTCTTTTTTGCGACCTTTGCGTAAAACCTCGCGCACTTTGCGGTTAATATTTTATTATGACTTTCAAGCAAAAAATACACGCCTATTATTTACAAATGGTTCAGGATCGAATTGATGTTTTTAAAGACATGATTTCGGCATTGACCGAGGATTCTAAAAATGATGCCAAAGGTTCGGCGGGAGATAAGCATGAAACGGCTTTATCGATGATGCATATAGAGCAGGAAAAGCTAACCAATAAATTAAAAGAAGCGATTAGTCAAAAAGCTATTTTGGATCGAATAGATGCTGAGTCTGTGGCTTCGACTATTATTGTAGGGAGTTTGGTTAAGGCAAACGGTATTTATTTGTATCTAAGTGTTGCTCTGCCAAAAATAACTATCGATGGTATTAATGTAATTGCATTATCTCCTCAATCTCCACTTGGGAGTAAATTAATGGGGAATGCTGTAGGTTTTGAATTTGATATTAATACAACTCATTACATAATAGAGAGTATTTGCTAAGCTTAAACGCTTCAATTATTTATGACTTACTTTGGTTTAATGGGCTCAAATTAAAATCTATAACCAGCATTCTGTTTTTTGTATATCAAAAATTACATTTTTATTGTAAATAATTCATTTTGGTTTTAATTTATAACTAAAACAGCTATTTGTGTTTTGTATATGTAACTGTTATCGCATATTTGCCTTATCAAAATAAATAAAACATCAAAAATATATAGTTATGTGCGGAATAGTATGTGCCTTTGACCTAAAACAAAAAGCAGAAACCTTAAGACCTCAAGTATTAGAAATGTCTAAAATCATTCGCCACCGCGGACCAGATTGGAGTGGTATTTATAGTAATGATAAAGCAATTTTGTCGCATGAGCGTTTGGCAATTGTAGATCCTGCTTCAGGAAAACAGCCTTTGTTTACTGAAGATAAGAAATTAGTTCTGGCTGCAAATGGCGAAATATACAACCATAGAGAATTACGTAAACAATTCGAAGGGAAATATAACTTTCAAACAGAAAGTGATTGCGAAGTTATCTTAGCACTTTATAAAGAAAAAGGACCTCATTTTTTAGACGAAATGAATGGTATTTTCGGATTTGCAATATATGATGTAGAAAAAGATGAGTATTTTATCGCTCGTGATCATATGGGAATTATTCCGTTATATATTGGATGGGATCAACACGGAACTTTTTACGTAGCTTCAGAATTGAAAGCTTTAGAAGGATATTGTACAAAAATACAGTTGTTTCCTCCAGGACATTATATGACAAGCAAAGACGGCGAATTTGTACAATGGTACAAAAGAGACTGGATGGAGTATGATGCAGTAAAAGACAACGAGACTAGTATTCCTGCGATTAAAGAAGCGTTAGAAGCTGCGGTTCACAGACAATTAATGAGTGATGTTCCTTACGGAGTTTTACTTTCAGGAGGTTTAGATTCGTCTATTACTTCGGCTGTAGCCAAAAAATTTGCGCAAAAACGTATAGAGTCTGATGATACTACAGATGCTTGGTATCCGCAATTACACTCTTTCTCAGTAGGATTAGATGGTTCTCCTGATTTAGCAGCGGCTCAAATCGTAGCAAAACACATCGGAACAATTCACCACGAAATTAAATTCACCATTCAAGAAGGCTTAGATGCAGTTCGTGATGTGATTTATAACCTAGAAACGTATGATGTAACTACAGTCAGAGCATCAACTCCAATGTGGCTAATGGCAAGAGTTATTAAGTCAATGGGGATTAAAATGGTATTGTCTGGTGAAGGTGCAGATGAATTATTTGGAGGGTATTTGTATTTTCATAAAGCGCCAAATGCGAAAGAGTTTCATGAAGAAAACGTTCGTAAACTAGGTAAATTGCATATGTATGACTGTTTGCGCGCAAACAAAAGTTTAGCAGCCTGGGGAATTGAAGGACGTGTACCATTCTTAGATAAAGAATTCATGGATGTTGCCATGCGTATTAATCCACAAGATAAAATGATCAATAAAGAACATCCTATGGAAAAATGGGTTGTTCGTAAAGCTTTTGAAGATATGTTGCCGGAAAGTGTTGCTTGGAGACAAAAAGAGCAGTTTTCTGATGGAGTAGGCTATAGCTGGATTGATACTTTGAAAGAAGTGGTAGCAAAAGAAGTTTCGGATGAACAATTGGCAAATGCGAAATACAAATTCCCTTTGCAAACACCAACTTCTAAAGAAGAGTATTATTACCGATCTATTTTTGCAGAACATTTCCCGAGTGATGCTGCGGCTTTATGTGTACCTCAGGAAGCAAGTGTGGCTTGTAGTACAAAAATTGCATTAGAATGGGATGAAGCATTTAAAAACATGAACGATCCTTCAGGTAGAGCAGTTGCAAGTGTTCATGATGATGCTTATGTTAAAGCATAAAAAGGAGCAATTGTTTTAGAGTGAAATAATATAAAAGAAAACGCTCTCAATTTTGAGGACGTTTTCTTTGTGAATATAAAACTATTGATTCAATGGGGTGAAAAGAAATTTTAACCATATTTGTTATCGCAAAATTTTAAAAGTATTAAAAAGATATAGTTATGTGTGGAATATTAACCATTATTGGAAAAGGAAAAGACCCGCAACTTGTAAAAGAACTTTCGGAAAGAATGTCACATCGTGGTCCAGATGAAAGTGATTTGCATATAATGGAAAAAGGGCATATCATGAGTCATGAACGTCTTTCTATTATAGATTTACATTCGGGAAAACAGCCTATTCAGGGAACATCTTCTGCTTGGATGGTTCATAATGGTGAAATATACAATCATCAGGCTTTAAGAGATGGTGTTTTAAAAGGGCATACTTTTAGAACAAAATCAGATTCAGAAGTAATTGTTCATTTGTATGAAGAGTTTGGTTATGATTTTTGTAACATGCTGGATGGAGATTGGGCTTTTGTAGTGATCGATGGAGATGATTTTATTGCAGGAAGAGATCCGTTAGGAGTAAAGCCTTTGTATTATGGGTTGGATGAAAGAGGAAGAATCTATTTTTCATCAGAAATGAAACCTATTGCAGATCAATGTAAGTCATTTTCGACGTTTCCTCCAGGACATTATTACACACCAAAAACTGGATTTGTAAAATACTATCAACCAGAATATGAAGATTATTTAAAGGCAGATCAAAATTTAGATTTAGACTTAATCAGAGAAACTTTAACAGAGGCAACTCGTAAGCGTTTAATGAGTGATGTACCAATCGGAGTATTACTTTCAGGAGGGTTAGATTCATCTTTAACATCGGCAATTGCTTCAAGATTATTGGCTGAAAGGGGTGAGAAACTACATTCGTTTTCTATCGGATTAGATGCTGATGCTCCAGATGCAAAAGCAGCTAAAAAAGTGGCTGAGTTTTTAGGAACTGAGCACCACGAAATACATTTTACGATAGAGCAAGGGATTGAAATCCTCGATAAATTAGTTTGGCATCTGGAAACTTACGATGTAACATCAATTCGTGCAAGTACGCCAATGTATTTCTTGTCTAAAGCAATTGCTGATATGGGAATAAAAGTAGTGCTTTCAGGGGAAGGAGCAGATGAGATTTTTGGAGGATATTTATATTTTAGAAATGCTCCATCTGCTGAAGAATTTCAAAAAGAAACAATCGAAAGAGTTCAGAAATTATTTACTGCCGATTTGTTAAGAGCAGATAAGTCAACAATGGCTCACGGATTAGAGGCTAGAGTTCCGTTTTTAGACAAAGCTTTCCTTGATGTGGCAGTTCGTGTCAAACCAGAAGAAAAACAGCCTAAAACGTACAATGGTAGAGAAAAATATATTTTAAGAAAAGCTTTTGATACACCAGAAGATCCATATTTGCCTGCAGAAGTATTGTGGAGACAAAAAGAACAATTTTCTGATGGAGTAGGTTACAACTGGATTGATCAATTAATAGAGTATTGTTCATCTAAAGTTACAGACGAACAATTGGCTGGAGCAGCGGTTGAGTTTACTTATAACTCACCAACTACAAAAGAAGCTTATTTTTACAGATCAATATTTCATAAATACTACCCACAGGTTAGCGCAGCGCAAACTGTTAGAAAATGGATTCCAAAATGGCAAGAAAACCAGGATCCAAGTGGTAGAGCAAATGAAGCACACGTTAAAGCAGATACAGAAATTGCTAAATCGGGAGTTGCAGTTTAGTAAAACGAGTTTCATTTTGAGTTAGAAATATTAATTAAGTCAATTAGCAAAATTTCAAAACAACATTTTTAATGTGCGTTTTGGAATTTTGTCGTTTATAAGAGTTAGGGTTTTTGTTTTTTATGCTTTTAAAAACTTGATTTTTTAATAATATGTTAATAACTTAAGTGCTTTAAATGGTATTTTAACGGATATATAATTTGCGTTTTTATATATTTGCGTGTTAGACAAATATTACATTTTTTAGAATAAATTATATGAGCGAAGAAATCAAGAAGAGCAATTATTCAGCAGATAGTATTCAGGCATTAGAGGGAATGGAGCATGTAAGAATGCGTCCATCGATGTATATTGGAGATGTGGGTGTTCGAGGACTACATCATTTGGTTTATGAAGTAGTAGATAACTCTATTGATGAGGCCATGGGAGGGCATTGTGATACCATAGGTGTTGCGATAAACGAAGATGGATCTGTAAGTGTAGAAGATAATGGTCGTGGTATCCCAGTAGATATACATAAAAAAGAAGGTGTATCGGCATTAGAAGTTGTAATGACTAAAATTGGTGCTGGAGGTAAATTTGATAAAGATTCATATAAAGTTTCTGGAGGTTTGCACGGTGTTGGGGTTTCGGTAGTAAATGCCTTGTCAAATCATCTACGTGCAACTGTTCACAGTAGTGACGGAAAGGTATATGAGCAAGAATATGAGAAAGGAAAAGCTTTATATCCAGTTAAACAAATTGGAGAAACTACAAAAAGAGGAACTATTGTAACCTTTTATCCTGACGAAACAATTTTTACACAAACTACAGAGTTCTCATATGATACTTTGTCAGCTCGTATGCGTGAGCTTTCTTTCTTAAACAAAGGAATCACAATTACATTTACTGATAAAAGAGAAGTTGATGAAAAAGGCGAGTTTAAAACAGAAATATTCCATTCTGACGAAGGATTAAAGGAATATATTCGTTATCTGGATGGAAATCGTGAGCCGATTATTGCACACGTTATTTCTATGGATCATGAAAAAGGAGAAATCCCTGTAGAAGTAGCTTTAATTTACAATACAAGTTATACAGAGAATATTTTCTCTTATGTAAATAATATTAATACACACGAAGGAGGAACGCACCTGCAAGGTTTTAGAACTGGATTAACCAGATCGTTAAAGAAATATGCAGATGCTTCTGGAATGTTAGACAAATTAAAGTTTGATATTTCTGGAGATGACTTCCGTGAAGGACTTACAGCAATTATTTCGGTAAAAGTAGCTGAACCACAATTTGAGGGGCAAACAAAAACTAAACTAGGAAATAGAGAAGTTGTTTCGCCAGTAAGTCAGGCTGTGAGTGAAATGATTGAGAATTATTTGGAAGAAAATCCAAATGATGCTAGAATCATCGTTCAGAAAGTAATTCTTGCTGCTCAAGCACGTCACGCTGCTAAGAAAGCACGTGAAATGGTACAGCGTAAAACCGTAATGGGTGGAGGCGGATTGCCAGGAAAACTTTCAGATTGTTCTGAGCAAGATCCAGCACGTTGCGAAGTATATCTTGTCGAGGGAGATTCGGCGGGTGGAACTGCAAAACAAGGTCGTGATCGTGCATTTCAGGCAATTTTGCCATTACGTGGTAAGATCTTGAATGTTGAAAAAGCGATGCATCATAAAGTGTTCGAAAACGAAGAGATTCGTAACATATTTACAGCTTTAGGAGTTACAGTGGGTACTGCTGAAGATAGTAAAGCATTGAATTTAGAAAAACTACGTTACCATAAAGTAATTATTATGTGTGATGCCGATGTCGATGGTAGCCACATTTCTACTTTAATATTAACATTCTTCTTCCGTTTTATGAAAGAGCTAATAGAGGAAGGGCATGTATATATTGCTGCTCCACCTTTATACTTGGTTAAAAAAGGAAATAAAAAAGAATACGCATGGAATGATGTTCAACGTGATCAAGCTAACGAAAGAATGGGCGGAAGTGCAGCAATTCAACGTTATAAAGGTCTTGGGGAGATGAACGCAGAGCAATTGTGGGAAACTACAATGGATCCAAGTTTCAGAACATTACGTCAGGTAACAATTGATAGTTTAGCAGAAGCTGATAGAGTTTTCTCTATGTTAATGGGGGATGAGGTTCCGCCACGTAGAGAGTTTATCGAGAAAAATGCAGTTTATGCAAAAATTGATGCTTAAAAAAGTTTAATTGTTATATTTGTTTAATTGACTGTTGCTTATATTAGCAGCTAAGTAAATTGATTTAGAGTAAACAATTAACCCGAAAAAAAATTAACTAATAACCGAATAAATTTTAAAATATGAAAGTTACCATTGTAGGAGCAGGAAACGTTGGAGCCACTTGTGCAGACGTTATTTCTTATAGAGGAATTGCAAGCGAAGTAGTATTGTTGGATATCAAAGAAGGTTTTGCTGAAGGTAAAGCTTTGGATATTATGCAATGTGCTACAAATACAGGTTTTAATACCAAAGTATCTGGGGTAACAAATGATTATTCTAAAACCGCAGGTAGTGATGTAGTAGTAATTACATCAGGAATTCCTAGAAAACCAGGAATGACACGCGAAGAATTAATTGGAATCAATGCTGGAATTGTGAAAACAGTTGCAGAAAATGTATTGAAACATTCGCCAAATACTATTATTGTTGTAGTTTCAAATCCTATGGATACAATGACTTATTTAGCATTGAAATCAACAGGATTACCAAAAAATAGAATTATAGGTATGGGAGGAGCGCTTGATAGTTCTCGTTTTAGAACCTATTTATCTTTAGCTCTGGATAAACCAGCCAATGATATTTCGGCTATGGTAATTGGAGGTCATGGTGATACAACTATGATTCCGTTAACACGTTTGGCTTCATATAACGGGATTCCAGTAACGGAATTCCTTTCAGAAGAAGTTTTACAAAAAGTAGCTGCCGATACTATGGTAGGAGGAGCTACACTTACTGGACTTTTAGGAACATCGGCTTGGTATGCGCCGGGTGCTTCTGTTGCTTATTTGGTTGATAGTATTTTAAATGACCAAAAGAAAATGATTGCATGTTCTGTTTTTGTTGAAGGCGAGTACGGACAAAATGATATTTGCATTGGTGTACCATGTATTATTGGTAAGAATGGTGTAGAAGAAATTTTAGACATCAAATTAAATGATCAAGAAAAAGCATTATTTGCTAAGAGCGCCGATGCGGTTAGAGGAATGAATGACGCTTTAAAATCGATTTTAGTATAAGATTTACGAGTAAATAGGAAAAGACTGCACTTTTGCAGTCTTTTTTTTGAGATTAATTAATAAATAAATTGGTTAATCTTTTCGTTAATTATATATTTGCTCGGTTTAAAAAAAATAATGTAATTCGTGATTCCGTTATTTAGATATAAAAAACAGCTTAACGGCTTGATTTTGTGGAATTTAAAACAAAACAAACTATAAAACATAATTAATTTTTAGTAATAATGCAGAATAAAGGACTTATTAAATTTTTCGCAATTCTATTTGCATTGGTAAGTATTTACCAACTTTCCTTCACTTTTGTCGCTGATAAAGTAAAAAGTGATGCGAAATCTTTTGCAGGAGATAATCCTGATAAAGAATTAAAATATTTGGATTCTATTGGTAAAGAAAAAGTTTTCAATCTAGGATTTACTAGTTTTACTTTTAATGAAGTAAAAGAAAAGCAAATCAATAAAGGTCTTGACTTAGAGGGAGGAATCAACGTTATTCTTCAAATCTCTGTTAAAGATGTTTTAAAAGGATTGGCTAATAATTCTAAAAATCCAGTTTTTAATAAGTCATTAGCTGATGCAACTGCAAATCTAAAAGGAAATCAAACGTATTTAGATGCGTTTTTTGAAGCTTTTGAGGCAAACTCAAATGGAACAGTAAAATTAGCTTCTCCAGAAATTTTTGCTAACAGAAGTTTGCAAGGTGAAGGTGGTATCGATTTTCAAATGAGTGATGCTCAGGTGAAAAAAGTTATCAAAAGAAAAGTTGATGAGTCTGTAGAAAGTGCTTTTGGAGTACTAAGAAAACGTATCGATAAATTTGGTGTAACTCAACCTAATATTCAAAAAATTGGAGAAACAGGAAGAATTCTTGTTGAACTTCCAGGTGCGAAAGATGTTGATAGAATCAAGAAATTATTGCAAAGTACTGCTCAATTAGAGTTTTGGGAAACTTACAAAATTGAAGAATTGGGTAATTTCTTAATGGCTGCTAATGATGCCTTAAAGAAAACCGAAGTTAATAAAGTTGAAACTAAAGCTGTAGTAAAAGATTCATTAAATGATTTACTTACAGGTGGTAAAGATTCACTTGCTACTAAAAAAGGAAACAATCCTTTATTTGACAAAATGTTAGGTCAGGGTGGAGGACCAGTTTTAGGTCTTTTCTCTCCAAAAGATACTGCTGTTGTAAACGGTTATTTAAAAAGACCAGATATCAGAGTATTATTAGGTGCTGATCAACATTATGCAAAATTTGTTTGGGGAAAACCAACAGATATTAAAGATGCAAAAGGTAAAGAAATTGAAGCTGTAGAATTATATGCTTTAAAAGGAAATAGAGATAACATTGCTGCAATGGGCGGTGGTGTTGTAACTGATGCTAAAGATACTTTTGACCAAATGGGTAAACCAGCTGTTTCTATGCAAATGAACAGTCAAGGTGCAAGAGCTTGGGAAGAATTAACAGGTAGAGCTTATACTCAAAAAAGTAATATTGCTATCGTTCTTGATGATATCGTATATTCAGCTCCAGGAGTTTCTAGTGGTCCAATTTCAGGAGGAAGATCTGAGATTTCAGGTGTATTTGATGTTACAGAAACTAAAGATTTAGCTAACGTATTAAGAGCTGGTAAATTACCTGCTGCTGCAGATATTGTTCAGTCAGAAGTTGTAGGACCATCCCTAGGACAAGAGGCTATTGATAATGGAACAACATCGGCTATTGTAGGATTACTTTTAGTATCTCTTTGGATGATGATTTATTATGGTAAAGCTGGTTGGTATGCAAACCTTGCGTTAGCAGTTAACTTACTTTTCTTATTCGGTATTTTGGCAAGTTTAGGTGCAGTTCTAACTTTACCTGGTATTGCAGGTATCGTATTAACAATGGGTACAGCAGTAGATGCGAACATTATTATATATGAAAGAGCAAAAGAAGAATTGCGAGCAGGTAAAACACTTGATGAAGCAATTAAAACTTCTTATAGCTGGAGAGGTGCAATGTCATCTATTACAGATGCAAACGTTACACATATTTTAACAGGAGCGGTATTATTTATATTTGGTTCAGGACCAATTAAAGGATTTGCTACTACATTGTTAATTGGTATTATAACCTCTTTATTTACTTCTATTTTTATCGCTAGAATATTTATTGATAGAAATATTAGCGGAAAGAATGATTTAACTTTCGTTACTAATTTCTCTAAAAATATGTTTAACAACTTCCATTTTAATTTCTTAGGAGCTAAAAAATGGACGTATTTATTCTCAAGTATCGTTGTTGTAGTGAGTATTACATCATTATGTATTAACGGACTTGATCAAGGTGTGGATTTCGTTGGAGGAAGAACATTCCAAATACGTTTTGAAAAACCAGTAGAGGCAGAAGTTGTTAAAGATGAATTAGCAGTAGTTTTTGGTAGTGCCGAAGCAAAAGTTTTTGGTAGTGATAACCAATTAAAAATTACTACTAAATATAAAGTAGAAGAGCACGGTATTAAAGCTGACGAGGAAGTAAACAAATTATTGTTTGAAAACTTGAAAAAGCACTATTCTGAAGGATTAACTTATGATAAGTTTGTTAACTCTTTCGAAGGTAATGGAGGTAAGAAACTTGGTATCTTACAAGCTTCTAAAGTTGGACCTACTGTTGCAGAGGATATTAAAACAAATGCATATTGGGCTGTACTTGGAGCAATGGCAATTGTGTTCTTATACTTAATGATTAGTTTTAGAAAATGGCAATTTAGTTTAGGTGCGATTGCAGCTATTGCTCATGATGTTATCTTCGTATTAGGTATTTATTCATTATGTTACAAATTCATGCCGTTTGGTATGGAAGTAGATCAGCACTTTATTGCGGCGATCCTTACTGTAATTGGATACTCGATGAATGATACTGTAATTGTATTTGACAGGGTTCGTGAATTCTTAGCAGGGAAAACAAAAGGTTCTTTTGAACAAATTGTAAATGACTCTATTAATACAACAATGTCAAGAACAATCAATACTTCATTAACAATGATTGTGGTATTATTAATCATGTTCATTTTTGGTGGAGAATCAATTAGAGGATTTATCTTCGCTATGTTGGTAGGTATTATCGTAGGAACATATTCTTCGTTATTTATTGCAACTCCAGTATTGGTAGATTCTATTTCTGCAGCTGATAAATTATCAATTGAAGAAAGACATAAAAACGCATAACAGTTTTTATAACTATATATTTAAAAAGGATTCAATGAAAATTGAATCCTTTTTTTTTGTGAAAAAAATATAGTTTCAAAGGGGTAAAGAGATAAAAGATTAGTGATGTATGAGTAGCAAAGGTTAAAGGTCACAAAGGATTAAGAGGTTGGGTAAAGAATAATTAATATTTGAAATAGTAAAAAGCCTTGAGCTTTTGAGTAGTATGGAATGCTAATTTCATTCATAATACAACTCAATCTTATCTTTCTGCAGGAAGAATCTTTGCAAGTAGCTCGTTAATAGAAAAGGCATGTGCTTTCTTAGGGGGAATTAAAAGACAGCTTATCTGGCGAAGTCGTTGAGAGTAAAATTCAAAATAGGAGGAATGCTAAGTTTCTGAAATGGGTAATTAATGCTGAAGTAAAAAAAAAGACCCGATACATTCATATGAAAGTATCGGGTCTTCTTATTGAGTATATTTTATTTAGCTTTTTAAGGCTTTTTTATTGGCTCTAATCATAAAGTAAGCTCCAACTATTATAAAGGGAATACTTAGCCATTGTCCTGTTGAAAACAAGCCTAATTCGTTTTCAAAACCGCCTTGACTTCCTTTTACAAATTCGACTATAAAACGAACTACAAATAAAAGAACTAGAAACAAACCGAATAAAAATCCAGGTTTTTGGCTTGCATTTGTTTTCCAGTATAAATAGTAAAGGATTGCAAACACAAAGATGTAGCAAAAACCTTCATATAATTGTGCTGGATGTTTTACGGGAACTTGTGCTAATAAGTCGGCAAATTTTGGATCTGTAGCAATAGCAGTATATGCGTCTTTTGGATTGGCAATCTGAGTTTTGTTTACTGCATCATTTTTGCTGAAATATTCATGCAAAAAACGAATTCCAAAAATAGAGTCGGTCTCATTTCCTGTAATTTCTGAATTAAAGAAATTACCTAAACGTACAAATATTGCTCCACTGGCAACAGGAATTACCACCCTGTCTAATATCCATAACAAAGGACGTTTTAATATTTTTTTGCTGTAATAGTACATTGCAATTATAATTGCGATTGCTGCACCATGACTAGCTAATCCTTGGTATCCTGTAAACTCAAAATTTGGACTAAAGCGGAATGGTAAAAAGATTTCAGAAATATGATTTCTATAATATTCCCAATCGTAAAATAATACGTGACCTAAACGTGCTCCAATTAAAGTAGCTAAAACAGTCCAGATAAATAAAGAATCTAATTTGTCGATTGGTTCATTTTCACGTTCGAAAATTTGTTTCATTATGTACCATCCTAATCCAAAAGCAATTACGAACATTAGGCTGTAATAACGAATCATAAAAAAACCTAAATCAATTCCCTCCGAAGGATTCCAAACAATGTTTAAAGCGTGTATCATGTAGTAATATATTTTTATTTTGTAAAAATAAATATTTAAAGTAAAGTTATACTTTATAAAAAGTTAATGTTTGTGATTGCATTTCTTTTCAGGAACAGGATCGTAGCCACTTCTTCCCCACGGATGGCAACTCAATATTCGCTTGATGCCTAAATACCCGCCATAAAATAAACCATGGGTTTGTAATGCTTCAATCATATAACTCGAACAGGTTGGCTCAAAACGACAAGCTGCCGGAGTGAATGGAGAAATAGCATTCTGGTAAAACCGAACGAGTAAAACAAATGGATATATTAATATTTTTGATATCATATGCTCAGTAATTCAGTGTCGCTATTAAAAATATCAATACAAGACTATTTTCTAATGTTCATATGCAGAGTACTAAAAACTCTTTATTGAACACTAAATAAAGTTCCATCTTTACCATCTTTCAATTGAATACCTAGTTCAATCAATTGATCCCTGATTTGATCAGAAAGAGCAAAGTTTTTATCGGCTCTGGCTTGATTTCTCATTCCGATTAGCATAGTTACAACACCTTCTAATTTATCATTATTAGAGTCAGACATTTTCTCGTCTTTTAATCCTAAAACATCAAATACAAAAGCTCGTAAAGCAGTTGATAGGTTGTTTAAGTCTTCAGAAGTTATGGTTTCTTTATTGTCTTTTAATAAATTGACATAACGAACAGCTTCAAATAATTGTGCGATTAAAATAGGAGTATTAAAATCATCATTCATGGCATCGTAGCATAATTGTTTCCAACTTGCTATATTAATTGAAGAAGAAGTGCTTGGAACAATTGTATCCAATGAATCCATAGCCTCCATCAATCGTTTATATCCTTTTTCGGCAGCAACAATTGCATCATCCGAAAAATCTAAAATGCTTCTGTAGTGTGCCTGCAACATGAAAAAACGAGCTACGGAAGCAGAAAAAGGTTTGCTAAGGATAGTGTTTTCACCACTCAAAATCTCGCCTGGTAAAATATTATTTCCAGTAGATTTTGCCATTTTCTTTCCGTTTAAGGTAAGCATATTAGCATGCATCCAATAATTTACTGGACTTTGACCTGTACAAGCTTCATTTTGTGCAATTTCACATTCGTGGTGTGGGAATTTTAAATCCATTCCGCCACCGTGAATATCAAAATGATTACCCAAATATTTGGTACTCATTGCTGTACATTCAAGATGCCAACCAGGGAAACCATCACTCCAAGGCGAAGGCCATCTCATTATATGTTGTGGTTCTGCCTTTTTCCAAAGAGCAAAATCCTGTGGGTTTCTTTTGTCCGATTGTCCATCAAGATCACGAGTATTGGCTAACATATCTTCGATATTTCGTCCGCTTAATATACCGTAATTATTGGTTTCGTTATATTTTACAACATCAAAATATACAGATCCATTAGCTTCGTAGCCTATTCCTGTGTCGATTATTTTTTTGACAATCTCAATTTGTTCAATAATATGACCAGTAGCTGTAGGTTCAATACTTGGAGGTAAAAAATTAAAAGCTTTAAGGATATCGTGAAAATCTACAGTATAACGCTGTACAATTTCCATAGGTTCTAATTGCTCTAAACGCGCTTTTTTTGCAATTTTATCTTCACCTTCGTCAACATCATCCACAATATGACCAACATCAGTAATATTTCTTACGTAACGCACTTTATAGTCCAAATGCGAAAAATACCTAAAGATTACGTCAAAAGACATAAAAGTTCTAACATTTCCTAAGTGTACATTGCTGTAAACTGTAGGCCCGCAAACATACATTCCAACATTTCCCTCATGAATAGGATTGAAATTTTCTTTTTCACCCGAAAGTGAATTGTATATTTTTAGATGTTGACTTGTATATAAAGGCATATTTTTTTACTGTTTGATTGTTTATTTGAAGCTATTCCTGCTGTTCGCTATATCTTTTACTGGCTAAAGGAGCCAGAAAAAGGATGCCGCTTCCATCAGGGCTAGGTCATAAATATAGTTTGAAAAGATGTTATAAACTAGAATTGTGTTTCTAACTTAATGTAATCCAAAAATTCTCTTCTTGTTTGAGGGTCTTTAAATTTACCGCCAAATTCAGATGTTACTGTACTGCTTTCGATATCTTTAATTCCTCTTGAATTTACACAAAGGTGTTTTGCATCAATAACGCAAGCTACATCTTCAGTACCAAGAGCTTTTTGTAATTCCTGAACGATTTGCATAGTTAATCGCTCTTGAACCTGAGGTCTTTTTGAGTAATACTCAACAATTCGGTTCATTTTTGATAGACCAATTACTCTTCCGTTAGAAATATAAGCAACATGAGCTCTTCCTATAATTGGTAATAAATGGTGTTCACAGGTAGAATAAAGCGTAATGTTTTTTTCAACCAACATTTCGCCATATTTATAATTATTATCAAAAGTAGATGCTTTTGGTTTTCTTATAGGATTAAGTCCGCCAAAGATTTCTTTGACAAACATTTTTGCTACTCGGTTTGGAGTACCTTTTAAACTGTCGTCAGTCAAATCCATTCCAAGTGTAAGTAGAATGTTTTCAACATCTTTCTTTATTTTTTCTATTTTTTCATCGTCAGTAATTGCAAAAGCATCTTCTCTGATTGGATTTTGCGCACTTGAACCGATATGATTGTCACCTATTTCGTCTAAAAAATCTTCGTTATTTATCATTAAAAACTACTATTATATTGGGTATATCTTTTTGAGTGCGTAAAGATAATTAATAAAAGGGAAACATTTTCTATCGTTTCTACTATTTAATCTTCACTTTTTAGATTAGATGCACGTAGTTGCCTAAAACAGAAATGACAACAACTTTTGATTGTTGTTATCATTCACACTTTATTAACTAATTGTTTCTTTTGTTGTCTATTATTTTTAGCAATATAGGCTAAAATGTTTTGTTTTAAAGTATTAACTCTGCCCATTAATTCTTCTTTGTTCAAGATAAATGTAATTTGCATTTGGTTTAACCTCATTTTAATCTGGAATAAGAACCTACTGCAGATTTATAAAAAAACCTCTCAGAATTTAATCAGAGAGGTCTTTCTTTATTTATGCATTCTCCTGAAGAGAATTCCTTATTATTTTTTAATCAACTTATGAGTACTTACCGTACCATTGCTATTTACAATCTTTATAATATAAAATCCAGAATTTAGATTTCCAATATTTACAGTATTAGATTGACTTGTTAAGGTATTGTTCTGTACCAGTTTTCCATCGATAGAGTAAATACTCATCGTTGAATTTACAGAAGCTGTATTCTCTAAGTTTACATTAATTTCGTTATAAGCAGGGTTAGGGTAAATAATTACATGTTGAGCTTCGGTATTTAATAATTCTTCCGAAATATTTGCTGCTGAACGTTTAGTCATTACGCTACCTTTTACGTCTGCCTTAGACAAAGGCCCCCAGTTATTAGTGGTAAAAGCTCTCGATACCAACGAATAAGTACCCGAAGAAAGTGTAATACCTTTATTTGCATCGTACAGAAATGCCGATGGAGAAACAACACCATCTTTGCCCATAGGATCTGAACCATCGGTCGTATAATACACTTGTGTTCCTGTATTAGGATTGTTAATTGTAATATGCCCTGTAACAGTTGTATCAAATGGTGCTGCCAGCAAATTATGAACCATATTGTATTCTTGCCATTTTTGCAATGAATAAGATACCCTTTCAGGTACTTGAGCTATTACTCTGGGTACATCTATATTTTTCCAATAATTGTAGACTTCTCTGTCATAAGACATATAAGCTGCGTCCAGTTTATACACATTATTCAGTTCGGTCACTGTGGTTTTTATCTTAGTCTGCACATTACTCACAGAAAGAGGAGCTGCAACCGTACTTTTAGAATCTCCAAATGCTGCCTGTACATAATCTTTTACGAGTGTTTTAAATTCGAGGTTACCCGTAGTTTGATTTGTATTTGAGCCCATGAAGTTGCCGAATAAGCCACCAGGTCCTAATCTGGAATCATTTAAAATCCATTTTTGTTTGTAATTACCTCCGCCACCAGCAAAACCTATTGCTGGCATTGTTGTTGATGAAGTAGGGGCTGTGAATCCTCCAAAAAACGCACCATCGGTATCATTTATATTCATTTTAGCTTTCATAAAGGTCGGAGCGTAATTGTGTACTATAGCTGTTGCTTCATTCTCAGTGTCAGTAAACATAAACATAATCTGGAATTTGATTAAGTCCTCAACATCTACCCAATTTTTAAAACCTTGAAAATCTTTGGCTGCCGCGAGTTTTTTTATATTTTGCCAAATGGCAGTACTACCATCGCCTTCCTCAACAACACCTCCTGGGAAATTACCATCCTGTAAATTTACGGTTGTGTAATTATCAGCATCATCTCCAAATACTTCTTCTAAATTGTTGGAACTGAAGTCGTTTCTCATGGTCTTAACACCTCTGTATTTACCATTTATAAAGAAATTTACATAACGGGTGTCTAGCGCATATTTACCTATTTCTTTGCATAGGTTCATTGTCATTTTTTCATCAAAACGTAAGTAGCCAGTATTGTAAACATTATTCTGAGGACCATCTTCACCTTCTTTTAACTCGAGAACTTGTATCTTATTTGTAGTAGGATAAACTTCACCAGGATACGTATCAAAGAAAGGATAGTTTGCCTTTTTAACGGCTGCGTTTTTGTTAAATTTAAATTTAACTCCACCGTTATATTGTGCTAAACTTGCCTGTCCAAATTGCTTCGTAGTAGAATTTGAGAAAAAGTTGGTATGGTCGCTATAAATATGTTTATCTATATATTCAAACGAGCCTTGTACCCAAAGAGGAGATATTTCTGCATCTGTCGATATAGAAATAATAGGTAATTCAGCTATTGCTTTTGAATATTCGTCGGCTGTTAATATATAAGTTTTATTATACCATTGCGCATAACTGGTAGGTAGTTCGTTCTTATAATTGTCTTGCAATACGTAAGTGTGGGATGCTACTCCTGAATTACCTGTTGCGTCATAAGCATATACTTTAAGTACACATGATTGTTTTATAGAAACGGGAACGGTATATTTTGTTCCAACTGTTTTTGAAGGAAACTTACCATCTAATGTATAATTTACGGTAGTACCTGCGGGAGCTGTAATTGTAACATCAAAGCCTGTTGGGTATACACCTCTTTCTTTACTGAACGACAAAGCCAATGTTTGTTGCCCCACACTATTAGATATATTGTATGTAGGATTGATAAAAGCCGCTAAAGTAGTTGATGCATCTGTGCTTCGTCCGTAACTTGTATTGTATGGAGTTTCTAAGTATTTCAATTCATCCAAAGCAGTTGTTTTTTTACCTACTAAAGTCGATAAATAGAGTGTGCCTCCTGTATTTTTCAAATCGAAATTAAGATGGAAGTCTCCCTTTTCTGGTTTTTTATCTGCTATTAGTACAGCAAATCCTTTAGCAGGAACAAGAATGTTTTTTAGTATATTAAGATCTTTTTTAGTGTCTTTATTTGATACGGAAACATTACTATCGATAAGAACCATTTTATCAAGACTGTTATATATCTCTATCCAGTCTTCCTTTTGATCCATAGTACCTTGTGCCGATACCTCGTTAATAACAAGTCCGGTCATTTGCGATGGAGTAGTTATTACATTGTTTAGCGTACTGATTACTGCTGCTGCATTCGGTCCTTTTTGATTGTCTTTGTATTTAATTACTAGACGAGGTCTATACATATTACCTGCTTCGTAAGCGCGTACACGGGCAAAATTTGACGACACACCCTTGCCTTCAAATAAGAATGCTAAGCCTTGTCCGGATTCCCATCCTCTCAAACGGTTTTCGTCGATCAGTTTTTTAATATCTACTGTACGGTTTTGTGCATAATCGTTACGTGTGTCCGTATTCCATAATTCAGTATTTTCGGTATAAGTACGGCTTGAAATATTATTTTTTACCGGTGAATAAATTTGCGCATCGCCTATCTCTGATTTTATAGATACGGTAGTTGCATTACTTGAACCGTAGGCATAAAATTCGATGTATGCTTCTGTTATTTCGGCATTAGTAGGAAATTCAACAGCTTGAAAGCGAATACCTGTTTTATAAGAATCGGGTTGTCCAGCTAGTGATAAATAAGCGTCACCCAAATATATGTTACCATCCGTATTTTCGCGTCCATCATCATATCCATTGGTTACAATCGAAACAGAGGTTTGTGTTTCTGTTGGGTTTGTCACCATACTTGGTCCTGCACCATTGTTAGCATATTTTATTACTAAGCGTGGTTTATAAAGTACTGAACCTTCATAAGCATAAGCTCTTGCGCCATCGTTTATACCTAGTCCATTGAATTTGAATGCGATATTTTCGCCTGATTTCCATCCATTTAAACGAATTTCATCGATAATATTTCTCAGATTAGGAGTTCTATTTTTTGCAAGATCGGTAGTCCAGGCTTCGGTTACCCAGTTGATTTTATTATTGGAGTATTGGCGAGCCGTAATGCTTTTAGGGTCATATGTATAAGGTGTTTTTTGGTTTACCTCGGCATATATATCTACAGTTGTAGCGGGGCTTGTGGCGTAAGCGTAAAATTCAATATAAGCATCTTTAATTTCTGAATTTGCCGGAATTTGAGCATTGCGAAAAATATAACCACTGTCGCTACCATCAGTACGTCCGCTCAAAAACATATAACCATCTCCTAAAGCCATATTGCCGTTGGTAAATTCTCTTCCATCATCATTTCCGGTAGATACAATCGAAGCTTCAGTTTGTATTTCGTTAGGGTCAACCACTATACTTGGTCCAGCACCGTTAAGAACATATTTTATCACCAAGCGTGGTCTGTAAAATGATGATCCTTCGTATGCATAAGCTCTTGCCCCATCGTTTAAGCCTATTCCATTAATCTTGAATGCGATATTTTCGCCAGATTTCCATCCGTTCAAACGAATTTCGTCAATAATATTTCTCAGATTTGGAGTTCGGTTTTTTGCAAGATCGGTAGTCCAGTTTTCGGTTACCCAATGGATTTTATTATTGGAATATTCACGAGCCGTAATGTTTTTCGGGGTATAGGCATAAGGTGATTTTTGGTTCATTTCAGTATATATATCTACAGTTGTAGCAGGGCTTGTGGCGTAAGCGTAAAATTCGATATAAGCATCTTTAATTTCTGCATTTGCGGGAACTTGGGCATTGCGAAAAGTAAAACCACTATCGCTGCCATCAATACGTCCGCTTAAAAACATAGCACCATCTCCCAAAGCCATATTACCGTTGGTATATTCTCTTCCATCATCATTTCCTGTATTGATAATGGAGACATAGGTTTGTACTTCGTTCGGGTCAACCACAATACTTGGCCCTGCACCGTTGTTAACATATTTTACTACCAAACGTGGTCTATAAAGTGTAGATCCCTCGTATGCGTAAGCTCTTGCGCCGTCATTTAAAGCTTGTCCATTGAATTTAAATGCAATATTTTCGCCCGATTTCCATCCGTTTAAGCGGATTTCGTCTATGATATTTCTCAGGTCAGGGGTTCTTTTTTTCGCAAGATCGGTAGTCCAGGCTTCAGTCGCCCAGTGAATGTTATTAGTGGTATATTCGCGAGCCGTAATACTTTTCGGATTATAGCTGTAAGGTGATTTTTGGTTCTTCTCGGCATATATATTTACTGTTGTAGCAGGACTTGTGGCGTAAGCGTAAAATTCGATATACGCTTCTTTAATTTCTGCAGTTGCTGGAATTTGGGTATTGCGAAAAGTAAAACCGCTGTCGCTGCCATCCGTACGTCCGCTTAGAAAGATAGCGCCGTCTCCCAAAGCCATATTACCGTTAGTATATTCTCTTCCGTCATCATTTCCTGTAGACACAATCGAGGCAGAGGTTTGTATTTCGTTCGGGTCAACTACTATGCTTGGGCCCGCACCGTTGTTAACATATTCTACGACCAAGCGTGGTCTGTAAAGTGTTGATCCCTCGTATGCATAAGCTCTTGCTCCATCGTTTAAGCCAGTTCCATTGAATTTGAATGCGATATTTTCGCCCGATTTCCATCCGTTTAAACGGATTTCGTCGATAACATTTCTTAGATTAGGTGTTCGGTTTTTTGCCAAATCACTAGTCCATGCTTCGGTTGCCCACTGAATGTTGTTATTGGTATACTCGCGAGCTGTTATGCTTTTAGGATTATTTGTGTAAGGCAAATTTTTGCTTTTCTCAGCATATATATTTACGGTTGTAGCAGGACTTGTGGCGTATGCATAAAATTCGATATAAGCATCTTTGATTTCTGCATTTGCTGGAATTTGGGTATTTCTAAAAATAAAACCGCTGTCGCTGCCATCAGTACGTCCACTCAAATGCATATAACCATCTCCCAAAGCCATGTTGCCATTGGTATATTCTCTTGCATCATCATTTCCAGTTGATATAACGCTTGCTGAAACTCCATTTAACGGATTTGTTTCGACATTAGGTCCATTTCCTTCTGTTTTGTACTTGATTACAAGACGAGGTTTATATAATTCGCCCATTTCATTAGTACTTGCAGTAGCTCCATTATTTTGCAAAGTCCCAACAAATTTAAACCCGATTGCTTGACCTGATTGCCATCCTGATAGACGAGTTGCATCAATAATGTTTTTAAGATCTGGTGTTTTATGTTGTGTGTTACTAATAGTCCAAGATTCAGTAAACCAATTGACTGTGTTTGCAGAATAGTTTCTTTTGGTAATATTGCCTGAAGTGGTTGCGTATGTAGCAGCATTTGCCAACTCAGTATAGATGTTTACGGTACTTGCAGGGCTTGTTCCGTATGAATAAAACTCTATGTAAGCTTCTGATATTTCTGCTTTTTCTGGTATTTCGACAACAGGAAATCTTACAACACTATTACTAGAGTCAGATCTTCCTCCTAGGTTGATGTAGCCATCTGTTAGGTACATTGATCCGTTGGTATTTTCGCGACCATCATCGGTATTAGCTAACACGGTAGTTGTAAAAGTGCCGTAAGCCGATGTAAAAGTTATTTGTAACTTGGGAGCCATAGCAGCGTTTCCGTCAAAAGACCACATAACAAATGAGCCTTTTTGATTTCCTGCTAGTTTAAAAGATATATTGGCATTTCCAACACCTGCAGGAAACATATCTTGTAACAAGTTTGTTACATCGGGTGTTGTGTACTCTTTATTTGCTACACAAGCAGGGGTATTCCATGTCACGGAATCGAATGTGTATTGGCGCCCTTTTATTGAAGTAGCGGTGGTTGTTGCGGTAGAGGTAGGATATGCATCCGAATTTCCTCTTTCGCCAAAAATAGTAACGGTTGTACCCACTGTACTGGCAGTTCTTCCATAAAATATAAGATTAGCACTCTGTATAACAGCATCTGCTGGTAATGAAATTCCTTGGAAACGGATGTATGTTTCTGTAGGTGCAGCGGCAGTTCCGCCTTCTAAATATAAACCTGTACTCGTATAGTTTACAGCGTTAGATGAAGTTGTAATTGCAACATCATTGTAGCTGCCCTTGATAGGGAGCTGTGTCTTTTGTTGGGCATTTAAGTAGCCACCAATGAGACACAGTGAAGCAAGAAAAAGGTGTAGTTTTTTTTTCACGATGATTTTGTATTTTGTTGTAAATCAATATTTTGAGTATCGTGCAAAGGTATAAATATGCTCATGTGGTGTTTTCCCAGATAAGTTTTTATTGTAACATGATAAGTTTTTATTGTATCATTTAGAGCAGAAGATAAAAAGATTGTTGTATAAGGTTAAAATTAAACACACAGGATGATTAATTTTTTTTTTGTAACTGATCTAGTAAACAAGATTTGTTTAAGATTATGATTTAAATTTTGGATAAAAAAAAGCTAGGAATTCACAAATTAACATTGGCTAATTTGCGAATTCCTAGCTAAAGGATTTGAAGATTATTTTATTACTTCTTGTTATAAACTAAAAGCGCTTCTTTTAATATGTTTACTGCAGTAATTAAGTCTTTTTTATTTAAGACGTAAGCAATTCTTACCTGATTTAATCCCATTCCGGGAGTCGAATAAAATCCTGCGGCAGGAGCAACCATAACAGTTTCTCCGTTTAAATCATAGCTTTCTAAAAGCCATTGTGCAAAATCATCGGCATTTTCTATTGGTAATTGTGCGATGCAATAAAATGCTCCTTTTGGTTTTGTCACAATTACGCCATCAATTTTATTTAATTCGGTTATTAGAGTATCGCGACGACTTTTATATTCTGATATAACTTCATCAAAATAACTTTGTGGTGTGTCTATAGCAGCTTCACAGGCAATTTGTTCTATTGTTGGCGGACTCAAACGTGCCTGAGCAAATTTCATTACTGTTGCCAGAACATCTTTGTTCTTGGTAACCAAACAACCAATTCTTGCGCCACACATACTGTAGCGTTTGGAAACTGAATCGACCATAATTACATTTTGCTGTACATCTTCAAGATTCATTACTGAATAATGTACATCGTCTCCGTCGTATAAAAACTCACGATAAACTTCATCGGCGATTAAATACAAATCGTGTTTTTTAATCAAAGTAGCCAATTGTTTAATTTCGGCTTCAGTATATAAATAACCTGTTGGATTACCAGGATTGCATATTAAAATTGCTTTAGTTTTAGGCGTAATTAATTTTTCGACAGTTTCAATGCTTGGTAAAGCAAAGCCGCTTTCGATTGTAGAAATTACAGGAACTACAGTTGCACTTGTTGATGATGCAAAAGCATGGTAATTAGCATAAAAAGGTTCTGGAATAATAATTTCATCACCAGGATCTGTTATCGTGGCCAGTGCAAACAATAAGGCTTCAGAACCACCTGTAGTAACAATGATGTCTTCTGAGTTAACGTTTACATTTTGGCGTTGGTAAAATTTTGCTAGTTTTTTTCTATAACTTTCATATCCCGCAGATGGACTGTATTCAATAATAGTTAAATCAATATTTTTTACCGCCTCGATGGCCACTTCGGGTGTCTTGATATCCGGTTGACCAATGTTTAGATGATACACTTTGTGTCCTTTTTGTTTTGCAAGATCTGCAAAAGGAGCAAGTTTACGTATCGGTGATTCGGGCATGTTTCTGCCTTTGTGTGAAATTGTTGGCATGTGTTTTATTATTGAAGTGCAAATTTGCATTTTTTTTTCGAATTTAACGTGAACAATATTAGCACATGCTTATTTGTATTAATTAACTAAAATTTTAGTATTTTTATAAGAAATACTCTTAATGAAAAGAAAAATTACTTTGTTTTTTTTGCAAATAGTCACCTTTACTGCATTTGCACAAGATGGATTTGTTATCGATGGACATACTAACAAGATTAGTATTCCCTTTAAATTAATAAATAATTTAATATTTGTACCTATAAAGGTAAATGGAGTCGAATTAAATTTTTTATTAGACTCTGGAGTTGATGACACTGTGCTTTTTAGTTTAGAAGATAAAAAGGAAGTAAATTTTTTTAATGTCGAAAAAATAAGGCTTAGAGGTTTAGGAGCCGAAGAAGCAATCGAAGGTTTAAAATCGACAAATAACACATTAGATATAAATGGATTAAAATCGACCAATCATTTATTGTATATAATATTGGATCAGGATTTTAATTTGTCTTCTCATATAGGTATTCCTGTAAATGGTATTATAGGATATCAGTTTTTTAGAAATAATTTAGTTGAGATTAATTATCAGAAGAAAAAAATTATTGTCTTTAAATCGAATGAACAAAATCGAATTAAATTTGAGAAAAAATTCAAGTCTATTCCTATTACTATAGAGAAATCCAAACCATATCTTTATTCTACAGCAGTTATAGACAGTGTTGAAACCCCTGCTAAACTTTTAATTGATATTGGTAATAGTGATGCTTTTTGGGTTTTTCAAAACTCAAGAATAAAAATACCTAAGAAAAACTTTGAAGATTATTTAGGAAAAGGATTTAGTGGAGATATTGAGGGAAGGCGAGCCAGAGTTTCTTCGTTTTCTATTGGAGATTTTACTTTTAAGAATCCTATAATTGCTTTTCCAGATTCAAGTTCTATTCGTAATGTAAGGATGGTTCCAGATAGGATAGGTTCTGTAGGAGGGGAGATCTTAAAAAGGTTTACATTGGTTTTTGACTATGCTGATAAAAAAATATACCTCAAGAAAAATAGAGATTTCTCTCATCCTTTTACTTATAATAAAAGCGGAATTATAATTCAGCACAATGGCTTGCAATGGGTACAAGAAACTGTACATCTTGAAACTGTCCCTATGATGGGAGATTCATTTGATTCTAAAGGAGAAAAAATGAGTAATGATTTTAGATATAAATTTCAATTAAAACCCGTTTTTGAAATAGCTAATATTCGAAAAAAATCTGCTGCTGAGCTTTCAGGTCTAAAAAGCGGAGATATTATTATTAGCATCAACGGAAATAAAGCCTATAAATACTCTTTGCAACAAGTAAATGCATTGCTAAAATCGGAAGATGATATTTGGATAAATTTAGAAGTTGAGAGAGAGAGTCAAATTTTTAAATTTCGTTTTAAATTAACAGATGAATTATAAGGCGCCTGGATTTTGATAATTGTTATTGTTGGATATTGATACTTAATATGTTAAAATGTATTGTTTTTAGGTGCTAAATTGCTAAATAAATATGTTTTTTTGGTGTTAAGGAATTGTTTTGTTAGTTTTATTAGAAATTTAATAATAATATATGGTCAAAAACTACCTTGTTGCATTAAAAATACTTTTATTTTTTATTGTTTTATTCTTATTACCATCCCAAAGTATTGCACAATGTGCAGGTATAGATACTGACGTAAAAATATGTGATATTGAGAATCCAGTACATGAATCAATTAATCTACTAGGATTATTAGATGGTAATCCAACTGCTGGAGGAAAATGGACAGATGATAGTAACACTCAAGAACTAGATACTATAACGGGTATTTTATATGCGCAAAATATTAGTAGGGGTGGTGTTTATCAGTTTACCTACACAGTTCCAGCTACTCCTGGATGTGTAAGTACTACAGCGAAATTAAGAATTACTATAGGGGCTTATGCAGGAGTACCAGCTCCTTATGCTACGCCATGTAGCGATAGAGAGACTTATAATCTTTTTGAAGCATTTAATGGTACCGTTATGGGGCCACATAAAAACGGAACCTGGACTAACGGTGCAGGTCAAATTGTTCCCTCTGGATTTCCGATTAAAGGATTACAAGGAACCTTTAAATTTACGTATACAGTACCTCCAGTACCCGGCTGTATATTACTAATACCATCAGTAACGGTATGGATAACGGTTGTTAGAGCACCCGAACCAGGAAACGCAAAGGATTTATTGTTGTGCGGAAGTACAGATTTAGCCACTTATACCAATTTTGATTTGCATGGTTTACTTGTTGGTCAAGATCCTGGAGGCGAATGGAGTGGTCCAGGGATAGTAGCGCCAGGGTATAAAGTCAATCTTCAGAAAATATTTGATACGCAGGGAGCAGGAGATTATGAGTATACTTATACCGTTTTAGCACCAACTCTTAATGGTCATAGGCCATGTTCTAATAAATCGGTATCAGCAGTAATTACACTCGAAAAAAGTTTAGATTTTACAGGAGCTACTCTTGTTGTTGATTCAGATATATGTGAGACCGAAATTGCCAGTGCGACTTATTTGGCAACACTTACAAGAGGACCAGAAGTTATTCCTAATGGTAAATATAACATTACTTATACCATATCGGGACCAACAGCGACATCAGTTAAGACCGAATCAGTAATCTTTAATAATGGTGTAGTAACTTTTCCATTAGAGGCTGTTAATTTTCAGGAAGTTGGGGCTTTTAAAGTTGAAATTACGAGTATAGTTGCCGAATGGAACAAAGGTGTTTGTAAAAATATAGTGGATAATCTATCGGATATTTTAAATGTTTATCCAATTCCCAATTTAGATTCTGCAAAATTAAAAATTGACCCAATCTGTCAGAAAGAAAATGCTGTAGTACAGATTACTGGAGCTTCAAAACTTTTAAACGGAACTTATGATATTGTCTATAAACTTAGTGGAGCCAATATTGCAAATGCCCAAGGAGCATCAATAACTGTTGTTAATGGAGTTGTGCCTGATTTTATAATTCCAGCAGCTTTAATTAGTAAAGATGGAAATACCTCTGTGGTAATTACAAAGATTACAAATAGCGTTACTAAATGTACTAATACAGCCAATGTTATAGGTAATATTGTGGTTAAGCCTTTGCCTAATGCAACTAATTTTAAGGTACAAATAGATGATTTCTGTTTAAATGAACCTGTTTCTGTTACTATTTCCGGATTAGGAATTTTAAAAGATATTGCAATTTCGTACACGATTTCGGGAAGTAATTCGGCAACGACGCAAAGAATCAATTTATTAGTAACAAATGCAAAAGCGAGTTTTATAATTCCGCAAAATTTACTCTTTAATACAGGTACAACCAGACTTACAATTACAAAAGTTACCAATAATGAAACTACTTGCGGTATTGCACCTACAGGCTTATTAGATGATTTTTTAATAAATGCTATTCCTACTGCACCAACAACTAATCCCCAGTTTTTTTGTAAATCAGATGAAGCAACAGTTGCCAATTTAGTGCCAAACGGGACTCAATATAAATGGTATGATTCAGTCACGGCTACGACTCCTTTAGGAGCCTCAACCATATTGGTATCGGGAAATTACTATGTTAAAGTAACGGCACCTGGAGGATGTGTATCACAAGAAAGTTTAAGTGTTGTTACTGTAAATGATACACCTGCACCAGTATTAATACCTAAAGGACAAGATTTTTGTGGAATAAATAACCCTACAATTGCCGATTTATCTAATAATACAAATGCTTCGGCTTCGATAGTTTGGTATGATGCTCCAGACAATGGAAATCAGTTAACTAAAGCAACTTTATTAGAGGACAATGCAACTTATTATGGGTTTGATTTCTCAAGTACTACAAATTGTTTTTCTAATGAGGTGCTGATAGCAAAAGTTTCACTTACAAATTGTACTAATGAAGAAGAGTATGCTGATTTCTTCATTCCCGACGGATTTTCGCCAAACGGAGATGGTACAAATGATACTTATACAATTCCAGATATAGACTTTTTATACCCCGATTATACCCTCGAAATTTATAACAGATATGGAAACTTAATGTTTACAGGTAATAAAAATAAACCAGAATGGGATGGTAAGAATTCCGATTCCAAAGTAATTGATGGAGTTGCACCAAATGGCGTTTATTTTTATGTTGTCCATTTCAATAAAGATAACAGATCGCCTTTGCAAGGTCGTCTTTATTTAAATCGATAATTCCTATTTAATATAATTTTCAGATGAAAAAAATAATACTAATTATAAGTTTTCTTTTCTATATCGTTCACGCTTCTGCGCAGCAAGATCCCGAATACACACATTATATGTATAATATGAGTATTGTGAATCCAGCCTATGCAACAGGAACACCAGCAATGCTAAATTTAGGAACTTTATATAGAACACAATGGGTAGGAGCAGTTGGCGCACCTAAAACATTTAACTTTTTTGCACATACTTCTTTAAGTGATAAAATAGAAGTGGGAGCCTCATTAATATCTGATGATATAGGTGATGGAGCCAAAAAAGAGAATAATTTCTATGCCGATTTTGCCTATATACTAGAGTTAGGAGGAAACAATAAACTTTCGTTAGGACTAAAAGCGGGATTAACTTCTTTGCAAACTAATTTTAATGGATTTCAACTTCAGAGTGGAGATGTTACTACCGATTTAGCTTTTGCTGAAAATGTAAATGTTACCAAACCTAATATAGGTTTAGGAGCTTATTATTTTACAGATAAATTTTATGTTGGATTATCTGCACCAAATTTATTGAAGTCTAAACATATCGAGGAGAAATCAGGAATAAACGCGTATGGTTCCGAAGATATTCATACGTTTTTAACTGCAGGATATGTATTTCAGCTTAGTGATGCGTTCAAACTAAAACCAGCTTTTATGTCAAAATTTGTGGTTGGAGCACCAGTTTCTGTAGATATTACTGCGAATGTTTTGTACAACGAACGATTTGAACTAGGTGCCGCTTACAGGGTCGATGATGCAGTAAGTGTCTTGATGAATGTAAACGTTACCAAAGCAATTAGAGTAGGTTATGCTTATGATTATACCACAACTAATTTTGGACAGTTTAATTCTGGAACGCACGAGATTATGCTTCTTTTTGACTTGGATTTATTAGGCAAGGGATATGATAAATCACCAAGATTCTTTTAAAATGAAAAATATGAAAAAATTACTAGTTATTATATTCGTATTTTCAATACAGTTTATAAATGCTCAAGATCAAGATTTGGCTCGAGCAAAACGTTTCTTTGATAAAACATATTACAGCGAAGCTATTCCGTTGTACGAAAAAATAGTCTCCGAAAAGCCTTCGGCGGAAGCCATAAAAAACTTAGCCGATTCGTATTATTATACCAATGATTTAAAGAAAGCGCAACAATATTATAGACTTCTGATTAAAAGTTATGATAAGGATTTAGATAGAAACTACTATTTTAAATATGCTCATACGCTTAAAGCGACCAATAGTTATGAAGAAGCAAATGAAGTTTTAAAACAATATTATTCTAAAAACAGTCAGGATTATTTAGACTTTGAAAATGCTACTAAAGAATTAGAGAATATTACGGCTATTGGAGAGAGATTTATTATTAAAAATCTAGCGATAAATACCAAAAACTCCGAGTTTGGAGCAGTAAAATATAAAGATAGTTTAGTTTTTGCAGCAGTAAAGAAGAGACCAGGAATATTTGATAAAATGTACAAATGGGATAATGAAACGTATCTTAACCTAGTTTCGGCACCTATAAATAAGATAAAAGCAGGAGATTCGATTGCGTATTATTTTGCAAAAGAATTAAAAACAGGAATGCACGAATCTAATGCTGTTTTTACAAAAGACGGTAAAACTATTTATTTTACACGAAATAATTATAAAAACGGACGAAGAGGAAAAAACGATGATAAAATTTCGAATCTTCAGATTTTTAGAGCCGAACTTATAAAAGGAAAATGGAAAAATGTGATTTCACTTCCGTTTAACAGCGAAAATTATTCAGTAGAACATCCAGCATTAAGTGCAGATGAAAAAACATTATACTTTGCTTCGGATATGCCGGGAACATTGGGCTCATTTGATATATTTTCGGTAGCAATATATGATAAAGTGTATGGGAATCCTCAAAATTTAGGAGCATTAATAAATACCGATAAAAGAGAACAGTTTCCGTTTGTATCAAATGATAATAAACTCTATTTCTCTTCTGATGGACATTTGGGTTACGGATCACTCGATGTTTTTGTATCCGAGATTAAAGAGGGAACATTTACTAAACCCTTGAATGTTGGTTTGCCATTAAATTCAAATTTAGATGATTTTTCATTTAACATAGACTCCGATACTAAAGAAGGATATTTTGCCTCGAACAGAGTAGGAGGAAAAGGGAGTGATGATATCTACCAATTAAACGAAATTAAACCATTGCTGATTGAAGATTGCAAGCAACTTATTGCAGGGATAATTACCGATGTTGATACAAAATTACCGCTAGAAAATGTGGTGGTTATACTTCAGCAGGAAGAAAGCAAACAATTGCGTACGATTGTAACGGCTGCCGATGGAAAGTTTAATTTTAAAGTAGCTTGTGAGTTAGCCTATACAATTTCGGCATCTAAAGAAAATTATACGAGTAATTCCAGAATCTTAGTTCTTGATAAAACAAGAGGGAAAAGTAACGATGCATCGATGGCGCTTAAATCTCTTGAGGTCGTAAAACAAGAAGAAAAAGAACTTGAAGAGCAGAAGAAACAAAAAGAAGCTCTAGAGTTGGTAGCTTTAAAAGCAAAAGAGGCAAAAACTAAAGCAAATGAACTTGCACAAGCTGAAATCAAGAAAAAAGAGAAGGCAGAGAAAGCTATTACAGATCAAAAAGAAAAAGTAGAGAAGATTATTGCACAGGAAAAAGATGTTATAAGAGATAAAGACCGATTAATTATCAAGACCGATCCTATTTATTTTGATTACGATTTATGGTATATAAGAAAAGAATCTAAAGTTATCTTAAACAGAGTTTTAGAATTAATGAAGAAATATCCTGATATGGTTATCGAGATTGGGTCTCATACAGATTCCAGAGGTAATGATAAGTACAATGCCGATTTATCTCAAAAACGAGCACAATCAACCAAAGAATATCTGGTAGACTCCGGAATTGATACAAAGAGAATTGTAGCCAAAGGTTATGGAGAATCTGTGCCGATTATAAAATGTAAAACCGATGATGCTTGTAACGAAGAACAACATGAGTTAAACCGTCGAAGCGAATTTGTGATTAAGGATTTATAAGGATTATTTATTTGGTGGGGAAATTAACCGCAAAGTTAGCAAAGGTTTACGCGAAGCTCGCAAAGCTTTAAATCTATTTAATCCTTTTAATCTGTGGCAAAAAATTAACCGTAAAGGTTCAAAAAAAGGCTCTTAGGTTTTGAGGTACAAAGTGACAAAGGTTTGGTTTGCGCGTAAAAGGGAACGCGGATGAAACGGATTCGCTATCGCGAAAACACAGATAAAAACGGATTTTCTATCTATTGTTTTTAAAAATCTGTTTTATCAGCGTCTTTACTTTAGTAAATCCGTTTCATCCGCGTTCCTTTGTAGCCAATTCGTGCCAAACTAAATACAAATCGCTTCCTAAAATTTAGGAAGCGATTTGTATTTATAAGAAGTTTGATTTGAACGTTAGTTCGCTACTTCTCCTCTAATTTTTAAAGCTACACGACCCTCAGGGTAGTTTACTGCATTAGTTTCTACAGTAATTGTTTTTCTTATTGGCCCTGGAGCCATATTAAATTTAACTTCAATTTTCCCTGATTTTCCAGGCATAATTGCCGCACTTGGTTTAGATACAATACTAATACCTGCTGTAGACTGTACTGATGTAATCATTAATGGTGCATCTCCAGAGTTAGTAAATTCAAAGGCTTTGGCCCCGTTATCACCTTTACTTACTGTACCATAATCAATCGTATTGTCCTTGGCAGCAAAATCAATTTTTGGGCCGTTTTGAGCAAGACCGATGGTTGTTACCATAAGGATTGCTATAAATGAGGCTGCTTTCTTCATTTGAAATTGTTTTAAGTTATTAAGTAAATATACTTTCTTTTAATTAATACACAAATTATTAATTCGCTTTTTATAGTGTACTTAATTATTTACTTTTGTTCTCTATTATAAATACAAAAATCAAACCAAAGTATAAAAGGGTTATTTGTTAAGCTGCCTGATCGGTTATTTTACTGAGGTAAAAACGATTAGACAATTTAGTAATTAAACAAATTAACGATAAAACATATCCAAGATAAAATGACAATTCCAGCACAATTTGACGCTAAAACAATCGAGAACAAATGGTATGACTATTGGATGAAAAATAATTATTTTCATTCAGAGCCAGATCATAGAACACCTTATACTATTGTAATCCCTCCACCTAACGTTACTGGAGTCTTGCACATGGGACACATGCTTAACAATACCATTCAGGATGTATTGATAAGAAGAGCGCGTCTTAAAGGACTCAATGCTTGTTGGGTACCGGGAACAGACCATGCATCGATTGCTACTGAAGCTAAAGTTGTTGCTAAATTAAAAGCCGAAGGAATCAATAAAAATGATTTGACTCGTGAAGAATTCTTGGCTCACGCTTGGGAATGGACAGATAAATATGGGGGTGTAATCTTGGATCAGTTAAAAAAACTAGGAGCTTCTTGCGACTGGGAAAGAACTAAGTTTACTATGGATCCAGATATGTCAGCATCTGTAATTAAATCATTTGTTGATTTATATAACAAAGGATTGATCTATAGAGGTTACCGAATGGTAAACTGGGATCCTGAGGCAAAAACAACTTTATCTGATGAAGAAGTTATTTATGAAGAACAGCAAGGAAAATTATTTTTCCTTAAATATAAAATCGAAGGAACTGAGGAATTTTTGACCGTTGCCACAACGCGTCCAGAAACTATTTTTGGAGATACTGCTATTTGTATTAATCCAAATGATGAGCGTTTTACACATTTAAAGGGTAAAAAAGCTATTATTCCTATTTCAGGAAGAGTTATTCCTATTATAGAAGATGAATATGTAGATGTAGAGTTCGGAACAGGATGTCTTAAAGTTACTCCTGCGCACGATATGAATGATAAAGCGCTAGGAGAGAAGCATAATCTGGAAATTGTAGATATCTTTAATGAAGATGCTACGCTTAATAGTTTCGGATTGCATTATCAAGGAAAAGATCGTTTTGTAGTTCGTACTGAGATTGCAAAAGAATTAGAAGAAATTGGTGCTTTGGCGAAGACCGAAATACATCTTAATAAAGTAGGAACTTCTGAAAGAACGAAAGCAGTTATCGAACCAAGATTATCAGATCAATGGTTTCTTAAAATGGAAGATTTAGTAAAACCAGCAATTAAATCTGTTTTAGTTGATGGTGATATTAAATTACACCCAAAACGTTTTGAAAATACCTACGCGCATTGGTTAAATAATATTCGCGATTGGAATATCTCTCGTCAGTTATGGTGGGGACAACAAATTCCGGCTTATTTTTATGGAGACGGAAAAGAAGATTTTGTTGTTGCAGAAAACATCGAGGACGCTTTAAAATTAGCTCAAGAAAAAACGTCTAACAATTCACTAAAGACATCTGACTTAAAACAGGATGTTGACGCACTAGATACTTGGTTCTCCTCTTGGTTATGGCCAATGTCGGTTTTTGGTGGAATAATGGACCCGGAAAGCGAAGATTTTAAATATTATTACCCAACAAATGACTTGGTTACAGGTCCGGATATTTTGTTTTTCTGGGTTGCCAGAATGATTATTGCTGGTTATGAATATGCAGGCGAAAAGCCATTTACAAATGTATATTTAACAGGTTTAGTACGTGATAAGCAACGTCGTAAAATGTCTAAATCATTAGGTAATTCACCTGATCCTTTAGATTTAATAGATACATTTGGTGCTGATGGAGTTCGTGTAGGATTACTTTTAAGTGCATCTGCAGGAAACGATATCATGTTTGATGAAGAATTATGTAACCAAGGAAAAGGGTTCTCTAATAAAATATGGAATGCCTTTAAATTGATCAAAGGATGGGAAGTTTCGGATGCTATTCCGCAACCAGAATCATCAAAAGTAGCAATCGAATGGTACGAAGCTAAATTGCAACAAACATTGGTTGACATTGAAGATAATTTTGACAAATATAGAATTTCAGATGCTTTAATGGGGATTTATAAATTGGTTTGGGATGATTTTTGCGCATTTTTCCTGGAGATGATCAAGCCAGCATACCAACAACCTATTGACAGCGTTACTTTTGCGAAAGCAATAGAAATGTTAGAAAGCAACTTGAAGTTATTACATCCTTTCATGCCTTTCTTAACGGAGGAAATTTGGCATATAATTGCTGACAGAACTCCAGAAGAAGCCTTGATCGTTTCGACTTGGCCAGAATTAAAACCATTTGATGCTAAATTAATTGCTGATTTTGAAAGTACAATTGAAGTAATTTCTGGAATAAGAACAATTCGTAAAGAAAAAAATATTGCATCTAAGGATAGTATCGAATTAAAAGCGATAAATAACGAGAATCTAACGACTTATTTTGATTCCGTTGTAACTAAATTAGGTAATATTTCAGCTTTCGAGTATGTTTCGGCTAAAGTTGACGGAGCATTATCTTTCCGTGTAAAATCAAATGAATATTTCATTCCAATTTCAGGAGGAAACATAGATGTTGAAGCCGAAATTTCAAAACTTACTGCAGAGTTGGTTTATACACAAGGATTCTTGAAATCGGTTCAGTCTAAATTGGCAAATGAGAAATTTGTTGCAGGTGCGCCAGAGAAAGTTTTGGCAAACGAAAAACAAAAGGAAGCTGATGCATTAGCAAAAATTGCTACAATCGAGCAAAGTATTGCTGGTTTGAAATAAGAACTAGATTTTCTTTTAAAAATAAAAAATCCCAGTACTAGTTTTAGTATTGGGGTTTTTGCATTTAAGGAGGCTTTATTTTACAGGTTCTCTTAGTATTGTTCTCAATTTTTCAGGAGGTGTTTTTCGGAAATCCGATAAATAGATTTCATGATGCATTCCGTTTTTCTGCAAATTATTTTCCTTAGAAAATTCCTGAATTTGTTTAAGAG
This sequence comes from Flavobacterium sp. PL02, assembly GCF_035013205.1. Classification (NCBI taxonomy): domain Bacteria; kingdom Pseudomonadati; phylum Bacteroidota; class Flavobacteriia; order Flavobacteriales; family Flavobacteriaceae; genus Flavobacterium; species Flavobacterium sp. PL02. The sequence continues at coordinate 720,566 of NZ_JAYGJP010000001.1, forward strand.
TTTCGGGCTCATTAGCAAAAGGTCCAATATGAAGAATTTGTATTACTTTGCCTTCAGTCATTTCATAAAATTCAATTGTACTTGCTAGTTTTATTTGTTTTTTGATGGCAATATCAATAGCAGTTTCAACTTGTTCTTTGGTGACAAAATCTGGCATTCTAATCATGATTCTGTAATTCCATTCGCTTCTTGGGATTTTTAATGGTGCTTCATCAATAGATACGTTATTGTATTTTTCTTCATCAAAACTCCATAAAGCTTCAAGTTTAGGAACAACAAAGTCATTGTTTAATGCTTTGCACATAAACTTTATCGCATAAGCTGTTGGATACAACGCCTGGATATTATTTGCAAAAGCTTCTCCAGAAGGATCGCCTTTACCTACAATTGATAAATAATGTGCTTTTTCAATATAAACTATCTGAGGTTCAGTTTTAGCAGTATAATATATCTTATCTGTCTTTGTTAAATCTAATTTATTCATTTTTTGTATGTTTAGATTACAAAGTAAATTACATCTGGTGACAACCCTATGTCATCAGTAATTCTGCTTTTATTTCTTCTTTCTTAAAATCAAAAATAAAGGATAAGAAATCAAGGTGATACCAACTATAATTATAAAGCTTTTAGGATCGCTATATATAAATCCTATTAATAGTGCTAACGATACCAAAATAGCCAAAATAGTAGTCCATGGATACCAAAAAGAACGATAAGTTCTTGGTAAATCAGGTTCTGAAATTCTTAGTTTAAGAAGCGAAAAATAAGCTAATCCCCAAACAATAATAGAGGTAAAAGCAGCAAAGGAAAATAAGACTTCGAATGAGCCAATACAAATCAAGAATAAACTAAATAATGAAGAAACCAAAAGTGCAACAATTGGAGTTCCGCCTTTGTTTACAGCTGTTCCTTTATTGATAAAAAAACCATCACGACTTAATCCGTATAGAATTCTTGGCGGTATCATCATAAATGCGTTCAGGATGCTAATTAGAGAGAAAATAGAAATGACGGTGACAATTATAGCTCCATTTTTCCCGAAGATAATGTTTGCTACATCGGCTGCAACCAGATTAGATTTTGCCACAGTTTGTAGCGGTAAAACATGTAAAAAAGCAATGTTTACTAAAACGTAAATAGCAATTACAAGTAGTACGCCACTAAATAATGATTTCGGAATGTTTTTGCTCGGATCATCATTTTCTTCTGCAAAAAAGCAAACGCTATTCCAGCCATTATAGGTTCCGATAATGAGCTGAAGAGATTTAAATAATCCAAATAAAATACCAATCTGAAAGACGGAACTGTCTTTTTGAATCGGAGCTAATTTTACTCCCGAATACATAAAACAAGCAACAACTAAGGCAACAAAACAGATTACTTTAATGAAACTGGTAATTTGCTGGATAATGCTTCCGTTTTTTACGCCGCTTAAATGTAATAATACAAATGCTATTAATAAGGAGATAGCAATTGTTGTTGAGTAGCTATGCAGACTCGGAAATAAAATAATGATATATTCACTGATAACGATGCAGTAAAAAGCAGGCGGAATTACATTGGTAATATAATCAAACCAACCTGAGAGAAAACCCGCATAATTACCAAAAGCCCTTTTTATATAATTATAAGATCCTCCCGCTTTAGGGAGCATAGTAGCTAGTTCGGCATAGGAATTGGCTCCTATTAAGACAAATAATCCACCAAAAAGCCAAGAAGCAATAATGAGCCAGTAATTGTCTAATAATCCCGCAATCGTACCTGGTGTACGTAAAATTCCAACTCCGATTGTGCCTCCAATTAATACCGCAATATTAAAACTTAGTCCTAGACTTTTTTTTAATTGGTTCTTTTTGGAGTCTATCATATTTAGAATTTTTGTCGGATGTTGAGGTTTGGATTATTTACTTGGCAAAAGTAATACAATTAATGTACTTTTCTTTAAAACAAAAAACCTCGTTTAGTAATACACGAGGTTTGATTTTATAATAACAAATAGGGATTGAGCGAGTAAAATAAGAATAGTATAGGGAATAAAATTCCGGCTATGGGGAGTTTTTAATCTCTGTGCTTAATGCTAATCTTGATTGAATATTTTACTAAAAATAAAAAACCTTTTTCTGATTTTCATTAAATGAATTTCAGAAAAAGGTTTTTATAAAGAGAAACGAAATGTTTCTTAGAATTTATATCTTAAACTTGTCATTACTTGACGAGGCGCGATTGGATTCACACTATAGTTCTCGTGAACTGTATAGTTTAATTCGTTTGTAATGTTTGATAATTTACACAAGATTGAAATTTTTCTCCAAGTGTAACCTGCAGATACATCAATTGTAGTGTAGGCATCTAAAGGAATTTCTCTGTCGTTGATTCCGTTTGGTTTTGTTGAGTCGTATTGACTGTTCCAACCACCAAATCTATCTCCAATGTAATTTCCGATTGCTCCAACAGAAACACCTTTAAGTAAACCGTCTTGTACAGTATAAAAGAAGCTTAAGTTTGCAGTATTGGCAGGAGTTCTTACTAAACGATCTCCTTCGATAAAACTACCGTTTGCTCCTGAAGTTTTTGTGTAACGCATATCGTTATAGCTATAACCAGCTATGATACTTAAACCATCAACAGGTTTAGCAGTAATATCAATTTCGATACCTTTACTTTTTGTTCCTCCGCTTAATACTTTTAAATTCGTATTTGTATTTATTGTTCCGTCAAGATTAAACTCAGCAGTTTGAACTAGATTATCATTTGTAATTTGGTATAAAGTAACATTAGTACTTAATAAGCCTCTCCAGAAATCTTTCTTAATACCAACTTCATATTGATCTATAATTGAAGGGTCAAGAGGTGCGTTATTGTATGTAAATCCTGTATTTGGTGTAAATGAACTTGAGTAACTTGCAAATAGAGACATGTCTTTAGTAGGCTGATAAATTAATCCTACTTTTGGAGAGAATGCCTGATCAGTAAGTTTATCTGCTTTTGTAATTGTATTTTTATCATAATCTGTTGTTTCAGCTTCAGATTCTTGCCAAGACCAACGTAATCCTACCAAAACTTTAAACTGTTCAGTTACCGAAATTAAATCCTGGAAATAAACTCCAAAACGATTTGAATCTGTGTTTACAAGTTTAGTTGCTTTTGCATTTGGGATGTCCATACGTTGTCCTACATAAGTAAGATCGTAAATATTTACACGATCGTATGCACCTGGAATGTATTTTCCTTTAGCATCTTTTATTGCCTCTTCACTGAAAGCATAAGTATACGCTTGTGCAAATGAATTTTCGAAATCAACACCTGTAAAAAGTTGGTGTTTTATTCTTCCAGTATTGAATGTTCCTTGTAAGCTTAATTGGTCTCCCATTATTTGTTCAAAACTATCATTTTGGCCTAATGGACGAATATAATCACCATCTATATAATTTGGGATAGTAGTATCAATAGATATACGCTCTGTACCTTTAGAAGTTCTGTGGTAATTTTGGAAAGAAGTATTAAAGTTTAATTTCCAATTATCATTAAAATCGTGGTTAACTAAAGCCGAAACACTCGTTTGAGTCGTTTTTCCGTTTGACCAAAGTGCTCCTAAATATTTACCTCTTGGTACATCTGCAAGTTCTTTTCCAATTATTCCTGTTCCAAAATCTGGAGTCCAGTCGTAGCTTAAATAATCTCCTTGTAATGTAATTTGAGTTTTGTTGTTTACTTTAAATAAGAACGAAGGATTTATGTAATAACGCTCATTTTTTACAATATCTCTAAAGCTTTCAGAGTTTTCGTAAGTACCTGTAAAACGATACGCAATGTATTTGTTTAAAGGTCCGTAAACATCTACAGATGGTTTGTAAAAAGAGTTACTTCCCATTTGCATAGATACCTCACCACCATGTGTAAACTGTGGTGTTTTAGTAACCATATTAATAATTCCTCCAGGAGCAACGTTTCCGTATAATAACGCAGCACTTCCTTTTAAGAATTCTACTTTATCTAAAGAAGAAACCTCTGGCATAGAACCACTGCTGTAACGAAATCCGTTTTTGAACATATTATTTGTTGACATGTCGTAACCTCTAGAGAAAAAAGATTCCTGAGCACCACCACGAGCCGATCCTACATAAACACCATTCATGTTTTTTGTAACATCACTTAATCTAATAGCTTGTTGTTGTTCGATTACTACATTGTCTATTACTTGTACACTTTGTGGAAGATCCATAACTTTGATGCCTGAACGTACTGCAGTTACGGGTTTTCTTTGTTTATTGGCTGTAATTACAACTTCGTTAAGAATTTCTCCTTTTTTGTTTTTTACAGTATCAGTAATTGCTGTGGCTGTATCACGATTTTCGACTGTGTTTGCTCTCCCTTGTGCAAAACCTGTTAGACCGAATAATAAGCCTAGAGTAGGCAATAAAATATGTTTCATGTTTGTTTATTTGGAATAAAAAAAAATAACGCCGCAAAAGTAATGTCTATGATTGAATAATCAAAGCTTATTTAGATTAATTACGCATAGTTTTTAACAAATTTTTAAGGTTTGGTTTAGCGTATAAATAACAAAACCTTGTTTATACAAACAAGGTTTTACTTTTTTTATATAAAAAGATGCTATAAAAACTCCTTTTTAAGGAATTAAGTTATTTAACTTCAATTGAGTAAGTTGCCATTTTCCAGATTTCGTCATACTTTTTTCCATTGTGTTCTCCAGCACTTGTTTCTGTATGAGCAAATTCTACCATATATTGTCCAGACCAAATAGGAGTAAATTCAAATTGTCCTTTTTCGTCAGTATATAATTCTTTTTCCCAACCGTTTGGAGCAATTACTTTAATTTTTTGTTTTTTGGCAGCAGCACCTTCATATAATGCAAATCCAGATATTTTTACATTTTTCTTAGCTACATCAACACTTTCAGAAAATACACCGATTGTATTTTTGTTTGCTGTAGCATTATTACCTGCAGTTTTGTTCCCAACAACAACATTGGCGCTTGAGTTATAATCTAATTTCATTGTACCGTATACATCCTTTACAGTATGTTGCATTACTACTGTATAAACTCCATCTTCCTCTGGAGTAAAAAAGGCTTGGTATTTTTTCTCTAAAGCTGTTGGAGTTAATTTGATTTCTTTTTTAGATGGGCTTATCAATACTAAAGAGAAATCTTTTAAATCCGAAAACCATTTAGCAGCAGGAGTAATATCATTATCTGAGAATTCACCAAAGTATATTGAAATTTCTTGTGGTTTCCCTTTTGTTCCAGTTGCTTTAGTTTCGATCCAAAGAGCGTGAGCAAATAATTGTGGGCTTAGTATAAGGGTTAATAATACTAATAGCGTTTTTAAAGAGCTTAATTTCATGATGTAAAATATTTAAGTTAATTTTTGTTTTTAATTTTTATGGGGATTAAAATTTATAGGCAACAGTTAAACGTGCATTGGTTCCTGCTTCGGTTTGCCAATCATAGTAACCGTTATAGATTCCTCCTGAATATAGATATTTGTTTAAAATGTTGTTTACTATTACGTTAAAAGAGATTTTTCCTTTTTGGTAAGTAACACCACCATCTAAACGGAAATAATCTGGTAAGTTTTGTTGAGAACTATTAGATACAAACCAAGGAGATCTGTCTATTTGATATTGGTATCCTAATGAAAGTCCAAAACCATTTAATACGCCGTGATCCATTTTATAGTTAATCCAAGTGTTTTGGATGTGTTTTGATGTACCTGGAACTTGTGTGCCTACTAAAGCGGGGTCTGAATCTTGAGTAACTTTTGCTTGAGTAAAGGCATAATTGATAACTACATCTACATTACGGATAATTTGCCCTCTGATATCAAGGTCAAATCCTTTTACTTTTTGTTGTCCGCTTTGTCTGCTATACTGTTTAGCACTAGTCGAATGTTCAGGATCTGCAGTTAGTACATTATTTTTAGTGATTTGGTAAGCCGAAATTACAGAATTCCATTTACCGTTTAACCAGTCTCTCTTTAATCCTAACTCTATGTTTGTCCCTGTTTGAGGGTCAAAACTATTCCCTTGCCAGTCGGTTCCGTAGTTTTCGGTAAAAGCTTCGTCTCTTACAAAGTAAGCGGCAGTATTTTTATCTATAGAATAACTAATCCCTAAACGTGGAGTAAATTTACTATCTTTAAAAGAACCTGTATAAGCAGTTGAAGTTTTTAAAGTTGTATAACGTCCTGCAACTGTTACACGAAGTTTATCTTCAAACATTCCAAGTTCATCTTGTACATAAAATCCAGTGTATCCATTTTGGTATTGAACACCTCTTTCTCTGATATCTTTGCTTCTGTCGAATTTAGGCATTTTATCTGCAGGAACATTTCCATGTATTGGGTTGTAAATATCAAAAGGAACAATATTACCATCGGCATCATAACCATCAAGATCCGCAGATTGGCTCCAGTCATGATAATATAATTTATCGCTCATGTCTAGCCCACCTAATATTTTGTGGTTTATAGGTCCAGTTTTTACTTCGCCATTTACAAACATTTGTCCCGTTTTGGTTATTCCTAAAACATCCCATATAGAAACTTTACGATGCAAAATACCACTTTTAACGCCTAGGCTAGGATCTGGATCGAATGCATTCCAAGCTGGCCACATCGACATTCCTTCTTGCTTGTAATTAAAATAAGCACCTTGAGCAGTGAATTTCCAATTTTGATCAAGTTTATGTTCTAAAATAGCCAAAATGCTTTTGTCATTCATGTTGGTTGGGTCAAAATTAGGTTCCCCAGTTGTGAAACTCCTAGGCAATTCGGCAAACTGTTTATTAGAGAAAACATAGTTAGAACCAATTATATTTACTTGCGAGAATTGTTGAGTATATTCTAAAGTAATAGATGTTTTATCGTCAACAAGATATTTTAATACAGGCGCAATAGAGTAGCGGTTGTTGTAATCATAATCACGGTGACTTTCTTTCATTTGTCCCATTACATTGATTCGATACAATAATTTCCCATCCTTAGATAATTTTCCATCAAGATCAAGAGTTCCTCTATACATATCAAAGCTTCCTAAAGTAAGATTCATTTCTCCTTTTGTACGTCCGCTTGGTTTTTTGGTAACCACATTATAAAATCCGCTTGGGTTTCCGTTAGCCATCATAAATCCAGCTGGTCCTTTTACAAATTCAATACGTTCTACCATACTCATATCTTCAGTAAGAGGTCCCCAATCGGTACTTACGTTCATACCATTTCTAAAAGCTGCAACCTGGCTACCTCTCATCATGATATTGGCATAAGTGTCCCAATGTTCTACCCTTGTTACACCACTCACATTACGAGTAACTCCTTCGAGCATATCATAAATTTGTTGGTCTTGAATTAATTTCCCTGTAATAACCTGAATGTTTTGCGGGATTTCTATAATTGCCGATTGTAAGCGAAGTGATGATGAAACCCTGTTAGTCTTAAAAGCACTTTTATTACTTAAAACCACAACTTGGTTTAGCTCCGTATTAGATAAAGTAAGTTGAACATCTGTAGTAATCGTTTCTCCAGTGGCAACAGTAACTTCTTGCTCAACATCATTATATCCTACCAAGGTTATAATTAACGTTTGTGTTCCTACAGGTACCTTTTTTATTTCGAAAACACCATCATTATCTGCGATAGTTGCTTTGTTTACCCCTTTAATAGAGATAGATACTCCTTCGGCAGGTTTGTTGTCGTTTGTAAGGACTTTTCCTTTGATGTTACCAGATTCCTGAGCATAAACGGCTGTTATTGCAAAGAAAAATAAAACTACAATAAATAATATTTTAGTTATTTGTTGGTTTAGATATTTCATTATTTAAAATATAAAATTTGGTTTTAGGTTTAAATTGTGTTTGGTTTTTGAAATATGCAGCAAATGTAAAATTTAATATTTGTTTAACAATGCTTATTTAGACTAATTATTAATAATATTTTGAAATATTTATATAAAAATTTTAATGTTGAATTAAAAAAATAGGCGAATTATATTTTTATTTATGAGTTAGTTACTTCTTTTACTTTCAGTAAGCAATGGGATAACACTTAATAAAGCTTAATTTTGCAGCTTTTATAAATTGAAATTTGCAAGATGATTGTATCTTATTTTAAGAAATTACAGAATTCCCCAAAAGGATTTAGACTAGCCAATACCGTATTTTTCTTTGTATCAGGATTCGGATATTCATCTTGGGCGTCTCGGATCCCAAATATAAAAGCACAATTAGGTTTGAGCGAAGCAGAATTTGGAGCTGTTTTATTTGCATTTCCGATAGGTTTAATGTTTACAATGCCATTTACAGGAAAGTTATTAAATAAATACAGTAGTAGGTATTGTATGCTTCTTGGGGCAGTTTTATTTAATATTGTTTTGGCATTACCTGGGTTTAGCGCTTTTGTTTGGCAGTTGGTAATTATCCTATTGATATTTGGAGCTTCACGAAATATTCTCAATTTATCTATGAATGCACAAGCTCTTGAGGTTCAGAAACTGTATCCAAAATCGATTATGACACGATTTCATGCCGTTTGGAGTTTGGCAGGATTTGCAGGAGCAGGTTTAGGATATGTTATGGTGGCTCAAAATATTGCAGCATCATATCATTTACTAGGAATAAGTATTGCTATGATGGCGATTACAGCCTGTTTTTACCCAATGAGTATTCATACAGAACCAATTCCGGATAAAAAGAAATTCTTTTCGATGCCAGATAAAAACCTGATAAAGTTTGCTTTAATCTGTTTTGTTTCGATGGCATGCGAAAATACGATGTATGACTGGAGCGGAATATATTTCCAGAATGTATTACACGCTTCTTCAAAACTTACTACGGCAGCATTTGTGTTTTTTATGACAGCTGTTACTTTAGGTCGTTTTTTTGGAGATTATGCAGTACAAAAACTAGGTGTAAAACGCATCTTGTTTTACAGCGGAATTTTTATCACAATAGGATTTTTAATTTGCTTTTTATTCCCTTTTATTTACCCAACAATATTTGGATATCTCTTAATTGGGATTGGAGTTTCTTGTGTTGTTCCGTTGGTTTTTAGTATTGCCGGACAATCAAAAACCTTGAGTAATGGCTCAGCATTAACCTCTATTTCGACTATTGGATATCTTGGTTTTTTAATAGTGCCACCAATGGTTGGTTTTATATCCGAATTTCTAAACATGAAATGGGCCTTCTTGATTATGGCTTGTCTAGGCGGACTTATGATTTTTATGGTCAATAAGATCGGGGAGAACGAATAGTTTTTTAAAGATGCTAAGATTCTAAGTTGCTGAGGTTCTAAGTGAGAAAGGTTTTTTTGAAGTATCAGAGGTACAAAGAATCTAAGCTATTAAACTACAATATCTTTGAATGCTAACTAACGATTTCAGATTTCGTGTGAATAAATAAAAAAAACATCTTCTTTACATATGAAATCAAAAATCGTTAGTCAAAAATCTTAAATCATTTCTTTAGCGCTTTAACAAGTTCGATGATTCCGTATATAATTAAGTGTAGTATTAGAAATACTAAACCATAAAATAAGACGGATAAGGAACCTCCATATTTAAAATTATTTTCATCAGAAAAAATATAAAGCATGAAAAGGGTATAGACTGAAAAGACTATTAAATTCAGTTTGAAGCTTTTTATTTTGGTCAAGAAGTAACCTAAACTAAAATAAAGAAACACAACAATATAGCTTAAATACAAAAATGAGAATTCGGAGTCAGTTGGAAACATTCAAAATGTATTTATTAATGTTGAATTTCTGTTTTTAAAACCTTAAAAAACTACTTCTTAACCATTACAAACTTCTCCGAAGATAATTTTCCTTGCAGTTTCCCTGAAATTTCTGCGGTTAAAGTATTGTTTGCGTCTTTGGTATAGCTAATTTTTTGTGGATAATCGTGTTTTGGATTTTCAAAAACTAATCCTTTTTCGGTCGAAGTAGTTAACTCAAAAGCGACTGCTTGATCATTATTTTGACCTTTTACAGTAGCGTTATAAGTTAAGTCTTCGCCTTTTTGTTGTAGTTTAATCGATTCAAAATGAATGGTATCTTTTCCTTTTATAAAATAAGAACTCCCTTGAAAAGTACTATCGTTTACTTTGCTCCATGTTTCGGTTAAGGTTCCTTGAGGAGAAACGTTTTCCCATTTTCCGATAAGCCAATCAGCTGTTTTTATTTTGTCTTTTTCTGGAGCTTCAGCATTTTTACAAGAAACAACAGCCAATAAAAGTAGTATGAGAGTAATTTTTTGAGTCATTATGTATTTATGTTTGATGTTATTTGGAAGTACTAAAGTATGAAAAAAAAGTTAGCCACAAATTTCACTAATTTATTTTGAAACTTGTCACAGATTTAAAGGATTAAAAGGAATTATTGTTTCACGCAGATTTTGCAGATTAGGGCAAATTTAATTTTGATTTAAAATTATATAAATCTGCTAGTATCTGCTTAAATCTGTAGTATCTGCGTGAAAAAAATCGTGACGAAAAAATCTTTTTAATCCTTTAAATCTGGTGCAAAAAACTAAACGTTTTCTTGTAAAATAGCGTAAACTAACTCTTTTGTAGGTTTTTGATCTTTTAGTTTTTCTCTAACTACATCAAAAGTCACTTTAAAATCACAACCCAATTTATAATCGCCACAACCATAGGCCGTTTTTCCTTTCATAATTGTTCCTTTTTTACATTTAGGGCATATTAATGAGTCGGGTGTAGCTGCTGAAGCTGCTTTTGGTGTTGCTTTCTTAGGTTCTAGTTTTAGTTTGTAATTTTCTTCAAAACGAATTAAACCTTCTACTGTACCAGCATCGGTTTTAAAGCCTTTTATATTTACTGTTGATCCTTTTTGGACTAATCTTAAATATTGGTTCTCAGATATTTTCTTGTCTGCAAAAGTATAAGGCAATACAAAATCGCAACCTGCTTTATAATTGCCACAACCGTAAGCAGATTTTCCTTTTATAAGTGTTGCTTTTTGGCATTTCGGACAGGTTTCTGCCAAGATTCCTGCTGCTTTCTTTTTCTCGACTGTCGCTACTTGTTTTTGAATACTTTGTGCATGCGAAATATTGGCGTGTCTGGTTTCGCTTCGTACTTCATATACCAAGGCTTCAACCATGCGTTTCATATTGATAATAAAAGCACCAGCGGTAAAAGTTCCTTTTTCGATATCTTTCAACTGTTTCTCCCAAGAACCGGTAAGTTCTGCCGATTTTATTAATTCATTCTGAATCGTATCAATAAGCTGAATTCCTGTTGGTGTTGGTAAAACCTGTTTTTTATTTCGAACAATGTATTGACGTTTAAACAGCGTTTCGATAATATTAGCTCGGGTAGATGGACGTCCGATACCGTTTTCTTTCATTAATTCGCGTAAATCTTCATCATCAACCTGTTTTCCTGCAGTTTCCATGGCACGTAATAATGTTGCCTCAGTAAACTGGTTGGGTGGTTTGGTTTCTTTTTCTAGAAATGAAGGTTCATGCGGGCCTTTTTCTCCCACAACAAAACTGGGTAATAAATCGGCTTCCTTTTCTTTTGCGTTAGGATCTTCAAAAACAACACGGAATCCCTTTTTTAAGATTTCTTTTCCTGTGGTTTTAAAGTGCACTTCGGCTGCTTTTCCTATTACTGTTGTATTGGCAACCAAACAATCATCATAAAATACGGCAATAAATCGTCTTGTAATAATATCATATACTTGCTGCTGATTGTATTGCAAATTAGATTGTACGCCAGTTGGGATTATCGCGTGGTGATCCGTTACTTTTTTATCGTTGAAAACCTTAGGCGATTTTTTAATCTTTTTTTCTAAAAGTGGTTGGGTCAATGCAGCATAATTGCTTAAATTTTGCAGAATACCAGGTACTTTTGGATAGATATCATTTGGTAAAAATGTAGTATCAACTCTGGGATAGGTAACTACTTTTTGTTCGTACAAAGTTTGCACAATCTTAAGCGTTTCATCTGCCGAGAATCCAAATTTGGTATTGCAATATACTTGTAAACCTGTTAAATCAAATAGTTTAGGTGCAAATTCGTTTCCGTTCTTTTTTTCAACCGAAACAATTTCAAACTCACTTTCTTTGACTTTATTGGCTAAGAGTTCTCCATCTTCTTTTTTTAAGAAACGCCCTTCTTCATAGCTAAAAAGTGTTTCTCTATATAAAGTTTGTAGTTCCCAATAGGGTTGAGGTTTAAAATTCTCGATTTCTTTCCAGCGATCTACAACCATTGCCAGTGTTGGCGTTTGTACCCGACCAATAGACAATACTTGTTTGTAACCACCATGCTTTACGGTGTACAAACGAGTGGCATTCATACCCAATAACCAGTCGCCAATAGCTCTGGAAAATCCGGCATAAAATAAATTATCGTAGTTGGCAGATGGTTTTAAGTTTTCAAAACCTTCTTTTATGGCTTCGGTTGTTAAGGACGATATCCATAAGCGTTGTACTTCGCCTTTATAGTTGGCTTCATTCATCACCCAACGCTGAATGAGTTCTCCTTCTTGTCCAGCATCCCCGCAGTTTATAACTACTTCGGCTTTGTCAAATAAACTTTTTACAATCTTAAATTGTTTCTGGATTCCTGAATTTTCCACCACTTTGGTTTCAAATTTCTCGGGAAGCATAGGCAGGTTGTTCAAATCCCAGCTTTTCCAGTGTGGTTTGTAATCGTTAGGTTCTTTTAAGGTACATAAATGCCCAAAAGTGTAAGTTACGGCATATCCGTTGCCTTCATAATACCCATCGTGTTTGGTATTGGCTCCTAAAACGGATGCGATTTCGCGTGCTACACTTGGTTTTTCAGCAATACATACCTTCATTTTTCTCCTTCTTATTTGAGAGCAAAATTAACGATTTTTTATAAGAAAGGGGCAAAGGTTCTTAGGAACAAAGGCACAAAGGTTCTTTTTAAATATCGTAGAGGCGCAATTTTTTTGTTTCACGCAGATTGTTAAAAGATTAGAGCAGATTTACTCTGTGAAGACATGGATTAATTACGGATTTTTATCTAAACATCATTAAATCTGTTTAATCCGCGTTCCATTTTATGCGTAACAATTTGTAAATAGGCGTCGGACTTCGAAAAGCATTTATTGCACAAAAAAATATTAAGCATTTTTCTTTTCTGCCATTACGAGGTAGTATCCCCATTTACCATTTTCGTAGGCTTTCTTTTGAGCAATACCAGTCTTATAATGCACCTTCGAAAATTCGCTTACGTTTTTGAATAAATTATATATTTTGGATGCTACCATACCAGCCAATGATAGAGAATAAAGTCTTTCGACAGATTTTTTAACATCTTTTGTTACGTCGTTTATTTGAGGAGTTTCAAAGTTGTGATCCTGTGCTAGTTTGGTTAATTCTTCGAGAGATAATATATCCGAAATTGCCCAGCCATTAAGCATTATTTGCATATCAATTTCTTGGTCGATATCATATGAATACGGTTTAAATGTATCGGCAAACAAGATTTTCCCACCAGGTTTTAAGATTCGTTGCATTTCTTTAAAGAAAAGTTGTTTGTCAAAAGAAGAACCAAAACTTTCCATTGCCCATATTTTATCAAAGGATTGATCTGCAAAACCAGTTTCAAGATAGTTTAGCTGATAAAAAGATACCAATTGGTCAACAGAATTTTCTATTGCCAGTTTTTTTGCCGTAGCAACTTGTTTTGCGCTTAGTGTTACACCAGTAACTTGACAGCCTACTTTTTTTGAAAGATATATGGCTGATCCGCCAATGCCACAACCACAATCTAATACGGAATCTGATGGTTTGATTTCACCAAATTTCATGAGTAAAAAGTTGGTATTGATTATCGACTCATGAAGTGTTTTAGTCGATTTATCCCATATGCCGTAATGAAGTCCCATTGATTTTTCTAGTTCCCAATGCAATTTATAGTGAACTTCTGTTTGGTCGTAATAATTTTCGATGTCTTTACTGGTAAATGTTTTCATTATTTAGTGAGGTATTAATTACTGAATAAATTGAACTGAAGTTTACGCTAATAAGTGTGGTATTTCTCTTTATAAAAAGAATGCATTATTCTATCAAATATAGAAAATAATAACGAAAGTATTGATGGAAATGGATGGTTTTTATATCTTTATTCTGTGTTAACTCGTTTGTTTGTAAGTGTTTAGTTTTTGTATTGCTGGAAAGTAGATCGGTTTTTTATTCAAACTTCTTGTAGTTTTTATTCCAATAGTTCTCTATATAATCCCATTTGTCGCTGTAATAACCAGGTTTTCTTTTTTCAGAGAAAATTCTTTTTCTCGAATCTCCTTTTGTTTTATAAATGAATATGCCATTTTCTTTTTCTTCTTCACATCCAATTCCTTCAATTTCTCCAATCTTGATTACTTTAAAGTTTTCAATCTTAAATAATTCACTTCCCCAGTTTATATCAGCACAGCCGCTTCGATGGTAAGAATACCAATATTTTGTGTTCTTGATTTTAGTTGGATTTGGATAATTAGAAAAGTCTTCGACTGCTTTAAAAATTTTATTGTTTTTGTCATAAAAAATCAACTCACTAACTCCACCAACATTAGTGATTTGGTCAAGTCTTATGTCTAGCATGCCATTATTATCAAAATCTTCAAAGTTAAAACCATTTGTAGCATAAGTATCATGCACATAAATGGTATCCTTTTTACTATTTAATATAGAAAGGTTCATTTGTTTATCGTCTCTTGGGTCATTTTGGATAACAATAAACGTTTGCAAATCAATTTTTAGCGTATCAATTACTAGCGGATATGTTTCATGCGTAGAATCTGGTTTTCTTTCAGCCACATTTTTTATCGGTTTACTATCTAATTTTTGAAAGGCCTTAGCGGCTTGCTTATTTTGATTTTGATGGCAAGATGCTAATATGAATAAAATAAGGACGCTATATATCTTTATCATTTCTAGATTATAATGGTTTGTTATGCTTTAATTTTTTCAAGTTGTTCAATGTCTAATACGTCACTCAATTTATTTAGGCTTGATTTAGAAAATCTTCTGAAAGCTAATTCAATAAAAAAATATCGAATCATAACTACTTGAAGAATAGCCACGACAACAAAAATGATTGTGAATTTTTCTTCACTAAATATAATTTGAGAAATTATACCTAAAAAAGGAAAGCATAAAAATATACTTAATATAATTCGGAAGGCTTTATTTATTTCTACATGTACTTGTCCGTTTTGGTTCTTAATTTCTCCTGTTAAAACACAAAAAGCGCCTCTTCCAATTTCTGATGAGATTATCCTAAATGTATTATTTTTAACGATTCCTCGAAATGATTTATCGGTTATTTTTGAAGTCAAGCTTTCAGAAAATTCTGTTCTTCGTTGTAAACGATCAAGAGCATTAGTTTCTTCTCCAATTATTTTGAAAGTGTAATCGCTTGTTGGAAATAGTTTCATTTTTTTATTTATAATTGAGTTTAGCATTGTGATGTTTTCGCGAAGGCGAAAAGCTTCAAGGTCTTTAGAAATTGTTTTATCCTGTCTTGACGTTTTGGTATGTTCTGCCGACAATATTGCAAAAAATATTCTGATGAAAACCGAAGACCTAGCCCTGATGGGAACGGCATCCTTTTTCTGGCTTCTTTAGCCAGGAAAAGATACAGTGGACGACAGGAAATAGCTCCTTAAGGTTTTAAAAGGGAGAACGTTTTAAGTTAACAATCGGTTTCTAAAATTACTCTTTTTTTCTTCTATCTGTTAGATATTTTCGAACCGGAATATCATATAAAACCATTGTAAGATAGGCGATACCCACCAGAAGAATTGTTCCTATGATTATAATAAAAGTGAGTTGGCTTGTATCTGGTTTGTATTTTGTGTAATAGCCTGCAAACATCCACATTACGGCATAATGCGTCATGTATAAAGGATATGATATTTTCCCGAAGAAGATACATAGTTTTTTGAATACTGGTGCCAGCGTTGCTCCTGCTCCTAATACGATTAATAAAGGGAAATAGAGTAATACAACGATAGGTTCTGTAAGCCAATTCCAGCTTGAAAACGGTACTAAAAAGGCTAGAAGCAGTAATACGGATAAACCTATGAATCCTAGTTTTGATTTAATAATCCAATTAGATCGATAAATGAGCATTCCTGCCAAAAAGGAATACGAAATACGAGCACAGCCATCCCAAAAGTTTTCTCCGCTCCATCCGCCCATTAACGAACCTCCCGCACGGTGACTGACAAAACAGATTCCTGCTGCGGCAAAAATGGCTAGTAAAAACAGGGAACGACGGCTTAATTTATATAGGAAAAGTGCATATAGAATATTGGCTACATATTCCCAAAACAGAGACCAACCTGGTGCATTTAAACCAAATAGATTAAAATAACGATCTGCCATTACGGGGAAAGGAATTAGGAAAACGGAAGCCAGAAATATCAAAATCAGTTTGCTTGTTTCGTAAGTTCCAGATTGACTGCCAAAAGGGTCGAAAAGGAAAGCCAACAATCCTAATACGGATCCAAAAATAACCAAAGGATGTAACCTGATAAGTCTTAATGTGAAAAAATCAGTAATTTTCATTTTATCAATTCGGTCATGATACGCATAAGCAATAACAAACCCAGAGAGACAAAAGAAAAAATCGACGGCTAGAAATCCGTGGGCGATGAAGTTTTCGTTGGGAGGATAAACTATTTCCATAAAATGAAAAATTACTATTGCCACTGCGGCTATTCCTCTTAATCCATCAAGGATTTCAAAATGTTGTTTTGGTTTTAAAACGTTGGTTTCTGGTTTTGTCATGGTTAATAGTGTGGTATTTTAATAATGTGGTTTATTATTTTATATGTGGCGTGTATAAATTTTACGGGTCAAATTTAATGTTTTTTCTTACAGTTAAGTGATTGCTTATAGTTTATTACCAAGAGGTAAGGAACTTAGTTTTTATGTGTTAAAGGACTCTAATTTATTAAGTACCGCCACAGAATAAAGGGTATTGTTCCTTTTGTTTCTTTGATTTTATCCTATTTTGGTCATAGCCCACGGTTTCAACCGTGCGGTACGAATTGTGAAAATGCATTGCGCTCCAACGGTTGAAACCGTTGGCAATGTTTATAAAATGTTTACAATCTGTGTTTTTGGTTTGATTTGCATTGTTTGTTCAATATTGTTTAAGTTTCCTCATATCAAAAAGGCAAGATTGTGTATGGTTCTATTAAAGAGCGTAAGGAAATTTCGAAAGAAAGTTCCTTACGCTCTTAGTTTTTTGGTTGGTTTTTAATTTTTAGGCTAGCGCCAATTAGGAAATATACAAAAGCTTTTATTCTGAAAAGCTTTCTCGAAAATGAAAATATTGCAATAAAGATTGATGCTGTATTATACTTTAAAAACATCAAGTTTTTTAATCCAGAAAATTCCTGATTCTAGAAACGTAAGTTTTGTTTTAATTACCTGATCTGTTTTATCTTTAGGATTTTTGGTTATAAATCTCGCTTTAGAATTATTAAAATCCAATGTATATTTTTCATCAAAGTCTTCTTTTTTATCCGAAGTAAAAGTGATTACATTGTCTTTTGCATTCCATTTTCCTTTTCCGTATTTATCTACTTCAGGAGGATTTCCGCCTTTAATTTTTGAATAGGAATGAAACAAGAAAGTTCCGTCTTGATTTAAGGTTAGTTTATATTCGATTTCATGTTTTCCTTCTTCACTAAGTGTGCGATTATAATCGCCAACGAACGGAGTCGATTGTGCGAATAAAGTCAGGTTGAAAATTAAAAGTAAGGTGGTAATTAATAGTTTCATTGGTTTGGTTTTATTGGTGTTAAAATGGATTGTTTATGTTGTCGTATTATTTTGATTTGGTGTTAATAAATAAAAAAAAGCCTATTTTAAGAGGTTTCATATATCTGAAATCAAAAATCGTTAGTCAAAAATCTTAAATCATTTTAAAATTATTGCTTAGCTTAATGACTGCTCACGCCAAGAGTCATCATTATGGACTTTATTTTTTATCCGTTAGATATAAATTTGCAATATCTTCTATAAAACGTTGTGGATTTCCTCCTTGTAAATTGGTTAAAATAACTACTGAAACATCATCTTTCGGATAAATATATAAAGCGTTTCTAGCCCCGCCTAAAGCAGTAATTACAGGGTTTTGATCTCTTAAATTGGTATCAAAACCAATTGCGGTTCCATTGGTTGAGTCGGCTGGACCTGGTTTTTTTCCGTTGTTCAATAGAGTAGGAGTCCAAAGTGTTTTTAGGGTTTCGGCTTTAAGTAAAGTATTGTTTTGTAAGGCAATAACCCATTTTGCCATTTCGCTTGCGGTAGAATATATACTTGCTGCGGGATATAAATTTGTTGGTATAACTTCATAAACATTGGTTAAACTACCATTTCTAAAATAAGAATAAGGTCTGGCTGAGTGATTCACTATTTTATAATAATCTCCTAAACCAGCTTTGATGGTATTTTTCATACCTGCTTTTTCAAATTGATTTTCTACAAGGAATTGCTCATACGATTTTCCGCTTATTTTTTCGATAATCATTCCAAGCAGCATGTAATTTGTTTGATTGTATCTTCGATCTTCTCCGGGCTGAAAAACCACAGGTAATTCTGTTATCTTTTTGAATAAAGTTTTACTGTCTTCAGACAACATATGTTCTGGCGATTCCCAAATATCTGGAACTCCAGATGTGTGGGTTGCTATTTGTTTTACCGTAATGTTTTTCCAGGAGTTTGGCAGGCTGTCCAGATATTTAGAAATAGGATCTTCTAGTTTTAATTTACCATTTTCTACCAATTGCATAATGGCAACACCTGTAAATGCTTTCGCCATCGAATTAATGCTAAAAACAGTTTTATTGTCAACACGTATGGAATCCTGAATACTCGCTAAACCATAATGGTTTTTTTTAACGATTTTATTGTTTTTGATTACTGCCAATTGTAAACCCACAATTTTATTTTTTTGCATCAGCTCTTTTATTGCAAGATCAACCTCGTCTGATTGGGAATGAATGGAATTGCTAAGGGCAAAAAATGATAGTAAAAACAGTTTTTTTTTCATGGTTTTGGTTGGTTTATTTGGTTAGTTTTTTATGGTTTTAAAAACTGATTGTTTGCGGAGGGAAGAAACTATTTTAGAAGTTGAATAACTTCATTATTCTTTGTTTCTTCTGCGGCTTTTAAAGCAGTCATTCCGTTATCATCTTTGATGTTTTTATCGGCACCTTTATTTAATAATAATTTTGTTAGCTCTATGTTTTGGTTTGCTGCTGCCCACATTAAACATGTCATTTTAAAACCATCTGTTTTATTGATATCAGCACCATTTTCGATTAAAAATTTTGAGATTTCAAACTCATCATTCATTACAGCTTGCATTAATACTGGGATGTAAAAGGAATCGTTTATTTTTCGGATATAATTAGCTTGCGATTTATCTTTTTCGACAATAGCTTTTACAGCATCTAAATTATGGTCAAAAATGGCTTTAAAAAGTTTTTCTCCTGATTCCTGAGAATATGTGCTTATTGAAAATCCTAATAAAAATAAAAGTAATAATTTCTTCATCGAAATGGTTTTTGTGAGGTTTGTAAAGTGTTGGTTAATGTTTGGTTTGGATAGCTTAATTAGTCACGACTTTAGGAAAAAACTCCACATATCTAATTTTATAAGAATACAGGTGTTTATTTTTTTTCAAGTTTAAGTTTGATATTTTCGGCTATTTCACTTTTGTCTTTTACTTTTTCATAATGTTTTTTTGCCTTTTTTAACATTTTCTCATCATTTGTTACAGTTCCTACTTCATAAAGACTGGCTGCGTAACAACTATTAAAATTATCATCTTTAGAAAATTTTGATTGCACTTTTTCATAATATTTGAGAGATTCCATATGTTTGTTGCTTAGCGTAAGTAACATTGCTTTTAAAAATTGTGTATCTTTATTTTCTCCTGTATATATTTTCTCTGCAATTTTTATATTCTCGAGGCCATTATCAAAATCCCCAATAATTGTGCTAGTAAGAGCAATACCATAATACCCTTCAGGGTTTTCAGGAAAAAACGTGATAATTTCTTTAAACTTTTTTCTAGCTAGATCTACTTTACCAACCATCATACTTGTGGTAGCTAAATTTTGCTTAAATTCTATTGATTTATTTTGTGATAAACTGTCTGCTATGTAATACATTGCCACAGCTTCTTTGTTCATATTACTTAACCTAAATGTATAACCAGCGAAAAAATAAGCGTCACAAAAAGTTTTATCTTTTTTTATTAAGTCCTGAAAAATTTGATTTGCAGCTCCTATATATAAATTGTGTTTAATACAATCTATACCTAAATCAAAAAGTTTTTTAGTTTCGCTATCCGTAGGCATTTCGCAATATGTTCTTTTACCAAAAAAATAATCAGTTTGAGCAAATACATTAGTCTGTAAACTTAATATTAATGCTATTATTAAAAATCTTGTTTTCATTGTGTTTTTTCTAAAATGAGATTACACACAAAGATTAATTTTTTCTCTTTATAAATGTTAAAAAGCTACAAAAATATTTTCTTGTAGCTTTTATTTTATCTAAAAGTTCACTGTTAAGAACATAGATATTGATTTCAGTTGAATACAACCGATTGTATACAATCACATAAAAGTAATCTGTTACTTGTAATTTCGTTTCGATGGAAAATAAAATACGAATTAACTAAAATTCAATAATGGAAATAAAACATAAAGAATCAGTCGCAGAATTGTTAGAATTAATGAATAAAGGAAAATATTTTACAAAACTAAAACCTGAGAATAATATTGACAATTCGTTTAGTGTAACACTAAAAGTATCTTGTTATGATGAACTTAATCTAATGGTTTCGGATTTGCTTAAAGCAAGTATTTTGATACTTAAAACGGAGAATTTGTCAAATCTTACAGCCAATGTTGATATTAATGTAATGACTTTGCTTGAAATTGCATTGCAGCTTCTACCTGAGGAAGAAATGGAATTATTGGATGATTTGCATAAGATTCATTTGAGGGCTAATGCAGAATAAGTATTCTTGAAAGGCAAATCATTAAAATTTAGAATGCTGTACGAAGTCCGAAGACTTCGTACAGAGATTCCGATATTAAAAAAAGGAATACTTCGCAGAGCAGAGGCTATTTAGAAGGTTTTGGTGCTGAGGGTCTAGAAGGGGAACTTGGAGGGTTGTTTCCTCTTCCTGGTCCTGATGGGTTTCCTGTTGTACTTGGTCCGTTGGGTGGTCTTTGATTGCTCATAGTTATAAAATTTTTAAAAGTTAGATATTCAGTATTGTTATTTTATAATGTGTTGCGTTTCACTGTTACGGGCACGGATTGCAAATCTGCACTATCGAACTCGCATCAGGGGAATGAAATATTTTTCTTCCACCAAAATATATTCCAATTATATCTAATTCCGCCCAATTCCCAATTAACATCAAATTTATTTTTTTTGTTATTTAAATATGGAGGTATTGCTATTTTACAATGCAACATTGGTGGATTGTTAACTATTGTTTTTAGATAATCAGGAGATAGTTCGCTTTTAAGAAAATATCTTATTTCGATTATGGTTCGATGCTTTTCTGATTTATAAACATATAGATTTATATCATAAATCAAATCGTAAATTTCTTTTAGGCTAATTATTATTTCATTAAAGCTTTTTGGTATTTTCTTCTTATTGAGCTTATTTCTATTACTACGTTGAATAAAAAAGTTTTCTCCTTCTACTTCAGAAATATTCGAGAGAATGAATATTAAATTTCTTGAAATATCATTCCAACAATTTAGATTTACCAGATCAAGTAATCTCATTGTTAGATTTTCTATTTCTTCTTTAATATTCTTTTCCATATTCAAATGCTTGATTATATATTATATTCTCCAGTGCTATATTTCGCATTGATGTAATTTTATCTCTTTATGGTTATAGAAACGGGTACGAAGTCGTGAGACTTCGTACAGCAATTGCGGATTTTTAATAAAAAATACTTCGAAGAGTGGGTTAGTCTTATGTCGATTTGAAATCAATAAAAACTACAATAATTGCAATCGCAAATGTCCACCATAAAATTGATAACATTGCTAAAATAGTTAAATACCCAAGTTCTCTTATAGTAGAAATATTATTGCCTTTGATGTAAAACATTTGCTTAAAAAAAATCTTAAAAAAATATAAAACTATCCATATAGTTCCACGGAAGCCTAGACCACCATTTTTTAACCAAGTATTTATTGTGATAGGAATTTTATGGCTTAGAAATGTGAAATAAAGAAAACTAGTGGATAAACCACCTAAAATGTATATTCCCACACAAACGATTCTTAAAAATATAAAATTATCACTAAAGATTACACTTGCAGCGATTGCGGTAATTGCCAAACTAACTCCAATAACTCCAACTTCATCGGAATCAGCTTCAATGGATTTCTTAAGTAAACTTTCGTCAAGTTTCAAATTTATTTTTTTTTTCGACATTTTATCTATTTAATGGAAAGATTATGTAAAGTCTTCCCATGGTTTGTTGCTGTTGTGAACTTATTAAAAGGAAGTATTTTTTTGCTTAATGTAGATACAATTAAAAAGGGTAACTTCATAAATCCTCATTGCTGTGCGAAGTCTCCGACTTTGTACTCACTGCTATTGTTTTTCTTATTTTATATTTAGCTTGATTACATAAAATATTGACTTGATATTTGCTGCTTATTTAAACGGGTATGAAGTCGGGAGACTTTTACAACAGCAACCATGGCTTTTAATAAGGAACACTTCGGGGAGCTGGGTAAATATTCCATTTCAATAGGCGTTTTTTGTTAATTTTTTTCTGTTTTTTAGCATCTTGAAATTTAAAATACTATTAGATGTATAGAATATTTTTTATATTTTATCTGACCAACCATCAGTGTAACTCTCTTGTTTGTCATTTTTTGTTTTAAGTGTAATCTCTACTTTATTCCAATCGGGATTTATTTGATGTACTCTACATTTATCCTTCGATTCATAAATTATTTCAATTTTTCCTTGAGTATTCTCAATTAAGTATTTCCTTTTTAGAAGAGTTGAACCTGTTGCTTCTAATTCTTCAATAGTTATTGTCGCATTTTCAATTTTCGGTAGAGTAAAATAATCCTGTTCAGCTGAAATCTTCTTTGTATTTTCGACTATTTGGTTGAATATTTCTTTCATAAATTTCGTTTAGTCTTTAGTGTATAATTCTAAAAGTGTTAATAATTTTTGATAGCTCTAATTTTTAATCCTGGCTCGCAAAGATTTTTTTGGTTTTGAAATGCTATTATTTTTTTCATTGTTGCGGGCACGAATTAAAAATCTACACTAGTTGAGTTAGATTATTTTTTATTTATTTAAACTCTCCATTCTTTTCCATAGGTCTTTGACTGCTTCGATCCATTCTGTACTTCCAATTTTTGTAGCACATTCAAGTAGAATTTCTTTTTTTGAATTTTCATCGTTTTCTTTAAGTAATTCTAAAATTTTATTTACTTTTTCTTCCATAATTTTGTTTGTCTATTTTTATTAATACTTTACGAGCTAATGATTAGATTTACTATTTGCTTTTCTCTGAAAAGAAACTTTTTTGCCAGTTTTTTGTTATAAAATATATAATAACCGTAAATTTTAATAAGGAACAATTCACAGAGCGGCACCTTCAATAATTTAAACCTCTAAAAGATCATCTGTATCGCTGTTTTCTTTTTCCAAATCTTGTTTCATAGCTTCTAAATTGAGTAAAAGTGTTTTAAAAAAAACAATAATATTTTCTTTAATTCCAGTTTTAGATAAAAATTCAAGAAGTTTTTGTTTTGGTAAGTCTTTAGATAAATTGATGGTTTTTACATTAAAGTTTTTTGTTTTGTCTAAAGCGTTTAAGATTAAATGAGAGTGCTTATCTAAAGTCTCAAATTCAGGGAAGTAATTTTTTACACCAAAAAAAGATAAGAAGGAATCTTCAATATATATACCTTGTGAATAGGCAGAAATTTTATTATTACTGAACATAAAAAAAGGAGAAGCAACATTAAAAAAACTTAAAACTAAATTATTATCCGAAGTAATATCTAATTTTGAAATAAAATTTTCGGCTTTTGGAATTAGAAACATTTTTGAAAAATATATCTTGTCCATTTCTTGACAAAGTTTATATAAATTAATTTTGCCTCCAGTGCTGAAATTCTCTATCTGTTCAAATTTTTCGGAATAAACTTTTTGTTTTTGCGGGTCGTTTAATCCTTTAATTAGTGAAGCAGTAAAATATTCTTGTAAAGATTTATGAGGAAAAGTATAATCCGTTCCATCTTGAATTATAATAGATATTGAAACCGTTAAGTCATAGATTAAATTGTCCAGTTCACATTTTAGTCCAAGTTTGGAGAGAATTTCTAATAGTGTTTTTTTGAAATATTCATAATCAAAGTTATATTTTCCTTTGAAAATTGTAGCATATGACAGCCATTTTAATATATTTTCAAAATCATCATTTAAAAGATTTGATTTGCGTTCATGGAGCCAAAATCCTTTTTTTGTAAATGAGTCATGTTTAGTGCACAATGTATCAAATACATTCCAATAAAATTTACTTTTATACTTAGGGAGTTCTGGATACGCGTTGAAGGTAAATATAAACATCGACAACAGTAGAGGATTTGTTAAGTAATCACGATAATCTTCATTTTCAGTTTTTTTAATTACAGAAAGTATTCTTTCTAGAGATTCTTCATTTTCATGATTTTTAAACTGTTGCTTAATGAAATCATCAATTTGGACAGAATCTAAGGCTTGAACATAGTAATTGTCAAATCTTTGTAATGATTCTGCATTTGAGCCTGGTCTAGATGTTAAAACGAAAATGTTTTTAGAATACATATCAACGAATTCTTCAATGTCATTTGTTATTCTATTCTTTGCGGAAGAATAAATTTCATCATATCCATCTAGTAGAAAAATAAAGTTGCCCTCTTTTAGTATTCTATCAACAATTCTCGGGCTTTTGCCTAGTTGATTTCTAGTTAAAATTGAGCTAACATAGTCAGTTATGTTACCATTAAAATCCGTCAAGTTTCTTAATTCAATTACAATTGGAATTCTAAATGACTGTTTGACTGTTGATAGAAAAATATGCTTCATTAGCATACTCTTACCGCTACCAGCAGATCCAATTATAGTTATATAATTTCCTTTTTTAAAGAGAACTTTTAAATCACCTATTAAGTCAAATATTTTAGTATTACTCTTAATATTTACAGGGAAAAAGATGTCATAAAAATTCACTTTCTCATCGCGATAAATAAAAGTTTTTGTTTTAGAATATTTATCATAAAAATTATCAATATATTCAGGAAGTCCATTATTGAAAACATGTAGAAATTCATCTTTCAAATCCTTACTTATTTTAGATAATGGATCTTTAAATGTTCCTAAGAGTTGAATTCCTATTGCTGTTGTCATTTTTTTTATGGTTAAATATTTGCTAATATCTTTAATTTCAAGTAGAAGAAACGCTATTTGTTGTTTCTTCAAATATATAAATTAACAACGATAATACTAATAAAAAGAATTTAATTTAAGTTATTCCCCAAAACTACCTCCTTTTAATTCAAGAATTTTACTGAAAACCGTAAATGCTCTTTTATTACGAATGTCCTAGCCCTGATAGAAGTGAAAATACTTTTGTGAAGCTTTAGCGGAACAAAAGATTGAAGCGGATAGCAGGAAATAGCTCCTAAAAAAGACTATAATCAAGCTAAATTTCATCATGAAATTGTGGTTAAAAAACTCAGAACTTTAATGATAGAATTTTAAACAAAAATTTTGTAATTTTGCAGTCCAAATAAAGGACTTATAAAATGTTAGATAGACTTCAAATAGTAAAACAACGTTTCGACGAGATTTCGGATTTAATCATCCAACCGGATGTTATTGCGGATCAGAAACGTTATGTGCAATTGAATCAAGAGTACAAGAACTTAAAAGCATTGGCCGAAAAACGCGACGAATACGTGCTTTTGATGGCAAATATAGAAGAGGCAAACGAAATTATTGCAGACGGTAGCGATGCCGATATGGTCGAAATGGCCAAAATGCAATTAGACGAAGCTAAGGATAGATTACCAGAACTGGAGGAAGAAATTAAGTTTATGTTGATTCCTAAGGATCCTGAAGATGCCAAAAACGTAATGGTAGAGATTCGTGCTGGTACGGGTGGAGATGAGGCGAGTATTTTTGCTGGAGATCTTTTCCGTATGTACACTAAATATTGCGAAAACCGCGGTTGGAGAACTTCGGTTGTAGATATGAACGAGGGTACATCAGGTGGATTTAAAGAGGTTATCTTTGAGGTTACTGGTGAGGATGTTTACGGAACGTTGAAGTTTGAAGCTGGTGTGCACCGTGTACAACGTGTTCCTCAGACAGAAACTCAAGGTCGTGTGCATACATCGGCAGCTACGGTTATGGTACTACCAGAAGCCGAAGAGTTTGATGTACAAATTGATATGAACGATGTACGTGTTGACTTTTTCTGTTCGTCAGGACCTGGAGGACAATCGGTTAATACTACTAAATCGGCTGTGCGTTTAACGCATATTCCAACTGGTTTGGTGGCTCAATGTCAGGATCAGAAATCACAACACAAGAATAAAGATAAAGCGTTAAACGTATTACGTTCTCGTTTGTACGAACAAGAATTAGCCAAAAAAGAGGCTGAAGATGCTACTAAGCGTACTTCGCAAGTAAGTTCGGGTGACCGTTCGGCTAAGATTCGTACGTATAACTATGCGCAAGGTCGTGTAACCGATCACCGTGTTGGTCTTACTTTATACGATTTGGGTAATATCATGAATGGTGATATCCAAAAAATTGTAGATGAATTACAATTGGTAAACAATACTGAGAAATTAAAAGAAGCTTCGGAAGTTTTTTAAAAAAAAAGCTACTGAGGTACTAAGTTTCTGAGTTTCTAAGATATGAAAAAGCCGAATTACTTTGTAATTCGGCTTTTTTTTTGGTGGTATTTTTTCTTTTAAGGTACTAAGGTTCTGAGGTTTTTTTTAAAGGTTCAAAGGTGCTGAGTTGCAAAGGGACAAAGGTTTTTTTAAAAAGGTTCTATCCCGAAGCTTCGGGACTGAGTTGCTAAAACGAAAGCTTTGCGACCTTTGCGTATCCCGATAGCTATCGGGACTGCGTACTTTGCGGTTAAAAAAACTTTGTGGTTAAAAAAACTTTGCGTTTAATCTTTACTATGCGCAGCGGTTTTTCTCGAAATAAAATTAGTTACTACTAACTGAAATATCGAGCCAAAGAATTTTGTAACCTTATTATGTGTGGTTCCTACCAATATGCGTTTGGATAAATATCCTGCGCCAATACTAAAGATAGATTGAAGTAAATTACTTTTTATATCGATACCGCTATTAATTTCCTCTAAGGTATCTTTTATTATATTCAGTGGTTTTAAATGCTCTTTTAGGTCATGAAATTTATCTTTTAAATCAATCCATTCGGCTTCTTGCTGATTTTTTAATTGCAAAATCATCTGATTTAAATCATCGGTTGCGTTATTGGTTTTCATGATGAATTATTTTAAAAATTAATTTCAAATCATTTAACTCCTGTTTTTTAATAAAAGCGAAATTATGATGTTTCCTATAGGTTTCTTAATCCATTTATTCTGATTTTTATACAGTACGATTGCAAGAATTAAATAAGCAAATGCTAGTACAAAAAAGCCATAATAATATTCGCCAAGGAGCTGGCCAATTAATAAACTAAGTCCAATGTTGAGGAATAAACTAAAAAAAACAACAACAACAGCAACAATAATTTGTGATGTTAGGGATGATAGTACATCGGCGGATACAGATACCGATTTAAGTTTGAAAAGTTCAAAGCTTGTTTTGGTATAATTTTCGGCCTTATCAAAAAGTGTATCTGTTGTTGTTGTCGTTTTAGTTTCCATCTGATTGTGTTTGCTTATTAAATAAAATCACACTTCTTCTTAATTAGTTACGTGCTCAATTCCGTCGCTTACTTCGGTTTTGGCATTATTGTATTTGGCTTTTCCTTGATTCATAAGGTCTTTTCCAGTACTTACGATATTATCTAATTTGCCTTTAAAATCGTCTTTGTAATCTTTGCTTTTGTCAGCTATTTTTTGTCTCGTTTTTGATCCTTTATCTGGTGCAAACAATACTCCTAATAATGCTCCTGCTGCTGCAGCTCCGATAATTCCTAAAATGGTGTTACTAGTTTTCATAATATTTGTATTTAGTGTTTAATAATATAACTTGTTTCTAAACTTCTTTGCCTTTAATTAATCTGAACAATACTGCGATAATTGCAATAACCAATAAAATATGAATAATACTTCCCAGGCTATAAACAAAGAATCCCAGAGCCCACATAATGACTAAAATAACGGCGATGGTGTATAATAAATTCGACATGGCATTTATATTTAAGGGTTAATAAATGGGAAATACTTAGCTTAACTTGTTGTGCAATTATGTAACACATAGAAGCATAGTTTTAAAATATAGAAAAGACATTTTACTCAAAAATAAATGCAGAAAATTATAATTTTATAAGAACATCTTAACGCTATGTTTCTATATGTTAGATAACTTTTTTAACAAATTATACCTAGTGGTTTAATTTAATTTGTATGCAACATATAAACTTAAATTGCTATTCTTGGCATCAGGAAAAGTATAGTTGGTTCCTAAGAAACTGCGTTCTTTTCCTACGGTTGTTAATCCGTAATTATAACGTAATCCTATGCTAAGTGGGTCAAAGTCGACACCGACACCTGCTGATAATCCAGCATCAAATCGATTAAAATCATCGGCATTGATATTTTCTTCAAAGTCAAAAGCAGTACCAGCACTAGATTCGTTGGTAACTTTTCCGTCTACCAGATAAGAGGCGTAACCTCCTACATGTACATTGAAGTTTTGTGTTACTTTAAATTTTACTAATAAAGGAACTTCGATATAGTTAAGTCTAAAACGACCTACACCGCTTACGAAATCACTATTGTATTCTAACTCAGCACCTTTTGTGGTATATAATATTTCGGGCTGAATAAAAATATTATCTGTAATTGGGAATGCAGCATAAACTCCGACATTAAAACCATAGATGGCATTTTTGTCATCGACTTCTCCAGAATAAAGATTAGACATATTTGCTCCTCCTTTTATCCCGAATTCGGCATTTACGGGAGCGTTTTGGGCTTGTAATACTCCAAAAGAAGCTGAAATAAATAATGTCAGGGCATGTAATAATTGGGCTTTGTTTTTCATAGTTTTAAAATTTTAGGGCTTGTAAATTACGTTGTTACTATTTAAAAAATCATGATCCTTTTTTATTGCTTTTGCTGCGTCCAGAAAGCGGTATTGTGTTGGCAAATATTTAATCGATAGTTTTATTATATCAGTATCATTGGTTTCTCTTGTTATTGATCTTAATAATTCAATCTGATCGCTTATAGATTCGATTATTAAATCTATGTATGCTTTATCAAAATCGGCCTTGGTTGCATCAATCAATGAATATAAATCGTTATTAGTTTCCTTTTCGTCGGTGTTTATAATAATGATTAGCTTTTGGTTGGCCATTCTGGCTATTTCATGAAGCAATTCATTCTGATTGGTTTCTATTTCACTGCTTAATTTTTTTATTTTACCCTCTTGACATTTTTGCTGTGCGATTTGGCTTTTTGATATTATAGCTTTACTAATATTAGCTGTAGCTATTAAAAAATAAGCATCAATTTCTTCTGAAGCCGTTTTGCTAAAAACTTCATTATCTGATGTTTTTTCAAGCGCTTCATTTTTTTTGCATGAAAGCATTGTCGTCAGAATTAAAAAGACAAAAATTGCTCTAACAAGCAAAAATTTAGAGGGGAACAGTGGGTTAATTTTCACTTCATAAAAGTTTATATTACAAAGTTGCAACCTAAATACAATTAATACTTTACAGCATAAAAAAGAATCGTTATATAATTCCCATAATATGAATTATATAACGATAAAAGTTAGTTTTTGGAGAGGATTATTCGGGCAGAAAAATGGTAAAAATAGATCCTTTGCCCGGTGTACTGTCGGCAATGATATGACCTTTATGGTTTTCGACAATTTTTTTGCAAATAGCCAGACCTATTCCAGTTCCAGGATATTGATCTGTTTTAGAATGTAAACGCTGAAACAATACAAAAATGGTTTCTTTAAACTGAGGGTCAAATCCCATCCCGTTATCGGTAAACGTAATTTTGTAATATTTTTTTATAGATTGTTCTAGCAAATCAGGAAATTCTGTAGCAAGAATTTTGGCACACGAAATATTGATTTTTGGTAAAACATCTGGCTGGTCATACTTTAAAGAATTACTAATTAAGTTAATAAATAACTGTTCTATTTGGTACGGAATAACATGCAGTTTTGGTAGTTTATCCGATAATATAATGGCGTTTTTCTCCTGAAGTACCTCTGTGAATTCTAGTTTTACTTTTTCGAGTAAGTCGTTTAAATTCGTTTTTAAGAATTCTTTCTTAGTCGTATTAGTTCTGGAGAACAACAATAAATCATCGATTAAAATACGCATTCTTTTGGCAGATACTCCAATCTTATTGATGTATTCTCGTCCGCTTTCAGACAAAGCGGCTTTGTCGTTATCAGAAAATCTCGAAATAAAAGTTTGAATTTTACGAAGTGGTTCTTGCAAATCGTGACTCGCCACATGGTTAAAGGATGCTAGTTCCTTATTCGTTTTCTCTAACTCTTTGTTACGTTCGTAAATTGCAATATTTTGAAAATGTTCTTCGGTAATGTCAAACGTTATTCCTAACATGATTTTACTTCCTTGCTCGTCTATTAAAAGTTTACCAATAGACTTAAAGTATCTGATATCGCCGTTTTTTCGAATAATTCTATAGTATATAAGCGGAAGCTGCTTATTTTCGATAATGCCTTGCATTAGGTTTGAGAAAGCTTCTTTGTCTTCGGGATGTACAAAATCCAGAAAGGTATCTTTTTCTGGAACAAAATAGTTTGGCGGATAGCCTAATAAGCGATATTGATTATCAGAGTAAACCATTTTATCGGTTCCTAAATCCCATTGCCAAGTGCTAAAAGCTCCAATTATTTCGGACTCTGCCATTAGTTTGCTAGAAATTAATAGCTTTTTGTTAAATACACGCAAGCGATCAATATCATTACTAATTTGTCTGTACGAAAGTAAAATAAGCGAAAGCGCTACCAGAAATAAGGATATGGTAAAGACAGGAGTTAATGAAATCTCGCTTTGGTATATTTTCTGTCTTTTTTGTAAGATGTCTTTTTCAAAATCATTCATTTCATCTATCTGAAAACGAATGTTTTCCATTACGATTCTTCCTCCAAACATACAGTTGTCGAGTTTCCTTTTGTCATAGGTTTTTTCGTTGCTGTATTTTAATGAACCTTCAAGATAGGTATAGCGCTGGATGATTAAATCGAATAGATTTTTAAGATTTTTTTGTTGCTTAGGATTGTCTGCCGTTAATTTCCTAAGTGCGATAAAGGATCGATTTACTTTATCGCGAGAAAATAGGTAAGGGGCAAGAAAACGGCTGTTTTTGGTTATTATATAACCTCTTTGTCCCGTTTCGGCATCTTTTACAAACGAAAGTAGTCGCTCTAATTGAATGTTTATTTCATAGGTATGCATCATTAACTTGCTAGAATTCTGCAAGTCACGATTGTGTTGATAGGATACCGATGAAATAAACAATAAAATAAATATCGATATTGCAAAAATAATCCTCAGCGCACGTGGGGAATTAAAATTGGGTATCAATTTCATCCGATTTTAATTATTTTAAGCGTAACAAAAATGTATCACGGTTTAAACCAGAAGTGTGATAATGCCAATTTAAAGTTACAACTTCATTAATAATCTTTTTTAGAGCATTAAAATTGCTTGGTTTTTTAATGTAAATATTTGCTCCTTGTATAAAAGTATCTTCAATATCTTCCTCTGATGAAGAAGTAGAGTAGATAGCAATTATAAGGTGTTTTAAATGATCTGTTTTTTTTATTTCCATCAAGCATTCTTTACCTGTTTTTTTAGGCATATTTAAATCCAGAAATAAAATATCGGGTAATACGGTATCAGGATGCATTAAGTGCTCCATTAACTCTATTCCGTCATGAGCAAATTGTACTTGTGTCTGTATTTTTACTTCTTCAAAGGCGTCTTTGAAAAAAAGGCGATCATCTTCATCATCATCTGCCAGTAAAATATGTAATGCGTTTTTCTGCATTTATAAATTCTTTATTTTAGGTTTTCGCGTCGTTTTTTTATGATTCTCTGAAAGGCCGAAGGAGTGATTCCTGTAGTGTTTTTAAATTGTGTGCTTAAATGCGCAACGCTAGAGTAATTGAGTAAAAATGCAATTTCGGTCAAGCTCATTTCATTTATAATAATGAGATGTTTGGCTCGTTCAATTTTTTGTAAAATGATAAAATTCTCAATAGACGAATAAGTAACTTCCGAAAATACGTTTGATAAGTATCCGTAACTATGATTTAATTTTTCGGCTAGATAAACAGAACTTTTTAAGTTGTTCCCGTTTTCATCCATAAAAACCATTTCTATAATAGCATCTTTTATTTTTTGTACTAAAACACTCTTCTGATTTTCTACAATTTCTAACCCAAAAGGCTCTAACTCATTCTTCATGCTATCCAATTCTTCGGATGTTAGGTTTTTGTCCAATTCAATTTCTCCAAAACCCAACGGTGTATAATTTATTTGGCGTTCGCCTAATTTCTGTTTCAGAAATTGGGTGCAAACTGTATTAATGTCAAACTTAATAAATAACTTCATCGTTTAAAAAATATTGCTAAAGATAGATAAAAAATTATTGCTAAGTAGTAATAAAATGAGCAGTAAAGTAAGTGTAGGGGAGTGATTGTTATTATTTTAGTAATTAACAAAAAAATACCGCCTAATATAAAATTAGACGGTACTAACTGAGTTAAAAAGAATTTACAAATCAGATTGATTTGATTCTCTACTTTTTTTGATTTCCCTAATTTTTGCTGAAGTCTTAAATAATAATTTCGACTTCCTCACTTCAGCAAACATCAAATCATCATCTGAAAATGTAGTGCGTAATATTTCAACTTTTCTTTATAACCCGTTTTCTTTATTTTAATTTATTTACACTTCGAAAAGTATAGTATGTAAATGTACAAAATATTGAGAGTTAAATAGTTATATTAAAATGGGTATTTGTTGCAGAATTCCCATTTTAGTAAAAATTTAACTTAGATAACGTCTTAATATCCAGGACATTTTTTCGTGTTGTTCTAATAAACCGGTGATAAAATCGGCAGAACCTATATCATGATTTTCATTTTCGAAAGCAGGAATGTATTTTCTAAATTCAGTAATAACCTGTTCGTGATTTTCTAATAACTCACTTAGCATTTCTTTTTGCGACGGATACTTATTAGGAAACTCTTTTAATGTCGAGTTACCAATAAATTCTGTCATGGTTCCGATTGTTTTTTCGCCAAGCTGATTAATTCTTTCGGCTACTTCATCAATGATAGTTTCCAGAACACCATATTGGTCCTCAAATAGTTTATGTAACTCCATAAAACTGTTACCAGATATATTCCAATGAAATTTTCTTGTTTTTACATATAAGATCATTTCATTAGATAAAATTGAGGTTAAGATGTCGGCACTTTTCTTTAAATCTTTTGGAGCTATTCCTATATTGGGTTTCATGTAATTTACTTTAAACGTTGTTTTCCAAATTTAGTTTTAACAACAGCTTGACTTGTTACACAATTACCGCTCTGTTTTATAAGAATTCTATGTTTGCCGAAATTCGAATACCAATAATATTATTTGTAATTTTGCCGCACTAGTAAATTACAATATGACAACACAACAACTACACGAACAAATTCTTCAAAAAAAATCATTTTTATGCATCGGTTTAGATGTCGATTTAACCAAAATTCCACAACATCTTCTAGAAACCGAAGACCCAATTTTCGAATTCAATAAAGCAATAATTGATGCCACACACGATTTGGCAATTGCTTACAAACCCAATACAGCTTTTTATGAAGCTTACGGAATAAAAGGTTGGTTGTCGCTGCAAAAAACGATTAACTATATCAACGAGAAACATCCTGATATTTTTACAATTGCCGATGCCAAACGTGGCGATATTGGTAATACATCGAGCATGTATGCCAAAGCTTTCTTTGAGGATTTAAATTTTGATAGTGTAACAGTTGCACCTTATATGGGGAAAGATTCAGTAGAGCCTTTCTTAGCTTTCAAAAATAAACACACTATAATGTTGGCGTTAACATCTAATGAAGGCGCATTCGATTTCCAGACTTTAATTACCAATGGTACCGAATTATACAAACAAGTTCTGGAAACTTCTAAAACATGGAAAAATAGCGAAAACCTAATGTATGTTGTTGGAGCTACCAAAGCCGAATATTTTACTGAGATTCGTAAGATTGTTCCCGATAGTTTTTTATTGGTTCCAGGAGTTGGCGCTCAAGGCGGAAACTTAGCAGAAGTATGTAAATACGGAATGAATGATAAAGTAGGATTACTTATTAATTCTTCTAGAGCTATTATTTATGCTTCTAAAGGAACTGATTTTGCTGATAAAGCAAGAGAAGAAGCTTTGAAAGTACAACAAGAAATGGAAGAGATTATGAGTTCAAAGGTTTAATTTTTTAACCGCAAAGAGCGTAGTCCCGATAGCTATCGGGATACGCAATCCCGAAGCGTCGGGAGCAAAGCTTTGTGTTCTTTGCGTAACCCTTTGTAATCTTTGCGGTAAAACTCTCAAACTAGAGCAACTTTAAACTTTAAACAAATGAAAACTCTTATAGACCAAATCGGTACTTCACATTCTTTCGAAACTGCACCAAAACGAATTATTTCGCTTGTTCCTTCGCAAACCGAATTACTTTATGATTTAGGTCTCGAAGATAAAATCATCGGAATAACCAAGTTCTGTGTTCACCCATATCATTTTAAATCAACAAAGAAAATGGTTGGCGGAACGAAGAAAGTGCATTATGAGAAAATCCGATTATTGAATCCAGATATTATCATTTGTAATAAAGAAGAAAACACAAAGGAAATTGTCGAAAAACTATCAGAGATATGTCCGGTTTGGGTTACTAATATCTTGACCATCGAAGATAATTTTCAAATGATTACCGATTTTGGACAATTGTTTAATTGCCGTACCGAAGCTCAAAAGTGGAACGATAAATTAGCTTTTGGGTTGCAGGATTTTAAATCTTATATAAAAGACAAGCCGTTTAAAAAAGCAGCTTACTTTATCTGGAAAAATCCTTTTATGGTTGTAGGTTCAGATAATTATATCAATGAGTTACTTAAACTCAATCACTTTACAAACATATATCTTGATAAAGGACGTTATCCTGAAATAGAGCTTAAGAAAATGCGTTTAGAGGGCGATCCCGACGTCGTTTTATTATCCTCAGAACCTTATCCTTTTAAAGAAGAAGATGCATTCGAGATTGGGCGATTTACACATCATGCCAAAACTGTTTTTGTCGATGGCGAAATGTTTTCTTGGTATGGAACCCGTTTGCTAAAAGCATTCTCCTATTTTAAGCAAATGCACGAACGCCTGCAATAATATTTTTTATAGAGAATTTCCATTAAAACAAAAGTGCTCCTAATAAGTGTCAATAGGAAGCATTGGTTTTTGCATGCTTTAAAATGTAGGAAATTATAATGCAAAAAAAAGCCGACATCTAACAGATGCCGGCAATCATTTAACTAACCAAAACCAAAATAATAAATAACCAGTTTATTACATTGCAAAGATCAGACATAAGCCAATGTTATCCTGTTAAGGTTTTGTTATTACTTTGTTGTACATAAGTTAACTTTTTTTTGATTACTTTTAGGTAAATTAAAAATGTACTAATTTAAAACTTTTCAATAGTTTGTAGTTATCAGAATATAAAAACAATCAATTTTGTTTATACATGCAAGTACGTTACCTTTGAATATAATCATTAAAATTTGTTACTTATGGAATCGAATGACAAACTTACCACGGCAACAGGAACGCCTGTACCAGACAATCAGAACATAATAACTGCAGGACCTCGTGGTCCGGTATTATTGCAGGATTTTTGGTTTTTAGAAAAAATGGCACATTTTGACCGAGAGGTAATTCCCGAAAGAAGAATGCACGCCAAAGGATCTGCAGCCTACGGAACATTTACCGTAACTCATGACATTACTAAATATACTAAAGCAGACATTTTTTCGGAAATTGGGAAAAAAACAGACATGTTTGTTCGTTTTTCTACAGTTGCTGGCGAAAGAGGCGCTGCCGATGCAGAAAGAGATATACGTGGTTTTGCCATGAAGTTCTACACCAATCAAGGGAACTGGGATTTAGTAGGAAACAATACGCCAGTATTCTTTTTCCGTGATCCAATGAAATTTCCTGATTTAAATCACGCCGTAAAACGTGACCCACAAACCAATTTAAGAAGCGCAGATAACAATTGGGATTTCTGGACATTACTTCCAGAAGCACTACATCAGGTAACAATTGTAATGAGTGATAGAGGTATTCCTAAATCATACCGTCAGATGCACGGATTCGGAAGCCACACTTTTAGTTTTATCAATGATAAAAACGAAAGACATTGGGTTAAGTTTCACTTTGTAACACAACAAGGAATCGAAAACTTATCCGATGAAGAGGCTGCAAAATTAGTTGGAGCCGACAGAGAAAGTCACCAAAGAGATTTATTTGATGCTATCGAAAGAAAAGATTTTCCAAAATGGAAATTGTCTGTGCAAATCATGACCGAGGAGCAAGCGAAAACCTATAAATATCATCCATTCGATTTAACCAAAGTTTGGTTAAAAGGAGATTTCCCACTTATTCCTGTTGGAGAGTTTGAATTAAACAGAAACCCAGATAACTATTTTGCCGAAGTAGAGCAAGCAGCTTTTAATCCAGCTAATATAGTTCCAGGAATAGGATATTCTCCAGACAAAATGTTACAAGCACGTTTATTCTCTTACGGAGATGCTCACCGTTACCGTTTAGGAGTTAATAATGCTCAGATTCCAGTAAATGCAGCAAAATGTCCAGTAAATAGTTTCCACAGAGATGGCGCAATGCGTGTAGATGGAAACTACGGAAGCAAAAAACATTATGAGCCAAATAGTTTTGGCAAATGGCAGGAACAACCAGAATATAAAGAACCTCCTTTATCAATTCACGGAGATGCGTATGCTCACAACTTTAGAGAAGACGATAACGATTATTTCTCTCAACCAGGAAAACTATTCCGCTTAATGACCGATGATAAAAAACAATTTTTATTTAAGAATACTGCTGCACAAGTAGGAGGAGCGCAAAAGTTTATTCAGGTAAGACACATTCGTAATTGCTTTAAAGCCGATCCAGCTTATGGAGAAGGAGTTGCAAATGCATTAGGAATGACAATGGATGAAGTAAATAATTTTAGTGATCCAAGATTATTAATAGAAGTTAAATAAGCTTCTTTAAGTTGCAAAGGTTCAGAGTTACAAAGGTTCAAAGAGCTTTAAAAAAACAAAACCCGACAAGTTTATACTTGTCGGGTTTTTTATAAGGTACTAAGATCCTGAGTTTTTTTGTAGAGGTGCACAACAGTGCGCCTTTGTTCCAGAGATTTTGTTGGTAATAAACTCAAAGAATTAAAACTTTGCGACCTTTGCGTAAATCTTCGCGCACTTTGCGGTAAAATCTTTTACGTTTAAGCCAATTAAGAAAACACAACCGTTTTATTACTATAAACCATTGTTTTACGCTCAGCATGTAATTTTATGGCTCTTGCCAGAACAATGCGTTCCAGGTCACGCCCTTTCATAATAAAATCATCTACGGAATGTATGTGCGAAACACGTGCAATATCCTGCTCGATAATCGGACCTTCATCTAGTTCCTCAGTTACATAATGACTTGTTGCCCCGATAATTTTCACCCCTCTTTTAAAAGCCGAATGATATGGTTTTGCTCCAGGAAACGCAGGTAAGAATGAATGATGTATATTGATGATTTTGTTTTCGTAAAGCGCAATCAGACTAGGTGTGATAATTTGCATGTAGCGCGCCAGAACAATAAAATTTATATCATATTTTTTTAATAATGCAATCTGTTGTTTTTCGCCTTCTTCCTTAGTGTCTTTTGTAAAAGGAACACAATGAAACGGAATATCAAAACGTTCGGCAATCGATCTTAAATCATTATGATTGCTTATAATTACCGGAATTTCTACACCCAGTTCATCAGCACTATAGCGCCCTAAAATATCAAATAAGCAATGGTCATATTTAGAAACAAACAATGCCATTTTAGGTTTTTGTTCCTGATTGTATAATTGCCATGACATCTGGAAATTGGTTGCGATAGTAGTACTAAAGTCGGTTTTTATATCTTCAATACTAATATTACGATTAGTAAGTTCGCATTCCAATCGCATAAAGAATACATTTTGCTCCACATCCACATGTTGGTCAATGTAAGTAATGTTTCCTTCAACTTTTAGGATAAAATTGGTTACAGCTGCAATAATACCTTTTTGGTCCTTGCAGTGAATAAGAAAAGTTATTTTTTGCATTTTGGTTTTTTGGTTAATCGGTTAATAGTTTATTTGTTTAATCGTTTAAATGCTTAACCGATACTTCCGATTACACAACTAAACGATTAAACAGTTAAACGTAAAATTACTTTTTATCCTGCAAAGCAAAAACACTTTTTAATAAAGGCGTAGTTCTTTCGCTTATATCAGTTCTAATGCCTTTTTCTTCTACAGCAATCATTTTAAAAACTCCAGCAAGAGCTTGGTTAGTAGTATAA
Source organism: Flavobacterium sp. PL02 (assembly GCF_035013205.1). Lineage (NCBI taxonomy): Bacteria > Pseudomonadati > Bacteroidota > Flavobacteriia > Flavobacteriales > Flavobacteriaceae > Flavobacterium > Flavobacterium sp. PL02. The sequence goes on from NZ_JAYGJP010000001.1 coordinate 759,558, forward strand.
TCTGTTAAGTCAGGATTTACTTTCTTAACAAGCGGAATACTATTGTATTTAGCAATAATGTTTGACCAGATTACGTCGGCACCAACTTTACTAAAAGAGTTTTTAATAACAGGATTAAATTTGCTGTATAAAGCAGTAGTAGTGCTAGATTGTAAATAAGTTGTTGCAGCATTCTCATTGCCTAACAAAATAGATTTAGCATCGTTAAAAGACATGTTTTTTACAGCCGAAACAAATATAGGCGTAGCTTCTTTTACAGCATCTTCAGCAGCACGGTTCAATACCTTAATACCTTCATCAGCCAGTGACGAAAGACCAATTTTTCTTAAAGTAGCATCTACTTTTTGCAATTCGGCAGGCATAAGAATTTTAACTGCTTCATTTTTATAAAACCCATCGGTAGCAGTTAATTTTGTTACTTGTTTAGATATTCCTTTATCCAAAGCTTCTTTTAAGCCCGATGCAATATCTGCGCCGCCGCCCAAAGTTTGTATTTGCGAAGATAATTCATTTAAATTTTTCGGTATTTTTATTTGTGCACAAGCAGTTAGAGAAAATGTCAACGCAAGGAGTAAAATCTTTTTCATTAAATATTAGTTTTATAAGTTTCAAAAATACTACTTATTCAAAAACAAAGCCACAATTTTATTTTAGGAGCAGAAACATTTTGTTTTATTAGTAACAATGTTCCCGCTGTGCACTATATCCGCGCCAAAAAGAGCGCGGGATGCCGTTTCCATCGGGGCTAGATTAGGAAAAATAGTTTGTATTAGGAGAGAATTTGAGATGTGAGATAATAGAAGTAAGAGAATAGAAGCAAGATGATAGAGGCAAGAAAATAGAAAAAGTGGTAACGATTATTTTGTATGTAAATAGAACTGCAAAAGATTTTACCGCAAAGAGCAGGATTTTTACCGCAAAGTGCGCAGTCCCGATAGCTATTGGGATACGCAATCCCGAAGCGTCGGGAGCAAAGTTTTAATTCTTTGAACCTTTGAACCTTTGTAACTCAGTACCTTTTTTTAAAGAACCTCAGTACCTTCCTAAAAACCTTTGTCCCTTTGAGCCTCAGTACCTTTGTCCCTTTTTTAAAAAATCCTCATCTATGTATCTCAATTGGATAAATAAATACATCATTAGGTTCAAATAATACTCTTAGATCTTTATTATAAAATGCTTTTCTGTTCTTGAATATTCCTTTTTTTGTATACGGACTTTTCACTTCAGTAAAATCATTTGGGTAGATAAGCTTTTTATCTTTACTAGAATAAATTTTAGTTTCTTCAACGTAAATATCTATTGTTGTGGCCGAGTTGAGTTTGATTTTTTTTAATTTATTCTTTTTGCCAAAAGTTAGTTTAAAATCTTCCCAGACCTGATATTTTTTTTCTTCTTGTAAAGGCAATTTTCCTATCAATTCCTTTATTTCCTTTTTCGTCATGCCAAATTTCAAAAAATCTAAACTTACTCCAGGTTTTAAAACAGAATTAAGTGCTAGTTTTTTACCAGGGCCATAAATATTATTATAAGTTCTGCCTGAAACAATTTCTTTTTCTTCTTTCTTCTTTTTGTTTTCGGAATAAACGGCAATCTGAATTATTTCGTAAGGAGATAACAGACCACTAATCATCATGTTTAAATCGGTGAATATTAAATCTCGATTTACAATATATGGGTTGTGTTTTGATAAAAAGAGGTTTTTTTCGTCCTCATTACCTATCGTATATTTGGTTTTGTCTATTTCGATACTAGTAGCATCGTTTAAAATTATAGTCTTTAATTTATCATTTTTAAAGTAAAAATAATAGCCAAATTCTTTTGTTGAGCTTAATGTAAAACGAGATCCATTTGTATATTTTTCATACTGTTTGAATTCGTTTTTTTGTTTTAATATTTTCTCCACTTCATTAGGATTCATGTCTATTTTATAATCATCAATCCCGTCTTTATATATTAAAAAAGTATTTTTCATTTGTAGTTATTAAATTTTAGCAACTAAGCTTTTTCCATGTAGTTTATAACAAAAAGTTCTTGCAAGATTCCGTCTGTATTCTCATCATTCAAAAGTAACTGCGGTTCCAGTTTTTTATCCGGATTTACATTTCCGTCTAAGATTCCTAATACATCTACAACAGTTTCTGCAATCGTATTTTGTATAATTTCAAAAAACACCTTTTGGTTTTCTTTAGACAAGCTATTAAATAAATTTAAAGCCGATTTGTAATAGGGGATTAGCTCATCGGTTACAGTAGTTTTTTCGTATATCTCTTTGTATAAATTAGTGCCCAATAAAACTACATCCTCATATAGCATATCCAAAAAATGTTCGCTCATTTCTTCTGTCGTTTTCATATTCTCTATTGGTTTTAAATTAATCTATGTGAATTATAAATATCAAAATCGATAAAACCCATTGTATGACTTTATCGATTTTGATTATTGTGTTTATTTTATATCTGCGTAATTATCGGTAAAAAGGCGCCCTTCGCCTATAGATATTAAAGTATTGTATGGGTCTTTGTAATCATCGGACATGATTGATGCCATTTGTAGATTTTTGATGCCCTTAATTTTATTGTCCTGAACATCAAGTTCACCAGAAAGAATAATCAGATTTTGATATTTTGCAATATAAAGCCCTTTATCTAGCTCGCCATTACTATGAAATAAGATAGAGAATTTATTGCCTTCGCCAGATATAAAAGTGCCTTCTCCTTCCCATATTTCATTATTGCTATCATAGGAATAAATTAGAAAATTTTTAAAATCGATACTTAATTTAGCTGTATTTTGGTTAGAGAGCGTAAGAGTCGATGTACCGAAAGTAGTTCCTGATGCAAGATCTGCAAAGTTGGATTTAGCACAATAAAACGGGTCAATGGTGTAAACACCTTCTACCAGAGGTGGAGTAGTGCCTTTGTGTATGGTAATCCCTAATTGGTCAATCGATTTTTGCATGGTACTATTTATATAGTAATCGTACAAGATTTGTTCTGGCAGCACAGGACGGTCTTCATTATCATCACTAGATGAACATGCGGTAGTAGCCATTACAATACATAAAAGAAATAACTTGATTGTGGTAATTTTCATAGCATTAATAATTTTGGAATTAATAGTGATAAGAAGTATTCTCAATAAGAATGTTTGTAACCAAAACAATTACAATTAAATGCACTTATTGAGAAATAGTTTCAGTTTAGTTATATGCGAATATCATTTTTATTAAAGTTATTTCAGGCTATTATAAGTTTAAAAACGAGTATTTTAGGGTAATGTTTTTAGGTTTTATTGATGGTATTTATTTAGGAAAAAGAACAAATAAGCCTATTAATATGATTAATTAAAGAGTTGTTTTTGGGTAAGATTTTGCTCTGTTTTTAATATGGATAATGGTTTTTCCAGTTGTTGCATCAATCTCAAATCTTTCCTCGCTTACACCATGAGGAGTAAATTCGCATGGAATAATAATAAAATACTTCATCACTTGTGAGTTTCTAGATACAGACGAAACATAATTATTAGTCTTGATTTGATCATTTTCATTCATAAGATCTATGTCATATTCCTGTTTCATTTTCTTAACCAAATCTTGCCAACTAAATTTAAAAGGTTTGTCGTTATTTACCTCTTTTATAAGTTCTCCTTTTTCATTAAATTCTCTTCGGAAACCAATAATACAATCATAAAAGCTTTCTATTTCTTTTGTTACATTTAAAGTTTTCTTATCATACAAATGCCTTTTTTTTATAGGTGTATTTAAGTATGTTACTGTTTGTTGGTAAGAATCTGTATGTTCCAAGAGATAAATTTCAAGGGCATTACCATTACTATCTGTAGTTATATATCGGCAATAAGTAGCGCCGTTTTTTTTGTGTTTGTAAAATGATTCTAAATCAAATTTTCTCATGGTATTTTTTTTATAATTACAATTGGGTATAGCGAGAAATTTTTATTTTTCTGTCAGATGGTATATGATTTGTCCTGGTATAGCCCCAAAGAATAAATTCTAACTCTAGGTATTGAGCATCTTTTTTTAAAACGGTAGTTGAGTCTGGAATAATTTTAAATGAGTCAGTTTTTTCATCTTCAATGATTGAACTATTAGTGTTATCCTTTAAATCTTGATGATTGTTTTTACAATTAGTAAAAAAAATGCTAAGAATTAATAGTTGCCAGCTTTTCATTTTGCATTGCCCATTAGGCTTCGTTAACAGTGTCAATAACATGATGATTGAGTAATGTTTTGTAATTAAAAATGAACAAAACAGTCTTTGTCTGAATGTTTTTGACTTATTAAATAATAATTTTGTCGAAACAACAAAGGTTCTCTTAATTAATGGTGATTAATACTATTATAAGTTTTAAAACTACTAGGTTAAGGTAATATTTAAGTAAAAATGATTGTAGAGACTGGAAGCCAGCTTGTGGGGAAATTCATAAAGTTGAATTTTATGAGTTCTGTGTGTTGAATTATTTGTTTTGACTTTTATGCAAATTGCAAATAATGAAGATCAGGAGCATAAACAGGATTGTTTTGCTCTAGGTCATTTAGTATCATTTGGGTACAATCTTTACCGCCAATTATATGATAATACAACGAGCTAATTGTATGAATTGGTCCTAAAGGAAGTCCCCACCAGCCGAAAATTAAATTTAGTATAAAATAATTAAAAGAGTACTTGAGTGTATTCTCGTTAGGTCGAACAAAATAAATAGGGGACTCTTTTTTATAAGATAAAAAAAGAGCAGAAACGGTATAAGGAAATGCAACAAATTTCCCTCCTTGTTGTATTAGTTGTTTTATTTCAAAAAGTGTAAGTCCTTCAGTGTTATTCGTTTTCATTTTTAGATTTTTTATAAGTTATATTTCAGAAAAGAAAATTGACAGGGCAATCCTTAAAGCGAAAGAATCTTTGACCCTAATAGTAAATAAGTCGTAATCGAAAAAACTGCGATGATAAATAGTAATGAAATCCATCCGAAGATGTGTCTTTTATTATAGTAAACTGCTATTGTTGATAATATAAGTGCTGCTAAAAGCGTGAGAGGAGTAATTACAACGATAGAAAATTTGCAGAAATCCTCAATTTTTGCTGGAGCAATAATAAAAATGATTATCAATATAAGAAGAGTACTTAGGGATGTGAAGCCTAAAATTTGGACGCTTTTTTGTTTACTTTGCATCAAATGGTATTTTAATAATTAAATAAAAATTTGATTCTGTTTTAAAAGTATTGTGACTAAGAAATTTTAATCACATAAAAATTCGCATTTATTTATTGTTTAAAATATAACTACTTCTAATTCAGTATTTTTTGCGATTCAAGAAAAGTCATATATAACTCTTAAATCAAAGTGCAAAGGTCTGTTTAAAGAAAGCTGTTTTACGCCACTAGAAGTTTTAAAATTAGCAAGTTAGGGTAGTTTTTTGCTGTTTTTGGCAATAGAGAATTGATAAGTAAGAATACTATTATAAGTATGTGATTTCGTAAGAATTTAATCTGAAAAGAATATAATAGTATTAGATTATAATGTACTTGATCTTTTATGTTTTAATAAAAAATCTTTATTCTTAAAATGTTTAAGGATACTTTAAGTTAAATCGATATTTAATAGTAAGGTGTTTATAATAATTAAGAGTCGAATATATTCATTAATTTACTTTAGGTTTGTCGATAACGAACCATTTGTTATTTATCATAACCATGATTTTATCTTTTGAAAAAAAACTTGCCATATCATCATATTCAAAAGGAATGATGGTTTCTCCGTTTTTATTTATCATCCCCCATTTACCATTCAGAACAACTTTGGCTAAACCATCTTCAAAAGCATTTGCCAGTTTATAGATAATCGGAATTATAATTTTGCCGTTTTTGTTTACATATCCATATTTTTCATTTTTGGATACTAACGCTAAGCCCTCAGAGAAAAAACTTGAAGAAAAATCGGCTGGGTCATATATTAACGGAATAACTTCTTTTCCTGTCGCATCAATAAAACCACTTTTATTATTTAGTTCAACATAAGCCATGCCTTCGTGAAAAGCAGCTATGTTGTCATATTTCAGAGGTGTAATTTCATTGGCAGTTGCGTCTATAAATCCCCATTTGCCATTTAGTTTTACAGCAGAAAATCCCCCTTGATAAGCCTCTATTTTATCATACTTTAATAAGGAATCATCAGTTTGCGTAGTTCGGTTTTTCATGCATCTGGCAGAAAGAAGTCCGACACTAATTGCTGTAATAAATACTATTATTTTTTTCATACACTCTATAAAATTGGATAAATGACTATTTAGGTTTAAGTGAAATCAAATATATAAGAAAAAACGTATGTTTTAATACTTTTGAGTAAGAAAAAATGAACAGAATAAGTTTTTTTTCCGTATATAACTTGAGCCTGCTTTAAAAAGAGTATTTTTTTTGATAAGGTTTAAAACTAGATTCAAGAATCATTAAATTTTTTTGTAAATTGCTCTCCTAAAATTATCATATTCTCAAAATGGAACCACAAATACCTTATATTCCTAAAAATAAAGTAAGAATTGTTACCGCAGCATCACTTTTTGATGGACATGATGCGGCAATTAATATAATGCGTCGTATTATTCAATCCACTGGAGTTGAGGTAATTCATTTAGGTCACGACCGTAGTGTCGAAGAAGTTGTAAATACGGCTATTCAGGAAGATGCAAATTCTATTGCGTTAACTTCTTATCAAGGTGGTCACAACGAATATTTTAAATATATGTATGACTTGCTTCATGAAAAAGGAGCGGGACATATCAAGATTTTTGGTGGTGGTGGTGGTGTAATCTTGCCAAGCGAGATTGCCGAATTACACGAATACGGAATTACACGAATTTATTCTCCAGATGATGGGCGTTCTTTGGGATTACAAGGAATGATTAATGATTTGGTAGAACGTTCTGATTATCCTATTGGAGATAAACTTACAGATGAAATAAATCATATCGAAGATAAAAATCCAACGGCAATTGCACGTTTGATTTCTGCTGCTGAGAATTTTCCTGAAATTGCAAAACCTGTTTTTGATAAAATACATCAAAACAATGCAACTTCTAAAATTCCTGTTCTGGGAATTACAGGAACTGGTGGAGCAGGAAAATCATCTTTAGTAGACGAATTGGTACGTCGTTTTTTAATCGATTTCCCAACAAAAACTATCGGAATTGTATCTGTAGATCCATCAAAACGTAAAACTGGTGGAGCACTTTTAGGAGACAGAATCCGAATGAATGCTATTAATAACTCAAGAGTTTATATGCGTTCGTTGGCAACTCGTCAATCAAATCTAGCTTTATCTAAATATGTTGCCGAAGCGATTCAGGTTCTTAAAGCTGCTAAATATGATATTATCATTTTAGAAACTTCAGGAATTGGTCAGTCAGATACAGAGATTATGGATCATTCAGATGTTTCCTTATATGTAATGACACCAGAATTTGGAGCAGCTACGCAATTAGAAAAAATCGACATGCTTGATTTTGCCGATTTAGTAGCATTAAACAAATTCGATAAACGTGGTGCACTAGACGCCATACGTGATGTAAAAAAACAATACCAACGCAATCATAATCTTTGGGATAAAAATCCTGACGATATGCCTGTTTTTGGAACAATTGCTTCGCAGTTTAATGATCCGGGGATGAATACATTGTATAAATCTATCATGGACAAAATTGTCGAAAAAACAGAATCAGATTTAAAATCGACTTTCGAAATTACTCGTGAAATGAGCGAGAAAATTTTCGTAATTCCACCTCACAGAACGAGATATTTATCTGAAATTGCCGAGAACAATCGTAAATATGATGATACTGCTTTGTCGCAACAACAAGTGGCACAAAAATTATACGGTATTTTTAAAACTATCGAAAGTGTTACGGGGAAAGTTCCTGTGATTACCAAAGCAGGAATCGATGATAGCACTTTTATAAACGGAGCCGAAGAAAATCGTGTTTTCCTGAATCTTTTACTAAATCAATTTGATAAAGTAAAAATGGATTTAGATTCTTATAATTGGGAGATGATCCTAACTTGGGATGAAAAAGTAAATAAATACAAGAATCCTGTTTACAGCTTTAAAGTTCGTGATAAGGAAATAAAAATAGCAACACATACCGAAAGTTTATCGCACCAACAAATCCCAAAAATAGCTTTGCCTAAATATGAAGCTTGGGGAGATATCTTGCGTTGGTGTTTGCAAGAGAATGTTCCTGGAGAATTTCCGTTTGCATCAGGATTATATCCTTTTAAACGTGAGGGCGAAGATCCATCACGTATGTTTGCGGGAGAAGGTGGACCAGAAAGAACCAACAAACGTTTTCATTATGTGAGTGCAGGATTGCCTGCAAAACGTCTTTCGACAGCTTTTGATAGTGTAACATTATATGGTAATGATCCCGATGTACGACCAGATATTTATGGTAAAATCGGAAATGCCGGAGTTTCTATTTGTTGTCTGGATGATGCCAAAAAATTATATTCAGGTTTTGATTTAGTTCATGCTTTAACATCTGTGAGTATGACTATTAATGGACCAGCGCCTATGTTGCTTGGTTTCTTTATGAACGCAGCAATCGATCAGCAATGTGAGTATTACATTAAAGCCAATGATTTAGAAAAAGAAGTAGAGCAAAAAATCATCAAACTATACAAACAAAAAGGGATCACAAGACCTAAATACCAAGGCGATTTGCCAGCGGGAAATAATGGTTTAGGATTAATGCTTCTGGGAGTTACTGGTGATGAGGTTTTACCTATTGAGGTTTATAATGATATAAAAGCAAAAACACTTTCGCAAGTACGTGGAACAGTTCAAGCCGATATTCTTAAAGAAGATCAAGCACAAAACACTTGTATTTTCTCTACCGAGTTTGCTTTACGATTAATGGGAGATGTTCAGGAATATTTTATTACGCAAAACGTACGTAATTTTTATTCGGTTTCTATTTCAGGATATCATATTGCCGAGGCAGGAGCAAACCCAATTACGCAATTGGCATTTACGCTTTCTAATGGTTTTACTTATGTAGAATACTATTTGAGCCGCGGAATGAACATCAATGATTTTGGACCAAACTTATCGTTCTTTTTCTCGAATGGAGTAGATCCAGAATACGCAGTTATTGGTCGTGTAGCGCGTAAAATTTGGGCAAAAGCCATGAAGATTAAATATGGTGCTAACGAAAGAGCACAAATGCTTAAATACCATATCCAGACTTCAGGGCGTTCATTACACGCACAAGAGATTGATTTTAATGACATTCGTACCACATTGCAAGCATTATATGCTATTTATGATAACTGTAATTCATTGCATACTAATGCGTATGATGAAGCAATTACAACGCCTACCGAAGAATCAGTTCGTCGTGCTATGGCAATACAATTGATTATTAATAAAGAATTAGGTTTAGCCAAAAACGAAAACCCAATACAAGGTTCGTTCATTATAGAAGAATTAACAGATTTAGTAGAAGCGGCTGTTTTACAAGAATTCGACCGTATTACAGAGCGTGGAGGAGTTCTTGGTGCAATGGAAACCATGTACCAACGTTCTAAAATTCAGGAAGAGAGTTTGTATTACGAAACCTTGAAACATAACGGAGATTTCCCAATTGTGGGTGTAAATACTTTCCTGAGTTCAAAAGGATCTCCAACAGTTATTCCTGCTGAGGTTATTCGTGCAACCGAAGAAGAAAAACAATATCAGATAGATATGTTGAACAACTTACATGAGTATCATAAAGAATCGGTTAAAGATCATCTTAATACTCTGCAAGAAGCAGCAATTAAAAACGAAAACTTATTCGCCCATTTAATGGAAGCTACCAAAGTATGTTCGCTTGGTCAGATTACTTCGGCATTGTTTGAAGTAGGAGGACAGTATAGAAGGAATATGTAATTATTACGATTTTATAGATTTAGGAAACCTCTCAGAAATGGGAGGTTTTTTTGTTTTTGTTTGAGAGCTCGTTATTTTTTGTAAAGAGAGAGTATTGTTTCTTTAATATTATATATTTACTCAATTAATTAACAAAAAGGCAATTTGTATGTTTTTATGCAAATTGATTTAAAAATCTAAATACTTATATAGAGTGAAAACAAAACTACTTTTATTTCTTTTAACGTTTGTAATAATCAAAATTGACGCTCAACAACTAATCCAAGAATTTTCAACTACTCCGGAAGTTTTTTTTGAATTTAATAAACATATTTTTTTTAACAATTATAATGGAGATGTTGGTGGTAAAGTGTGGCGAACTGACGGAACTACTCCAAATACAGTTTTATTTAAAGATGTAATGGTAAAAAATGGAGGTTATCCAGGAATTCCATTTAAAGAGAATTCCGCAATTTTAAATGGTAAGTTATATTTTATTGGGCAAGATGCAAGTTCAAAAGGAGAAATATGGATGACTGATGGGACTGCTGATGGAACTATAAAAGTAACAAATTTTCTTAAAGGCAGGGTTTGGAGACTTACAACCGTAGGTAAGTATATTTATTTTATAATGAAAACAGGTGATTACTTAATGCAGGTTTGGAAAACTGATGGAACTACCATTGGAACAGAGTTAGTAAAAGATAATTTGCCTCTTTGGAATACGCCTACTTTTGAAGGTAGTTGCAATGATACTTTTATATTTACAATTCAATCTGTTAGTACTATGGATTCTAAAGTTTGGAGAAGTAACGGAACTTCTGAGGGAACGTTTCCAATTACCGAGAATATAGATGGTAATGGATCTGAAGGAGGAGGCACACCTGGTTTAACACAATATATAAACTATAATAATAAATTATATTTTGTTAGTAGGTATTTTTTACATGAGACTGATGGAACTCTTGAAAATACAAAAAGTGTCGGAAGGTTATTCCAGGCTCAAACTGATTTGGTGGAATATAGTAATGTTATTGAAGCAAATAATAATTTGTATTTTATGTTTTTTTCATCTGATAAAAATTTATTATCAATATGGGAATTTAATACAGTAAATAGAACTTCAGCAGAGATATATACAGAACAGAGTACTCGATATTTTTCGCCTTCTAATTTTATGAAAAAAGATAACTCTTTACTTTTTTGTTCTTCTAATTTTATAGGTGGTGGGACATCGTTAGTATCATTAAATCTTGATAATTATTCAGTATCGGGTGTAAAACATTTTTCAGATAGTGACATAGAAACGCCTTTTGTATTCATGAAAATATTGAATGTGTATACTATTTCTAAAATTCGTAATGATGACTATTTTATTACATCTGCATCGGATAAAAAGTATAATAGAAAAGGTTGGATTTATAATAGCACATTACAAACAACTGAAAATATTGACGCACTATATAATGTAAGAGAGAGTATTGTCTTTAATGAAGAATTATATTATTCAAAAGATAATAAATTATGGAAATATGCAAATAATTTGAATGTTGAGGTAATAGAAAATAAACAATCATTCAAGCTTTATCCAAATCCTACTTCTGATTTTATTCAAATAAATGTTGGTAATGATGATAAAGTGGAGAGTATTCGTGTTTTTGATTTAAATGGTAAAGTAGTAATTAATTTATCTAACTATAATGACAACAAGATTGATATTTCTAAATTAAGCCAAGGTACTTATATTATGGAGCTCAAATTAAATGGAGTTTTGGTAAACAAAAAAATAGTGAAGAAGTAAAAGATATATGATATATAGTAACTAGATTAAGATAGCTATTGTTTATATAAAAAATATGCTCCACGAAGTGTTTGAAATTGTTGTATGAAGCACGCTCTAAGAAGTGTTCGCAATCGCTGTGCGAAGTCTCCCGACTTCGCACCCGTTGCTATATTCTGTTCCAAATTTATTTTTTTGATTCTCTTTGCGGATTATTGGAGTAGGTACGAAGTCGGGAGACTTCACACAGCAATAAGGAACTCTGATATTTTATTGTGACTTTACTTTTTCAGGATCCTTTAGACTTGCGTTTCAATTTTTCAAGTATGGCATCGGCTTTTTCGTTTTGACAGATGAATTGTAAAGAGTCAGCATAACGATAGTAATATACAGGGTCTAAATCAGATGTCAAGGCAAACAATTCACCGTACCATACCGCAGCTTTTTCCAGTTTACAATTAGAGTAAGAAGAATTTCCTAATTTTTGGAATAAATCTACTGATTTATAACCTTTTGCCGCAACTCTTTCGTAGGTCTCTATTACATTAATATAAGCGTATTTGTCACTTACTTTATCGGTTACATAGTTTTTTTCATTTTGCGCAGAAATACGAAGTGAAAAAATTGTCAGTAGTGCTATAAGAGCTAATTTTTTTTGCATGTGTATTAGTTTAAAAAAATGTTAGGGTACACATTTTTTTGCCTTTATTGAATAATTTATAATGTAAGAAAATTTCATCTTTTGTTGAAAATGATGATGTTTTTTTGCAAATGTATATAAATCAGTGGTATAAAAATAGAAGTGACTGTTTTTTTTAGGACTGAAGCTAATTATCCCCCGTTCTACGAAGTGTTCGCAATTGCAGTGCGAAGTCTCCCGACTTCGCACCCGTTGCTATATTCTGTTCCAAATTTATTTTTTTGATTGTGTTTTCGGATTATTGGAGTAGGAACAAAGTCGGGAGTCTTCGCACAGCAACCAGAAACTTCCGTTTTAGTTATTAAGAAGATTTTTTAAATTTAGATAATTATAAAACTGCATTTAGTAAATGCGGTTTTTTATTTAATAGTAGTTACTTTTATTGTCTTATATTAAATGAAAAGAACTTAATTGGAATGGATTTAATTAATTATTCAGCCGACAAACTATTTGAAAAACTTTTGAATAATAAATCAAATAGAAATTATTGGAAATTTATTAGCGAATTAAGGAAGCGAAATGAAGATGGTATCTTTGAGAAAAGTATTGAACTTACTAAATCAGAAATTGTTAAGGAAAAAATTATAGGAATAAACATTTTAGCTCAATTTGGATATCCAAGATTATATTTGAAAAAAATCTTGAAGAGATATTTTGATTTATTAAAAAAAGAAATTGATAAAAATGTTATTAGTTCGATACTCTTTGGAATTGGACATAATAATGACAATCTAACAGAAAAACAAATCAATATAATTTGCGCGTATAAAAATCATAAAAGTGTTAATGTACGATATAGTTTGGTCTTCTGCCTTCTTTCAATTGATAAAAGCAAACCTATCGATACTTTGATTGAATTAAGCAGAGATAAAGATTCTACTATCAGAAATTGGGCAACTTTTGGGATCGGAACACAAATTGAAACTGATAACAAAATAATTAGAAATGCTTTGTGGGAGAAAGTAGGAGATAAAGATAAAATTACCAGATTTGAAGCCATTGTGGGGTTAGCAAAACGAAAAGAGGAAAAAATTAGAGAAATTCTTAAAAACGAACTTCTAAGAATAGATGAACATGGTTCATTAATTTTAGAAGCTATAGAAGAATTTAATGATGAAGAATTTATAAATTTAATTGAGGAACAAATTAAAAGAAATAAAGTTTTAAAAAAGATAGATGAGAATTGGTTATTAGAAACTTTAGAAAAATTATTACAACAGAAATAAAGATATTAGTTTAAAACCTTTCAGAGATGAAAGGTTTTTTTATATTTTAGTGTTATGAAAAATACTACCTATTATATTCTGTTTCTTTTTGTTACGGTTTTTAGTTATGCTCAAGACAAGCAATTGTTACAAACGGGAGTTATTATCGATTCGATGAAAATTGCAACGACTCCATCAGAATCGTATGCAATTTATTTTCCAAAAAAGTATGATGCCAAAACTCCAACGGCATTGGTCTTTATTTTTGATCCAGATGCAAGAGGAAAAATAGCAATTGAACCTTTTATACTGGCTGCAGAAACGTATAATTATATTTTGGTATGCTCCAATACTTTAAGAAATGGATCTACCCAAGTTAATATTGCAGTTGCTAATAGATTATTTGATAATGTATTGCAAACCTATCCTATTGATACTTCCCAACTTTATATTTCAGGTTTTTCGGGCGGTGCAAGATTAGCTAGTTTTTACGGAATATCTTCGGGTGCTTTTCAAGGAGTTATTGCTTGTGGGGCTTCTTTTAATGGTATGGATAAGCTTATTCCTCCTTCTAATAATTTTTCTTATGTAGGAATGGTTGGAGATAGTGATATGAATTATCAGGAAATGATAGCAAATAAAGATTGGTTAGATAAAGCGAAGATTGTAAACACACTTTTTGTTGCTCATGAAGAGCATGTTTGGCCGAAACAAAACGAAATGCTTCGCGCTTTTGATTGGTTAGAAATTCAGGCTTATAGAAAAAATATAAGACCTAAGAATGATACAATTATTAAAAGGATTTATGATAAAAATGTACGCATAGCAGATAGTTTAAAGGCCAATAAAGAAATGGTTTCTTCGGTGAATGCGTATGAAAAAGGAATTACACTCTTTAATACAAATGAAGATAATTTTATAAGAACCAAAATTGCCGAAATCAAAAAATCCAGAGAGTATAAAGAGGAACTAGCCAAAATGGAAGCGATACAGATTCAGGAAAATGAACTTTTAGATAAGCTTTCGCTTCGCTTTGACCAAGACTTAAAATCGGCTAAGAGTAATAGTAGTTTTAAGTTTTGGAAATCTGAAATTAAAGATTTGAATACAATGAAGTTAGACGACAAAAATCCTTTAGCCCAGAATATGGCCAAAAGAGTATTGTTTTGGTTTCAGGTTCTAGTTTATGAAACAGGGCAGGAAAATAAAAGAAATCAACAAAATAATAAGGCTGATTATTGTAATGAATTGTATAAAATTATTACAGAAGCAAATTAAAGACAAAAGCCCAACTCTTAAACAGAATTGGGCTTTTTATAATAACTAAATTGTAATTGTTTTGCTTATTAAAAAGCGGATAAATTAACGACGAAAAGCTGGGCTTTGATTAAAAGATTCGTCGGTTGTTTTGTTTGCTTTTGAAGATTTTACGATAATTTCGTGTTTTACTTTTTTGGCGTTGTCTTGAAATTCAAGATAATAAGTTCCTGCAGGATATTCTTCTAAACTTAATGTTTTCGAAATTTCTAATTCATTAGTTGCAATTCCTTTATATATCAAATGACTTTCGTTATCTACAATAGAGAAATTTGATTTCTGTTCTCCATTCAAAGTAAAACTAACTACTTTGCCATTTCCAGTTTTTATATTCAAGATATAATCCCCTTTTCCATCAATTGCATAAGTACTCATTGTTGTCAAAAAAATAACCAATACTAAGCTTAATCCTAAAATCTTCTTCATGTCTTTGTTTTTGTTTTTTAATTTTCAAATCGCGGTGCGCAAAACTACAAATAGTTCGTTAACTACAAAATATTTTTTATGTTAATTTTTGTTCTAAGTTGCTGACTTAAAAGTGTTTCGGCTGAACTCGTGATTATATACGGATTTATAAGATTGTTGGATGTTATTTTTATAACTTTTTTTAAATCAGTATTTTGCATTTTTGTAGTAGTCCACGTATAAAAGATAAATTTAAAATAAAAAACGATTGAAAAAATAGCTCTCTTTTGAATATTTGATACTATTATAACAAAAAAAAACAGCTCTTTTAACCATTAAAAGGGCTGTTTTTAAACGATGACGTTTTTAACTTTACTGACTAAACAAATTCATTTTTATATAATGTGGGCATGCAATTTTCTAACGTAATGCTACAGCAGTATTTTTAGCATTTGCTGTTTTGTATGTTTGCGAAATAGATTTGTTAGACATTGTTGATACCCTATTGGTAACATTAATCTCATATCTCAATTTCTTTACATTGTCTTCTATATCCAGAAAATAAGTTCCATCTGGCAATTCGGCCAAATCAAATGTTTTTATAATTCCGTCTTTACCCGTTGCATACTCAGAGTAAATTAAGGTACCATCTTTATCATAAATAGAAAGATATGCTTTTGTTACATTGTTTAAAGAAAATGTAATTAGTTTACCGTCGCCTTTTCTTACATGAAGGGCAAAATCGGTATTTCCATCAATTGCATAAGTACTCATTCCTGTAAAAAGTACTGCAAATACTAGACTTAATTTTAGAATCTTTTTCATGGCTTTAGTTTTTTAATTATTAGTTCTAATTCTCTGATGCTAAATTACTTTAAGAATATATTGTTTTACACATCTCTATTTGCCAATTTCTATGCTATATTCTCATTTACGAAAGCGTTATAGGTTAAAGTTTAAATTATATTAGGTGTTTTAGTTAAATTTGTTTTTATTTTTCAAAGAATTTATCATGAAGAACACCGCCCCAGCTCTTGAAGTGATATCAAACTCCTACGGAAGCTCTTTTAGCTATATTAGGCATGCAGAAAAGACCAATAGCAAATCCCATTTATGGCATTATCATCCCGAAATCGAATTGGTTTATGTAAACGGAGGTGCGGGAAAACGACAAATAGGAAGTCATGTTTCATATTACACCAATGGCGATTTGATTTTAATAGGAGCCAATTTGCCTCATTGTGGTTTTACCAATGAACAAACTGGGAATAAAAACGAAATCGTTATCCATATTAAGCCAGAATTTTTAGGAAATGATTTTTTTGGAGTTCCCGAGATGAAAAAAGTTCAAAATGTTTTTGGTCAAGCCAAAGCAGGAATAGCATTTACAGGAGAAACTAAAGAACGAATTGGTAAGAAAATAGAAATGATGGAAAAGCAACTTCCATTAGAACGATTGCTAACACTCTTGAGTATTTTAGATGAATTAGAATCTTCTGAAGATTATACGGTGCTTAACGCCGATGGGTTTTCGTTAGAATTATACACGCAGGATAATGATCGAATCAATGTTGTTTTTAATTATGTAAAAGACAACTTTCAGGAAGCTATTGCCATCGATGAGGTTTCGGGTTTGGTGAGCATGACGACACCTTCTTTTTGCAGATATTTTAAAAAAATAACCAATAAAACCTTCACCACTTTTGTAAATGAATATCGTTTGGTACATGCTTCGAAGCTTTTGGCCGAAAAGCCGATTAGTATTAATGAAGTTTGTTATGAAAGCGGATTTAATAATTTCAGTCACTTTAGTAAATTATTTAAAACTTATACAGGAAAAAGTGCGTTGCAATACCGTCAGGAGTTAAAAACTGTGATTAAGTAGTTTTAACTGCAAAGAGTTTAACCGCAAAGGGCGCAAAGATTTTATAAGTGAGATTCTATAAAAACGCAAAGTTCGCAAAGCTGTATGTTTTATCGGCTTTGTGAACTTTGCGTAAAACCTTTGCGTGCTTTACGGTTAATTTTTAAGCTGAGCGAATCCGTGTCATCTGCGTTCCCTTTTAGACAATCTTTATAATTTGAGTTCTATCTAAGTCTTTGTCAGAGTACCATACTGGGCGGTAATAATCCATTTTTTAGAATTGAAGTTTCATTTTGTATGTGAGAAAAAATTATATTTACATTCTTGTTTTTCGAATATTGTAACAAACAAGTGGTAATTAGTTAGATTTAATCAAAACAATCAAAATTATACTTAATGAATTTATTTAGAACACTCATCGTATTTACACTTACGGGAATAGTTGTTTCAAGCTGTGACAAAAAAGAACCAGCAGTATTTCCAGATCCTTTAATAACCAATCGTGATACAACAATAAATCCTGCGGATGATTTTTTTAACTATGCCAATAATGGTTGGTTTAAGAAACATCCAATTCTGAGTACCGATAGTAGTAACGGTATTGGGAGAATTGTTATGGATACAATTAATGAGCAAATAAAGAGTATTTGCGAAAAATCGGCTGCAGATGAATCGGCTGCAAAAGGAAGTAACAAACAAAAAATAGGCGATTTTTATGCTTCGGGAATGGATACAATTGCCATCGAAAAAGCAGGTTTATCTCCGCTTAATAGCGAAATGAAAAAAATTGCAGCTATAAAAGATGTTCCTTCTTTGGTAAATTCTATAGCGCATTTACAAACTCTTGGTACAAGTCCGGCTTTTTCATTTTATGTTGGTCAAGACGATAAAATAAGCACAAAATATGCGTTGTTTTTTGGTCAGGGCGGATTAGGAATGGGGCAAAGAGATTTTTATCTTGATACCGATAAGCGAAATGAATCTATTCGTAAGGAGTATTTAATTCATCTTAAAACGATGATGAAATTTACAGGCGAAGATGAAGCAACAGCTGCCAAAAGCGCTGCAACTATCATGAAGCTGGAAACTGATCTGGCAAAATCTTCTCGTAAACTAGAAGCGCTTAGAGATCCAGTAAAAAATTATAACAAACTTACTGTTGAGCAATTCAGCAAAACGACTCCAAATATTGATTGGAAAACAGTTTTACCAATTTTGGGTATTGCCAAAGCTGATACGGTAATTGTAGGTCAGCCTGAGTTTTTTACTTCATTAAATAAGTTATTAAAAACATATCCTGTTGAGGAATGGAAAACTTACCTTAAATGGAATTTGGTAAATTCGTATGCTGAATATTTAAATGCAGCGGTTGAGAAGCAAAACTTCAAATTCTTTTCGACAGTAATGAACGGAGTAAGTACTCAAAAACCACGTTGGAAAAGAGTTGTTGGGCAAACAGACAGCTATTTAGGTGAATTAGTAGGACAAGTATATGTGGCCGAATATATGCCAAAAGGGGTTAAAGAAAAATTACTAGAAATAGGTAATAACATACGTGATGTATTTGCTGTACATATCAAGAAATTAGATTGGATGAGTGATGCTACAAAAGAGAAAGCATTACAAAAATTAAATAAAATCGTAATGAAAGTTGGATATCCAGATAAATGGAAGGATATGAGTAAACTTTCTACTGATAGAAGTTCATTTTGTAGTAATGTGTTAAAAGCTAATTCTTGGCATTACAATGATATGGTTAACAAATACGGTAAACCTGTAGATAGAACCGAATGGAGTATGCAACCACAAACATATAATGCTTATTATAATCCTAGTAATAACGAAATTGTGATTCCGGCTTGTAATATTATCGTTCCTGGTTATGAAGGAAGAATGCCTGATGATGCTATCTTATACGGAATTCTTGGAGGTTCTTTCTTTGGACACGAAATCACGCATGGTTTTGATGATCAGGGAAGTCAATATGATGATAAAGGAAACCTAAATAATTGGTGGACTGCCGAAGATTTGAAAAAATTTAAATCTAAAACAAAGTTGATTGTAGATCAATATAATAAGTTTACTGTACTTGGTAAACACGTTAATGGAGAAGCAACTCAAGGAGAAAACATTGCCGATTTAGGTGGTGTTGTAGTAGGTTATGAGGCATTTAAGAAAACGGCTCAATATAAAAATAATGAAAAAATTAGCGGATTAACGCCAGATCAACGTTATTTCCTTTCTTATGCTTATTCTTGGATGATCAATAGAAGAGATGAGTCTAAGATTAATCAAATCATGACCGACGTACATTCTCCAGAACAATTTAGAGTAAATGGACCTTTAAGTAATATGCCAGAATTCTATAAAGCATTTAATGTGAAAAAAGGAGATAAAATGTATCAGCCAGATAGTTTACGTGTGGTTATTTGGTAATTTAAGTTGCTAAGGTTCTGAGAGGCAAAGGGACAAAGGTTTCCTGTAGGGACGCACCGCAGTGCATCTTTTTGGAGGTTCAGAGTTTTTTATAAGGTTTAAAAAAGGGACAAAGGTTTTCTGTAGTCTTTGTCAAAGAGAGTCAAAGAGTTTTGAACACAAAATAAACATAAACTTATTTTTTAGAGATAAGAGTAATCTCCGCAAGGAATTGACACAAACTAGTCAGTTTCTTATGGAGATTCTTTTTTTGGAAGAAAAAAGTTTGCGTTTGCTGTATGTTCAATCCAAACCTTTGTCCCTTTGAACCTCTGCGCCTTTATACCTTTTTCTAAACCTTTTTCATATCTTAGAGCCTTAGTAACTCAGAATCTCAGAACCTTTATTAAAAAACAAATGAAAAACTTTAAAATTATATTGTTGGCTGTTTTTTTATGCAGCTCCCTTTTATCTTATGGTGCCAAAGTAGATACGCTACAAATTGAGAGTGTTGCAATGGGGAAAACGTATAAAGCAGCAGTTGTTTTACCAAATTCGTATGCCAAAAGTAAAGCTTCGTTTCCTGTATTGTATTTGTTGCATGGTGCTTACGGACATTTTGGAGATTGGCTAAAAAACACACCAGATAAAAAATTAGTGCAAAATTTATCTGATCAATACAATTTGATAATCGTAATGCCCGAAGGAGAAACATTTAGTTTTTACTTAGATAGTCCAGTAAATAAAGGAAGTCAGTTTGAGACTTATATAACCAAAGAAGTAATTCAGAAAATAGATAAAACCTACCGTACTATTAGTGATAAAAAAGGAAGAGTAATCTCGGGACTTTCGATGGGAGGACATGGCGCATTGTATTTATCATCCAAGCATCCAGATTTGTTTTGCGCAGCAGGAAGCATGAGTGGCGCAGTAGATATGGGCGGAATGCTTAATCGTGACGCAGTACAGGTAACTAAATTTATGGAACCCGTTTTTGGAAAAGAAGGAGCGCCACAAGAAGTATATGCATCCTATGCAGTACTTGGTATGGTCGATAAGATGAAAGCCAATAAACTAGCATTGATAATCGATTGTGGAGTAGATGATTTCCTAATCGAACCCAATCGTGAATTACACCGAAGATTAGTTTATAGCAAAGTAGAGCACGATTATACCGAAAGACCAGGAGCACATACTTGGGAATATTGGGAAAATTCATTGCCGTATCATGTATTGTATTTTAGTAAAGTATTGGCTAAAAATGGTGTTGCAGTAAATTAAAATCATAAAATTCTAAAAAATAGCCTTTTATGATTTAAATGTTATGTATTGAAAACTAATGATTTGTATGTATTTGTGTGATTTTTTTTCAAGAAAATAGTACATATTATTTTTTTTGGTTTGATTTTTGGAATACCTTTATGTATAACTTAAAAAAATAAAAAAACATGAAAAAGATAATTACACTTTTTGCAATAGTAGGGTTGGTAGCATTCTCTAGTTGCGAAGGACCTGAAGGACCAATGGGGCCAGAAGGACTAGAAGGTTTACCAGGACCGGTTTCCGAAGTTATTGAAAGACAAGTAAATTTTAATCCAAGTGGATTTTCAGTGACAATACCATTAAGTCCACCAATTTATAAAAATGACGTTGTATTAGTTTATCATTTGTATGGTGCTTCAGCTGGAAATGATGTTTGGAGACTAATACCACAAACTTATTACATGAGTGATGGTGGAGCTCTTGATTATAACTTTGATTATACAATTAATAGAGTTAATATTTTTCTTGGTGCAGATTTTGATTTAAATACGCTTAGTCCAGATTGGACTCAAAAGCAGGTTTTTAGAATTGTAATTGTTCCGGCAGATATTTTTGAAACTGGAAAATCTGTTAATAAAGCGGATTATTCAGATTACAATGAGGTTATTAAAAAATATAATATTAATGATAGCAATGTTCAAAGAGTGAAGTTGTAATCTAAAAATAAAGTAAAAAAGGGAATCGTAAGATTCCCTTTTTTATTTTCTAAAAAAAAAACATTTAATCCGTGTTTTCGCTTTAGCGAATCCGTATCATCCGCGTTCCATCTACATTTAGTGAGAGTTAGAGGATTCTTAATAAACCTTAATCTCTTAATGGTTCGAAAAAAAACTGTTGTATTTCTATTCTTCTGTTTTAGAAATTTTCTCTTTGTTTTTGCTTAATCGCAATGAAACAATAATTCCTATAATTAGTGAAAGTCCGATAAAGGTAAGTGAGCCCCATTCTGGTACTTCGATATAATCGTGTAGGAGCATTTTAAGACCTACGAAACTTAAAATAGCAATAAGGCTGTATTCTAAATAACTGAATTTAGCCAACATATTAGCAAGGAAAAAATACATCGAACGTAATCCGAGAATAGCAAAGATATTAGAGCTAAAGACTAAAAAAGGATCTTTGGTAATGGCAAGAATTGCAGGAACGCTGTCGATTGCAAATAAAACGTCCATAAACTCAATTACTATTAAAGCAACAAATAGCGGAGTGGCAGCTTTTTTTCCTTTTTCAGTTAAAGTGAAAAATTTTTCATGCTCCATGTGAGAGGTAATCGGAATTACTTTTCCTAATACCTTATATATAAAAGAGTCTTTTGGATGAAAATCTTCTTCTTTGCCCGAAAATAACATTTTCATTGCTGTAAACAGTAAGAAAGCACCAAATACATAAGTTGTCCAGGTGAATTTATTGATAAGCATTACGCCAAAGAAAATCATCAATCCGCGAAAAATGACAGCGCCTAGAATTCCCCAAAATAAAACGCGATGCTGGTATTTTTGTGGAATCTTGAAAGAAGCAAAAATAATAGCAATCACAAAAATATTATCTACGCTTAATGATAATTCGATTAGATATCCGGTAATAAATTTTATTGCGGCAGCGGCTGGTTTTAGTCCGTCGGGATTTTCTATATAATCAGTACCATATAACCAATATATTACGCCAGAGAATAAAAACGAAGCGCTTACCCAGATAAGAGTCCATCTGCTAGCTTCTTTTGTGCTTATAATATGTGGTGTTTTATTAAATACGCCAAGGTCTAGAGCAAGAATAAGTAGTACTGCTATTAAAAAAAGTATCCAGACTATCATAAGCCGATTTTTTTTAGTGAATTACAAAGATAGTTTTTGATTTTATACCTAAAAAGCATATTTCCAATATTTTAACGATGCTTTTGGATTGTGTAAAAGAGAAAAATAAAAATTTTACCATTAAGAGATTAAGAGGGATTAAGTTTTAATCTGTGGCTGGGAATTTAACCGCAAAGGGCGCAATCCCGAAGCGTCGGATACGCAAAGGTCGCTAAGTTTCAAATTCTATGCGAAGGGGACGCGGATTAAACGGATTCGCTAAAGCGAAAACACGGATTAAACGGATTTTCTATCTGTTGTTTTTAAAAATCCGTATCATCCGCGTCCCTTTATATAGACAATTTAAGCTTTTTTGCAAAAATAATGGGCATAAAAAAAGCGCCTACATATATATGAGGCACTTTTTGGTTTTATGAAGCTATGAGATTACAATGCTGATTTTACAGTTTTGATAATTCTTGCAGCAATTTTATATGGGTCACCGTTAGATGCAGGTCTTCTGTCTTCTAACCAACCTTTCCAGCCTTTTTGTACTGTAATTAATGGGATTCTTATAGATGCACCTCTATCAGAAATTCCATAAGAGAAATCATGGATAGAAGCAGTTTCATGTTTACCAGTTAAACGTAAATCGTTGTAAGCACCGTAAACTGCAATATGCTCAGCAGTAACAGGACGGAAAGCCTCACAGATTCTTTCGTAAGTAGCTTGGTCTCCACAAGTTCTTAAAACTTCGTTAGAGAAATTAGCGTGCATTCCAGATCCATTCCAATCTGTATCACCAAGTGGTTTTGGGTGATATTCGATATAGTAACCATATTTCTCTGTTAAACGATCTAGTAAGTATCTTGCAATCCAAATTTCGTCACCAGCTTTTTTTGCACCTTTAGCAAATAATTGAAACTCCCATTGTCCGCAAGCAACCTCTTGGTTGATACCTTCAAAGTTAATTCCAGCTGCGATACATAAATCTGCATGTTCTTCGACTAATTTTCTTCCGTGAGTGTTCTTCCCACCTACAGAACAGTAGTACATACCTTGTGGAGCAGGATAACCTCCAACAGGGAAACCTAATGGCAATAAAGTTTTAGTGTCCATGATGAAATATTCTTGTTCGAAACCAAACCAGAAATCATCATTATCATCATCAATAGTAGCTCTACCGTTAGAAGGATGTGGAGTTCCATCAGCATACATAACCTCAGACATTACTAAGTATCCATTAATACGAGTTGGATCTGGGTAAATTGCAACAGGAACTAATAAACAGTCAGAAGATCCACCTTCGGCTTGTTTTGTAGAAGATCCATCAAATGACCAATTACCAAGTTCTTCTAGTGTTCCTTTAAAATTTTCGTGTTCTTCAACTTTAGTTTTGCTTCTAAGATTTTGAGTTGGTTCATATCCATCTAACCAAATGTACTCTAACTTTATTTTAGCCATAATAATATAAATTAATTTTTCTTTTTTTTTGGATTTTTTTGTTGGGTCAAATATATATTTATTTTTTTATTGCTAGAAAAACGGGGGTAGTTTTTATTTAGGGTAATGTTATTTTTTGCATAAGCTTAATTTTTGCGCCCTAAATTTAAAAATAGGTAATTTTAGAGGGGGATAAAAAATAATTCCGCAATTATGGGTGGTTTTTTTGAAAATGAGCAAGGTTTCGCGATTGGTAAATTGTTTTATAAATACCGAAAAAGCTGCTCTTTTGTTAAATTACTTCGAAAAGACAGGGGTGTAGTTTGAATTAGTTTCATAAAATGCACAAAGGGGGCTATAATAAAGGGGATTAATTATTATATTTGCACTTTATTATCAAATCTAAATTAATAATAACTTAAAATTTGTCTGCATGTCAACATTACGTTTTCAAGCTTTAAAAGAAGCTTCAACAAGAAAATCTGTTCAGTTTGAAGAAACCGACAGAAAATCAACCATTTTTGGATCTAATGTATTTAACGATAAAGCGATGAAGCAGTATTTGACTTCGGATGCATTTAAAGGAGTACAAGGAGCAGTTCAGCATGGAACTAAGATAGACAGAAAACTGGCCGATTATATTGCGATGGGTATGAAAGAATGGGCACTCTCTAAAGGGGTTACTCATTATACACACTGGTTTCAGCCATTAACAGGAACAACTGCAGAGAAACATGATGCATTTTTTGAGATCTCTTATGATGGTAGTGATCCAGTTGAGAAATTTGGAGGTGCACAATTGGTACAACAAGAACCAGATGCTTCTAGTTTTCCAAACGGAGGAATAAGAAACACATTTGAGGCAAGAGGATATACAGCTTGGGATCCTACATCTCCAGCATTTATTTTTGGAACTACTTTATGTATTCCTACTGTTTTCATTTCTTATACAGGAGAAGCATTAGATAATAAAATACCTTTATTAAGAGCATTATCTGCAATTGATGATGC
Source organism: Flavobacterium sp. PL02 (assembly GCF_035013205.1). Taxonomy (NCBI): domain Bacteria; kingdom Pseudomonadati; phylum Bacteroidota; class Flavobacteriia; order Flavobacteriales; family Flavobacteriaceae; genus Flavobacterium; species Flavobacterium sp. PL02. The sequence continues at coordinate 784,726 of NZ_JAYGJP010000001.1, forward strand.
AGCAACAGATGTTTGTAAATATTTTGATAAAAATGTAAAGAAAGTTACTGCAACTCTTGGATGGGAGCAGGAATATTTTCTTATAGACAGATCTCTTGCAGAATCTCGTCCTGATCTTATGATGACAGGAAGAACCTTGTTAGGACACACATCTGCCAAAGGGCAACAATTAGATGATCATTATTTTGGTTCTATTCCTACTCGTGCTTTATTATATATGAGAGATCTAGAGCAAGAATGTATGTTATTGGGTATACCAGTAAAAACGCGTCATAATGAGGTAGCACCAAATCAGTTTGAGTTGGCACCGATTTTTGAAGAAACAAACCTGGCGGTAGATCATAACTGTTTATTAATGGATGTAATGCAAAAAGTGGCAGAACGCCATGATTTTAAAGTATTATTTCATGAAAAACCTTTTAAAGGAGTAAATGGTTCAGGTAAACACAATAACTGGTCATTGGCAACAGATACTGGAGTAAACTTGTTAAGCCCAAGCAAAACTCCTATGAGTAATTTACAGTTCTTAACTTTCTTTATCAATACGATTAAGGCGGTTAATGATTATGAAGAACTATTAAGAGCAGCAATTGCTACAGCAAGTAATGATCACCGATTAGGAGCAAATGAAGCACCACCGGCAATTATCTCTGTATTTATTGGTGAGCAATTAACAAAGGTTTTGGCAGAATTAGAAGGTGTAACAACTGGAAAATTATCTCCGGAAGAAAAAACAGATTTAAAACTAAATGTAGTAGGTAAAATTCCAGATGTATTATTAGATAATACTGATAGAAATAGAACTTCACCATTTGCTTTTACAGGAAATAAATTTGAGTTTAGAGCTGTAGGTTCATCTGCAAACTGTGCTAACTCAATGACAACTCTTAATGCAATTGTTGCAAAACAATTAAAAGACTTTAAAATTGAAGTTGATGCATTGATTGAGTTAAAAGACATGAAGAAAGATGATGCTATCTTTAATGTTTTAAGAGAGTATATAAAAGTATCTAAAAAAATCCTTTTTGAAGGAGACGGATATAGCGAAGCATGGGAAATCGAAGCTACCAAAAGAGGTTTAAGTAATCATAAAACAACTCCAGAGGCATTAAAAGCCAGAGCATCTAAGAAAGCTTTAGATTTATTCTCGGAATTGGGTATCATGAACCATGTTGAGGTTGAGGCACGTTACGAAATTGAATTGGAAGAGTACACTAAGAAAATTCAAATAGAAGGAAGAGTTTTAGGAGATATTTCTAAAAATCACGTTATCCCAACAGCTATTCGTTACCAAAATACATTAATAGAGAATGTAAAAGGATTAAAAGAAATCTTTGGAGACGATTTCCTTACTATAGCAAAAGAGCAAATAGTATTGATTAAACAAATTTCTGGACATATCGAAGGAATCAACTCTAAAGTAGAAGCGATGACAAACGAGAGAAAGAAAGCAAACCATCTTACAGATGCACAAGAAATGGCCGAAGCATATTGTAATAACGTAAAACCTTATTTTGAGGATATACGTAATCACTGCGATAAATTAGAGCTACTTGTAGATAATGAAATTTGGACATTGACCAAATATAGAGAGCTTTTGTTTACAAAATAAGAGCTTAAAGCGCATTATAAAAGGGTCTGGCATTTTGCCAGACCTTTTTTGTATAATAAATTCAAAAATGGGGTTTAAAATGCATTTTTTAGAATGAAACTCAAATCTGAATATTGATTTAATGATAAAGTAACTTTTTTCTGATAGCAATTTAAGATAAAATTAGCATTTCGTCGATATTGTTTTGCACTTCATCGAAAAGGTGATTAACTTATTGAAAAATAGGTGGTTGTATTTATTTCGTTAGCAGAAAGTTCTTTAAATTTGAATCGTAATTAAGAAATAAAGCTTCACACTTTCCCCTTTATTTTAACATATCAGTAATTACAATTTTGCAGTGATTCCCCGTCACGAAACCTACATAATAATTTGTATTAATAACCAATTAAATATATTTATTATGAAAAAAGTAGTTTTAAGCATCTCCGCGATGCTATTTGTTGGTACAGCTGCAATTGCGCAAGCTAATGTTAGTGATGTAGATCAAACAGGCTGGATAAATGGAGCCTTGGTATCTCAGGTAGGTTATTCAAATGATTCACAAGTTACACAATTTGGTTTGGCAAATTTAGCATTTGTTAGTCAAACTGGAGATGATAATGAGTCAGATGTTTCACAAGCAGGTATTTTTAATATCGCAGCTGTAAATCAAAACGGAGATGATAATAGTGCAACTATAGCACAATTAGGTCTGGCAAATGTGGCAACAATCGACCAAATGGGAGATGATAATGATGCATTAACTGTACAATTAGGAGCATTTAACTCCGCTTCAACTATTCAATCTGGAGATAACAATAGTGCTACAACATTACAATTCTTTGTAGGTAACTCATCAACTATTGAACAAGATGGGGATGGAAACAATGCACTTGTTGTACAATCTTATTGGTTTAACACCTCAGATATTTATCAATTAGGAGATGGAAACACAGCAATTACAGCACAACTTGGTTATGACAATACATCTAGTGTTTACCAAGATGGTACTGCTAACTTTGCGTTAACACTACAATTAGGAAACGACCACATGAGTACAATTACTCAAACAGGTATTGCAAACGGAGCTATAGTTTTCCAATCTAACTAAGCTTTACTTGAAAAGAGTAGAATTTAATTCTGCTTACAATTCAGTTTATACCAGTTTTATTTATGAAACTGGTATAAATTTTTAAAGAAGATTTATTTTAAAAATATGTCATGAAACCAGCAGTGTATTTAATATTATTTTTATTTACAAATATTGCTTTCACACAGGAGTTAAATCCTTTAGATGTATATGCTATAAAAGCATTAGAAAGCAATAATGACTATAGAAACCAAAATGCAAATCTGTTTGTTCAAAATAATAATATTGTAAAAATTATGCAAATTGGAAATTACAATGCTACAGATGTAAGTATCATTAGTAATAAATCCAATGTAGTTCTTAATCAAATTGGTAATGACAATTATATAAATATGTATAAGAAAGCACCTGAAATTAATCAATCAGTTGTTCAGTCTGGAAATAACAATATGGTAAGCGACTTTTCTTTATACTCCAGTGGAGCTATAAATATGTCGATTAATCAAAGAGGAGATAATCTAACCATTTTTAATAATGGCTCAAACTCAATATCAGAGGGAATGAGAATTACCCAAACTGGAAATTCAGGCACTATTTATATTTTCAATCACTAATATTATGGAGCGATATAATCTAAATATTATTTTAATTATTATGATGTTAGTAGTGCAAAACACATTTGCACAAGTGGTTTATACAGAGGTAAAAGCTAAAATTGAAATTGAACAAATCGAAAATTCATTGGCAATTACCGGAACTGCAGAAAATTTAAAGGCAGAGTTTAAAAACATCTCCTATAAATTATCAGTTTTAAAAGTAAATAAATCCAATACTAATAAATCCAATAATGCACAAGACGGCAGAGTTACACTAGAACCAATTCAAAAAGTAAACCTCTCCAAAACACAAGTAAATTTTACTAAAGACGACGAAATAATTATTCTATTATTAATTTATGATGATAATAATGCAGTAATAGGAAAAGACAAAGTAATATTTGGAGGAAAAGATGAATCTAAAACAGAGATTCAAACACCTACAGACGGATTAGAAATGATTGGTATAGTTTCTAACGATACCAAGACTAAGTTGGGCAATGATTTTTACGATTATTTTTATTCAGAATATTCGAAATTAAAAATCAAATCACATAAAATCGTTACAGTTCGAGAAGAATTAACCTTCGGGAGAACAACTAAGATAATGATAGATGTTGATGGAGAAATAATTGATGAATTTATTTCAAGACCAGACGAAGATTTTTTAAAATACATGGCAGAATCATCTTCGGCCAAAATTTTCAAGTATTTTAAAAATATCGAAAGACAAAATAAATTGATCACTCAGTATTAAGTTGTGCATTTAATTAGTTGACATTCGAATAGATTAATTAAATGTTTTTTGGCAGTTATTTTTAAACCCTAAAAATACCAAAATGAAGACAATAACTTTACTATTTTGTTTACTAGGAATATGTTTTACTTCGGTTGCGCAAGATTTGGCCTATAAACCTATCAACCCAGCTTTTGGCGGAGATACGTTTAACTACAATTGGCTACTTAGTTCAGCGCAAGCACAAAACGACTACAAAGAAGATAAGACAACTGGATTCGAACAAAAATCAGATTTACAACGTTTCAAGGAAAATCTTAACAATCAGTTACTAAACAAACTTTCTAATTCATTATTCGAGGATCAGTTTGGTACAGGTACAGGAGGAGGTATAGGTACTGGTGGTACAGGAGGAGGAATAAAACCGGGATCTTATGTCTTTGGGACACTCTCTGTAGATGTTTATGACTCTAATCTTGGGCTTGTTGTAGATATCCTGGATATAGAAACAGGAGAACAAACGCAAGTAATTGTTCCTGGAAACAATTAGGATTAAATTTTTATTCCTAGTAATAAGTTTTACATTTTTTATCGCTAATAAGTTAATAAAAAATCACTTATGAATCAAAAATCACTTTTTGGAGTCCTAATAGCTATTTTATTCTCAGGTTGTGGTGCTTATTTTAATCAACCCGTTGGAGTACAAAAAGCTGTTTATGGAGAGAATACACCAGCTACCTCGGCATTAACCAATATCCCTAAACCCAAAGAACAAATTGTTGTAGGGGTTTATAAATTCAAGGATCAAACAGGGCAATACAAAGCCGTAGAACTAGGTAGTACATTTAGTACAGCAGTTACACAAGGAGCAACTTCTATCTTGATAAAAGCCCTTGAAGACTCAAAATGGTTTATTCCAATTGAACGAGAAAACTTGGGGAATTTGCTTAATGAAAGAAACATCATTAGATCCACAAGACAAGAATATGCTACCAAACCTAATGAAAAAGAAGCCCCATTAACGCCTCTTTTATTTGCCGGAGTTTTGCTGGAAGGAGGTATTATATCCTATGACACAAATATAATTACAGGAGGATTTGGAGCCAGATATTTTGGCGCCGGAGCTTCAGTAAGATATAGACAAGATAGAGTTACAGTTTATCTAAGACTTGTTTCAACATCAAATGGTAAAATCTTAAATACCGTTTATGTTTCCAAAACAATTTTATCACAAAGTGTCGATGCCAATTTATTTCGATACGTAAATCTAAACAGACTTCTGGAAGTCGAAACAGGATTTACCCGAAACGAGCCCATACAATTAGCCGTTACCGAAGCTATAGAAAAAGCAGTCGAAGGCCTTATTGTAGATGGTATCAAAGACAAATTATGGGAAGTAAATGCCCCACAAACCCAAATAGATAATTTTATTGCCAATTACGACAACGAAAAAAGCGAAGCCGACTTAGCACAACTATACGGAAGAAACCTAGTCGAAAAAAGAGGTCGTTTTGGTATAGAAGTAGCAGGAGGAGCAACCCTTATGAAAGGAGATTATCCTAGTCCGGTTGCAAAACCAATGGGAAGAGGAGCCGTGAAATATTTCTTTACACCAAATTTAGATATAAGTGCCTCGACAAATGTTTTTAAACTCGGTAATAAAGATAAGCTAGATGTTGGGTATGCAACCCTCGATCTAAATCTAGAATTATTGGTATTGCCCTATGACAACTTTACGCCTTACATATTTGGCGGCGGCGGAATAGGATTTAATTCTAAATATGAAAATAGGCATAGCAAAGTTCAGTTTGGAGGAGGAGTAGAGTATTTGGTAACGAGTAATCTTGGACTCAAACTGTACGGAGAATACAATATAAATTTCACAGATATGATAGATTATGTCGATAGCGGAGTCAGGGATGATTATTACTGGCGTTTCGGATTAGGGGTAACATATTACTTCCCGAAAAACTATCACAAGAAAAAAAAGATGTAAAAAAATATCATTCAAAAAATTCGTCGAATAAACTCGATAAAGTCTAACAAAATAAAATCTACAAATGAAAATAGGATTAAGAATTTTAGTGTGTTTTATTCTTTTGATTTCTTGTAGTGAAGAACAGCTAGAGGATGGAGCAAGTGGAACTGTAAAAGGAAGAGTAGTCGAATCGGGAACATTTACTCCCATCGAAAATGTACGAATATCTTCGAGCCCTGCAACAAGTACGGTATTTACAGATAAAGACGGTTATTTTACTTTAGAGAAAGTGTTGGTAGGAGATTACTCTTTTCAGGCTCAAAAAGACGGTTATATTGCCAGATTCGAACCCGGAAAAGTTACTGCCGATGCAACAATACAAATTATATTCGAATTGCAAATTTCTACAGCAAACAACAAACCGCCAGATATTCCGGTTTTAACAGCTCCGGTAGATAATGCAAAAGACCAACCGTTAAATTTAAATCTAACCTGGACAGCAGCCGATAAAGAATCTGATTCTTTAACTTATACCGTTACTTTAAAAAATGGAACGACCGATGAGATTAAAACATATCCAGATCTTAAAGCAAAAACACTGGCGATAAAAGATTTAAATTATAGTACAAAATACTATTGGCAAGTAGCCGTTTCAGATGGAATTAATAAACCAACTAATAGTGTAACTAACTCATTTACAACATTGGCATTTCCAAATCCAAGATTTTTATTTGTCAAAAAAATAAATAATAACAACGTAATTTACACTGCAGACGAAGCCGGAAATCAATTACAATTAACATCATCAACTGTTAATAGTTTTAGACCAAGAAAAAACCTAAGTGTAAATAAAATTGCGTACCTTAGTTCTGATGGTTCACAGAGTCAGATATATACGATGAACCCGGATGGGTCTGGAGTATTTAGAGTTACAAATTTTGTACCCGTTGCAGGATTTAATATGGAGTATGTAAATTACTGCTGGAACACAAACGGAAGTCAGATAATTTATCCAAATTTTGATAAACTATATCGTATAGATTCAGATGGAGGAGGACTCATTCAGTTATTTCAAACACCAAACGGAAAATTTATATCCGAATGCGATTGGAGTCAGGACGGATCACAAATAGCATTAAAAGTAAACGACAGATCAGGATATAATGTAGAAATTTATGTGATCGATATGGCGGGAACAGTTTTATATACAATACAAACAGGTTTAAGTGGTGCAACAAGCGGATTAAACATTTCTATAGATAATCAGAAAGTGATTTTTACAAGAGACGTTTCCGGTTTTGAAAACACAACATACCGAAGATTAGATTCCCGAATTTTCATGTACACACGTTCAAATAATACTGCTGCAGAATTAACAACTCAAAAACAGAATGGTTTTAACGATTTAGACGTGAAATTCTCACCAAATGAAGCCGAAGTTATTTTTGTAAATACATCCAATGATGGATTATCAGCACAAAATGTACAAAAAGTAAGTATTAATAGTGCAAGTGGTTCCGCATCGTCAAGAACCACACTATTTCAAAACGCATCAATGCCCGAATGGAAATAAGCGTGGTATGGATCTAGATTTCCAAACACTTTTTTCTAAAAATCCGATAAGAGTCTCAAACTTATCGGATTTTTTTATGTTTCAGACAGCCATAAAACCCAACAATTAAAAAAACTGGTTATCTTTGCACCACATCAACAACACAAACTAATTTCATGAGTTCAGATTCTAGCAAAAGGTACGCACAAAGAGGAGTTTCGGCATCTAAAGAAGACGTACACAACGCCATAAAAAATATTGATAAAGGATTGTTTCCACAAGCATTTTGTAAAATCGTCCCAGATTATTTAACCCAAGATCAGGATTATTGCCTTATCATGCACGCCGATGGAGCAGGTACAAAATCATCTTTGGCATATATGTACTGGAAAGAAACAGGCGATATATCAGTATGGAAAGGAATTGCACAAGATGCACTAATCATGAATATAGATGATTTGTTATGTGTAGGAGCAACCGATAATATCCTACTTTCATCAACAATCGGAAGAAATAAAAACCTAATTCCAGCCGAAGTAATTTCAGCAATCATAAACGGAACCGAGGAATTAATAAAAGAACTAGACACCTTTGGCGTAACCATCCATTCCACAGGAGGAGAAACTGCCGATGTGGGCGATATCGTTCGTACCATAATCGTAGATTCTACTGTAACAGCAAGAATGAAACGTTCAAATGTAGTAGATAATGCCAACATCAAAGCAGGCGATGTAATCGTAGGATTAGCTTCATTTGGACAATCAACTTACGAAAAAAGCTATAATGGTGGTATGGGAAGCAACGGACTAACATCTGCACGTCATGATGTTTTCGGTAAATACCTGGCAACCAAATACCCAGAAAGTTTTGACGCAGCAGTTCCCGAAGAATTAATTTATTCAGGACAAGTAAAACTTACCGATGCTGTCGAGAATAGCCCGATAGATGCAGGACAATTGGTGCTTTCGCCAACAAGAACCTACGCACCAATTATCAAGAAAATATTAGATAAATATACACCAGAACAAATTCACGGAATGGTACATTGTAGTGGAGGAGCACAAACAAAAATCCTTCATTTTGTACAGAATTTGCACATTATAAAAGATAATTTATTTCCAGTTCCACCATTGTTTCAGCTTATTCAGGAACAATCTAAAACCGATTGGAAAGAAATGTACCAAGTATTTAATTGCGGTCACCGTATGGAATTATACGTTCCCGAAGAACTTGCAGAAGACATAATTGCTATTTCAAAATCATTCAATGTCGATGCACAAATCGTAGGAAGAGTAGAAGCAGCCGACGATAAGAAATTGACAATTACCAGCGAATACGGTACATTCGAATATTAATATTTTAAGGTACAAAGGTTCAAAAGGTTCTGAGTTACAAAGGTTTTTTATGCTGGAGTTTACAACGGAACCTTTTTATTAATAATAGCTTTTTTTAGGAGCTAATCCCGCTATCCGCTATATCTTTTCGGGCGAACACCGCCCAAAAAGGATGTCGCTACTATCGGGGCTAAAAATCACGTTATCATGTACGAATTACTTTTTTGGAGATACTCAGAAGGAATTTATTTAAACCATCACGAAGTTTACGAAGCACTTATCGAAGAGCAGGAAGTCGACGGTTTAGAGGAACTTCCAGTTACTGTAATCCTAAACAGAATAGGTTCATTGTTTTCCAAATGGGAAAAAGTCGATGATAATAGCTGGAAAAGCAACGAAGGAAAAGGAGCATTTCAAGTTATAACTACACCGCAAAGCGTTAGAATAGACTGTTACGGAACCCAAGGAAAAGCAATGGATATTCTGGTAGGCGCCTTAGAAGAATTTAAATGTCCGCTTTACGACCCGCAAGTTCCAGAGCGTTACGACGAAATGAGTGAATAACAAAAAGAGTTTTTAAATAGATTATAAAATTATTTTTTTTACAAAATGGATTTCAATTTCTCTGAAAATATAGTACTCGAAGACGACTTAGTTTTATTACGTCCGTTACAAAAAACAGATGTAGAGAATTTATTAGAAATTTCTATCAACGAGCCCAATACCTGGGAATATTCGTTAATTCGTGCCAACGGAAAAGAAAACCTAGAGAACTATATAGACATTGCCTTAAAAGCAAGAGAAAAGAAAATAGAATTCCCATTTATAGTCTTTGATAAAAAATCAGGAAAATACGCCGGAAGCACCCGTTTTTACGATATGCAACTTCAGTTTAAAACCCTGCAATTAGGATATACCTGGTATGGTTCAGCCTTTAGAGGAACAGGATTAAACAAACATTGTAAATTCCTGTTATTACAATATGCATTCGAAACCATGGGAATGGAACGAGTAGAATTCCGCGCAGATAATAATAACCAACGAAGCATCGCAGCCATGAAAAGTATCGGTTGCAAAGTCGAAGGAGTTTTACGTAATCATATGCCTACTTTTGGCAGCGAAGTACGCCGAGATTCAATTATCTTGAGTATTCTGCGAGAAGAATGGTTTGATGAGGTAAAAGAAAACTTGAGGAAAAAGCTGTAAAATAAGTTGTTGGTAAAAAAATTAACTGCAAAGTTTTTAACCGCAAAGCACGCAATGATTTACGCAAAGGTCGCAAAGGATAAAAAATCCGTGTAATCTTTTAATCTGTGGCTAAGGAAAGAAAAGGTACTAAGATTTTTAAGTCGCAAAGGTTCAAAGGTTTTATTGATAAAAAACTTTTTCACAGAGTTTGCCACAAGATAACCACAATGTTGTCATTCTGAGTTGAGTCGAAGAATCGTAAGAAACTCCATAATCTTTTTAATTGTTACTATGATTTAACCGCAAAGTTTGCAATGGTTTACGCAAAGCAAGCAAAATTTTAAGTTTATAGTTAAGAAACTTTTTTACAAAGTTTATCACAAAACAACCACAATATTGTCTTTCTGAGGAACGAAGAATCTCCGCGAGTAGCTCGCCCCAATCTAGAAATACTTTATGTTAGCTTCTTACGGAGATTCTTCGTTCCTCAGAAAGACAAGTTTGCGATGGCTATTCCACATCTTTTATGATCAATCTGTTATTTTTTAGTTTAGCAAAAAGCAATTAAAACTTGTTTCTAACCATCAGCAAGAATAACATTTTGCTCTTTCCTAATTTTTACAACTAGCTTATCAATATGTGTTTTTACTTTTGTAGGTAATGAATTCCAGTTTTTATCTTTTTTAAAGCTTCTGCAATAATCTAAGTCACATTCAACAGCACGTATAACATACTTTTTACCTTTATAAAGAGTAATAATTTTAATACGTCTTAAGTCACCAACATCCGTTTTTGTGCCATAAACAAGTACTGGCTCAATATAACCATCATCGTCTAAATCTTGTGTGCTGCAATATTTTGTCCAGAACCAAATAGAAGTTTCTTCAACTTCGGCACTTTCAATTAAATCATTTATTTTCCATTTTTCGATATAACCACCATGATCGTTTAAATAGCAAACAGCTTCAATTTTGGTATTTAGCGTATCCTTGTCCGAAATTACTTTTTGGTTTTCGCTTAGAACCAATTCATAAACACCACCTTTATCTTGATATTCATAGGCTCTAAAAATGGGGAATTTACCACCATCTAAATCTCTTTCGGTTATTTCGGTTTGGCTTAATACTTTGCTTTGTACAGCTTGCGAAAAACTAATTGTAGAATAAAAGAAGAAGAATAATAAAATGAAATTTTTCATGAGATCAATTACTTTTTTGAATACTCAAAGATATTCATTTTTAGCCTTATTAAAAACAAGAGAATATATGATAGTATATCAGAGCTAATAAAATTCAGTAACAATTTTCATTAATAGAATTCGCAAAGTAATTTTTAAAAAACCAATATTTATTGTAATTTTCTAACCTGAAATTGTTATTAAATCGTTTTAGTAAAAACGAATAATGCTATAAACACAAAACCATAAACTAAAAAAGACCTGATGAATATTGTAAATTATAAAAGTTTCCTTTTCGGATTATCAGTTTTAATGCTCAGTCATACTCATAAAATGATTGGGCAGGAAAGAACTAATAAACTCAAAGATTTAGTTCAATATGTAGATCCTATGATAGGAACTGCCAAGATGGGGCATACATATCCAGGCGCAACAGTACCTTTTGGGAGTGTACAATTAAGCCCTGAAACCGATACGATTCCTTACGCAACAAATGGTAAGTATAATAAAGATGTTTACAAATATTGTGCAGGATATCAATACGAAGATAAAACGATTGTAGGGTTTAGTCATACCCACTTTAGCGGAACAGGACATTCCGATTTAGGAGATTTCCTTATTATGCCTACAACAGGAAAATTACAATTAAATCCTGGTACAGCAGCGCATCCTGAAACAGGATATCGATCAGTATTCTCGCATAAAACCGAAAAAGCCGAGCCAGCTTATTATAGCGTACTCTTAGAAGATCATAATATCAAAGCCGAACTTACTACAACAACAAGAGTTGGGATGCATCAATATACATTTCCAAAATCAGATCAAGCACATATAATCTTAGATCTTACAGCAGGAATTTATAATTATGATAAAAAGAATGTCTGGACATTTGTTCGCGTAGAAAACGACACTTTAATTACAGGATATCGCCAAACAAATGGCTGGGCAAGAACAAGAACAGTATATTTTGCAATGTCATTTAGCAAGCCAATAAAAGGATACGGACAAGCTACAGCCGAAAAAAGTGTGTATAAAGGTTTTTGGAGCAGATTTGATCAAACCAAAAACTTCCCAGAAATGGCAGCAGCAAACCTAAAATTATACTTTGATTTTGATACAAATGAAAATGAAAAAGTCAAAATAAAATTTGCTATTTCTCCAGTAAGTACTCAAGGAGCTTTGGCTAATATGAAAGCAGAAATTCCGGATTGGGATTTTGAAAGAGTTAAAAAAGAAAGTCAGGAAGTTTGGAACAAAGAGCTGAATAAAATTCAGGTACAAACCATCCAAAAGAAAGACATGGTTAATTTTTACACCGCAATGTATCATGCTTTTCTAGGACCAACAGTATATATGGATACCGATGGGAACTACAAAGGATTAGACGGAAACGTTCATAAAGCAACTACATTCCAGAACTACACAAGTTTTTCATTATGGGATACCTATAGAGCTTTACATCCTTTATTTAATCTGGTTCAGCCCAAAAGAAACTCCGATATGATTAATTCTATGTTGGCACATTACGATCAGAGTGTTCATAAAATGTTGCCAGTTTGGTCACATTATGCCAATGAAAACTGGTGTATGATTGGGTATCATAGTGTTTCGGTAATTGCAGATGCGATAGTAAAAGGGAACACCAATTTTGATGTAGATAAAGCACTTCTTGCAACCGTAAATACAGCCAAAGTTCCTTATTATGACGGATTAGAATATTATATGAAAAAAGGATTTGTTCCTGAGGACAAAAATGGTTCATCGGTATCTAAAACTTTAGAATATGCTTATGATGACTGGGCAATTGCACAAGCAGCTAAAAAGTTAGGAAAAGAAGATATCTATAACGAGTTCTCTAAAAGAGCCACAAATTATAAAAATGTATACGATGCCAAAACAGGTTTTATGAGACCCAAACTCGATGATGGAACATTCAAGAAAGAGTTTGATCCATTAGACACACATGGGCAAGGATTCATCGAAGGAAATTCTTGGAACTACAGTTTGTATGTTCCTCAAGATCCTGCCGAAATGATAAAAATGATGAACGGTACAGATGCTTTTACAAGAAGGTTAGATTCTCTTTTTTCTATGCACTTACCAGATAAATATTTTGAAAATACTGAGGATATTACCAAAGAGGGAATAATAGGGAATTATGTGCACGGAAACGAACCTTCGCATCACGTAGTTTATTTATACAATTGGACAAAGTCGCCATGGAAAGCGCAAGATAAAATCAGGATGATTCTTAAAAGAATGTATAAAAATGGTCCTGACGGATTAGGAGGAAACGATGATTTTGGACAAATGAGTGCTTGGTATATTTTTAGCAGTCTAGGATTTTATCCCGTAGCACCAGGATCAGAAGATTATAGTTTAGGAAGCCCGCTAGTAGCAAATGCTATTTTTAATCTTGAAAACGGAAAAACATTTGAAGTTGCTACAGTAAACCAATCCGATAAAAATGTATTTGTGAGTAAAGTGCTTTTAAACGGAAAACCACTAACAAGTCCTGTTATAAAACACAGTGATATTGTAAACGGAGGAAAGATTACATTTTATATGAGTAGTAAACCAAATAAGAAAATATATCTGGAAAAGGGACTAAGAGACTAAGGTTCTAAGATGCAAAGACTCAAAGGCTCAAAGATTCAAAGGTTTTATGCGGATAGTGTAAAGCTTTTAAGTGTGAGATAATTAATTGATTAGGTGGTTCGCGTTCGCAGTTGTCCTGCAAGGTCTTTTTTGACCTTGTAGGTATTAAGACTTATGAGGTCAAGTTTTTGTTTTTTATTACAGATTTACTTCGCCTGTTTGTTATTGTTAGAGTAGCAGATTTTTTTGGTATAAAAAATATTGAGTAAATACTCTATAAGCTCCAGCGGAGCGATACCTACGATTATTTTCTAATTGTGAAGCATGTCACCCCGATGGGGTTCTTTAAAAAATAATTAAAATTTCTATAAATATAACGTCTCGCTGGGACTTACTTTATAGTGATTTAATAAAGAGTTAGATAAGGGTAGGAGATTTTTTTTACATTGTTAGGTATTAAATTTAGACCTACAAGGTTAAAAAAAGCCTTGCAGGAATAGAATTTCTAAGAAGATTTGAGGTTAGCTCTTAATTTTCCTTAATTTCTTAATAGTTCGGTTTCTTGTCTTTAATTTTTTATTGAATTAAAATAGAAACATAATGCAGTTTGTAAAAAACTTCACGAAATTTGCCTTTTAAATTAATAGAAAGAGACACATGAAAATAAATCCAAAAAACGGAATAGACAAGTTGTTGTTCGGTATGAAACAGAACGATGTTACAGCTATTTATGGTAAACCAGATAGAAACTATAAAGACGAAGATGATAATGTAATTTTTGCATACAACAAGCATAAAATAAGATTGACATTCTATCAGGAAGAAGCTTTAAAATTGGGTTATGTTGTGGCATCAAGTCCAGATTTAGAAATCTTTGGTTTTAAAATTATAGGAAGAAAAATTGCTGATGTAAAAAAAGATTTGGCAACCAAAGAAATTACAAAATTCACACAAGAAGAGTTTGATACTTTCGAGAATTACTTTAACGAAGAAAACTGGATCATCTTCCAGACAGAATTTGAAGAAGTAGTAAAATTTGAAATCGGAGCAATCATCAATAATAAAGATGAATTCGATTGGAAGTTTCCAGCTAAAAAATAAAATAAAAAAGAGTATAAAAAAAACCGATAGTTACAACTATCGGTTTTTTTATGATATATAATTTAAGGAAATTATTGTTTTGGTGTTGGTTGATCTTTGTAGATTTCCAATTCAAAAACAAGCGTTGTATTTGGAGGAATCACATTACCTGCACCTCTTTCTCCATAAGCAAGTTTTGAAGGAAGGAAGAATACTGTTTTCTCACCATAAGACATAAGATCTAAACCTTCGATAAAACCAGGAATCATACCGTCTTTTTTACCAGCCTGAAAAGGAAATGCTTGATATCCTCCTTGAGCGGCACGATTTGTATCATGTTTTCCGTAAGTTTTAGCGATTTCTTCGATACTACTATCAAAAAGAGTTCCGTCTTCAAAATATCCTGCATACTTAAAATAGAAAGTAGCACCATTTGCCGGTTTTTCTCCAGTACCTTTTTGAATTACTTTATAACTTAAACCAGATGGAGTAGTTGTTGCAGTTGCTTTAGCAGTTTCTAGATACGCTTTTTTAGCAGTAATTACAGTCGCGTATTTTTCTTTGTAAAGACGTTCTTGTTCAAGAGCAGCAGCTTGTGCTTGTTTGGTCTTTTCAGCCTCAATTAAAGCTTGCTTTTTAGCATCTTCAGCTTTGTTTTCATAATATGCAGCAAATACCTTTGGAGCATCAAATTTCTTAGCCATAGCTCCCTTACGAGTAATCGTTACAGTAAGCATTACATCATCCTGAAGAATAAGATTAACAACATCCATTCCTTGTACAACGTGACCAAATATACTGTGTTTATCGTTTAACCAAGGTGTTTCTTTATGAGTGATAAAAAATTGACTTCCGTTTGTAGTTGGACCAGAATTTGCCATTGCAAGAATTCCGCCTTTATCAAATCTAAGATCAGATACAAACTCATCTTTAAATGCATATCCAGGACCTCCAGAACCATTTCCGTCAGGATCACCACCTTGAATCATGAAGTCATTAATAACTCTATGAAATTTTAAACCATCATAAAAAGGTTTTCCTTTTAATTTATCAATAGTCACATAAGGATTAGTTCCTTCTGCCAATGATACAAAATTAGCAACAGTAATAGGAGCTTTTATGTATTCTAGTTGCAATACGATATTTCCTTTTTTTGTTGCAATTGTAGCAAAAATTCCTTCGTTAACAGAAGGCTTAGTTTCAACTTTTGTAATTGTTGTTTTTTTGCCTGGAACAGGCTTTTTAGTCTGCGCTTGTAGGTTAAGTACACCCAAGCAAAATAAAAAAAGAATTTTTAATTTCATCTTATTCGATTTTAAAATCTGTTAATTTCTAAAATAAACTTATTGTTGTGGCATTTTTTCCAACAACTCTACTTCAAATATAATATTTGCATTTGGCGGAATTACACCTCCAGCACCAGCTTGTCCATAAGCTAAATGAGAAGGGATAAAAAGTACTGCTTTATCTCCAAAAGAAAGTTTCTCGATACCTTCGATAAAACCAGGAATCATACCTTCTTTACTACCAGCTTGAAATGGTATTGGGTTGTATTGCTTAGCTTCAGCTCTGGCTGCGTCAAATTTCCCAAAAGTTTGAGCTACATTTTCTATACTAGTATCAAATAAAGTTCCGTCTTCTAGAAAACCAGCATAATGTATAAAAACTTGTGCTCCGGCAGCAGGTTTTTTACCTGAACCTTTTTCAGTAATTACATATTCTAAACCTGAACTAGTTTTTGTAGCTTTTGATTTTAAACCAGCGTAGTAAGCTAATTTCTCGTCGCGAACTCCTTTAAATTTAGATTCAAATTCGCTTTTTTGTTTCGCTTCAGCAGAAAAATAATCATGAAAAACCTTAACAGCATCAAATTTCTTAGCTGCCTCACCATTTCTGATAATAGTTACTTTCTTGATGTAATCATCTTGTTTAACTTGGTTAACAACTTCCATTCCTTTGTCTACAACATGACCAAAAATAGTATGTTTTCCTTCTAACCAAGGAGTCTCAACATGCGTGATAAAAAATTGACTACTATTTGTAGCAGGTCCGTTATTTGCCATTGCAAGAACACCACCTTTGTCAAATTTTAAATCGCTAAACTCATCTTTAAATTTGTATCCAGTATCTCCAGAACCAGTTCCTAATGGATCCCCAGTTTGGATCATGAAACTTTCGATAACTCTATGAAATTTTAATCCGTCAAAAAAGTGTTTCTTTTTTAATTCAGGATTCGTAACAAATTCGTTTTTACCCTCTGCAAGCGTTACAAAGTTGGCTACAGTAATAGGCGCTTTTTGATAATTTAATTCAACAATGATATTTCCTTTATTTGTTTCAATTTCGGCATATAAACCATCAGGTAAATTGCTATGTTCGTCTTTACAAGAGTAAAGAGTTGTAATTGCAAGTAATAATAATATGAGGCTTTTTTTCATTTTAAAAATATTAGTTGTTTTTATTAATTTAATGAATCTTTCTTTATTGCAGGAGCTGCAGGAGTTGTAGGTTTAGGAGTCTCAGATTTTGGTTTTTTTGTTTCCATTTGTCTTCTATAAGCAGTTTCAGGAACAAAATTGTGTAACGTAACCGTACAGATTAAAGGCTGATTAATTCCAATTCTTTTTTCATCACCATGATAACCATAAGCCATATGAGATGGGAATAAGAAATTTACAGTTTCATTCTTGTGCATTAATTTAATACCATCACGCAGCCCCATCATGATTTCTTGTTTATCTACAAAATAAGTTTGAGGTCTTAATTCCATTTCACTATAAATAACATTTCCTTTTAAGTCTTTTATTTCATAGTCAAAAAAAGCAACATCTCCTTTTTTAGGAGTTATAGTATCTGTAGTATTTTGGTTTTCGTAAGCGTACCAATATCCTTTTGTCGAAGCAATATATTTTATTTTAGGATTGTTTTTTATAACAGCTTTAATTTGTTCTTCTTCAGTAGCTACAAGTTTTTTATTTCGCTCGATAGATTTTTTCATGAAAGTTCCCGAAGAAATAGAAATGGGTCTTCTGGCATCTTCATGTTGCTTACAGCTCGAAACTAAAACGGCTAAAACAATAGCTGAAGCAAATATTTTAGGATAGTTCATGGTAGGTTATATTTTTAGTTTGGTTACTAAATCTTCAAATTTTTTCAAAGTTTCTTCCATCGAATCAACTGATTTTCCTCCAGCAGCATTGCTATGTCCGCCACCATTAAAATGAGCTCTAGCAAACTCATTTACATCAAAACCACCTTGAGAACGGAAAGAAATCTTGATTATTTTCTCGTCTTTATTTTCAATAAATATAGCAGTAAAAACGATACCTTTCATACTTAAACCGTAATTTACGATTCCTTCAGTATCACCTTTTACATAATTAAACTCATCTAATTCGGCTTGAGTTAAAGAAGTATAAGAAGTTTTATGCTCAGTTAAAATCTTCAGGTTTTGCAGTGCTCTTCCAAGTAATTGCAAGCGACTGTAAGAACTGTTGTCATAAAGTAAAATCGGAATCTGCGTGTTTTCGACACCCAAATCAATAAGCTCAGCTATAATACGATGCGTGTTTCCAGTTGTTCCAGGAAAACGGAAAGAACCAGAATCGGTTAAAATTCCAGTATAGATACAAGTTGCGATAGTTTTGTCTAAATCTTCTTTTTTGTCTAAGAAAGAAATGAAATTATAAACCATCTCACAAGTAGATCCAAATGAAGTATCAGAATAGGTGTAAGCAGAGTAATCATCAGGTTTTTGGTGATGATCAATCATTATAAATGGAGCTTTTAACTTTGCCAAAGTATGTTCCATTTCGCCAGTGCGATGTAAAGCATTAAAATCTAGCGTAAAAATAAGCTCAGCTTCTTCAAGAATTTTAGTGCAGTTATCGATATCTTTTTCGAATACTTTTACAGTTTCAGAACCTGGTAACCAAGCAAGGAAATCTGGAAAATCATTCGGAGCAATTACAATTGGCTCATGATTATTTTTTAATAAAAAGTGGTATAAACCTAAGGTTGAGCCCATGGCGTCTCCATCGGGACCTCTGTGCGGAATTATGGCAATTTTTTTGGGAGTTGCAAGTAACAACTTTATGGCTTGAATGTCTTGTATTTTCATAGTGTGCGAATTTACATTTTTTTACTGTAAACCTGAAAACATTTTAGACATTAACATGCTTTTATATCTTCTTATTTTTAGTTGATAGTAGTTGGTTTATAGTTGTTAGTTTATAACTTTAAGTTTTCAGTCGCAGTTGCGGTTTTCAGTGAGCAACTTTAGATTTGATTTTTTAACTGCAATCGCAACTGAAAACTGAGACTGGTACTGAGAGCTGCAACTGCATACTGCAACTAAATGCTATATCAAAACCATTTCTGATACAAATCATACTTAGGACCTTTTACAATTTGCGATTTGTAAATGCCAACAGAACCCGATGATAAGTAGGCTATAACACAGACAATGGCAATAAAAATTCCGCTTTCAATACCAAAAAGTTCTATTCCCATAACGGTGCAAGCAATAGGAGTGTGGGTTGCGCCAGAAAAAACGGCAACAAAACCCATTCCGGCAAGAAGCGCAATTGGCATAGGAACAATGAGAGATAAAGCACTACCAAAAGTTGCGCCTACAAAAAAGAGGGGAGTAACTTCTCCGCCTTTAAAACCAGCGCCTAAAGTAAATCCAGTAAAGAGAATCTTAAGTAAGAAATCATACCAGGCATTAGTATTTGTAAAAGCGTCAACAATTACTGGAACTCCTAATCCTGAGAATTTTGAAAATCCGAAACCAGCAATAGCAATTGCCAGAATGATTCCGCCAACAAAAGGACGAAGTGGAGGATATTTTATCGTTTTAGAGAATAACGAACCCCAAAAATGTGTGCTACGGGAGAATAATAAAGCAGCAAACCCAAATAAAGTTCCACAAATTAAAGTATAAAATAGATTAGTCGCGGTGATTTCCGGCACAAGCGGAATACTATAATGAGTGTGTTTTACCTGCCAAATTTCGACAGTAAAATAAGCTGCGTAAGCCACTAAAAAAGAAAGCAAAATGCTTTTTAAGTTAATTTTACTAAAATATACAACTTCAAGGGCGAAAATAGCACCAGCTAATGGTGTTCCAAAAACAGATGCAAAACCAGCACTAATCCCTAAGATAATTAATGTTTTTCTTTCAGAATTATCAAGTTTAAAGATTCGGGTAAATTGATCAGCAATTGCACCGCCCATTTGTACTGCAGTACCTTCGCGACCAGCCGAACCACCTAATAAATGGGTGATTATAGTTCCAAAATAAACTAAAGGAGCCATTTTTAGCGGAATAATTTGCTTAGGATTTTCATATTCTTCGAGCAATAAATTATTGCCTTTTACAACATCTTTCCCTAAGTAATAATAGCTAAAACCTACAAGTAATCCGCCAATTGGCAGAAGCCAGATAATCCAATCGTGTAGGATTCTATATTGAGTAACAAATTCTAAAGTAATTAAAAAAAATGCCGAAGCAGATCCCGATAAAACACCTATTAAAGCACAAATGAAAAACCATTTGAGAATGAGAAGTATAGTTGCTTTTAAATTCATTAAAGAGGGTTAACTGTGCTTGTGTGGGTGCAAATATAATAAATCAGTTTTGAACACAAATTTCATTAATTACCACGAATTCTAAAGACTAACTTAGTTTGTGATATTAATTTCACAAATGAATTTGTGGTAATTAGTGAAATTACTTCGTCTGTTCGCTCTTTCAGGCTCGAGTCGTGTTTGATTTTTATAATTTAATGATTGTTTGTTATTCTACAATTACAGCAGTAAATTCTATTTCTACCAAGTATTCAGGAGATACAAGTTTACTAATTTCGTAAAAACCAGTTGTTGGTTTTATATCTTTAAAAAACGCCGAATGGGCTCCAGCTACAGATTCAAAAGTCGAAATATCGGTGGTAAAAATTCGTGTTCTAATTACGTCTTTCATGCCGATTCCTAAATCTTCCAATACTTTTTCGACTCTTTCCAGTATGTTCAAAGTTTGTGCGTAAGCATCATCTGCTTTAACTTTGTCGCCATCAACAATTGCAACAGTTCCCGAAACTTCTACGATGTTACCAATGCGAACTGCGCGACAGTATCCCATTTTGTCTTCCCATGGTGATCCCGTCAAGATGTTTTCTCTTTTCATTATAAGGTTGTTTTGTGTGTTTTCGAACTGCTTTTTTGTGGTTTTAAAGAGCAATTCATAGTTAGATTAATATGCTGCAATTTATAAAAAATGCACAAGAAAATCTGTAAAACACCGCTAATAATTCCTTATAAATAATCAGTTTTTGTGATAAAATTTCATGATTTGGGCGTGTCCCTACGGGTCGGGCTGTTCACGGCAAGTCCTCGCACTTCCTTCGTCAGGCTGTGGGCTTTCTGTTGCCATCCCTCACGCGAGATTGCGAATAAGAGAAACTTCTTAAACCAATTAAAAATTGTTTTTTAACACAAATAAAAAAGTGTTTTATAGCATATTGTGACCTATATCCATTTTTCGTTGCTAGTATAATCATTAGGAAAATAAGTAAGATATTGTACCATTCTAGGGGATTTACCTCGGTTTGCAGATGCACAATGAGGCAATGTATTTTGCCAAATAATAAAGTCGCCTGCATTTGCAACAATTGGCACAGGTTGAGTTATTTTAAATATTTCCTCTCGAGGGTTTATATCAGATTCAAGGTTTTTTAGCCAAGAATCTATTTTGTTATGAAATCCAGGAACACAATGAAAAGCACCATCTTGAGCACCACAATCAGTTAGATAAAGTAGTCCTTGCAATCCAAAACTAATAGGTAAACTTAAACTAACATCCCAATGAAGAGCGCCGCCTAAAAAAACAAACTCCTTAGTTTCTGGTGGGTTAAAGCTTACTTTATCAATCGTTTTATATATATTGTTAGTTTTATAAAGCTGTTGATACGCTTTTTTTATACGAGGAGAAAGTCTATTTCTGTTTAACGTTTCATGATCAGAAAAATTAAGCATCAATCCTTTTTGATCCTGATGATTGTTATACCATGATTCCTTTTTGTCAGGATCCATTTTTAAGAAATCCCAAATAGCAAACTGTGTGTCTTTGCAATCTTTTTTAGAAATAGCATTTTTTACAATAACATAACCGTTTTTATTCCAAAAAGCGAGATCATCATCCGATAGTACATTTTCAGTAAGGTCCTCAGGTTCTAAAGTTTTGTCTTTCTTATTTTTGTTAATCCAAATTTTAAAAGCTTCAAAATCGGGTTTCTCAAAATACAGATATTGTAAAGTATCTTCCATGCTAATTCCAAATTGGTAAAGCATTTCAATTTCTTTATCCCAAGTTATATTTTCATTAGTAGTAAACGTATTTGGGTTTAAAGTACGATTCCATAGATTTTCAAGAATATTCCAAGGCATAGTTTAAAATATAGATATGGTTTAAAATTAAGAAATAATCAGATTACTGTATCATTTCATGTGGTAATTGGTCAAAATAGACTTGTAGTATAAAATCACCCACTACAATATCATTTACTAACAATAAGTGACCATTTGGAGTATTGTCCCATTTTATGTTTGTCGAAATATGAGGTAAGCTACCTTTCTGATTTTTAATACTAAGATTATCTATTTTTAATGATTTTCCGTTTTTATCAACTATTTCCTGTCCAGAAAAAAGTTTGTCAGCTCTGGTATATTTTCCATTTGGGAGTAAAAAAGGCAAATTAGAGTTACAAACTAAATAAGGAGTATCATTACGATCTAAAGTCATATATACCATCTTATTCGATTGGTATTGATTACCTGCACTAAAAGAAATTTTTGCTTTAGATGATGATAATTTAATTTTTCCCCTGTATAGTTTTACTGATATTGCCGATACAGCATCACCTTTTTCAAAATGATCTATTGGTTTTAAACCTCTGGGAATCGTAATTAAAGCATTGGAAGTTGGGGTGAAATTGTTTTTCATAGGGCATTTTTTTTAGGAAGTTGTAGACTGTATTAAAAAAAATATGACTCAAAATTAATGTATTTAAAAATCTAGTCGTTACGTATAAATACCTGTTTTAAGAGTATAAAAAAACCAATTGAACGAATTCATTTATTTCTTGTCAGCGTAATTTGAAAATAAAAAGACTTCTTGCATTTAGTTAAGTTTCATAAAGAAAATCACTAAAAGCAACAAGTCTTTTAGAATTAAAGGAATATTATTCCGAAGAAATATATTCGTATAAGCAACATCATTATAATTAAGTTGACTAATTAAATTAGTCAACTTGATATTGTTCAAAAAGGCGAAGCTTATTTTGGGTTGCAGTAAGGTCTTTTTGTAATGCTTCTATTTTATTTAATAAATGAGCAATAGCATCAATCCCTTCTAGATTAATTTTGAGATCATAATGCATTCGTATCATTTTTTCTATAGCTGGCAATTGTTCAGGTTGTAAATATTGTTCTTCTTCCAGAACAATAATTTCTACTAAACCATAATTATTTAGTTTAGCTATAAAGGTGTCTTCAATTTCATGATATATACAAAATTGCTTTATCTGGATTAAATTTTTACTACTCATGATTTCTTATTTTAGCTAATTCTTGGAATAATTCTTTTTCCTTTTCGGATAAATTTGTTGGAATTTTGATGGTATAAGTAATATACAAATCTCCAAACTGATTGTCTTTTTTATATACGGGAAAACCTTTCCCTTTTAGTTTAACTTTAGTTCCGGGTTGAGTTTCTGCAGGAACTTTAATTTTTACTTTTCCATCAAAAGTATTTACTAAAACTTCGCCTCCTAAAATTGCCGTGTATAAATCAAGATCAACATCGGCGTATAGATTATTTCCTTCTCTCTTAAAATCAGAATCGTTTGCAATTACAAACGTAATATACAAATCGCCATTTGGGCCACCATTTGCTCCAGGACCGCCATGACCAGGAATTTTTATAATTTGTCCGTTTTCTACCCCAGCAGGAATTGTAATTCTGATATTCTTACCGTTCACAGTCAGATTTTGTTTGTGAGTAGTATAGGCCGATGCCAGATCTAATTGTAATTCGGCATTAAAATCTTGTCCTCTGTATTTAGCCTGACCTCTGGAACTTCTTCCGCCAGAACCGTACATAGAATTGAAGAATTCAGAAAAATCACTTCCCGAAAAATCACCTCCGCCAAAACCAGAATAATCGGGATTACTTTGTTGTTGTCTGGAATATTGTTGCTGGTTAGGATCATATCCTGCTTTTTCAAACTCTTCAGCATGTTTCCAGTCTTTTCCGTATTTGTCGTATTTTTTACGATTCTCCGAATTGCTTAAAACTTCATTAGCTTCGTTTATTTCTTTGAATTTTTGCTCGGCTTCTTTATCATTCGGATTCAAATCAGGATGGTACTTTCTTGCCAGCTTTCTATACGCTTTCTTGATTTCGGCTTCAGTCGCAGATTTTGTGATTCCTAATGTTTTATAATAGTCTATATAATCCATTTTTATGAGGTTTTAATAATGGTAAATTAAAGCATTGAAGTTATGAATAAGTTATTAATTATCAAAATAGTATATTTTTTTATATTAAAAATTTGAAAGAAAAGTTTTAATATTATGTAATGCCAATTAAGTCTTTTATAATTTTTTGGCAGGTTTTTTGTGTCCAAAAATTAGCCTAATATATTGTTATAAAACTCTTAAAGTTGTAGAGCCCATTTAAATTATGCTATTTTTGCGTATACTCTCGATTTTAAAAAATCTAAAAATTGATTCCATAATATTATACCCGAATGAAACAGCTTTTATTTTTTATACTATTAATCACAACTGTTACAGCATCAGCTCAAGCAGAATTTAATACTAAGTTTAAACCAATTCCTCCAGCAAGTTTTGGCATTAAGCCTAAAAAAATACCGCCTGCGGGAACAATTCCGCCTGAAATACCTAGTATAAAAGCACCAAATGTTTTTAATAGCACAAGTATTGCACCCGTACAGTCACAATTAAACTCTACATATCAAATAGGTAAAAAAGATAGCTTTACAATGACACCTTCTGATGAATTTGCAAATCCAGGAGACCGATACATACCAGGAATGGAAAAAGATTTGAATAAAACTCTAAAAGATCAAGGCTTAAAAGAGGGAAGAGGAACGTTGCTTAAACAGAATATTTCGTTTGGAGATTTTAAAACCAAAGCAAATTATTTTATTATCAGGCTTAGAGATTTTGGAGCAATTGATGGCGATTTGGTTAAGGTAACTTCAAATGATAAAGTAATACAATCGGAAATATTTTTGGATGTTAATTTTAAAGACATCAAAATCATTCTCGAAAAAGGATTTAATAAAATGGAGTTCGAAGCACTAAATATAGGTACTTTAGGAGGTAATACTGCCGAAATCCAAATACTAGATGATCAAAAAAATGTGATTGTTCATGACTATTGGAACAATCTTGCAGCAGGTTTTAAAGCATCTGTAGTAGTTACTAAAGAGGAGTAGGTTCTTTTTTTTGAGGTTCAAAGTTGCAAAGGCTCTGAGGTTCTAAGGTTTTTTAAGGTTCATAGATGCAAAGGTTCTGAGGTTCTAAGGTTTCTCTTTTTGAGGTTCAAAGGTTTTTTATAGAAACAGACACAATCTTGTCTTTCGATGTAAGTAAAACGCATACGATATAAATCAAACTAATAGTTCGATAACGTATTGCAAGCACAAATAACATGTTATAAACATTGCCAACGGTTTCAACCATTGGAATGCAATGTATTATCGCAAACCGTATCACACGGATGAAATCGTGCGCTATGATTAAAATAAGGTAGAATTTAGTTTTTTAAAGGTACTGAGATACAAAGGTTCTAAGGTTTCTCTTTTTGAGATTCAAAGTTACAAAGGCTCAGAGCTGCAAAGGTTTCTTTTAAGGTTTTGCTTTACTGTTTACCTTTATTATATAAAAATCCCTTATTCTGTTTAATTGTTAATTCAATTAAAACAAAATAAGGGATTTATAAAGTAAGAGTTAAGCTAATTTATATTTAGCCTAGCGAAAGAATTTGTAATCGTGAGTAAGATTATACGAATCTATAATTTGTAATTTATATGGGCTGTCGCTTAAAGGCAATTTATCAACCTCTATAGAAAATTTGTTGCTAGTAAGATTATCTACTTCAAGTACTTTACTTCCAGTACTATCATACACAATTCCTGATTTTAAATTTTTATTGGCTGTAACATCAATTTTATCAACAGCAATAGTTTTTGTTGAGTCAATTTGATATTGAACTTCGTGGTATCTATTAATTTTCAAGCCTAATGCGATTTTTTGCATTTTAAGGAATTCATTATAATATCTTGCACCCATTTCTCTTTGTCCAGCAGCATCAAAATGAATATCATCAAAATTATTGTTAGGTTTAGAAATTACAGTAGGAAATTCAGAATCAGCATATCCTGTGTTCATAACTCTATCAGGAGTAGCTTTAATGATTTGCTGTTGTTGCTTTCTTGAAGTGTTGTAATTAGCCCAATAAGGAACCATACCACCAAGTATAAATGGGACTTCCTGAATATCTTCCTGATGAATGTCGCTACGCATATCTGCTATCATTTGATCAAGCGTTGTTTGATATGGAGCCCACCCAACATTGGCTTCACCTTGATGCCAAAGTATAGCAGTTAATCTACTTCCGGGAATATTATCTAATAGGTAATTTACCCTTTCCATAGCATCTTTATATAAATTCTGGTTTTTTGTCCAGCTTGTAATACTACTTCCTGAATATCCGCAAGGAACAATTAAAACTTTTCTTTTTGAATTTTTTAAAATGTCATTTACATAAAGGTTAGAAAACGTAGTAGAGAAACTAACTCTGTCATTTGCTCTTGTCCAGAAATCTAGTACTGGTTTTGCAGGTGCAATTCTATAGTTAAGTCCGTCTAATCTATAAAGCGAATAAACTCTTGAGCTTACCGTATCGATAGCTTTGTTAAGTTGGTAACCGTAATGCGTATTAGATTGTCCAGCTACTAGGATTACATCATATCCTTCGCTTTGATCTAAATTTGTATTGTTTTGGGCAATTGAAAATTGGAAACAAAATAATATTAAGAGTAATTTTATATATTTCATGTCGATTATTTTTTGATAATTTTTATTTGTTTAGTCATATTGTTTTCAAGTGTTACCGATACAATATGAATTCCTGTTTGGAAATGATTTACTGCAATTACAACCTCATTTTGGTCATATTTGTTTTGAAAGACTAATTGCTGACTTTGATTGAAAATGGCTATATTTTTAATCTTTGACGTTGCTGATACTGTTATGTTATCAGTTGTAGGATTTGGATAAACCATTACATTTTCTGCTGCAACCTCAGGTTCAATCGATACAGTTTGTACCTCAATTGCAGGTTCAATTAATACCGTTTGTTTCTCAACCGTTGGCTCAATTACTTTGGATGTACTTACTAATTTAGGTTTTGGATCATTATTAAGCATTCTTAAAAATTCTTTATAATATCTTGCTCCCATTTCTCTTTGTCCAGCAGCATCAAAATGAATATTGTCAGAATTATTATTAGGTTTTACGATTACAGTAGGGAATTCTGAATCGGCAAATCCTGTATTTTGTACTCTAGTTGGTGTACTTTTTATAATTTCTTGCTGTGTTCTTCTGTTGCTTGCTAAATTTACCCAATACGGAACCATACCACCAAGTATAAAAGGAACGTCTTGTATGTTTTTTTGATCAATATCTGATCGCATATCTGCAATCATTTTGTCAAGTGTTTTTTGGTAATCTGCCCAACCAACGTTAGCCTCACCTTGATGCCAAAGTATAGCTGTTAACTTACTTCCAGGAACATTCTTTAAAACATAGTTTACTCTTTGCATGGCATCATTGTACAAGTTTTGGTTTTTTGTCCAGCTTGTAATACTGCTTCCAGAATAGCCACAAGGAATAATTAGAACTCTTCTTTTTGAATTCTTTAATATATCATTTACATAAAGATTAGAAAAAGTCGTAACAAAGCCGACTCTGTCATTTGCTCTTGTCCAGAAATCTAGTGCTGGTTTAGCAGGTGCGATTCTGTAATCTAATCCGTCAAATCTATTAAGAGAGTATACTCTTGAGCTTACAGTATCAATAGCTTTGTTAAGTTGGTAACCATAATGAGTATTTGATTGACCCGAAACCAAAATTACATCATAGGAAACATCATTAGCATTTATTGGATTTTTCTTGGTTTGTGCAACCGATGTTTTTAATCCTAAAAAGGTGAATAGGACCGAAAAGAGTAATAGCGTAATTTTATTTTTCATTGACTTGTTTTTTTAGTTTATCCTTAAAAAATAGATTTAATTTAAAGGACGTAATTAATATTTAATATTTTTTTTGTAAAAAAAGTATTATATTTTTTGTAAATGTAGAACATGTTTGTGTAAATTTTTTCTTAATATTAAAATAAATTTTTTCTTTTGAGAGCAATTGAGATGTTTTTTATTCTGAAAAAAAATGATTTTAATATAGAAAATGTTTAATTGGTGTTCAATTTTTAAGTTATTGATTATTAAAGAGTTATTTCGTTGCTCTTTTTGTAAAAATAATTTTCACAAAATTTAAGCTAATATTTAATTGTTTTGTAGGTTTTTGGCTTTTAAAAATTATATAAAGCACTGGTTTTTAGTTAGTAATGATTTTGTTTTGTGTGGTTTTTTTAAGTCAAACAGATAACTAATAATGAAGTTTTGTAATAAAATTTTCGGGTAAATTTGAAAATGAATAAAGGATGTATGCTAAGAATGGATAAAACCTTAAAAGATAAACGTTCAAAACGATAAGACGTTATTGTAATGCTTTTGAAATTTCAGAACCTTTGTGGCTTTGAAGCTTTGATCCTAATTTTGAAAAAAAAATCAGAATTCAATTTTTCAATTCGGAATATAAAAAGTATTTTTGCGCATGCAACACAACGTACTTATTTTAGATTTCGGATCGCAATATACTCAGCTTATTGCGCGTAGAGTTCGCGAATTAAATATATTCTGCGAAATCTTCCCATACAATCATTTTCCGAGTGATTTATCAAGTTATAAAGCAGTAATTTTAGGAGGAAGCCCATTCTCTGTTCGCGCAGAAGATGCTCCACATCCTGATTTATCTCAAATTCGTGGTAAACTTCCAATGTTGGCAGTTTGTTACGGAGCACAATATCTAGCTCATTTTAGCGGCGGAAAAGTAGCTGCTTCAGATACTAGAGAATATGGTAGAGCCAATTTGACTTATATTAAAGAAGACGAAGTTTTCTTTGAAGGTGTTTCTGAAAACAGTCAAGTTTGGATGAGTCATAGTGATAGTATTAAAGCTTTGCCTACAAATGGAGTGAAATTAGCAAGTACACACGACGTAGAATTTGCTGCTTACAAAATTGAAGGTGAAACTACTTATGGTATTCAATATCATCCAGAAGTATTCCATTCTACAGATGGATCAAAAATGCTAGAAAACTTTTTAGTAAAAATTGCTGAAGTTCCTCAAAACTTTACACCAAATGCTTTTGTTGAAGAGATGGTGGGAGAATTAAAAGAGAAACTAGGTAATGATAAAGTAGTTTTAGGATTATCTGGAGGAGTAGATTCGACAGTAGCAGCTGTATTATTACATCAAGCTATTGGTAAGAATCTATATTGTATTTTCGTAAATAACGGTTTACTTCGTAAAAACGAATTCCAAAATGTATTAGATCAATACAAAGGAATGGGATTAAACGTAAAAGGAGTAGATGCTGGAGATCGTTTCTTGTCTCAATTAGCAGGAATTAGTGATCCAGAAACCAAACGTAAAACTATTGGACGTGTATTCATCGAAGTTTTTGATGATGAATCGCACCTTATAGAAGATGTAAAATGGTTGGCACAAGGAACAATTTATCCTGATGTTATCGAGTCGGTTTCTGTAAAAGGACCTTCGGCAACTATTAAGTCACACCATAATGTAGGTGGATTACCAGATTACATGAAACTGAAAATTGTAGAACCATTACGTATGCTTTTTAAAGATGAAGTACGTAGAGTAGGTGCTACTTTAGGAATAGATCCAGAGTTATTAGGAAGACATCCTTTTCCAGGACCTGGATTATCAATTAGAATTCTTGGAGATATT
Source organism: Flavobacterium sp. PL02 (assembly GCF_035013205.1). Taxonomy (NCBI): domain Bacteria; kingdom Pseudomonadati; phylum Bacteroidota; class Flavobacteriia; order Flavobacteriales; family Flavobacteriaceae; genus Flavobacterium; species Flavobacterium sp. PL02. The sequence continues at coordinate 814,829 of NZ_JAYGJP010000001.1, forward strand.
ACTCCAGAAAAAGTACAAATTTTGCAAGATGTTGATGCCGTATTTATCGACGGGTTAAAATCTTGGGGATTATATGATAAAGTTTGGCAAGCAGGGGCAATTTTACTTCCTGTAAATAGTGTTGGTGTAATGGGTGATGAGCGTACTTACGAAAAGGTAGTAGCGCTTAGAGCTGTAGAATCTACCGATGGTATGACTGCTGACTGGGTACATTTACCGTATGATTTCTTAATGAAAGTTTCTAACGACATTATAAATAAAGTAAAAGGCGTGAATCGTGTAGTTTACGATATCAGCTCAAAACCACCTGCAACAATTGAGTGGGAATAGTATTTTTTTTCAAATTAAGGCATTACATTTGTAATGCCTTAATTTTTTCAAACCTACTATTTATGAGAGAACTTTTAACGATTTCTCTTGTCTTTATTTTGTCTTTTAACAAAATAACTGCGCAAGAATCAATTATTGAACACAAAATCCAAAAAGGAGAAACTGCTTATTTCATTGCCCAGAAGTATAAAGTTTCCTTAGACGAGATTTACAGATTAAATCCCGAATCGCAAAGTGGATTAAAGGATAGTCAGATTATCCGAATTCCAGTACATTCTCCAGTCAAGGAGAAAGAAACCAAACAACTTACGCACACAGTTGCTGCCAAAGAAACTTTGTTTGGATTATCAAAACAATACAATGTGAGTGTTGAAGCCATTCAAAATGCAAATGCTTCGATTCTTGCTGATGGATTAAAAATTGGTCAGGAACTTATTATTCCACAAGATGCTGCCAGTATAATTAAGATTGCATCTGCAAGTAATGTTACTTCATCAAAAGTGACGCATGAGGTTTTGGCCAAAGAATCGTTATTTAGTATTGCCAGACAATACAATGTTTCGGTTCAGGATTTAGAAACCTTAAATAAAGAAACTTTATTAAATGGTTTGCAAATAGGACAAACTATTGCAATCCCTAATAAAAGAAAAACACTCGATGGTCGTGTTCGTGTTATCAACGGAGAAACTATTTTTCATGTTGTAGCACCAAAAGAGACAAAATATTCGATTGCTAAAAAATACGGAATTACAATTGATCAGCTTGAAGCTCAAAATCCCGAAATTGTAAACGGACTAGTTGAAGGAAATAAACTAGCCATCAATACCAAAGAAATTACGCCTACCAACGACAATGAAGAATTGATGCTTGCATTGGCAGAGAAACAAGTTGTAGTCGAAAAAACGAAAGCCAAGACAATTGAATTAGAAGATTTAAAAGATAGACTTGTTGTTCAGAAAGAGATGAACGAGAAGGTTATTAAAATTAATGACCTTAATGTTGATCTTAAGGGAATGGATGGTTTAAAAGGAAATTCGGTAGAAAAACTAAGATTAGTTCTGGAAGCGAATAAAAATGTTCAGGAAGTTTTAATGTCAAAATTAGATTCATTAGTTGTTAGTATGACAGATGATTTATATGACTTAAAAAAGATGGATGTGTTGAATATGAAAGAATCTAAACGTTTAGAAAAACTTTCGTACGAGGGTATTGCTAAAACTAATGAGCTTTCTTCTCAACTTAAAAAAGAATTAGCCGAGAACAGAAAATCATATGCGGGATTGATGAATAAAGTAGAGCGAATTGCTGTAGAAGAAAATCAAGAGTATAAGAGAAAGGTTCGTGAAAACACAAAAAATAAAACTGGCGAAACCCTTTTGCAAAGTCTTTCTTTAGAAAAAATCAAATATTATAAGATTGATCAGGAGAAAAATGATGCTCAGAATCAGAAATTGATTGCCAAAATTGATTCATTAGATACTCAGAAAAAAATTGAGGTAAAGCGACATATTAGTAAAGCATCATTTTATGGATCTGAGGCCAGAGCATTTGATGATAAAGTAGCTTTGGTTAAATTAAAAAGATACCAAGATAATGCAATTCAGAATCAGGGAAATACTGAAACTTCAATTGTAGCGTTATCATTAGACGAAATAAAACAGAAAATAAAAGAAGATCCTCTTTATACTAATAAAGATGTTAAAGTTGAATTTTTTGATAACCTGAAAGCAGTTCCCAATGGATATTACTTGGTTTTAGGTATATTTACAGACGCTACGCCAAGGGATCAATTTATTATGAAACTAATAGATTCGGGGGATTTTAATGCTAGTTTTTTCTATAATGTAAACAGTCAGTCGTATTATGTTTATGCTGAGAGTTTTGAAAACATAGAAGAAGCTTTGTATAAATACAAACAAAAAGAAAATTCACCGCTTTATAAAAATTGGAGTATCGCTAAATTAGAATTATACATTAGCAAATAATTAACAAGCTTGTGGAATCTTGTTTTATACAGAAATACTATCTTGTTTAAAATTTTTTATCTTATTATGAAATACATTTCAATACTAATTACAACTGCTTTTTTGATGTCTTATTCTGTTTTCCCACAGGATAAAATTAGTAAACACACCGTTACCAAAGGAGAAACAATTAACCAAATTGCCCAAAAGTACAAAGTAACTCCTTATGATATTTATAAGCTTAACCCAGATGCACAAAGTGGGTTAAAGTTAGATAGTGTTTTGTTGATTCCGAATAATTCAGGAAAAACAACTAGTTCAGATAAATCTACAGCAACCGTTACTGCTAAAAAATCAAACGGAGTAACTACGCATGAAGTAGTGGCTAAAGAAACGCTTTTTGGTATTGAAAAAAAGTATAATGTTTCGGATGAAGCTTTAAAAAAGGCAAATCCATTTCTTGAAAAAGATGGTTTGCAAATAGGACAAAAGCTTGTTATTCCTTCAGGAAACAGTTCTAAAGAAGCATCAAAAGATTCTAAGATACCTGCTACAAAATTAGTTCCTGCTAAGCAACAAGATAAATATGTTTACCATGATGTTTTGGCAAAAGAAACTAAATATTCGATTGCAAAACAATACGGAATTACAATAGAAGAATTAGAGAAACGCAATCCAGAAGTAGTTCCGAGTTTGCCAGTAGGATATCGTTTAACAATAAAAGGAACAGCTCCAAAAACTGTTGCAACAACGACTACTCCGGTTAAAAACGAAGTAAAAACTCCTGTAATCGAAACTACCAAAAAAGTATCGTATGCAGATTATCAGGTAAAACCAAAAGAGACATTATATAGTTTGTCTAAAACATTTGGTGTGTCGCAAGATGAGTTACTTAAATTAAATCCAACTTTATCTGGAGGAGTTCAGGAAGGAATGATTTTAAAAGTTCCTGCAGGAATTATGCCTCCACCAGAAATTAAATCTGAGACAAGACCAGAAATTAAAGAGGAAGCAAAAGAGATAGTTACTCTGACTAAAAAGAGAAGTAATGACCGCAAAAAGATAGCGTTATTATTGCCTTTTAATTTATCTAAAATTCAAAGTGATACAACTAGTGCCGCTACTCGTTTGAAAAAAGATAAGTTCTTAAATATGACTTTAGATTTTTATTCTGGAGCATTAATGGCAATAGATTCTGCTAAAGTTCTTGGGCTACCAATAGATGTTTCGATTTTTGATTCTCAGGAAACCAAAAACGGATCAAATGTAGCGGCTATTATACAAAACAACAGACTACAAGAAGCTGATGCAGTTATCGGACCATTTTATCAAAGTAATGCCGAAGCAACTGCTAAGTTATTAGGAGAAAATAAAGTTCCTGTAATTTCGCCGTTGTCTAAAGATCAAGGAAATTCATTTGATAATTTATATCAAACAATCCCATCTAATGATATTCTAAAAAATGCAATGTTTGATTACATGCGTTCTAAAGGGGGTAATATAGTTGCAGTTGTTGATAAGAAAAAAGAATCAATAAGACAGTATATTCAGCAAAATCAGAAAGGTGTAATTTTTGCACCAGTTACCGAAGCAGGAGATTTTAATCCGGCAGGTTTAAAAATTCAGTTTGTACCTAACAGAATGAATTATGTTGTAATGGAAACAGGAAATACAGCTATGATTAATGCTACGATTAAAGTTATGTTAAGTTCTATGTCATCATATCAGGTACAGTTGGTGATTTTAGAACCAAACAGTACATTAGATACAGACGAAGTTAGTTTTGAAAGTTTAACTAAGTTAAAATTAATGTACCCATCAGTAACACGTGAAAACGAATCTTCGGGAGCACTTATTTTTGAAAAAGAGTATAGAAACAAAAATAAGATCAATCCAAATACGTATGCTACGAGAGGTTTTGATGTAACTTTTGATACTATGATGAGATTATCACAAGGAAAAACGTATGAAGAAACTGCAAGTGAAATTGCAACTGAACAAGTAGATAATAAATTTCAGTTTTATAAAAAAGAAGATGGAGGATTTGCTAATAAAGGCGTTTACATCTTATATTATGATAGTGATTTAACAATTAAAGAAGCAAACTAATGACATCAAAAGTAACCTATTTAGGGGATTTAAGAACTAAATCAGTACACGTGCAATCAGGAAATGAAATCATATCTGACGCACCTATAGATAACAACGGAAAAGGAGAAGCTTTTTCTCCAACCGATACTGTTGCAAATGCTTTGGCAAGTTGTATGATGACAATTATGGGAATTAAAGCCCGTGATTTAAATGTAGATTTCATTGGCTCAACTGCCGAAGTAACTAAGATAATGAATGCTGAACCAAGAAGAATTGGAGCTATTGAAATTGCTTTTGAAATGCAGGGTGTTGCAGACGAAAAAAGTAGAACAATTCTGGAACGTGCAGGAATGACATGTCCAGTATTTTTGAGTTTAAATTCAGAAATTGAAAAGAAAATTACTTTTAACTGGAAGTAAATTCTTCAGATTATATTTAAAAAGCCATCAAGGAATAATTCTTTGATGGCTTTTTTGTGTTTACTAAATGATTCTATAATCCTTTTTCAGGTCTTAAATCTTCAAGAATAGGAGTAAGGATGGTTTTTACTTCCTTTTGAATGGTTTCATTTTTTTGCTCAAAAATAACAATGTTGTTTTTACCTTTTTTAAGCCAACAACCAGGTAGGTAAAGTGTTTGTTGTGGGCCAACACTCCAATAACGACCAATGTTTATTCCGTTTACAAATACAATTCCTTTGCCCCAATCACGCATATCCAGAAATGCATCTCCAGTTTTGCTAAGGCTAAAAGTACCTTGGTATAAAGTTGGTCGATTTACTTTTGCAGAATTTTTATAAGCGGTTAAATCTGGTTCGGTTGTCATTGGTAATTTATACATTTCCCAATCGCCAGTAATTGTTTCTCCATTGATAATAACAGGACTTATGATTCCTTTATTATTGGCATTGATTTGTGAACCGTAATTAATGCGTCCCATGTTTTCGACAACAATATCTAATGTGGCATTAAATGGAATTTCTATTTCGCAATCGTATTTTTTGTAATAACGATTTAACTCAGCTACTTTTTTTCCATTTACATATACTATTGCATAATCGCGTAATCCATTCAATTCTAATTTCCCACTAATAGGTTGAGTAAATTTTTTGCTATACCAAACATAACCATCGCCTTGATTTAATTGTTCAAATGTTTGTGGATTATCTTCGATTACAGGAGAGATTTTAGATTTTAAATCGGCTAAATCTACTGCTTTTGTCAGCTTTATATTCGGAATAGTGATTACTGGTATTTGGTCAGGAATAGCTGGAGTTTCATTTGTTTTTAATAATTCTCTTAAAGCATTATATTTTGGAGTTGCCCAACCTGCTTCACTAATCGGGGCATCATAATCATACGATGTCATATCGGGTTGAATATCGTGTTCTTTATCATAATTAGCGCCCGAAGTAAAATCGAAGTTTGTTCCTCCGTGTACCATATAATAATTAAAAGAAACCTGATTGTCCAGATATTTTTTTGTTTGACGAACAGTTTGTTCTGGTTTTTGAGTGGGGAATGGTTCTGCCCAATGATCTAACCAACCAGGGTAAAACTCAGCTACCATATAAGGGCCTTGATTATTATTAAATTGATTCACGACTGCTTTTAGTTTAGCGATATCACTTTCACCATTTGCAGTGGGTAATGCACCTGGTAAAGCACCTCCTTCAAACAACCAACTTCCATCAGAGGTAAAGAAAGGAACTTCAAAACCAATATCTTTTAATTGCTGAAATACGGCTGCGCTATATTTTTTATGTTCTTCGAGAGGAACATCTTTGCGTTGAGCAACATAAGAACCAAATTCGTTCTCTCCTTGCACCATGATTATTGGACCGCCTTTGGTAATTTGTAAATCCTTAACCTGATTATACAATTCGGTAAAATAGGCTTTGGTCGCAGCCAAATATGCTGTATTGTAACCACGAATTACCATATTAGGAACATTCTGCAAGAACCACGGATAACCTCCAAATTCCCATTCGGCACAAACATAAGGACCTGGGCGTAGGATTACGAACAAACCCTCTTCTTGAGCTATTTTTATATATTCGGCTAAGTTTTTATTTCCTGTTTTAAAATCCCAAACTCCGGGAGATGTTTCATGATAGTTCCAGAATACATAGGTAGCAACGGCATTTAATCCCATTGATTTCATCATTTTTAAACGATGACGCCAATACGGTTGAGGAATACGAGAGTAATGCATCTCTCCAGAATGTATCTGGATTGGTTTATCATTTAATAAAAAGTTCCCATCGCTTATGGCAAAAGTTTGTTTTTGCTGTGCTACTAGTGGGGAGAGTATAAAGAAAGAAAACAGAAGGGTTAAATAAACTTTTTTCATTTTTAATTTGAATTAAAGATTATAATTTATTGTGTTTTTGGGTTTATAGAGGTTGGTTATTAATTATGTCACCCTGAGGCGAAGTGCTATATTGAGTTTCAATAGCGCTTAGTTGGGAACGCGGATGACACAGATTTACTCCGTAAAGACACGGATAAAAACAGATTTTTTTAAATTAAGGATAAGAAAAAATCCGTTTTTATCTGCGTTTTCGTCTTTGACGAACCCGTATTATCCGCGTTCCTGACTAAGCTTGATATTGATTAAGTTTATCTAGAGCAAAGTTGAATGAAATTAGTTTGACATTTTGCCTAAGCAAATGATTATAACAAAAAGAGGGCACTTTATAATGGTGCCCTCTTGATGCAATTTAACTAACTTCAAAATTTTATTTTATTTAGAAAATTCTAAACCTTTTAATTTATTCCAACCTCCACGTGTAAAATCTGGGATTTCTACTGGAGAAGAATTGTTGTCAAGAGAAATTTCTGTTAATGGACCTAAACAAGACCATTCTGCAAGATCATATACATCCATATCAAGAGGTAATCCATTTTGTAAGCAGTGAATCAAACGGTAATCCATGATGAAATCCATTCCACCGTGTCCACCAACTTGTTTTGCTTTTTCTTCGATTCCAACTACAATTGGGTGTTTGTATTTTTCCATTAATGCTTTTTTCACATCTTCTGGCATGAATTTGTGTGCACTTAAGTTTTCGTGATCTGGTTTAATATCTGAGCTAATAGATTTAGAATCTAATGCATAACCTTCTACAGGATATTTATTAGCAAATCCTTTAGTTCCGCTTAATTGGTACATACGGCTATACGGACGTGGAGATGTTACATCATGCTGGATTTGGATAGTTTTTCCATTTTCAGTACGAATCATTGTCATAGTATGATCTCCGTTTCTAAAATCTTTAATATCGATTCCAGATTTTTCTTTGATGTAAGCAGGGTTTCCAACTGCTTTTGTGTCCATAGAAACTAAATAGTTCATTTTGTCACCACGGTGGATATTTAATGCTTGACAAGCTGGCCCCATACCATGTGTAGCATAAATATCACCACGGTGTTTTATATTGTAATCCATACGCCAGTTATTCCAGTACTCTCCCCAAAATGGTTGAAGACCGTGAATATATGAACCTTCTGCATGAAGAATTTCTCCAAATAAACCTTGTTGAGCCATGTTTAATGTAGTAAGCTCGAAGAAATCATACACACAGTTTTCTAATTGCATACAGTGTTTACGAGTTTTTTCGGAAGTATCGATAAGATCCCAAATTTCTTTCATAGTCATTGCACCAGGAACTTCGATAGCTACGTTTTTACCATCTTTCATAGCTTGAACTCCTATGATAGCGTGGTGTTTCCAGTCGGTAGCGATATAAACTAAATCTACGTTTGGAAGCGCAGTTACTTGTCTCCAAATGTTCTCATCACCATAAAATTCTTTTGCTTTAGGAAGACCTTGTTTAGTAAGGATTTCATTTGCTGATTTGGTATTTTTTTCAAGCATATCACAAAGTGCTACAATCTCTACACCTGGAATATGTGTCATACGTTCTACTGCACCTGGACCACGCATTCCTAAACCAATAAAGGCTACACGAACTGTTGGGATTGGAGCAAGTGCCAAACGTAAAACATCCTTTTGTCCTTTGGCACGCGCAGGAGTAGGTGTCTTAATCATTTGAGCTGAAGAAGTAGCATATCCTAAAAAGAAGCAGGATATCAGAATAAATTTAAAGATACTAGTTTTCATGTTGAATTAATTTTAATTTAAAATTGTGGGCAATCTATTTTGGGATTGTCTTACTGTCTTTTTTATGGCAAAGTACTAAAATTTATACTTGGCTTATTATGCTTTAACGGTTTTGTAAACTTAGTTTTGGCTTTGGTGTATTTGTTAAAGAATCCTCCGTCTTTTAAAAAGAAGTATCCTTTTTCTACTCCACCAGAATAATCCATTCTATATCCTTTTCTTCCAGTATTATCTATTGTAAAAATAGCCGAATCTATTTCTGTCCAAACTCCCTTATCATCGCGATACCATTGATTGTTAAACAAAACTTTGCGAGATTTATTTCCTTGTTGTGGTACGAAATTCTCTAAGAAAGAATGAAATCTTTTTAAATAAGTATTGGTTTGCGGACGGTTAAAACTTGCTATTAACATCCATTTGTTTGTTTCTGGTGCATAAAAATATGCAGTGTACGTGGTTGAGTTATCATTTTGAGGAACTCCGTTAAGCAAGAATTTATATGTTTTGCCAGCTTTCCAGTTGTATCTTAAATAACTTTGCCCACCAGAACCTTCGTTTCCGAATTCACCAGTTTGTACATTTTCTCCTTTTTTCAGCATTTTAATTTTATGCGATTCAGGAATGCTTTTCGGATCATCTGTAACAAAAGGGCTCCAAATAGAAAACAATACGCGGCGCTCTGTTTCAGAATTTACCTGAATTCCAAAATAGCCTTCGCCAAAACCGTTTGCCATATAATAAGAACCTATTTTATCTTCGTTTACAGGAACGGTAATTTCGTTATAATACCATTGAACGTTTACTTTTTCGGGAACTGTATAATTTAAATGAACCGAAGGACCTCTTCGTCCCCAGTGAAAAAAGTTATCATCATTATTAGGTACAAAAGCAGTTTTTCCTTGGAGTGCTGACCCACTAATGATTAATTTAGAAATAGAAGGGAAATTGTTTTGTGTTTTACTAATCCCTTTTATTTTTAAAGCGACATATCCTGTATCAATAATTTTCCATTCGTTTATTATAATTGGTCTTTTGTTACTTTCGTCAAATTCGATTTTTTTCAATTCTTTGTTAATACCAAATTCTAATGTAGATTTTCCTTGAATATTTACAAATTCATCTGTTGAGATTCTAACTAATCCTGGAGTTGAAACTCTAAAATAAACTGTGAAATATTCTTTAGGATCTGTCCAGTTTTCTATTCCGTTATTGGTTATAGTATTATTACTTTCAAGATTATAAGAACTAAAAGCATTTCCGCCAAGAGGCAAATGGATTTCGTTTTTAGAATCTTGTGCCAATACATTTGTACTTATAAGTAATAATGTAAGGAAAGAGAAAATAATTTTATAATATTTCATTTAGCCTGATTTTAGCTATTATTGTTTTTTGCATTTAACTTCTCCAGAATCCCTCTTATTTGCATAAGAGGGAAATTCTAAAGAAGGCCTTATTTACTAACTAACCATTAAACTTAAAATTAGTTTTCAAAATCGGTATTAAGGATTTTGAGTTAAAGTACCAGGATAAGCATTTATTTCCGATTGTGGAATATATTGTACTACTCTTGGACTTGTTGCCGGATAATCTACCATTGGGGTATGAGGACCAGGGTAATGACGCGTCATTGTTTGTCCGTTTCTATAAACGTCATATCCACGTTGCGCTTCAAAAGCTAGTTCTAGCTGGCGTTCTTCATCAATAAGTTGTACTGCATTTGTACTGGTTAAAGAAGTATATCCACCACCAATGATTGATCTTTCTCTAACAATATTTAAATTCTTAAGTGCATTTTGATAATCTGATTTTTTAGCATAAGCTTCTGCCATATTCAAATACATTTCGGCTAATCTTGAAATGATAGGCGAGTGTAGGTGAGAACTATTGTCTTGCAATGAACATTTAGTAACGTAGTACATAGGATATACACGATTTAACAACATCATATAATCTTTTTCTCCTACATAGGTTTTACCAGCATAATTTATCGAATAGCTATTTTCGGCAGCATTTACTACAGTAAGATTGTAATCTGTATTTGCTATAGTAATATAGTATGAACCGCTAGAATTAGTTTTAAGAGGTTGTTGTACATAGTTATAACCAGTTTGTACTCCACTAGCATTAAAAGCATCTGTTATAAAACGGAAAGCTTCTGTTTTATTGTTAGCAGCATCCAATGCATATTGAGGATCGATAAAAGCCCATCTTGCATCTTTCTTTAAGCCAGATTTACGTAAAAGATCTAAGTATTTTGCACTTGCATACATTTCTCCCCAACCTTGTCCTTGTATATTAGCATACATACCACCGATACCATAATAATGATCAAAACCTGAGTACTCAGAAGCTACACGTTTAACAGCAAAAATAGTTTCTGTTTGTCCGCTTGCATCAGGTGCAAAAGTGTTGTATTTCATAAAATCGACTCTGCTAAGCATATTATAACGACCACTATTGATTACTTTATTAGCATATTCAATAGATAAATCAGCATATTGTTGATTTGGTGTTTCATAAGTTCCGCTCATGTATAAATATACTCTAGAAAGCATTGCCTGAGCAGCTTCTTTAGTTGCGTAAGTAGCAGTTCTGCTTTCATTCATTAAGGCTTCCCCTTTTTTAAGATCGCTAATTGCTTGCTCGTAAGATGCTTTTACTGTAGCTCTATCCGGAAGATTGATGTTGGCAATATCCTCCGGTAATCCGTTAACAATTGGTACACCCAAATTAGTTTCTGGAGATTGTGCATAAGGTCTGCCGTATGTTTTAACTAAATAGAAATAAACCATTCCTCTTAGGTAATAAGCTTCTCCTAATTGCTGATCCATTTTAGGGCTTTCTCCTTCAGAAATCATTTTCATTAAGTCACTAGATTGTGAGATAACTTTATAACTATTATTCCAGAAAGTAGATAGTCTATCATTGACAGGGCTATGCTGATAAGAAATAAAAGTATAGAATGCATCTGTAGAGGTACCTCTAATCATGATGTTGTCTCCAGGATATTCACCAACACGGTGCATTACATCTGACCAACCTTTAAGTTGTGCATAACATCCGTTAAGAAGTACTTCGACAGCAGCTTCTTTATCCTGCATAATTTTATCTTTTGTATATGAGCCAAATGGTTCTCGCTCCAGCTCACATGAAGATAGAAAACTAAGGGTAATAAATAATATGAATATTTTTTTCATGGTTCTGTTTTTTAAAGAGTAAGATTAAAACCTAATACAAATCTGCGTGTCTGTGGATATACTGAGGTTGAAACTCCAGTTATTGTTCTTACACCATTTCTTTCAAATGGAGGTATTTCTGGATCTACACCTGAGAAATCGGTAATTGTAAACAAGTTTTCACCAGATACAAATATTCTTAGATTAGAAATATTCAAACGCTCAATAGATAAATTATATCCAAATGATACACTTCTCATTTTTAAGTATGACCCATCTTCTAAGAAACGTGATGATGCTTTATTTGAGTTGCTCGAATTGTTATAAATTGCTTGTGGGTGTGTAGCAATATCCCCTGGTTTTTCCCAACGACTCCATCCTTTTTGAAGATTCATTTGGTTACGATCTGTATAAGCTCCATCTGAATCAAATTCTGCACGAGCATAGTTATAAATTTTACCACCTACTGAATAACTGAATGTTGCTCCAAAATCGAAATTTTTATAATTTAAACTAGTCGAGAATCCTCCGTAATAAGATGGCGTGTAGGCATCGATAGCAATTTGATTTTTAGATGCATCTCCATAGTTAGATGTCTTAACACGTTCTCCAGCTGCATTGGTTGTAAACCATTCTGGCTTTCCATTATCAGGATTTACACCAGCCCATTCTGTAAGGTACCAAGTATCTACATCTTTACCAGGTGTTAATAGTTTATTTGCTGAACCTGAGATTCCAGTTCCATCAGGAACAATAATTTGTTGTTTTGTTCCGTAAAGGCTTGTCACTTCATTTCTATTTAAACCAATATTAGCATCTACATTCCATCTCCAGTTTTCATTTTTAATGATATCTACGTTAATAGATGCCTCAAAACCTTTGTTGTTTACAGCCCCAACATTTCTCCAGATACTTGTTACTCCAATTACTCCAGGTAAGGGTACCTCGTATAATAAACCAGAGGTGTCTTTATTGTAATAGTCTAATGTTAGATTAATTCTGTTTAAGAAACTAACATCTAAACCAATACCAGTTGTAAACGTTTTTTCCCAGCTTAAATCAGGGTTTCCTATTTGAGAAATAAGCGCACCAGGATTTTCATTATAACCAGAAGACACAGAATATAAAGGTAAGTGCAAGTATAAACCATTTGGTCTGTTTCCTACTGAACCATAACTAGCTCTAAGTTTTAAGTTATTGATATAATCGGCTTTAAAGAATTTTTCTTTATGAATATTCCAACCACCACTAATAGAAAAGAAATTACCATATCTTGCATTTTCTCCAAAATTAGAAGCCCCATCACGGCGTATAGAAAATTGTGCCATGTATCTGTCGTCATATGTATAGTTGATGTTGGTAAACAAAGATTGAACCGCCCATTGAGATCTGTTACCTTTAACTTTTTCTGGAACAGTTGCAGCATCTGCAACAATAAATCCTGGAGGTATTCCAGTTGAAACACCTTCAGTACTTTTACCATTATATTCATTCCATTCGTATCCAGCAATTGCGTTTATAGCGTGTGCTCCAAATGATTTGTTGAATTTGAATAATTGACTAGTATAAAAACGATTGCTACTAGTAGTTTCATCTGTAATTCTTCCTTTTACTGATAACCCTTCAGAAGATCTTGGATCAATGTAGGTCATTGAATTATAATTTGAGAAGGTATAGTTATTTGTAGAAGTGAATGATAGCCAACTATTAATTTTAGCATCAAAGTCTAAATTGGTTCGAACACTATATCTTTCAGATTCTCCATAATTCCATTGTAAGTCATACAAATAGTTAGAACCCGTTGTGTTTACCCAAGTAGGATTTGGTTGGTTGCCTACCAAAGTTCCATCAGGAAGATATGGGCTATCCCAAGGCATATTGCCATACATAGCACCGACAGAATGTTGTTTGTCTTCAGTTTCTGTACGTGTAATATTAGCTTGAGGACGTATGGTTAACCAATTGTTTACTTTATAGCTAAATTTAAGTAGTAAGTTATAACGAGTATAATCATATCCTTTTATAGCACCAGTTTCGTCATATATACCAAGAGAAACATAGCTTTTAAATACGTCACTACCACCGTTAATTGATAAGTTAAAATCTCTTGCAATACCAGTTCGAGTAGCATTTTTCCACCAATCGTAATTTTTGTTTCTTAATTCAGGGTTCCACCACCATGCATTACTAAAATCTTGTTTGTTAGGGAAAGAGTCATATAAGTCATATAATTCCTGACCATTCATGATGTCAAAATTTCCTGTATTTACAGTTGTTGCAGCAGTTTTGATAGAGGCATTAATAGTTGCCTTACCACTCTTTCCGCTTTTTGTAGTAACAATGATTACACCATTTGCACCTTGTGAACCATATACCGCTGTAGATGCTGCATCTTTAAGTACAGTCAAGGTTTCGATGTCGGCTGGATTCATATTTCCAGAACTACTTCCTACAATTACACCATCGATGACCCATAAAGGATCAGTACTTCCGTTAACAGTAGTTTTTCCACGAATAACGATTTTACCAGTATCTCCTGGCTGTCCATTTCCTGAACTTACATAAACTCCGGTAGCTTTACCAGCTAATAAATTCTCTACAGATGGAGTAGTAATATCAGTAAGTTTTTTATTATCTAACGTTTGTAAAGCTCCAGTAAGACTTTCTTTTTTAATTTTGCTGTAACCAACGATAACTACTTCGTCCATTACTTCTCCAGCTTCTTTTAAAGTTACAACGATAGGCCCTTTTCCAATCGTTACTTCTTGTTCTTGCATTCCCATATAAGAAATAACCAATACTGTTTGATTATCTGCTACTTCTATGGCAAATTCACCATTATAATCTGTTTGTACACCGATAGCAGTTCCTTTAATAAGAACATTTACTCCAGGAAGTGGCATTCCATTAGAATCGGTTACTTTACCCTTAACAATTTTTTGTACCAATGATAAATCAATTCTATTTGTGCTTACTTCTTTTGATGAAGCAGCGTTTGAAATTTGAAAAGTCAAAGCGAACAATGAAAGAATTGCTAATTTAATTTCCTTTCTAGAAGGGGCGTTTAACCGAAAACTTCTAGGTTTTTGTTTAATTAATAAATTCATACTCTTAAAAATGGGTTTGGTTAATAATTTGTTTTGTGTTGTTGTGTTAACTGGTATTCATTTTTATTATAATCGATTTAAGGAAATCTGCCTTAAATGAAATCGTGATGCTATTCTTTTTTTACTATTAATTAGCTGAAAATTCAATTTTTACAATCTCAAACGTGTACACTTTTTCTTGTTTATTTAGTTATGTTTTTTTAACATAAATTGTACTTTAATTTTTAAGATATGACGAAACTATATATTTAATTTTTATTAAACAAGGAAAAACACAAAAAATGTGCTCGAACACACAATATTTGTGTTCTCGAGCACATTTTTTTTATGGAAAATGTTTTTTTAGTAATAAAATTCTAGTTTCTTATTAAAAAACATGAAGCTTCTGGATTATTTAAAAACTAGTGTTTTGATGGTAATTACCATAAGAAGATGAAATAAAGAAAGAGGATTGATAAAAAAAGTATCAAATTCTTATATAAGGGTACAGTTGAATATTAAATATTCCTGAAATATTGTGTTAACAAAGGCGATAATATAGTATCAATAACGGCCTTATAAACTTAAGATTTAATGTGTCTTTTTAGCTTAACAGAGATAATAGGAAATCCTTCAGATGACCGCAATCATTTGAAGGATTTTTATTGTGTGTATTTAAGTTAATTTTTGTTAAAAAAAGAGAATTTGGAATGAAAAGAAACCAGGTTGTAATTTCAGTTTAAATAGTAATCGAAATATTGAATACAAACGGAATATTAAAAAAGTTTAAACCTTAAAAAATTACCTTTTACTATTAAGTTGAAACAAGCCAATTTCTTTACCAGAATCATTAAGCATTTGTAAATTTAAAACTTTAGTATTAGCTTCAATTCGTATTAAAGTTCTAATTCCAGTTTCTGGTCCGCCGCCAATAACAAAATGATGGGAGTGATCTTTATTTGGTTCGAACATTCCGTATTCGTGTGTGTGTCCTGCAACAAACAAATCAATTTTATATTTTTCGAATAAAGGACCAAATAACCTGCGACATTCAGTTGTTCCGTGTTCTTCATCGGAATGATAATGCGGAATGTGCATCATTACTACACGAAAAGGAGCATTCTTAAAAGCTTTAGACTTCATTTGTTTCTCTAGCCAAACTGCTTGCTCTTCTCGATAAGAATCATAATTTACAGTTCCGCCATATACAGGATGTGAGTCTTTTTTATCTTCGCCAGTATCTAAAACAATTGTAAAAACGGGACCCATTTTAAAAGTATAATACTCTTTCTTATCGTAGTTGTAGTAGTAATCTAATAGATTTCTTGAGTATTTACCTCTGGTTTCATGATTTCCTCTCACAAGCATAAATGGTTTCTCAGTCGAAAATAAGCTGCAAGGATTAAGTAAATGATTGATGATTTGGTTTTCATCCGTTTGATAGTCAAACATATCTCCGTTAAGGAAAACAAAATCGTAAGGTTTATTTTGGTTAAGTTGTATAAGTTCGCCAAATGATTTCGGGCGGTCGTGTATGTCGTTTAAAACGAGCCAGCTTACTTCTTTTGCTTTTGGGTTGAGTGTTTTAAAATAATATGTTTCACTGTTTATAATATCTCCAAAAGTGATTTTATATGGTTGAAAATCTAAAATTTGTTTGGAGAAAACTTTATAGTAATAGGTCGTATCTGGTTTAAGATTTGTGAGTGTTACAGTATTGATTCTAGAATTAATATTCATCATACCATGAGCACATTGCTGGGCTTTGATCCCTAATTTTTCGGTTTCGCCATATTCTACCCAATTTAAGCAAAGTTGGTTAGTGAGCCACATTATTGTAATGCCATCATTTGTGGGAGCTTGCAAATAGGGCTTTGTTAAGAAATCATGTTTTGAGTCTGGTACTTCGCTATTTGTGTTTGATGCTAAAGCCGATAATGGTAGCCCTGTTGCTATAACAGATCCCGAAATACCTGCTATAGTTTTTGTTAAGAAGGAGCGACGAGAGTTTTTTTCTTCTTTCATAAAAAGATAAAAATTTGGTTATTTATAGTTAAAAAGGTTGTTATTTTGAGGTTAATAGGAACGAAACTATAGATTATATTTTATTAAACAAAGAAAAGTATTGTAAAATGTGTTCGAGCACATTATATTTGTATTATTGAAAAAATGCTATCAAAACGATAATTGAAGAACAATATGAATCAGGGAATTAAGAATTACGAAGTAAAGTCAATAGCTGCAAACCAATTAATTGTATCCGGAAAAGGCGATTCTGATTTATGGAAAACAGCAATTATCCTGGATGATTTTTGTTCGCCTTGGGATTCTAAAGCGGTTTCCCGAATCGAGTTTAAAGCCTTATGGGATGCTGAGCAATTGTTTTTTTGTTTTACCGTTTATGATTCTGAAATTCATATAGAAAAGAAAGATGATAGTATTGATAGTATCAATAATTCCGATAGGGTAGAGCTCTTTTTTAGACCAGACAGTTCGCTTAATCCGTATTATTGTATGGAGATTGATACCGCAGCCAGAGTAATGGATTTTATAGCGTATCCTGATAAGAATCTTAATTTTGACTGGTCTTGGCCAAAAGATGATTTATTAGTTAAATCATCTGTAAATAAGGATTCTTTTGTTGTAGAAGGCGCAATACGTATTGCATCCTTAAAGAAGCTTAATTTAATAAAGAACAATCAAATCGAAACTGGAATTTTTAGAGCCAAGTATTCTAAAACCAATGATTCCGATTATGAACCCACTTGGATAACTTGGGTGGATCCTGTTACCGAAACGCCTAATTTTCATATTGCATCATCATTTGGAATTTTAACCTTGAAAAACTAGATTATTCCAGATAAAAATCGGCATTTTCGGAGTTAATAATATCAATAGGTAAGAGCGTAACAGCAGGTGTTTCTTTATGAAAAAGGAAATGCTCTACAAGATATGTTATGCCAAGATATGCTTGTCTTTTTTGGTTTTGATGAATTAAAAAATCAATTACGCCAAGATTTAGATTATTTACATTCTCATCGATTAAGTCATAACCAATAATTCGAATTTTTCTATCCTTAACCTCGTTAATTGTCTTGGCTATTTGATATGCTCTGGATGTAGTAATAAAAACACCAGATAAATCTGGATTTTCATTGATGAAGTTTTTTAGAGTGACTTCAACATTCGGGCTTTTTAGTTTTAATGTTGTAATCTTATAATTAAGGTTTTCTTTTTCGCTAAAATAATTTCTAAAACCTCTTTCTTTTTCCTGCATGTGAATTGCATTCTTGTAAGTTTCATCAATGTGTATAATTGCAATTTGGCCTTTATCTATAATTGTATTTAATAATTTGGCTGCTACACGACCACTTCTAAACAAATCTTGCCCTACAAAATTTTTGATTAAAGTAGATTCTACCTGATTATTAAATGTATTTACAATAATATTTAAAGAATCGTATTTTTTTATAGCATCTAATGTTTCCTTATGAAATAAAGGAGCTAGCAAAACTGCATCTGGCGATTTCTCTATAATCGTTTCGTTTGTGTTTGTAAACGATTTTGTTTTTTCGGGATTAAAGTAAAATGTTTCAACACGTATATTGTATGCTTTAAATTCCTGAATAGCATCTTTAATTCCTTGAATGCAAGGAAGCCAATAAGGGTCGATTTGAGGATCGGGTAATAAAATACAGATATGATATATCTTATTGTTCTTTAAATTTCGAGCAATAAGATTGGGTTCGTAATCAATTACATTTAAAACTTCGTTTACTTTCTCTAGAGCCAGCGGAGAAACTTTTCCTCTTTTATGCAAAACCCTGTCAACAGTACCTTTCGAAACACCTGCTAATTTAGCAATATCTTTAATCGTATATTTTTTATTCATAAGGAGGCAAATATATAAAAACTTTGTATTTATTCTTTTTAGGAGATATTTATAAAGTAAATGGCTTTTTTATTTGTAATGAAGTATTTGGTTGTGTAATAAATGGTTAATTTACTGAAAAAACGGAATGTAAAACAAAAATATAAAATTAGGTATTCTTAATTTCAATTAACATAAAAATCTTAATAAATTTCAAGAAGATTTTTATCAACATTTTCAGGCATCTATATAAGTGTGCTCGATAACATTATTTAAGTGTGTTCGAGCACATTTTTTGTTTTTTCTTAGGTTAATTAAAATTTAATATCTAGTTTCGTAAAGTTAAAACTAAAATAAAAGCCTATTTTATAAACTAATAATAGTGTAATTACCAGTATTGCAGTATTTTAATATATTTTAAAAGTGAAGAAAATTATATCATTGGCACCAGGACGAACGTGCCTTTTTGGAGATCATCAGGATTATTTAGGATTACCTGTTATAGCTTGTGCAATAAATAGAAATATACAATTAACAGCAGTAGAAAATGAGACTTCTATTTTTAAACTAAACATGGAGGATATTAATGAAGTTAGAGTCATTGATATCAATGCAACTTTTGAAGAATTAGAACCACGTGATTATTTCGCTTCTTCGCTGAGAGTTTTAAGAAGATACGGTTGTATCCCTACAGTTGGATATGATATTACTGTAAAAGGAGATATTCCGATTAATTCAGGAACGTCAAGTTCATCGGCATTATTAATGGCATGGATTAACTTTTTAATTACAGCTTATGGAGTTGATTGCGAAGTTACTCCAGAGTTTATTGCGCAAATGGGGTATGCTTCAGAAGTTTTGGAACATGGAGAACCAGGCGGAATGATGGATCATTTTAGTATAGGAGTAGGGAATATTGTTCATATTAATACAAGCGTTCCGTTCTCGTACAATATAATTGGCACACAATTAAAAGGATTAATTACAGGTGTTTCGGGAGTTCCAAAAGAAACAATTGGGTTGATAGGAGAATTAAAAGGCAATGCATTATTGGCTATCGATATTATAAAGCAAAATTTTAAAGATTTTGATTTACATAAAACCGAATTAGAAGATATAGATAAATATCGTAATTATTTGCCAGACAGATTGATTCCGTTTTTTGAAGCAGCTATAAAGAACTATCAATATACAAAAGAAGCTTTAAAAGAATTTGATAAACCAACACTTGATTTGGTTAGAATTGGTGAATTAATGAACATGCACCATGCTGTTTTGAGGGATTTATTAAAAATAACAGTACCAAAAATCGACGATATGATTAATGCAGCCTTACGTGCTGGAGCTTATGGTGCCAAGATTGTTGGTTCAGGCGGAGGCGGAAGCATTGTTGTAATTGCAGATCCTAAAAAAGAAGATGCGGTTGTAGCTGCAATATTAGCAGCAGGAGCAAAAGAAGCATATACTGTAACCGTTGATCCGGGAGCAAGAGTAATATAATAATTTTAAAATTTTAAAGAACAAATTATGCATGACAATTTAATTATTTTAGCAGGCGGTGCATCTTCTCGAATGAAAAAAGAAGTTGTATTAAATAATTTAACCGAAGAAGAAATCGCTCAGGCGAATGAAAGAAGTAAAGGATTAATAGGAGTTGGTCCTAATGGAAGACCTTTGTTAGATTATCTTTTGCTAAATGCAAAAAAAGCAGGATATAAAAATATCATCATCATTATAGGAGAGCAAGGAGATTTGTTTAAAGAATTCTACGGAAATCAAGATAAAAACAATGATTTTCATGGATTAAATATTTCATTTGCTGTACAGTATATTCCCGAAGGCAGAGTAAAACCATTTGGCACAGCCGATGCGTTATTTCAGGCAGTAGAACAATATCCAGAGATGAACACCCAAAGTTACTCAGCTTGCAATAGTGATAATTTATATTCTACAGCAGCTTTGCTGGCGCTAAGAGAAACTAACAGCCCAAATGCTTTTATTGGCTACGACCGTGACGCATTGGATTTTCCATCCGAAAGAATTTCTCGTTTTGCAATAGCCAAACTAGATAAAAATAATCACTTATTGGATATTCTGGAAAAACCAACCGCAGACGATTTAGAAAATTACAAAGATTCCGAAGGGAAATTAAGAGTAAGTATGAATGCTTTTAAATTTGATGGAGCAATGCTGTATCCTTATTTAAAAAATTGTCCAGTTAATCCAGAAAGAGACGAAAAAGAATTGCCTACAGTGCTTTTAAATACAATAAAAGACAACCCAAATGCAGCTTTAGGAATCCCTTTTTCGGAACATGTTCCAGATTTAACGGCCAAAGAAGATATTGCAGAAGTAAAAGAATATCTTAAAAAAAACTACCCAGAACTAAACTGGGAATCATAAAAAATTAACAAAAATTTCATATCTAATTTAGGAATAAGAAGAACTTATTGAGCTACTTTTGTCGTAGTATTGCAAAAAAATCGCACAACCCGTGATTAATTTGCAAAAATTATGAAAGTGTTGGTGCTATTTTAGATTGAAAAAAAATAACTAATCTATTAACCATCAACCAAAAAATAACTATGTCAAAGATTGAAAGTGCAATACGTATAGACCAGAGGAGTACCATTATTCCTATGGTTATTTTAACCGCATTATTTTTTATTTTAGGATTTGTTACCTGGCTTAACGGGCCGCTAATTCCTTTTTTCGAATTAGCCTGTGAGTTAACTGCTTCTCAAGCTTATTTTGTAACATTTGCTTTCTACATTGCCTATTTTGTAATGGCAATTCCATCTTCTTGGGTTATCGAGAAAGTAGGATATAAAAACGGAATTTCGCTTGGCTTAATTGTAATTGCAGTAGGAGCTTTTATG
Organism: Flavobacterium sp. PL02; assembly: GCF_035013205.1. Classification (NCBI taxonomy): domain Bacteria; kingdom Pseudomonadati; phylum Bacteroidota; class Flavobacteriia; order Flavobacteriales; family Flavobacteriaceae; genus Flavobacterium; species Flavobacterium sp. PL02. Next base: position 836,351 of record NZ_JAYGJP010000001.1, read on the forward strand.
TTTTATCCAGCAGCAGCAACAAGAACTTTCGTATTCTTTTTATTAGCATTATTTACCATGGGAACAGGTTTAGCAATTTTGCAAACCGCTGCAAATCCTTATGTAGTTGTTATCGGACCGAGAGAAAGCGCAGCAGCAAGAATTAGCGTTTTAGGAATTGCAAATAAGTTTGCAGGATTTATAGCCCCATTAGCCCTGACAGCTTTGGTGTTATCAAATATGCAAGAATACACAGCAGATAAAATTGCACTTTTAGATGAAGTTTCTAAAACAGAAGCCTTAAATTTGCTCACATTACAATTGCAAACACCATATCTTTATATGGGATTGGTTATTTTGGTTTTGGCACTTTTAGTTAAGCTATCACCATTACCAGAAATTGATTTAGATGAAGAAGGTGATGTACTACATTTAAGTATTTTTAAGCAAATAAAAAATGCTTTCAAGCATCCACAATTAGTTTTAGGAGTAATAACTTTAATGCTATATCTGGCAGCCGAAGTTTTAGCAGGAGATTCCATTGGAGGATTCGGAAAACATTTGGGAGTATATGGTAAAGACGGTAATTTTTATTTAAAATTAACCTCATTTACAATGTCAGCAATGGTAGTAGGATATGTTTTAGGGATTACATTAATACCTAAATATCTTTCGCAAGTTACTGCATTAAAAGCATCTGGAATTTTAGGATTAATTTTAGTAATTTTAATAGTTGTAATATCACCTGCAATAACAGTTCAGTTTTCGGGGATTCCAGCGATACCATTAGTTGTTATTTTAGTAGCATTAATGGGACTTGCAAATGCACTTTGTTGGCCGGCAATATGGCCAATGGCATTACAGGATTTAAAAGGATATACCAAAATAGGAAGCGCAATTTTAATCATGGGTATTATAGGAGGAGCAATCTTTCCTTTAATTTATGGAGCTTGGGCAGAAAGTGTTAATGCAGCCAATATAGCAAATGGAGTTGCTAAAACGGCTAAAAGCGGAAATCAGATAGCATATTTAATGTTAGTGCCATGCTACTTAATGATTATATTTTTTGCATTCAAAGGACATAAATACAGAAGTTGGTCACGCAAATAAAAAACAGGATAAATAAATAAAGTAAATATAAAAAGAAGCGAATAATGTTAAAAAGTTCCATAGATAAGGCGACAGGTTTCGAAAAACGATTCGAAAATATTGACACGGTAGTTTTTGAGAATTCCACCGATGCATCCAAAGCAGTTGCGCAGCAAATAGCGGCACTTATCAAGTCAAAACAAGAGAAAAACGAATCATGTGTATTAGGATTAGCCACAGGATCATCCCCAAAAGGATTATATGCTGAGCTAGTACGTTTGCACAAAGAAGAAGGATTGAGTTTTAAAAACGTAATCACTTTTAACCTGGACGAATACTATCCAATGGAGCCAGATTCAGTAAATAGCTACGTAAGATTCATGAAAGAATTATTGATGGATCAAGTAGATATTTTACCTGAAAATTATCATATTCCAGACGGACTTTTAACAAAAGAAGAAATAGCAGATTATTGCGCAGATTACGAAGCTAAAATAGAAGCTCTGGGCGGAATCGATCTACAAGTTCTTGGAATTGGAGCAAATGGACATATCGGATTCAACGAATCAGGATCATTACAAAATTCAAAAACAAGATTAGTAGCATTAGACCATATCACCAGAGTTGCAGCAAGTAAAGACTTTTTTGGATTAAACAATACACCAAGAACAGCTATTACACTTGGAGTAAAAAAAATAATGGAAGCTAAACAAGTTATTCTACTGGCTTGGGGAGAAGGAAAAGCAGATGTTGTAAAAAAATCTGTAGAAGGAGAAGTTACTAATAGAATTCCTGCGTCATTTTTGCAAGAGCATAACAATGTAGTTTTTGTTTTAGACAAAGAAGCATCATCAAAACTAACAAGAATCAACAGACCATGGTTAGTAGAGAAAATTGTTTGGACAGACAAATTAACTCGTAAAGCCGTTTTAGGATTAGCGCTAGACTTAAAGAAACCAATCCTAATGCTTACCGATGCTGATTATATCGAAAACGGAATGAGCGATTTACTTGCCGATTCAGGACCAGCATACGATATCAATATTAAGATATTTAATAAACTACAAAATACCATTACAGGATGGCCAGGAGGTAAACCAAATGCAGATGATACCAAACGACCAGAAAGAGCTGAACCAGCAAGAAAAAGAGTATTGATATTCAGTCCGCATCCAGACGATGATATCATTAGTATGGGAGGAACATTCATGCGTTTGCAAGAGCAAGGACATGAAGTACACGTAGCATACCAAACCTCAGGGAATATTGCAGTTGCTGATGATGAAGCTTTGCGTTTTGCAAGATTCGTTACCGATTACAACGAGAAATTCGGAATCAAAAGCGCCGAAGCAGAAAATATCTACCAAAAAGCAGTAACCTTCTTAACCAATAAAAAGAATAGCGAGATAGATATTCCAGAAGTTCGTTACATAAAAGGATTGATCAGAAAAGGAGAAGCACGTTCAACAAGTCATTTTGTAGGTTTGCCAGACGAACAAATTCATTTTATGGAACTTCCATTTTATGAAACAGGAACAATCGAGAAAAAACCAATTGGAGAAGAAGATATTCAACTTACAATGGCTTTAATCGAAAAAATAAAACCACACCAAATCTATGCAGCAGGAGATTTAGCCGATCCACACGGAACACACAAAGTATGTCTGGATGCTATTTTTGAAGCAGTAAAACGATTAAAACCAAAATCATTTATGGATGATTGCTGGTTATGGTTATACCGTGGCGCTTGGCAAGAATGGGGAATTGACGAAGTAGAAATGGCAGTACCAATGAGTCCAGATCAGGTATTAGCAAAAAGACACGGAATCTTTAAACATCAATCTCAAAAAGATGGAGTTGTGTTCCAAGGATCAGATGCACGTGAGTTCTGGCAAAGAGCAGAAGACAGAAATGCAGAAACAGCCGAATTATACAACCAATTAGGTCTATCACGTTACGCTGCAATGGAAGCTTTCGTGAGATGGCATTACTAAAAGGTTCTAAGATTTTGAGTTGCTAAGTTTCTGAGTTTTTTTGAAAAGGTTCAAAGGTTCGGGAAACAAAGGTTTAAAGTTTTAAATCTGTGAAAATTTTTTTAACCTGTGGCAAAAATAAAAGAAAAATAATAATAGCTTTGCATTCAATGGAAGCAAGAAGAGAGAATAAGTCTATATTCTTTTTTCTTGCTTCTTTTTTATTAAAAAAAAATGGAACCAGACAAAAAACTTCTCATAAAATTAGCTCACACTAAAATGCCTTTCGGAAAATACGAAGGACGATTCTTAATTGAACTTCCTGAATATTATGTTGTTTGGTATCATAATAAAGGATTTCCTAATGGTGAATTAGGGCAGCAACTAGCACTTGTCTATGAGTTAAAACTTAACGGATTAGAAGAGCTGATTAGAAATATTAAAAAGCAATATCCAAAGCCTTTAAAATAATAAATCACTAAAAAAAGGTATGGAGAATAATTTTCGGCAATCAAATGCTGGTCAAAGTATGAGTATTGCAGCGTTAGTAGTAGGAATAGTGTCTATTATAGTTGCTTTTATACCTTGTTTTTATATACTAGCTATAATTGGTGGGGTTTTAACAATGATTTTTGCAGCTATAGGAATGTCTCAGGCAAAAAGCGAAAATGCTTCAACTGCATTGTCTAAAGTCGGCTTTATTATAGGAATCATAGCATTACTAATTGCGGTTTTCTTTACCTTAATTTATGGTTTTATTTTCGCATTATTTATGATGTGGGATTAGTAAAACTGCGATTTTTGATATTTCACTTTAAGACTTTATAGTATAATAAGTCTAAGCAGTCTAAGAAAGTCTAAAATTCTAAGCAAGTCTAAGTTAGTCTGATAATCATTTATTTGTTAATAACTTTGGCTTATTCTCTCTTTTTCGCATAAGTGTTTTCTTATTTTTGCAGCAATTAACATAAAAAACGATATGGATAACAATTTACAATCATCAAATGCAGGTCAAGGAATGGGAACTGCCGCTTTAGTTTTAGGGATATTGACAATTCTAATAGCATTTATTCCTTGTGTAGGATTAATATCGGTATTTTTTGGAATACTTGCAGTGATTTTTGGAATAATTGGTTACATGAAAGCCAAAAAAGGAAATGCTTCTACCTCAATGCCAATAGCAGGAATAGTTTTAGGAGTTGTTGGGACTATCTTTGCACTTATGTGGGTACTACTTTTTGTAGGTTCAGTTTGGGCAGGATCATTATCTGATGAAAATGAAATAAGATCAACTATAGATTCTATACATACAGAGACATTAAAATTACAGGATTCTTTAAATAACAGCGTTGAAACAGTAACTGATTCAATTGAAGTTGAAGAACCAAAAGAATAATTTTTTGTGAAAACAAAACCTTCTTACGAAATTGATTCATACAAAAGGATAAACAAGATTTTTATTATAATAATCATGTTTATCTTTTTTTATTGTTATTTATCCTCTTTTTTAAATTTAGGAGTACGTTCCCTTTGCGAAGGAATGCCTTTGAGTTATTGTAAAAGTCGAGGATTAACAAGGGCGTTTTCTCAAATTCTAAATTTCAACTTAAAAGGAGCAATTGCTTATAATCCTTATAGTTTAAAAATTTTCTCATTCTTCCTTATTCAGTTAATAGCACGTTTTCTCATTAATAAGATACTTCAATTTTCTAATTTTAAAATAGTATTGATTTTTGATGTATTCTTCAGTATTGTGTTTTTTATTTTTTCATTCTATAATTTGATAATAATTTAGACTTCTTAGATTTATAGACTTGCTTAGACATCTTAGAGTTTTCAGACTTCTTGGATATTTAGACTTTTTAGACTTGCTTAGATTTTTTAGTATTGTCGGATTATTGGGTTTCTTAGAATTTTCAGACTTACTAGGAATATAGGATTTTAAATTTTTACATTATATAGGTTATATGCTACGCATCATATAGAGTATATGCTATGTAAATCACCAGAATAAAGAGTCATTACTTTTATATTCGACTTTGAAATTTAATAATATAATTTGGGAAATTTTTTTAGGATTACTATAATTCATCAGTCTAAAATTAGACAATCCAATTATCCAAGAAGTCTAAGGCAGTCTAAGCAGGTCTAAAATCTAAGAAAGTCTAAGGAGTCTAAATATCTAAGATGTCTAATAATCTAAGTTAGTCTAAAATTCTAAGTAATCTAATAATCTAAGTGAGTCTAAGTTGTCTGAAAATCCAAGATGTCTAAGCAAGTCTATGAATTCTAAGAAGTCTAGGATAAAATTCTAATAATCCAATTTTATTCACTATTTTTGCCACGTTTTTTACACAACTACAATACAAACAACAACAGAATGAATCAAACGAAATATATTTTTGTTACTGGCGGTGTGACTTCTTCATTAGGAAAAGGGATTATCGCAGCATCTTTAGCAAAATTGTTACAAGCAAGAGGTTATCGCACAACTATTCAAAAATTTGACCCGTATATAAATGTAGACCCGGGTACATTAAATCCGTACGAGCACGGAGAATGTTATGTGACTGATGATGGTGCCGAAACCGATTTGGATTTAGGTCACTACGAGCGTTTTCTTAACGTTCCTACATCACAGGCAAATAACGTAACTACTGGTAGAGTATATCTTTCGGTTATAGAAAAAGAGAGAAGAGGAGAATTTCTTGGTAAAACAGTACAAGTAGTACCACATATTACCAACGAAATTAAAGATAGAATGCAATTGTTAGGTAAATCTGGCGATTATGATATTGTTATTACCGAAATCGGTGGAACAGTAGGAGATATAGAGTCATTACCTTATATAGAGTCAGTTCGTCAGCTAGTATGGGAATTGGGAGAAAATAACGGAATTGTAATACACTTAACATTAGTGCCTTATTTGGCTGCTGCGGGAGAGTTAAAAACAAAACCAACACAACACTCTGTAAAAACGTTGATGGAAAGCGGTATAAAAGCTGATATCTTAGTTTGTAGAACAGAACACGAATTATCAGATGAATTACGTAACAAACTTGCTTTGTTCTGTAATGTTAAGAGAGAAGCTGTAATCCAGTCTATCGATGCATCTACAATATACGAAGTACCTAATTTAATGCTGGAAGAAGGCTTAGATGTAGTTGCTTTAAAGAAATTGGATTTACCTAAAAAAGCGGCTCCGGATTTAAAAAACTGGAATACTTTCTTAAAAAGATTAAAAAATCCAAAGCATACAATTAATATTGGTTTGATTGGTAAATATGTAGAAATGCAAGATTGCTACAAATCAATTTTAGAAGCATTTATACATGCAGGAGCTTCAAATGAAACAAAAGTAAATGTAGTTTCTATACATTCAGAGTTTATCGATGCTGATAATATAGAAGACAAATTGAAAGGTTTAGACGGAATTCTTGTGGCTCCAGGATTTGGAGAAAGAGGAATAGAAGGAAAAATCGAAGCAGTGCGTTATGCGCGTGAAAATAAAGTTCCATTTTTCGGAATTTGTCTAGGAATGCAAATGTCAGTAATCGAATATTCTCGTAATATTTTAGGTTATGCAGATGCAAACTCAACAGAGATGAATGAGAAAACAGCTCATCCAGTTGTGAATTTAATGGAAGAGCAAAAAACGATTACCGATAAAGGAGGAACAATGCGTCTTGGAGCATGGAAATGCGATATTACACCAGATTCATTGGCACACAAAATTTATGGTAAAACAACTATTTCTGAACGTCACCGTCACCGTTACGAGTACAACAGCCAGTATGTAGATGAGTTACAAAAAGCAGGATTAATAGCGTCAGGAGTAAACCCTGATACAGGATTGGTAGAAATTGTAGAATTAAAAGATCACCCATTTTTTATAGGTGTACAATACCATCCAGAATACAAAAGTACGGTAGCGAATCCGCACCCAATTTTTGTGAATTTTATAGCCGCTGCGGTAACGGCTCATAAAAAATAATACGTATTTGTATAAGTTTCTAAAAAACAGGAGAAACGCAAACATAAAACTTGAATAAAAATTACAATGGAAGAAAAAAAATTTGATCTCAATTCAATTATTGGTTTTATATTGATTTTTGGTATTTTGATTTGGATAATGTATCAAAATAAACCATCTGAAGCTACTATTGCTGCAGAAAAAGCCAAGAAAGAATTAGTTGCAAAACAAGAAGCTCAAGCTAAAGAAGCTACTACTGCTAAAACTGCAGTCTTGCCAGTTGCAGCAACTCCTGGAGATACAGTGCAATTAGCAAAATTGCAAAAAACATTAGGTGGATTTGCTTATTCAGCTACGCTTCCTTCTGCTAAAGATGCTTATACAACTATCGAAAATGAAAAGATTATACTGAAAATCGCTAATAAAGGTGGTTATATAGTAGAAGCTACATTAAAAGGATTCAAAAGATTCGAGAAAAATTCAGGACAATTAGTAGAGTTGATTAAAGACAACAATGCTCATTTAAATATTCAGTTGCAAACAACTGACAACAGAACTTTAAATTCAAAAGACTTATATTTTGAACCTACATTAACTAAAAATGGAGAGGATCAAATATTATCTATGCGTTTAAAAGCTGGAGCAAATGAATTTTTAGAGTACAAATATGTGCTAAAACCAAACGAATATTTAGTTGGTTTTGATATTCGTTCTCAAGGATTGAACAAAGTTTTGAATTCATCTAAACCATTAGATTTAGTTTGGGATTTAAAAACGAATAGAAATGAAAAAAGCGTTTCTATAGAAAAACGTTTTGCTGAAATCTTTTTTGAGTATGGAGATAAAAAGTACGATTATGTAAGTCCTAACGGCGTAGGGAAAGAAGAAACACCTGAAAAAGTAAGTTATATAGCTTTCAAACAACACTTTTTTACCACTATTTTATCTACAGATAAGCCATTCGAAAAATCAAGATTACAATCTGATGATTTAGTAAAAGATGAAAAAATAGATACTAATTATATAAAACAATTTAAAGCAACAGTTCCTTTAGCTTTTTCAAACGGAGAAGTTGATTATAAAATGAGTTGGTATTTTGGACCAGCTGATTATAAAACATTAAAATCATACGATAATAATTTCGAGAAAATTATTCCATTAGGTTGGGGTATCTTCGGATGGATTAATAAATTTATTTTTATTCCGTTATTCGGATTCTTGAGTTCTACAATTGGATTGTCATTAGGTATTGCTATTATTGTTTTTACAATTATAATAAAAATTGCGATGTCGCCAATTACTTATAAATCATTCTTGTCTCAGGCAAAAATGAAAGTGTTACGACCAGAAATTACTGAGTTGGGAGAAAAGTTCAAGAAAGACCCAATGAAGAAACAGCAAGAAACAATGAAGCTGTATAATAAAGCAGGAGTAAACCCAATGGCGGGATGTATTCCAGCCTTGATACAACTACCGTTTATGTATGCTTCGTTCCAGTTTTTCCCATCAGCTTTTGAGTTAAGACAAAAAAGCTTCCTTTGGGCAGACGATTTATCTTCATTTGACTCAGTAGTGAAACTTCCATTTCATATCCCAATGTACGGAGATCATATTAGTTTGTTCCCGATATTGGCAGCAATTGCGATTTTCTTTTACATGAAAATGACATCTGGTGACCAACAAATGGCAGCTCCGCAGCAAGAAGGTATGCCGGATATGGCTAAGATGATGAAAATCATGATTTATGTTTCTCCACTTATGATGTTGATATTCTTCAACTCTTACGGAGCAGGTTTGAGTTTATATAACTTTATCTCTAACTTAATTACAATCGGAATTATGTTTGTAATTAAAAACTACATTGTAGATAGTGATAAAATTCACGCTCAAATACAAGAAAACAAATTAAAAGAGCCTAAAAAACAAGGTAAGTTCCAAAGACGTTTACAAGAAGTTATGGAGCAACAAGAAGCTGCTAAAGCTGCCAAAGGCAAAAAATAATATACTTGTTAAAAATAAAAAAATCTCGATTTATCGGGATTTTTTTATACACGTATAATTTATAATACACTATTTCGTTAAGGTTTTAAATAGAAGATAAAATGATTTGTAAAAGAATAATACTCGGATTGCTTTTGTTGAATGCTTTTTTTATAAATGCTCAGGCAAACTTGAATAAGCTCGATGCAGATGGAAAAAAAGATGGACTTTGGAAAGGGATTTATGAAGAATCAAAAAGACCTCGTTACGAAGGAACTTTTAGTCACGGTAAGGAAACAGGTATCTTTAAGTTTTATGATGATACCAAAGCTGCTAGTGTAATTGCAACGAGAGATTTTAGTGCTAATGATGGGAGTGCTTATACTATTTTTTATGATCAGAGTAAGAATAAAGTTAGCGAGGGTAAAGTAGTTAATAAGCTTTTTGAAGGAGAGTGGAAATATTATCACCAAGCTTCTCCAACTGTTATGACAATCGAGAATTACAGAAAAGGGAAGTTAAACGGTTTGCGTTCGGTTTTTTATCCAAATGGGAAAATTGCTGAAGAAATGAATTATAAAGACGGTATAAAAGATGGTCCTTATAAAAGATATGCGGAAAATGGAACTGTCTTAGAACAGTTGTATTATAAAAACAACGAATATAACGGAGAAGCCATTTTTAATAATGCTGATGGAACTGTTGCTTCAAAAGGGATGTTTTTAAATGGTAAAAAATCGGGTAACTGGCAATTTTTCGAAAAAGGAAAACTAGTAAAAGAAATCAATATGAGCGATCCGAAAAATGCAAACAAAACAGCTGATAAAGTCGAGAAGAAAAAAAAATAAAACAATAGATAAATTTGTTAAATTTGAGTCTTAACTAATAGATTCATATGGATTTACAAGAACTTTTCGGAAGGTTTGTATTATTGTTTTTTTCAATTCTGATTTTATACTTTTTTTCGAATAGAAAAGATAATGAAACAATTAATCCATTAATGGTTATTGTTGGGTTATGTACTTTTTCCTTATGTTATTTATTTACAAGAATCGAAATAGGAGTTGGGATTGGCTTTGGCTTATTTGCGATTTTTTCTATTCTAAGATTTAGAACCCAAACCTTTACTGTAAATGCAATAATCTTTTTGTTTGCTACAATTACACTTTCTATTTTGGATATTATGTATCCATTTGAAAAAATAGAAGTGTTGCTTTTCTTTCAGTTAATAATCATTGGTTTTTACATTATAGCTTCCGTTTTAGTAAACAAAAAAGCATCGAGATATCTTAACACGGTTGATGTGAAAGTAAGCCTGGGAGATGACTTTTCTTTGAATAATCAAGATATTCGACAATTAATTCAAACACAAATTAATATAGAAAATTTCGATTTCAAAATCATTACCATAAATACCGTAACAAAAGAAATTGACGTAACAGTTTTGTATTGATTTTTATTAAAATAAAGGTTTTTAAAAAAGGTTTTACCATTAAGAGATTAAGAAAAATTAAGTCAAGCTTTAAAAATTTAGTAAATACGCAATGCAAGAGAGTAAGGACTTTAGCTTTACACAAAACAATCTCAAACTTGTCTTTTCGACGAAGGAGAAATCTCCGCAAGAAACTGACTCACAGTTTTTTTCTTTTCTTAAATTGTCGAGCTACCCGTGGAGATTTCTCCTTCGTCGAAAAGACAATATTTAGGGTAAACTTTGCGAGAGATTTATGAAAACTTAATTTTTCTTAATCTCTTAATGGTGAAAAATGGTAAAAAAATGGTGAAAGCTAATCATTAAAGGGACGGACTTGTTTTATATATAAATCCCTGCTTTGGTTTACAATCTTAAATTCCATGTCGATAGCGCTACTTGAATTTTTCCAATAACGGGACATTTTGCTTTCTATCTTTTTGCTAACTAAATAAAGGTTATTGATCTCCTTTTTCGTTAGCAAAGGCTTATTGTCATTTAAATTTGAATTAGAAGTAAAATCGACATCAAAATCGGGATCTTTAGCTTCATCGAAAGTAAAATTATAAACTACAAATTGTTCGCAAACTTCTCCTTTTTCTGGTTTTACAACTGAGTTTTCTCCTTTTTGAATGTTTACCGTAATTCCTGGTAGACTTTCTCTAAAGATATTCTTAGTAATAATAACGCCGTTTGCCAGTTCATCTGGAAACGAACGATGAACGAGAACTCCCATCGCAATATTTTGTTGGTCAATGCCAAAGAGTTCACGTTCCCAATACGAACTTTCATTCCATACGCTTGCCCAAACTTGCTTAATTGCTTTTTCGAATGTTTTAATAGTGTCTCCCAGAATTCCGGTTTTAGACTCATATAAGCCTGCACCATTAAATCCAGCTATATCTTCGGCATTAGTAGAAGAACGAAATCTGAAATTCTTAAAATCAGTTTGTTTTCCTAATTTTTCATTTAGTTTAGTAATCAATACATTGTCGATGGGTTCTTTTTTAATCGCAGTTCGAATCCTTTTCAATTGATTGTTTATCCATTGTGCGGAGTCCTTATGCGGATTATCTAAAAGCTCTTTTATTAATGGTGAAATACTTTTATTCTGAATGTGTTTTGTGTAATAATAAAACGGAATCGCATTAGCATTCTCTGGTGTTTTAAAAGGGGTTTCTTTTGCAATAGCAATTAGATAAGCCAGATTTTGCGCTTTTGCACCAATATAATTTACACCATTTTTTGGAATGCTGGATAAATCAACTAGTTCTGTAACCGAATTATCTACGACTAGTTTTTTCTTTTTAGATATTGGTTTCTCGGCTATTTTCTTGGTAGTTTCACTAATGTAAAAGGTATCAATAGCAATTTTTAGTTCTACTTTTTTGCCAATCAAACTTGTGATTTTGTTGTCCTTTAAAACTTCGGTATAAGCCATAATCGGAATCTTTCGGTTCTTTCCTAATATGACTAAATGACTCAGAGGAGTTTGTAATTCATTTACAATAATTCCTCTTACATTTGGTAGGATTTCTGGTGTTCCGTCTAGAATAATAATCTCGTCTTTGTTGGGTTTTATCTTTTCTAAATCTTTAGTTCGGTACATTTTTAAAATACCAACATTCTTTCCTGAAACGACTTCTTGGTATTTAAGTTCATTAAAGATATAATCGGATTTTACACAAGGAATTTTAAATTCACCTAATTCGTATAAATCGATATTCTCTCGGTTATTCAGATAGAATTTTAGGTTTTTTTCAATAAAACTAGTTTCGGTAATGAGGTTGTAAAACTGCTCAATCAGTGGAATTGGCATATGATCAGAAGCTGCCAGTTCAAAAATCCATTTTTCGGTTCCTTTTATGTGGTTAAGATTCCCAAGTAGATAGTTTCTGTTTTTGTCGGTATTGCTATAATTATCACGATTAAAGATTTCTAATTCTTTACTATAGCCTAAATAATCAACCACAAAATCATAATGGAGTTTAATTAATGTACTATTGAAATAGTATATCTTTTTGCTTTTAAGGTCATAAATAATTTTAACCGATTCGATATTAGAGAATTTATCAGATAGCGGCTTTCCTCTAAATGCCTTGTATGCTTCGTAGTTTGGTAATTTTGAAACATAATTTTGAGCATAAAAAGTGGTAATTATTGCAAAGCAAATAATGGTATAAATACACTTTTTCATAGCAATTAATTTGAGTATTAAATATAAACAAAAATTGCAATAACTTTTATCTACTACCCAATTGCATAAACTAATGGAAACAATAGTTATTATCTGCAATTATGGATTAACTTTGCAAAATAATTTTTTTTAGATTTCGAATATATGAAACGTGTTGTAGTAGGACTTTCCGGAGGTGTTGATTCTAGTGTTGCGGCTTACTTGTTGCAACAACAAGGATATGAGGTTATTGGCCTTTTTATGAAGAATTGGCATGACGATTCGGTTACTATTTCTAACGAATGCCCTTGGTTAGAAGATAGTAATGATGCATTATTGGTAGCCGAAAAACTAGGGATTCCTTTTCAAACTGTTGATTTAAGCGAAGAATACAAAGAAAAAATCGTTGACTATATGTTCAACGAATATGAAAAAGGACGCACACCAAACCCTGATGTGCTGTGTAATCGTGAGATTAAATTTGATGTTTTCATGAAAATTGCATTAAGTCTTGGAGCCGATTATGTGGCAACAGGACATTATTGCCAAAAAACGGAAATCGAAGTTAACGGCGAAAAAGTATACCAACTTATTGCGGGAGCTGATACCAATAAAGATCAATCTTATTTCTTGTGTCAATTGTCGCAAGAACAATTGTCTAAATCGTTGTTTCCTATTGGAGAATTGACCAAACCAGAAGTACGCGAAATTGCTGCTGAAATGGATTTGGTTACTGCCGAAAAGAAAGATTCACAAGGATTATGTTTCATTGGGAAAGTACGTTTGCCAGAATTTTTACAACAAAAACTGCAACCTAAAGATGGTTTAATTGTTCAGATTGATAAAAATGATCCAATATATAATGCTGAGAAATCAGAAGATTTATCTCTTGAAAAAGAATTAGAACTTGAAGCTAAGAAATTACTTTACACTCCAAAAATGGGTAAAGTAGTTGGAAAACATCAAGGAGCACATTATTTTACTACAGGTCAGCGAAAAGGACTTAATGTGGGCGGAACAACTGATCCGTTATTTATTATTGCAACCGACGTTGAAACTAATACTATTTATACTGGTTTAACGAGTCAGCATCCTGGTTTATTCAAGAAAGCATTGTTTATAGAAAAATCTGAAGTACACTGGATTCGTACCGATTTAGCTTTAAAAAATGGAGAACAAATGGAGGTAATGGCAAGAATTCGTTATCGCCAGCCTTTACAAAAAGCTACTTTGCACCAATTTGAAGGTGGAATGTATGTTCATTTTGATGAGCCACAATCGGCTATAACCGAAGGACAATTTGTTGCTTGGTATTTAGATAATGAATTAGTTGGTTCGGGAGTAATTTCTTAGATTAGTACTTTTTTACGGAAGGTTTAACCTTATCTAAAAAAGTATCCTATGAAAAGATATTTCATAATTCTCTTATTATTCATTTCGGCAGCGAGTTTTTCGCAAGAAGAAGCATGGGTTTATTTTAATGCAAAACCCAATTCTCAAACCTATTATGATAATCCTTTATCGATGCTTTCGCAAAGAGCTTTGGATAGAAGAACCAATCAGAATATTGCTTTAGATTTTAAAGATATTCCTATCGAAACAGCTTATGTTAATCAGGTACAAGCTAGTACAGGAATAACTGTTATGGCAAAATCGAAGTGGTTGAATGCAATGCATATTCGAGGAACACAAGCTAATATCAATAATCTAAAGCTATTATCGTTTGTATCTAAAGTTGATTTTGCAAATAAATCATTGAATCTTACTGGGAGAAAAGTAACTTCGGATAAGGTTGAAGTAACAGATAAAGAGCTTAAAACTGCTGTGAACTATTCTTATGGGACTTCTGCAAACCAGATTCAAATGCTTAACGGACATATCTTGCATCAACAAGATTATACCGGTGCTGGCAAAATAATAGCTGTTCTCGATGCGGGTTTTCCAGGCGTTAATACCGCAAGTACTTTTCAGCGTTTAAGAGATAATAACAAGATTTTAGGTGGTTATAATTACGTTTTAAGAAATCCAGATTTTTATACCGGTGTTTCTCATGGTACCGAAGTTTTGTCGACTATGGGAGGATATAAAGTTAATGCGTTGGTTGGTACTGCTCCCGATGCTTCCTATTATTTGTTTATTACTGAAGATGATAACTCAGAGAATCCTGTAGAGGAATCTCTTTGGGTCGAAGCTGCAGAAGAGGCAGATAGGTTAGGGGCTGATATTATCACAACTTCTTTAGGATATTTTGGATATGATAATGCAAATTATAGCCATACATATAGCGATATGAATGGTACAACTAATTTTATTTCGCGAGGAGCTGAAATCGCTTTTAGCAGAGGTATGATTGTGGTTGCATCTGCTGGAAATGAAGGAGATACTGCAGAAAAACATATTGGAGGCCCAGCCGATGCTGCATCTGTAATTACTGTAGGTTCGGTGACTGCTACCAAGAATTTATCTTATTTTAGTTCTATTGGCCCTAGTTATGACCAGAGAATTAAACCTGATGTTATGGCTCAAGGTACGGCTGCTGTGGTATCGGATGTTTCAGGAAATATTGGTACAACAAACGGAACTTCTTTTTCATGCCCCATAATGGCTGGAACAATTGCTTGTTTATGGCAGGCTTTCCCGAATAAAACGAATCAGCAAATTAGACAATTGGTTTTGCAATCTGCAGATAGATATGCTTCTCCTAATCCACAATTTGGCTACGGAATCCCTGATTTTAGTTTGGCATTAAATAATGCTTTAAGTGTAAAATCGAATGAAAATATTGATTTTTTACTATATCCTAACCCAACTGATTCTGATATTTTCTTTACTTTATCCAATGGCATTAATGAAGCGTTTGTAACGGTATATTCTATTCTTGGACAAAAGGTACTGGAAAAGCAAATTACAAATGAGGCTTCGACGGTTTCATTACAATCATTACATTCTGGGATTTATTTTTATACTTTAGACGCAAATAACCTGCATAAAACAGGTAAAATTATAAAACAATAATTGGCATTATTACATGAATAAGATTACAACTCTTTTTAATATAAAATATCCAATCATTCAGGCGGGAATGATTTGGAATAGTGGCTACAAACTTGCTAGTGCAGTAAGTAATGCAGGCGGTTTAGGAATAATTGGTGCTGGCTCGATGTATCCTGAAGTATTGCGCGAACATATTCAGAAATGCAAAAAAGCAACATCTAAACCATTTGGTGTTAATGTACCGATGCTTTATCCTAACATCGACGAAATCATAAAAATCATTATTGATGAAGGGGTGAAAATCGTATTTACATCGGCTGGAAATCCTAAAACATGGACATCTTTTTTAAAAGAAAATGGCATTACGGTTGTGCATGTGGTAAGTAGTACTATTTTTGCGTTAAAAGCGCAAGAAGCAGGTGTTGATGCCATTGTTGCCGAAGGTTTTGAAGCTGGGGGACATAATGGTCGTGATGAAACAACGACTTTTACATTGATTCCGATGGTGCGCAAAAAAATTACTATTCCGCTTATTGCAGCGGGAGGAATCGCAACAGGTAAAGGAATGCTTGCAGCAATGATTCTGGGTGCTGATGGAGTACAGGTTGGTAGTCGTTTTGCAGCTTCGATAGAATCATCGGCACATGATAATTTTAAGCAAACTATTGTTAAGGTTAAGGAAGGTGATACTCAATTGACATTAAAAGAGTTGGCTCCTGTGCGATTAATTAAGAATAAATTTTATCAGGATGTTCAGGCATTGTATGAAAAATGTCCAACTAAAGAAGAACTTGTCGAACTTTTGGGTAGAGCGAGAGCGAAGCGCGGAATGTTTGAAGGTGATTTGGAAGAAGGAGAATTAGAAATCGGACAAATAGCTGGACTTATTCATGATATTAAACCTGCTGCTGAAATTATTGAAGAAATGATTTCGGATTTTGAAAGTGCACGTAAGCAAACATTAAATTTAGATTTTTAGATAAATGAATCGCATAAAAATATATATAGTATTACTTTTTTTAGGTCTTGGTTTGCAACAAACCTATAGTCAGAGTTACAAATTTAGGACTTCTGGTTATAGTGTTTTACAGAAAAATGAAAAGGGGAAATGGGGCAAATGGTCCGACTTGGAATTGGTTAATATTATGGTTGTTTTAGATACTGATAAAAACCGAATTGTTGTTAACTCTCAAGAGGTGCAAGTTTTTCAAATTTCTGATTATATAGCCAGAGAAGAGAATGATACCGATATTGTATATTCTTTTATTTGTAAAGATTTAGGCGGAAACGATGCTAAGTTGTCTATCATTACCAGAAAAATGCAAGATAACAGAAAGCAATTGTATATAAATTACAATGACCGAATTGTAGTGTATAATATTTTTAATATGTAATTATATTAGAATGTGTTTGCGTGAGGGATGGCAGCGAAAAGCCCACAGCCTGACGAAGGAAGTGCGAGGACTTGTAGCGAACAGCCCGACCCGGAGGGACACGCCCAAATTATTTAAGATATGATAATGTAAACGCTGTATCGGACTAATAAGGAAGAAATAGAAACTAAATAGAAAACCCGACAGATTTTAAAGTCTGTCGGGTTTTTTGTTTATTTTGAGATAATAACTACAACTTTATTAAAATCTGCGGCTGCATTTATAACTGCTTTGTATTGCTCGAAGCTCGATAAAGGGTAGTTTACGATATTGTAGAACTCACTATTCTCGATTATAACTTCGTTATTGTTCTTAGTGTATTTACTTGTAAAACCAGCTTCGGTTTTGCCGTTTATCTGTGTCTTGAAATCCATATTAAATTTCTCCAGATTTTTTATGGTCGCTCCTTTTGGGAGTATAAGCTTAATTTTTCTTGTGTAGGAATGTGGGTAATCAATTTCTATAGGTAACATTCTTTTATTTTCCTGGTAAAGCTCCATTTGTTTACCAATAGTTTTTCCAGCGGATACTAAGTAATTTGCCCCCGCTTTTTGAATTATTTCTTTTCCATCGAACGTAAGATTAATTATAAAAGGTTTTTTTCCTATAAAATCGGTTCCATCATTTTCGGTAGTTAATGTTTTGAATTCTGTTTGCGAAGTATAATTTTCGGCTATGCTTTTTAGCATGGTTTGGTATTGTTCATCAGAAACAAAATCTTTTATAGGCTGAAAATTTAGTCCTGAATAACCTCCGTAAGTAAATTTACTTGTTATTAATGGGTTTTCTATATCTTTTGTAAAATCTATAGTAATGTCCATGAAATCATGTGTGATTGTAGCATCAGGAATTTCGATAAAATTAATCTCGCTAATTCCCATTTTTACGCCTGCAAATACTTTTTCTTTTATAAATAAACCATTGTTATTTGCTAAGTAAGCAGGAAATAACGGAATACGGAATTCCATTTCTGTTGGGGTAAGATATTTTTTTATTGAAGGGAAATAGAATAAAAATTCGCTTAAGTTTTCATAACTCTCAAAATTTTTATCAAAAGGGATTTCGTATCTGTTTGAAGTAAATACGACGTTGTTCTCGATATTAAAATTCTTTAAAACGGTAACATATAATTTTAAAATATCGATACTACAGGCTTGCTTACTTTTGATTACCTCTGTTAATGTTTCTTTCTGGCTTACATATTTATCGTAAGCTATGCTTTTTTTAATTGTGTTTTCAATATTCCAGATTTGTTCTTGTAAGTCATTTGACTTAGGTATTTTAGAACAAAATTCTGTTATTGCTTTTTGTTGTTTTTTATCTAATTCTGGATTGATGCGTTCATATAAACTTGTAGCATATTCTTTAAAGTTATTGATGTTTTTTGAGCCGCTATAATTATTAGCGTTTAGTTTGTAACGTAGTAATCTTAATTGAACATCCCAATTTGAGTATGCTTCGTCATTTTTTAAAGCAATGATGTTTTTATCGTTTATGCTCAATACCGTTTTGTTTTCAAACTTTTTATCATCTAAAACGGGTTCACTTAATCCATTATATGATTTAGTTTTAAAAACGAGGTGTACTGGATAAATTAATTCAAAGTTTAGCTCGGCAATAGGGTATTGCGATTGCATTTTAATTGTTTTACCATCTAATTCTGGCGTTTCTTGCAGGATGTATAATTTCTCGATTACAGCTCCTTTTTCAAGTCCGTTTACAGCAAAATAATGATATTTTAATCCTTTTTCGGCATCAACTTCTTCTTTAATATCTCCTTTGTCTAAGGTTATTACTTTTCCATTTTTTAAAATTACTCTGGCTTTATTAAGCAATAGGGTTTCATCTTCATTAAAAGGGATATAGATTTTATTATTTCTTTCTATTGATTCATCAGAATTGATGTAAATTTTTTCATGAAATAATCGGTATTGTTGAGCTGCTTTTCCTACTACAATAATTTCTATTTTGGTGGTACGATTTAAAATTACTTCTTTTTCGTCTTTGTATTGTTTAGGAATTTCTATCGTGGTTTCTTTCTCTTTCCAATCATAGTCTTTGAAACTGTAATCTTGTGCAAAAAAAACGGAAGTGTTTATAATTGCAATAAAGGTTAAGATTGTTCTTAATAGTTCTTTTTTCATTATTTCTCAGATAAGATTAGGTTCTCGTTGTAGTTGGTTTTTAGTTTTTTTATTGTTTCATTCCAAGCAGCAAAATCTGAATTGATAAGCAATAATTTCTTCTGGCTTAACTCGATATTTAGATATAAAAGATTGTTTTTTAATGTGTAAGTAAAATTTGCTTTTATATAATCGTTGTCTAATTCAAAGTTTTTTGGAAGATATTTTATCTTATAATTTTTAGGAATTTCAAGAATATATTGTGTGTTGAATTTCGTTAGATATTCAAACTCATATGGAAAAGTTCGGTTTTGGTCTATAACAGCTTTATCCAGATATTTATCCAGAAATAAATTGATATAGACTTCATTATCTACTTTTACGATGTAATTATCTAAATCGAATTTGTAGTTTATTATATAGGCTTTATCTCTGTCATTTACATTTTCCTCGGTGTATTCCTCCAGATTAAACTTGTTGTTGCCTTTTATAACAAGACTTTTTATTCTTTCGAATCGGGCTTTATTTGTTGCATCTCCAATTTGCATTAACGTATGGCTTCTGTCATAACCTGTGCGTGATACTTTTCCTGACCCTATTAATTTATTTTTTGCAATAGAGATGTTTACGGTTTCTTTTATTTCATTTTTTTCGGCAGGTACTATTGGGACTTTAATAATTTTATAGGTACCATTTTCGCCAAACATAGCTTCTTTTCCTTGTATGAATGCTGTAGGGATTCCGTATCGGGTTTGTTTGTCTGTACCGTCTAAAAAGATGTATTCATCATTATTTTTAAAAAGAGCAATCATATGGTTATCAACAGCAGGCGTAGGTAAATCATCGTATGAATAGGGAATACTTCGTGTCCCAATCCAGGCTAGGGTTACATTGCTTACATTGGCATATTTTGCCATACAGGAAATTATGCTTGCCATGTCCTTACAGTCTCCAAATTTTCTCTGAAAAACCAAAGTTGCTTCACGAGGAATAAATCCTTCATAGCCGTTTTCAAAAGCGATGTATTTAATGTTCTCTTTTACCCAATAAAAGATGCTTTTTATTTTATCACTATCTGTTTTCTTATCTTTTGTAATTTCGAGAGATAGCGCTTTTAAGTCGGCATTATCATCTTTATTTAAATCTTTAACAAAGCCTTTATAATAACCAAATAATTGATTTGTAGTACCTAATACTTCTGTTGGTTTATTGTCTATTTGATACTCTTTTATATAAAACGCAATATGAGGAACCAGATATAAATATCCTGGAGAATTGTCTTCGTACTTTACGGGTTTTATATCGGTTAATGTCCATTTATAAATCCATTTTCCTTTTTTCTCTGTTTTAGAAAATACGATTGTATTTTTAGGATCATTAAAAATCTTAAAATCTATCGAGATATTTTTATCCGTTTTTACTTCTAAGCTTGAATATTGAATTGGTAAATTATTTCCAAAAATGAATCTTTGTAATAAATACGGATCTATAAATTCAGTTTGATAATCATATACTTTTTTTGCACCCGTTTCAAGATTTGGAAATGTAAGCTGACGTTCCATAACATCATTATAAAACACGGAACTTTGTTGCGATTGCTTTTCGTTTGTTTGCGTTACTTTTATTTTTTTCTCTTTTCCGTTATCGTTAATAATGGTGTATGCATCGTAACTTTTTAGTTTTATTAAATCCGAATATGAAAATGATTCTTTGGTGTTTTGAATACCATTTTGGTTAAGAATCATTGATTCATAATGATTATCCTGTATGATTTTTAGTTTTTTATCTTTAATAGATATATCATAAGACTGAACCTCATTTAAAATGAGTTCATTATAATCTGGATACAAAA
Source organism: Flavobacterium sp. PL02 (assembly GCF_035013205.1). NCBI lineage: Bacteria > Pseudomonadati > Bacteroidota > Flavobacteriia > Flavobacteriales > Flavobacteriaceae > Flavobacterium > Flavobacterium sp. PL02. Next base: position 857,394 of record NZ_JAYGJP010000001.1, read on the forward strand.
TTTTATAGTCCTTAAGTGATTTCTGAGCAGAACTCGTTAATACAAAAGACGCAAAAAAAGCAATATATAAGAGGTGTTTATTTAGCAATATTGACCAATTCATTTGAATCGTATTTTTTTGTTAATACTAGCTTTCCTTCTTTATAAATTAATGTGTTCCCGTGTAACTCACCATTTTTATAAGCAGACTTAAGCCAAGGTTTTCCATCTTCTTTAAAATATTCCTGAATGCCTTCGAAGTCATTTTTTACAAAATGCTCTTTCTTATATATTTTACCATTTGCGTAATATTCAATACGATCTCCGTCTAGAATACTGTTTTTGTACATAGATTCATATTCAGGTTTACTCTCCATATTGTAAATGACTAATTTACCGTCTAGATTTCCTTTTAAGAGATTCAGTTGTATCGCAACTTTTCCGTTAGGGTAATAAGAACTAACTTCAGCTGTTTCGTTCTCTATAATTACTTTATCATTTAGTTCGCCTGTTTTGCTTTTTCGGGTATAATACATAGGCTGATTATTTGTATAACCAATTGCTAATATAGGTTCCCCTTTTTGATTGTAATAAATGTATTCCCCTTCAGTTAATCCGTTGAGTTCATTATACTCAGATAGTTTAGTTTTATTGTGGTAATAACGAATGGTTTTTCCGTTTTCATCCCCAAAAGTGTACTCGGTGGTAAGCCTTAAATTACCCACTAAATCGTATTGTTTACTCATACCATTTATATCTCCAGAATAATAATTACTATCGGTATAAATACTACCAGATGGGCTATACGATTTGTATGAATTATGTAATTTGCCATTAAGATATTCGGCTGTAGTAATAGGAGTATTTAGTTTGTCTTTTAATGTGTAAGCACCGTTAAATACTCCATTTTTTAGATTGTAATCCTGAATAACAGTGCCATTATTGTGTGATAAAACAAATTTTCCTGTTTTATTCTTATAATCAATTTCATTCTCTTTAATTCCTTTTTGGTTATAGTATTCCTTACTAATCAAATAACCATCAACATAATTATCGATGATAGAGATTACTCCATTTTGAGAATAGCTATATTTTTTGAAATTCAAATCTCCATTTATAAAATAGCCCTCAATACTTGTAGTTCCATCAGAATAAAAAGATTTAAAAGGTCCGTTTTGAGTGTTGTTTTGATAATAGAAAGTACGATTTAATTTGTTATCCTCGTATACTTCAAAAGTTCCATTTATTGTATCATTTGCATAATTTCGGATGTTGTCTATATTTCCATTCTGATTATAAGCAGTATATAAACCATGCAGTTTACCTCGGGAATAAAACTCTTTAGATTTAGGGTTGCCAGATCTATAGTTATAATTCCATTCGCCATTTTTATTACCTTTCTCATAATTACCATAAACTACTACTTTTCCTTCGTAAGTTTTAATTTCAAAAGGTTTTTGTGACAGACTTATTTCTTTAGGTTTTGCATTTTTATCAGAATATTGTAATCCGTATTTTAATTCTCCAGATTTGTATTTTTCGTCATAATATTTATTACCATTGATGTCAAAATAACTGTATGCTTCTAATTGCCCTTTTTGGTCGTATGTTAATTCAGTTGATTTTTTACCATTCGGGAAGTAATCATTTAATTTTACTATTTTACCTGCTGAAAAAGTACTTTCTCTTTCTAGAGTTTTATTACTGTAATAGGATTTGTATGATTCCTGTACAACACCATTTTTATAGGTAACTTCATTTTTTACTGTTTTGCCATCATAGTATTGAACAGATTTTCCGTCGACTACATCATTAACATAATTTGCACTCTCTACTATATCACCAGCTACATTGTACTCTAAGTAATTCCCGTTTAATTTTCCGTTTTCATATCCTGTTTCAGATTTTTTTCCACCATTTTGATACAAACAAATTAGCTTTCCGTTACGTTTTCCACCAGTGAAAGTTATCTCGCAATTTTTCCCTCCATTAGGATAATAAGAAGTGCATATTCCATCTAAAAGACCATCTTTATAATTTTCGACTAAGTCTATAGATCCATTTTTATAATATGTTGTTCTGGTACCTTCTAACTTTCCATTTATAAAATATTTTTCTTCGCTTAGGTTTCCTTTGTCATCATAATATTTTTGATGTCCATCTAATAAATTATTCTTAAAGTTGATTTCTCCTTTAAGATTTCCATCACTATTTAAGTATTTATATTTTCCTTCTGATTTTCCATTTATTTGCGGACCAATAAGATAAGGTCTGCCGTTTTCTAATGTTATAACTACATCTTCTTGTTTACCAAAAATATCTAAGTTTCTCTTAGCATATTTTGACCAAAAGCTTTTTTTAATGTAATTTTCATTAAAAGAGGTGATTTTCTTTACGTTCTTGGTTAATGTTTTTCCTAATTTTTCTTCCATTGATACTAACATATAGTATGAATATCCTTCAAATTGGTTTTCTTCCATCATGGTTTTTACCCACGGAATATAAATAGTTTCAAAAAAACCATCACCCATTTTGTGCTCTAATGTATATTCGGCAACAGCCTGAACTTGGCGTGTTATAACATCATCGATATTAGACTTTACTTTGTAAGCACTTTTTAAAGGCAATTGGTTTCTAAGTATAGTTTCTATTTCTTCAAAATTATCTCCTGTTTTAGAAAAAATAACTTTGCTTTCGTCAAGATAATTTTGACCATATTTAGCATTTAATTTTAAAATAGCAGCTTCTGCATATGGGCCAGTTGGAGCAATTATAAGGTAGCTCATTAAAGCAAGTGTGCCTTCGGTTATTTTTCCGTTCTCTAATGCAATCGATCCCAAGAAAAAGTGAGATGAAGGGTGATTAGGATTATTTGTAATTATACGTTCAAGTATATCAACACTTTTTTGTGTTTCTCCTTTTCGAACATACAGAATTGCAAGATTATATAGAAATGAAGAAGAGTTAGGTAAGTACTTTTCTCCTTCTTTAAAAATTTTCTCTGATTTGTCATATTCTTTTTCATCACTCAAATAATTAGCATAAACCGCGTAAAGTTCAGGGAACTCGGGCATTACATTTTTAGTGTATAAGCTTTCGATAAAGGATTTGAATTCTTCCTTTTTATCAGATTGTCGAAGGCTAATCGCTTTTTCATATTGAGCATTAAAGAATTTAGGATCAGTTTTACTGATTTTTTCATACTCCTTAATTGCTTCGTCATATTTTTTTGCATCGTGTAGAGAGATTCCTTTTTTGAGTATGGAATCATTATTATAAACGAATGCGTAATTTGTTTGAGAATAAGTTTTAGCAAATGAAACTAAAATAATTGCGAGTAAAATTTTTTTCATTGATTAGGTTTAATTTTGTCAAATATAAAAATTTTATTAACGTTTGTAAGAAATTAAGTGTTTTAATTTGAGTTTTTTTGCTGATATTAATTTGTTGTTTTTGAAGCTAAACAAAACTGTTTTTTAGCTTTTATCGCAATAATTAGTAACTAAAAAAACAAACCCGATAAGTTATGAAACTTGTCGGGTTTGTTTGTTCTTTTTTATAAAATTATATTGCCACAATTCATAGAACCTTTGTTCCTTTGAACCTTTAGGCTACAGAAAAATCTTTGAAACTCTGGACTCTATTCAATATCCTTAATAAATTCATCATACTCTAGATAAAACATTTCCAGTGCATTCATTTTCTCGTAATAGAAATCAAAAATAGCATCCCAATAATTACGATTGCTAAAACCAACTCCAAGTTTTTCAACCCAAATTCGGCTAATAGTTTTTCCGCTTTCCAGTGTGTATTCTTTTTCGAAAATTAGATCTTTAATAAATTCTTCTTCCAGAATATTTTTTAAGGCTTCTAGCTTTTCATAGTAAGCATTTCGTTTTTCATCACTACGATGTTCGATATCTATTAAGACTTGTGCTTTTTTATTATCGACATAAAATTTAAATGAAAAATCTTTTATTTTGGTATCATAAAGCACCCATTTTCGAGGATATTTTTCTGCGAAAGAAACCCAGAATTCTCGTTTTAATTTTTGTGATTCTTCTTTACTATACATTTTTATTGGCTTAAGATCTAGAAAATTTGTGAGACACCATTTTCTAAAGTATATTTATATATTATTTGAGACTACAAAAATAGACTTTGATTATGGATTTTCAAGACTTTTTACATTTTGTTCCCAATTTTGCGCATGCAAAACTTCCTGCTATTGATGCTCACATAAAAATGGCACCTTTGGAAAGAGTGGAGTCCTTGATAAATCAGGATATGAATACTAAGAACCCAAGAATTGCTGCAGTTATGATGTTGTTTTATCCCAAAAACGGAAAAACACATTTGGTATTAATTGTTCGTAATGCCTATAATGGAGTTCACTCGTCGCAAATAGCTTTTCCTGGTGGGAAATATGAGCTCGAAGATGAAAATTATGAGCAAACTGCTTTAAGGGAAACATATGAAGAAGTAGGAGTTTCACCTGAAAAGATTAAGGTATTAAAGGCTTTTACACCTATGTATATTCCGCCTAGTAATTTTATGGTACATCCTTTTCTTGGAGTTTGTAATGAGGAAATTCATTTTTATCCAGATTCTAGAGAGGTCGCTGATATTATTGAGTTGCCACTTTTAGTTTTTTTAGATGATGAAATAGTTATTGATACCATTTTATCAACTTCGTATGCGGCTAATATTTCGGTTCCGGCTTTTAAGATAGAAAAGCATATTGTTTGGGGAGCTACAGCTATGATATTAAGTGAATTGAAAGATTTTTTAAAAGAGAATTTTGTAACCAAATAGTTTTAACACGGTATTTAAAGGCTCACGCCTTAGGTAAAAGTAATAGAAAGTCTTATTTTTTTAAGATACAATTATTTAACATAAAGAGACGTTTATTTTTAATAATTGACAGTATTAATGCTGATATTAAATAAGTTGCAATTTGTATTGATAGACTAGTTTCTACTTGGGACGACAAAAATAAATTTCGTAAGTTTGTCCTTCTAATTTTTCAAAATAACACATAAATTTATGGGATTGTTTAAAAGAAATCCTTTTGGTCATATATTATTCATTAAAAAATGGTTAATTCGAGTTTTTGGAGCAGTTACGCACAGACGCTATCGTGGTTTTAATGAATTACAAATTGATGGCTCAGAAATTATAAGAAGCTTACCTGATACAAATGTTCTTTTTATATCCAATCATCAGACATATTTTGCCGATGTTGTGGCTATGTTTCATGTTTTTAACGCAAGTTTAAGTGGGAGAGAGGATAATATAAAAAATGTAGGTTATCTATGGCAACCTAAAATGAATATTTATTACGTTGCTGCCAAAGAAACAATGAGAGCAGGGTTGCTACCAAGAATTTTATCTTATGTAGGAGCAATTACAGTAGAGCGTACTTGGCGTGCTAAAGGCGTAGATGTTACCGAAAAAAGAGAAGTAAACCCAAATGATACCGAAAATATTAAAATGGCACTTAATGATGGTTGGGTAATTACGTTTCCGCAAGGAACAACCAAGTCATTTAAGCCAGTTCGTAAAGGTACAGCACATATTATTAAAGAACACCGACCAATAGTAGTTCCGATTGTGATAGATGGTTTCCGTCGTTCTTTTGACAAAAAAGGATTACGATTGAAAAAGAAAGGAATTCTGCAATCATTTATTATCAAAGAGCCACTTGTTATTGACTATGATAATGAAACTATAGAAGAGATTGTTGAAAAAGTAGAGTTTGCTATCGAACAACATCCTTCATTTTTAAAAGTTATTCCATCTGAAGAACTAAAAGTTCAGGAAGAACTAAATCAAATGCGTAGATGGGATTATTAGTTTTCCAGATAAATGATTTTCATAAAAAAGGGAGATGTAAAATATTTTACATCTCCCTTTTTTAGTTTTATAATATCTTGATTAATCTCAAATACGCTGTTTCTTTGAGTCTTTGCAACTTTTAAGCTTTTCGTTATAAATCAATCTTTTTAAGTTCTTTATAATTAGAGTACAATCTTCGTAGTAACGTACCATATATAAGTCTGTAAAAACACCAGAAGAGCCCTAGGAATCCAAGAGTCACTAACAGTAAAATCCCTATTACCATTAACATTACCGTAGCGTTGGTAGCAATCTTTTCTTTAAGATAATTCATTTCTGGGCTTGAAAAAGCAATAAAGAAACTTATAACAGAGCTTAAAACAGCCATTGCCAAGTTGTACCAAACGTAGTATTGAACCGTTTTTCGGGTTTTTAAAATACTACTCATTAGTAATTTTGTAGATTTTGTTGTAGAAATTGTTGTGTAGTTTTTATAGAAAAAATACACAAAAATTAATACTACTACATAATTAAAGTAAGTTATTACTTCAAGATATAGTATGTATTCAGGATGATTGATTTGTTTTAAAAAATCATCAATGCTAAATACAAAATTTGATATTGTCCAAAATAATATTTCTAGAAGACTTATAACTAAAATCCATTTCACAATCGAAGACGATTTTTTATGAATCATGTTATAAATTTCAACTTCAGATACTTGATGAAAAGTGTCTGCAGTTTTGTTCCAATCTTTTTTTAGTAAATCCAGTTCTTTCATAATTTTTTTAAGGATTTAATATTTTTTTAAGTTTCCCTTTAATTCTATTCATTTTCACTCGTGCATTCACTTCACTAATACCCAACGTTTCGGCAATTTCCTGATAATCTTTATCTTCAAGATACATAAAAACCAATGCCTTTTCGATATCGTTTAGTTGGTAAACGGCTTTGTACATTAACTTAATTTGTTCTTCTTCCTCATAGTTGTAATCAACTTCTTTTATAAAATGTTGGTGATTTTCAAACTCTACAGTTGCTATCGAGCGTTTCGTTTTTCGATATAAAGTAATAGCGGTATTTAACGCGACACGATAGGTCCAGGTAGAGAATTTGCTGTCGCCCCTAAATTTTGGATATGCTTTCCATAGCTGAATCGTAATTTCCTGAAACAAATCTTTGTGAGCATCTTGGTTGGCAGTATATAATCTACAAATCTTGTGGATTATATTCTGGTTTGCCTGCAATTGCACAACAAATGAATGTTCTAAATTATCGCTCATAAATATATTAGTGTTAGGAACACTGATTTTGTTACAAAGTACATCTTTTTATTTTATATTTTTTTGATATTAATACTTCATAATAGAATTATTGCTGCAAGGTTTATATCATGAGAAGAATATTTCCATAATAAGATTATTACTAGCTTATAAATTCAAGGTTCTTATTTTTATTTTAACAAAAGAAAAAGAATGTAAGGCAAAATTAACAATTTATGTCTTCGTATATCTTTATAAATTGTAAGAATAGTTATAATTTCGCGTTTCAGAAACTTAGTAATTCAATAATCTAAAATGAACACTCAGTCTGTATCAAATATAAAAGCATCATTATATTGGTGTAAATTAAAAACTTTGAAAAATATTTAGCGAAACAACTAATAGTTTCTTTTTGACTGTCAAGTACATTTGATTATCTGAATATAAACATAAAATATGCTGTATTAGTAAGCAACGTAATTTGAATCTTAATTTTATAATAAATGCTAACTAGAATATCTAATACTCATCCTGAGCTGGGTGATATTATTGCTAATTACAAAGAATTTTGGTCAGAAATAAATTTGCCGTCTAAGCGAACCGTTTTAAAAGAAGGAGATGTTTCTAATACGCTATACTTTGTAGTAAAAGGAAGTATGCGACTTTCTAATAACAATAACGGTAATGAAATAACGATACAGTTTTTCTTTGAAAATGATTTTGTTGCTTCTTTTGAGAGTTTTTTAAAAGATACTCCCAGTTTTTTTAGCTTAGATACTATAGAAAATACGACAGTTTTGGTAATTAGAAAGGAACATTGGAAAATTATCATGGATGAAAACCCTTCGTTAAAAGAACTATTTTTTGATTTTACTTCGGATAGATTTATTAATTATATACATCATTTTTTATCTTATATAAAAGAGAAACCCGAAGAACGATATCAAAATTTGTTAAAAAACAAATCACATATATTGCAACGTGTTCCTTTGCAATATATCGCTTCCTATTTAGGAATTACTACGGTATCTTTAAGCCGGATTCGAGCGAGGAAAAGTAAAAAATAAGGTTTCCAATGTAATTGAGATATTTTAAGGGTGGGTTTTTTGTGCGTTTTTAATTAACAATTGTTAATTTTTAAAAAACAAATTTGACTGAAATTTGTTTAAAACTAACCCCCCCAAAAAAAATGAACAAAAAAATTATTTTATTTAATTTCCAACCTATCCTTGTAGGGAAATTAATTGACCAAAGGAAACTTAATGAATACACTAAATTTCTTTACCATCATTTTCAAAACCAATCTGTTTTATCGCTTGCTGGAGAAGACGAGGTATCAACCAGCTTTGAGTTTGTCTCAGATCAAGTTGATAAGTATTCTATTTCTCCCGAAAACATTAGTCAAAGGCAGATTTTAATTTTTGAAGAAGTAGCCCAGTTTATTGAAAACGAAATGGATGGTGTTTCACATTTAGATTATCAATACCCTAATAGTCTTACGAATGAGTCTGGCGATTTGTGTATCCCTAAAATAGGGAACCGCATGCAATGGTTTAAAGAAAAAATGAGTTATGTTTTTGACGAATTTTATTCTAAAACAGTAACTGCTCCAGAAAATCTCGTGCATGTTACATGTTCTGGTTATGCCTCACCTAGTGTAGCTCAAGAAGCCGTTATAAAAAGAGAATGGGAAATAGCTCAAGTAACACATTCTTATCAAATGGGATGTTATGGAGCTTTTCCGGCGATTCGTACAGCAAGCAGTTTAATCAGCGCTAGTCCTGGTAACGGAAGGGTTGATGTTATTCATACAGAACTATTGTCTGCCCATCTTAATTTAACTGAATTTTCTATCTCTAATACTATGATTTGCTCTCTTTTTGCAGACGGATTTATTGGATATTCTTTACTCGAAGAAGAGGCTTTCATGAGTGATGATAGTATAGAGGAGAAAAAAGGATTGCGTGTTTTGGCCTCACATGAAGTTATTATACCAGATTCTTTAGAAGATATGTCATGGGATTTAGGGGAGTTTAATTTTATAATGACACTTTCTAAGCGAGTTCCTGTTTTTATTCGTAAAAATATCAAATCATTTTTGTCAGTACTTTGTGAAAAAGCAGGTATAAATCTTGAAGAAGAAAAATACAATATGCATTTTGCAATTCATCCTGGTGGTCCTAAAATAATTGATTATGTAGTTGACGAAATAGGAGTTTTTAAAGAACAAGCCCGCTGGTCTTACGAAATATTACGTCGCCAAGGTAATATGTCATCAGCAACAGTACCTCATATTTTTAATGAAATTATAAATGATCCAACAATAAAACAAGGGACAAAAATTGTAGCAATGGCATTTGGGCCAGGACTTACAGCAACAGCCTTGTTAGTCGAAAAATTATAATTTAAATATCATATGGAAGAAGTATATGATGTAATAATAGCAGGATGTGGCCCCACAGGAGCCACATTTGCTAATTATTTTGGCAAGCAAAATTTAAAGGTTTTACTCTTTGATAGGGGAGCGGATATTATCGAATATCCTAGAGCTGTACACATTGATGAAGACGTAATTAGAATTTTTCAGGAATTAGGACTTTATGAAGGAATGAAAAAAGATGCGATAAAGCCTTTTGTAAATTATTCATTAGTTTCAAAAAAAGATAAGCTGCTTTTTCAGTTTCAACCCAATTCAAGTATTTCCGAAGACATTCCTGATTGTAGTTGGATTTTACAGCCTGAAATAGAGAAACATTTGCGAAACGGGTTTTTGCAGTATCCAAATGTCGAATTTTTAAAAGAAACAACTTGGAGTGATTTAGATAAAAAAGTAGATACAGTTTCTTTGGTATTAACCAATAATAGAAAGGAATCTATAAATGTAAAAGGTAAATTTCTTATTGCCTGCGACGGAGGTAGAAGTGCCATTCGAAAAAAGATGAATATAGCTGTTCATGATTTTGGATTTAAAAAAGAATGGTTTGTTGTTGATACAAATTATACAGGAAAAAAGATTTTCTCCGAAGATCATAAACAATATTGTGATCCAAACCAACCTATGACCTATGTAAATGGGGTTAAAGATCATTTTAGGTGGGAATTTATGATTTCTAAAAAACATGCTAAATTTTCTGATGAAATGCTGGCAGATACGATGATTCCAAGATTGGCATCTCATTTTCCTATACATGATTTTGAAATTATTAGAAAGAAAAAATATGTATTCCATACTTTAGTAGCTAAGGAATGGCGTTCAGACACTGTTTTTCTTGCAGGTGATGCAGCACATCAAATGCCACCTTTTTTAGGGCAAGGTATGTGTTCTGGTATAAAAGATGCTAAAAACTTATCCTGGAAGATTGTTAGCGCTTGTACTAATTTTAATGTAGCAACAAATGAATTATTAGATTCTTATTACAAGGAAAGAGCACCGCAGGTAGAAAAAATAATAAAAGTGGCTTCTGTTTTAGGTGGATTTATTCAGTATTCTAATCCTATTTTGGCATCTTTTAGGAATGGATTCTTGCGATTGCTGAATGTTTTGCCCAGCAAACCTATTGATGCACTTATAGAAAAATATCTTTATGGTTTAGAGGTCAAAAATTTTTCAAAATTAAAGCATCCTTTGGTAGGCAAACGAATCCCTCAACCCCTTGTTATTTTAAAAAATCAAAGAAAAGTATATTTAGATGAATTATGTGGTTTTCATTGGGTTGTGCTATTTCGTTCAGATTGCAAAATAATCCCTTTTAACCCTTCAGGTTTTTTAAAATACATTTCGCTAGTGGAAGATTTTTCGGATTCCTCGATCGAGATTAAATCTGTTTTTTTTAATAAATGGATGATTAAAAATAAAGTAGATTTTGTTGTAATCAGACCTGATAAATTCATTTTCGATATCGGAAAAGTTAAGGATTATGACGAGATTATCAGAAACATTGATTCTTATATTAATAAAATTAGTTCAAATTAAATAAAAAGCTATGAATTATTTAATCATCTTTAATCACCCGTTTAAAGGAAGTTATTGTAATGCTTTACTCGATGCGGTACAAGAAGGCCTTAAAACTGCGCAACATTCTATGGATTTAATTCATCTGGATAATGAGCAATTTAATCCAGTAATGACAGCCGAAGATTTAAAATCGTTTAGAGATAAAAAACCTAGCGACAGACAAGTTATAGCTTATCAGCAACGACTGGAAAAAGCGGATTATCTCGTTTTTATATTCCCTATCTGGTGGGAATTGATGCCAGCTTTAATGAAAGGTTTTATTGATAAAGTTATTTTTCCTGGACTGGCTTATGACTATGCAAATGATAAGAATACAAGAATGAAACCTTTATTAAACAATATAAAAGGAGTTACTGTAATTACAACAATGAATACGCCGAGATATATCTATCGTTGGATTTTTGGCAATGCAATTCAAAAAGCTTTCATGAGAGGCATATTTTGGAAATTAGGCTATAAAAATAGAAAATGGATCAGTTATAACAGAGTAAAAATGGTGAGCCAAAGCAAACGTGAAAATTGGTTGGATGAGTTAGAAAAAAAGTTCTCCAAGTTATAGCTCTTTTCCTTTATAGTAATTAACCATTAAATCGACAAATTTGCTGTAGCTTTCCATGCCATCTTTTTGCTGATTTATTTTTAAGAAATTATCATAGAAAATATGGAAACCAGTTTCGATAAAAGTCTCATATTGTTTCCAGAAATCCTGACTTTCTTTATAGTTTTTTATAATTCCGGGATGAACGGTTTTTATTAATTGTTTAGATAATTTTTCATCTTTTGCTTGAATAATCCCTAAGCAATAACGCAAAGCCAAGCTATAACCTGAATATTGAATATAGATATTGTCATTTTTTATCGATGCCAGAAAGCCTATAAAATTACATTCGTTTTCGCTGGCGTATCCCATCTGATGCGCCATTTCGTGATTTGTAGTCATTGGAAAGCTATACATGGGGCCAAGACTATTTACTTGAGCCTCATTAGTAAATGGGTTTAAATAACCGCCAAAACCCATATAAGTGAGTGGTAAACTAAATAATGATTTCTTGACACTTAAATGTGAATAGGTAAAATAAGGATGTTCGGTAGCAAGATTATTATATCCATTTAAGTTCATGTTAAAAACCTGTTCTTGCGAATAAGGAAACACAACTTTAAGACTATCATTTTTGGTTATTTGTAATTGAATGGTGTTGGTTTTCGTAATTAGTTTTTTGGTAAAAGCCAATAAATCGGCATCAGAATAATCCTTTTGAATTCCCATTTTTTCAAATAAAGGCTCTCGGTAATAATTAAACGCCCATAGAAAATGAAATAAAAAATAAAATACCGACAGATAACTTAAAACTGTCAGGAGATTATCTTTCCATAATAATTTCCATGATTTTCGTTTTATCCAAAGCCATCTTAAAAACAATACAATCAAGATAAAATAAATGCAATCTCCTATCGAAAAAGGAATTCCGCCAAGTACAATTCTAGAAAAGGAAGCAATTTTTAAATACAATCCGTTACTATAATTTTTTTCAATGAACTCTGGAAAGAATGGAATAATCTTTAAGATGATGATTTGTAGGAGTAAAAAAAGAGGAAGGATATATTTTCGTTTCACAGTGTAAATTTTGGATACGTAAATATAAATACAATATCAATTAGTATCGAAAAAGAATTTAAACTTTGTAACTTTGAAGTTGGAAAATGTTAAACTTCAAACAAAACATAAATGAGTCAAGAAATAAGAAATTTAGAACCAAAAGCACTTTGGAATAAGTTTGCCGATTTGAATGCTGTACCTCGTCCGTCTAAAAAAGAAGAGCGTGTTATTGAGTTCATGAAAAACTTCGGTACTAGTTTAGGATTAGAAACTTTTGAGGATGAAATTCGCAATGTAATTATCCGTAAACCAGCCACTCCGGGAATGGAAAACCGTAAAGCAATTGTTTTACAAGGACACTTGGATATGGTGCATCAAAAAAATGCCGATACGGTTTTTGATTTTGATACACAAGGAATTGATATGTATGTTGATGGGGATTGGGTTCGTGCTCGCGGAACTACACTTGGTGCAGACAATGGACTTGGAGTTGCAACAATAATGGCAATTTTAGAAAGTAAAGACATTCCGCATCCTGCAATCGAAGCATTGTTTACAATCGATGAAGAAACAGGAATGACTGGTGCATTAAATTTAAAAGGAGGAATTCTTCAAGGTCAGATTTTATTAAATTTAGATACTGAAGAAGATGATGAAATTGATATTGGTTGTGCAGGAGGAATTGATGTAACAGCTACAAGAACCTATAACGAAGAAGAAGTTCCAGAAGGTTCTGTTGGGCATATTATTACTGTAAAAGGTTTAAATGGTGGTCATTCAGGAATGGATATCAATAAAGGTTTAGGAAATGCAAATAAAATAATGAACCGTTTATTATTTGATGCTTTCGAAAATTTCGGATTACAAGTTGTTGAAATCAATGGAGGAAGCTTACGTAATGCAATTCCGAGAGAAAGTGTTGCAAAAGTGATTATTTCAGAAATGTTTGATGAAGCTTACATTTTTGATATGCAAGAAATCATCAATGATATTAAAACTGAATATAAAACAACTGAACCAAACCTTACAATAGAAATCGTAAAATGCGATTTACCTAAAAAAGTTATGGATTTAGGTGTTCAGGAAGGAATTATTCGTGCTATTTATGCAGCTCACAATGGAGTTTACAGAATGAGTGCCGATATGGACGATTTGGTAGAAACATCTAACAATATTGCTCGTGTAATTGTAAAAGATGGTGAGATTTCTATAGGATGTTTAACACGTTCTTCTGTTGAAACTTCTAAATTTGATTTAGCAAATTCATTGCGTTCTGCTTTTGAATTAGTAGGATGTGAAGTAGAACTTTCAGGAAGTTATCCTGGTTGGACTCCAAATGTAAACTCTGAGATATTAGATGTTTTAGTTGGAATCTACGAGAAACAGAATAACGAGAAACCAAAAGTTGTAGCTTGTCACGCTGGTTTAGAGTGTGGAATTCTAGGAACAAATTATCCAGATATGGATATGATTTCTTTCGGTCCAACAATCCACGGAGCACATTCGCCAGACGAAAGAGCAAGTATTTCATCTGCTCAAAAATATTGGAAATTTGTATTAGAAATTCTATCAAATATTCCTGTTAAGTAATAAAGTTCACAGTCGCAGTTTTCGGTTTTCAGTTAAAAAAACTGTATACTAAAAACTGCGACTGATTACTAAAAATTAGTCTCTTTTAGGACTATTTTTCTTTTCTCTCTTTTCCTCTTTTTTTTCTTTTGCAGTTTTAAGAGGTTCTTTTTTTGCTGTTTTTTTAGCGTCTTGACTCTTTGCCATGATATTTAAGTTTAGTTAATTTCTTTTTATATATAAGTAAATATAGTGACTATTTTTCAGATGTTTATACTTGTAAAGAGTAAAACCTTTTTTGTTAAAATAATTTTAAATGCTATTTCTTATTTAGATGCCTGTTTATACACTTCTATCGAATCTTTTGCTAGTCGAATTTTGAGCCATGATTTTAATCTTTTATCCATTTCACGGTCTAACTCTTTCTTGCTTTGATATAAAACTATTGGAATTATTTTAGTAGTTTGTCCATCTTTATAAGAGTAATTTCCAATGGCTAATGCCGATATATAAGGGAATAATGCTTTTGATTCGTTTGTAATTTGCTCATTGTTAAATTGATATTCGGATAGTTGTTCTCGTAAACTATTAATGAGGATATCTTTTTTATCTACTAAATCCTTACTAGAGTTTATCCTTTTAAGAACATCATTGCTTAGATTAAAAGTATCTTGCTGAATTATCAGTTGCGTATTAAGTAGGTTGTACTCGACCAATTTTTTATTCAAATCAACAATTTCCTGATGGTTGAATTTTTTAGATAAAAAGGCAAGTTTTATTTTCTTAGGTCTCGAATTATATTCTATTTTCTCATATATTATTGGGTAATCATGATCGGTAAATTCTTTTTTAATGAAAATTTCGGTTCTTTGAGTGTAACTTTTTTCAACAAAAAGCTGATAAGCAAAATAAATACTAGGCAAAATCATAAGCATTATAAGAATTGAAATTCCGTATTTTACTTGTCTCTCGCGTTTTAAATCCAGTTGTTCTGCAACAGGATATTCTAGAAATTTTACAATCACAAAAGTGGCAATACAAATAAACACACAGTTTATAGTGTATAGATACATAGCACCAAAAAAATAGCTAATGTTCCCGAGAGCTAATCCGTATCCAGCGGTACATAAAGGAGGCATTAATGCTGTGGCAATGGCTACACCAGGAATAGGATTTCCTTTTTCGACTCTGGTTACTGCAATTACACCAACTAATCCCCCAAAAAAGGCAATTAGGATATCATATATGTTTGGTGATGTTCGTGCTAAAAGCTCAGATTGAGCTTCTTTAAAGGGACTTACATAAAAATAGATAGTCGATATAGCTAAGCTTACAAATGTAGCAATAAGAAGGTTCTTAATAGATTTTTTGACCAATTCGAAGTCGTACATGCCTAAACCAAAACCAGCTCCAACAATCGGTCCCATTAAAGGCGATATTAGCATGGCACCTATAATTACGGCAGTGGAATTTACGTTCAGACCTACAGATGCAATAAGTATCGCACATGCTAATATCCATAAATTGGAACCTCTAAAAGAAATGGCACCGGTAATATTTTCGATTACCTTCTTTTTGTCTTCTTCTCCTTTGTGAAGGTCTATAAAATCCAAGACTTTGTTTATTCTTCGTTTCATTGCAATAGAGGTTTTATTTACAGTTAAAGTACGAATTTTATATTGAAATAGCTATTATGCATAATGCTGACGCAAAAAAAAATCCTCAACTACTTTTGGTAGAGAGGATTTGCTTTTTATTATTTAAAGTAATTTTAATTACGTTTAAGTATTTTATATTGCTCGTAGCAACCGCTTATGGCATCCATTATTTGTAAGTCATTTGCCGATTGTATAAAAGAGTCTGAGTAGTTACAACGTTTTAAAATCTCAGGAATTTCATCTTTACTTACTCCAAGAAGTACAGCTACGGTTTCCCTGTCAAATTTAGATTCTAATAAGTTACGCACTGTATCGTCTTTTTTCATTTCCTTGAGTTTCTTGAGCTCCTTGGGGTTTTTTCCGAAAAAGTTATAAAGTACATCTGTCGGATTAAAGATGGATCCTAATACTTTACCAAAGGCATTTGGTGAATATTCTCCAGCTTCATATCCTTGGGTTAAACCCGAAATACTATATCGATAATTTTCTTTTGCAGGAATCAGTTTAGAGTCAACTTCCAGATAACCAGTTAGGTTAAAAGGGCGTATAATTACCTCTTCAAGGGCAATTGCTTTTTCAGTAAGCTGAATTTTTGTGACTTTGTTTTTTATCCAGTCATTCGTAACACGAATCCTTAAGGACTGGAATCCTAAAATAGAGAAGTGTAAGGTATCATTTGGCTGTACATCAATTTCAAAATATCCTTTAGCATCAGATGTAGCACCTCTTACCTTATTAAGGTTAATGATGTTTACGCTAGATAGAGGAAGTTTTGTGTTGTCGTTAACAATGTAACCAGATACTCGTTGAGAATGCTCAATGTCTTGAGAAAACGCGGTCGTGGAAAGTACTAAAAATAAGAAAACTACAAAATATTTCATAAACTGATTTAAAACTTTAAAAGTAGTAAATCAGGATTAAATATTTTGTAGTCTTCAAGTATAATTATAAGAAAATTAACAAAGAGTATTAATCTCTTCTTGGTCTTCTTGGTCTCGATGAATCACCAAAGCTTTCAGAACGTCTTGGAGCTCTATCAGAACCACCTTCGCTTCTTGGAGCCGAGCTTCTGAAACCACCTTCTCTTGGAGCTGAGTTTCTGTCGCTTCTAAAACCACCTTCTCTTGGAGCAGAATTTCTGTCGCTTCTAAATCCGCCACCAGAACCTTCTCTTCTTGGAGCAGAACTTCTTCCGCCACCGAAACCACCACCAGAACTTCTTCCGTTATGGTCACGTCTTCCACCACCGTCATTTTTAGAAATTTCAACATTAATACGACGTCCTTCTAATTGTACGTTGTTTAATACTTCCATTACTTTGTCAGTGTGCTCAGGATCAGTGTTAAAGAAAGAGAAACCTTCTTTTACATCTACCTTGAAAACGTCATCACGACCTAAGTCTAATGTTTCTTTCAAGTAATCTTTTAATGACATCCAATCAAAATTATCTCTTGATCCAATGTTTACGAAATATCTTGTTGCACCACCATTGTTATTAGGTCTTGCAGCACCATCTCTATCATCACGTCTTTCAGAACCAGATGATTGATTAGAGATATCTCTGTTCTTTTTGTAATAAGCAATAAAACGGTTAAATTCAACAGAAACCATTTTCTTGATTAATTCTTCTTTAGATAATCCTTCTAAAACATTGTTAATAGCAGGAAGATAGTTGTCAATTTCGTGATCAACCTCAGTATCTTTAATCTTGTTTGCTAAGTGCAATAATTGGATTTCGCAAATTTCGATTCCAGAAGGAATAGTTTTTTCTTCAAACTTTTGTTTGATAATTCTTTCGATAGAAGAGATCTTACGTAATTCACTTTTAGTAACAATTACGATAGAAGTTCCTAATTTTCCAGCTCTACCAGTACGTCCAGAACGGTGATTGTAAGTTTCGATTTCGTCAGGTAATTGGTAGTTTACAACGTGAGTAATACTATCAACATCAATACCACGTGCAGCAACGTCAGTAGCTACAAGCATCTGAATTTGTCTTCCACGGAAAGATTTCATTACACCATCACGTTGCGCTTGAGATAAATCTCCGTGCAATGCAGCAGCGCTGTATCCATCTTCGATTAATTTTTCGGCAACAGCCTGAGTATCTCTTTTAGTACGACAGAAAACTACAGAGAAAATGTCTGGATTAGCATCAGCTAAACGTTTCAAAGCCTCGTAACGATCACGTGCATTTACTAAGTAAAATTCGTGAGATACAGTTGAAGAACCTGAGTTTTTAGCTCCAACAGTAATTTCTAATGGCTCGTGCATGAATTGTTTTGCAATTCTAGCAACTTCTTGTGGCATAGTTGCAGAGAACAACCATGTGCTTTTTTCGTCTGGAGATGTAGATAAGATGTTTACGATATCTTCGTAGAATCCCATGTTCAACATTTCGTCAGCCTCATCAAGAACACAATAGTTGATTTGAGAAATGTTTACCAATCCTCTGTTAATCATATCTTGCATTCTACCAGGAGTAGCCACAATAATTTGTGCTCCTCTTTTTATGTCTCTAGCTTGTTCTGTTATACTTGCACCACCGTAAACTGCTACTACATTAATACCTTTTTCGTATTTAGAGTAGTTTTTAATTTCGTTAGTAATCTGCAAACAAAGCTCGCGGGTTGGAGATAAAATTAATGCTTGTGTATTTCTGTTGTTGGCATCAATTTTTTGAATTAGCGGAAAACCAAAAGCTGCCGTTTTCCCTGTCCCTGTCTGAGCCAACGCAACCATATCTGTGTCTTTTTCCAATAATAGGGGAATCGCTTTCTCCTGTACTTCAGTCGGATTTTCAAATCCTAGATCTAAAATCGCCTTCAGTAACGATTCACTCAATCCTAATTGTTCAAATTTATTCATATGTATTTTTAAAATAGGGTGCAAAATTACTGTTAATTATTCAGATAAACTAATGCTATTTTAAGAATTGTATATTTATTATGATTTGATTATCAAGCGGTTATGTTTTTGATTAAGTATTTTATCATCGTTTTTTATGAAATTGCAGCAAAAAAACGTCTAGAAATTTAAAATTTGGGATGTAAAATGTTGCATTCTAAACAATTATTGAACGAGGTTCAGAAAATCAATAAGTTGTTGGGTTGCTTTTCCACGATGACTAATTTTATTTTTAACAGTTAAAGGTAATTCAGCAAAAGTTTCTTCATAGCCTTCAGGTTGAAAAATCGGGTCATAGCCAAAGCCTTGATCTCCTTTTTTATCCTGAGTAATACTTCCATCAGCAATACCTGTAAATAGGTGTTGCTTTCCGTTTAAATTTAATACAATTACAGTTTTAAAATGAGCTTTTCGGTTAGAAACATTATTAAGCCCGTTTAAAACTTTATTCATATTATCATCAGAGTTGCGTTGTTCTCCTGCATATCTGGCTGAATATACTCCAGGTTCTCCATTTAAAGCACTTATTTCAAGTCCTGTATCATCGGCAAAACAATCGTAACCATATTTTTTGGTTACGTAATCGGCTTTAAGAATAGCATTACCTTCAATAGTATCAGCAGTTTCTGGAATGTCTTCGTGACAACCAATGTCTTCCAAACTTAATATTTTTATACTACCGTCGAGTATACTTTGTATTTCCAGAATTTTATTTTTATTGTTCGAAGCAAAAACGAGATCCATTATATATAGGTGTGTAATTAAAAAGATGTTCATACAAAGTTACAAAGTTTTCATGGAATTTCGACTTCGTAGTTTTTATGAAGCTTCCGGAGTTTTGAGGACACTGTATGTTGTATTTTATATGGCAATCCAGCGGAAAGTAGAATATGTTCCTTGCAGATCTTTGTCAAAGTTCCTTACAGCCTTGGTTCAAAACTTTGACAAAGGTGTATGAGTGATCCTGCCCAGTCCAGTGATAGGTATTGCGTATGAAATATAATTAGATTATGTTTGAATTAATGATTTATTGATTCAACTCAAAAGAAAAAATTATGTTTAAGAAAATTATCCAAATCTCATTTGCTATCGTTATTATATTGTCATTAGTAAGTTGTAAAAACACCAAACAAAAACTTCAGGAATACGTTATTACTTATAATACTAGTATAGCGCCAAGTTTTAAAGGTGAAAATATTACTGGAACTACTGCTAGAGGATATTTAGAAGATAATAAAATTGAAATAAGAATAGAAACCGATTTAGAGCAAAACGAATCAAATAAACAAAAATATAGCAAGGCATTTCCTGATTTGTTGGCTGAAATGATTAAAAAAGATCAACTCCCTAAAGCATTAATCGAAGAAGGAATATCTTTTCATGTGTATTTTTTAGCTAAGGATAATACAGTTCTGTCCAAAGTGATAATTAATAAGGAAGAATTAAAAGAGCTGTTAAAAGAAAAGTAAGCTTGTAAAATATCCTAAAAACTTAAAAGCCTCTTTGTGTAAAACAAAGAGGCTTTTTTTATTTAGCGTTTGGTAACGCTTGTTAGATTATCTGGGAAATATAGTTCGGATAAATTGGTAAATTCATCACCACGCATAAAGATATTAATGTCAACGTCAGCAAAACGTGTTTTTCCTGCAGCAGCCAATAATTCATTTGCCGAATGCAAGGTATTTTTATGGAAATGAAATACACGGTCGGATTTATCAGTAACTACTAAACCTTTCATCAGCATTTTATTTTGTGTTGCAACTCCCGTTGGGCATTCATTATTATGACAACGTAAAGCCTGGATGCAACCTAATGAGAACATAAAACCTCTGGCACTATTACACATATCAGCACCAAGTGCTACAGCATGAAGGATAGAGTATCCAGAGATAATTTTTCCGCTACCAATTACTCTCATTTTATCTCTAATATTTAGAGAAATCAATGTTTTATTTACAAAAATTAAAGCAGGCTCAAATGGCATACCCACACCATCTGCAAATTCTAGCGGAGCTGCACCTGTACCACCTTCGGCACCATCGATAGTTATGAAATCAGGAAAACAATCTTCGGAAATCATTTCATGACAAATGTCTTCAAATTCTTTAGTGCTACCGATACAAAGTTTAAAACCAATAGGTTTACCGTTAGATAATTCGCGTAAGCGAGCCACAAAATGAACTAATCCTTTTGCATCAGAAAATGCGCTGTGACTAGGAGGAGATAAAATTGTGGTATGTGGTTGTACGCCTCTTATTTTAGCTATTTGTTCTGTGTTTTTAGAGGCAGGAAGTACACCACCATGTCCTGGTTTTGCTCCTTGTGATAGCTTAATTTCTATCATTTTTACATTTGGAAGTAATGCTTTTTCTTTAAATTTTTCTCCATCAAAATTTCCATTTGCATCACGGCAACCAAAATATCCAGTACCTATTTGCCAAGTTATATCACCGCCACCAGCAAGATGAAATTCTGTAAGTCCACCTTCACCAGTATTTTGATAGAATTTTCCTTTTTGTGCACCTATATTTAAGGCACGAACAGCATTTTCGCTTAGCGAACCAAAACTCATTGCCGATATATTTAGTAAAGACGCTAAGTAAGGTTGTTTACAATCTTTACCACCTACAAGTACACGAGGTAATTCTTCATTTACTTTGGCAGGAAAAATTGAATGTTTGATTCCTTCGTAACTATCATGATTAAGATTTAGTTGTGTTCCAAAAGGAGAACTAGAATCTATATTTTTGGCTCTTTGATAAACTAATGAACGTTGATTTCTAGAGAAAGGTTTACCGTCTGTAGATCTTTCGATAAAGTATTGCTGAATTTCTGGTGCAATCATTTCAAATAAATACCTGAAATAACCTAAAACAGGAAAGTTTCTTAAAATAGCATGTTTTGTTTGAATTGTATTATAAACACCAACAACTAATAGTATTGGAATAATAATAAGGAGTAAGAAACCACGTCCTGACTCAGAATAATGATAAATTGCTGCAACAACTAGAAACAATAAGAATCCGTAGATAAAGAATTTTTTTCTCATGTTTTTTAATTTTTAATTTGAAAAGTATAAATGTAAATTGTAAAATATGTTAGCTGTATCTCAAGCGAACGTAATTATGTTTGATTCCTTTTTTATCTGAATCTCTTTCGTCGATTTCAAGAATATCCGTTAAGGATTTTAGCATTGGAGTTAATTTTGAAAAACCATAATTTCTTGGGTCAAATTCAGGTTTCTTCTTAACCAAAAGATTACCTATATCTCCTAAGAATGCCCATCCATCATCATCACCAATTGCATCAATTGTATCTTCGATAAGTTCAATTGTTTGAAGATCAATTTTGTTTAGTGGTTTTTCGGTTTGTTTCTCAGGTTGTTTTCCAGTTGGTTTTTCAACAGGTTTTTTAGAGTCAGAAGTAGTAGGTTTTGGTTCTTTCTTTTTGATGGCGCCATCTAATACTTCAATATATATAAAACGATCGCAGGCTACAATAAATGCACTTGGTGTTTTCTTTTCGCCAATACCGATTACTTTCATACCAGATTCACGCAATCTAATAGCCAATCTGGTAAAATCACTATCGCTAGAAACGATACAAAAACCGTCTAGTTTTCCCGAATATAATAAATCCATGGCATCGATAATTAATGCCGAATCGGAAGAGTTTTTACCTACAGTGTAACTATATTGTTGGATAGGGGTAATGGCATGTTCTAGTAATACGCTTTTCCAACCGTTTGCATTAGGTTTAGTCCAGTCGGCATATATACGTTTAGTTGTTGGAGTACCAAATTTAGTAATTTCCTCCATCATCCCTTTTACATTGCTATACGGTACATTATCGGCATCGATAAGTACAGCAAGTTTCAATTCTTTGGTGCTGTTTAAAGACATTTTTTGGTTTTACAAAATTATAATCTACCAAAGATAAAACTAAAATTAGTTTTTATAGGATCTTGCTTTATAATATGTGTTTCTGAATAATTAAATTATTCTGGTTATAAATAAGGTAAGATTTTTATTTTAGAAATCTATTAAAGATAAATTTGTCTTTTAATATGTTTTTAAATACATTTGTATAAAATTAAATCAACTAGTCTATGTTTTCAAAAGCCTGTGAGTATGGTATTCGCGCCTCGATATTTATTGCTACAAAATCATCACAAGGAATTAGGGTTGGGATAAAAGATGTGGCGAAAGAAATTGATTCTCCAGAACCTTTTACTGCCAAAATAATGCAGATTCTTACCAAAAACGGAATTATAGATTCGGCAAAAGGTGTAGGAGGTGGTTTTGAGGTTTCTACTGATAAAGTAAAATCTATTAAATTAATTCAGATTGTTGATGCCATTGATGGTGATAACATATATAAAGGATGCGGTATCGGATTAAAAGAATGTTCAGAAGTGCATCCTTGCCCGGTACATAATCAATTTAAGCAAATACGTGAATTACTTTTAGATATGCTTACAAATACAACCCTGGAAGAACTCGCATTAGGTGTAAAATCAGGAGATTCTTTTCTTAAAGCATTAAACAAAAACAATTAATATTATATAATTTAAATACTCAAAAATGAATAAAAAAGTCAAAATTTCGATTGTAATGCTAATGGGATGTTTAGCAATAACTTCATGTGGTAAAAAAGAAACTGCACCAACTGATACGCCAACAGAGGTAAGTGAGCCAACAGAGGATTCTGAAGGGCAAACAGCAGCAGTTAGTAATGTTTTGGTTATTGAAGGAAATGATCAAATGCAATTTAATACCAAAGAGTTAAAAGCTGTAGCAGGAAAACCTATCACGCTAACATTAAAACACGTAGGTAAGATTCCTAAAGCTGCGATGGGACATAACGTAGTTATTTTGCAGGAAGGTACAGATGAAGCTGCTTTTGCGGGTAAAGCTGCTGCTGCTAAAGACACTGATTATATTCCTGCTTCAGAAAAAGCTTCGATTATCGCTCATACTAAATTAATTGGTGGAGGAGAAGAGGATACTATTGAGTTTACTGTAGATAAAAAAGGAACATACAATTTTTTATGTACTTTCCCAGGGCATGTTGCCATGATGAAAGGTGTTTTAATTGTTGAATAATTAAAGAACTCTAATCCATAAATTAGTGGGTTAGAGTTTTTTATTAAACTAATAAAGGATAAAAAAGTCTTTTATTGATGAAATTTAAAAAAATGAAAAGAGAAAAAAAATTATGGATAGCATTTGCTTTGGTAATGAGCATCTCGTTTGCTGTTTTGGGGTATTATGGCTATGAAATTTACCAACAAGCGCCACCAATCCCTAAACAAATAGTTTCAGATAGCGGAAAACTTATTTTTTCTGAAGATGAGATTAAAGACGGGCAAAATGTTTGGCAAAGTATAGGAGGACAAGAGGTAGGATCTATTTGGGGACACGGTGCTTATGTAGCACCAGATTGGACTGCCGATTGGTTGCATAGAGAAGCCATGTTTATTCTGAACAAATATTCGAAAGAAGATTTTGGTAAAGAATTTAATGACTTAGATAAGGAAAAACAAGCAGCATTAAAGATACGCTTACAAAAAGATGTGAGAACAAATCGTTATGATAAAAATTCACAAACACTTACAATTTCAGAAAATAGAGTAGCAGCAATTCAATATCTTAGTGAATATTATCAAGGACTTTTTACCAATGATCCTAAGTTTGATAAATTAAGAGAAGAATATGCAATTCCTAAAAACTCAATAAAAGACGAAGCAAGAATGCATAAAATGAATGCATTTTTCTTTTGGGCTACTTGGGCAACTGTAACCCAACGTCCCGATTCGGATATTTCATACACACACAACTGGCCATCAGACGAATTGGTTGGTAATAATGCCACAAAAGAATTGCTTGCCTGGTCGGGTGTCAGTATTATTTTACTGATTTTTAGTATCGGAATCCTAGTGTTTTATCATGCAAAATCGGGTGAAGAAGAGGAGTTTCCGCTTCCTAGTAAAGATCCAATACTTAATCAGGGGATGACTCCATCGATGCATTTGATCAAAAAATATTTCTGGGTAGTAAGTTTATTGATGATCTTGCAAATGGCACTAGGGATAATCACAGCTCATTATGGTGTAGAAGGAAATGCTTTATATGGCATTCCCATAGATCAAATTTTACCTTACGCAGTTACACGAACCTGGCACACACAATTAGCTATTTTTTGGATAGCAACAGCTTGGTTGGCTACAGGATTATATATTGCTCCGGCAGTTTCGGGAAAAGACCCTAAATTTCAATGTTTTGGAGTAAACTTCTTGTTTATTGCTTTATTAATCATTGTTTTGGGTTCAATGGTAGGACAATGGTTTGGGGTAATGCAAAAACTAGATTTAGTACAAAACTTTTGGTTTGGACACCAAGGATACGAATATGTAGATCTGGGACGTTTCTGGCAAATATTCCTTTTAGTTGGATTATTCTTATGGTTGGCATTAATGATACGTCCGCTAATTCCTATTTTAAAGAAAAAGACAGAAGAAAAAAATCTAATCATTTTATTCTTGATTTCTTGTACAGCAATTGCCATGTTTTATGGAGCAGGATTAATGTGGGGAAGACAAACAAATTTAGCCATTGCCGAATATTGGAGATGGTGGGTTGTACACCTATGGGTAGAAGGATTCTTTGAAGTATTTGCAACAGTTGTTATCGCATTTTTATTTGTTCGTTTGGGATTATTAAAAACTAAAACAGCTACTTTAAATGTATTATTTGCAACTATTATTTTTATGTCGGGAGGTATTCTTGGAACTTTCCATCACTTGTACTTTTCTGGAACACCAACAGCTATTATGGCATTAGGAGCTTCATTTAGTGCATTAGAAGTTGTACCGCTTACATTAATAGGTTTTGAAGCATACCAAAATTATAAATTGTCAAAATCTACACAATGGATTATTGATTACAAATGGCCTATTTACTTTATGATAGCCGTTGCGTTTTGGAATTTCCTTGGAGCTGGAGTTTTCGGATTCATTATCAATCCGCCAATTGCATTGTATTATGTACAAGGTTTAAATACAACACCTCTTCACGCACACACAGCATTGTTTGGTGTTTACGGAATGTTAGGAATTGGTTTAATGCTTTTTGTTTTAAGAAGTTTATACAGAAATATTACCTGGAACGAGAAACTACTTAAAATTACGTTTTGGTCATTAAATATAGGGTTGTTTTTAATGGCTGTATTGAGTTTGTTGCCAATAGGAATTTGGCAAGCTATCGAAAGTATTGATCACGGAATGTGGTATGCACGTTCATCAGAGTTAATGCAACAACCTACAATGATTACTTTAAAATGGATGCGTGCCATAGGGGATTCTATCTTCGGAATAGGAATTATAACTACGGCTTGGTTTGTCTTTGATTTGACATTAAAAAACAGAAGAAAATAATAAAATAAAAATAATATCATGGAAAATTTACAAAATAAAACAATAGGAACATTTGTAGCAGAAGATTTTAGAACTGCTGCAGTATTTTCAAAATATAAAATCGATTTTTGTTGCAAAGGAAACAGAACCATCGACGAAGTTTGTGCAAAGCAAGAAATTGACTCTAAAGTTTTACTTAAAAAAATTAAAGAAGCTTTATCAGCCGAAGATACTAATGCAATAGACTTTAACTCATGGCCATTGGATTTATTGGCTGATTATATTGAGAAAACACACCACCGTTATGTAGAGGATAAATCAATCATTATAATGCAATTTCTAAATAAACTTTGCAGTGTTCATGGAGGGAATCATCCAGAATTGTTTAAGATAAACCAATTGTTTACCGAATGTGCTGGCGAATTAGCTCAACACATGAAAAAAGAAGAATTGATGTTATTCCCTTTTATAAAAAAGATGGTTAAAGCAAAAGAAACAGACGAAGCTTTAGCACAACCTCCTTTTGGAACTGTATCGAACCCAATTGCAATGATGATGCATGAGCATGACGCCGAGGGAGAACGCTTTCGCGAAATTGCCAGCCTAACTAATGATTATCAGGCGCCAAGTGACGGATGTACTACTTACAAAGTAACGTATGCTATGCTAAAAGAATTTGAAGAGAATTTGCACACACACATTCATCTGGAAAATAATATCTTGTTTCCTAAAGCAATGATTCTGGAAAAAGAGTTTTCTTAAAAAATAAGAATGTATAATTAATTAAAAGAATGCACCGATAAATTAATTAACATCGGTGCATTTTTATTTCTATAAATATGAGATTAGGATTATTTTGAACTACTTTTAATTTAAATAAAGATGAAATTATTAACTAAAATGAGTTCGCAAAAAAGTTGGGTTGTATGTTGCTTCTTTAATTTTTTAATAGCTTCGCTTATGGGGTTGTTAATGCGTTATGTCTATCTATTTCCTTTAAATATAAATTATAGTTTCTTACTTCATGCACATTCACATGTAGCGATGTTAGGTTGGGCTTATTTGATGATTTATGTTTTAATTGTTCGTTTTTTTATCTCAAAAGAAAAAAGTCAGAAACCAATTTATAATCAGTTATTCTGGGTTACCGAATTTGCTGTTATTGGTATGATGGTAACTTTCCCGATTCAGGGATATGCTTTGTTTTCGATTATATTTTCTACAATGCATATTGTACTCAGTTATGTTTTTTGTTGGCTGGTTTGGAGAGATGGTTTTAAGGATAAAAGAAGCGATCATAAACTTTTATTGGCAGCGATTTTATTTATGGTTTTCTCGACTTTCGGAGTTTGGTGTTTAGGGCCAGCAGTAAGTATGTTGGGGAAACAAAGTGCTTTTTATCAAATTGCAATTCAGTTTTTCCTGCATTTTCAGTTTAATGGATGGTTTTTGTTTGCGGTTTTGGCTTTATTCTTAAAGCAATTTGAAGATAAAATAGAAAAAAAGTCGTTCAAAATATTCTTTACTTTACTCATCATAGCTACATTTTTAACCGTAGCATTTCCTGTAAGTTGGTATGTCGACAACAATTTATTAAGTTGGATTAATACTATTGGAGTTGTTTTGCAATTGGTTGCTTTTGTCCATTTTTATAAAATGCTAAAGCCTCAAATAAACTCGTTTAAAGCTAATTTAGATTCAACGACTAAAATAGTATATGGTTTGGCGTTGTGTTCTTTATTCTTGAAAATAGGCATACAATTATTGGTTTTAATACCTAATCTAGCCGAAATTTCACATCAGATCCGAAACTTTATAATTGGTTTTATTCATTTAACAACTTTAGGTATAATCACAGGATTTTTGCTTGGAGTATTAATTCAGAATAAGCTGCTTTCGCATCAATCTTATTTACTTCGTGCAGGAATAAAGTGTTTTATTTTGGGATATATAGCAACAGAAATATTGCTATTTATTCAAGGGGGATTTCTTTATTTTGGTAAAGGAGCGCTTTGGGGTTATTACGAAGAAATTTTCGGAACAAGCGTTCTTATTGTTGTAGGGTTAAGTTTAATTACAGCTTCAATCATTAAGACAAAAAATGTTAGATTGTAATATTTTTTCGCCACAGATTATTATAATTAAAAGGATTCTAACACTTTGTCAATAAAAGGAACGCGGATTAAACGGATTCGCTAAGGCGAAAACGCGATCCCGAAGCGTCGGGACGGATTTTCTTTTTATTGTTTTAAAATCAGTTTTTATCCGCGTCTTTACTTTTGTAAATCAGCTCTAATCCGCGTTCTTTTTTGCTACAGGTTAACTTTGCGCTCCTTGCGGTTAATTCTCCTGAATATTATAAAACAAAAAACAAGAGTCGATTAATCAAAATCTTCCCTTGTTCTTTACGAATTAATTAACCTATTTAATTTTTTCTGCTTCCAGATTTATTCTGTCTACTGTTTTATCATTGTTTACTCCTAAGCCTTCTTGTTGGTAAATTAATTCTCCATCAGGATTAAAAACACTTATAATATTGGAGTGTGAAAAATCTATGGGAGATATTTTTTTATAATTAACAGCTAGAACAGCTGCAAATTCTCGAGTATTATCTTCTGTAGAACGTAAGAAAATCCACGGGTCATTTTCCATTTTATTAGCAATAGCAAATGCTTTTAGTTTTTCGGGAGTATCAGTTTCAGGATCAATACTTACGAGAATAAGTTTTACGTTTTTCTTTGTTTCTTTATTTAATCGAGATTCTATATTTCTCATATCAGCAACTAATCTTGGGCAAGCAGCTTTACAAGTTGTATAAATCATTACCATAACCAGAACATTTCCTTTTAGACTTTTTAGTTCGATATCTTTTCCATCTTGGGTTGTCCATTGTGAAGGCAAATTATAAATGGATAAATCACTAATTGGTTTGTCTTCTGTGGCTAATGAACCGTCTTCTTTTTTAGATTCTTTGCAACTTTGCAAAGTAAAAAGAAGAATGAAAATTACCATTATTGTTTTTTTCATTTTTAAATGATTTAAAATTATAGCTTTGTTGTACTAGCACATCTAAAACCTAGATTTCGCGTTGAATATTGCGCTTTAAGACTTCCTCTAAAGGCATATCGCATAAAAGCAGCATAATCCATCAAGTCGGATGCATTTACAGATGCGCCTCCACAAAAAAGATTTTTATCGTCGCTTTTATCTTTTCTGGATTCTCCAGACAAAAAGATACTATTAAAGTCTGAAGTCCATTCCCATACTAAACCATGCATGTCATAAACGCCCCAATAATTTTTGAACGTTTGTCCAATAGGATTTTCATACGTTTTTGATTTCTCGTACCAGGACAAAATATATTTATTAAATTCAGTTTTAGTTCTGGCATCAATCCTTTTTTCATCTGCCATGGCAACATATTCCCATTCGTCCATTGTAGGCAATCGCTTTCCTTGACATTCACAATATTTTTTGGCAGCAAACCAAGAAACGTTGGTTACAGGAGCTTTTGGATTTGAATTTCCGAAATCAAAATCCGATTTCCAATAAGACAGATAACTTTTGTCTGCAAAAAGTCCTTTTATTTTAGATTTGCTATAGCTTGGATTCTTTTTGAGGAAACTCAAAAACTCATTGTTTGTAACAGGATTAACATCTATAAAAAAAGGTTTTACAACGACAGGCGTTTTTGTTGTAGCCCCGTAAAGAGGGACAAAGGAGCCCTCTTTTATCGGAACTATTTTCGATTCTTGTGCCCATACCATTCCCGTAATATGAGCCAAGAAAAGAATAATAATGAAAATGCTTTTTTGCATACTATTTGGTGTTGTTATCTTTGTGCTTTTACCATTTCGGGAGTAACATCTGTTTTATTATTTCCCCAACTGTTGTATATATAAGTCATAACATTTGCTATTTCATCATCAGATAAATTCTGGCTAGGCATAACATTGTTATATTTTTTACCATTTACAGTTATCTCTCCACTTAAACCATGCAGGATTGTTTTAATTGCTCTGTTAGCATCTGCATTAAGATAATCTGATTTTGCAAGAGGAGGGAACGTACTAGGAATTCCTTGCCCTTCGGATTGGTGACAAGCAAAACAGGTTGTGCCAAAAATTTCTTT
Source organism: Flavobacterium sp. PL02 (assembly GCF_035013205.1). Classification (NCBI taxonomy): domain Bacteria; kingdom Pseudomonadati; phylum Bacteroidota; class Flavobacteriia; order Flavobacteriales; family Flavobacteriaceae; genus Flavobacterium; species Flavobacterium sp. PL02. Next base: position 887,765 of record NZ_JAYGJP010000001.1, read on the forward strand.
TCCAATTTTTACCTTTTCTGCTACAGTTCTTTTTGGAATTACTGTTTTAGCAGCTCCATTATCAGGCATTTTCTGAATTGTTCCTCCTTCTGGTAAATAGATACCTTCTTGGATAGTTCCAGAATATATGTTTTTATGCTCAGCACCTTCTACTTTTAGTATTCCTAGTGCACCTTTATTAAATGCTCTAAAAATGGAGTGATCGACTATGACAAAACTTCCCGGAGTTTCTACTTTAAAATCAACTATAGATGCTCCACCAGCAGGAATTAGCGTAGTTTGAACATTTTTATTAATCATGCTTCCACCTTCTACATGTACATTATCAAATATTTCACCAATAACATGGAAAGAAGATACTAAGTTTGGTCCACCATTACCAACAAATAAACGAACCGTTTCACCAACTTTTGCAGTAAGTTCACCTCCATTTGTTAATGAACCAACTTTCCCGTTAAATACAACATAATCAGGTGTTTCTTTTACCGCTTTATTCATGTCAAAAGGCTGAAGTCCTTGAGCTCCATATTCACCTTGAGTGTAAAAATCACCTTGCATAACGTAGTATTCTTTGTCTACTGGAGGAAGACCACCTTCAGGCTCTACCAAAATTAAACCATACATTCCGTTTGCAATGTGCATTCCAACAGGAGCTGTAGCGCAATGGTAAACATATAGTCCAGGGTTTATTACTTTAAAGCTAAACACTTTTTCATGACCAGGTGCTACAAGTGATGATGATGCTCCACCACCAGGGCCCGTAACGGCATGTAAATCGATATTGTGTGGAAGTTTATTATCCGGATGGTTTTTTAAATGAAATTCGACTTCATCACCAACACGAGTTCTAATAAAACTTCCTGGAACAGAACCTCCAAATGTCCAATAGGTATATTTTACACCATCAGTCATAGTTCCTTCCTGCTCTTTAATTTCCATATTAACTTTTAGTTTCATGGCAGGTCTGTTACCAACTGGTTTTGGTACCATTGGTGGAGCTGTAAGTTCAGCTTCCATTTCTCCATCAGTTTTAATATCAGTGTAATTCGTAGATTCTTCTCCTTTTTTACATGATGCTAATAATAACATTGCAAAAATTGCACAAAAAACAGCTCTCAATTTTAAGGGCATTTTATATTTCTTTTTCATAACAAGTTTGGTTTATTTTAGTTTTAAATCTTTAAACAAAAATAAAAGACTGTTTTGTCTTTTATTATGATAAAAGTCATGTAAGTCATATAAAATATAATTTAATTCAAAATTGTTCTTATTTAATTGCGTTTAATCTTGTTAAAGGTGTGAGTTAAAATTTAACTTAATTATTTGGATATTGATATTCAGAATATTTTTCAATAAAAATAATTGCCAAACTCTATTTTAGAATAATAATCATTATTTTTGCACGCTGTTTAAATTAAAATTATTACTTCAAAATATATTTATGGTAAAAGATTTATTCGAAAGAATTCAGAACAATAAAGGACCATTAGGAAAATGGGCTTCACAAGCTGAGGGCTATTTTGTGTTTCCTAAATTAGAAGGTGAACTTGGCCCAAGAATGCAGTTTGGTGGAAAAAATATTTTAAACTGGAGTTTGAATGACTATTTAGGTTTAGCAAATCATCCAGAAGTACGTAAGGCTGATATTGATGCTGCAACTCAGTTTGGTGCAGCTTACCCAATGGGAGCACGTATGATGTCTGGTCATACTAAATATCATGAGCAATTAGAAAATGAATTGGCTGATTTTGTAATGAAACCAGCAGCTTATTTGTTGAATTTTGGTTATCAGGGAATGGTATCTATCATTGATGCATTGGTTACTAAAAATGACATTATCGTGTATGATGTAGATTCTCACGCTTGTATTATTGATGGTGTTCGTTTGCACATGGGTAAACGTTTTACTTACAAACACAATGATCTTGAGAGTATGGAGAAAAACCTGCAACGTGCTACAAAAATGGCAACTGAAACAGGTGGTGGGATTTTATTTATTACCGAAGGTGTCTTTGGAATGCGAGGACAACAAGGAAAATTGAAAGAAATCGTTGCTCTTAAACAAAAATACAATTTCAGATTATTAGTAGATGATGCACACGGTTTTGGTACACTTGGTAAAACAGGAGCTGGAGCAGGTGAGGAGCAAGGAGTTCAGGATGATATCGATGTTTACTTCTCTACTTTTGCTAAATCTATGGCAAATATCGGAGCTTTCGTAGCTGCAGATAAAGATATTATCGATTATTTAAAATATAATTTACGTTCTCAAATGTTTGCAAAAGCATTGCCAATGATTCAAACAATTGGTTCATTAAAACGTTTAGAATTATTGCGTAATCACCCAGAATTGAAAGATAAACTTTGGGAAAATGTAAATGCATTGCAAAACGGATTACGTTCTAGAAACTTTAATATTGGTGATACAAATACATGTGTAACTCCAGTTTATCTTCAAGGAAGTGTACCAGAAGCGATGGTAATGGTAAATGATTTAAGAGAAAACTACGGTATTTTCTTGTCAATTGTTATCTATCCAGTTATTCCAAAAGGAATTATTTTATTAAGAATGATACCTACTACATCTCATACTTTGGCAGATATTGATGAGACACTTACAGCTTTTGAAGCTATTCGTGAAAAATTAGAAAATGGAACTTATAAAGAAATTGCTAGTAGAACTACAGTTGATTTAGATGCATAGTTACAATCCAATATTCAATTGAATATATGGGAATTATATAAAAAAATCCATTCGTTATGCGAATGGATTTTTTTTGTTTATGACTATTATGTACTATATTTAACATTCAAACTTTTAAACGGAATAATTATGAAAAAAATAATAGCAATAATAGGAGCCGTTACATTAGTATTGGTTTCTTGTAAAAAAGAGAAACAAGAAGAGATAATCCCTAGTACGGTCGAATCTGCAAAAATCGAAGAATCTGTAGGCAAACAATGTTTTCAATCGGTAACTAATAAGGATACAGTCATGCTGACTTTAAACACAAATTCTCATAATGAAGTAGATGGGCAATTGACGTACAAGATTTATCAAAAAGATAAAAACGAAGGAACTATAATAGGGAGCATAAAAGGAGATACACTTATTGCTGATTATACTTTTAAATCTGAAGGAGTTTCTTCTATAAGAGAAGTTGCTTTCCTGAAAAAAGCAGGAACTTTTATTGAGGGATATGGAGACCTTATAGAAACAAATGGTAAATTGGTATTTAAAGATAAAAAGCTTTTAAAATTTGATTCAAAAATGACTTTATCAAAGGTTGATTGCAAATAGTTTGGGAGCTGAGAGAATAAAAAAATCCATTCGCATAACGAATGGATTTTTTATTATAATTCTTTACGAAAAGTAGCTCTTCGCTTGTGTATTACAGGATCAAAATGTTTCCATAAATTATGGATAGCTACATTATCTGATAATTCAGGAGTTCTATAGCAATTAACAATTCCTTTTTCTTTAAAAGTATGGTAATATTCATTGAAGATAATAGCAGTTACAGCCTTGTTCTGATACTCAGGGTGAACACCAATCAAGTAAAAAATCATATCCTTACTATGCTTTTTTGCTTTAAGCAAATGAAGAAATCCAAACGGGAATAATTTTCCTTTTGTTTTCTGTAAAGCTTCCGAAAAGGATGGCATTACAATACTAAAAGCGACAATGTTATGGTCTTTATCTTCTACAAATTTTATAAATTCGGGATTGATAAAACTGATGTATTTCTTTTTGAAGTATTCTTTCTGTACATCCGATATTGCTACAAATGAAGATAAAGAAGCGTAAGATTCATTAAATAAATCAAACATCTTATCTACGTGAGGCATAACTTCTTTAGTTGTCTTAAAGTTAAGCGGTTTTAATTGGTATCTTTTCTTAACCAACTCATTTGCCTTTTCAAAAAACTCTGGTTTTACGTTAGCAAAAGGGAATTTACTTTCGTCGTATTTTTTTTCTACCACATAACCCAATTGTTCAAAATGAGTTGCGTAATAGGGATGATTATACCAAGTAATCATCGTTCCTATTTCGTTAAAACCCTCGGTTAAAACTCCAACTTTATCCAGATTAGAGAATCCCATTGGACCCTCAACATATTCCAGGTTGTTTTTTCGTCCTAATTCATATACTCTTTCAAGTAAAACTTTGGTAACTTCGATATCATCAATAACATCAAACCAACCAAAACGGACTTTCTTTTTTTGTTGTCCATTAACTTCATCCCAGTTAATTATGGCAGCAATTCGTCCTACAATTTCATTGTTTCTAGAGGCTACATAAAAAGTAGCTTCGGCATTTTCGAATGCAGGATTTTTGGTTTTATCAAAAGTCTCTAACTCATCAGCAATAATAGGTGGAACCCAATATTTATTGTCTTTATATAAAGAGAAAGGAAATTTTACAAATTCGGTTAATTCCTTTTTAGTTTTAGCTTCTTGTATTGTAATCATTAAGACGGTATTGTATAGTTTGTTTTCCTAAAATAGAGACAACGAATATAGTTATCTTTCCTATAATTAAAAAATTCTTGTATATAGAAAGCCCAAATTAATGGGCTTTCTAGTTATTAATGATTGTTTTATCTATTTGCACTTTGATGCTGAATGTAACGTGATTACATTTTTTATTTGATTATCGTAATTTCACCGTTCATTTGCTCTTGAGGGATGTCTAAAACTAAGGTTCCGTTTAGCCATACCTTTTCGACTATAATGATGTTACATTCTCCTGTCTCTCTTCTGTATTGTGCTTTTAAAGTATCCGTTTCTGTTTTATTCCAATGTAAATAGGTAATAGGATATTCTTCGTCTGGCGAACTATTTAATCCCAATATAAAATTTAAATGAGTACCATTATTATCTTTAGTATTGTAGATGTTGATAGCATTACTCTCTGCTCTAATTATTTTGTCATTAACTAAGTAATCAGCGTAAATGAGGTTTATCGGGTATTTATCGGAGTCCAAAATGTTTTCGGTAGAACTATTTTTAAGATTAATCTTAATTGAATTAGAAAATGTAGTACACATTATTGCTTCACGATCATTATTGCATGAAGTAAAAATAACTAGTATTAAAATAAATAATTGTTTCATGATAGTCTGATTTATGGAGTTATATTGTATACTACAGAAATTTGATTGTTGTATGAAGCTTTTCCTGGATTAAAATTGTTATAATCATAAAACCCATCATAATTACCACCCCATCCCCAATTCATATAAAGTTGTAATGTAGTAACGCCGTATCCAGTACAATTTCCATTACTATCTTTTTGATAATATGTATTTCTTTGATAACCATCACAAACCCACGAATGTCCACTTCCATAAGAAGAATACCCTCCTAGAATTACAGGTTTGTTAGCATCGATATTACTTGTAATTAAACGGGTGTCACTATTGTCTGTAGTATAAGTTGCATTAGAATATCCAAAATAATTTTTTAGAGCTGGAGCTATATCTGCCGAGTAGGCTCCAGAACCATCACAACCATACTCCATGTTTACAGATGAACCTGCATTTTTCATTAAGAGTTGGGTATTGTAACTACCGTAGTTAGGAGGCATACTTGACCAATTGTAAGTATTAGGTTTTTTGAAAAAGTATAATACCTGTGCCATAGCTGTTGCTACGCAACCTGTAGGAGCTTTTCCTCCAGCATTATTAGGGCAGTTATATGGGACCAAGTCGTTATAACCCCAAGATTGATCCCAAGTTGTTTTTAAAAGGGGGCCTTTTGTAATATTTGTATCGGGACAATCTGTCCTTGAATCTGGAGCTATTTTATTGGTTGTATTCGGGGATTTTACGGCTATACTGTTATCTGTAATTGCTTCCCATTCTTGTTGAATTTCTTTACTTTGTGGGAGTTTATCATCTATAATATTTTGGATTTGTTCTTTTCCTCTTTTTATCCATTCCTGTATAGGAGGAATAATTTCTGTAGGGACTGAAGAAAAACTTCCAGTGTCAGAAAATGCTAGTATTGGGGTTACTCTATTATCGGCAGCTATAATGATAAACCCACCCTGTTTGTAGTTAATTACATAAAATGCCTTTTTATTTTTTTTCGTTTCATGTGCTATAATAGTATTAATCATTTTAGGATTGTCTACTCCTTTATTGGTAATGTTGTTTTTTTTAAAAAACGACTGAGCAACATCTAAGGCTATGTTTTCATTGATACTATTATTACTTGTAGAATTTAAATTAGTATTTTCTTGTTTGTCACAAGAAATAATAAAACTTAATAAAAATAAGAATGTCGATTTTGCTAAAATTGCGAAAAATTTAGCTTTAAAATTTTTTTGCATAATAAGAATTTTATTGATTAATAGAAATGATAATAATGCTAATTATCAAATGTAAGTAATATTAGACAATAAAAATCTTAAAGCATAAAATTTTTCTTATAATTTAAATTATTCAAAAGTAGCTTTACGCTTTTGTTCCATTAACTGATAATCTTCTTCTTTTTCTTTTTTCTTGCTTTTTTTAGGGTTTTTGTCTTTTTTACCTTTTTTATCAGTAAAATTCATCTGAACCTCTTTATATTTTGCATCGTAACGCCAAGAAAAACCTACTCCACCATAAAAAATAGAAGGAGTGTCTTTAAAATTAGTACTTATAGAAGCGTCGATTTGCATGCTTTTGTTTAGTAAATATGCAGCACCACCTCTAATAATACAATCGCTATAAAAGTCGCTTTTGTATCCTTGATTTTCGACAAAACCAGACCATTTATCATTAAAACCTCTTGTAAGTGTTAATACATATCCATAACTAGGATAGTCGGTGGTAATATAATCGGCAATGATATTGGTTACAAAAACCCATTTTCCATCGCCTAAGTGGTTTTGAGTAATCAACATGATTTTTGGAGAAATGCTAGATTCATTTGAAAAAGCATACGGATTTCCTGCAAAAGTAAAATTAGCTCCCGCAAAAATAGAAACCGCAGGAATTAATTGATGCCAGTCAAATTTTTGATTAGCCTTCCAGCTATAAATATTAGGTTTCTTTTCGTAGTTTTTAAAAGGATCGTAGATTAAATATTTAGCTCCAAGTATAGTTTGCTTAAAATCATTTTTTTTGTAACTATTAAAAGGAGTGCTGTAATCTTCCATTTGGTATTGCAAATCGGCGATAAGCTCAAGTTGCTCACGAAAAAGTCCCCAGCGAAGCGTTAAATCAGTACCGAAACCACTTGCGTTATAATTTAATAAGTCATGTTTTTCATTAATTCCATAAACACCAACTTCAGCTTGTATTACAGATTTTCCTACAGCAAAAGCAGACATTGTTTCTCCTGGGCGGTTTGAATTAATTACATCGGTATGTTGTCCGAAAAAAAGATAAGGCGTTAAAAAAACGCTGGAAATAATCAAGTTTCTGATTTTAAACATATTATTTTTATTAGTTAAAAAGTAATAACGCATTTCAAATGTACTATATTTTATTATTAATTTAAGATTGATATTTTAATTTTGAAGAATGGATTTATTATTTTTGAAAAAAATTATATGATTATGCAAACAGCATCTTTTTCAGGTCTTATAAAAGCGATTTTTTATATGATTGCTTTTTATTACATTTTTAGATTCTTGGCAAAATTATTTCTGCCAGTTTTAGTTAAAAAAGTAGTAGATAAAGCAGGTGAAAACTTTCAGAGACAACAGCAACAACAATATAGACAACCACAAGATAATTCATGGCAAAAAACCAGAACAAATGATGAGGTTATAATTGACACGGCCAATGCGAAAAATCCTCGTGAAACCAAAAAAGTAGGCGATTACGTTGATTACGAAGAAATAGATTAAGTTTGTAGTCAAAATAATAGATTTTCATCCATAACCAAACCCACCAAAATTGAAAGTAATAAATAAGCTTTATCCGCATGCCCTTGTTATATTGGGATTTGTACTCGTTTCTTTAATTTATTTTTATCCTGTATTACAAGGAAAACAGATTTTTCAATCGGATATTGCACAATATACCGGAATGGCCAAGGAACAAAATGATTTCAGAGCAACTGAACATTCTGAGCCATATTGGACAAATTCGGCTTTTGGCGGAATGCCAACTTATCAACTAGGAGCTAATTATCCACATGATTATGTAGGTCAGATAGATGATGCTTTACGATTTTTACCTCGTCCGGCAGATTATCTGTTTCTATATTTCTTAGGGTTTTATGGTTTGTTATTGGTTTTAAGAATCGACCCGCTTAAAGCTTTTATCGGAGCATTAGCTTTTGGGTTCTCTACTTATTTAATTATCATTCTTGGAGTTGGACATAATGCCAAAGCGCATGCTATTGCGTATATGCCACTGGTTATCGCCGGATTTATACTCGTATTCCAGAAAAAATATATTCTCGGAGGTTTGCTCACCATGTTTGCGGTAGCGTTAGAAATTAATGCTAACCACTTCCAGATGACGTATTATTTATTGATATTCTTATTGATTCTTTCAGGATATTATACTTTTAATTTTATTAAAGAAAAAGAATATAAGCCACTTTTAATTTCATTTGGAGTTTTGGCAGTAGCCGGAATTTTCGCTTTAGGCGCAAATGCTACTAATTTATTGGCTACTAGCGAATATGCTAGTTTTAGTACCAGAGGAAAAAGTGAACTTACATTTAATCCAGATGGTTCAAAAAGTAATACAAACGGAAGCGCATTAAGTCGCGATTATATTACAGAATACAGTTACGGAATTGCTGAAAGTTTTAACTTAATTGCACCAAGATTATTTGGTGGTTCTAATAGTGAAAATGTTGGTACAGATAGTAAGATGTACGAATTCATGATTGGACAAGGTGTTCCAGAAGGTCAAGCTCAGGATTTTGTTTCGGCAATGCCAACGTATTGGGGAGATCAGCCTATTGTAGCTGCTCCAGCATATATAGGTGCTATTGTTTTCTTTTTGGCAGTTTTGGCTTTGTTTATTGATGACCGAAAAATTAAATATGTATTCTTTTCGGGAGCAATGGTTGCTTTAGTACTTTCCTGGGGTAAAAACTTTCCAATATTAACTGATTTCTTTATCGATCATGTTCCTATGTATGATAAATTTAGAGCAGTTTCTTCTATACAGGTTATTTTAGAATTATGTTTCCCTGTTCTTGCAATTATGGGATTACAATCTTTCTTTAAACTAAAAGACATTGACCCAAAACTACAGCAAAAAGGATTGGTGCAAACTGGAGTATTTAGTATTGGTGTTTTACTAATATTAGTTTTCTGCAAGAGTATGTTTAATTTTTCAGGAGGTAGCGATAGTTATTTCTTAGAGAATTACGGACCTGATTTTGTAGATGCATTAAAAGAAGACAGAAGAACATTATACTCAGCAGATTTGTTGCGTTCTGGATTCTTTATAGTAGTTACTTTTGGAGTATTATGGTTCTTTATCAAGAATAAATTATCTCAAAATGCAGCATTAATTATTGTGAGTGTTTTTATGATTTTTGATTTGTTCTTTGTTGATAAAAAATATGTTTCGGCCAAAGATTTTGTAAGCGGAAGAGAGGTTGCAGTTCCTTTTCAGGAAACACCTTCGGATGTGCAAATTTTAAAAGACACTACACATTATAGAGTTTTTGAAGTAAATGGTAACTTATCAAGTGCTAGAGCTTCTTATTTCCATAAATCAATTGGTGGATATCATGCTGCAAAACCAAGAAGAATGCAACAGTTATTTGACTATCAGATAGCCAAAAATAATATGGAAGTATTGGATATGTTAAATATAAAATACATTATCCAAACAAATAAAGAAGGACAAGAATTCCCGACAATAAACCCAAATACTAACGGTAATGCTTGGTTTGTAAAAGATGTAAAATTGGTAAATACTGCCGATGCCGAAATGAAACTTTTGGATCACTTAGATACTAAGAATGTAGCAGTGTTTAATATTCATGATCATGGCTCTAAATTTAAAAGTGCTCGATTAAAGAAAAAATGGGATGCAAGCGGAACTATAAAATTAGACGTTTATAAACCAAATTATATTAAATATACATCGGATAACTTAAATGATGGTTTAGCAGTATTCTCTGAGATTTATTATGAAAAAGGATGGAATGCTTACATTGATGGTAAACTTACAAATCATTTTCCTGTAGATTACGTGTTAAGAGCTCTTGAGGTTCCTGAAGGAAAACATAAAATAGAATTTAAATTTGAGCCAGAAGTTGTTAAAACTGGTAGTATGATTACACTTGCTAGTTCAATAGGTATGCTAGTTCTTTTGATCGGAGGAATTTATTTTGAAAGAAAAAAAACGATTACTGTAAAGTAATCGGTTTTCAATCTCAGTTTGCAACTTTAAACATTAAACCACTTTTTTCTTGGAACAAAAGAAACTCCTAATTATAACATATTACTTTCCACCAGCTGGAGGACCTGGCGTGCAACGTTGGTTGAAATTTGTAAAATATTTACCCGAATTTGGTGTTCAGCCAATTGTATATGTACCAGAAAATCCAACATATCCTATTGTTGATGAAGGTTTGATAAATGAAGTTTCGGATCAGGTAATTGTTATCAAGAATAAAATTATTGAGCCTTATCAATTAGCTTCATTTTTTTCGAAAAACAAAACAAAGAAAATAGCTTCTGGAATTATCCCGAATCAGAAAAAGCAATCTTTTCTGGATAAAACATTCCTTTGGATTCGTGGTAATTTATTTATTCCCGATGCTCGTGTTTTATGGGTAAAACCATCGGTTTCTTTTCTAGAAAAATACATTGTTGAAAATAATATCGATACGATTGTAACTTCTGGTCCGCCACATAGTTTGCATCTTATTGGTTTAGAATTAAAACAAAAATTAAATGTAAAGTGGTTTGCCGATTTTCGTGATCCATGGACTACGATAGGTTATCATAAATCATTGCGTTTATCAAGTTATGCTGCTAAAAAACATAAGAAATTAGAACATCAGGTTTTAAACACTGCCGATACTATTCTTGTTACAAGCAAAACTACCAAAGCAGAATTTCAGGAAATAACAACAAAACCTATTGAAGTTATTACCAATGGTTATGATGTAGAAAATGTCGAAAAGCAAACATTAGATACCAAGTTTACTTTGGCACATATCGGTTCTTTTTTATCCGAAAGAAATCCTCTTTTTTTATGGGAATGTTTGGTTGAGTTATTACAGGAAATCCCTGAATTCAAACAACATTTGCAAGTAAAACTAATTGGTGCAGTTAGTCAGGAAGTATTAGAAACAATCGAGAAGTTCAAACTGAATGATTACCTGAATAATTTAGGTTATGTTTCGCATAACGAAGCTATTGCTCATCAAAGGAAATCTCAGGTTTTATTGTTAATCGAAATAAATTCAGAAGATACAAAGAGTATTATTCCGGGTAAGTTGTTTGAATACATGGTTTCTAATAGACCAATAATTGCAATTGGACCTAAAGGTTCTGACTTCTCAGATATTATAACTCAGACAAATACGGGTGTGTTTTTTGACTATTCTGAAAAAATGAAATTAAAAAGTGTAATTTTGGATTTTTATAATCAATTTTTAGAAGGAAAACTACAATCAAACGGAGTTGGATTGCAGCAATATTCTAGAAAAAACCTAACAAAACAGTTAGCACAATTGATTAAATAGAATACTTTTTAAAATTTCAATAAAAAACATAAATACCTTCAATGGGCATAGTCTTAAATCAGTCTTTTAAAAATACTATTATAACATATATTGGTTTTGGTATTGGTGCAATAAACACGCTTTATTTATATCCGATTTATTTAGGCGAAACGTATTATGGTTTAACAAATTACGTTACTTCAGCGGCAAATGTTATCATGCCTTTGTTTGCTATCGGGATGCAAAATACATTAGTCAAGTTTTATTCTCAATATAAAACAGAAGAAGAGAGAGAGCAGTTTTTGTCCTTTACAGCACTATTTCCTGTTTTAATGTGTATTCCTTTGGGAATAATTGGACTTTTCTTTTTTGATGATATCACGGCTTTTGTATCAAAGAAAAATCCTGTTGTAAAAGAGTTTATCTTATTGATTCCTTTTATCGGAATTTGTATGGCTTATTTCGAGATTTTTTATGCTTGGGCAAGAGTACATATGCATTCCGTTTTTGGTAATTTTATCAAAGAAGTTGGTTTAAGATTATTTTCTACACTTGCTTTGGTAGGATTATATTTTGATTGGATAACTTTAATTCAATTTGTATATGTGACAGCTGCAATTTATTTTATAGCTTTTATCGTAACGATGTTTTATGCTTTTAGTATCAAAAAGCCTAAGTTTCAGATTACAATACCTGCAAATGTAAAAAGTGTAATGGAATATACGTTTTACATAATCCTTTCAGGAAGTGTAGCCAATTTGCTTTTGGATGGAGATAAGCTTATGCTTAATCAGTATATGAAAATTGAGAATATTGCTTATTATTCGGTAGCAACATATATAGCCTTGGTGATCTCGGTTCCGAGTCGTGCCATGCATCAAATTGTATATCCTATTACGGCTAAGTTAATGCACGATGATAAACACGATGAGTTGAATGATTTGTACAAAAAGACATCTATTAACTTACAGATCGTTGGTGGATTTGTGATGTTGTGTATTTTCGTAAATATTAATCAGTTATACGAAATCGTTCCTGAGGAATATAGAGGAGGAGTTCCTGTTGTTTTTATGATTGGATTGTCTAAATATTTTGATCTTATTTTAGGGAATAATAATGCTATTATTTTTAATACAAAATATTACCGAACGGTATTGTTCTTAGGATTAGGTTTAGTTGTTTTAACCTTTGTTTTAAATATAATTTTTATACCGATTTATGGTATTACAGGTTCTGCATTTGCAACGTTGTTATCTATTACAGCATACAGTTTGGCAAAATTACTTTTTGTAGTTAAGAAACTTCATTTGTATCCTTTTACTAAACAAAACTTGTATTCATTACTGGTTACAACGGTATTGTTTCTATTGTTTTACTTTTGGGAATTTCCAGTTTATCCTTTAATCGGAATTGCTTTAAAATCAGTTATTGTGACGGTTTTTTATGTGTATTTAAACTATAAATTTGCTATCTCTAAAGAGATAAATCAAGTAATAAATAAGTTTATAGGCAAGCTTGGAATTAAAATTTAGTAAGAAATAAGGTCACGAACTAAAAGTGATGCATTTTGTTTTTATATTTGTTATAACCGCTTGTGGTTTTATTACATACAAATATGAAAAAGAGAATAATTGTTTTTCTGTTTATTTCGTTGCTATTAGTTTCACAAGTTAGTTTTGCTCAAAAGGCAAAAAAACAACCTGAAAAAGAAATCGTTCAAAGTAATACTGTCGATACGATTGCTAAAATTAATTTAAAAGGATATCCTGTAACACCTTTTAAAGACACCCTTTTTTATGTTTATAATAAAGTAGGTTCATTCTCGGCAGAGAATAGAGCCAAAGCCATTTCAGACAAAATAAAAAAGATTTATGAAGATGCTTTTTTTGTAAGCGATTCTCTAAAAATTATTCCTTCGGATATAAGTTTGGATATTGTTTACGAAAGTGATTTTGTAATAATGTCGATTCTGGAAGCGGATGCGAAATCTGAGAATATGCCAGCTGCCAATGTTGCCAAGCGTAATTTTACGGCAATAAAAAGAGCTATTCTTTTTCAGAATGAAAACTATTCTTTATTACCAAAAAGACTCGGGTTTACGGCTCTGCTAATATTAATTCTTGGTCTTGTATTGTTTTTTGTAGGCAAACTTTTTAATAAAGGAAGTCTTTATGTATCCAGAAATAAAAAAAAGTATTTTACAGGATATAAATACAATGAGATAACTATTCTTAGTCCGCAAAAGCAACATTTTTTGGCATTACGATTAATAGGAGCTATAAAGGTTTTCGTTTTGTTATTAATTGTGTATTTATCTTTACCAATACTCTTTAGTATTTTTCCTGCTACCGAAGGTTATACAACAACTTTATTACGATGGATTCTTACGCCTGCAAAATTGGCTGTAATGGGTTTTCTGGCATTTCTTCCTAATTTGTTTACAATACTTGTAATTGCATTTATTTTTAGATACACCTTAAAAGGGATTAAGTTTTTTGTAGATGAGATTAGTAAAGGAAACATAAAAATAGATGGTTTTTATAGTGATTGGGCAAAACCAACCTTTAATATCATACGTTTTTTAATGTATGCCTTTATGTTGGTTATTATTTTTCCGTACTTACCAGGTTCGGATTCACCTATATTTAAAGGAGTTTCGGTATTTGTGGGAATCTTATTTTCATTAGGATCGTCTAATGCAATTGCTAATATGGTTGCAGGACTTGTAATAACCTATATGCGCCCTTTTAAAATAGGAGATTTTATAAAAATAGGAGATGTAAGTGGGGAAGTAATCGAAAAAACGGCTTTGGTTACGCGTGTAAGAACACCAAAATTTGAGGACATTACAATACCGAATTCAACTGTTTTATCGAGTACATCGACTAATTATTCGGCAAATACAAAAGAAGATGCAAGAGGATTGGTTATGCATTCTACCGTTACAATTGGATACGATGTACCTTGGAGAGATGTTCATAAAGCATTAATTAATGCAGCTACAAAAACAGATTTTATAGAAACTACTCCGGCTCCGTTTGTTTTGCAAACAAGTTTGGATGATTTTTATGTTGCTTATGAAATTAATGCTTATACCAAAGAACCTCAGAAACAACCTCAAATTTATTCATCCCTACATCAAAATATTCAAGATAGTTTTAACGAAGCTGGTATCGAAATTATGTCGCCACATTATAAAGCGCTGCGTGATGGAAATAAAACGACAATACCCGAAGACTATTTAGGTAATAATTACGAAACTCCTACGTTTAATATAAATGGCAAGTTATAATTTGTTTAAAAGGAATTAGATAGCTAAAAAAAAAGAGAATTGCCTTATGTGTAATGAAACTTTTAATAAGGGACTCTATCTTGTGGAATTAATATTTTTTAGTGTTTTATGATGAAAAGTTAATTGTAATATCACTAAAAGTGGGTATTGTGTAGTTTCTGATTGTGAGCTAATTTTGCTTTCTAAATTCCCCCAAATAAATTATTAAAGTAAATAGCTAAAATAATTTTAATTAACGATTATGAAAAGCCCACAGTTTACACAAGAAGAAAGTCTACAAGTATTTTCGAATATAATTTCAAATAAAATACATAACGGTTTTATCTTAGAAGAAAGAAACGATGAAATGCTTTTTGCAGTTTTATCAAAAGGGGAGAGAGTAGTTGATCATAGTTTTAATTTCCTGATTTGTTGCTTAACATTCGGATTATGGTCTATTGCGTGGTTATACTTAACCATAGAATCATCTAAAAACAAAAAGATATTAGTTGCCATCGATGAAGATGGAATTCCTTTTGAAGATAAATGTTACTACGAATAATTTAAGATTACAGCTTGTCTTTTAGATAAATACCTGTTATAGATTTTTTTACTTTAACGATTTCTTCCGGAGTTCCTTCGGCCAATAATTCTCCACCATTTTCTCCACCTTCTGGACCTAAATCTATTATCCAGTCGGCACATTTTATAAGGTCAAGATTGTGTTCAATCACAATTATAGAATGTCCTTTGTCTATCAATGCATCAAATGAAGCTAATAATTTCTTGATATCATGAAAATGAAGTCCAGTTGTAGGTTCATCAAAAACAAATAAAGCTTTATCTTTTGTCGCTCCTTTTACCAAGAACGAAGCCAGTTTTATACGTTGTGCTTCACCACCAGAAAGAGTCGAAGACGATTGTCCTAATTGTACATATCCTAAACCAACATCTTGTAGAGGTTGCAATTTTTGAGTAATCTTAGTTTGGCTGTTTTTAGAAAAGAAACTAATAGCATCATCAATAGTCATGGTTAAGATGTCATTGATGTTTTTGTCGTCAAAAGTAATTTCTAATACTTCTTTCTTGAAGCGTTTTCCGCCGCAAGTTTCGCATGGCAACTGTACATCTGCCATAAAAACCATCTCGACGTTAATAGAGCCTTCACCTTTACAAGTTTCGCATCTTCCACCATCTACGTTAAAAGAAAAATGTTTGGCTTGGTAACCTCTTATTTTTGATAGTTTTTCTTTAGCATATAATTCTCGTATATCATCATAAGCCTTAATGTAGGTTACAGGATTAGAACGTGAACTTCTTCCAATAGGATTTTGATCGACATATTCGATATGTTTTATTTGCGAGAAAGAACCTTTTATTTCGGTAAATTGACCTGCTTTTTCGGCTGCATTATCTAGTTTTTTCTGAATTGCAGGGAACAAAATCTTTTTAACAAGCGTACTTTTTCCGCTACCAGAAACTCCCGTAATTACAGTTAAAACATCTAATGGGAAAGTAACATCTATATTCTTAAGGTTGTTTTCGCGAGCACCAATAACCTGTACGAAGTTTTTAGATTTACGGCGGTGTTTAGGAACAGTAATTTCTAAATCGCCATTTAAATATTTAGCTGTTAGAGAAGTTGATTTTAATATTTCGTCATACGTTCCCTGAGCCACTAATTCTCCTCCAAAAGTTCCTGCTTCAGGACCAATATCTATAATCATATCGGCAGCTTTCATGATGTCTTCATCATGTTCTACAACAATTACCGTATTGCCTAAATCACGAAGAGAAAGTAATACTTTTATCAATCGTTCAGAATCCTTAGGGTGCAAACCAATACTAGGCTCATCTAGAATATACATAGATCCAACCAAACTACTTCCTAAAGAAGTTGCCAGATTGATACGCTGAGATTCTCCACCAGAAAGAGTCGAAGAATTTCGGTTTAAAGTAAGATAAGATAATCCGACTTCCGTTAAAAAGGATAATCTATTATTAATTTCGACCAATAAACGTTTTGCGATTTGTTTTTCGTAAACGTTAAGATCTATTTCGTTGAAAAAAGTAACTAAATGCTGAATTGGTAAATCGACTAAATCTGAAACCGTTTTGCCATTTATTTTTACATAAGAAGCTTCTATTCGTAAACGTTTTCCTTTACAAACATGGCATTTTGTTTTTCCGCGGTAACGCGAAAGCATTACTCTGTTCTGAATTTTATAATTTTTCTCTTCTAGTTCTTTGAAGAAATCATTTAAACCTTCAAAATATTGATTTCCTTTCCAGATTAACTCTTTTTGTTCCTCGCTTAATTGAAAGTAAGGTTTGTGTATCGGGAAATCAAATTTATGTGAATTATTTACCAACTGATCACGAAACCAACTCATGCTTTCGCCACGCCATGGGAAAATAGCATTCTCGTAAATAGATAAAGAAGTATTAGGAACGACTAAATCGGCATCGATACCAATAATATTTCCATATCCTTCGCAAGCAGGACAAGCGCCGTATGGATTGTTGAAACTGAATAAATGCGGATTTGGTTCTAAAAATGTGATTCCGTCTAACTCAAAATTATTAGAGTAACTGAATCTTTTATTGGTGTTTAATTCTTGTAAAAAACAAATTCCTTTTCCTTCAAAAAATGCAGTTTGAACAGCATCCGAAAGACGGTTGAAAAACTCTTCTTCGTCTTTTACAACGATTCTATCAATAATCAATAATATATCCTGATCCTTTTTCGCGTCAAGCGAAGAAGCAAATTCATCAAGACGAACCATTTCGTTATCGATTAAGATACGTGCAAAACCTTGTTGTAATAAAACATTAAGTTTCTCTTCTAGTTTTCTTCCTTTTTCAAGATGAATAGGAGCAAGAAGCAACCATTTACTATCTAATTCGAAGCTTTTTACATCGGTAACAACATCGGTAACGGTATTTTTTTTGACTTCCTGACCAGAAATAGGAGAGTATGTGCGACCAATTCTTGCAAAAAGTAACTTTACATAATCGTAAATTTCTGTAGATGTTCCTACAGTCGAGCGCGCATTGGTAGTATTTACTTTTTGCTCAATAGCAATTGCAGGAGCAATTCCTTTTATGTATTCGACTTTTGGTTTATCTAATCGACCTAAAAACTGACGTGCATACGATGACAAACTCTCGACATAACGACGTTGTCCTTCGGCATACAAAGTATCAAAAGCCAAACTTGATTTTCCAGAACCCGAAAGTCCCGTGATAACAACAAGTTTGTTTCTTGGAATGGCAACATCTACATTTTTTAAATTATGTACCTGAGCACCTTTAATGATGATATTTTTCTTTGGGTCGAGTGTAGAAAGGTCAATTTGCATACAAAAAATCAATTTCCACAAAAGTAATCAATTTTCATTTGAGTTATGTTAAGGATAGGAACTCAATTTGTTTAAAATAATGTGATAATTATTGTTTTAGAGTTTAAATAAGTGTGATAAAATACTATTTGTATTTTTATTTCATTTTTTGCCAAAATAGTGTTTTATCAGTTAATAATGATTTATTTTAGTGCAGTTTTAATACTAAATTAATACCACAGATACCATTGAAATCGAAATTTTACTTTTTGTTCGTTTTTTTATATTGTAGTGTTTATTCTCAGGAATTACCGCCTATAATTAAGTATCCTCCCAGCGTTTACGGAGCAGGTAATCAGAGTTGGATGATTTCGCAAGATCAAAAACATTCTTTATTTTTTGCTAATAATGAAGGTCTTTTGGAATTTAATGGAACCAATTGGGAGTTATATCCATCTCCTAACGAAACGATTATTCGATCTGTAAAAGTTATCGATGATAAAGTTTATACGGGGTTTTATATGAATTTTGGTTTTTGGACAAGACAACCAAATGGAAAATTAAAATATACTTCGCTTAGTGATTCTATAAAAAATAAAATTCTTGATGACGAACAGTTTTGGAACATATTAAAATACGATGAATGGATTCTGTTTCAATCCTTAAACAGAATTTATATTTATGATACTAAAACTAAAAAGTTTCAGATAATAGCGCCCAAAAATGGTGTTGTTAAGTCATTTAGAACGAATACTTCGATTTACTTTCAGACAATGAAAGAAGGCCTTTTTGAAATAGAAAGTGGCAAAAAAGTCTTGATTTCGGATAATCCAATTTTAAAAAATAATACCATAGTAAATATTTTTTCTGTTGATGAAGGTTTACTAATTCAGACGCAATTAAGCGGATTTTATAAGTTAATCGGGGATAGTTTAACCAAAGTTCATACAGAGATAGATAATGAATTAGAAGCTAGTTTTGTTTATAGTAGTCAGCTGCTTTCGGATGGTAGTTTTGCGCTTGGAACGGTATCTGATGGGATTTTTATAATTTCGAAAGAAGGCAAGCTCAAGTATCATATTTCTCAAAATAAAGGACTGAGTAATAATACTGCTTTATCATTGTTTGAGGATGATGATAAAAATCTTTGGGTAGGATTAGATAACGGTATAAACTGTATTAATCTTCAGTCGCCCATTCATAGTTTTACCGATGATACAGGGATTCTGGGAACGGTTTATGCCTCGGCAACCCACAACGGAATTTTATATATAGGAACAAATCAAGGGTTATTTTATAAAAAATACCAAAGCACCGAAGAGTTTAAGTTTATAAGCGGAACCAAAGGTCAGGTTTGGTCTTTGTTTACCTATGACGGAACTTTATTTTGTGGGCACGATTCGGGAACATTTGTTATAGAGAATAATATTGCTAAAAAGATTTTTTCGGCGTCTGGAACTTGGAAATTTGAAACAATCGCGAGTCATAGTAATTTATTGATGCAAGGTAATTATTATGGCATTTCGGTTCTGGAAAAGATTAATAATCAGTGGGGATTTAGAAATAAAATAACAGGATTTGATTATTCGTCACGCTATTTTGAAATTACTAAGAATCTGGAGATATATGTAAGCCATGAGTACAAAGGAATTTTTAGGTTACAACTAGATAATGAACTAACAAAAGTTAAAACATTTTTTGCGTATACATCACCCAAGAAAGGGAAAAATGCGAGTTTAATTAAGTTTAATAATTCTATTTATTATGCTTACAAAGGAGGGATTTTTAAGCTTAATAATGCAACAAAACAGTTTGAGAAAGACAAACTGTTAAGTTCTGTTTTTGAGAAAGACGAATATACTTCGGGGAAATTAATTGTAGATAATTCTAATAAAATATGGTTGTTTTCTAAGAACTACATCCATTATTTTTCGGCAAGTAAACTAGGAAGTGAGCTTAAGCAAAATGTTATTCCGATTCCGGCATCGTTAACCAACTCCATGTTAGGATTTGAGAATATTACACAGTTATCCAAATCAGATTACCTCATCGGTACAACAGATGGTTATTATACGCTGAATATTGATGATTTGAGTTTTAAAAATTATGTAGTTTCTATTGCTGCCATTACTACAAATAAACTTAATGAACGAATTGCCAATGAATCTATTCTTGAAGAAGGAAGTTTTAAATCTGACGAGAATAATATAACTTTTAATTATACGGTTCCAGAATACAATAAATACATTAACTCAGAATACCAATATTTATTAGAAGGTTTTCAGGATGATTGGAGCGAATGGAGTGTAAAGCCAGCGGTGAATTTCAAGAACCTTCCGCCAGGAAATTATACATTTAAGGTAAGGGCAAAATTTGCCAATAAAGTATTAGAAAATACGGCAACGTATTCATTTACGATATTAAAACCCTGGTATCTTACCAATGTGGCTTATTTTATTTATTTGTTATTAGCATTAATCGTAGCTTATTTTATAAATAAAGCCTACAGAAATTATTACCATAAACAGAAAGAAAAACTAATAGAAGAAAACAATTTGTTATTAGAGATTAAAGAGCTTGAAAATGAGCAACAATTAATGAAGTTGCGAAACGAGCAATTAACTCAGGATGTAGATAGTAAAAACAGAGAATTGGCAGTTTCTACAATGAGCTTAAATAGCAAAAACGAATTATTAGCTTTTATAAAAGAAGATTTAAAGAAAACATCCGAAGACGGGGATAAAAATATAAAATCGGTAATTACGACCATCAATAAAAATATCACCGAAGATGATTCCTGGAACGTGTTTAAAGAAGCATTTGATAATGCCGATAAAGATTTCCTGAAAAGGATAAAACAACTTCACCCTTTATTAACTCCAAATGATTTACGACTTTGTGCATACCTGAGATTGAACCTGTCGTCAAAAGAAATTGCTCCATTGCTAAATATCTCGGTAAGAAGCGTGGAGATAAAACGCTACCGTTTGCGTAAAAAAATGGATTTGCAGCATGAACAAGGCTTAGTAGAGTATATTCTTGCTGTATAGGAAGCTACTAAACAGAAAATTTCACCTATACATCACCACAACATTAACGTTATTGTTGTGGTTTTTTTATGATTTACATTAATATTTTAACATAATTTAACATTGCTGATTTACTATTAATACTGGTAATTTTTTATGTTATATTAAAAATAAATAGTCTTTTTTGTGATTGTATGTTTTTTGTAAAGGTTGTTTTTGAATTATTATCAGTGAATCCGAATAAATTTATCTTTCAATAAAAACTAACTAATTATGAAATCTAGATTATTACTAATGGTATTGTTACTGTTTACATCTTTTGCGTTTTCGCAAGCCTTTGATGTAAAGGGAACTGTACTCGATGGCTCAGGTTTATCATTGCCTGGCGTAAATGTAAAAGTTAAAAGTTCGTCACAAAGTACAACCACTGATTTTGACGGATCTTTTAAGTTATTAGGTATCCCAAAAGGAACTACAATTGTTTTAAGTTATATTGGTTTTAGAACACAAGAAGTTGTGGTTTCGGGCAGTATAATTACTGTAAAGATGAGCGATGATGCCAGATCGCTTGATGAAGTTGTTGTATTAGGATACAGCAGCAAAAAGAAAAGAGATGTAACAGGAGCAGTTTCTATTGTATCTAGTAAAACCATCGAAGATTTACATCCTATTAAAGTAGAGCAAGCCTTGCAAGGAACCGTTGCAGGTGTTAGCGTTACTGCGCAATCGGGTTCTCCGGGAGCAGCTATGGATATACATATTAGAGGTGTTGCCACCAATGGAAATAATGCTGCAACTGTATTTATAGATGGATATCAGGGAGATTTAAGTATTTTAAATCCTAATGATATCGAGTCGATTACGGTTCTTAAAGATGCACAAGCAGCAATTTATGGAGTATTAGGAGCTAACGGAATTGTTTTGGTAACTACAAAAACGGGTAAAAAGAATTCTAAAACCAAGGTTTCTTTTAATTCCTCTTTTGGTACACAGGAAACAACCAAAAATATGTCGGTATTAAATGCTACAGAATATGCATTACTACTAAACGAGAGTTATGCCAATGGCGGACAAACATTACCTTATCCTAATGTTTCGGGTTTAGGAAAAGGAACAGATTGGCAAGATGAAATTTTTAATCCGGCTCCTATAATTAATAATGATATATCAATATCAGGAGGTTCTGATAAAATCACATATACATTTAGTGGATCTGATTTAAGCCAACAAGGTATTATTGGAGGTTCTAAATCTGACTTTAAAAGAAATACTGCAAGATTGTCTTTAGGAGTCGATTTATCTAGTAAAATAAAACTACAAACCAATATTATTTATACTTACCTAGATAGAGATTCATTAAATGAAAACGGATTGGGTTCTGTGCTTTTTAATGCTATAAATACACCTTCGACTTTACCAGTTCGTGACCAAAACGGGAATTATACATTAGTTCCTGCCACACCAGGTTATGGAGTCGAAATTATTAATCCGCTTGCACAAATAGAGAATACATACAATGACTATAAATTAAAAAAACTGAACGGAAGTGTTAGTCTTACTTATGATGTAACCAAAGAGTTTAAACTAACATCACGTATCGGGTTTAATACAGGAAATAGTATTAGGAAAAACTTCTCAAAACAAATAAGTTATGGAGGAAAAGTGTTTGATATTTCCCGAAGCAGTGTTACTCAAAACACAGTAAACGATAATGATTATACCTACGATTTTTTGGCAGAGTATAAAAAGACACTTTTTGACAGTCATAATATCAAAGCAATTTTTGTATCAACAAGTTATAAAACTTGGGGATCAGGACTTGGAGCAACAGGTTATGATGTACCTAATAATTCATGGCAATATGCCGATATAAATCTGGCTAAAGGAACAAGCCCTGCTGGAGGTCGTGATGTTTCGTCTTATAACTACGATGAAAGAAGAATCTCTTATGTTGGAATTTTAGAATATGATTTTAAAGGAAAATACCTTTTTAGCGGAGTTATCAGAAGAGATGCTTCGACCAAATTTGGACCAGATAACAGAGTAGCATTCTTTCCGTCATTTACTGGGGGATGGGTAGTCTCTGAAGAATCATTTTTAAAAGATAACAGTTTCATTAATTTCTTAAAACTAAGAGTAAGTTATGGAGTTTTAGGAAACGACTTAATCCCTAATAATGGTTATGCAGGATTGTTAGATGGAGAAGCGACTTATGTATATAATGGAGCTTTAGTAAACGGAACTGTAATTGGGGCGTTACCAAATTCAAAATTGCAATGGGAAGAAGCCAAAAAGTTTGATGTAGGATTAGATTTTCGATTATTTAATGAAAAAATAGACTTTACAGCAGATTATTTTATAGATACACGTGATAACTTATTAATCCCAAGAATTCCAGTATCGGCAATAACAGGAGTTTACGCTCCGGGAGCTTCTCCGCCTACTATGAATGCAGGTTCGGTAAGAAATAAAGGATTTGAGTTTGCTATTAATTACAAAGACAAAATATCTGATAGTTTTAATTTTAATATCGGATACAATATAACAACCATCAATAATGAAGTTTTAGAAGTAGCAAATAGTACAGGTTATACCGATGCAGGAAGTTTTGGAGTAGGGCAACCGCTACCTCCGTCAAGAATGGAAAAAGGACAGCCAATAGGGTATTTTTATGGATATAAAACTGATGGAATCTTCCAGAACCAAGCCGAGATTGCAGCGCATCCATCGCAAGCAGCTTTAGGTTCGGTTACAACAGCTCCAGGAGATATTCGCTATAAAGATTTAAATAATGATGGCGTGATAGATAGTAAAGACAGAACCAATATCGGGGATCCAATTGCGAGTGTAATCATGGGATTAAATTTAACCTTTAATTACAAAAACCTTGACTTTCTAGCTTATTCCTATGCATCTATAGGAAATGATATGGTGAGAAATTACGAACGTACACTTACAGATGTAAATAAATCTAATTATGTTTTAGGACGATGGACAGGTGAGGGAACAAGCAATACAGTTCCTAGAGTAACAACCGGAGCTACAAATAACACACTCTTTTCAGACTATTATGTAGAAGATGCTTCTTTTTTAAGAATCCAAAACGTGCAATTAGGCTATACATTAAACAAAGCATTCTCGGATAAAATCGGAATCTCAAAACTACGCTTGTATATGGGAGTAAACAATTTGTACACATTTACCAAGTACAGAGGTTTTGACCCAGCAGCTTTATCAGGACCATTAAATGCCGATAATGTTTCGCAATCGTCAGTGGGATCAGGAATCGATAACGGATTTTATCCAACACCAAGGATTTATACAATGGGATTAAATCTAAATTTTTAAAAGTAAGAAAATGAAAAAGTATATTATAAATATAGGACTAGGAATCGTGCTTTTGGGAGCAATAAGTATTTCTTGTACAGATAGTTTTGTCGAGCGTGACCCAGTATATTCAATAGATTCCGAAAATTATTTTAATTCAGAATCAGATTATTACAATGCCTTAATTGGAGCCTACGATTTATTGCAATCCTCTTATGTAAATGTTTTATTGGGCGAGATAGCCTCAGATAATACATTTTCGGGAGGAGAAAGTGCCAGTGATGTAATAGGATTCCAGCAAGTAGATGATATGACGCACACAGCTGTAAATAGTAATATAAAAGATGTTTGGAACTGGATGTTTGCGGGAGTTAATAGAGCAAGTTACATTTTAGAGTTTAAGGACAAAACAGACTTCCCAGGGAAAAATCAAATATTGGCCGAAGCTCATTTTTTAAGAGCATATTATCATTTTGAATTAGTAAAATGGTTCGGGGCTATTCCGCTAAACGGAGATAAGAGATTTAAATTAAATGATGAGAAAACAATTCCGCGTTCATCAGTTCCGGAAGTTTATGCTTCTATAGAAGCCGATTTGCTTTACGCAGTCGCTAATTTAAACCGAAATGCCCCAGAGGTAGGAAGAGCGACCAAAGGTGCAGCACAAGCACTATTAGGAAAAGTGTATTTGTATCAAAACAAATATTTGGATGCATCCAAAGTCCTAGATAAAGTAATCGAATCAGGTAAATATTCATTAGTGACAGATTACAATACAATCTTTGAAAATGCTGGAGAAAACGGAAGAGAATCTGTGTTTGAAGTACAATATAGCGATGCCGAAGGAGCAAATTTTGGATGTTTACAATGTAGCGAAGGTAACGTAGCAGTAGGATTTAATGGAGTAAGAAACTATGTAGGACCATTTTTTGACTCAGGATATAGTTTTAATGTACCAACACCAAAAATTGCCGATGCATTTGAGGTAGGCGATAAACGTAAAGATGTTGCTATCCTGGATATTGTCGCTTGGGCTGCAGCCAATAATGCTACTTATGGAGTAGGATATAAACACACAGGATATTTTAACCGTAAATATTTACCACGCCAAGGAGATGCTAATATTGGGGATCAAAACCTGACAAATCCTAATAATTATAGAGCAATACGTTATGCCGATGTATTATTAATGGCAGCAGAAGCTTATAACAGAGGAGGATTAGACGATGCCAAAGCAAGAACATACTTAAACGAAGTAAGAAGGCGTGCATTTGGAGACACAAATCATGATATATCGGCTTCAGGACCAGCCTTAACAGATTTTATCTGGTCAGAAAGAAGATTTGAATTTGTTGGAGAGGGACTTCGCTTTTTTGATTTAGTGCGCACAGGAAAAGCAGCACAAGAAATTGTAGGTTTTAAGGCTGGAAAAAATGAAATATTTCCAGTTCCTATCGAAGAGATTCAATTCTCAAACGGAAACTGGCAGCAAAATCCTCAATATTAAAAAATAGTATCATGAAAAAATTACATTTTATTATAAGTCTGTTCGTTTTAGCAATCGCAATAGGTTGTTCTAATGACAGTAGTGGCAGCGATGTCGATATAGATTCGGTAGGAGCGCCAGTAAATATATCGGTACTTACAACAATTGCACAAGATAATTCAGGAAAAGTTACTTTTTTGCCCAAAGGCGAAGGAGTTACACAATATGAAATTTATTTTGGGCACGGAGCCACACAGCCCGTTATTGTAAATCCAGGAGCGACAACTACACATACATATCCCGAAGGAATATATCAGGCAAAAATTGTAGCAATGGGAATTAATGGAAAAAAGACAGAAATAACGCAAACACTTACAGTTTCGTTTTTGGCACCAACAAATTTGCAGGTAACATTAGCGCATGTAGTTGGCGATAATTTATCGGCATCTGTAAGCGCAAAAGCCAATTTTGAAACCTTCTTTCAGGTTTATTTTGGCGAAGACCCAAATGAAATTCCTATTGATTTTATGGAAGGTGAAACAATTAAGCATACTTATGCAAACGTTGGGACTTATGAAGTAAAAGTTGTCGCTTTAAGCGGAGGAGTAGCAACGACTACGCATATAGAATCGATAACAATTTCGAACCCAATTTTGCTACCAGTTGATTTTGAATCGGCTACATTAAATTATGCATTTAATAATTTTGGAGGGGCACTTACCGCTGTAGCCAATAATCCTAGTGTAGATGCCAGTAATGTAAGTGCAAAAGTGGCTAAATTAACCAAAACAGCGGGCGCAGAAGTTTGGGCAGGTTCTTTCTTAGAACTAGGAGAACCGATTGATTTCTCGACATTGAAAAAAATCAGAATTAAAGCTTGGTCTCCAAAAGCGGGAATTGTGGTTAAAATGAAACTAGAGAATTTAACCGATTCAAATATAAATGCCGAAGTAGATGTTACCAATACAGTTGCAAATGGTTGGGAAGAACTTACATTCGATTTTTCGGCTGTAGATAATGCCAATAAATACCAGAGAGTAGTTCTTTTCTTCGATTTTGGTAATGCAGGAACAGGAGCCGATTATTACTATGATGACATTCAGTTGACATCAGGAGCAGAATCCTTAGTGTTGCCCTTAACATTCGAATCAGCTACATTAAGTTATGCTTATGGAAATTTTGGAGGAGCAACCACGGCAGTAATTGCAAATCCAGATAAATCAGGAATCAATACCTCATCAAAAGTTAGTGCTTTAACAAAAGGAAACGGATCCGAAGTTTGGGCAGGTTCATCATTGGCATTAGAAACGCCAATAAATTTCTCCACATTCAAAAAATTAAAAATAAAAGTTTGGTCACCACAGGCAGGAATTATTGTAAAATTTAAATTAGAAAATCTCACAGACTCGAGTATAAACAAAGAGATAGATGCTACCACAACAGTTGCCAATGGTTGGGAAGAACTTACGTTTGATTTTGCAGGGATTGTAAACGCCAATAATTATCAGAGAATTGTAATATTCTGTGATTTTGGAAACAGTGGCACAGGCAAAACATACTATTTTGATGATATAAAACAATCCAACTAAAAACATAAG
Organism: Flavobacterium sp. PL02; assembly: GCF_035013205.1. Lineage (NCBI taxonomy): Bacteria > Pseudomonadati > Bacteroidota > Flavobacteriia > Flavobacteriales > Flavobacteriaceae > Flavobacterium > Flavobacterium sp. PL02. The sequence continues at coordinate 915,466 of NZ_JAYGJP010000001.1, forward strand.
GAATCATGAGTAAAAAAATAATTATAAATATCGTGTACATACTCACCATGCTTCTTATGGTAGGTTGTCAGGAAGATGATTTAAAATTTGGGGCATTACAAGCGCCAACAAACCTTGTAATTACTGCCGAAATTGTTGGTAAAACCACTACAGAACCTAACGGAGATGGCTCGGGATTGGTAAAACTTGTCGCTACTGCAAATGATGCAATCTCATATAAGTACGCCTTTAGCGACGGAACATCGTTAAACTCACCAACTGGTAAAACCGAAAAAAGATTTACCAAAACAGGATTAAATACCTATACAGTAACTGTAATTGCAACAGGGACAGGAGGAATACAGTCAAGTACCTCGATAGAGGTTACCGTACAAAGTGATTTTAGTGATCCCGATGCAGTAACATTCTTAACAGGCGGAACTTCTAAAAAATGGTATTGGTCAGCTTCAGAACCAGGGCACTTGGGAGTTGGACAAAATGATGGAGATGCAACCAAGAACTATTATGCCAATTATTATGCGGCAGGACCATTCGAGAAAGCAGCTTCGCCAGCAAGTAGTTGTTTGTATGATAATGTACTGACCTTTTCGCTCGACGGAGAACAAATAAAATACCAGTTAGATAACGGAGGATCAACATTCTTTAATGCAGCATTTGCAAGCGTAGCAGGCGGAAGCTCGCCAGACGATGCATGTTTAGCATACAATTCAAGCGGAACAAAAATAGTATCATTAAGCCCTTCAGAATCGGTTATTATGGGTAATCCAGACCATTTAACACAAACAAGAGGAACAACAATGAACTTCTCCGATGGAGGATTTATGGGGTACTATATAGGTCAGAACTCGTACGAGATAATCTCCATAACAGCAAACAGAATGGTTGTAAGAGTAGTTATGGGAGGCAATCTGGCATTAGCATGGTATCATATATTTACCACCACAAAACCTACACAGACACCACCAACGGATTATACTACTTTAATTTGGTCGGATGAATTTAATACCGATGGAGCACCAAATCCTGCAAATTGGGTAAATGAGTTAGGAACAGGAGACAGCGGTTGGGGAAATAATGAAAAACAAAATTATACCAACAGTTCAAACAATGTAATAGTGCAAGGCGGAAGTTTAAAAATAACAGCCAAAAAAGAAGCTTCAGGCGGAATGGCGTATTCCTCGGCACGATTAAAAACAGATGGTAAATTTAAATTTACTTATGGCAAAGTTGAGGTAAGAGCAAAGTTACCAACAGGAGGAGGGACTTGGCCTGCAATCTGGATGTTAGGGCAAAATTATGCAACAAACTCATGGCCAGCTTGCGGAGAAATAGATATTATGGAGCATGTAGGTAATAGCCAAAACCTTATTCATAGCACATTGCATTATCCAGGACATTCAGGCGGAGCTGGAAACACAGGTTCTACAACCATTGCAACCGCATCATCAGCGTTTCATGTTTACAAAGCGGTTTGGAGTCCAGAATCTATTAAGTTTTATGTAGATGATGCTCTGTTTCATTCTTTTGCTAATGATGCAACAACACCATTTAATAAAGATTTCTTCCTGATATTAAATTTTGCCATGGGAGGGAATTTTGGAGGAGTCATAGATTCAGCATTTACACAATCTACAATGGAGGTAGATTATGTAAGAGTATATCAATAATATAAAAGTTAAAGTTAGTCGGAATAAGGAGGTTAGCGGCACATTTGCTGGCCTTCTTATTTTTAATGATAAATAAAAGAAATAAAATGAAGAGAATTTTAATCCTATTATTAATAGGTAATTTAAGTTTTGCACAACAAGCAAAAAGGAAACTGGTTTGGGAAGAAAATTTTAACGGAAAAAGCCTAAACGAAACCGTTTGGAATTACGAACTCGGAGACGGTTGTCCTGATTTATGTGGTTGGGGTAATAACGAAAGACAAATTTATACCAAGACAAATCATCAATTAAAAGATGGAAACTTAATTATTAATGCAAGAAAAGACGGAAACGTATATACATCTACACGTATTACAACCAAAGGAAAAAAAGAGTTTAAATACGGACGCATCGAAGCCAGAGCCAAATTACCAGTTGGTCATGGCCTATGGCCAGCATTCTGGATGTTAGGAGCAAATAAGGATCAGGTAAACTGGCCAAAATGTGGCGAAATAGATATCTTAGAGTATATAGGCAGAGATCCACACATGGTTTATACCACTTTGCACACCCAAGATAGCCACGGGAATACAATTAATACCAAGAAAACTGCATTTCCAGATATCGAAAAAGGATTCCATGTATTCGCAATAGAGTGGACAAAAGACAAAATCGACTTTTTTGTCGATAAAGATTTAGTGTACACATTCGAACCAAAAGATAAAACCGAAGATGTTTGGCCTTTTGATAAGCCATTTTATATATTAGTTAATCTGGCAATAGGAGGAAATTTTGGAGGACCTGAAGTAGACGATAAAGTTTTTCCACAAGATTTTATTGTCGATTATATTCGGGTATATCAGTAATTTAAGATTGCAAAAAAAAGAAGGTTAAATCGTAATTGCTTTATTTTGTGAGATTTAAGCTTCTTTTTTAACTGTTGTAACCAAAATGTTAATTTATTGTTTCTTGGTCTTTTTTTAGAAATCATTGACTTTATTTTAATGTTTCTCAGTTTTTTGTGTTAATTATTCTTAATTTAATTTGCTTTATAAAATATTTATTTGTTAAATTTGAACACTTAATTAACACTTTAAAAACCAGAAGCCTATACATTAAAATTACTTTTTAGAAAATTACTCCAATTCAAAACTAAAACTAAAAGGTAGTATTATGGCTAATCTGCAAATTCCTGACGCTCTATTGGTGAAGAACTATGTTGAAGGTAACGAAAGTGCCTTGTCAACATTAATAAAAAGACATGAATCTAAGATTTATGGATTCATATATTCAAAAATAGCAGACAGAGATATATCAAATGATATTTTCCAAGATACATTTATAAAAGTAATCAAGACATTAAAAAGTAATTCTTATAACGAAGAAGGTAAATTCCTTCCTTGGGTAATGCGTATATCACACAACTTAATTGTGGATCATTATCGAAAAAATAAGAAAATGCCAATGTATAGAGAAACCGAAGAGTTTTCGATATTCTCCATCATGTCCGATGATTCCTTAACGATAGAGAACAAAATGATTATGGATCAAGTTGAGGTTGATTTAAAAAAATTAATCGAAGAACTTCCAGATGATCAAAAAGAAGTACTCGTAATGCGTATGTATCAAGACATGAGCTTTAAAGAAATATCCGAAATAACTGGTGTAAGTATTAATACAGCATTAGGTAGAATGAGATATGCATTGATGAATATTCGAAAAATTATAGAAAAACATCAAATTATTTTAACTAATTAATATACTAAATTGAGCAATAGGTCGTTGTTATATAAAATAAACATTTATTAGCATGGCAAAAATTTACTCAAAAAAAGTGATGATTAGTAAAAATCTAAAACCAAACAAAGAAGTAGTTTCTTTTTTATTGAGCTATTCACAAGCCTTAACAGTAGTGAAAATCGAAGATAAAAGTTTTGAGATTATAGCTAATTAAACAGCCCACAGCAACTGTCGGATGTTTTGAAAGTAAATGAAATTAATCAAATTGGTCGTTTGATTAAAAAATCACTAAGGGCAATATGCAATTAGTGATTTTTTTGTTTTCTAGAAGACTGATTTTCGTAATACTCATCAATAACCGATTTTCTTCCAATAGTCTTTGTAATAATATCTTTGTCAAGATCCCATCCTCGAGCAGGCGAATATTCTCGACCGTACCAAATAATTTCAAGATGCAAATCATTCCAAACCTCCTCAGGAAAAAGACGTTTAGCATCCTTTTCGGTTTGAGTTACATTTTTTCCGTTAGATAAATTCCATCTATACATCAATCTATGAATGTGAGTATCTACAGGAAATGCAGGAACACCAAAAGCTTGCGACATAACAACACTTGCTGTTTTATGCCCAACAGCAGGCAATTCCTCCAGATATTCATAACTCTGAGGAACCTCTCCGCCATGTTTATCAATCAGGATATGCGACAAACCATAAATACCTTTAGCCTTCATAGGCGATAAACCACACGGACGAATAATATTCTGAATTTCTTCAACCGACATTTTAATCATATCATACGGATTATCAGCCTTTGCAAACAATATAGGCGTGATCTGGTTCACACGAACATCGGTACACTGAGCCGACAATAAAACAGCAATTAATAAAGTATAAGGGTCTTTATGATCTAGAGGGACAGGGATAGTAGGATATAATTCTTTTAACGTATTTATAACAAAAGTTACCCGTTCTTGTTTATTCATTTCCGTAAATTTAATCCCGTAAAAATAGCACAAATTTTATCATGAGCCTAATCCAGCTTTCCGTTACAACACCTCATCGAGGCAGTAACATTTTTAAGTATTCGCAAGAGCTTCCGCTGGTCGCTTTGCCAATACATAAAATGTAAACCACCACAATTCCGGGGTTTTCACTACAATCTGGGCTAACAAATCAAGAATTATGGCAGATGAGTTAGGAATTATAAGTCATGAATTATTTAAATTCGCTATCAAAATTCTAAGCGAGTCTAAAACTCTAAGAAGTCTAAGAAGTCTAAAATTCTAAGTAGTCTAAGCCAGTCTAAAAAAAAAAAAACAAAAATCTAAAATAAAATGACAACATTACAAATAGGAGATAAAGCACCAAATTTTTCAGGAATAGATCAGGACGGAAATACACATAAACTAGCCGATTATGCAGGCAAGAAATTAGTAGTATTCTTTTATCCAAAAGCAAATACACCAGGATGTACAGCCGAAGCTTGCGATTTAAGAGATAACTACGAACGTTTTCAAGCAAACAATTATGCTCTTTTGGGAGTTAGTGCCGATGCACAAAAAGCACAAGCCAAATTCAAAGAAAAATACGATTTCCCTTTCCCGTTATTGGCAGATGAAGATAAATCAGTAATTCAAGCCTTTGGAGTTTGGGGACCTAAAAAATTCATGGGTCGTGAATATGACGGAATCCACAGAACAACTTTTGTTATCAATGAAAAAGGAATTATCGAAGATATAATCTCAAAAGTAAAAACCAAAGAACACGCCGATCAAATCTTGAAGTAGAGTTACTCGTAGAGATTCTTTCTTTGTCAGAAAGACAAGATTGCGATTGTTTTGCGCGTAAACCAAGTCAAAAACAAAAAAGCATCAATCGTAAAATTGATGCTTTTTTTTATGTGTTCCGGGTCTTTGAACCTTTGAACCTTTGCGTCTTAGTACCTTAGTGGCTTCCTAATTAGACTCTTTTAAAACTTTATTCGGTTCATAACCAAATAAGTGATGTTCTTTTATAATTTCGGCAATACCTACAGGAAGCATTGGTTCCCATCCAGGTTTTCCCTGACTAATCATTTTTAGTACTTCTCTCGAGAATACTTCTAATGTATGAGGATCGAAATCGGCTACATCGACAACTTTACCATTGAACTTAAAGAATTTGTACAATTCTTTCATTCTAGGATGTACTTTTAAGTTAGTCGAATTCATGATAGTACCATCTTCATCAATCATAGGATATAAGAATACTTTCATATCACGGTAGAATAATTTCCCGAAAGCTTCAAGAATTCCTCCACTTAAATGGCGGTAGTATTTCTCATCAAAGATGTCGACTAAATTGTTAACACCCATTGCTAATCCCATTCGGGCTTTAGTATAATTTGCAAAATACTCAACAACTTTATAATATTCCTGGAAGTTCGAAATCATTACAGTTTGTCCTAACGAACAAAGTAATTCAGCTCTATCCATAAAATCGCGTTCATCGATTTCTCCATCAGAACGAAGATTAGATAAAGTGATTTCAAAAATTACCAGCGTATTATCTTTTTCGACTTTATTTTCTTCGAGAAACATTTTTAATGATTTCTCATACATATCCATATTAACCTTCGTTACAGGACGAAAACTCCCTCGTAAGGCAAGAATATTCTTTTTGTATAAAATGGCAGCAGGAAGGATGTTTTTACCTTCAGGATTGAACATAACGGCATCAGTCATTCCGTTTTTTACCAATTGTAAGCTAATCAATCGATTATCGACATCGGCAAAACGTGGACCAGAAAAGTTAATAGTATCAATTTCTAGTTGATCTTTATCTAAGTGATCATATAAATAACGAAGTAATCTTTTAGGATCATTGTATTTATAAAATGCTCCATAAATTAAGTTTACCCCAAGAATACCTAATGTTTCTTGTTGTAATCGAGCATCAGTTTCTTTAAAACGAATGTGAAGTATAATTTCATTATAAGCTTCATCAGGTTCAATTTGGTATCTTATTCCTACCCAACCATGACCTTTAAATTGTTTTGCAAAATCTATTGTTGCAACAGTATTAGCGTAGCTAAAGAAAAGTTTTGTAGGGTGTTTTTCTCTGCTTAAACGTTCTTCAATTATTTGCCCTTCAAGAGTTAACATTTTCTTTAATCTCTCTTCAGTTACATAGCGGCCATCACTTTCAATTCCGTAAATGGCATCACTAAAATCTTTGTCGTAAGCAGACATCGCCTTCGCAATTGTTCCAGACGAACCACCAGATCTAAAAAAATGTCTTACAGTTTCTTGCCCCGCACCAATCTCTGCAAAGGTTCCGTAAATATTTTCGTTTAGATTTATGCGTAGTGCTTTGTCTTTTATGGATGGTATCTGAGCGATGACTTTGTCACCTTTAAGTTTTATTTCTATACCCATTTTATTTTAAATATGGCTGATTTGTTACAAAGTTAGTAAATTAGGCTTCTAATGAAAGATAATTAATCCTATTTTTGTAAAAAAATAAAGTACAATTGAAGGTATATTTTTTAGGCACAGGCACATCACAAGGCATTCCGATAATAGGGGTAGATCATCCTGTATGCAAAAGTACTGACGCTAAGGATAAAAGGCTTCGAGTATCGATTTGGATTAGTTGGGATGACCATTCTTATGTTATAGATTGTGGTCCTGATTTCAGGCAACAAATGTTATCTTGTAACTGTCAGAAATTAGATGCAATTTTATTTACACATGAGCATGCAGATCACACTGCAGGTTTGGACGATATACGTCCGTACAATTTCAGACAAGGCGAAATGCCAATTTATGCACACGAGCGTGTTATTGGTAACTTAAAAAAACGTTTCGATTATGTTTTTGAAACCGTAAATAAATATCCAGGAGCACCATCTGTAAAAACAATCGAGGTCGTTAATGATGAGCCATTTGCTGTGGGTGATAAAATGGCAATTCCGGTAAATGTTATGCACGGAGATTTACAGGTTTTTGGGTATCGAATAGATGATTTTGCTTATTTAACAGATGTAAAAACTATTGAAGAAGTCGAAATCAAGAAACTAAAAAACTTAAAAGTATTAGTGATAAATGCATTACGTGTTGAGCCACACGATACACATTTTAATTTGCAGGAAGCCTTAGATTTTATAACTTTGGTTCAGCCAGAAAAGGCTTATTTAACACATATTAGTCATGTATTAGGATTTCATGAAGAGGTACAAAAAATGCTGCCTAAAAATGTTTTTCTAGCCTATGATAATTTAGAAATCACAATTTAATTACATTTAAAAATGAAAAAATCCCTATTGCTTTACCTTTTTATCATTGCGATACTTATGAATATATTTACCTATATGTTTTATAGTAAAGAAGTAAAGTTTGAACAGGAACGTTATGTTAAAACAACTAAAAAGCTTAGAGATAGCCTTAATTTAGTAGAAACTAAATTAAACGAAGCCAATTACTTTTCATTAGAGAATAATCAAAACGCCCAAAATTACTTTGATTCAGCAGATGCTTCTAAAACTATTCAGTATGAGAAACTAATTCCTATTGTTACTGAGAAATTAATGGATCTAAATGCGAATCCAAAAGGGAATCCATATACAGGACAAGACCAAATAGGCGCCAATAAATTTATCATCAATAAAGTTAAGGTTTTAAATCACCGATGGATTATTGCAGACTTTAGTGATGGAGAAATATGGGGAGAAGTCTTATTAAAATACTTTGTTAATAATGATGAAAGTATTACTTTTGAAGTAAATCAATCATTATTATACCAAAAATAGTATTCCTAACACAGTGTAATAATTGTAACAACTAATAAATAGAACATATGAAAAAAGTATTTTTATTTTCGATTATTATAGGTCTTACATTTTCTTGTGCTAAAAAAGTTTCTCAGGAAGAAACAAAACCTATTAAAGAAGAAGTTAAACCCGAGCGTATTGTAGGAGGAGATTCGGATGCACATGGATGTAAAGGATCTGCTGGTTATACTTGGTCGGTTGTTAAAAATGAATGTGTACGATTGTTTGAAGTAGGTACAAAGTTAGAGCATGCGAAAGATGGTAAAACGTATTCTACAGTTGCTTATGTTATTTTTGAAAAAGATGGAAACAAAGCCGAACTTTTTCTTGATACAGAAGATGGAACAATTATTTTAGAGCGCAAAGCTGAAGGAGAGCCTTGGATTAAAGGAGATTTAGAATTAATCCCTTGGAAAGGATACGTACTTAAAAAAGCAGGAAAGATTATTTATACAGGCGAGTAAAGTTTGCAGTATTTAGTTGCAGTTTACAGATTATAAAAAAGACAAAACAAGAAAGGCGAGAATAATTCTCGCCTTTCTTGTTTTTATGTAAATCTGTTACTTTTCTGCTTCAGATAAAGATTAGAATGATTTTAAAACCTTTGCGTATCCCGAAGCGTCGGGATTGCGCGCTTTGCGGTTAAATTTTCACAATCTAAATATTCTGTTTTATAAAATCGGTTGTTACAACTTGAGCGAATTCTTCGTTTAAACTGGCAAGAGCCGTTTCGTGAATTGTCTCGGCACTAAATTCCTGTCCATTCAATCCCTTCTTATTAAAAGTGGCAGTTGCATCAGAAATTAAAAAGGTATTATAACCAAAATTCCCAGCCATTCTTGTAGTTGTCGAAACACAATGATCGGTTGTTAAACCTACAATAACAAGCGTATCGATTTTATCATCATCAAGTTGTTCTTTTAAATTGGTACCAATAAAAGCGCTATTTACATTCTTCTGAATTACAGTTTCTCCTAAATAAGGTTTTACAATATCTTTAAATGCATTTCCAGGATTGGTTTCATGGAGCAATGAATTGGGATTAGAGGAACAATGCTGAATATGGAAAATAGGTAATTTATTAGCTCGCCAAATTTCGAGAAGCTCACTTGCATTTTTTTCGGCATTTGGATTATTGCGTTCTCCGCCCCAATATTCTATATTATCAAAACCTTTCTGGATATCAATTAGAATTAATGCGGGATTGTCAAGTTTAGATATTTTCATTTTTATAGTTTAGTTGATGTTGTAAAAAAGTAAAAAGTGAAAAGAGAGATGAAAATCAAATTTTCACACAATAAAGCCAACACTGTTTTTATAATTTTTTTAGTTTAAAAGGAGACTGTTATGCGTTATTTTCCTTTTTGAAGTTCTTCCAGTTTTTGTTTCGTTTCGGCACTTTCCTTGTTGATGGATAACGCTTTTTTGTAATTGCTTATTGCATTAGTTTTATCATTCACTTGTTTATAATAATCTCCTAGAGAATCATATACGTTAGCGCTTTTTGGATAGTTTTTTACATTTAGTTTGAAAAAATACTCGGCTTGAGCTAAGTTCTTTCTGCCTAGTGCCATATATCCACATTGATTAATAGGAGCTTCGGGAGGTGGTATTTTATACCCCATTTTTTCGGAAACATTTAGATAATGTTTTTCAATTTTTGTAGGTAATGCCATCCCTGTTTCCATTAAATCAGTAATAGTCAAGTTCAGATTATAGAAATCAAAAATGAATCTAAGTGCGTCATATTCGGCAATAAACGGAACAGAACCATGACTGTCTTTATCATAATATTTGTATTCAAAGTGTAATTGGTTTTGTTTGTTCTTTTTTAAATCATTGGCTAAATCTAATATTGAACGAATGTGTCTTGTAACTTGAGTAGTATCTTTCTTTACTCTAAGAGTGTCCATTCCTGCTTCCATCGTGTTTGCAATACCTAAAAATAAACTAGTGTTTTTGAATTTTTTCTCAGCAAATGTTTTTTTGCTTTGCTCTAAAAATTTCTGTTTGTCCCACCACATACTTGGGTCGATAGCAACATAAGAATTAAATAAATTAGTATGATTTGCAAGTGTATTTATAACTGTTAAACCGCCAAAAGAATGACCAATTAGCATTTTGTATGGAGCAGTAGGATAGTTGGTTTCAACGTATGGTATTAATTCTTTTTCAATAAATGCAATAAAATTTTCATTTCCGCCACTAGTTTTACTCGCTTCACTAGTCATCATTGGCAAATCAGATTCGATATGAGTAGGAGTTAAATCACGGGCTCTGTCAGTATTGAGTATTCCCACTACAATCATTTTTGGACAAATTGTGTTACCGTTCATGGTACTTAATTGCTCCGTCATACCAACAATAGAAGTGAAATGTACGTTTCCATCTAATAAATAAAGAACGGGATAATTCTCAGTTTTGGGTGCGCCTTTGGTATAACCATCTGGGACATATATCCAAACTTTTCGATCTTCATTTAGTATCTTAGAATGAATGGTTTCAATCGTACCAATAGTAATTTTGTTATCCGATTGTGCTTTTGCGAAAAAAGAAGTGCCAATAAAAAGCAGTGAAAATAATAGTTGTTTCATGGTTAGTTAAATCAGGTTTATCGAGTTAGTCTTATACTTTGTTATTTGTTACAAAGTATAATAGTTTAAAGATAAGATGATTTATTATTATATGTAAAAAGTGAGAAGTAAAATGTAAAAAAAAGCGAGAAGGTGAAATGTGTGTTGTAAAAAGGAAATGTAAAAAGTGAGTTTAAATTCCTATTTCTATTCTTGAATTGCCTCCTGCTTTAGTTCGATGTCATTAAGTTAAGCTTTTTTGAACTGATCATGGTTAATTATTTTCTCGCAAAAGCGCAAAGATTTTAGGATTAAACTTGGCGGCTTGGCGAGAGATTTATTCAGTGCAGTATTAAAAGTTTTTTTCTTAACTTAATGACATTGTGCTTTAGTTGGAGGTTTAAGAATTGTTTATAAATGTGGCTTTAGTCAAAATAACGGGGCATTTTGACTAAAGTCAATATATTATTACTCCAGCTAAGGCTGGAGACAATTCAAAATATCAAAACTGATATTAAAGAAAAAATAGAAGATATAATTTCATTAATAAATTTAGAATCCCTAAAATGAATAATATCTTCCAATATTTTTTTGAAGTTTGGAAGTTCGGATTTTTAGTGTTTTTTATAAAAAGACCACCGGCAATTAATACTATTGGTAAAATAAAACCAATTAAACTTTCTATTCCCATAATTGTGTTTTGTTGTTACTATTTTTAAACTGAATTCAGTGAACTATTGTGCTAACCAATTCTTAAAATCAAAGAAATTTTGAGGAGCAACTCCATGTCCAACAGGATATTCTTTATAAGAAACAGGAATATTTAGATTTTCTAGAATTGCAGGTGTTTTTCTAGCCCAATCAATAGGGATTACCTGATCTACAGTTCCGTGAGAAGCAAATATTTTTAAGTTTTTGAAGTCGTTTTTCTCGTAACCATCTTTGATTATTTCATCATTAAAATAACCACTCATTGCAACTACTCTCTGGATTTTTTCAGGATAAGAAAGTGCTGTTGCATAACTTAAAATTGATCCTTGGCTAAAGCCAATTAAAGTTATATTGTTTGAGTCGATTGGGTAATTTGCAGTTAACTCATCAATGAAATTTGCAATTAAATCACGTGATGTTTTAGCTTGTTCGTTATCAGAGAATTTGTTTTGATCTGCATCAAAATTAATAGCATACCATGCATAACTGCCATATTGTAAATCATAAGGAGCTCTAGCCGAAATAACATAATAATTATCAGGAAGTTCGCTGGCAAAAGAAAATAAATCTTCTTCGTTGCTGCCATATCCGTGAAGTAATAGTAATAGTGGGTTTTTGTCTAAGATAATTTTTGGTTCTCTTATTTTATATTCTAAAGATAAATTCATTCTTTTAATGGTAAATTGTGAGTTGTAAATTGTGAAATGCAGTTGTCGGCTCTTAGTTTATATCTGAATTTAAAAATCAAAGACTAACCAATGCTTTTAAACCATTTTTGAAAAAGTGCACCTACTAATGGTATTGGTTTTGTTTGCCCTTGTATAGCGCTGAAAATCCCGTATGTCCATAAAATAGAGATACAAATCCACATTGGGAAAGTAATCATAAAGCTGTCAAAGTTGCTTATGATAAGTCCGAAGGAGATAAAAGTTAACGATAACCCTAACGCCTGACGTATATGAAAAGAAGCAAAGCTATTTTTATTTTCAGAGTTCATCGACATCGCGATTAAAACACCAATAATTAATATATAACTGGTAATAGCAGGAGTTTTTCCTTCTTCGATTGAGTTGTTCATTCTTGTATTTTATAGTTGTTTTAACAATTTGTTTTAAACCATTAAGAGATTAAGAAAAATTAAGTTGACTTTTCTTAATTCTTTAATGATTATCTTTTTTTGCATCAAATTGTTTAGATTAAAAAGGTTTTTCGACCATTGAGAAATTAGGGGTATTAATTAAACTTAATTTTTCTTAATCTCTTAATGGTAAAATTTTAATTTTTTATTATTTTTCTAATACCAATTGATTCTGATTCACGATTCCGTAAACTGAACCTTTTAATTGAATTCCCAAAAAGGCAGAATTTTTAGATTTAGATTGTATGTTACTTTTTGCGAAAATACTTTCTCCATTAGGATTAAACAATGTAATATTTGCTTTAGAGCCTTCGGTGATTGTATTGTTCTCGATACCAAAAACAGATTTCCCTAATGTTAGTTTCTCGATTACAGTTTCTAGTGGCAATACAGTTAGCAAAGCACCAAAAGCACTTTCCAGACCAATTGTTCCATTTTTAGCCATATCAAATTCCATTTTTTTGAATTCGATATCTATCGGGTTATGATCAGATGTAATCATATCAATAGTTCCGTCTAGAACACCATTTAGTAACGCTTGTCTGTCAGTTTCAGTTCGTAATGGAGGCGTAACTTTAAAGCGGGTATCAAAACCTTCTAATTTTTCATCGGTTAAAACCAAATGATGTACAGCAACGCTAGTTGTTACGTTTAGTCCTTTTGCTTTAGCATCTTTAATTAATTGAACGGATTTAGCAGTCGAGATAGTTGGAATATGAAGTTTTCCTCCTGTATATTCTAATAAAAATAAGTTGCGAACGATTTGTAATTCTTCAGCAAGATCTGGGATTCCTTTTAATCCTAATTTTGTTGAAACGATTCCTTCATTGGCAACACCATTTCCTTTTATATTTTGATCTTGTGAGTAAGCAATTACCAAACCATCAAAATCTTGTACATATTGCAATGCAATCTTTAACAAGTTGGCATTGTCAAGGCTTTTATTATAATCACCAAAAGCTACAGCTCCTGTTTTTTTCATGTCAAATAGTTCAGCCATATCTTTTCCTTCGCTAGCTTTGGTTAAAGCTCCTATTGGGAAAAGTTCTGTAGCAAAACCATTTGCTTTGTTTTTTACAAAATTAACTTGTGATTGGTTATCAATAATCGGGTAGGAGTTAGGTTGTAAAGCAATGGCAGTAAATCCACTTTTTGCAGCTACATTTAATCCGTTTGAGATTGTTTCGCGATCTTCATAACCTGGTTCTCCAAGCGAAACGCTACTGTCAAACCATCCTTGCGAAATATGTAAATTGTCGAGTTTTATCTCTTCGGCATTTTCAGTATTAGGAAGTGAAGTTCCTATTTTTTCGATTAAACCATCTTTAATTAAAATATCTGCAGTCTTATTATGAAACGGACTTTTAGAATCTATAATTTTTGCTTCACGGATGATTATTTTCATATGTAGATAAATTTATTTTAATTGAAACAATTAAGTTTTAAAATAGTAAAGCTTAATTTATTTGAACCATTAAGGAATTAAGTTGATAAAGGAAAAACTTAATTTTCTTAATGTCTTAGTTGTAAAAAATTACTTCACAAACCTGATAATTGCCATTTCTAATGCTAAAAATAACAGTGCAAAGATAACAAACCATTTCCAAATTTGATTGTCAGTGCGTTCAGTTTGTAAGGTGTTAAAAATAGTCGAAATCGTATCGGCAGTTTTGTAATCAGAAACTAGATTTGAATTGACTTGACTCAAATCGCTTTCGCTTCGTTTGTAATTAAAACTTACGTTCTCTAATGCTTCTTTTTTATTGTAAATGGTGTAATTACCAGCTTGTTCTGGATAATCGTTGAAAACGATTTTTACTTTATTATTTAAAATCTGTTGAATCGGAATAAATTGTTCATCAGTTCCTCGTACTTCCAGAATTGCATCTTTAGATAATAAGGCTTCAACAAAATAAGGCTGATTATTACCAATTGTTATTGCTACTATTCCAGATTTCTGATTGCTTTGTGCCATTTTATAAAAAACAAGAACAATTAATGGTGATTGCTGAAAGTTAGAATTAATACTATTTATAGATGCTGAAAAAACTGAAACTGCCGAAACTTGATTTTGTATCGAAGTTAAAAATGCAGTTTGATCTTCATAGGACAAAGCCGATGAATAAGAACTTGTAATAGGGAACGAACTCTTCGTTTTTGGATATTGAAAATTCTTGATTTTATTTTCGAAAACACCCGAGAATATAGGATGATCAAAGTTGATTTTGGTAATCAGTTTTTCTTTGTTTTCAAGTGAACTCATTTGCACTTTACCAAAATTTGATAAAAACGAATTCATATTGGCTACAGCCATTTTTTCTGATGGAATAATAATAACGTTTCCACCTTTGGATACAAATGATTTTAAAGTGGTTTGTAATGCTTGAGGAATTTCTTCTAGCTCATTCAAGACAATTGCGTCTTGTTTATCCAGACTATTGTAATCAAGCGAACGTATATCAAAATTATGATAGTTGAATTCTTCAGATGTATAAATTCGAGATAAGAAATTGCTTTTTGCAGGATCTCCAATACTAATAACATTGGTTTTTTTAGGGTCAGAAATACTAAAATACAATCTATTGTCATATTGTAAACCATTGTCTTCAATAGCTACATAGCCATGAAAAGCTTGTTTAGGAATAGTAAAATTGATTTTTTTCTTTTTAGCGTCAAAATTTACGATGGTTTTAGCTATTAGTTTGCCATTGTTGAATAAAGACATAGAAATAGGTTTGAAATCATCACCATAACCAGATAAATTAATACCTATATCATAAAAGTTATCCAAAGTTTGATTGATAAAAACGCTATCAATCGCCACATTATTTTTTTGCTCTGCTTTTGGAATTATAAAATACGGAGCATCTTCAGTGTTTATATTTTTTAATTGTTTTTCGTCCAGTCCTACTGCATCTGTAATAATGATAATATCTTTTTTAAAGGCCGATTTGCGAGCTTTTACTTTTGCCATTATATTGTCCAGCTCAAAAGGAGTTGCGCTATAATTTAGACTTTGCAATGAGTTACGAACTGATTTTATATCGGTATTCCAATAATTATCAGTGTTAGTCAATAAAGAAAATTGAGCATTTTCGGGCGTATTCTCTAATAATTCCTGAACGGCACGTTTTAGTAGTTCGCCTTTTTTACCTTTTGCTTGCATACTAAACGAGTTATCTAGAATGATATACATTTCGTTATTGGCATTTTTACTGTCTTTGGCGGTAAAAAAAGGTTGAGCAAAGGCAAGAATAAGGCAAGTAAGCAAAAATAATCGAGAAGCTAGTAATAGCCATTTCTTGATTTTAGAACTTTTTCGGGTTTGAATAGAGAGTTTTGCTAAAAGTCGAACATTGGTAAAATAAGACTTTTTGAAACGGCGTAATTGAAATAAATGAACCAAAATAGGAACAATCAATAAGAACAGAAAGTATAAAATTTCGGGATGTTTAAAATGCATTCTAAAGTTTAGTTTATTTCACTACGTTTTATTTTTCGCGAAGATGCTGGTCAAAAATACAAATTTGTTTAGAGTTAAAGGTTTTAAAGATTATTTTTTATTGAAAATAAGTATGTTGCTCAGTTTTTATCTAATCAAAAAAAGCAAAATCTCCCACATTTATATTACCTATTAGGTGGTTAGTAAATTCTTTTTTTGCAATATAAAAATATCCTTCAAGATGAGGCGTTTTATCTCCTTTTTTTATAATAGAATTATCTTTGTCAACTTCTATAACTATAGTATTACTTTCATTATTTAAAAAAGTGCAATATTTTAATAACTTATCATCATTTTCCCAAGTATAAATAATTATATTTTTAGAAAACACTTTGCTTTTGGTTATAATTGGTTTGCCATAATCTGAGATTAATAAATGAATGAATTTGTTTGAATTTTCTAAGCTAATTTCATCAATTAATCCACTCACTAAGATTAGTTTATTGTCTAATGTAGTCAGTACGTTTATAGCTTGAAAAGGAAATTTTTCATATACTGCTACGGTATCTATAGAAGAGTAATTCTTTTTAGTATATACAATCCATTTTGAAGTTTTGTTTTTTGTAAAATTAGAATTATCAAGCGTACCATCATCGTTAATAAATAGTGTGTCTTTCTTAATTAATTGCGTATGTAAATCAATCCCTAAATTATTATTTATAGGGATTTCATAATATTCGGGATTATTTTTCAACTTATATTTTTCAGAAAAAAAAACGGGAATGTTCAAATCAAATATTTTATTTTTAAGATTTAAAGGCTTTTCTCCAAATATTTCTGGTTGTTGAGCATTGCAACTAGAAATAATCATAAGTAATAATAAAACTGAAAGTTGTTTCATTTGTAATGTTTTGATTTAAAATAAAAAAGAAGAATATTCTTAATTAAAAACAAAAGTACAATTTAATTTTTGAGATTCCATTTGTTATAAAAAAAACAACCTCTATTGATAATATTGAGTATTTTAGCATACTCAAAAAAACATTTTTATACTATGAAAAGAACATATATACTACTTTTAGTGGCTTTTGCTGTTACAAATTTAAAGGCGCAAAATAAAGTTAATTTATTGGTAGGAACTTACACTAATAGTTGTGATAGCAAAGGGATTTATGTGTATGAATTTGATACCAATTCGGGTGAATCTAAATTAAAAAACACGTCAGAAAGTAGCGTAAGTCCAAGCTATTTATCGGTTTCTGCAGATAATAAATTTATTTATGCTGTTAACGAAAGTGGAGCTGAAAGTACAGTTAGTGCTTTTGGATATGTACCTGCATCAGGAAAGGTTACTTTTTTGAACAAGCAAAAAGCAATGGGGGCTGATCCATGTTACTTAATTAATGATGGAGAAAATGTAATTACAGCTAATTATTCTGGAGGAAACATCTCAGTATTTAAAAAGACTGCCGAAGGAATTTCGGAAGCAAAACAAGTGATTCAACATACAGGAAAAGGAGTTAACCCACAAAGACAAGAAGGCGCTCACGTGCATATGGTTTATTTTTCGCCAGACAAGAAATATGTTTTATCGAATGATTTAGGTCTTGATAAAGTTTTTATCTACAATTACAATCCAACTTCAAAAGATAAAGTCCTTACCTTAAAAGGTAGTGTTGATGTAAAAGCAGGAAGCGGTCCAAGACATTTAACGTTTAGCAAAGACGGGAAGTTTGTGTATTTAATTCAGGAATTAGATGCTACCTTAACTACGTTTGGTTATGATAAAGATGGAAGTTTGAAATTAATCGCTGAAACAAATATTCTTGCTAAAGATTTTAAGGGAGGAACAGGAGCAGCAGCTATCAAAATTTCGCCTGACGGTAAATTTTTATACGTATCTGATCGTGTAGATGCTAATAATATTTCAGTTTATAAAATTCTTAAGAATGGAAAAATTGAATTAGTAGAACAAGTAAGTACCTTAGGAAAAGGACCAAGAGATTTTTCTATAGATCCTACAGGGAAATTCCTTTTGGTAGGACATCAATACACCAATAATATTGTAGTATTTAAAAGAGATAAAGTAACAGGAAAACTTACAGATACAGGAAAGAGAATTGAGTTGTGTGCGCCAGTTGGTTTAGTTTTTACGAAGATTTAGTTTATTAAAGGTTCAAAGGTTCAGAGTTACAAAGGCTCAAAGGTTTCTCTATCTTGTGCGTAAAATATAAAAAGAAAAAAATCCAATAAAAAAATTCCAAATTCCAAGCGTAATAGCATTGGAATTTGGAATTTTTAATTTTTGGAATTTAAGAAAATCTATTTATTCTTATCTTTTTTTTTCTTATCTCTTGTTTTTAGCATGTTTCTGTTAACAGATCCGTGCGTTTTCTTTTTCGTTTTAGAAGGACCTCCCAAGTTGATTTTCTTGTTCTTTTTGGCTTTATCATGAAAAGCTCCATCACCATCAAGTTTTTGTTTTTTCATCAAGAACTTAACGGGTTGTCTGTCTTTTTCAGGCTCAATTAGTTTTATCGAAACTTCTACTTCTTCAGGGAAATCGGCAATCTCAAGTTCTCTGTTCATTAAAACTTCTACTTCTACTTTAAATTCCTCTTCACGTGGCGTGATGAAGCTTATTGCAGTTCCTGTTGCATCGGCACGACCAGTTCTACCAATTCTGTGCATATACAATTCAGGGAATTCAGGAAGTTCAAAGTTTATAACGTGAGTAATATTAGAGATATCTAAACCTCTCGCCATAATATCGGTAGTTATAAGTCCGCGTAGGTTTCCTTCTTGGAAAGAAGCCATCGTGCTCAAACGATAATTTTGTGATTTATTAGAGTGAATTACTCCAAACTGACCTTCAAAATCTTCTTCGATACGGTCATGAAGCATATCCGAAATCTTCTTATTGTTTACAAATACCAGGACACGACTCATGTCTTCGTTAGTTTGTAATAAGTGTTTCAGTAAGTTTACTTTGGTATTAAAGTTAGGAACGTTGTATGTAATTTGCTCAATGTTCTCTAAAGGTGTTCCAGACGCTGCAAGTGTAACTTCTTCAGGAAAATCAAAAAAGTCATTTAAAACCGCATCAACTTCATCTGTCATCGTTGCAGAAAACAATATGTTCTGACGTTTGGTTTTCATCATTGCCAAAAGTGCTGTTAATTGCGTACGGAAACCAAGATTAAGCATTTCGTCAAACTCATCAATAACTAGTTTTTGAGTTTCATCAAAACGAACAACTGCATCTAAGGCTAAATCCATAGTACGTCCTGGCGTTCCCACCAAAATATCGATTCCTTCGTAAACAGCTTTCTTTTGTGTATTGATATTTACACCACCAAAAATACCTAATGTTTTAACCGACATGTATTTGGTTAATTTCTCAACTTCTTCTACAACCTGAACTACTAATTCACGTGTTGGAACAAGGATTACAATTTTTGGAGTATTGGTTGGAGTAAACTTGTATAGTTTTAATAAAGGCAATAAGTAGGCAAATGTTTTACCTGTACCGGTTTGTGCAATTCCCATCATATCACGACCGGACATAATTACAGAAAAAGATTTTTCCTGGATAGGAGTAGGCGTAACGAAGCCTAATTCATCGATTGCTTTTTGTACGGATTTAGGAAGATTGAATGTCTCGAAAGTGCTCATTTGCATTAAATTTTGTGCAAAGGTACATTAAAATCATGGTTAGTTCACTAGAATCTTGGAATCATCTGATGATTTAATGATATAACAACCTAATTATCAATCTTAAAAGCCTTCAAAAACGCCTAGTCCAAATAATGCAAAATCGTACTTTACTGGGTCAAGTGGATCCATTTTGCGGAGATTTAAATCTAGTTCTGCCAGTGCTTTACCATCGTTTTGCTTTCGCGAAAGCAGTTCTAGTTTACGAGCGACATTTCCAGAATGTACATCGAGCGGACAAGAAAGTTTTGCTGGCGAAATATTTTTCCATATTCCTAAATCTACTCCTTTTGTATCTTGGCGAACCATCCATCTTAGGTACATATTAATGCGTTTGGCTGCCGAATTGTTTAAAGGGTCTGAAATGTGTTTTTGAGTTCTTTGTAAATGATCGATTTCAAAGAATGCTTTTTTAAATTCGTGAATACTTTTTTGTAAACTATCTTTTTCCTGATTTTTAGAGAAAATAGCTTCTAAGCCGCCATGATTTTTATAAATGTGTTGCAATCCTTTTATAAAGCTGCCAAAGTCTTTTCCGTTGAAGGTGCGGTGTACAAAATTTTCTAATCTTGCTATGTCTTCATCGCTGTGGCTCATGATAAAATCGTAGGGCGTGTTACCCATTAATTCCATCATTTGGTGTGAGTTTTTAATAATCATTTTGCGATTTCCCCATGCAATTGTTGCACTCAGGAAACCAGCAATCTCAATGTCTTCTTTTTGCGAAAATAAATGCGGAATTTGCACCGGATCACTTTCTATAAAATCCTGATTGTTATATTGAATGACTTTTTCGTCAAGAAAATCTTTAAGCTCAGTTTGATTCATTTGATATGTTTTTGGCGTAAAAGCCGTCTTTTAAATTAGTTGTTCGCATTTGAGGTTTTATCTTGTAATAAGTCTCAAAATATTTAATCTGTTCTTCATTAACGCAAGGTATTGCGCTATCTCCAGTTCCCCAGAAAAAAGAATTATCTACAGGAGAATTGTATCGTAAATTGCCATTAATGAGGGGGTTGTATTCGGTATCAAATTTGGAGTTTTTATATGGATAAACGATGTTGCTTATAGAAAAAGTACTATTACTCGTTAAAAAAGTATTTGTTGTAAATACTTTTAAATTAATTGGAAAGATTACAATAAATGCCAGTATTGATAATGATATATAAAGAACAAGAATAATCCTGTTTCGATTATTAAGAATAAGACTCGCTATTAGAAATGAAAATAGCAGTATAAAATTCATGAAGAATCTATATTGTGGTGAAGATAATAACAGCAATATTATTTGAAAAACAAAAACGCCATATAAAACCCAAAATGTTTTTTTATTGAAAAATTTAAAGATAAAAAAAGGCATGATTATAAGTAATAATACAATCAATTTATTAAATAAGCCATGTAATGCGGGTCTTGAAATCCATGTTTTAAAGATTTCGAATACACTAATAGTGTCGAATTCATTCTCTGTGATCGAAAAAGCTGCCCGTTTAGTTTCATCATAATAAAAATGCGCCATTGATACAGGAATTTGAAAATCAAAATGGAATATATTTAGTGTTATAGGGAATAAAGGATATCCGCTAATAATGGTGTTTTTTATTAAAAATAAAGAGAAAACAAGTATTCCAATGCTTAAGGGTTTTGCTATTCTTGGAATTAAAATTTTGTAGTGTTTTATAAGTAATAACAGCGGAATCAAGATAAGTGCAATTGCTGTTGTTTTAATATATATCGCAAAAACAACTAGAATAAAAACGGTATTAAATGTCCCAATATTAAGATTTTTATAGCTGCTTAAGAAGCTGAAAAAGATAATCAGAGATAAGATATAAACAGGCAAATCGGGAGAAGGAGAACTAATAAAAGAAAAAAAGAAAAGATTTGCCAAAGGCAACAAACCAATAATAAGGTAATTGATTCCTTTATTTTTGAAATAAGAATTAAGATGTAAAATGGCATAAATATTTCCTAGTAAAAGACAAAATCCGCTTAAATCATTAAACTTATCATACAAGAACGAAAAATTAAATGCACTTTGGGTAATATGCCAACCACTTGTTTGGGCAAGAAAAAGATGCAAATTGGCAAGACCTTTTACAAAACCATATTCATTAATCCATTTAATGGTTTGTATGTAATAAGATTCATTATCTATTATGTAAGGAATTGATGCACATTGAGCTAAAATTAAAAGAGTTATACTAATTAAAGCTATTTTTAAGGATCTATCTAAAGATCGTAATTCTTTAAAAAATGAGGTATAAATAACTTTAATTTCATTTTTTAACTTTAGGCAGATTCCAATATTTGCTATTAAAAGAAAAAGATGGAACTCAATATTTATCCTGTCAAAAATAGCCCAAATACTCGCAAGAATAGTTGCTGTAAAAAGGCCTAGAATAGAGAGAATTATAAAGTTTGAATTCTTTAATCGTAGAATCTTATCAGTTCCTAAACCAAGATTTATGGTTGTGAAAAGAATATAAATCCAGCTTAAAAGAATTAAAATCATTTTAGGATATTATTTGCCCATCCACCATTACTAATTTTCTATCGGCCATATTAGCAAGTTCTTCGTTATGAGTTACGATAACAAAAGTTTGTCCAAATTCGTCACGAAGCTGGAAGAATAATTGATGTAAATTCTCTGCAGAATGAGTATCTAAATTCCCTGAAGGTTCATCGGCAAAAATAACATCGGGTTTATTGATTAGAGCTCTGGCAACTGCAACACGTTGTTGTTCTCCACCCGAAAGTTCATTTGGTTTATGGTGTATTCTGTGAGATAAACCTAAATATTCTAAAAGTTTTTTAGCTTCTTTTTCTATTTCGCTTTTAGATTTATTGGATATAAATGCGGGTATACAAACGTTTTCTAATGCTGTAAATTCAGGTAATAATTGGTGAAACTGAAAGATGAAACCTAAATTCAGATTTCTAAATTCAGACAATGTTTTGTCTTTTTTACTTTTCTCTTTAAAATATCTAAAGTAATAAATAAATAGAGATACTATTGGTAAAAATATTGATACTAAGGTAACTGTTCCAAGTAAATCATCTCCTATTTTTGATCTAAAAAATAATAAGTATATGGCTAAAACTACAGCGTAAATCCCTCCTATCCAAGTAACAATTCGAAGCCTTTTTTCTTGTTTCGAATTATCATTTTCTACATCCTGAAGTGCTAAAATATTTTCTCCATTTATAGTTAGAGAGGATTCCTTATTTCTTTCAGGTTTGTCTAATGTTCCTAAAATTTGTAAAAGTGTTGTTTTTCCTGCTCCAGAAGCTCCAACGATAGAAACAATTTCTCCTTTTTTTATATGCAAATCAACTCCTTTTAAAACTTCAAGTTGATCATAGAATTTATGTATATTTTTTGCCTTTATCATTACGAAACTGTTTTTACAAAGAAACAAAGATTCTACCGATATAAAAATGTGTTGTAACAGAATTTTAGGAACATTTTTTGGTAAAAGTAAATTGTAAAAAAAGGAAAGAGGATTCTAAAAAAGAAAATCTCTTTTTTGATGAAGATTATTTTAGGAATGAAATTTGATTAATGGTTACGGAATGATAAGTTTATTCGAAAAAAATAAATAGACAATCTGTTCAAAATGAATTATATTTGAAGTAACTCAGGTTTTAATATATATTAAAATGGAAGAAAAAACACTTGTGAAAGACGAGAGAACAAAAAAACTTTTATTAGGATTGCTTTTTGATGCAATCGGAATGGTGAGTTTTACAATTCCTTTTTTAGGGGAATTTGCCGATGTTATTTGGGCACCACTAGCTGGTTTCTTAATGACTTATATGTATAAAGGTCGAGTAGGGAAGGTAGCAGGAATCTTAACTTTTGTAGAAGAGATACTTCCGTTTACAGATATTATCCCTTCATTTACCCTAACATGGGTTTATACTTATTTTATTCAAAAGAAAGATAAGCATATTGATAACGATATTATTCTTTAAACAAGAAACCTAGTCCCATATTTTTAAGCATTTTTTTCTCGAAGTTCCAGAAAAAACGGAATTGCCCAAAAATAGCTCCTATTGCTACAAGTAATACTTGGTAGATAGGGAAAATAATTATTAAGCGGATAAGGGTAAACCAAAAGCCAAAATCTTCTTTTGTAATTCCTAACCAAACGCAAAAAGGTTTTGATAACCATGCCGAAGTAGAACCGGTTATAGCAAATACAATAAATATGATAGTGAGTTGAAAATTAGAAGTAATCCCCCAACGTTGTTTTAATTTATTCATTTCTATTTATAATGAATACAAATATAGTAACATTATCTTGATGGGACATATCCTGCTAGCTTTTGTTTGTAAGTATTTTGAAAATAAATCATGTAGTTGTAAATTAAGTAATTTACCTCGTATCCATAATTAATTGTAGAGTCGTAATCAATTCTCATTTCGTACAAATTGGGACTGAAACGCTGTGGTTGTAAAACCCTGTTATTCCATTCACGCACATATTGTTGGTTTTTATTTTCAAGATAAGCTTGTGAATAATAGTTTCGAGGCAATGCCGTAGAAGCTAGCCAGGTACTAAAACCGTTGTCTATTATAATTACTTCATATTCTAAATCGTCGTTTGCAATACGAACTGTATCGTTTACCGATGTAGCAGGTTGTTTTGTAATGGCCATACTTGTTTTTTGAGTAGAACACGCAACGATAACAAATAGAATAAGCAATATGTAGATACTATTTTTCATGGCCTAAAATTGAGATATAAATTTACAAAAAAATCAGCGAAGGCTTTTCTTATTTAACAGTTTTTTCAAGGGAGGTTCTGAGGAGCTAAGGTTCAAAGGTTTTCTGTAGAGACGCACCGCAGTGCGTCTAAAAGGTGGAAAGAGACAAAGGTTTTTTAGGAAGGTACTGAGGTACTAAGGTTCAAAGGTTTCTTGTTGGGGTGTAATTGCATATCTTTTTAGGTTCAAAGGTTTTCTGTAGAGACGCACCGCAGTGCGTCTAAAAGTTTCAAAGGGACAAAGGTTTTAATAGAGACGCACGGTAGTGTGTCTAAAACATTCAGATACAGAATGTTTTAGTAATAAAAACATCAAGAAACATACCCACAAAAAAAGCTGTTTACATTTATGTAAACAGCTTTTGATTATTTTTTTAACTTAGAATTTAGAAACTTTAAACGTACTGAGTTTCGTCTCTACAGAAAACCTTTGTGTCTTTGAGCCTTAGTACCTCAGTACCTTCCTAAAAAAACTATTTCCCGAATAATTTACCTAGTAAACCACCTATACCACCGCTTTTGTTTCCTAATGCCATAGCATCGCTAACATCTACTTTCCCATCACCATTTTGGTCTAAGCCAAATTGAGTTCCGTATTTAGAAATTGCATCCATAATACCCGAAGCTTGTCCTCCGTTACCAGAAATAGCAGTAATAATATCTGAAATTTGAAAGCTACTATCGTTTGAGTCTTTTGCTTTCCCTACAAGAGAACCTAAAATTTGCGGAATCATACCTGCAGCAACACCACTAGATGCTTCACTACTTAATCCAAATTTTTCTCCAAGATTACCAGACAACTGTTGTGTTATTTGTTGTACAACAGGGTTCGAACTGTCAATAGGTGATTTTCCGCTAAATAAACTGGCGAGTTGTTCTGCGCCACCTTCCGAAGCAATTTTTTGCAATCCTGCAAAAATAGAATTACTAGTTTCACTTATTACAGCTTCATTGTGTTCATTAGGAACAGCGGGGTTGTTTACGACTGCACTGCCTCCGTATTGTTGCACTAATTGGGTTAATTGTTCAAACATGATGTTTACATTTAGATTAGACGACAAATTTAATAAAAAGAAAGGGATTTACTACAATGCGCAGTAAATCCCTTTAAAGTTAAACTATTTTTTAATTACTTAACTCAACAAAGTAATAATTTGTGAAGCTAGTTCAGTACCAATTCTGTCTTGTGCCTCTCCAGTTGCGGCTCCAATGTGTGGAGTCAAAGAGATTTTTGAGTGCATTAAAATAGCCATTTCTGGTTTTGGTTCGCTTTCAAAAACGTCTAAACCAGCAAACGATACTTTTCCGCTATCCAATGCTTTTACTAGTGCCACTTCATCGATAACACCTCCGCGAGCACAATTTACGATTCCAACACCGTCTTTCATAATTTCAAATTCTTTCTCTCCAATGATGTAACCATTTTGAGCAGGAACGTGTAAAGTGATGAAATCAGCTTCTTTAAATAAAGATTCTAATGATTGAGATTCTATTGTTGTCGTGATAGATTGACCGTCAAAGAATTCAACTTTAACGTCTACTTTAGGAATAAAACTATCAGCAGCAATAACTTTCATACCTAAACCAAGAGCCATTTTTGCAGTAGCTTGACCAATACGACCAATACCAACGATACCAAGAGTTTTACCTCTTAATTCAGTACCATTTGCATACGCTTTTTTCAAACCATCAAAGTTTGTATCACCTTCTAAGGGCATATTTCTGTTAGAATCGTGTAAAAAACGAACTCCATTAAATAAGTGTCCGAAAACTAATTCAGCAACAGATTCTGATGATGAAGCAGGTGTATTAATTACATGAATTCCTTTGCTTTTTGCATAGTCAACATCAATGTTATCCATACCAACACCACCACGACCAATAATTTTTAATCCTGGGCAAGCATCAATAATATCTTTACGTACTTTGGTAGCACTACGTACCAAAACTACATCTACGTTGTTTTCGTTTACAAAATTAGCTACTTGTTCCTGAGCCACTTTTGTAGTTATAACTTCAAAACCACCTTTTTCTAAAGCTAGAATTCCACTTTTAGAAATTCCGTCATTTGCTAATACTTTCATTTTAGTTTATGTCTTTGCGAGGAACGAAGCAATCTCATCCTCGATATTAATTTTTTTCTTTTTTAGGAGCTAATCCCGCTATTCGTTACAATCTTTTCTTTTTTAAAGAAAAAAATAAAAGGATTTCCACTTCTATCGGGGCTAGGAATCCGGTATTCAATTACTGTTTTTTGTGTAAAAGGATTTTTCGATTAAACAGTTAACCAAATTAACGATTAACCGAAGAAAGCGATTAAACTTTACCTTCCAAAGCTTTCATTACATCTACCAATACCTGAACGCTTTCTATAGGCATTGCATTGTATATAGATGCTCTGTAACCACCAACTGAACGGTGACCTGGTAAACCAGAAATGTTAGCTTCTTTCCACATAGCATCAAATGTTGCAGTATGGTCAGGATTGTTTAATAAGAAAGTAACGTTCATGTTAGAACGATCCTCTACAACTGCAGCACCTTTAAATAAAGGGTTTCTATCAATTTCTGCATAAAGTAGCGCCGCTTTTGCGTCGTTTAATTTCTCAACGGCTGCAACACCACCTTTTTCTTTAATCCATTGTAATGTTAATAATGAAACATAAACTGCAAAAACAGGAGGAGTATTATACATACTTTCTGCTTTAATATGTTTAGCATAATCTAACATACTAGGAATTGTTCTACCGTTTTTCCCTAAGATTTCTTCTTTAATAACTACCAAAGTAGTTCCTGCAGGACCCATATTTTTTTGAGCTCCAGCATAAATTAAATCAAATTGTGAGTAATCTAAACTGCGAGAAAATATATCCGAACTCATATCGCAAACTACTGGTACACTCGTTGTTGGGAATTCTTTCATTTGAGTTCCAAAAATGGTATTGTTACTTGTACAGTGAAAATAATCTGCATCGGCAGGTATTTCGTAACCTTTTGGAATATGGTTGTAATTTTCTTCTTTAGATGAAGCTACAGTAATAGTTTCTCCAAAAAGTTTAGCTTCTTTTATAGCGGCAGTTGCCCAAGTTCCAGAATCTAAATAAGCTGCTTTACCATTCTCTTTCATCAAGTTATAAGGAGCCATTAAGAATGCTGTACTTGCACCACCTTGTAAAAACAGGGCTTGATATCCTTTTCCTTGAAGTCCTAATAATTCTAAAGCAAGAGAACGAGCTTCTTCCATTACAGCAACGAAATCTTTACTTCGGTGCGAAATTTCTAAAATTGATAATCCTGAGTCATTAAAATTTAAAATAGCTTTTGATGCTTTCTCAAAAACTTCTTGAGGTAAGATACTTGGTCCTGCGCTGTAGTTGTGTTTTTTCATGGTGTAGTTAAATTCCAATATTTTTTAGAAACGCAAATTTCGGTAATAGCGCCCGAAAAATCGTTAAATTATTCGCAATAATTATCAGATTTTAACTTATGTTATTAACAAAAACGATATAGTATCTATATTGTCTGCATAATCCCACAAATCAGGAGTTTGCGTTTTTCCAAATAAAATGCTGTTTTCTATCAGGTTATCGCTTACAATGCATTGAATTTGCTCATTCTCAGCTTGTAATCGTTGTTTTAAATCTTCAATATTATTGTAGGTTTCATAAAAAACACTCGAAATAGGAGAGGCGTGGCTTGTATCTTCTTTTAAAGTTAAGAAGCCATTATCTAGTAATTTAAAATTACTCATTAAGAAAACTGCCTTATTGTAATCGTAATTGTTAGCGTATTTTTCATAATGAATAACATCCTGATATTCGAAAATTGCTTCAAAAAAAGCATCAAATTTATATCCTTCAGGAACAAATAGCTTAGAAACATTTCGACATCCTAAACCAAAATATCTAAATATATCTTCACCCAAAGCAATAAGTTGCTCTTTAGTTTCTTTTCCGTTTAAAACGGCAATAGAGTTTCTGCTTTTTCGAATAATCGAAGGTTTATCTTTAAAATAGTATTCAAAATAACGTGCCGTATTATTACTTCCTGTAGCAATTACAGTATCAAAATTTTCTAGTTTTCCTTCCACGAAAGTGATTTTATTAGCAAAATCAGGATTGATAGCAATAAGATATTTCGCCAAGAAAGGAAGTAAATGTTGATCATTAGAAGATGTTTTTACCAAGACACTATGTCCGGTAATTAAAACAGATAGAAAATCATGAAAACCAACTAGCGGAATGTTTCCAGCTAGTATTAAGGCTACGTTTTTACCTTCTTTAACAGAGTCAAAAGAATAAGCAGAAAGCCATTTATTAAGATTCTCTTCTGTTAAAGCATTGGCCCATGATTGGATAGAAAAAAAAACTTGTTCAGGAGTGTACCAACCGTTATGTGATTGAGACAAGTGAATCAGTTTTATGAAATCATCAAAAAACAAGTCATTACATAAAACATTATTGTGTTTTTTACAATCATTTTCTGAAAATTGGCTCAAAAATTTGCCCAGTTCTATAAAAGATTGTTTTTTTTCGTTTTGTAACATAAGTAATTTGTATATGAATAGTTTTGATTGTAATTTTGCACAAAAATAAGGATAAATAAGTCGAAAGTCAAAAGTCATTAAGTCAAAACGCTAAAATGCTCTTTTTTGTTTTTTTTGACTTTGATAACTTTAAGGCTTTTAACTTTAAGACTAAAAAACAATGGCAATAATTATAACCGACGAATGTATCAATTGTGGTGCTTGTGAACCAGAGTGTCCAAATACAGCAATCTATGAAGGTGCTGATGATTGGAGATACAAGGATGGAACAGCTTTAAAAGGAAAAGTAATTTTGCCAGACGGTACAGAAGTTGACGCAGATGATGCTCAAACTCCTATTTCTGACGAAGTTTATTATATCGTTCCTGGTAAATGTACAGAATGTAAAGGTTTTCATGATGAACCACAATGTGCGGCAGTATGTCCTGTAGATTGTTGTGTACCAGATGATAATCATGTAGAAGATGAAGAAACGCTATTAAATAGACAAGCGTTTTTACATAACGAATAAATACTAAAGTCTTTTTAGATTTTAAACATAAAGAAAATCCTGGGTTTACGCTCAGGATTTTTTTGTATATAACCTTTTTTTTGTATTGTATTGGTTTTTAATGTTTTATTTGTAGTTTTATAGCGGTTAATTTTTTTAACAAAGCCTATGAAGAGACTTATACTTTTATTTATTGTGTTTTTTAACGTGAGTATTTTTGCACAAAGCAAAGAATATTCTATAATCGTAAAAGATATAGAAACGCAGTTGCCGATAGAAAATGCAATGGTAGTTATAATGAAAACTAAGCAAGTTTTATTGAGTAACGAAGAAGGTAAGGTTACTTTTATGTTAACAGGAGCTTCAAATATTCAGACTTCCGAGACAAATTATGAGAGCTTAACAACTCGTTGGATAGCTTTAAAAGAGAATGAATTTGTAGTTTATTTAAAGAACAAGAAGAATAAGTTAACTGAGATTGTTGTGTCTAAAGAATCTCCGCAAAAAATACTTCAAAAAATTGTCTCTAATTCGGTAGAAAAACTAACAATGCCATATCGATTAAAAGTATATGTACGAGAGTATTTTATGCTTGATGATAAATATTCGTATTATAATGATGGACTTGTAAATTTTCAGTTCTCAGGAAATCGCAAAAAAGCAACAACAACATTATTGGTAGAGCAAAATCGATCTTATGGCTTGTTGGAAAAGGATGTAAGTGCAGATTTAAAAGGATATAATCTGAATAATATCATGGAGAATTATTCTAATTTGGATTATTTTGAGCCTATTTTAGATTCAAAAGCAAAAAAAGAATATGATTTTATAGTAAAAGGATTTCCTGATAATAAAGACTATTATGTAATGAGTATTACTCCGCTGGATAAGACTAAGAAGGAGATGGATAGTTTTGAAGTTATTTATGACCACAAAAAAAAGATAATTATTGAGTTTACGTGTGCTCTGATTCCTGCGAAGCCAGTTGAAACGGAAGAAAAACCAGATGTAGGTTCTAAAAATATTACGAGATCATTCATAAAAGTTAAATACAGAATAGACGGGTCGGATTATTATTTATTGAGTTCTAACGAAGAAATAGCTTATAATCTTATTTTAAAAGACAAAGTCAAGAATATTCAAGTTCGGAATAGTTTTATAACTACCAATTTCAATAAACAAAAATTCACTTATAACGAAAGCGATGTTTTTAAAGAGAAAACACTCTTTAATAAAAAGAATAAAATCCTAACCAATTACTGGGATGTTTCGGGATTTACCGCCACTGATAAAGAAAAAGAAATAATAAGTTCTTTAGATTATAAGATGTGAATTGTGAGATGTGAAATGTAATCTTTATATAAAAAAATCCTGAGTTTGACGCTCAGGATTTTTTTTGTTTTGTCAGGCTGAGTCCATTTGACTTCGCTCAGGCTGATAAAAGAAAGGCATTGTATTAAAACGTAAATCCAAGTCTTGCATAGTAATACGCTCCGCTGAACCCCATTTGTACAGCGTCCCAATATCCACCAGCCTCAGTATTTCCTTGTTCATCTTGTTTTGTTGGGTAAACATTAAATAAATTGTTACTACCAACACTTAATTTTAATGATTTTGTAAGCTGGTATCCTACAGTTAAATCTGTTACAATTCTTGGGTAATACGTATCATCTTCATCACCATAATCTACTAAAACTACTTTGCTGAAATGAGTAAAAGCTAAACCAGCATCAAATTTATGACGAGCATAATTTAAGTTCAATCCAAATTTATTTTTAGGAGCCGAAGCTAATAAAAATGCTCTATCGCGTCTTCCGAAAAAAGTTTCTTCAGGTAAGGGACCATTATTTATATTGTCAATTTTCATGTTATTGATGTTTCCTACCAGAGTTGCACTAAATAGAGATTCTCCAAATTTTTTCTTCCATGCAAGAACCAAGTCCAATCCAGTTGTTTTAGTATCAACACCATTAACGAAAAATTGAGCTTCAGAGACACCAATGTTTAATGCGGTTGCATCAAAATAACCCGTAAGTACGATACGATTTTTTACTTTTATAAAATACCCATCCACAGTTGCTGTAAAATCACCAAAAGTTGCAGTGAAACCCAAAGAAGCGTTCAACGCTTTTTCTTCATCTAGTTTTTGGATACCAAAAGCGCGGGTAATTGGGCTGTTATTTGGCGCAAGCAATACTTCTGTTGCTCCACCAGCATTAAAGTTTGTAAAATGTAGATTATAATATATTTGTGCCAATGATGGAGCACGGAATCCCGTGCTTACAGAACCTCTAAAATTGATATTTTTGCTCGCTTTTAAACGCATAGCCAGTTTACCATTTAAAGTACTTCCGAAATCACTGTAGTTTTCAAAACGAACTGCACCGCTAATTAAGAAAGCATCCGTGACATCTAGTTCGGCATCCGTGTACAAAGATAAATTAGTACGACCTTTATCAACAGTGTTTAGAGGGCTATATCCAGGGAAACCTTGAGAACCTCCAGGTCTTGGATTGCCAGAAATAGGATCTATTGGAGCACTTTGATTTGCGGGATCTCTTATCGGAATTCCGTTTGTGTCATAAGTAGCGTAAGAGCCTTCATCGCCAGCAAAAATGGTGAAATTTTCAGTACGATATTCAGCTCCAAAAGCTAGGTTTAATCCATCAAGTACAGAGTCGTAATTTTTAGAGAAATCAAAATTAGTAGTGTTTTGTGTCAGCGTATGACCTCCAGCATCAAACTCAGTTGGAGATGCAGCTTCAAGAGAAGCATTTATAGTCCCTTTTATATAATAGTGAAAAAGGTTTTTTCCGTACGTATTACTAATATCTATTTTCCATCCACCAGTAGTTACAGTTCTAAATCCAGCTGATAATGAGTTGTCAATAATATTTGATGTAATTCTTGGTGTGTATCCGCCAGGATATATAGATTCTACGACTCTCTCGCCATCATTACGAGTAAATGCATAAGCATCAGTATCTCTGTAATTTCTTCCTCCAAAGGCGTAGAACTCCGTTTTATCCGAAATCGGGATAGCAATATTTGCAAAAAGATTAAAACTCTGAATTGCAGCATCTCCAAAGCCTTTTCTAAAATCGTAAGCAGGGCGAAGTGTTTTGTTTTTGTTGATATATTCAGTAGTAAAATTAGCAAATCCACCTTTCTCACCAATGGCAACACCATAATTGGCAGCAACTTTTACTGAGCCACCGTCAAAATCTTGATTTTTTCCATACGAGTTTCCATTTCCGTTTTTATCCAAACGATATCCCTTAGTGTTAGGAGTTCCAGGAAGAAAATCACCTTTAGCTTTAGTATTAAAAACTCCATAAGTAACCGAACCATTAAGTTCGTTTATATTATCGTTTAGTACGATATTAATAACTCCCGCAATAGCATCAGAGCCATATTGAGCCGCTGCACCATCTCTTAAAATCTCAATTCTTTTTATAGATGAAGCAGGAATAGCATTTAAATCCGTTCCAGTATTTCCGCGTCCGCGAGTTCCAAATAAATTTACGAGCGAAGATTGGTGTCTTCTTTTTCCATTTATTAAAACCAAAGTCTGATCAGGGCCTAAACCTCGTAAAGAAGCAGGGTCAACGTGATCTGCTCCGTCAGATCCAGATTGTTTGTTAGCATTAAAAGATGGGGCTATGTATTGCAGTAATTGGTTAATTTCCAGTTTTCCGCTTTGCGTAGTAACATCTTTTATGTTAATGATATCAATAGGTACAGCAGAGTTTACAACTGTCCTTTTGGTGTTTCTTGAGCCTACAATTACAACATCTTTTAAGGTTTGTCCACCGTTTTCGTTCATAGTAATATCGATAATGCCACTTGTAGCATTTTTTTCGGTATTTGTGTACCCAACATAACTAAAAACTAAGACCGCACCTTCTTTAACCTTAATAATGTAACCACCTTGTATGTCGGTAGATACTCCGTTATTAGTTCCTTTTTCCATAATGTTTACCCCCGGAAGCACTACGCCATTATGGTCTTTTACGACGCCACTAATTTCTTTTTGAGCAAAAAGAAATGTAATATTTAGTATAAATACTAATACTGTAAATTTTTTCATAATTAATTGAATTTGGTTTTGTTGTTTAGTTAGATGTTTAGCTAAAAGTAATTCTTTTTAACAAAATATTAATATAATGTTTAATTTTTTTTAAGGGTTTGTTTAAAAGTGTATTAATACGCAGTTTTTGTTCGGCAACGAAGTATTAAATCTTATATTTGCAAACTTTTAAAAGCGAGAACATAAATTTCAGCAGAATTGAAGCGCTGCAAATAAAAATAAATAGAAACTACATATGAAAGCAGGAATTGTAGGATTGCCAAATGTTGGAAAATCAACATTATTTAATTGTTTATCAAATGCAAAGGCACAAAGTGCAAACTTTCCGTTTTGTACAATCGAGCCAAATATTGGTGTTGTAAACGTACCAGATCCAAGAATTGAAAAATTAGAAGAATTGGTAAAACCAGAACGTGTGCAAATGGCAACTGTAGATATCGTAGATATTGCAGGTTTGGTAAAAGGAGCAAGTAAAGGTGAAGGACTAGGAAATCAATTTTTAGGAAACATCAGGGAGTGTAATGCGATTATTCACGTTTTACGTTGTTTTGATAATGATAATATTGTTCACGTAGATGGGAATGTAAACCCAATTCGTGACAAAGAAACAATTGACATTGAGTTGCAATTGAAAGATTTAGAAACTGTTGAAAAACGTTTGGAGAAAGTAAATCGTGCAGCTAAAACTGGAAATAAAGAAGCTCAGACAGAAAAAGCACTTTTAGACAGAATTAGAGAGTCATTATTACAAGCTAAATCAGCTCGTACTATTACGCCTCAAGGTAATGATGAAGAGGTTTTAATGGAATCTTTCCAGTTAATTACTGCAAAACCAGTATTGTATGTTTGTAATGTTGACGAAAGTTCTGCTGTAAACGGAAACAAATACGTAGATCAGGTTCGTGAGTTGGTAAAAGATGAAGATGCAGAAGTTATTATCCTTTCAGTAGGAGCAGAAGCAGATATTACCGAATTAGAAAGCTACGAAGAGCGTCAGGTTTTTCTAGAAGATATGGGCTTGAAAGAGCCAGGAGCATCAGTTTTAATTCGTGCTGCTTATAAATTATTAAAACAACAAACTTATTTTACAGCAGGAGTAAAAGAAGTTCGTGCCTGGACAATCAATATCGGAGCTACTGCGCCACAAGCTGCAGGAGTTATCCATACCGATTTTGAAAAAGGATTTATCCGTGCTGAAGTAATTTCATACGAAGATTTCGTTCATTACGGTTCAGAGGCAAAAGCTAAAGAAGCAGGGAAATTCAAAGTAGAAGGAAAAGAATATATCGTAAAAGATGGAGATGTAATGCACTTCCGTTTTAACGTATAATTTTTCTTTAGAAAAAAGAATCAAGATTAAAGAGAATAGACAAAGCTGCTAAAGAAATTTAGCAGCTTTTTTTTGTTTAAATTTTTATTTTTAAAGGTGATAAAGAGGTTAATCTGCTTTTATCTGTAAAATCTGCGTGAAAAGAATTTTTGTGTTTGTTTTTATTTTTTTTAACATTTGGCTTGAATTTTGGTAAAACTGACTAAAAGAAACTTATGAAAAAAATCATTCTAATTTTAGGAATATTAATTGTTATATCATCTTGTAGAAAAGCCAATCGTGCTCCTTATGAAGGTTTTGATTTATATTTTGAAAATCCTCAGCCTGTTAATGATTCTGAGTTAGACCGATTTCCTGATAAATTTAAAGGGCTGTTTATGGATAGTGATTCTACATTTTTAAGAATTGATGAAAATGCAATTAGGTTTGAGAATTATAATAAATTTATAATCCATAAAAATAAATTAGATTCTTTAAAAGGAGAATATGATATTGTAGATGGGAAATTAATAAGAAAAGAGAAGAATCAGAAGTATGATATGAATTCAAAGGGTGATTCAATAGAATTAATCGAAAAACATGTAGATACATTATTTAGATTTTCATACTATAATAAAGCAAAACGAATTGATGGTAAATTGGTTTTAAGCATACGTGATTCTATTTTCTGGAGAGCAAAAATTTTCTCAATAGATAATAATGTTATAAAGATTAATGATATCCATTCAATGGAGGATTTGAGGAGATTAGATTCTATTACAGCGATTAAATCACAAAAGCTAGATTCAACTTCTTTTGTGGTTAAACCAACTCGCAGAGAATTTAAAAGCGTGTTGAAATTAAAGAATTTTGGATATCAGCAAGAATTCAAAAAAGTTTCAAAATAGCTTGGTTTTAAATGTATAAAAAGGAAAACTGTTGAAGATATTCAGCAGTTTTTTTGTTTTTACCATTAAGGGATTAAGAGAAGTTAAGTCTTAATAAAACTCAATGTCTTAATGGTTTTAAATTTTAATTTCTCAGAACCTATTTCCAGCTTTCCGTTTCAAGATTTTTCGGTAAAACCTTTTTTTGTAATACTATAAAAAGAGCTTCCGCTGGTCGCTTTTTTACAGCAACAAAAAATAGGTTTTCCTCTCAAAATGCTTTCCACTACAATCTGGGGTAGTCATGGACAAAGTATAACATTTACAGGAAATATGAGAATAACTTTATTTTTTTAATTGCTTATATTTGAGAGAAATAATTAATTAAAGTATTGTGAAAAGTCAAAATATAATATCCAAATCATGGTATTTGTTAAAAACTACAGTGTTAGAGTTTAACGATGATAATGCAATAAAGTTAAGTGCAGCATTGGCTTATTATACCATTTTTGCATTACCACCTTTGTTAATTATAATTATTACCATTTGTGGTGTTTTCTTTGGAGAAGATGCTGTTGCAGGCGAGCTTTATGGTCAAATAAACGGATTAGTGGGAGATAGTGCAGCGATACAAATTCAGGAAACAATAAAAAATGTACAGCTATCAGGAAGCAATGTTTTTGCAACTGTTTTTGGAGTCGGGATGTTATTAATTGGAGCTTCAGGAGTTTTTGCCGAAATACAGAGTTCTATTAATTTTATTTGGGGATTACGCGCCAAACCAAACAAAGGACTTAAGAAGTTTATACAAAACCGATTAATGTCATTTTCTATGATAGTTTCAGTAGGATTCTTAATGCTTGTGAGTCTTTTTGTAAGTACAATTTTAGATTTAATGAGTGCACGCTTAAAGTTGTATTTTCCAGAGAGTACCGTTTATTTATTTAATATAATAAATCTGATTATTATCTTGATTAGTATCACGTTACTTTTTGCAATTATATTTAAAGCATTGCCAGATGGAATAATAAAATGGAAAGATTCTTTTATTGGAGCATCTTGTACTGCAGTACTTTTTATGATCGGGAAATTTGCCATAGGATTTTATTTAGGGAGTTCTACAACAGCATCGGTTTATGGTGCGGCAGGTTCCGTAATAATAATTCTGGTTTGGGTCTATTATTCGGCAATTATTCTGTATTTTGGAGCTGAATTTACGAAGGTATATGCTAAGACATATGGAGGTAAGATTTACCCGAATGAATATTCGGTAGAAATAAAAAAAGAAATCTTAGAAATAGAGTAAACACTAAAAATAAAATCATGAAAATCATAGCATTTGGAGGAAGTAACAGTCAGCATTCCATCAATAAAAAACTGGCAACATATGCTGCAAATCAATTTGATAATGCCAATATAGAAGTGTTGGATTTAAATGATTTTGCAATGCCTTTATTTAGCGTTGATGTCGAAAAAGAAATAGGTCAGCACCCAAAAGCAAAAGCTTTTCTTGGAAAATTAGCAGAAGCAGATATTTTGGTAGTTTCTATGGCAGAAAATAATGGGAATTATTCAGTTGCTTTTAAGAATGTTTTCGACTGGTGTTCGCGTATAGAGAAAGATGTTTTTCAGCACAAACCAATGCTGTTATTAGCTACATCGCCAGGAGGGAGAGGGGGAGCTTCGGTTCTAGAAATTGCCACAAAATTGTTCCCGCGTTATGGTACCGAGATTAAAGCAAGTTTTTCATTGCCGAGTTTTAATGCTAATTTTGATTTAGAAGAAAATAAAATATCAAATACAGAGTTAGATAAAGAATTAAAAGACATTATTAAGTCTAGTTTTTAATCGATGACAATAAAAAAGATTGCTTTTATATTTCTTTTTCTGAATTATATTTTTCTCTATTCTGCATATTCACAAAAGTACAATGCGATTGATGATATTGTGCGGAAATACCCAAAACATTTTAGTTCAACAGAAGATTTAGCAACAAGAATTCAAAAAGATTTTACTTCAGAGTATGATAAGGCAAGAGCTATTTATAGCTGGATTGCTTTAAATATAAAATATGATTACAAAGCGTATTTAAATCCGCAGAAGCCTGTACAATTTAGCTATAGAACTGAAGCTGAAAAGCAAAAACAAATAGAGTTAATAAAGGAAAAAACGTGGCAAAAGGCATTTGATTCTCAAAAAGCAGTTTGCGAAGGTTTTACGCTTTTGTATCAGCGTTTAGCTTCTTTGGTAGATTTGAAATCTCAAGTAATTAGAGGTGATTCCAAGCAATCATTGATAGATATTGGTCGGAAAAATTTGTTGACTAATCATTCATGGAATACTGTTTGGGTTGACGGAAAATGGATTTTGGTCGACGTTACTTGGGGGCAAGGATATTATGATAGTAATAGAAAAGTAATGGTAAATTATTTTAACTCAGTTTACTTTGATACGGATCCAAAATACTTTTTTGCGAAGCATTTTCCTGATTCAGGAATGTATTTGGATCGTAAATTAAATCAGGAAGATTTTTTAAATGGCCCTTTAATTTCTGATAAAGCTATTGAAGAAGATCTCGAAATTTTAAGACCTGAATCAGGAATAATTAAAGCCAATGATGGTGATAAAATATCTTTCAAAATAAAAAATATTTCAAAATCGGATACATTTTTTTATTTAAAAAGAGGACAGCCAGTCAAAGTAGAAAATCCAAAAGAAGTAAGAGGAACTTTGGAATTCCAGATTACTTATGATAAAAAAACAGGCTCGTTTATTACTTTTTTTCTCTATCAAAATAGTGTTGTTTCTTTTAAAATAATTCCAAAGTAGAGATAATTAAAGATGTTTGTTTAAACAATTTTCTTTTTTTGTTGAATTGCCGTATATTAGCAATCAAGGTTTTTTAAAATTAATAAAGCAATTTGGGTATGGGGACAATCTTCCTAAAATCAATATTAGATAACGATTTCTATAAATTTACAATGCAGCATGCTGTAATAAAGCTGTTTCCTAAAGCTAAAGTGCGGTATAAATTTATAAACAGAGGAAAACATACTTTTCCTCCAGGTTTTGCTGTTTTATTGCGTCATTCTGTTGAAGCAATGACAAAACTACAATTGACTCAAGAAGAGAAATTATATTTAAAGAAACATTGTCCGTATCTAGACCCAACTTATTTGGATTTCTTACAAGGATATACTTTTGACGCTTCTGAGGTCGAGATAGAACAAGTTGGTTCCGAATTAGATATTACAATCGAAGGATTCTGGTACCGTACCATTTTATGGGAAGTCCCATTGATGGCTTTAATTTCGGAACTTTTTTACGCATCTCAGGATTTAGTGAGAATAGATGATAAAGCAGTTCAGGATATTACCAAAGCCAAAATTGAAAGTTATAATGCATTAGGAGCTTCAGTTTTAGAATTTGGAACAAGACGACGTCATTCGTATAAAGTACATACTTTGGTTAATGAAACATTAGCTCTTTTTGGTCAGGAAAGTTTTCTAGGTACAAGTAATGTGCATTTAGCAATGCTTAACGGTAAACGACCTTTAGGAACTCATGCGCACGAATGGTTTATGTTTCATGCTGCACAATATGGGTTTAAAGTTGCTAATATAGTTGCACTGGAGAACTGGACACAAGTTTATGGGGGTGATTTAGGAATTGCCTTGACAGATACTTATACTACAGATGTGTTTTTTGAGCAATTTGATAAAAAGTATTCCAAGCTTTTTGATGGAGTTCGACATGATAGTGGAGATCCAATTGAATTTGCTAAAAAAATTATTGCACATTACACAAAACTCGGAATCGATCCTAAGTCAAAAATCATAGTTTTTTCTGATTCATTAAACTTAGAAAAGGTAAAAGTGATATCAGATTTCTGTAAAGGCAAGATAAAAATGTCATTCGGAATTGGTACAAATTTCACCAATGATGTAGGTTTGCCAGCAATGAATATGGTTATAAAATTAACCGAAACGAAGCCAGATTTTACACATTGGGAAGGAGTTGTAAAACTTTCGGACGAAAAAAATAAAAATACGGGAACTCCCGAAATGATTGCTTTGGCAAAACAAGTTTTAGGTATTAAATCCTAAAATATTGTTTAAAAAGCAGTTTTTTTATAAAAATAATGAGTTTCTGTTTTTAATTTAAATAAATGCGTTTAAAAGATACTTTTATTGATAACTTTCAAAAGATTGACTTTCATTTTTTAAGGAGATATAGTACATTAGCAAAAAATCCAAAATTCATTTATGCTAGAGCAAAATCAATATAACGAAGATAATATTCGATCACTCGACTGGAAAGAACATATTCGTATGCGTCCCGGAATGTATATCGGGAAATTGGGAGATGGATCTTCACCAGATGATGGTATTTATATTCTTTTAAAAGAGGTTTTAGATAACTGTATCGATGAGTTTGTCATGGGTGCAGGAAAAACTATTGAAGTGACTATCAGAGATAAAACCGTTTCGGTTCGTGATTACGGCCGCGGAATTCCTCTAGGGAAAGTTGTTGATGTAGTTTCAAAAATGAATACAGGAGGGAAATATGACTCCAAAGCTTTCCAGAAATCAGTTGGTTTAAATGGAGTAGGAACCAAGGCAGTAAATGCACTTTCTAACTATTTTCGCGTAGAATCTGTTCGTGATGACAAACAAAAAGCAGCCGAATTTTCAGCAGGAAATTTGGTT
The DNA here is from genome assembly GCF_035013205.1 of Flavobacterium sp. PL02. Taxonomy (NCBI): domain Bacteria; kingdom Pseudomonadati; phylum Bacteroidota; class Flavobacteriia; order Flavobacteriales; family Flavobacteriaceae; genus Flavobacterium; species Flavobacterium sp. PL02. The sequence continues at coordinate 956,042 of NZ_JAYGJP010000001.1, forward strand.
CTTGAAGAAGATGTAATTGATACTACAAAACGAAAAGGAACAAAAGTAACTTTTGTTCCAGACGAAGCCATTTTTAAAAATTATAAATTCCGATTAGAATATGTAATAAAAATGGTTAAAAACTATTGTTACTTAAACAATGGCCTAACTATTATATTTAACGGAGAAAAATACATTTCTGAGAATGGTCTTAGAGATTTATTAGAAGAAACAATTAGTGCTGAAGATTTAGAATATCCAATTATCCATTTAAAAGATACGGATATCGAGATCGCTTTAACGCACAGTAAAACACAATATAGCGAGGAATACCACTCTTTTGTAAACGGACAAAATACAACGCAAGGAGGAACGCACTTAGCTGCTTATAGAGAAGCAATTGTGAAAACTATCCGTGAGTTTTACAATAAGAATTTTGAAGCATCAGATGTACGTAAATCGATTGTGAGTGCGATTAGCATCAAGGTGATGGAACCAGTATTTGAATCTCAGACCAAAACCAAATTAGGTTCTATGGATATGGGATCTGATGATGGAACGCCGCCAGTATCAGTTCGTACTTTTGTAAATGATTTTGTAAAAAATAAATTAGATAATTATTTACATAAAAACCCTCCAACAGCCGAAGCTTTACTTCGTAAAATTTTGCAGGCAGAAAGAGAGCGTAAAGAATTATCTGGAATCAGAAAACTTGCGACAGATCGTGCTAAAAAAGCCAATCTGCATAATAAAAAATTAAGAGATTGTCGTGCGCATCTTCCAGATACAAAAAATCCTAGAAACTTAGAAAGTACCCTTTTTATTACCGAGGGAGATTCGGCTTCGGGATCTATTACCAAGTCACGTGATGTAAATACACAAGCAGTTTTTAGTTTGCGTGGTAAGCCTTTGAATTCCTACGGAATGACAAAGAAAATTGTGTATGAAAATGAAGAGTTCAATTTACTACAAGCAGCTTTAGATATTGAAGACGGATTAGAAAAATTACGATATAATAATATTGTAATCGCAACCGATGCCGATGTCGATGGTATGCACATCCGTTTGTTGTTGATTACTTTTTTCTTGCAATTTTTCCCTGAATTAATAAAAGAAGGACATTTATATATCTTGCAAACACCACTTTTTAGGGTTCGAAACAAGAAAGAAACTATTTATTGTTATTCAGAAGAAGAGCGAAAAGCAGCTATCGAAAAATTAAAACCAAAACCAGAAATCACTCGATTTAAAGGTTTGGGAGAGATTTCGCCAGATGAGTTCAAGAACTTTATTGGAGAGACGATTAGACTAGATCCTATTATGATGGATAAAAACACATCGATAGAACAATTATTATCTTTCTATATGGGTAAAAATACACCAGACAGACAAGAGTTTATTATCAAGAATTTGAAAGTGGAACTAGATGCTATAGAAGAGGAAGTTTAGTTTTTTAAATAAAATATATTGTCAACCGATCTTCAAAATAAAGTCATATTTCAACAAGTAGTCGAGTTATTGCAAAATGCTCGACAACAAGTTTTACGTACCGTAAATTCAATGATGACAATTACCTATTTTGAGATAGGAAGAATGATTGTTGAAGAAGAGCAAAACGGAAAAGACAGAGCTGAATATGGAAAACAATTATTAAAAGGATTATCTCAACAATTAACAAAGGCGTTTGGAAAAGGTTTTTCTGTTGATAACCTACAGAATATAAGAAAATTTTATTTAGTGTATTCAATTTCCGAGACAGTGTCTAGTATTTTGGAAATTAAGAATTCCGAGACAGTGTCGCGGAATTCTAATGATTCAATTTCGTCATCGCTGTCGACGAATTTCAGAAATGAAAAAATGCAGATATTATCTTCGTTTTTTAAATTGACTTGGTCTCATTATGTTTTTTTAATGCGAATTGATGATGAAAAAGAAAGACTTTTTTACGAAATAGAATCTGAAAAATACAATTGGAGTGTTCGAGAATTAAAGCGACAGTATGATTCGGCACTTTATAGCAGATTATCATTAAGTCGTGATAAAGAAGGAGTTTTAAAATTATCAGAAAAAGGTCAGATTATTGAGAAACCTAAAGATATTATTAAAGATCCTTACATACTTGAATTTTTAGGATTGCCAGAATTACATCAATATTCAGAACTGCAATTAGAAGAAGAAATTATTAATAAACTAGAACATTTTTTACTAGAGTTAGGTCATGGTTTTACTTTCGTCGCAAGACAAAAAAGAATTACATTTGATGATAAACACTTCCGAATTGATTTAGTTTTTTATAATAGAATTTTAAAATGTTTTGTACTTATTGATTTGAAAATAGGTGAATTAAAACATCAGGATTTAGGTCAGATGCAAATGTATGTTAACTATTATGATAGAGAAATGCGTTTGGAAGATGAGAATAAAACGATTGGAATTATACTTTGCCAAAATAAAAGTGAGGCAGTAGTAAGATATACTTTACCAGAAAACAACGAGCAAATTTTTGCTAGTAAATATAAAACAGTGTTACCGAGTGTTGAGGTTTTAAAAGAACTCATCGAAAACAAATAATATTAAAATTATAATTTCGAATATAATTAAATGAAAGACGAAGAAGACGATAACATAATTCCAGATAACGAAGAAAATAATTCGGAGGATACTAATTCTTTTGATGACAATCAAGACGAGGAAGAATCTGAGGAAATTATCGAAGTAGATGCCAAATCTTTTGAAGGAGGACATTTTTACGATAATAACGATGGCGAAGGTGGTGATACCATTACCAAAGTTACCGGAATGTATAAAGACTGGTTCTTGGATTATGCTTCGTACGTAATTCTGGAACGTGCTGTTCCTGCTATCGAAGACGGATTTAAACCCGTACAACGTCGTATCATGCACTCACTTAAAGAGTTGGATGATGGTCGTTATAATAAAGTTGCCAATGTTGTAGGTCACACCATGCAGTATCACCCTCACGGAGATGCGAGTATTGGTGATGCAATGGTACAAATAGGTCAAAAAGATTTATTGATAGATTGTCAGGGAAACTGGGGAAATATCTTAACAGGAGATGGAGCTGCAGCTTCGCGTTACATTGAGGCACGTTTATCTAAATTTGCTTTGGAGGTTTTATACTCTCCAAAAATTACCGATTGGGGTGTTTCTTATGATGGTCGTCGTGCAGAACCGAATAATCTACCGGTAAAATTCCCTTTGCTTTTGGCACAAGGAGCCGAAGGTATTGCGGTTGGACTTTCTACGAAAGTATTGCCACATAACTTTAATGAATTAATCGATGCTTCGGTAAAAATTCTTAAAGGAAAACCGTTTACATTATATCCTGATTTTATGACTCAGGGTATTGCAGATATTTCTAATTATAATGATGGACTTCGTGGCGGACGAGTTCGGGTACGTGCCAAAATTGCACAATTAGACAAGAATACACTTGTAATTACGCAAATTCCGTTTTCGACCAATACGACTACTTTAATTGATAGTATTTTGAAAGCCAATGAAAAAGGCAAAATCAAAATCAAGAAAATTGAAGACAATACTGCGGCAGATGTAGAGATTTTGATACATCTTTTTCCAGGAGTTTCACCAGACAAAACAATTGATGCTTTGTTTGCGTTTACAGCCTGCGAAACTTCTGTAGCGCCTTTAGGTTGCGTTATTGAGGATAATAAACCATTGTTTATTGGTGTTTCAGCAATGTTGAAGATTTCTACGAACAGAACTGTCGATTTGCTTCGACAAGAGCTAGAAATTCAATTAGAGGAATTAAAAAATAAATGGCATTTCTCTACTTTAGAGAAAATCTTCATTCGTGAGGAAATGTACATTGATTTCAAATTATATTCTGACAGAGAATCGTTGTATAAATATTTATATGACCGATTTGAGCCTTTCAAGAAATCATTCGTAAGAGAAATTCATGATGATGATTTACAGCGTTTGACTCAAATTCCGATGATACGTATTACCCGTTTTGATTCTGATAAAGCCGATGATTTTATCGCTAAGTTAGAAGATGAAATGAAGGAAGTAGAATACAATCTGGAAAACTTAACAGATTTTGCTATTGCTTATTTTACCAGATTAAAAGAGAAATATGGTAAAGGACGTGAACGTCAGACAGAACTTCGTGTTTTTGATAATGTTGAGGCTACAAAAGTAGTTTTACGTAACACAAAGCTTTATGTAAACCGCGAAGAAGGTTTTGTTGGAACTAGCTTGAAAAAAGATGAGTATTTAACTGATTGTTCGGATATTGATGATGTGATTGTATTTTTACGAGATGGTAAAATGATAATTACAAAAGTTGATTCTAAGACATTTGTGGGTAAAGATATCATACATGTTGCTATTTTTGATAAAAGCGATAAACGTACAATTTACAATATGATGTATCGTGACGGAAAATCAGGACCTTCATATATAAAACGTTTTAATGTTTCGGGAGTTACACGTGATAAAGCGTATGATTTAACCAATGAAACTACAGGTTCGCAAGTAGTTTATTTTTCGCATAACCCTAACGGAGAAGCCGAAGTAATAACTATTTTACTGCGTCAGGTTGGAACGATTAAAAAATTGAAATTCGATATTGATTTTGCCAAATTAGCTATTAAAGGAAGAGCTTCAAAAGGAAATTTGGTAACCAAATATCCAATTAAGAAAATCGAACTTAAAGAAAAAGGAATCTCTACTTTATTGCCAAGAAAAGTTTGGTTTGATGATACTGTAAAGCGTCTGAATGTAGATGCACGTGGAGAATTGTTAGGAGAATTTAAGCCAAGTGATAAAATATTAATCATTAGCCAGACAGGAAAGCTGAAGGTGATTATTCCAGAATTATCAACTCATTTTGATGAAGACATGATTGTTTTGGAAAAATGGAATCCTAAAAAGCCAATTTCAGCTATTTATTTTGATGGGGAAAAAGAACGTTACTATATTAAGCGTTTCTTGATTGAGACTGAAAATAAAGAAGAATGTTTTATTACTGAACACCCTAATTCTCAGCTAGAGATTGTTGCGACTGATTATCGCCCTGTAGTCGAATTAGTTTTCACTAAGGTAAAAGGAGTTCAAAAAGATAATTTGTATGTAGATATCGAAGATTTTATTGCTGTAAAAGGCTTTAAAGCATTAGGGAATCAATTAACAAGTGATAAGATAAAACAAGTTAATCTGTTGGATCCATTACCATACGAAGAACCTAAAGAAGAAGTTCCTGAAAAACCAGAACTATCCGATGATGATTCAGTTGAAACAGAACTAGACGATGATGGACAAATCGGATTGGTTTTAGATTAAAAGATTATTTTTAGAAATATAAACACAAAAAAAACGCTAAGTAAATCTTAGCGTTTTTCATTTATAATAAATGGGAATTAAATTAATTTTCAGAGTTAATTAATACTTCCTCTTTAATCCATTTTACCTCGTCATTTTCGATAACGACAATCATTTTATCGCCATCTTTTACTTCACCAGAAATTATTTTCTTGGCCAATGGTCTTCTTAAATGACTACGAATAATACTTTTAATAGGTCTTGCACCGTATTTGGCATTGTATCCATTTTCTGCCAGATATAGTTTGGCTTCCATAGGGATTTCAACAGTTATATTGATGTTTTTAAGTAAATCCATGAACTCTTTTTTAAGATGGATTTCAAATATCTTCAATGCGTTTTCTTTGCTAATAGGGGCAAAAGGAACAATTTCGGTTAATCGTCCTAAAAATTCTGGCCTAAAATAATTCCCCATAATTTCCATTAAGGAAGTTGAAGTTGGAATTTTACCACTATTAAATGTTTCTACAATATGATCTGCACCAATATTAGAAGTAAAAAGGATAATAGCGTTTGAGAAATCTCCTTCTTTACCTAATCGATCATGAAGTTTTCCTTCGTCCATAATTTGCAAAAACACATCATATACAGAAGTATGTGCTTTCTCGATTTCATCAAATAATACGATTGAATATGGTTTTTGTCTTATTTTGTTCACCAATAATCCACCCTCTTCATAACCCACATACCCCGGAGGTGCTCCATAAAGTAATGCTGCGGAGTGTTCTTCTTTAAATTCGGACATATCAAAGCGGATAATAGCATTTTCATCCTGAAAAAGGAATTCGGCCAAACTCTTTGCTAGTTCTGTTTTTCCTGTTCCTGTAGGTCCTAAAAAGAAAAATGAAGCAATAGGTTGTCCAGCTTTACTTAAGCCTGATCTTGATTCTAAGATTGATCCTGCAACTGTAGCAATACAATGGTCCTGACCAATAACTCTTCGACCTAAAACTTCTTCGATATTGTTTAATTTTTGCTTTTCTTCCTCTTTTAGTTTTCCAGCAGGAATACCAGTTTTTTGAGCAATAATAAGCGATAAATCAAAAGCTTCGATATGTACACGTTTGTCTAAAGCTCTTTCTTCAAGTGTACTTATTAGGCTTTCGATATGGTTGATGATAGACTCTGATGTTTCAAATACTTTGTTGTCATTTTGTTCATCAACAACCATCAAAAATGTTGTCTTATTGATTAAATCGGTAAGGAACCAGTTTGATTCTTTTATTAATTGTTCTTCAGATAAACCAGCATCATTTTGCTTTAAAAGCTCTAATTTATCAAGAATTGATTGTTTTTCTTTAAGAAAAGTTTCGCCAGACGTTTTTAAAACTGACATCGTATGGTCGATAAGATTAATAGCTGATTCTGGAAGGCTTTTTTCTTTTAAATATCTTTTGGATAATCGAATGGACTCCGTAATAGTCTCATCATCGATTTGTATTTTATGATGTTCCTGATATGTTTTAATGGACTCGCGAATCATTCGAAACAAAGTATCATCGTCAGATTCTTCTAGTTTTACAATCTCAAACATACCAGATAAACCTTGTTCTTTCTCAATTCTTTTGGTGTATTCATCGATTGTCGATGTAGCAATAATGTTTAATCCTTTAGCTAATTCGCCTTTTAAAACATTAGAAACACCTGAATCGCCACCGTTTTTATCTAGCAGTATATGAATTTCTTCGATGATAAGAATCGCTTTAGGAAACTGTCTTAGTTCCTGAATACAGTTCTTTAATCGGTCTTCGATTTCGCCTTTATAAGAAGCTCCAGCGATTAGGGATGATAAATCTAGTTCAAAAAGTTGTACTTTGTTTAAGACATCTGGAACTTGATTTGAGATTACATTTTGAACGAGTGTATCTATTAAAATTGATTTACCAATACCTCGATCACCAATTAATAATACATTGGGTTTAGAGAATCGACAAAGAATTTCTTTAATCGTATTTAATTCTGTTTCACGACCAATAGCAACTATTCTCTTTTTCTTTTTTTCGAGGTTTTTATGAATGCAATATTTGCCTAAAAAGCCTTTTTTAACTTCTTGTTTGGCAACATTTTGGTCTTGAGGTATATTAGTCTGGTCTTCTAGTAATTCGTTTCGGGAAATAGGATAAGTTTTCATCTGGTCGAAATTAAAACCTACACCAGGTGAACTTAAGGCAACTATAATGGCATAAAGAGTAATTTCATCTTCATTTAATATAGCTCTTACCGATTCGGCTTCTTTGATAATTTCATCAATTACATCGCTCGGCTCTGCATTAAGAACTTGACTTGTTTTAGGTTCATCTTCCATTCGAACTTCTGCCCATTCGTCAAGATAATAAACATCTTTCCCCATTGTTTCAAGTTGTTTTAAAAGAGATAAATCTCTGTTTAAAATGGCTTTTAATAAATGGGCTGCCGAATAATATTTGTTTGAATTGGTTTTAGCAATTTTTCTTGCTATTTCAAATGCACTTAGTAATTCTACGCTGAAAATGTTTTTTTCTTCTTCCATACTATTTTAATCTTTAGACCAGATCAAGTATTTTTTTACTTTATAGCTAATATTTAGTCCCTTAATGCAATTATTTTGTTTGTCTTTGTTTAATCGTATTGATTCTATTTTTATTTTTTTTCCTTTAATAGCAGCACATAATTGTGAAAAAGTCAACAATTCTTTATCATTTTTTACAATCGGAATATCAAGATCATCACATAAATATTCAGAGAAATCATCTTTGACTTTGCTACCTTCAGCAACTTTAGTTAATAAAATTTCAAACTGATCTTCGGATATTTTTGGAGCCTTTTTTACTGCGCTAATACTATCTTTTTGAGTTTTAGTTTTTGGGGCAACAGGTACATATTGTAACATGTCTTCCAGAGGGTCTTTTTTAACAGAACCCCTTGGTAATGAAAAAGCTTCTGCCTTTTTTTCATATTCATACGAGGTTACATCCAGCGGATTTGTTTTCTTAATTACTCTGGTGTGCACATAAATTGTTTTTTTTGCAACGGTGCTAAAATCTCCATTTATGATAAGTGTAATTGTTTTTTCGCCCGGAGTTGAAAAAGTGTATACTGGATTTGCCGAAGTTTCGTCGATTCCTCTTCTATTTTCTCCAAATGACCATTCCCATGTTCTGGCATCATCAGATTCTGATCTAAAATAGGTGGGTTGTCCTGCGGTGATTATTTTTGGGACGATAATTTGCGGAGTTCCAAATTTATCAGCAGCATATTTATCCTTAATTACGAGTTCTCGAGTATGGGTACAATCCCCATTTATGGTTAGGGTAACTTTATATTTTCCTGGTTTTTTATACACGTGAAATGTATGTCTTCTTACATCTAGTAACGACCCATCTCCAAAATCCCATTCCCATGTTTTTGCATTATGGGTTCGGTCATAAAACTCAATGGATTCCTCGCTTTGCGAGTGATCTGAAAAAATGTAAAGCTTAACATCTTCACAGTCTACATGGTTGAAAAACTGTACTATAAATGCAACTATTCCTATCAATAATAAAATTGAAAAGAAGAATATAACCCTAATATCGATATTTTTTTTATTCATTTTTTATTTTTAAGAATTCACAAAAGTCAGAATATATTTTATAAAGTTGCTCGCAAAAATAGTTTTTATTATTTTAAGATTCCAAGAATTATTACTATAAAATTTACAAAAAATAATTTGTATTCTTACAGAATAATTTATTACGTTTGCAACCTTGTGATTATGGATGTAATAAATTCATAATATAAAGAACCAAGCTAACAAATACCACAACAGTTAGTCTTTTGGAAACTAAAAAGTGATATTTCATTTCACTTTTTAGCATTATTACATTTATTTAAAAAATAAAAAATACCGTATTGTAGTATTTTTATGACTTGTATAAGTCTTTTTTAATAGAATTATAATTTAGATTGCAACAAAAATTTTAGAATAATAAAAATCTGGAGATATTGGATGTTTAAATTCATTATCACTAAGAAAAATTATAACAAAGAATCTAAGCTAATAAATACCACAACAATTAGCTTTAAAAATTATAAGGATTAAAGGATTTTCAATAATTGATAATCTTAATAAATACTCTATTTTTTTCTATAGAGATAAAATAATAAATTTTATAAATGAAGCAGGTAATTTTATTAATGCTAATGATATGTTCATTTACGGAGTGTAGGAGTCAGAGTTATATTTCTCAGATTCCCTTTAAATATGATTATTCCCTGGATTTGTTGAAAAAACAATCTCATATGGAAGAAACTGGATTAAAGAATAAAACTGTTGTAAATGATAATTCGGAAAATTTAAGTGATGCTATCTTAGCTTTAAAAGAAAAATATTCGATAGTTCTTGCTGTAACTCCTAATAAAATAACGAATTACAATTTGTATGGGTATATCGATACTTGGATTAATACGCCGTACAAAGAAAAAAGCTTTTCGAAAAAAGGAATCGATTGTTCTTATTTCCTGCAATCACTGTATAGTGATGTTTATAAAGTAACGCTTCCTAAAGACCCTGCTGGAATGTGGAAATCTAAAGCAATTCAGATTTTTACTGGACGAAGTTTTTTGGCAGAAGGGGATTTAGTTTTTTTTAGATACGATAAAGATCATCCTATCTCAGATGTTGGTTTATACCTTCATAACGATAGGATTTTGGCATGTACAGATAAAGGATTGGCGATTTATAATTTCAATGACGAATATTTTCAATTGCGCTATATAGGAGCAGGAAGAATCAATGAAGATGCAAAGAAGAAATAAACAGTCTCTTGAAACTTTGGTAAAAGAAATAGAGAGTATTTCTTATGATATCAGAGCCGAAATTATAGCCAATGAGCTTATTGAGAGCAATAATGTTGTCTCCGAAGAAATTATAATTTCTAACAGAGGACAATTCTCAAGAGCATATAGGAGTGATGTTTTGGGCGCAACGATTCAGGATGATAACTATGATAAACAGGAGTATCTTAATATATTCTTGTCTAGAGATAGTATCTATGATGCGCTACCTGAGGGTTATGTTCATAGTTTGAGTGAGAACAATACTGATAAGTCTGTTCGACAAATGATAAAAGAGCATAAGCATCAGAAAAAACAAGAAGCCGAAGCTCGTAATTTTTTTATTCCTTTTGAAAATGAAATTTTTCATTATAGGACTAAGATAGAAAGTGTTGAGAGAGATTTTTTATACAAATTAAACGGAAGTAAACCGTTAGATTTCTTTTATGATTTCTGGGGTTTGCCACATATTTACCCAGCAGTTTTGGTGTCTAAGTTTATTCAGCTTTTGCCATACGCTTATAAGATTGTTGGTGATATTGATTTAGCATGCCGCTGTTTAGGCAGTATTATAGAAGAAAAAGTACAATATAAAATAACAAGTTCTAAAGAATATAGTGATGAGAGTCAGCAAATTAATTTAGGAGAGAATAGATTGGGTGTCGATTTTATTTGCGGTAACAAGTATATGGATTACTCCATGAATGTAACCGTCGAGATAGGACCCATAATCAACAAGCCTTTTCAAGATTATATTCATGAAGGCGGGGTTAAAAAATTTATAGATTGTTTTTATGAGCATTTTTTTCCAATGGAAGTTGAGCTTAAAACAATCTTATTAATGAATGAAGAAACAGAAGCATTTAATTTTAGTAAACAACCTGTGTTGGGGTATACAACACGAATTTAGAAATGGTAAAGAAACATTTAGCAGCGCTTATAGATATTAGGCTCATTGTATTTCTGGTTGTAATTATAGCAGTAAGTGTTATTCTTACAATGGTATTTAGTGATAAAATAAAAGAATTTGCAGTAAAATATAAGAAGAAATTCTACATCTATATATTTTCATTTGTGCTTATTTACGCATTAGTAGCCTTCTTGGGTTATAACAAGTTATTTACAGAACTATCCGATGAATTTCTATTTTATCAAATAGCTTCTTTATTGTTTGGATGCCTCCATGTTTATTTATACCGATGGTATTTTGAGGAATTTAGTATGAAATCTGTTGGTATCGAATTGTTATTTTCGTTATTAATTATACTGTACTCAAGTGTTCTGTTTATAATTATTTATACAGCACTTAATGGTATTGGGCTTACTTTCCTAATGTGCTCTCATTTCTTGGTATTTATTGTTCCTACTGGGATTTATGCTGTATTTAATTATATGATGCAAATACCACCTAAAGAATATGTTACCTGGAGAATACCTAAAGGGAAAAATCCTTTTCCAGAAATTGATGGTGTAGAGATGAAGGATTTATTACTTATAACCTTGTTGATCCAGAAAAAACCTGATAGTGCTACTTATACCTCTCTTAGATCTAAAGGTCCCGTAAGGATTGATTTTGGGAACTTATTTTACCATACTGTTTCGGGATATAACGATCATAATGCCGAAAGCATAATAGATCTGGACCAAAATGGTGAAAACTACAATTGGGTGTTTTTCTTGCAACCCAAATGGTATCAAAGCGCTAAATACGTAGATGCGAAATATACTTTGGGAATGAATGGTATTACCGAGAACTCGGTTATTATTTGTAAAAGACAGAAAGAAAAAGAAATCAAAGTAGATAAAAAAAAGAAGAAAGACGAAGAAGGTTTTATGTACGAACCTACGGTAGAGGAAAAAAAAGGAAGTAAAAAGGAAGTTAAAGAACCTGCATTGTAAAATTGTGAATAAATTAAAATTAGCTAAGACATAATGTACTATATAGAGGGATCTGAGATGTCATCATACGACAAACATCGCATTTATAAAATAAGGGTAGGAGATACGCTGGAAAGTGTAGCTCATAAACTTGGTATAGATGCCAGAGAACTCAGACGATATCATAATATATATTGTCCTATTCCTGATTTAATCGAAGCTGATTTTAAAAGTCATCTGGAATTATTGATTTTGGCTCCTGTAAATAGTGTCAATGCAGAGAAAAAAAGCATTGAGGATGGAACAGCAAAAGTTGTTTTAAAAAATGATTACACATTGCCATTTCTGCTTAGAGGTCTTGACAAGAAATATAAAGTGCATTACACTAGCGAAGTAGGAGATCAGGTAGATACTATTACTACAGAAGTAAATGTAAAATGGCTTGCTGTAGATAAGAATAAGTTTCAGCTCTTTGAAATTAACAAGGCGTCTAATATTTATATTAATGCCGAAAAGCCTGATACAATGATGGATGAGTTGGGAGCAAAAACTGCCGAAATCCTCTATCCATTAAAGATTGTAGTTGACGGAACAGGAAAATGGGTTGATATTTATAATTATAATGAAATTGTAACTCGCTGGGAAGATACTAAAAGAGAAATTTTAGATTATTATGAAGGAGAAGTAACTAATGCTTATATAGAACATACCGAGTATGCATTAGAAAGTTCAGAAACATTATTGGCATCATTATTTTCTGATTATTTTTTGAGAGCTTTTTTTAATGGTATTCATGTAGGATATACAGCCAATTACTCTTTTGAGAATAAGATTTCTTTTCCGTTAGAGAAAAATGAAGAGTCTCTATTTACAGTAGAACAAAAGGTAGCTCCTTATTTAGAAGTATCGGGTTTAATTAAAGTAGAGCAAAAAGGAACTTATATAGATTCTAGTTTTGATGAAAGTTTTGGGTTTGAACCTTGGGAAGGGAATTATAGTGCAACCTATTTTTTAGATTCAGATACTTATTGTATAGAAAATATGAATTTAGAATGTAGTATTGACTACCATGAACCCATAAAAATAGCTATAACAATAGATTCTCTATCAGATAAAATTGAGACTGAGAGCTAAAAAGATAATAATTGATTTGAGTAAGATTTATAAAAAAGAAAACGGAATCAACAAGGATATTTAATATCCAAAAAAGGTAAAGCCATGAGTGAGAAACATGTAGTAGTACAAGGAGCAACGGTAAAATGTAAGTTTAGTGTAGAGCCTAAGTTGGATAAACTTAAGGTAAAAACACAAAGTAAGCATTATGCTAATGACAAAGATGCCGAAAAAAAACTCATAGCAACCGATAAAGAAATTGGACAAACACTAGAGAAAAACACGTTTGGTAAATGCAAGATGCAACCTAACGGAAGTGGAGATTATTTGCCTTGTAAAGCAACCATTACCAAATGGAGTGGTTTTTATGATAAAGTTACATTATCTAATAAAGGGAAAATTTTATTAGAAGACAGTAAAGCAACTTGTCCTATAGGAGGACCGGATTGTATTACTGTAGATAAGCATGGACAAAAGGCAGAACCAGGAAAACAAAATGCAAAAAAGGCTAAGCCACAGGTGAGTAATCAAATAAACCCACTGGTAGATACAGCTAAATTTCAAGAAAGTTTAGAAGAGAGTGATTCTATTTGTAAATAAAATTAAGCAGTATGTCAGATTTTAAAATAACTGGTAATCCTAATCCTGTAGTAGGAAAAGAAGAGTTTTATACGATAAATGCTTTTTTTGGTAGTTTGCTACCAAATCCTCTTATGCCTAAGAGTTCGTTTGGTCCACCAGTTTCCTGGACGATACATGTATTGGAGAACGGTAAGTGGCGAAAAACAAAAGAGAATGACAAAACAGGAGATAAAGTATCTTATACTTTCTTGCAGAAGAGTCTGGAAAGAAAAGGTATCCGCATATTGGCAAAAAGAGGAGAAGAAGTTGCCCGACTAGATATAAAGACTCAAGCAGCTGGGAGTCCAAAAATTGATAGTGTAGAATTACTTGATAAAAGCGGAAAAAAGCCTGCGAAGCCATTATCTTATGGACAAACTCTTAAGGCCAGAGTACATTGCTTACACATGGAGAAACGCAAAGTGTATGTTACCCTATGGGAAGATGATGCAAAGAAGGGGGGACATAATACAGCGAATGAAAAAAATATAATAGAAACACGTTTTGGTATCGTTAAAAACGGAAAAGCAGATGTTGATTTTCCTTTAAGACCAAGTTTTGCAAAAATTGCAACAAAAGCAGGACCAGAAAAAGACAAGATCCATGAATATTATGTGACTACGGAATTTAATAAACAAAAAATACCTAGTAATAATGTTAATGTAAACGAGCTTGAAGCTCCCGTAGCACCTTTTAAAGGTAAAACGACTTCTCCAGGACAAACACAACCGGTTAAGAACAATGTGCCTGTACAGAAACCTAAAACTTCAACTCCAACTGTGCCAACGCAGACAAAAGTAAAAGGAGTAATTAATAGTGTAAACATTACTGATGCTAATGGAAACAAAATAAGAGGTATTTTTAAAGAAAACCGAATTAAAGTTTGGATAAATTCTAAAGGGCTTATCGGGAAAGAAGTTCGTCTTAAATTGTATGATGAAGATGTTGTTAGCGATGATGAATTACTTGATCAAAAATTTACTATCCAGTCAGATTTACATGTTAGGCTAGTACCTCTAGATACAATACCAAGAAGCTTAGGAGGTGATTTTGGAGAAGGGCCTGAATTAGAGTTATTTGCATATGTTGAAGTATTATCAAGTGGTGTGAATAAACCAAGTGGAATAGTAAATGTAGATGCTACAGTATTTAAGCCAGATCCTATAGAGCCTTCGAGTAGTGTGATGAAGCAAGGTAAGAATGATAAAAAGGATGAGAAGAAGGATGATAAAAAGGTTGTTTGCCAAAATTGTATAGATCCAGTAACTGGTGGTCAACTTAAAAAAATATTTACTAAAGCCGATCCTGTTATTTTGGACAAAGTAGCTAAAACTTATACCAAATATATGAAAGAGTTGGGGATGGATACTTGCTGGAATAAAGCTCATTTCTTTGCGCAGGCTCTTGTTGAGAGTGGTGAAAAACTATTAGTATCTGGTAAAGGAGAAAGTATGAATTATTTAGCAGACGATTTGTATTTAGGTAGATGGAATAAAAATAAGACAAAGCGAGATATCATTTTGTCATATTTCAAGACTCATAAAGAGGAAGCCTACAAATATGGTAGAATCGAGGAAATTAAAAATGGAAAAAAAATTATCACTCAAAGTGCTAATCAAGAAATGATTGCAAATTTGGCTTACGGCCCTAATGCAGCAAAAGGAAAAGAACTTGGAAATACTGGTTCTACTGATGGGTGGGATTTTAGAGGAAGAGGATTAGTTCAACTTACAGGAAGGTCTGGATATGAATATGCTAATACTTATACGAAGCGAGAAGGTGCAGATATCATAAAAAATTCTGATTTAATAGTTACAAATGCATCTATAGCTGTTTTATCATCTATGGCATTTTGGAAATGGAAGAAAATAGCACCTATTGCAAATAGTAATAAAAGCACAAAGAATATTTGTAAAAAAGTAGGAAAAAACGTAACACTTGCTAATGGGAAGAATAACTATGATGAAAAGCAAAGTGCATTTACAGATATCACTTCAGTAACATTTAAAATTAATGATTGTAAATATGGGAAGGCGAAGGTAGAAAAAACTACTTTGTCAGGAAAAGCCCCTTGGATGCCTTTTGCTTTAAAAGAAATAGGACAAAAAGCAATTTTGGGTAATGATAACAATTCAAGAATTACAGAATATTTTACTGCTTCTACAAATGGAAAAGGACTTAATGAAGGAACAAACTGGTGTGGTGCTTTTGCTAGTTGGTGTTTCACTCAGGCAGGTTATACACCTCCTCCTTTATCATGTAGGGCTGCAATGTGGCAATTTTGGAAACAAGATAAACCAATTTACGGTTCAGCTGCTGTGATAGATTGGGATAGCAATCAAAGTGCTAAAGTAAATGGTAAAGAAGGCGCTGTTGGTGGAGCTGGTCATATTACGTTTGTTGTTGGGATTAGTGCTGATGGAAAACATTATTACTGTGTTGGAGGAAACCAAGGGGGAGCTAAAGGAGCAAGAACAGTGAAAATTTCTAAATACTCTAAAAATGACATAGATTGGTTTGTTATACCTCCTAATTACACTCCTTCTGAAAAAGAATATACTCTCAAGGTTATGAATAATGAGGCTGACGTAGATAGCGCTAGTACAACTAGAACTTAAAAATTATATTATTATGAAATTATTAACATTTGCACCACTTGTATTATTATTTTGTTTTTGTTCATGTCAAAACAAAAGTGAAACTGCAAAAATTGAAAAAATGGAAAACAGAGATTTAAAAACATTATTAGAAAAACAGATTAAAGCAGGATATGGGGCAGAAAAAAATGAAACAGATTACCCTAATTATAATTTAACGGAAACAGATTTAGATGTATCAAATCAAATATTGAAAGAATACTTGATGAAAAATGGATATAAAGCCCCTAATAATATTCAGTTTAATGAAATTGTAAATAAATTATTTCAACGAACTTTAGATTATAATTCAGAGAAAAAAAATATTTATATAAATTTTACTACCCCTTGCGATAGAGTTATTAAATTTTTAAAAAATAATTCTGAAGAGGTGCAGGATTATTCATTTTATATAAATAAAGAAGGTAATTTTATTACAGAATTATTTTCGATACCAGAAGTTCTCGATTACGAAAAAGTATTTCCTGAAGTAGCTACATTAGAAAAAAATATGCCTACATCTAAGGATGAGATTAAAATTTATAAATGGAATTCTTTAGAAAATCTGCAAAATATACGAGAACAAAATTTAAAAACGATTTTATCTAGAAATAAATATTTATTCAATGATAGTAGAGTGGATTTATTATGGCTTCTTTCTAATGACAAAAAATTTTTAACTGATTTGGTTATTAAATTTGGTTTTGATAAAGAAAAGCAAATTAATAAAATGGCCTTAGAGGAATTATATAAAAAATATGAAAAAGAAAATCCTATTCAAGTTGAAAGGATTGGAGATTTGATTTTTCATAAAAATTGTGATGGTACTTTTTCGATTAGGCAAGGTCTGTTAGAATATGTTAGAGAAAACACAAATGAAAATGATAACAGGTTTATATATGCATTGTCTAATTATGTTTCAATATTATATGATGGTGATTTAAATAAAGTATTTGAAAATGATCCTTCGAAAGTTTTTAGTGAATTACAGAAAGCAAATATTGTAGCATTAATTGCTTCTATTGAAAATCCTGCAGTTACTAAATTTAAAAATAAAAAACCTGTTTTATGGAATAATGAATCAACAGCATTAGAAGATTTATCTGTTTCTCACCCAGAAGTAATTGAAATAATTATAAAAAATAATTATTTTGGAATTCAAAATTTGAAAGAAATTATCGATAATCTTGGAAGTGACGATTAATAAGAACTAAAAAGGAACAAGTTCGTTGACGTATTGAAAAGAAAAGCCCTAATTAGCAAGAGTCTAATTTTCTTGCTAATTGGAGGTATTTCTAAATTGATAAAAAGAAAGTAAATATTTAGAATATGAGTTTGATTCAAAATAAAAAAATGGAAAAAAGACTAACTGAATCCCTCCAAGGTTATATTAAACAAGTTTTTGATTTTTTAAAATCAATTTTTATATTTCTATTAGTCGTTTTCTTATTAGTTTCTTGTAAAGGGCAAGAAAAAGATAATATCATTCAAACAAAGCAAAAAATAGAAGAAGAAAAACAACAACAACAAGAAATTTTTATTGGCAAAACATTTTTTGAGGGAGATGAATTAAATAATTACTTATTCATAAAATCTGAAAATTTAATTAATATAGATAGTTTAAGTTATACCATTTATAGAAAAGAGGATACTAAAGATTATATATTTAGTTTAGAGAAATTTATTAAAAATGATGATGTAAAAAAATATTTAATTATTGATGTTATAAACTTTAAAGATTATGATTCTTTATCCTTCTCTGTTAAGGAAAGTTATATAAAGGAGAAATGGAATCTTATTTTTTTGCAAAAGAATAAAGTTTTAAAACAATGGGCTTTTGAAAAGAAAATGACAACCCAAACTATTGAATCTTTAAAGCTACAATTAGATAAGTACAAGATAAAAAAAGAATTAAAATGTGATTTAAATAAAGATGGACAGGAGGATATAATTTTAATTTTTGAACCTAAAGTGATTAAAAAAATGGATTTGGATAATTCACTCTTAATGGATTCTCCATTATGCATAATGATAAACAAAGGAAATAATAGTTATTCTATAATAAGCAACAATAATATTATTTATACTGCTTCTTATAATTGTCCTTCAGACGGGTTAGAAAAAATAACTTCAGAGGATAATTATTTTACGATTGAGCAAGTTACATGTGACGAATTTGGTAGGATACAAAATGACAATATTACGTTTGAATATAATAATAAATCAGATGAACTTACTTTAGCTAAATTCAAAAGAAGTCTTTTTGAAAGATCAGATGGATCAGAATTTTTACCTATAAGTTCCTTTCTTTATCCAAAAGATTTTGGAAAGATTGATTTTAAAAATTATGATTCAAAAATTAAATATGAGAATATAGAAAAATAATAAAAGTAATAAAAGTAATAAGCTCATTGACGTATTGAAAAGAAAAGCCCTAGCTAGTATGAGTATGATATTCATGCTAGTTGGGGAAATTATAAAATAATAATATTATGAAATTTTTAAAGATTGCAGTCATAACTATTTTTTTTACCTCATGTAAAAACAATGAAATAAAAAAAGATGTCCATTATAATAACGATAACAAAAATGAGATTATCAATAATTATGTTCAAACAGATTCAAAGAATATAATTGGTGTCTGGAATTGGAGATCTGATGATAAATCTCAACAATTTACAATACAAATAAAAAGAATTGAGAAGGATTCTGTATTTGGACAGTATTGTGCAGTTTATAATAATGGTAATAAACTTGACTGTGATGTTGATGATACAAATAACATAAAAGGTTTAATTGTAAAGGATAAAATTCAGTTAAGTTTCGATAGTTTTTTTGGAGCCAAAAATGGAAAAGCAGAAATTAAAATTTTTGAAAATCATATTGAGTGGAAAATTATAAAATCACCTAAAGGAGAATTTTATTCGCCTGAATTTGCAATTTTATATAGAAAAGGTGATAAAAGTGAGGTTGCCCAAAATAAAACTGATTTATCTCAAAAGAAAGTGAAACTTCCTTTTGATTATGAAAAATATATAGATTTATGTTACGTAGAAGAAAGTAAAGTTTGTGATGAAAATTTTCCTTTTTACAAAAGTGATGAATTGTCGGTTGTAACACAATTGATTAACAATAAGATAAACAAAAATACACCAGAGAGAATTTATTGTATAGATAATTCAGGTTTGGATTTTGAAACTTATGTTTTTATAATAAGAGATGAAGTACAGGATTATCTTTCAACTACTTATTTAATGAATGTGAGAAATAATAAAATTATAGCAAATCAATTAATTGGGCAATATCCTGATGGAGAAGCTCCAGAGGATGTAGATGTTAGTAATCAGACTTATGTAATTAATAAGGATTTATCAGTTTCAGTTTTTGATAAAGTTTATAAGAAAAAAAATAAACTTTCGGCAAAATACATTGTCAATTCAGATGGAACTATACAGGCTTATTAAACTGGTTTAGCAAATTTTAAAATATAAGTTCTTATGATTAAACGCAAAATGATAAAATTATAAAATGAGAAAACTAGTATTTATTTTATTTCTATTAGGTACGATGGCTTCCTGTAAATCAGAAGATAGTAGTGAAGAGTATATAGGAACTTGGTTAGAGGTTAAACAAAAAGGAAATGAATTTGTACTTGTAGATTGTGGCTATGATGGAGAAAGTATAAAAACTTCGAGAGATTCAATTTTTGAAAAAGGAATAATGGAAGATAGTAATATGAAAATCGACCATGTAAAACTAAATAAAGACGGGATAAGTTTATTTACGGATAAGTCAGAAAAATCATATTACAGATTTCAATGGATTGATAAAAATAAAGGTATATCTAAATGGGAAATCACATATGATGGATCGTCAACTGTTGTTAAATATTTTGTGAATAAATTGAATTTTAAAAGCGTAAAAACAGTTAAAGGAACAAAAGCAGATTGCATTACAAGTGATGATGTTGGAGATTTAGCTAATGATTCTATTGATATTATAAATCAAGATTCTTTGGATATCTGGAGAGGAGTTTATCATTTTGAAGCAAGTAATAGAGATAATGAGAAAACGGTTTTTGATATTATAATTAAATCTCTAGACGATATATCTGTAAATATTGACGATGCCGGAAGCAAAGAAAAATATTTAGATGTAAAGGGAGAAAAAGTTAGTGAGAATAAAATCAAAATAGCATACAATAAAGCATTTGAAGATGAAATGGGAGTAATATTTATAGAGGTAAATGAGGAGAAATTTTATATCTCTGGAAACCCGATATATTTTATAAATCCTGGTAACAATGAATTTCCTTTAACGAAGATTAAATAGACCTATTAACAGATTTGCAATAAGCATTTTAAGAGAGATTATAAATAACGAACCAATAATTAAATTCTAAAAATAGAACCTTAATAGGTCGTTATGAATAATTAATTAAGCATAAAATTATTTAAAGTAAATAAATTGTAAGGTAAAAATTTTCTGGATAATATGGGCTCATTGCGCGCCATTGCTTGTATTTAACCCAAATAAACTTATTTAATAAGTCTGTTCATGACATTTTAAAATTAATAAATAGTAAACAAATAATATAAAATGAAAATAAATTTTTTAGTACTCTTTTTAGTTCTTGCTTTTGGTAAAAATGCGAATGCTCAAGATATTTCCATACAAGTTTTATCTGCAGTAGAAAAAGATAAAGTATTAGACAATGCAGAAGTAATGATTCAACGAAATGGAGAATCATCAGCAAAAAGATTAACCAATGCTCAGGGGAAAACAACCATTAATGGAGGTTTTCAAGACGATTCGAATACTTTATTAATTATCAAAAAAGAAAACTATTCGACTCTTGTTGTAAAATGTCCATGTAATGATTTAACATATGCGTTGAGCCCGGTAATGAAAAACCTAGACGGAATGAGAATTGTTTTAAACTGGGGGAAATATCCGGAGGATTTAGACTCTCATTTAAGTTTTCAAGGCAATCATATATACTTTCAGCATAAGAAAGGAAATATGGCTAATCTAGATGTAGATGATACGGATAGTTATGGACCAGAAACGATAACGATTGAGAATAAAAAATTCGGAGAAGCCTATCATTATTTTGTTCACGATTATTCTAATAAAGAAGACATGAACTCTTCGCAACTATCGGCAAGTGGAGCAAAAGTATTTGTTTATGTAGGACAATCATTGGTTAAAACATATTACATCCCAAAAAATAAGAAAGGTAATGTGTGGAACTTATTCAAAATAAATGAAAATGGAGAAATCATTGATATAAATAATATCATTTCGAAAACGGAGCAAGAAGTAGGTATTGTTGAAACGTCTGGTGAGGATACCGAAGAACAAGTATATGTATCTAATGAAGACAGAAAAAAAGCGCTTCAATTAAACACAAAGGGAGATTTAGCTTACCAAGGTAAAGATATAGATGGTGCTTTAAATTTTTACAAACAAGCTTTAGAGTACAATCCAGTTTTCGGACAAGCCTATGGTAATTTGGGACTTATGTATATTAAAAAAGGATATAAGGCAGAAGCTATTTATGCTAACAGGAAAGCAATAACCTATGCAGCAGGTAATTCTATTAATACAACCAAAGCTAGCGCATATTACAATATTGCTAAGATTTTTGAAAACGATAATGATTTTGAAGAAGCATTAAACTATTACAAACTTGCCAAAGATTTAAAAGATAATGTTGTTTATGACAATGCAATAATTAGAGTAGAGAACAAAATAAGAGGATAAGAAATAACAAAATTATATTTCCAATAAAAAAATAAATAAAGAATTATGATAGAAAAACTGAATCATTTTCCCGTTAACTGGATTGATGGGATGAAGATAAACAAAAGTCATTTCTTATCGATGCAGGACAATGTTTCCGAATTGGTAAATGATGCAATAGGTATTCATACAACACCTATGAGTTATGGATTACTGGATTTGGGAAATCAGAACAGAGAATCGACAAAAATTACTTTAGGAATTGATAATCATAAACTACTTCGCGTACGTGTAGAGGAGTGTCATGCCATAACCCCAAATGGATCAAGAATCGAGATTAGTAAGAGTAATACAGATACATTAGACCTTCAGGTTCCTTATCCAGAGGATACTTATCAGATAAAAGAAGGTGAACAATTAGAATTGCTAGCCTGTATATCGGTTAATTCTAAAAAAAGAATTCCGTTTGGTGAGCCTGATCCAGACGAAGTTCCGCCAAGATATCCGTACACACAACCAGAATATAAATTACACTTAATTAAGGCCGAAGAATTTCGTTCAGGAATTGGGTATGGAGGATTTTATCTGGCAATCGGTAAAGTTTTGGTAGGAGATACTACTGTTCTGGATGAGGATTATATCCCATCATCAGTTACAGTAACCTGTCACCCAAAACTAGTTGATATGCAAGCACAAATTGCACGTTCGTTTGGACAGATAGAAATTTACTCAGTACAGATTTCTCAAAAAATTAACCGCGTTCAGCAAACAGGTGTTTTGGCACATACGATGATGCAATTGGCAGATAATACAGGATATTATTTAGGGAATTGTTTAACTCAATTTCGTTGGTTTTCGTTACACCAGCATCCAGCAGCAATGTTAAGTACAGTGGTTTCTTTTGCCAGAGTGATGAAAAATTTTATTGATTCAAAATCTGGAGCAGGAAAAGAAGAGTTACTAAACTATTTTGCTGAGTGGTGTGATATATCACAAGGAGATTTTGAAATACTGTTTACTTCACTGATAAATACAGGTTACGATCATGTACATATAGATAAAACAGCAGGTTTAACAATGACTTTTTTACAAAGAATAGAGAAGCTGTTTGAAACTTTGAGTAAGCTGGATTATATAGGGAAGAAAAAAGAAAATATCGAATTATTTGTTGCCGAAACAGACAAAAAAGATATTGTTCATAACCCGAAACGACATGGTTTCTTTATAAAAGATTAAAAAATAATAGTAATATAAATTATGGAAGTATTAAACAAATCTGAACGCCAGAAAGCATTTATAGCTTTTCTAGTAGCCTTTATTCTAACTTTTACAGTAATGTTAATTGCAGTATCGTTTAATTTTTATATGCCAATGGCAGAAAATAAAATGCTAAAGGCTGAGAATGAAATGATGAAAAGAGAGTATGATTATCAAACTAATTTTTCGGTAAAAATTGATAGTGTTCGAATGACGATTGACTCTATTAATTCGCCAAAAGTAGATAATGATTTTCAGCAACGTTTGGCTAATGTTATGATAGCCAATATTTATCAGAAAATACCAAAAGACACCACTGAAAATAAAAAGCTATATAACAACGTGATTTTGGCATACAAGAATATTATTGATTATAAAAAGCAAATTAGAAGTCTTACCCATAATTCTCATTTAATAGATAGTTTGAACCAATCGGCAAAAACATATAAAGAAGAGTTAGAAAAAGTAAGTAGAGACTTGGATGTTTGTCGTCAGATTTATCAAAACCAATAATAAGAAATTAGAGTAAAAGAATTAATAAACTAATCATTAAAAAATTAAAATTATGTTATCAAATTATGGAATTGGAGGTAATGAAGTAAAATTAGATGCAGATGAAGCAATCACTGCAATCCCTCAAAACAGAACACTTGTTGCTCAAAAACTAACTGTAGATGCACCTGTTAAACCAGAACTAGTAGAAGGAATTACAAGTGTTGAAAAAGCATTTGAACATTTTAAACCAGAAGTAAAAGTGAATTTTGAAACTGCAGATGGAGCTACGAAAGTAGAAGCATTAAAGTTTAAAAATTTAGGAGATTTTGGAATAAATGGTATCACTGCACAGAGTAAATTTTTATCTGATCTGGAAACTGAAAAAGACCAATATCAAAAAATTATTCGTCAGTTAAAATCGAATAAAATCTTAAAAGCAGCATTAGAAGATGCTGATGCTAAGAAAGCTTTATTAGAAAGCCTTGGAACTCTAATTACAGAATTGAAAGAGAATAAATAAGAAATTTAAAAAAATATAGAAAGTATGGCAAATAAAGAAGCATATAAAAGTAATGACGTTGATACTGCAGTATTAGAACGTAAAGTAACAGGAGGTTCTTCTATTGAAAAAAACGTTGAAAAACTAGCTAAATACGGTGGGTTTGATTTGTTGGAAATGTCTATTGAAGGAATTCAAAATCTTAATCCAGAGAGAAAAGCAAGAAGAAAAATTTTCCTTGGAGAAGTAAACAAAGCTAAAGAAAGAGAAACACTTTTAAAAACATTAGAACTTTGGGCTTCGGTTTTAAGTAACAATGAAGCTTTGACTGATATGGTGGCTCAAAGTGAAGACAAATGCAAAGAGTCTGAAGTATTATTAAAAAAGAATTTAGTAAAAGCTGTTGAAGATACAAGAGAAATCGAGGCTGCTTATAGAACTGTTGCTTTGTTTTTCAAAAATACTGAAACAGATAAAGTAAAAAATGTTACCATCGTAAATGCCGATTTAGAGCAATTAAAAGACCTTGATAATACTCGTTTTATTGATGCAATTCACTCAGAATTAGTTGATAACTACGATCGTTTAGATCTTAAAAACAACTACGGTATCCTTGTTATTCCTGGTTATTTAGGATCAAATAAAGTAATCGAAAAATGGGCAAAAATTGCACATGAGAACAAAGTAATGTTGGTTACAGATTTTGAACATTTAGATGAACCGGATGATGTAATGGAAATGTTTGATGCTGCCTCTTTAACAGGAGGAGATGTATATCGCTCAAATGTAATTATGACATGTAACTGGTTAGTAGGACGTGGAAGATTTGACCAAATTGGTGAAAACGAAGATTTGCACATTGCTCCATCTGCAGCACTTGCAGGGAAAATTTACAAAACATTAATGTCTCAGGTTACTGCTGGTAAAAAATTCGGTGGAATCAATGAAGTTGATGGTGTAAAATTTGATCTTAAGAAAAGTGAAATTGCAAATCTTGAAAACTTAGGATTAGTTCCTATGGTAAACGAGTATGGTAAAGTAATGGCTTTCTCTGCAAAAACATTATTTAACGGAGACAACTTAGGATTGCAAACATATTCAGTAGTTCGTGTATTTGATTATGTGACTAAAGTATTAATGGATTTCCTTAATCGTCGTGCATTCGAAAACTTTACTGCTAAGACTCGTAAAGAGATAATGAACCAAATCGTTGCTTTCCTTGATGGTATTACAGGTCCAGACAAATTAATCGAGAACTTCGAGATTAGAAGATTTGAGCAAGATCCAATCCAAAAGGATAGAATATATATGGATATCCATATGAAACCATATTTCCCAGCCAAAAATTTCCTTATAAAAATGGATGGTCATAAAGGAGATGATGGAACAGAATGGGATACAGATTACGAACAAAAATAATTGTTGTATAGTAAATTCAAAAAAGGAAACACATATGTTTTGTGTTTCCTTTTTTAAACAAAATATTGATCTTTTGAATGATCAAACCAAATAATTCAAATTCATGAACGTACTTAAAATTTTACTTTTAATCGCATTATTTTCAATTTCAAGTTCGGCTAATGCTCAAAAAATAAGAGCAATTGATACTTTAAATTGCCCTATTTCGCAAAATGAATTATTGCTTTCGGGTAAACTTTTTGCAAGTGCGACACCAATTTTGCTACGTGTTTTTAATGAAGATTATGAATATGCAGTATTTCAACTTGGGAAAAGAAGAAGTAGCATATACTTATATTTTAAAATCTTCACAGATAATGTGTGTGTGAAACAACAGCAACCATTGGAAATTTATTTTAAAAATGGAGAAAGATATATCCTGAAAAATTCATTTGCTGTAAACTGTGATGGGACAGCTGCTTTGGAGCTCAGAAGAAGAGATATAAAGAAATTAATGGCTAATGATATTAATACCATCAAATTTTATACACTTAAAAGAGATTATGAATTTAGTCCAAGTGCTAACGATAATAAAAATATAAAAGAATATTTACATTGTCTGAAATTGTATAGAATCAAGAAAAAATAGAATGAATTTATAATTTCAAAAATAGAGATAATAAGCACCATTCTTAAAAACAAAACTAAAGTTTAATTTATTTAAAAGACTAAATATGCCAATTCCAGAATTAAATCTCTCATTAGGACTTACAGACAATGATGGTTCTGTTTTTTATGCAGGAAGTGGCGAAGGTAAAGTTATTGTTCGTACAGATTCTGCATTGAAACAGCATACTATTAGTATTACAATCTCTGAACAGCAAATAGGATCGGTGAATTTAAAAACACACTTTAAAGGTGCTGAAATTCCTGCTGAAATTGAGATTCCAACGTATCAGATGATAGTTACTGATGATAAAACAGATGAAAAAGAAATATATAAAGTTACCCGAGATACCTATTTCTTTAAAGAACAAACTACCAAAAAAGGATTATGGAGCTTTTTGGGATTAAAATTTTTAGCTACTAAAAATTTCCTATTCGAGAATATTCCTTTTGAACCTTTAAAAGAAGAAATAGAGACATTTGATATTTCTAGATATAGAAAATTAAATCATGATGAACTTACTTATACTTTTCAAAAAGAAAATCAGAATATACAAATTTTTGCAGGAGATATAAATACGCTTAAAGTAGAAAAAGGAACAAGTTATTTTGTTATTGTCGATGAAAAAAAAGGACAACGCTTTATAGGAGATATTCTATATCGAGAGAAATTTTTAAAGCTTACGCCAAAGGTAAAGCTTCACGTAATTAAGAGAAAGCAAGTTTCGAAGGCTATGGAAACAAATAAGCAAGGACAAACAGATCGATTGATTTATATTTAAAAATTAAATAAATGAAAGGAGCTTTTTATAAACTGCCTATAGATTTTAATGCTATAATTCAGAAAAAAGAACTAGAAAAAACTTCTATAGAACATTCTATTGCCCAACAAGTAATATTGTTGGCAACAACCACTTTTGGAGAATGTAAATTTGATGAAACCTTTGGTTCTAAAATCTGGGAGATTGATTTTGATTTGTTAATGAATGAAAATACATTAAAAGAAATAATTTCTAAAACCATGAAACAATCATTACTTCTTCATGAAGGAAGGATTAAAGTTAATGAGCTTAAAGTGGAATTAACCGAGGCAAAATATGTAGTTGATGATGTGAGCAGAGCCAAGAAAAGAGTCGATATTATTATTGAAGCAACAATAAAAAGTACTAATAGGAATTTTGATTTTAGAGGATATTTTTTTGTAGGACCATTATCTTATAAATAAAAGTTACTCGTCTGAGTACTAAATACAAGGGTTCAGCTATGTTTTGATTGCTAAATTCTTAAAATATTGATAATGTAAATAAAATTTTATTAAAAAATATATTATAATAAGATTTTTTTTATATATATTTACAGGATAAATAAATAAATTAATAATTAAAAAATTTTTATTATGTCGTTTTTAACATCGTTGTCAGTAGCCGGAAAGGACTACAAAGTATTAAATGTAAGTTATGATTTAGCTCAAGAAACTGATGCTTCTGGGCGTCCATCTACAGTAACACGTGGTGGTAGAATCATGATCGAAGTAGAATCAACTGGTAGCACAGAATTGTTCGAATGGATGACCAATAATTTCGAAAGAAAAGATGGGTCAGTAAAATTCATCAAACGTGATTCGAATGCTACTTTAAAAGAGTTGAAGTTCACAGAAGCTTACATGGTTAAGTACAAAGAGAATTTTGATCATAACAGTGCTACTCCGTTAACGGAAACTTTTATGATCTCAGCTCGTAGAATCTCGATGGGCGGAGGAGAATTTGATAATGCTTGGGTTTAATCCTTTGGACTTTATCAAACTTAATTAAGCTTGAAACTATTAAAGGAAGTCCATTTATTGGACTTCCTTTTTTGTTTTGATGTGACTACTTAAATCTTTTTTAAGTAGAAGCTTAAACCTTATAACACTACTTTTTAACAATCTAAAAATCAACAAATGAGTTTTTTATCAAAATTACACATAGACGGGGAAGAATATAATGTCCTGGAATTTAATATTAGTTTTAAACAAAAAATCGATACAACAAGTAAACCTACCGGTGATGCCAAAGGTGGTGTTATAAGAATGATTATCGAGGCAAGTCAGAATAGTCATTTTCTATCATGGATGTTAAATAGTGATTTAACTAAAGATGGAAAAATTGTTTTTTATAGAAGAGATGCTTTGAGCAAAATGAAAGAACTTACGTTTGTAAAAGCATTTTGTATTGGTTATGATGAGCAATTTACAAGCACAACCGAAGTACCAATGAAAATAACAATGGAGTTGGTAGCCAAAGAATTGACTTTTGGAGATGCTAAATTTTCAAACAACTGGATTGCTTTAGATTAATTGTAAAGGCTAATTAAAAACAAGGACGCATTATTATGGCACACTTTTCAGAACAAGTACATATATCTATAGGAAGTTTTACCCAAAACGTTGTTTATTATGATTTAAAGCTATCGCAAAAGATGGCTGATCATCATCATTTTTCGTTTATTTGGCAATACACAGGTAAAGCAATAATTAAACCAGCAGACCAAGCAAAAGCTTTAAGAGGTTACTTAGGAGATGAAGTTATTTTTACTTTTAAAAGCCTTACCGGAATAAGATTGATGAGTAAAGGTATCATTACAGAGCTTTCGTCTGTAGATCTTCATGGAAGCCCAGTGGGTTTACACGTAACAGGTGTGAGTCATAGTATTGTTCTCGATGATATGAAAAAAACAAGATCATATCAGGAACGAGGAATGGATGATATTGTACTTAGTATCTTAGCCGAAGGGCCAGGAGAATTTTATCAAAGAGATTCTATAAGATCAACTTATCTTAAGGAATTAAAATACATAGCACAGTATAATGAAACCAGTTTTGAATTTCTTAAAAGACTGGCAACACGTTACGGACAATGGTTTTATTTTGATGGTATGCGTATGCAATTTGGACAAACAAAAACTAGTAAAGTAAAACTCATCAATGGAGCTTCTTTACACAGTTTTAAGATACAGACCAATATGGTGTCGCACAAAATTTCCTTAACAGGTTATGACTATGAAAGTGGAGCTACAATCCGTAATGCAGCTGCAAGAACTTCTGTGGGTAGTAAAGATAGTTTTTCGGCTATTGTAGGCTATAATCAAGGAACTGTTGCACAATCAGATTTAAGTATTAGTGCCTATACAACCAACTCACAGAATAAAGAAGAAATTGATGAAATGGTTACGTTGCAAACAGGAGGTAGCGATGCCAATAGTGTGTATTATAGCGGAATCTCTTATTTTCCTTTAGGAGTAGGTCAAGTTTTTACGATAGTAAATCAAACTGTAGAACATGAACTTATTGTTATAGAAGCCATACACCATTCTGAGGTTCACGGTAACTATTCTTGTGAGTTCAAAGCTATTCCTGCAGATGTTGCTGTACCACATTATACTAATGTACATGTTTTTGCTAAAGCAGAGAGTCAGCCAGCACAGGTAAAAGATAATAGTGATCCCGAAGGATTAGGACGAGTTATAGTACAGTTTTATGGAACAAGTGGCAATGCTGTAAGTCCATGGATACGTATGATACAACCTCATTCGGGTGCAGGAAAAGGATTTTATTTTATTCCCGAAATAGGAGAAGAAGTATTGGTAGGTTTTGAAGGAAATAATGCCCAGAATCCTTACGTAATAGGAACACAATACAACGGACAAGATAAAAGTGGGTATGCAGATGCTCAAAATAATATAAAAGCCATTCATACCCGTAGCGGGCATATAATCAAGTTTACAGAAGAAGAGAGCATAATAATTGCAGATCAAAACGGCAACGAAATACAACTCGATACTGTAGGTGGAAATATAAATATTACCGCATCAAATACAATAACAATGAATGCTACTAACATTATTATGAATGCTTCTGAAAATGTTACGACTACAGCAGGAATGAGTATTATGGAAAGTGCAGGAGCAGACAAAACTACTATGGTAGCAATGATGCTAAATACTAGTGTTGGAGGAGATAATATGCTAAATGTGACGGGGAACTTCACGGAAAATATTCAAGGTAATTTAGAATCTCATACCGAGAAAGAGAGACAAGAAATAGCAGTGAAAGGAATTGATACAAGCAGCGAAGGAGGTATAAATAAGCATTCTAAAAAAGAAATGCAGAATAATAGTGCTGAAAAATCTAAATCTCATTAATACATGAGCAGAATAAGAATTGTAGGAGGTACAATAACAAAAACTACTGTTGGAGATCATAATATATACTCTGAAGGAAATATTGTTTATAATTCAGGTAAAGCAATTACAGAAACAAGCGATGTAGGTATTAGTTATGGGGAACCGAAAGATGCTCCGCCTCCTGAAAAAATCGCAAAATGTTTAGTTGAATATAGACCTTGTAAGGATTGGAAAGGTGAATTCGGTATTGATTGGCCTAGAAAAAAAGACAGTAAAATGGCTGTTGATGTTCCTTATAATGGAATTATAGGGAAATATGGTGCAACTTACGGATCAGAACCTACTGCAATCTTTACTCCAGAGAATAAAGCTTATCTAAACCATTTAAATCAATATAGTTTTTTTAATTGTTATAAAGGAAAATATTATATTCCCAATGTTACTCTTATGAAGGGACAAACAGCCTTTTTTGATGTAATAACTGAAGTTGAAGAAGAACCAGAGAAATTGCATTATGTCTATGATACAGCTGTTTTTGAACTTACGATCTTAAAAAAGTTAACTTCAACAAAAGGGAAACACTATGATGAAAAAGCTTTGAAAATTAAATGTTTAAAACAATTTGATAAAAAACAAAGCATCCGTATTATAGCAACAAAGAAAAAATATTTAGAGAAAGTAGGAGAAATATTCATTTTACCTAACAATAATGTAAAAGAAATTAAAATTCTGTTCATCCCTGTTAGCCATAACGGTATAAAAGGAAGTATAAAAGGAAATGAAGTACAAATTCTTGGTAATGCTTTAAATCAATCTTATATAAAAGGGGATATAAAAAGCATGAAAGAAATAAAAGTTGGGGGTTGGTGGTATGATTTGTTTTTTACTTCAAAGGATAAAAAAGGAAATAAAGTAATGGACACTTCTAATGTAAAATCTATTCATAAAACACTTGATGAGGTATTTTTTGAAAATGAAGAAAATGAAATTTATAAAGATTGTTATAGATTATACATGCTTCCTAATGGTAAATTAAATGGTATAGCAGAAAATGTGGGTGGTAACTCCAGAGTAGCTGTTGTTTATCAAAATAGGAATGATTCTACCGCTCCTCATGAGTTAATGCATGCCATGGGATTGTATCACACTTTTGATAACGATGGTTTGTTTACTTACAAGTTTTGTAAAACAGATAATATAATGGATTATACACATCAAATTGGTAAAGCACGTTTTTCAACAAATAAATGGCAATGGAAGATTCTTAATTCCAGCATACGATGAAAAAAATAAAAAGTATAATATGTCTATGCATTATTGCATTTAATTTAATGTCTTGTGGTGGGCAAACAGAAAAAGGAGTTTATTATCCTAAAGAAAAAATTATGACAACTGATAAGTTTGATTTTGTTAAATATAACCGAATTGTTGAAGAGAAAAGAAAATTAGGAGAGTTTGATCTTTATAATCATATTGAGGTTTTAGCAAATGGAAATGTGGTTGAAAGTTCTCAGGCACAAGATAAATCGGCAACAGTAATAATTTTACCGCCTGTTCCAGAATTAATAGAAACGCATAAAAGTTATCATAAAAATGGTTTCTTAGAATCTGAAACCCGAAGATATATAGGATTGCAGTTAGGTTCTGATATTGTTAAATTTGGTACTTCTAAGTATTATGATAATAATGGTCAATTAGTAAAGGAAGTGGATGAAGCAGCTAAATATGAAAACATAAAAGTGAAGCCACTTAATTTATTTGAAATTTTAAAGAAAGAACCTTTGTTTGTAAATCTAAGCAAAGAAGAGCAAGTTCTTTTTAAAGCTATTTTTGATTTACCACAAAAAGAAAATGAAATTTCACCAGATATCATTTCTAAAATTCTAAAAAAATATACGATACTTAATCCTGCAGATAGAGAAGATGTTAAAAATACGTTTTTAACATTAAGTAATGATGAGAATATGTGGGAGGTGGTTAAAGATATCTATCCTTTTGGAAGAATTGAGTATAATGTAGATTCAAACTCTGGTAAGATAATTAAAAGGAACTATATAAAAGAGACAAGACCATAATGATAATTACGTCTTTGTTTTTGAAAGTTTAAATTTCATTATAGGATAAAAGTAAATCTGAATTTTAAATATTTGGATTGAATTTAAGCTGGATTTTCTTTAGGAAACTATGATTTATCTCGATTAATGAGATAAAAAGAAATCAATAGAGATTAATTGATTTGATATATTTAATACATGTATAAGAGTATAATTATTCCTGCTGTTGCCATTTTCATGCAACTGATGGGCTTTATTCATTTGTATTTAACCTATAAAAATGGAAATAGTCATATACCTGCTGCTTTTATCGAATTGAATTTTTTAGCAGCTTTTAATGCAGTAGTTTTATTGATTGCTTATTTTTTCTTTTTCAAAGCTGCAAGTAAAACAAATTGGTGGGTAGTTTCAATTGGATTATCTGTACTGACTATATTATTTTTAATTATTACGTATTCAATAATGTTCTTTTCTAAATATAAATAAAGAAGATAAGTAAACGAACAATAATTATTTCTGGTTTAAAAAATCTAAATCACACTAAATAAAATTATGAGCAGAATAAGAATTGTAGGAGGTACAATAACAAAAACTACTGTTGGCGACCATAATATCTACTCTGAAGGGAATATTGTTTATAATTCAGGTAAAGCTATTACAGAAACAAGCGATGTAGGTATTAGTTATGGAGAGCCGAAAAGCCCTCCTAAACAAGAAATTGTCGAAAGTAAATATAAACTTGAAAGTACTTACGCACATGATCAACTTTCAGCTTTAGCAAAACAATTAGATGAATTGCCTTTCATGTTTTTTATGGTTGGAGTTTTTGGAGAAGAAATTGAAGCAAGTGCACTAAGTAAGTTATATAGAGGCTTAAGTGATAAATCAATAGTTTCACCAGAAATTATAGTTACTAAGTTTCCTGTAAGAGGAAGAATTGCCAATTATAGCAATAGCCAAAAAAAAATATTGATTTGGGAATATACTTTAGAATTGGCAATAAAAGACAATGACAAGAAAACAGAACTTTTGGCTGCACTGGTTGAAGAATATGGGCATCATATTGATAACCTTCTTCGTACAGAGCTGTCTACTAAGGGGAAAGATGATACAGATAATATTGATGAAGGAGCAAAATTTGCATATGCTTTGTTTAATTTTGATATTTTTACAGAAACAAATCTTAATTATGCCAAAACAGAAACACCTAATTATACAGGGGATTTAATTATCGATTTTTCTACTATACATAAACAGATTAAAGAATATGTAGCAGAAGACCAACAATATGATGCCAACCCTAGTGAAAATGAGGATGGTTTTGGGGCAGGATTTGAGGCTGGTATGCATGGTGGTATTGAAAGAGAAGCATTAAAAGGCCTATTTTCAAGAGAAGAAATGAACCAAATTTATTATGGCAATTGGCTAAGGGATTATTCTCAGGTTATTTTAGAAACTACTATTCGATTAGAGAAGCCTGATATCGACAAAATCAAACAGTCTAAATCAAAACATTTAAATGATTTACTAAAAAGTAATCCCAATAAATTTTCGCATGATACTTGGGTTAAACTATTAGAATTGTTAGCAGCCAAAGAATTTGTGTTTGGTGAGGATAAATTCGCAGATCATAAAAGGTATCTTGATTTGTTCAGAAAACAATATGGTCCATTAACTAAGGATATATTGGGACTTTATAGACCTGAAGAACATATAGATAACCCAAAAGGTTTGAACGATTTTAGTAGCCTAAGTATATCATTTAATTATGAGTATGCCAAGGGATTAACTAAACCCGTAAAGCTCTATGCAGGCGAAATAGCCCAATCTATAGAAGTAGACCCAGAATTTAATATCAAAAATTATATCCATAAACATGGTATTCCAGAAAGGCCATCATCTGATGGGTATATGTGGGATCAAATAAAACTTGCTGTTCAGTACGGTAAAAACAAAGACGGATTTAGACATCTAGGAGCTGCGTTCC
Source organism: Flavobacterium sp. PL02 (assembly GCF_035013205.1). Lineage (NCBI taxonomy): Bacteria > Pseudomonadati > Bacteroidota > Flavobacteriia > Flavobacteriales > Flavobacteriaceae > Flavobacterium > Flavobacterium sp. PL02. The sequence goes on from NZ_JAYGJP010000001.1 coordinate 990,692, forward strand.
ATGTATTGGAAGATTATTTTTCACATTCTAATTTTTGCGAATTAATGCTGATAAAAGTCGGGAGTTTACCACAATATCAGATCAATAAAGAGTTATCTAAAAACCTGAAATTGGTCTATCCTTGGGTTGAGGGTATGCAAGGACATGATTATAAAACAATTCCGATTGTAACAGGTAAATTTTTAATGGATGATACCCTAGCCAGCGTATTGCCAAAGGTTGGTGACAAAATGTTTCCTATAGGTATACAAGATTACATACAAAGAAAACCAGGAGATAGAACCTTTACTGATGCTTTTATATTGACTACCCTAGAAGATTTATCCAAAGGGCAAAAAACTGATGGAGTAGAAAATGATCCCGTTTATATGGGTATGACAACATCAGAGTGGCTAGTAGCATATAATAACTACTTAAAATTACTTGATATTAAATCGGCAGGAATGCAATTTCTAGGACCACTAGGAAGATTTATTGACAGAAGCATGAGTTATTTAGGGGATAGTTTGGCTACGTTTTCTAACATTGGTTTTAATTTATTCTTATCTTCGGTAGATGAAGATATAAAAGAAGAACAAACGCTTAATAGTAACAAAAATTATGGAACTGACCCTACTCATACCCAAATAGCTAAAGATGCACTTAACCATCCTTTAAATCCTCTTGCAGCTGAATTAGCAAAAGTAGCAGTTATGGACGTAGCTACACTTATAATGGAAGAGTGGAAAACAAGGAAAGAACCTTCAGGAAAAGAGCTTGCAAAATATGTAGCTAATAAATATACATTACATCCTAAAGACTCCAGAACGGAATGGGCAAACAGTATTGTTTATAAATGGGCAGACGCAAATCCTGATGCTATAATTCGTCTTCAAAGTGCTACTGTGTATGAGCATGCCGAAAAAGTTACAGAACGAGCTATAAACAATGATAAAATACAAGAAATTTTAAAATATTTCAATTGATGAAAACCTTAAAAATAATTGCTTTACTATTTTACACATGTTTGGCTTTGCAATGTCAGACAAAAAAAGAATCAAAAAAAATGGACTCAGAATTTACAATTAATACTCAAAAAGTAAGTTACAAAGACATAGAACTTCCATTAGGGAAGTCACTAAATGAATGGGTAAAAATACTAGGGAAGTATGACAGAGTATTGCCTCCTTTAGAAAAGAAATATATTGTAGAGAGAACCTATACTTGGGATAAATTAGGGATTATGGTTGTCGAATTCGGAGAAGATAATGAAGTAAAAATAATCCCTGAGCTTTATATTTTTTTTAACAATTTAGATAGTCCTGTAGGACAAGCAGGCAAATTGGAATTCGCAAAAGGAAGAGAATCTGCTATTCATACTAAAGAGCGAAATGAAAAACTTGGTTACAAAACTAATATGGAAAGCTACAAACGAATGTTAGAAGAAGAAACAACAGGGTCAGAGGCTCCTAAGAATTATCCATATCCTTTTACTACATATAAAAAATCTCTGAATATAGAAGGAATTGAGATAAGAGAAGGAATGACTATTTCGCAAATTAACAAATTGAGGGAAGAGGCAGATTTACCATTAATAAAATATTGGGATACTGATATGAACAGGAAAGAGGAAGATGGTTCTACGACGACTAAATCTAACGGTTATTTTACTTATTTGTATCCACATAAATTTACATTTGATGAAGGTGAGAAAGCTAACAAATACAATATTTTGTATCGTTATACCGAGCAAGAGCTTGAATATATAAGAGTTGTACATGATACAGGACAAGAATATTAAGTTTAAAAAGTATTTTTTAGCAAATGAAAATTGTCAAAATTCTTAAAAGTAATGATATAACGATTAAAAAATAATTTTCACATTTGGATTGTCAATATTGTTCTTTTTGTTTTTGTTCTTTTCTTTCGTTGATTCTTGGAAAAAAGGAGGTCCAGGAAATCAAAAACCAGCTGAAGATCCGAATTTAACTAAAGGCATAACATTTGTTAACAATGCTGAAAAATCAATAATGGTTATCGTTAATTTTAAATATAGCGATAATGAGTTTGTTGAAAAATCAGCTATTAATATTAAATACAATAAGATTGATAGTCTTTACATTAAAAAAGATAGGGGAGGATACTATTTACTTCCTATTTTTTATAAGGATACAATTAAATTTCCTGAAAAATTTAATATCAAAATTAAAGATTCTTTAGGGAGTATTATAAAGGAGTATGATAATGAAGAGTTCTTTAATAGTATCGAAAAATTAAAATATACAAAGATTAATGATATAGAATGTAAAGAGACAAGTTGGACATTAAAAATAAAATAATATTAACTGGTAAGTTATTATATTAGATATGCAGAAATTAAGCAAATGAAGAGAATAGCTTTAGGTTTGTTAGGAATAATAATTGTCTTTTTTGTGTTTCGCTTTTTTCTTATTACAGTAAGTGATTATACAAATGGAAAAAAATGTAATTCATCCAAATTTGTTGCAGATGGAGGAAGAATTTATATACGTTTATTGAATGTTAGTAATATAGAAACGATAAGGAAATTCTCTATAGTTCTTATAGGAAAAGATGGTGAAATAAAAAAGATAAAATACCAAGAAGAGGCAGGTTTTATAAATACATATTATACATATTATAAGATTTTAAAGTCTGATACTTTATTGATTGAAGACGGGAAAAATCATAAATATAAAATTTATGATTTTAGAAATATAGCAAAACGAATAAAGGCAGGAAAAGATAGAGGTGAATACTATTGTAGTCTTAGTTATAAAGGTGATTATTCTGAAAATGATAACTCATCCAAAGGTGGTTCAGATTCTATTGATACCATAGATATATATTATGACATATTAGATAAAAATTAGAATATATAAAGGCAACACAAGTCCCAATAAAAAAATATAATAATGAGACAAGAACGAATAAAAGATAGAGTATTAAAAAGAGCAGCGAGATCATGGGGCTTTTCGGATGTAGAGATGGAAACATCATTTGATCCTGTTGTATCAATGATGCTAAATGCATTATCGTATGAGCTTGAAAAAGTAGCTCATGAACTTGAAGATTCTAAAACTCGTGTGGTCGAAAGAGTTCTTGAAATTATGTTTCCAGAAGTTAGCGCTGGAGCCAAACCCGCGAGAGCAATCATGCATGCTTTACCTATAGATAATAATATGAAAGTTTCTTTGCTAAACCAAATGTCGGTAAGCAGGAGAATTCATAATATTTATAATCCGTTAGCACCGATCACTAAAGAGATAACGCTTTCGCCAACATTAGAGGTGAAATTAGCTTCTTGTGAGGTTAAGTACATTGCTTACGAAAGAAATCTATACGAAGTTTCAAATCTATTTTACAAAGACTCAGTTCGCGATTATAAAAACTCACTACCTTCAGGAATAGTGTTTTTAGGAATAGAATTAAATAATACTAGCGTAGAAGAACTAGAGGATTTAATGTTGTTTATAGATATTAAAAACACCCACCAAAAAGAAATGTTCCATTATTATTTAAAGCAAATGAAATGCTTTCATGATGATGAGGAAATTAAGATAGAGGAGGGATATAATGTTCCTGTAAACAATCTAGATATCGAAAGTATCATAAACAGAAATTATACTCATCTTAGTGAGTTGATGCAAGAAGTAAATGAATTTTACTTTGATAATTTTTATACGCTAAAAGGAGCATTGAAACATAAGAACATAAGAGATTATGGCTCAGAATATAGATGTTTTGATGAGGTAACAAACAATAATGATAATTCTGTTATTTGGATTAAAATGGTTTTTCCAGAGTCATTAATTCCTCAAATAATAGACAATGTATCTTTTACAGCAAATTGCTTTCCAGTAATTAATAAAAGACGACATATCATAAATAAAACACTTGGAGGTTTCTTGTCTTATGTATCCTTAGATACGGGTAATAATATATATCTTGATGTAGATACCGTAGTTGATCCATTTGATAACCACTATGAAATAAAAGAGTTTAAAGACGGGGTTATCGAAGAAGGAAATGCTGTATTACGTACAGGAGGAGTTTCTCGATTTGATTCCAGAACGGCTTCTGAATTACTTCAGAATGTATTAGACTTATTAAAAGACGAGAGTTCATCGTTTTCGGGTTTAGGAAAAGATTTCATGAATAGTTCATTGGTCGAAATTAATCAACTATTGGCTTCGGTAGAACAACAGGCGAAAGAAAGTAGTTTTTCTAAAAATAACGATCCGTATTTAATGATTAAACCAAAAATTGATGAATCAGTTGGGAAATCATTTATAATAAGTTATTGGTCGACTTGTGCCGAAGAAGGAAATGATATTAAAGCAGGTACAGTCTTAGAGTCTAAAGAAGATTTGTTTTTTGTGAGTAAAGAAGCGGTATTAGTTACTAATACGGTTGGCGGAATGAATAAACAGAATAACAAAGACCGTATTCTGGCTTATCGTAATGCATTATTAACACGAGGACGAATTGTAACTTTTGCAGATATAAAAGCATTCGCTTTTAACCATTTTAAAAGTTGTATTACCGATGTTAAAATAGAAAAAGGAACACGAAAAGAAATCTCTGTAAAAGCAGGTTTCAGTCGAACAGTAGATATTTATCTAAAAATTAATGCAGCCGAAAAAGAACATTTATCGGTAACCGAGTGGGATTATTTGTGTGAGAGTTTTATGAAGAATTTAAAAAACAGATCATCAAATGTATTCCCGTATCGATTATTTATCGAGGATTAATTTTAGGAAACAAATAAATACAAAAAAAGCGCTAAGATATCTTAGCGCTTTTTTTGTTATAAATTAAATCAGTTATGATTTCGATCTCTTTCTCATCTTCATATTAATAAACTCAACTGCCAATGAGAATGATATAGCAAAGTACAAGTAACCTTTTGGTACAGCCCCGATATGTTCTCCTATTAAAGAAGCATTGGATAAGTGCATACTTTCAGTAATAAGCATAAACCCAATTAAGATTAAAAAAGCAAGTCCTAAAATCTGAATAGAAGGGTTTGCATTTACAAAATTTCCAACAGGAACTGCAAACAACATCATAACTGCTACCGAAATAACAACAGCAGTAATCATAATTGTTAAAGCGCCAGTAACACCATTTGTCATTCCTACTGCAGTTAAAATAGAATCTACTGAGAAGATTAAATCGATTAGTAAAATTTGTACAATTACATTCGAGAAGGATTGTTTTGCAACATCTTTTAATGTTTTTTCTTCATCGCCTTTATGGTCAACTTTTTCGCTAATTTCTTTGGTGCTTTTATAAATCAAGAATAATCCACCACCTAATAAAATCAAGGCTTGTCCAGTAAAGTCAGCATTTAGCCAACCCCATTTAATGCTAAAAACTGTTGCTTTCATAGCAATTAAGTATGAAATACCCATTAGCAAAGCAATACGCATGAACATGGCTAAAAACAAACCAATTCTAGTTGCTTTTTTACGACTTTCAGGAGGTAATTTTCCTGTTACTATCGATATGAAAATAATATTGTCGATTCCTAAAATAATTTCAAGAAAAGTCAGTGTTAATAAGGCAACCCAAGCGTCAGGGTTTAAGAATACTTCCATTTAAAAAAGGTGTTAATTAAGGGGTATTAGTATAAAAAATGTAATTTAATCTACTCGAACAACTTTTCCGCGTTGTTTTTGGGTAGAACCAACCATTCCGAACTCAAAAGTATAAGAATCTTTGGTTGTACTCAAAATTTTCATTCCGATAGCTTTCTCTTCTGCTTTGTTCTTTGGATGTTTCTTTTCCAGAACATATTCGCAATCACTTACCCAGCGAATTGTTGCCGTGTCGGTTTTTCCTTCAAAAGTTTCGATTTCAATATCATCTTTTCTTTCAAAAATAGTTGTTTTTTTTACTCCATCAACTTCGTATTCAAATTTGAATTTTCCAGTTTTAAAATCCTTGCAATTGTGTTCCGTATTATAACAAGATGCAACAATAAGTAATAAAGGGAGTAATAGTAATTTTTTCATAATAAGTAATTTGTTTATTTAGGAGCTAATCCTGCTTTTCATTTCAATCTTTTATGTCGAACCCCGACATAAAAGGATTTCCATTGCAATCAGGGCTAGTTTGCAATTGGTTCACAAGAACCATTAGTATTATATTGATTTATTAAGTTTTAAATTTTCTGGATATAAAACTCTTTTAATTTTTTAGATTCTTTAACTTCTTCTCTAATTTCTTCTTTAGATTCGCTTTTTGCTGCTTTTGGCCAGATATGAAAACCACCTTTTGTCATCGCTTTGGCTTGTTGGAAAATTTCTGGTGAAATATCAGCAAAAAAACTCAAATCTTCAGGATTATCCCAAACGCCCCAAATACCATTTTCGTCAATATCTCCGTTATAATTGATGATATGCGTAGGGTAAGTTTTGACCATTTTTAGCTTAAAATGCTCCAGATTATAAGAACCATTCCATCTAAAGGAATTTACATCGTCAGTTCCAGAGCCGGAGATAATAGAATTTGCAAAATTTAATTCAATAGACATTTTATGTTGTGCCGGTGAATTAGAATAACAATAAAATCCTTCCCATTCTCCACTAGGCAAAAAATGATGTGTCTCATTTTTGTTGTCTTTCATATTTATAATTCTGAAATAAATATAATAATAGATTTTATGCTTTCGACTCCGTGTAGTTTTAGAAATATTGTTATTTTAATCTCTTTAACTCATCATCGGTAAAGTTCTTAATTTCTTTTTCTTTAGCAAACTTTCCTGCATTGTAATTTTTAGATTCTTTTCTTGGAATCGATAGACTTTCCCAGCTGCTGTTTTTTAATTGTTTGGCATAAAATACAATTTGACCAACATGATAAGGATAATGTGCTAATTGTCTGTTGATAGCTTCAATAACCGTATGTCCTTCATTTCGGATATATATAATGTCTGAAAGTTGATTGGCTTGTAAATCATTTAGAGCGTCAAAAAGACATTTCCAACCTTTTTCCCAAGCAGTCATTATTTCTTCTTTAGATTGGAAATCATTTTCAAATTCTTCATCACGGTTGCGCCATTCTTTTTCGCCATCGGTAGTAAGGAAATCAGTCCAACGAGAAAGCATGTTGCCCGAAAGATGCTTTACAATAGTTGCTATACTATTTGTATCTTCATTTGTTGTAACAAGAAGTTGCTCTGGCTCGAGTTGTGCGATTGATTTTTCGCCCAGTGTTTTATAATATAAAAATTGTTTTTTTACACTTTCTAAATACGCTTCGGTTGCATTCATAATTATACAATTTTAATGTCATATTTATCTAAAAGGCCTAAAATTCCCTCGGTCGAGAATTGAGCTTTTTTCATGGGATTAAATTCCGGATCAATTTTAAAATTATATGCTGTTTTAAAATTAACACCAGCCAATTGAGTTTCGTTAAAAATTGCTCCTTCCAGATTGCAGTTATCAAAAACAGAACTGGTTAAATTAGTTCCTATAAAAGTTGTTTCTTTCATAGAGCAATTTACAAATTTAGTTTTTGGCATTTTTTTATTAGAAAATAAGGCATAGTCTAAAACCGATTCTTCAAAATATACCTGGAATAAGAAATCTTCACATTCATTAAATGCAATTCCTAGCAATTTACAGTTCTTAAATGTTACATTTTTTAAACTTGTACCTTTTAGACTAGTCATAGATAAATTGCAATCGATAAATTCGCAATCTAAAAAGGTATTGTAAGCAAAATTACTATTAGAGAAATCACAATTTTTAAATACACAATCCTCAAATTCGCGGTTGTTTATTTTTTTATCAATGTAGATAACCTTATCGAATGTTTTTTGAATATGAATTAGACTTTCCATGAATGTTTTTTGGATTTTAGGGCATTATGTCTTACTCGAAGAATTTGGATTGTACGATTGATGATTCGGTATGAAATGCTATAATTATAAATGCTATAAACTCTAAAACTACCATCATTATTAGTTTTTTGTTTGTCAAGTTTAAAAATTTCAGGTTGCGTTTTTAGTATTTCAGTGCTTTCAAAAATATCACTTACTACTTTATCAGCAATATGGATTGACTTACTTTCGAAAAAAATATAAAAATGAATATTTTCTAATTGTTTTAAAGCACTGTTGGACCAAATTATTTTCGACCCCATTTTTTTGCTATTTCTTTGGCTTCCTTTTCAGAATAAAAGTCCCCCTTTTTTATATCTTCCATAGCATTTTCTATGTCTATATTATAAGCTGCATCAGAATCAAGAGTTTGGTTATTGATAGATTGTAAAAGACTTTTTAGTTTTTCAACAAAAGTTGGGTCTTTTACTTTATCAATTTCTTGATGAATCCAATTTATTTCGGCTTGAATATCCATAATTAGCAATTTTAGTAAAGATACAAATTAGTCGTTAAAGAGCCCCCTCATGATTGTTTTTAAACCATAAAAGATTAAAAACATTCCCGCTAAACAGGCAATTATGCCAATAGCCAGAACTAAGTAATGCCAAACGTTTTGTTTGTTCATAAACGCATTGTAAATTACTGCAGGGCCAATAAATAATAGGGGCAAAGAACCCGATAAGTATTTAATTCCTTTTCCTATTAACTCTTTATTTGTTCCCATTTTTTTATTCTTAAAAGTTTAAGGTTTGAAGTTTAAAGTTACGAGAACTAAAAAACTTCTATTTGTTGTTGCATGACAGATAGTATATCCTTGCAATATTTTTATTGAGACTAGTACCAGTAACTGTGACTGAATTACTGTGACTGAAAATTATCTACAGCATTTCTTACACTTCCATATTTGTGTAATAAATCTGATGCTTGCTCGTATGTAACAGGAATTTCTCCCATAATCATTTTTACTCCACGATCAATTAATTTGCTGTTGCTTAATTGCATATCCACCATTTTGTTGCCTTTTACTTTTCCTAGTTTTATCATGGTTGCTGTCGAAATCATGTTAAGAACTAATTTTTGTGCAGTTCCAGCTTTCATTCGAGAGCTTCCTGTAACAAATTCTGGACCTACAACTACTTCTATAGGATATTGGGCTGTTTGCGAAAGCGGACTTTCAGCATTACAGGTTATGCAACCTGTGATTATGTTGTTTTTATTACAAATCTCTAAACCACCAATTACATAAGGTGTTGTTCCCGAAGCAGCAATTCCTATCACAACATCATTTTCGGAGATATTATGCGCTTGCAAATCTATCCAGGCTTGCTTGGGATTATCTTCGGCATTTTCTACCGCTTGGCGAATGGCTTTATCTCCTCCGGCAATGATTCCGTTTACTAAAAATGCTGGAACGCCAAAAGTAGGAGGGCATTCGGATGCATCTAAGATTCCTAAACGACCAGATGTTCCTGCACCTATATAAAATAAGCGTCCACCAAGTTTTAGTTTGGCTACGATTTGATCTACCAAAGCTTCTATTTGTGGAATTGCTTTTTCTACGGCATATGGAACTGTTTTGTCTTCCTGATTTATATTAATCATTAAGTCATGAACACTCATATTTTCCAGATGTTCATATTTTGAGGACTGTTCTGTAGTTTTTGTGAAGGTCATTTTTCGTATAATATCTTGCCCAAAATTAATCTTTTTTCTCGCGATTTCGAAATTTAGAACGTAAGAATTAAAAGATAAAAAAAACTTTTTCTCTTTTAATTTTTATGCAACGATTGCTTTCTGAAATCTCATTAAAAGAACTAAAATATTATATTTGTTAAATAATCAAAAAAATAAATGAATATAGATAGCTTTTTGGGTGTTATGGGCTGGATGTCAGTTTTTGTTTCACTATTGCTGGCATTCTTTTTACTCACTGTGAAAACCCAAAATAAATCAGCAAACCGACTGTTTGTGGCATACTTACTGCTTTTTGCAATTGATAATTCTGGAATTTTTATTAATGAAGCTTTCGTTAAAGACCATCTTAATTTAGAATTTTTCAGATGGGCTAGTTGTGCTTTGATACTTCCTGCTTTTTATCTGTATATAGTATCAGTTTGCTTCACTGATTTTCGATTAAAAACCAAGCATCTAATTCATGCAATTCCATTTATAATCATAAATGCAGTTTTCATACTCAGGATTTACTTTTTAAATGATGTAGATAAAATGCAGTTTTATAATCATCGTAGTGAAATGCCTGAATTTTACGGTTTCCAGTTAATGTTAGGTATGCAAATCGTATTGTATAGTATTGGTGTATTTTGGGTTTTAAAAAAGTATAGAGAAATATATCAGGAAAATTATACCAATCCTAAAACTTCTATTTTTAAATGGTTATTTCAAATATCAATTGTACTCTTTATTTTGTATTATTTATCAATAGCTAAGAATTTTATAAGATATACCGATTTTAATTTACTGTGGATTTGGGCAAATGTAGTAATGCAATTTCTGGCTTTAGTAGTAACCTGCTGGTTTGTCTTAAAGGCTTTAAATTATCCCGAACTTTTTAGAGGAATTGATTCTAAATTGCAATTAGCAAGAGACATTGTTCCTGAGGAAAATGAAAATACGATCGAAATAAAAGAGAATAAAAACGAAGTGATTACGGCTCAAATTTCGACATTGAAACAATATATGACTGAAAAAGAACCTTTTCTTCATCCGTCGCTCACGATTCAGGAACTCTCCAATCAAATCGATATTCCTGTTCGGGATTTATCAGTTTTGATTAATCATCATATGGATCAGCATTTTTTTGATTTTGTAAACGAATATCGCATCCAAAAAGCTATGAGTATTTTAAAAAATCCTTTAAAAAGTGATTTAACAGTTTTAGAAATTCTATACGAAGTAGGTTTTAACTCAAAATCTTCGTTTAATACTTCTTTTAAAAAATATACTAATCTTACACCTACGGCTTACCGAAACGCTTCGTAATTAGCGGTTTGTAAAAAGTCGTACTTCATGCTTAATAAAGTCGAACTGATTTCCTAAAAAGAAATTGGTTCGACTTTTTTTGTCGGTCGCATATCGAAAATTTCTAAGGCAACTTTGCTTCAAATTAATCAAACAAGTTAAAACTAGAAATTATGAAAAAAGTATGCCTCTTTATTTTTATGCTATTGCCTCTCTTTTGTTTAGCACAAACATCCTTTAAATTAAATGGAAAAATTGCCGATGAAAAAACAGCAGTAGCCTGGACAGATGTCGTAATCTTAAATCAAGACGGAAAAATTATAAATGGAGCAACCACAAAAGAAGATGGTAGTTTTGAATTGATTTTGAATAAAGGATCTTATAAAGTAAAAATTAGTTCACAAGGATATTCGGAATTTGATAAAGAAATTACGATTGAAAAAGATACCAATTTGGGTTTGATTATCTTAAAGGAAAATGTAACAAATTTGGGAGAAGTTGTCATTCAATCCAGAAAAAATACGATTGAGCAAAAAACAGATCGTTTGGTTTATAATCTTGAAAATAATGTAACAAACGTTGCTGGCGATGCTTTGAGCGCTATAAATACTGCACCAGGAGTTGCGGTACAAAATGATGTTATTAATATATTAGGAAAGGGAGCTTCTCGTGTGATGATTGATGGAAGAATGATTGAATTAACTGGCGAAGAATTAAACGATTTCTTGAAAACTATCTCGGCAAGTGATATTAAGAATATCGAAATTATAAGTAATCCTTCGTCAAAATATGAGGCTGAAGGAACTGGTGGATTGATTAATGTTGTTATGAAAAAAGGGGCTCGTAATTCTTGGAAAAACACAACAACAGTTTCTTATGATCAAAATAAATACGGAATTTATACTTTAAGGAATAATTTCTTTTATAATAAAAATAAGTTTAGGTTTTCGGCGAGTGTTAATGGAAAAACAGGTTATAAAAATATTAATGAAACTTTGGATATGTATTTCGTTGAAGGGCCTACGAAAATGGATGTGATAACAAAATTAAATGAGGAAAATGTATCTGGAAAGTTAGCTTTAGATTATGATTTTTCAGAAAGAACAACAATTGGTTTTCAATTTTTAAAAGATAAAAGCAATCCGGATTTTGACTCGGATATTAGAATTAATAAATACAATTCTCAAGAGGAATTGGATAGTTATATAATCAATGAGAGCTTTTTAGACAGGAAATCTGGCAATCAAACGTATAATTTACATTTGATTACAAAACTGGATTCTCTCAACCGAAAATTGTCATTTGATGTAGATTACTTTGATTATAATTCAAAATTTGATAGAGATTTTATAGCAAACAATTATTCATCAGATGGAACCTTTATCGATGTAGATCAATCAGGACGTAATCTTTCGAATCAGGATATTGATAATTTAAGTTTTAAGGCAGATATGGAACATCCGCTTCAAGCCGTAAACTTATCTTATGGGGCGAAAGTAAGTTTTACAAAAAGCAATAGCGATGTTATTTTCTTTAATACGATTACTGGAACTCCAGAATTAGATATAAACCAAACAAACCAATTTAAATACACCGAAAATAATCAGGCAGTTTATATTAGTGCTGATAAAAGAATCAATGAAAAATGGAATTTTCAAGCAGGATTGCGTTTGGAAAATACGCAAACAAATGGTTTTTCGGAAAGCCTGAATCAGGAAACGATAAACAATTATCTTAAGTTATTTCCAACGTTTTATGCTTCTTATAATAAAAATGAAAACAACAGTTTTAGTTTAAACTACGGAAGGAGAATCCGTAGACCGAGTTTTTCTTTATTGAATCCGTTTCGAGTTTATATTAGTAGTAATAGTTATTCTGAAGGGAATCCGTTTTTGAAACCTTCTTTTAGTGACAATTTTGAATTTTCTCATTCGTATAAAAAAATACTGCGAACTAGTGTTTTCTTAAATGCGATTACAGATGGTTATGGCGTAATATTTACTGCAAACCCTGAAACATTGACTCAAGTTGTATCGAGAGAGAATTATTTTAAAGGTATTAATTATGGAGTTGGAGAAACGTATTCGGCTAGTTTTACAGATTGGTGGCAGAGTGAGAACTCTTTGTATTTTTTAGGATCAAAAATTAAATTTACTAAAGATATCAATGCAACACCGGCAAATAGTCTTGAAGTTGATTTTTCGACAAATAATACATTTTCATTGAGCAAAGCGACTAAATTGCAAATAGATTTTATCTATACTACGCCTTACAAAAGCGGTTTGTATGAAACTGGGTATACGTCTAGTCTGAATATTGGTTTTAAACAAGATTTGTTAAACAAAACAATGCAGATTGCCTTTTTGGTAAATGATATTTTTAATACATCTTATTTAAAAGATGATGTTTCGATTGTAAATGGCGTAAAACAAGTTTACAGCCAAAATGAAAGCAACCGATTTGCTCGTTTATCTGTAGTTTATAATTTCGGAAACAAAAAGATTAATGTTAACCAACGTGATTTTGGAAATGAAGATGAGAAGAAGAGAGCTAATTAGATAATTTGTCAATTAGATAATTCTGGAATTTACTTGTTCTGTTAAAAAATAATCTTTTATTTATGATGTAGTATCCTAACAAGTTTTTTCAACCTGTTAGGTTTGTTCATTAATGCTTTGAGGATTTACAGTAAGCATTTGATTAATTTCATCTAGTATCTCAAATTCATCAGCAGGAAACATTTCTAACACCATTTCTAAAACGAGCGCCACATTAATAGGTGAGTTTTTAATGGTATCCGAAGTTTTATGTGCTTCGTGATCCAGCGCAACAATGCATAACTTCAGGGTTTCGGTAATAACACAACCAAGTTCAGAATAATTTGACAGTTTAATTTGAGCCGTATAAGTCCCTGTTTTATCCGGAGATGGTTTTAAGGTGTTGAAATATCGCATAGTTAGTTCTCTAAGATTTTTCATTTTTTAGTTTTATTTATTTTTATTTTGATGTTTTTTCTTTCAAAATCAAATGTACGAAAAATTCTAAATAACATACGATAGTATGTTAAAAAGAATAAATAAAAAACGCAAATTGTCTCAAATTAAAAAAAGTGGATAAATCAGATGAATTAAAGCGTTTAGGTGCTCGAATTAAAGAGCTTAGAAATGCCAAAGGATTGACACAAAATAAATTGGGATTACTGATACTTAAAGATCAGCAATCTATACATAAGGTTGAAGCAGGTGAATTCAATCCTACATATTTATATTTACTTGCACTGGCTAAAGGTTTAGGAATATCAGTAAAAGAATTGCTTGATTTTGAATAAAAACTGATAAGATGGATTTACAATCCGTGCTTGTAAACAATATAAAAGACTTTTCTACTTCTTAGTTTTTTACATTTTTGGCATCTATTTTGTCTTGCAAGTTTTTTTAAGCTTGTTGATTTTGAATATATTGTCATGTCTACAAGGTTGAAAAAAACCTTGCAGGAATCGCAATGTTATGTGTAAAAGACTGTATGAAAATTGAATAATAAAATTAACAAAAGAAGTTCTAGTTTTTGCGTGAGGGATAGGAGCTAACTACCGAAGTAGTGCGGATAGCCCGACCGTATTTACAGAAGGCGCATATAAGCGGTTTGCTAAATAGTGCCTTTTGTAAATGTGGTCACGCCCAAACTATATAAAATATGCCAAAGCGATTCCGAATATAATCATCGAAATTTTGGCAATATTAAATTTGTGTCCTTCGCTACTTTCAAAGATTATAGTTGATGAAATATGGAATAATATCCCGATTACTACGGCAGTGATTTCGGTGTAATAATCATTTAAAAATGGTAAATATTCCGATGCAATAGTTCCTAGAGGTGTCATGATTGCAAAGGTTATCATAAATGCGAAAATGGCTTTTTTGTTAAGCTCGGCATTGACGAAAAAAGTGGTCAAAATAATTGCAATAGGCAAGTGATGTATGGCAATTCCTATGACGATATCGTGGTGATGACTCACAGGAAATCCTTCTAGGAAAGCATGAATACATAAACTTATAAAGAGCAACCACGGAATTTGATGCATTTTGGCATGACCATGTACATGTCCGTGCTCGGCTCCTTTAGAGAAAAACTCAAGTATGATTTGGAATAAAATTCCGAGCATTATAAATAACCCAATATTGTGGTTGTGGGATTCGTAAACTTCTGGCAACAGATGCATTACTGTAAGTGATAGCAGGAATGATCCGCTAAAAGCCAATAAAAGTTTAAGATTGGTTTTGTCTTTTGGTTTAAGTACCAATGCAACAATATATCCTAGTAATACAGAAAGTAGGGGTAATAGATAATTCATCTTTTTGTTTAATCGGTTTTTTGTTTAATCGTTTTGTCGATTTTGTTACTTTGCTTAATCGATTAAACAAATTAACAGTTAAACGATTGAACCTATTTAAAAATCATGATTAATCGTTCGCTATCAGTTTTATGGAATTTCTTTAGTTTATAATCACCAAATGTATCCAAAAGGAAAATACCTGCTTGTTCCATTAAGTCTTCGAAATCTTTTAATGTTAGGGCTTTTACTTTTTCGGTAAAATGAAATTTACGTCCTTGGTCTTCAAAATCTATTTCTTTAAAGATATGTCCGTCCTCTACGTATCGTTTGATTTGGAAATCAATATCGTCGACTGTTTTTATTTCTTCGGGAACTAGTGTTTCGATTACTTGTGTTACGTTCATAAAATCGATTACAGCAAAACCATACTCGCTTAAACTTGCTTTTATTGCTTTTAGCGTGGTAAGATTATCGTCGTCACTTTCGAAATAACCAAAACTGGTAAACAAATTAAAAATAGCATCAAATTTTTCTTCGAATGGTTCGCGCATATCATGCACTTTAAAATGCAAAGTTTCATTGCTATTCTTGCTAGCTTCGGCAATACTGTTTTCGGATAAATCGGCTCCTAGAACATTAAATCCTAGTTGATTTAAATAAATAGAATGGCGTCCTTTTCCGCAGGCTAAATCAAGTACATTGGCTTTTTCTGGAAGATTAAGATAATGTGTAAGATTATCCATGAAAATTTGCGCTTCTCTATAATTTCTGTCTTTATATAGTATATGATAATAGGGTGTGTCGAACCAAGAAGTGAACCAGTTTTCGGACGGTTGGTTTGTATTTGGGGTAGATGGGTTATGTGCTTCAGACATTTATTCTTTTTCAATTAATTCAAGTCCCGCAAATTTAGTGTATTTTTGCTGAAAAATAACTATTTTGCAAGTGATAGACTAACAATGTCGCTGTGTAAATTTGAAAATTTTTTATTACAGATTGATTTTAGTTTAAATAAATCTGTTTTAATTTAAATATAAAAATGGAAGATAATTTTAAAATGGTGGCCAAAACCTTTTTTGGCTTTGAAGAAATTTTAGCAAAAGAACTACAATTGCTAGGAGCACAAGATGTTGAACAAGGTGTGAGAATGGTAAGTTTTAAGGGGGACAAAGGGTTTATGTACAAAGCCAACTTATCGTTGCGTACAGCATTGAAGGTGCTAAAACCAATTTACTTTTTTAGAGCAAATAATGAACAAGCTTTATATAAAGGTATTTCGGGGGTAAACTGGTCTAAGCTTATAAACGCTAATCAGACTTTTGTGATTGATGCAACTGTACATTCAGAACATTTTAATCACTCTGAATTTGTTTCTCAAAAGTGTAAAGATGCTATTGTAGATCAATTTAGAGAACGTACTGGGCAAAGACCAAGTATTGATAAAGCACATCCGGATTTAAGGATTAATGTACATATCGATAAAGATCAGGTTTCGGTTGCTTTGGATACTTCGGGTAATTCATTACACCAACGTGGATATAGAACGGCTACAAATATTGCTCCTATAAATGAAGTATTGGCAGCAGGAATTTTATTGCTGTCTGGTTGGGAAGGTCAAGGTCATTTTCTAGACCCAATGTGTGGTTCGGGAACTTTTCTTGCTGAAGCGGCTATGATTGCATGTAATATTCCAGCGAATATTAACAGAAAAGAGTTTGCTTTTGAAAAATGGAACGATTGGGATAATGATTTATTTGATCAGATTGTAAGCAGTTTGATAAAAAAAACTAAAGAGTTTCATTATACTATAAAAGGTTTTGATAAGGCACCAAGTGCTGTTAGTAAAGCTAAAGACAATATTAAGAATGCTAACTTGGAGGATTATGTCACTATTGAAGAGAATAACTTTTTTGATACTGAAAAGACGACTCAAGGAACTTTACACATGGTATTTAATCCGCCTTATGATGAGCGTTTGGATATTCATATGGAAGAATTCTATAAAAACATTGGCGATACATTAAAGAAAAATTACCCAGCAACTAATGCTTGGTTTATTACTGCTAATCTTGAAGCCTTGAAATACGTTGGACTTAAACCATCTCGTAAAATCAAACTTTTTAACGCAAGTTTAGAAGCCAGATTAGTAAAATACGAAATGTACGAAGGAAGTAAGAGAACTAAGTTTCAGGTAACTGAATAATTTAAGGTTCTAAGTAACTAAGATACTAAGTTGCTGAGTTTTTAAGCTTAGCATCTTAGAGCCTGAGGAACTTAGTAACTTTAAAAAATAATAATAATTTAAGGTTGTAAGTGGCTAAGATACTAAATTGTTGAGTTTTTAAAGCTCAGGATCTTAGAGCCTCAGAACCTCAGTAACTTTAAAAAAATGACAAAATTACAAGTAAGAGCTTTTTTATATCAGTTGGGCTGTTTTGCTATATTATTTATATTAGCTCGATTTTTGGTAGCTGAATACTCAGGATTAACAGGATTTTGGGTTCCTATGACAGCATTTGTTATTGGAACTCTTTTGTCTCCAAAATTTCAAGCCGCTAAAACTAAAGATGGTGAGAAACTTTTTATGAAATGGATTTTCATGAAAGGAATTAAAGAAATAGGGTAGTACCTATTTATATTTTACAATTTGGTTATTGTTATATGAATAACCAAATTGTAAGATTATATTATTTTTTGGTTTCTATTTCTGGGATTACTACCTTTTTCTTATAAATAGGAATAAAGTAAGAAACAGTATAGTTGAAACCAATTCCGAAATTACCGTTATATGTTCGGTTGAATCCAGGAATATAAAGATTATCGAAGTTGTCTGGTTTTTTGTTTGTAACCAATGTTTTTAATTGCACGCTGAAGCCTACAAATATATTATTGATTACTTTTACTTTTACTCCTGCATTTACTTCTAGCCAACTAGCAGATAAACCGCTATACTTTGTACCTGAAACCTCAGGAGGAAGTTCTCCCCAATATCTATCTGAATTGTATATTTTATATGTATTTAATTCTTGGCTAAATGTGCTGAAACCATAACGCAAACCGACAGATATTATGTTTTCCATATCAAGCCAGTTTTCATACAAATTGTAATCAAATCCTGCTTTTATGTAGGTACCATTTGTTGTTGAATTAAGTCTGTCATCATCGGTAGTTTTATCTTCGATACCTATTTCGGCAGCCAGATAATATTTTTTGGATAATCGATAATCTCCTACGAATTCTACACCTTTATAGTCCGAATCATATAAGCTGCGAGTCAATTTATACAAATCGACACCAAAACGTACTCCATAACGATCAGTTTTTGCAGGAATGCTGTCTTTTTTAGCTTCCTGTGTAGCTGCTTTTTTAGGAGTAGTTTTTACAGGTTTTGTTTCAGTTTTGTTTGTTAGCGTAGTTTTGGTTGTAGGTGTTTCCTGGGCTTGAACCAAAAACAAAGACAAGATAAGGCAAAAACTAAAAATATACTTTGATGTGTGTCTCATTTTCTAATTCAATATTAAACTTTTCTACATTAACAACCTGCATCCAAAATCCTTCTGCAAGATCAGAATCGGTGTGTATAAATGGTATATTCCTATCTAATTCAAAAGTGGTTTTATAGCCACATGCTCTTGAAACAAAAATATTTTGATGGGTATAATTAAATTTCAATCTATCTTCGTTTATTAAAGCCGTATTTGGATCATTGTAATTTAAAATAAAACGATACGTTGTGCTTTCGGCATTTGTTTTAAGCGGTATAGAAATAGTATTTCCATTAGCGATGTATTTGTCTGCCTCGACAAGAGCCTTTTCATTAAAGACAATACCTTCAGTCATCCCTTCGCCAATCACTTTTAGGTTTCTTACATTTTTAGGAACAGAGGTGTTACCGCGGTCAAAAAAAGAAATTACCAATCGAGGTGTCGTAGGTGTATTAGCATCACAAATATCATCTTTCTCACATCCTGAAAAAGTGAAGGCAATTATGATTATTATAAAAAGTATTTTTTTCATTTATTGTTTGTGATTTATGCTTCACACGTTTTTGTTAACTAGAACTTAGCGAAGTTCCAAAAGTACAACATTTTCTACGTGATGTGTCTGCGGGAACATATCTACTGGTCTTACGCGAGTTACTTTGTATTTTTCATCCATTAATGCCAAATCACGTGCTTGTGTAGCTGAGTTACAGCTTACATAAACTACCTTTTCTGGAGCAATTTTCATAATTTGTTCAATTACATCTTTATGCATTCCGTCACGAGGTGGATCGGTAATAATAACATCTGGTTTACCATGTGTGGCAATAAAACTTTCGTTAAATACAACTTTCATGTCTCCAACAAAAAACTCACAATTGGTAATATTATTGCGTTCTGCATTCGCTTTAGCATCTAGAATTGCTTCTGGAACACTTTCTACACCAATTACTTTTTTAGCTTTTTTAGATACGAATTGTGCTATTGTTCCAGTTCCTGTGTAAAGGTCATAAACTGTTTCGTGACCAGAAAGACCTGCAAAATCACGAGTGATTTTGTATAACTCATATGCTTGATCTGAATTGGTTTGGTAAAAAGATTTTGCATTGATGCTAAATTTTAAACCTTCCATTTCTTCCAGGATGTAATTTCTACCTTTATATAGTTTTACATCCTGATCATAAATTGTATCGTTAGCTTTTCCGTTTACAACATATTGTAGCGATGTTATTTCTGGAAATTTATCATAAAGATGATCCAAAAGTAATTCTCGGTTAGCCTTATCTTCTTCAAAAAACTGAATCAATACCATGATTTCTCCAGTTGAAGCAGTACGAATCATAAATGTTCTTAATAAACCAGAATGTTCTCTTGGATTAAAAAAAGCTAAGTTATGTTCATTTGCAAAAGCTCTGATTTCGTTTCTAATTGCGTTTGATGGATCTTCTTGCAGATGACATTTATTAATGTCTAGAATTTTATCCCACATTTTAGGAATATGAAAACCTAATGCATTACGATTCCCTAAATCTTCGGTACTATCAATTTCTTTTTCGGTTAACCAACGGCTATTCGAAAATGAAAATTCCATTTTGTTTCTGTAAAAAAATTGTTTTTCTGAACCTAAAATATTTTCAAATTCTGGAAGTTCAATTTTTCCTATACGTTGTAAGTGATTTTTAACCTCATTTTGCTTGTAGTACAACTGTTGGCTGTACTTCATGTTTTGCCATTTACATCCTCCACAAACACCAAAATGCTCACAAATTGGTTCTATGCGATGTTCTGAATATTCGTGAAAACGAACTGCTTTTCCTTCATAATACGCTTTGCGTTTCTTAAAGGTTTGTACATCTACCACATCTCCCGGAACTACGTTCGGGATAAATATTACTTTTCCGTCGGGAGCTTTTGCTACCGATACGCCTTTTGCTCCAGCATCAAGGACTTGTATTTGATGAAAGACAACTTTGTCTGTATTTTTTCTTCCCATAGCGCAAAAATAAGGGTTTGTAAACTTTTATAAATTTAATTTCGGAAAAATTTTATCAATTTCTTTTATTTAACATTTATTTTGTGTTTAAAAGTTAACTTTGTTTTAATCTAGAACCCCAAATTCTATGGCTTATCAGGAACTTACACTATTTTTATGAAGTTGTACCACATCTTGTCGAAGATTAGTTTTTTGAAGAAAAGCTATGCGTTCAAATTTCTTTTTGTTGCTTTTATAGGCATTCATATTCCGTTAATCGGAATTTTGTTTTTTGTCCTTTATGGTAACAATACAATTTCGGCCAATTCTATTTTGATTTTTTCTTTAATCATGACCTTATTTGCAACTTTGGTTACATTGGTGGTAATAACTCAATTAATAAAACCAATTGTTGTTGCATCTAAAGCATTGGATAATTACAGAACAGCCCGAAAGTTATCAGTTTTGCCATCTCTATATGAGGATGAGGCAGGATTACTAATGCGTAATATTCAGGAATCTATTGATGAAGCGGAGAGTTTTATAAATGAAAAGCAAGATTTGATTTATATGATTTCTCATGATTTAAGAAATTTTGCAGGAAACCCTCAGGGACTAGCAAAGCTTATTATAGAAGAGAACCCGTCAGAATCGGTTAAAAATATGGCTGAATTAATTTGTGAATCGACAGATTTGCAGTTTCGATATATCGAAAATTTTATTAAATTATTAAAACAACAAGATGAAATTGCTAAATCGAGTTCGGTAATCAAAACAATTCAAATAGCGCCAATTCTTCCAGCTGTAAGAGAGCAGGTATCACAGCTTTTGGCACAAAAAAACATTAAGTTGGTTTCGGATATTACAGTTGATGAAGCTGTACTTAAAATAGATGAAGGGTTGCTAATTCAGGTTCTTGTGAACTTGATTAGTAATGCCATAAAATTTTCTTATTCTGGAAGCGAAATCTTATTGCGTATTTTTGAGGATAATGAGGAGTTGGTTTTTACTGTTTCGGATAATGGGACTGGTTTTGACCAGAGTCGAATCGAAGAGTTGTTTAAAAAATTTACGAAAATGAGTAAATTAGGAACTGCCAATGAAACTTCTACAGGAATTGGATTATATTTATGTAAAAAGATAATCGATAAGAATGGTGGTAAACTAAGTGCAATGAGCCTTGGGAGAAATAAAGGAGCGACTTTTACAATTGTCTTTTCTTATAATAATTCTGAGAAACTTAGTTTTTAAGGTTCAAAGGTTCTGAGTAACAAAGGTTCAAAGTTTTTTTGTGTCAAGTCCAGAGTCTTTGCAATTTTGTATCTTTTTTTAAGGTTCTAAGAAAACAAAGTTGCAAAGATTTTTTTGTAGCAAGCTTTTAAAACCTTAGTACCTCAGAACCTTTGCAACTTTGAACCTTTTCTGTCAATCAAATAAATCTGAAGATAGATAACGATCACCACGATCACAGATTACAGCAACAATTACCCCAGATTCTAGTTGGTTAGCAATTTTTAGAGCTACAGCTACAGAGCCTCCGCTACTCATTCCTGCAAAGACACCTTCTTCTAGCGCTAATCTTTTTGTCATATCGCGTGCTTCTTGTTCGCTTACATCTACAATAGTATCTACTTTTTTAGCATCAAATATTTTTGGTAAATATTCTATTGGCCATTTTCTTATTCCTGGAATTTGAGAACCATCGCTTGGTTGTGCTCCAATAATTTGAATATTGGCATTTTTCTCTTTAAGATAAGTTGATGTGCCAATAATAGTTCCAGTGGTTCCCATTGCCGAAACAAAATGAGTTACTTTTCCATCGGTATCATTCCAGATTTCTGGACCAGTGGTTTTGTAATGTGCTTTCCAGTTATCATCGTTTGCAAACTGATTTAGCATAATATAACCACCTTCGGCAACTTTTCTTTCGGCATAATCTCTTGAGCCGATTATTCCTTCGCTAGCAGGCGTTAAAATAACTGTAGCGCCATAAGCTCGCATAGTTTGTACGCGTTCTTTGGTAGAATCCTCAGGAAGTATCAATTCGATATCAAAACCCATTAATTGTGCGATCATTGCAAGTGCAATTCCGGTATTACCACTTGTAGGTTCGATAAGTTTATCACCTTTTTTAATATCGCCTCTCTCCATAGCTGAAAAGATCATATTATATGCTGCTCTATCTTTTACACTGCCGCCAGGATTATTTCCTTCAAGCTTTAATAAAAGTTTGACGTTTTTATTTTTGACTAAATTCACTGTTTCCATCAAGGGAGTATTTCCTATCAGGTTTACTAATGTATGAGTGTTCATAATTATCTTTTTTCTTTTACTTTAACTTCGGTTGTGGTGGTATTGGTTACGATAGATTTTTCTGGGATAGATTTAGTAATCCACGCATTTCCGCCAATAATACTGTCTTTGCCAATAGTGGTTTCTCCTCCTAATATTGTAGCGTTGGCATAAATACAAACATTTTCTTCGACAGTAGGATGTCTTTTGGCATTTTTCATTTCTTTGGCTATGCTTAATGCTCCTAAAGTTACCCCTTGGTATATTTTTACATGTTTTTTTATAATCGTCGTTTCACCTATTACAATTCCTGTTGCGTGATCGATAAAAAACGGGGAAGCAATCGTTGCACCTGCATGAATATCAGTTCCGGTAATTCGATGAGCATATTCACTCATTAATCTTGAAAACAGTAATAAGTCCAGTTTATATAATTCGTGACTTAATCTATATATTGCAATAGCATAAAAACCGGGATAAGCTAAGTATACTTCTTCGATGCTATTTGATGCAGGATCATTCTCTAAAATATATGTTGCGTCTTGAATTAATTTTTCCAAAACAGTAGGTAGTTTTTCCAGAAACTGTTCCCAAATCGATTCACAGGAATTTTCTGATTTTTTGCAAGCTATTATCGCAATTTCTTTAAAGCATTTTTCAAGTTCATTGATGCTTTTGTCTAAAGGAGCATTAGAGTCGAATAAAGTATAAAATAGCTTCTCTGTAAAATCTTCCGTTTTAGTTTTGATTCCGTAGTTTATAGTAGTGTGGCTCTTTAAAGCATTTATATTTTGGATAATCATATTTTTTGTCACAATTATAAAATTGAATTGTTAGTTTGAAATGTTAAAAGTAATGTGTTTTTTGTAAATAGAGGTAGTAATTGGTTAAAGAAATTTAGTCATTAACATTCTGTTTGCAATAATTAAAAAATTTTAAGCAGTGCTAAAGTTGTTAGTATAAAGCGAATTAAAAGAGTAAATTAGCTTATAAAATTATTAAAATGAAAACAAACGGAATGTTTAAAAGTACACTTTCACATATTTCTTATCCTGAGAGTGAAAAAGTTTCAGGAAAGTCCATTCAGAGCCCAATTTTCGCATTAATTGTTGCTGCTTATCCGTTATTTACCCGAGAAGGATATATTTCGATACATGAATTAAATGTATTTCGGGAAAAATATATTTCGAATTATTTATCCGAAGAGATTGGAGTACTTTCTAATCTTGAAAAGAATGTAATTGGATCTTTAACGGATGAAAAACTTTTAGTAAGTGCTGTTGAAGATGATATGGGGCCAAGAAGTTTTGGTCAAAAAATAGCAGACAAAGTTGCTGATTTTGGAGGAAGCTGGACTTTCATTATTCTGTTTGTAGTTTTTATAATGTTATGGATTTCCATTAATATTTATATTTTGACAAATAAAGGTTTTGATCCCTATCCGTTTATTTTACTTAATTTGATTTTGTCATGTGTTGCCGCTTTGCAAGCTCCAGTAATTATGATGAGCCAAAATCGTCAGGAGGAAAAAGATCGTGACAGAGCTAAAAAGGATTATATGATTAACCTAAAATCAGAATTAGAAATAAGAATGATGCATGAAAAATTAGACCATTTAATTTTGCATCAACAACAAGAATTGATCGAAATTCAGAAAGTGCAAATTGAAATGATTAATGATATTTTGAATCAGATAAAAAAATAATTATTCTGATTTGTGAAGAATTAATAATAGTGTTTGTACGCATAACCTAATATCATTATCACGCTATTTATGATGCCAAAAATCCAAAGAGGTTTTTTGTAATTTCGACTTTTATCAAAAAAATATAAAGCAATAATCATTAAGAATAATAGGCTTGTATAAAGCGCTGGATACATCTCAAAAGCTGCTTTAAAATTACCTTTAAAAAGTAGGAATAAAGCGCGCTGGAAACCACATCCTAAACACTCTATTCCAAAGAGTGTTTTGCTTAAGCATGGCAGCATATATTTTTCTAAATTCAAGAGATTTGGTTTTTACAATTTTACAAAAAATATTCGAATGCGTTTCAAGAATAATTAGATCGTATTTTAAAGTTGATTACTTTTGGATTCTGATAACGTATTAAAATGAAAAAACTAAGAATCCCAATAATGATAATTGCAATTTTAATTGCATTATATGAACAGTCATCTGCGGATAAAAATATTTATATTACAATTATTGCGATTGTAATTTTTATGATAGGGATGATGCAGTTAAGTGCAAAAACGCCAAGTAAAAATCAAGATAAAGAAGAGGAAGATGTTGAATAAAGGAGACAAGGTTTCGGTTCTGGACGAGGCTATAAATGGAGTAGTGTTATCGACTAAAAATAACGAGGTAA
Organism: Flavobacterium sp. PL02; assembly: GCF_035013205.1. Lineage (NCBI taxonomy): Bacteria > Pseudomonadati > Bacteroidota > Flavobacteriia > Flavobacteriales > Flavobacteriaceae > Flavobacterium > Flavobacterium sp. PL02. The sequence goes on from NZ_JAYGJP010000001.1 coordinate 1,016,013, forward strand.
CGATAGAAACTGAGGATGGATTCGTGATGACATTTTTTGTCAACGAGTTGATTAAGGTTCATGATTCCAGTAACTTAATGAATTCTATTAAAAGAATTGATATAAGTGAGGTTTCAAAAGAGAAAGAAGAGCCAAAAGCAAGGAGTTTTGTAAAAGAACGCAAGGATAAACGTGAAATTCCTGCCCCAGAATTTGATTTGCATATCGAAAAATTAGTACCAAATAAACGCGGAATGTCTAACTATGATATTTTGACTTTGCAGACAGAAACGGCAAAGCGACACATTGAATTTGCAATTAGAAATCGTATTCCTAAAATTGTTTTTATTCATGGTGTTGGCGAAGGGATTTTAAAAGCTGAACTTGATTTTTTGTTAGGACGTTATGACGGAATCAATTTTCAGGATGCCAATTATCAAAAATATGGCTTAGGAGCAACCGAAGTTTATTTTGTACAAAATGCTAAATAAAGTATATTTTAAGGCATAAAATAAATTAGTATTAAGCATAAAAAAAACGTCTGTTTTTAAAAAGAATTTCAGGTTGAAACTCAATTTAAAAACAGACGTTTTTGTAAGAATTATTTTTGTTAATTTATACGAAACAACATTCAAAAAGAATCCTTTTTTGAATATTGTTTTTTGTTTTATATACTACTGGTTGTTATCTGACCTAAGACATAAGTATCACCTAATTTAAATACATTAGTTCCTTTTTGTAATGAAACTTTTTTAAGTGTTATGGTATGTAAAAAACCAGTGTTTCCTATATTTGTAGTTGTAACTTCGATAATACCACTTTCTCCGGCAACACCATTTATACCTGCCCAAAATTGAGTTACTGAAGGAGTAGTTGGAGGGATGATTTTACAGAAAAAATCTTTTGTTAAAACACCACCTTTATAAGTACGATATATTACTTTGTTTGTTGTGTCATTGATTAATCCAGTTCTTGGAGCATCTGGAAGAGTGACTTCGTTTACTATTAAGCTAGGGTCAATGTTATCAATAGTAATTGATTCTCCAGCATTAAAATTATAGACCTGTTTTAATTCGGTACATTGCCCTGCGTTTGTTGCAAGAAAAGGTTGCGCTAAATTAGCTGGGCTTACAGGAATTCTATAACCTCCGAATGAAAATGTTTCATAAGTTTGTGGTCCACCAGGTTTATCAAATGTAATATTTTTGAAAGTGATATTGTAGTTGTAAGCTATTATACGAGTACTATTATTGATTTCATCTTTGGTGTCTATTTCAGGAGCTGTAAGAACACTGATTACCCCAGATGTTGCTATCCATTCTTCAATTACAGTAGGGGTTGCAGGAGGGATAACGGCGCAAATATTATTTTGCTCAATTTTACCATTATAGGCACGATAAATAACGCGATGATCGGTAAGGTTGATATCGTAAAATTTTGGTACTGGATTAGGGTCGCCTGCGAAAATATTCTTAGGGACGTAAAGTAATAATGATTCTTTTTCTTTAAGTTTAAAAATCAGAGTGCTTGTGATCGTTTCATCAGTAGGGCAATTTAAAGTTGTAGTATCTTCAAAATTGATAAGATCAACCGATATATCTCCATCGTCACAACCGTTTAATAGAAAGGCAAATAATAGTATGCTTGCAATTTTTTTCATTATGTTTTTATTTGGGTCAAAAATAGTGAAAAAATTGATAATTGATATTTAAGAATAGACAATTGATATTTCATAACTTTGCGGCAATGAAAAAAGTATACCTCGATAACGCCTCTACAACTGCCATACGTCCAGAAGTCATTCAGGAAATGACAAAAGTAATGACAGAAGATTATGGAAATGCATCATCGCCACACAGTTCTGGACGTAATGCTAAGACAATTTTAGAACTTTCAAGAAAAAGTATCGCTAAACAATTTAATTGTTTGGCACAAGAGATTATTTTTACCTCTGGTGGTACCGAAGCTAATAATTGGATACTTCGTTCGGCTGTAAAGGATTTAAAAGTTGAACGTATTATTACTACCAAAATCGAGCATCATGCCGTTTTGCATACTGTTTTGGTATTAGAATCAGAATATAATATTCAGGTTGATTATGTAAATATTAATTCTGATGGCTCTATAGATTTAACTCATTTGTCAAATTTACTTTCAGATGAGAAAAAAACATTGGTGAGTTTAATGCACGTTAATAACGAAACTGGGACTGTTTTAGATTTAGAAAGAGTAAGTGTTATATGTAAGCAATATGATGTGCTATTTCATTCGGATACGGTGCAATCTGTAGGTAAGGCTAAAATTGATTTACAAAGCAATTTGCTAGATTTTATTGTTGCAAGTGCTCATAAATTTCATGGGCCAAAAGGAATTGGTTTTGCTTTTGTTCGAAAAAATTCGGGATTACAACCATTACTTTTTGGAGGAGAGCAAGAAAAAGGCTTGAGAGCAGGAACAGAGGCTGTACATCAGATTGCAGGTATGGCTAAAGCTTTGACACTTTCGTATGAAAACTTAGAGATTGAAAAAGAATATATTTTAGATTTAAAAACCTATTTAATTACTCAATTAGAGAAAGAGTTGCCAGGTTTTAGAATTAACGGAACAAAAGATGATTTCTATACAATCTTGAATGTAATATTGCCTTTTTCAGTAGACAAAACATCGATGTTGTTGTTTAATCTGGATATGAAAGGAATTGCCGTTTCTAGAGGGAGTGCTTGCCAATCTGGAAGTATTAGACCATCACATGTTTTAAAAGAAATGCTTTCGGAAGCTGATTTAAAACTTCCGAATTTGCGAATCTCTTTAAGTCATTATAATACCAAGGAAGATATCGATTGGTTAATAGAAAGTTTGAAACTAATTGATAATTAACAATTGTTAATTATCAATTAGTTCTAAATTACTTACGGATTACTTTTACTTGAGAATCACTTGTAAGTTTTATAATTGTAGATGGTTTTCCCGCTACTTTATCGTGATATAGGTTTACTACATAATCAACTCCCTTAATGATTTCAGGATTAATGTCTTTGAAAGCTATTGGTGTAGGTTGTCCAGAAATATTAGCCGAAGTTGATACTAATGGTTTTTTCATTCGCTCTAAAAGTTTAAAACAAAAGGGCTCTTTAACGATTCTAATTCCTAGAGAATTATCTGGAGCAATAATATTTGGAGCTACATTTCGGGGTTTGTCTAAGATAATCGTAGTTGGTTTTTCGGATAAATCCATAATTTGCCAAGCTACTTCAGGAATGTCTTTAAAAACATTGTACATCATTTTTTCGCCATTCATTAGGCAAATCATGCTTTGAGTTTCGGCTCTTTGTTTCAGTTTGTATATTTTGGCAACAGCTTCAGGATTTGTTGCATCACAACCAATTCCCCAAACAGTATCGGTTGGGTAAAGTATAATTCCGCCATTTTTAATGACTTCGTATGCGTTGAGAATTTCTTCTTGCATCATTATGTTATAATTTTATTTTGATTACTATATTTTTATTATTTTTTATAAAAGGTGTTTTTATAAGAAGAGGCCAGTTGGTATGTTTCGATATAATGGGGGAAATCGTCAACGTAATATTATTAAAGGTATGTTTTGTGTTTTTTTTATTCCGATTATAAAGATAAATATTTATATTATTTGTGTATTAAGTTGATACTATATGCTATTTGGTTCTATTTTATGGAAATTAACAAGTTTAATATTCTAAATAAAAATAGGGTGATTTTAAAAATTTAATTGGTTTTGTGTAATTCTGTAAAAAGAGATACTTAATCTGTTCTTTGTTTAATAGAAATAAAATTATTCAAGTGATTATTGGATGCTATTTTAGTCTAATGCGCAATCTAAGTTTAAGTATGCTGTATTAATTAAGATGTAATCTAATTCAACTATTTTTAAAGGTTCAAATTATTTAATGAATAATGATGATCTTTTTTTGTTTTGAAAAAGAAGAGACAAATATACTTAATAAAAAATAGAAAGAAATATTTTTTAAAATGTTTATAAAAGCTTAAAATATACGAGATAAAACCTGCATTTTAATTATCTGTTTATTGTTATATTTGCATTCATAAAAAAGAAAAATAAATGCTGAATTATTGGATCTACTTTCTCTATTTTTAGGTAAGTTAAACAATTCAGTGTTTTATGGTTATTTGGTCATAATGCTGATAAATTATTCAAAAATCCTTTTTTATGGGAAACCTTACAAAGGAAAAGCGTAAGAATAAGATTGATAAAATTTTATTTTTTACTTTAAAGCCCTGAGGAACTTAGAGTGTCTTATAGTGTTGAAATGTATCTCAGATGTAGTAGAGTTACCATATAGTATTTTAGATAGAAGTGAAAACAAACTGGATTATCATTCCAATCAACTTCAGGAGGTTTATCTAAGATGGGTTGGACGTTGAAGTTTTTAGTTTTAAAGCACTAAAAGGGGCTGGAAATCAGCTATAGCTACTGCAGATAGAGAACATGTAACAGCTTATATTAGGAAAATGTAGAAATTAAAATTGTAAATAAAGCATATGCTTCATTGCGAATTACTGTTGGTTAACTATCTGATTTTAAAACTGTCAAGTATTTAATTGAAACTCTAGGATCCGATTTATCATGGCAAATTTATGCAGATTATTTATTGCAACATAAAATAATTTAGAATATTAATTATTCTATTTTTAGAAACGAAGGTTATATGAAAAGTAAATTTAACGAAATAGAGCTAAGAAATATTACAAATTTTAAAGTCTCAGATGAATATAGAAAAGCAATCCATAATCTGATTCCTGGAGGAAGTCATACTTATTCTAAAGGAGATGATCAGTTCCCGATTTTATCACCTGCAGCTATTGCAAGAGGCAAGGGCTCACATATATGGGATGTAGATGGTAATGAGTTTTTAGATTGCTCAATGGGATTAACCAGTGTTAGCTTAGGTCATGCTTATGGTTCTGTACTTGATGCTGTTAAAGAGGAATTGGAAAACGGAGTTAATTTTCAACGTCCTTCTGTTTTAGAAAAAGAAATGGCGGAAACCTTTTTAAAATTGGTTCCAGGACATGATATGATTAAGTTTTCAAAAAATGGGTCTATTGTTACTACTGCAGCGGTTAAACTTGCAAGAGCAAAAACAGGAAGGAACCTGATAGCGTTTCCTGTAGATCACCCATTTTATAGTTATGATGATTGGTTTATTGGTTCTACAGCTTGCAACAAAGGAATACCAGAGGATATTTCTAAGCTGTCTGTAACGTTTGAATCTTTTAATATAGAATCCTTAAAAAGGATGTTTGAGCAATACCCGAATCAAATTGCTTGTGTTATTACTGAACCGGAAAAAGGGAACTATCCGCATTTGAATAATTCTGATTTCAAAGTAGAAGCCTTTTTAAAAGAGGCAATTGAACTTTGTCATGCTAATGGAGCATTGTTTATTGCTGATGAGATGGTAACGGGGTTCAAAACGGATTTTCCAGGAACAATTACAAAATTCAACCTTAGGCCCGATATGGCTACTTGGGGAAAGGGTATTGCAAATGGATTTTCATTTTGTGCTTTGACAGGAACCAAAGAAGTTATGGAATTAGGAGGCATTACACGTGAAGGTGAAGAAAAAGTATTTTTAATATCGACGACACATGGTGGAGAAACACATGGTTTGGCAGCTGCAATTGCTACAATAAGGGAATATCAGGAAAAAGATGTAATTGTACACAATCATCAAATTGGAAAGAAACTATCTGACTTATGTAAACGATTAGTTGAAGAAAATGAATTAACAGATTATATAGAAGTTGTAGCTGCAGATTGGATGCCGTTTTTTGTTTTTAAAGATAATAACAGAGCATTCAGTCAGGGATATAGAACTCTTTTTATGCAGGAAATGATAAAAAGAGGAGTGTTATTTCAAGGAGTATTTGTACCATGTTTTTCTCATACAGAAGAAGATGTGTATTATTTTGCTAAAGCCTTTGGAGAATCATTGGAAATATATAAAGAGGCATTAAAAGGGGGATATGAGCAATTTTTAATTGGCAATCCTGCAAAAGCTGTTTTTAGAAAAATATTATAAATATGAATTTATACATAAGAGTAGATGGAAATTCTCAAATAGGGTTGGGACATTTAATGCGTTGTTTTGCATTGGCACAAATGCTTCAGTCAGATTTTTCAATAACCTTTGTATGTAGATTTATTCCCGATAAAATAAAGAATGATATCAAAGAGGTATGTTTTAAATTATTAGAGATTGAAAATGAGGCAGATTTTTTAAAGTTGCCAACAAAGAATGATATTATTATTTTAGATGGCTATCATTTTGATTTATCGTATCAGAAAAGTATAAAAATTACAGAATCAACATTAGTTTGTATTGATGATTTATTTGATAAAGAGTATGTAGCAGACCTTATAATTAACCATGCACCTAATGTTTATCCAGATAATTACACTACTCTTGTAGATACTCAATTTGCATTAGGACCCGAATATGCATTATTAAGGCCTTTATTTTTAGAGCAGGCAAGAAATAAGAAAGAGATTATAGAGATAGAGACCGTTTTTATCTGTTTTGGAGGCTCAGACTTTAAAAATCTTACTACAAATACTGTAAAAGTAATAACAGAATTTTCTGTTTTTAAAAGAATTATTGTTGTTACGGGAATAGCATTTAAACATATAGATGAGTTGAAAATAGCCATTGATTCAGATAAAAGAATTGAGCATTTTAACGGTATTGATGAAAGAAAGATGTTAGAACTTATGAAGGTTTCAGATTTGGCGATTGTACCTTCAAGCGGGATTTTAAATGAAGTTCTTTCGGTTGGATGTCGTGTGGTTTCAGGAACTTATGTTGAAAATCAAAAATTCATCTATGAAGCATATAAAAATGAAAATTGTTTTTATGATGCATATGACTTTGAATCAAAAGGGTTGAACGAAGCTATTGAAAAGGCTATAAGTATGATTCCTTTGAATAAAAATAGCATTGATGGATTATCTAATGAAAGACTTTTAAAGATTTTCAAGAAAATAAAAATGACTAAAGGAATGAGCTTACGCTTAGCAACGATTGTAGATACAGAAATTACTTTTTTATGGGCAAAAAATCCAGAAATACGTCGGTTTTCATTTAATAAAAAGGAAATTTTGTGGGAAGAGCATGTGGCATGGTTCCAATCGAAAATTAATAATCCACAATCTATATATTTGATAGCAGAAATAGAAAATAAATCTGTAGGATCTATAAGATTTGATATTGTAGAGGGAAGTTTTATTATTAGCTATTTAATAGGTTCTGATTATCATGGATATGGATTAGGTAAAGAAATTCTTAAAAAAGGAATAAATTTTCTGAAACAATTTGTTTCGGAAACAAGATTATCAGGTAATAAAATCATAGGTTTTGTTATCAAAGATAATATTCCGTCTTTAAAAGCTTTTAGAGCATTAGGTTTTTTAGAGACAGAAGACAAAGAAAATAGTAAATTTGAAATTTCAATTTAATAATCATGACAAAGTCATTCCAAATAGGTACTTTTCATATTGATGAAAAAAGCCCAGTTTTTATTATTGCAGAGTTGTCTGCAAACCATAATGGTAGTTTGGATAATGCATTAGCTACAGTAAAAGCAGCTAAGAGAGCTGGTGCTGATGCTATCAAGTTACAGACTTATACAGCCGACACTATAACTTTAGATGTTAAAACAGATGATTTTCGCTTAAAGCAAGGAACAATTTGGGACGGGAAATATCTTTATGATTTATACCAAGAAGCTTATACACCCTGGGAATGGCATAAAGAAATATTTGAGGCTGCTAAAAAAGAAGGTTTGGTTTGTTTTTCATCCCCTTTCGATTTCAGTTCAGTAGATTTATTAGAAGAGTTAAATACTCCAGCTTATAAAATTGCTTCTTTTGAAATTACGGATATTCCATTAATTGAATATGTAGCTTCAAAGGGAAAGCCAGTTATAATTTCAACAGGAATAGCTGAACAGGAAGATATTGAACTGGCTTTAGATGCTTGTAAAAGAAAAGGAAATACCCAGATTGTCTTATTGAAGTGTACATCTAGTTATCCAGCCCCGATAGAAGAAGCTAATATGATTATGGTTAAGGATTTAGCAGAAAGATATGGAGTTATTAGTGGTCTTTCAGATCACACTATGGGAAGTACAGTTCCTGTTGTTGCAACGGTTTTTGGTGCAAAAATCATAGAAAAACATTTTATTGTTGATCGTTCTATAGGTGGGCCAGATGCTTCGTTTTCAATGAACGAAGAAGAATTTACGGGAATGGTAAAAGCAGTTAGGGAAGCGGAAAGAGCTTCAGGAACAATAGATTATACATTAACAGAAAAGCAAGCTAAAGGAAGAGAGTTCAGTCGTTCTTTATATATCGCAGAAGATATAAAAGCAGGAGAGATTTTTACAGCTAAAAATTTGCGTTCCGTTCGCCCAGGTTTTGGAGTACATCCAAAATATTACAATAAATTAATAGGAAAAAAAGCTATGATTGATTTAGTTAAAGGAATACCAATGCAATTAAATTTTGCAGATAATAAATAAATTACATTTCAATATATTTTCGAATGACCAATATAGATTCTATTTTCAATAAAGTAATTCTTGTACAAACTACTTATCATCCTACGCCGCATTTAGAGACAGAGATGGAAATCGTAGAAAGACTTTTGGAACAAGGGAATGTTATATATTGGCTTATTTGTAAAAGCGATTTTAAAGTTTGTTTTGAAAACCCAAAACATATTGGTGTTGATTGCAAAGCTTGCTATTCCAGAGTTTTAAATAGCACTAAGTTTATTCAAAAGATAAACCAGAAAGGAGAAAATCTACATGTACTTCATTATAAAGATTTTTTAAATATTGAGGATTTTAGAATTAAGCAATTCAAGGCACCCAATTCCTTTGAAGATATTCAGTCATTAAAAAAGTTCACATTCAAAACCTATGATGCAGGAATGGCTACGGCTTCGTCCCTTGTTTCATATACAAGAAATCATGAACCAAATGTAAAAGAGCATGAGGATTTTATTTCAAGAGGGCTTTTGACTGGTGCATATTTATATGAAACTGTCAAATTAGTTCTTGATAAGATTCAACCAGATTTAGCGCTATTCTTTAATGGTAGATTTATAGAAAATAGACCACTTTTACGAGTATGTCAAGAAAGAAAACTAAACTATGCTACTCATGAAAGAGGAGGGAAAATAGATAGGTTTTTATTTAGAATCAATTCCATACCACATTCTATAGAGACTGTTTCTGAGGAAATGGAGTATTTGTGGGACAATGCAACAGATGATAAGGTAGAAATTGGTAAAACGTTCTATGTAAATAGAATAAAGCGAGTGGAAGATGCCTGGTATTCATTTACAAAAGAACAACAGGAAGGAAGATTACCGGAAAGTATTAATACCGATAAGAAGATTGTTACCATTTTTAATTCATCATTAGATGAATATGAAGGTTTAGAAGGGTTTGGTCCATATTTTTATCCAAATGACAATGAAGGCATAAAAATGATCTGTGAGAGCTTAAAAGGCAATGATAAGATTAAGTTGTATTTACGTATACATCCAAATTTAAAAGGCCTCGATAATAGTCAAAATAGATTTATAAAAGAAGAGATTGAAAAAAAGTATCCTTCAATTGAAATAATTAAAGCAGAAGATAGTATCGATACTTATGCACTAATTAACAAAAGCGATATTGTAATTGTATTTGGATCTACAGTAGGAGCAGAGGCTGCGTTTGCAAGTAAAAATGTACTATTGTTAGGGCATGCTGCTTATGAAAAATTGAACTGCGTTTTTATACCTGAAAATCATGAGGAAGTAATCTCAATTATAAATGACGATAACTTTGTTTTTCCAAAGATCGATGAAGAAGCAACTTTAAAATATGGTTATTGGAATGAGAGTTTTGGTTTTGATTACAGATATTATGAACCTATCAATATTTCAGGAGGTACTTATAGAGGAAAGAGAATAAGAGCAAGCAGAATTTGGAGAAAAGCAAGACATTATGTTAAAAAATTTTCCAGAAAATAAAAACTAGAGTACTAATCTTATTGAAATCAGTACTCTGTCGATCGACTTTATTTTTGAAAAAAAGTATCGTTCATTCTTTAAATATTTTAAAAATAATTTATTATTTGAATGTATGTATTCCAGAAGCCAGAACAAAGAGTGTGGCAAAAATTATGAATTCATTATTGAAATATTCAGCACAGGGAGCTTTAAAATTAGTTAAAGATAAAAATCAAGATAAAACAGAATCTAAAAAAGGAATCAAAGCATTTTTAGCAAATGCTGTTTTTTTAACTAAAATAAAATTTCTTTGGCGTTATATTAAAGCCTAATTATTTCTTGAGGTTAATTATAGATTTAAAGAAAAAAACAATTTTGTCCAGCCTATTTATTTTTCGAAATAGGTTGTTTTCTTTTTTTCTTAAATGATTGTAGTATGAAATGTCGTACTTACTAGCATTACGAATTGTACGTATTAATGTTCTGTTTATATGTTCCTCAAGTTGAGTATGATTAAAATTCTTCAATTTTTCATTTTGCGAAAGTAAAAACTTTGAAGCATTTATGACTTCAATAACTTCGGTAGGGATGAGTCCTCTTTTTACAGAAACGGCATTTATATAGAAATCAATTTTAGGATCTGCAGGATTTATTCCAAATTCAGTCATCTGGTTTGCTTTTACCCTTTTTATAGATTTGTTTACATTATCAATCTTTGTTTTGCTAATGTTATTATTATGCTGTCTATAATTTAATAAAGATTCCTGGATGTTGTGAAATTTAGTTTTAGGTAATAATCTGCTCCATAAATCATAATCTTCTACAGGAACATAATCATTATTGAATTCTAAATTTTTTAAACTTTCTTTTTTAAGCATAACAGTTGGATTTCCTATACCACAGCTATGCAAAAATGAAATTTTTATATGGTCATGATCTTCACCATGTCTGATAATTTTATTTTGCTTTGATCCAAAAAAAGTAAACCATGTTCCACAAACACCAATCTCAGGATTGTTTTTTAGAACTTCTACTTGTTTCTCAAAGCGATTTGGTAAAGCAATATCATCGGCATCCATAAGGGCAATAAAATCTCCTTTAGCAATCTGTATCCCTTCATTTCTAAGGTTTGCAGGGCCAACGTTTATTTTTTTGTCAATTATAATAATTCTTGAATCTTTCTGCTGGCATTGTTTAATTACTTCTAAACTATTATCGGTAGATTTATCATTCAGGATTAATAATTCGAAGTCTTTATAAGATTGGTTTAGAATACTTTCTATGCTTTCTTTTAAAAAAGGCTCTGCATTATATACGGGCATTATAACAGAGATTTTTGGAATGTGCATGATATTTGTTATTAACATAAAAAGACAAATATATAATATTACTTTTTTAATTGAGGATGCGTCTAAAAATAATTTTAATTAATATTTGTACATTTGCATCAATAAATATAGATAAATGAAAAAAATTCAAGTTGGCTTTTTGGTTTCTTATGATTATAGTTATCTTAAAACAGCTCTTCCTCAGGTGTATAAAGAATCGGATTCAATTTTTTTAGCAATTGATAAAGAAAGAAAAACTTGGAAAGGGGAGTCTTTCATCATAGAGGACGAATTTTTTCAATGGATTAAATCAGTAGATGTAGATTCGAAAATCCAAATTATAGAAGAAAATTTTTATTGCCCAGAATTAAACAGTATGGAATGTGAAGTTCGCGAGCGTAAAATACTATCAGAAAAAATGGGCATTGGGAATTGGTTAATCCAATTAGATTGTGATGAGTATTTTTTAAAATTTAAAGAATTTGTTGCTTTTTTAAGAACTAAAGATCATTTTCTTGACAACCCTGAGAAAAATCAAATTCAAATATCTCCTTATCTGATAAATCTCTATAAGAGACTTGATAGTGGTATGTTATATGTTGAAAAAACATCAAAAGTTATTGTAGCTACAAATTATCCGAGTTATAAAATTGGAAGAAGAACACGTAAGAGAGTTATTTATTATAAAGGATTGGTTCTTCACGAATGTGTATCGCGCTCAAAGGAAGAATTAGAGATGAAGTTCAGCAATTGGGGGCATGATTTTGAGATTAATAAAAAGGCGCTTATAGAAAAATGGGAAAGTGTAAATGAGAATAATTATAAAACAATATTCGATTTTTATTATTTAGAGCCAGAAAGATGGAAAAGATTAGAATTTGTTAAAGGAACTACGTTCGAAGAAATAAAAGAGAATCTAGATCTTGAAAAGATAATGCCTACCTCTTTTTTTATATGGAAAAAGAACTTTGGACAATGGTTTAAAGACTTTTTTGTATAATCGTACTGTAGATAAAATTTAAAAAATCATAAAGTAGCAGCAAGTTTTTAGTCAAGACTTGCTGTTTCTTTATACTTTCTTTTATTTATGAAAACAGGATATTAATTTGAAGTGTTAACTTCTATGTATATTTTTATTTTTTATAAAAATTTAGTGAATGAATTTCAAAATAAATCCAGTTTTTGCTAACGAAACGAAATGAATACATGATAAAATTAAAACATTTAATAGCTTAGGTATCTTTTTAGGGAATGATTACTTATTTTTATATTATAATTAAAATATACTTAAGATTAAATTAATAAAATGAAAAATACTGTAAAAATTATTATTCCGATCTATAAAGAATATTTTGGAGAACTAGAAGAGAAGTCTTTTTTACAGTGTGTTAAGGTGCTTAAGAACTATGATATTGTTTTAGTACAACCAGAAGGGTTGGATAATTCTTATATTACTAATGAATTTAATCAAATTTCTTCAATAAGTTTTCCGAAACGCTATTTTGATGGTATTGAAGGTTATAATGAATTATTATTGTCATCATTATTTTATGAAGCTTTTTTGGATAGTGAGTATATATTGATTTATCAATTAGATGCTTTTGTTTATAAAGATGCTTTAACTGAATGGTGTCAGAAAGGATATGATTATATTGGAGCTCCATGGATTGCTACTACAGAAAGTGCAATTTTATTAAAATATTTTAAAAAAATAATTAGAAAATTTAGAACAAAAAAGAAAAAAGAACGAGAACAAATTTTCTTTAAAGTTGGTAATGGTGGTTTTTCTTTACGAAAAACGGAATCTCATTACTTAATTAGTAAAGCTAAGCAAGAGTTCATTTTTGATTTTCTGAATTCTACCAATAAAGAAATCTATGCAATTGAGGATGTTTTTTGGTCTATAAAGGCGCCAGAATTCAATGAAAATTTTAAAATACCTAACTATAAAGAAGCTTTACATTTTGCAATAGATCGAAAGCCAAAAATAGCATTTAAACTAATTAATAATCAGTTGCCATTTGGTTGTCACGGAATTAACAAACCTAAAGTTATTGATTTCTGGAAACCAATATTAAATAAATACTAAACATAAATTTCCATAAGATATATTAAATGACTATAAAGTATAAATTTTCTAATGCATTAAAAAACACAAAAGAAATTCTCTTTTTAATATATAACTTCAATTCTACCAATGGTGTAATTCTTGGTAATGGACAGCGTAATGTTATAAAATTGTTTGATTTAAATGATAAAACTATTAATGTAAAGTCATTTAAAATCCCCAATTTAATAAATAAAATTGCTTACAAATACTTTCGAAAATCGAAAGCAAGGCGTTCTTTTGAGTATGCTACAATTTTATTAGAAAAAGGTATTGGAACTCCATTGCCGATTGCTTATTTAGAGAATTATAATTGGTTAGGACTTAGGGATAGTTATTATGCTAGTGAGCATTTAATAACCGAGCTTACTTTTAGAGAACTTGTAGAGATTCCGGATTATCCAGATCATGAAAATATACTAAGACAATTTACCAGATTTAGTTTTGGTTTACATGAAATAGGAATTGAGTTTTTAGATCATTCGCCAGGTAATACATTAATCAAAAAAAATGCAGATGGTAATTATAGTTTTTTCTTGGTAGATTTAAATAGAATGGAATTTCATAATTCTATGAGTTTTGAGATGCGAATGAAGAATTTATGTAGATTGACACCTGTTAAGGAAATGGTTGCTGTAATGAGTAATGAATACGCTAAACTATATGGCAAATCTGAACAAAAGATATTCGATACTTTATGGAAGTATACTTCAGACTTTCAAGAGCATTTTTATAGAAAAAAACGTTTAAAAAAGAAACTTAAATTCTGGAAAAAATAATTAATGCAATTTATTTCGCTTATACTTGAGAAAATTAATATTGGAAAACATTATCGTATATTACTTTTTTGTCTTAATCAAAATCGATTTTTACTAGACAAATAAGCTTTTTCTAAAAATAATTTACAAACTATTTTTAGAGAGACATAATTGTAACAAAAGATTAAGGATTGAATAATCAAAAAAGTTATATTTTTGTGTTTCATATATTAAATTTTAAAATGAAAATTAGTGGATTGATTATTACTTTCAATGAAGAAAAAAATATAGGAAGATGTATTGATGCTTTATTCAGAATTTGCGATGAAGTAATTGTTGTAGATTCTTTTAGTAAAGATAAAACAGCTTCTATTGCAAAAGAAAAAGGAGCAATTGTTATTGAACAATCTTTTTTAGGAGATGGACCACAACGTACATATGGTTTACCATATTGCAAGAATGATTGGGTTCTGAATCTTGATGCAGATGAATTTTTAGATAAAGACGCTGAAGACTTTATTTTAAAAGAAAAGTATTTAGAAGGCAGTTATGATGCTTTTAGTTTTAGAGTAAAAAACTTTTTAGGAGATAAACTTATAGATTTCTCAGGTTGGTATCCAGATTATAAAGTTCGTTTTTTTAATAAAAAATCAGCCCATCCTTCTAACTCGATTGTACATCAAAGCGTAGTAACTCAAAGAGAGAAAAAAGTTCCTGTACATATTTTACATTATGGATGGGAATCATTAGAGCAAATTATTTCAAAGAAAAACCAATATTCTACTTGGCATGCACAACAACTTTTTGACCAAGGAATAAGAATTTGTTTTTTTAAACCTGTCCTTAACGGAACTGTCGCTTTTGTTCGTTGTTATTTTTTTAAGAAAGGTATCTTTAACGGAATAGACGGATTGTCAATTGCAATGATTCAGAGTTTTTTTTCTTATATGAAATATGCTAAACTTTTAAAGCTACAAAAACGAAAAATATAAAATTCATCAGATTTTTAAAGATTTCGTGTCATGAAAAAATGAATCTGACTCTTAAATAATTCAGGATTTAAATCTTGATAGAATAAAGCTGAATTGCTTTTAATTTCCTTGTGTAGAATGTTGTTAATTAATTCAGGTTTAAAGTCACTTAAATGTACCGAAATATTTTGCAATCCATCCTCAAAGGTTGCCCAGTCATTTTTCGTTACATAAGGTGAAAATATTGTAAAAGTAGGCTTGTTTAGCGCTTTTGCCATGTTAATTGCTCCACCATCATTTCCTATAATTATATCGCACTGATTCATTATACCAATGAATGACCTTAGATTACTTCCTAATAAATCGAAATGTATTTTCTCTTGCGTACTTTTTGAGCATAAATTGAATACTTTTTGAGCATCCTCAATTTGATTTGGAAAATAATTAAAAAGGATGGTTACGTCTTTATTTTCTGCAACATAGTCTACTACTTTTGCCATATAATCTAGAGGGTACGTTTTTGACTTCTCGCTTCCCAAAAGACTTATCATTACAATTTTTCGGTCCTTGCTTACTTTATGTTTGTCTAATAATGCAATTGCTTCCTGATTTTCTTCATTACTTACATATAATTTCGGAAAAGGGTCTATTAATGCGTTATCGATATTTAGGGGGCTAAGCAATAAAATCCTATTGTCTATTGCAAATCCATAATTTGTTTCGTCATTATTCTCCAATCGTTTTATATTGTGATTATAAAATAAAGAAGAATACCATTTATGATATGATATTTTATAATCGGCACCAGAGAAAATAGTTATTAAATTAGTCTCTAATTTGCCGTATACATCGATTAATATATCATACTTATTAGATCTCATTTTAAAAATAAATTTAAACAATGATAAGTATGATTTTCTTATTTTTTCTTCTAATACAATTACAGAATCAATATTTGGATTACCTATTAAAACATCTGTGCAATTAGAATAACACATAAAATCGATAGTCGATTCTGGGTATTTCTTTTTTAGATTGTTACAAAGAATTGTACTAATAAGTACATCACCAATTCTTTTCTGTTGTATAACTAATATTTTCATTATTGGGGACAAGTTTAATAAAAAACTGTATTGTGTTTTTTGTTGGATTCTAGATGTCAAAAATAGCTATTTAATAGCTATTATTCCATTTTATTGTGAGTTAACCAAAGAATCAAATAGCGTTTTAATACTGCAAATGAGTTTATGTAAGCAAGAATGTAACCTTCTTTACCATCAAGAAATCCTAATCGAATAAAATATTGATTTATAAAACAAAAAAAAGGTTTCATTAAAAAATGATAGAAATTTGGTTTTACTTTTTTATCATACAATTCTTGAGCTTCTTTTTTACTTAATAGACTTAGCTGATAATTGTATTCATCGAAACTCTTATAAGCATAAGAGTCTATTCTGTTTTTTAATATGTTAGATTTTCCAAATAATGTAATAGATGGATTACTTTCTTCATTGCCAGAAAAAGAGTGTCTCTTTTTATCAAAAAGAAAAACTCTTTTTCGGTTATTAAACTCTCCATGCTTTATTTTCTTTTTAAAGAAAAACAGGGTTTGTTTAATGTAATAAAGAGCATTGCTTTTTGGATTAGAAATTTTGGTCAAAATTTCATCCTTAAGTTCGGGAGAAATATATTCGTTTATGTCCAACAACAAGATCCAATCATTTTGCGCCTGATTAATAGCTAGATTGTGTTGTAGTGTTTTATCAGCAGTAGTTTGTTCAATAATTGTTGCGCCAAGCTCTTTTGCAATAGCAACTGTTTTGTCTGTACTATTGTTGTCTATAATGATAATTTCATGAGCAAACGACACATTCTCAATAAGTTTCTTGATGTTGTTTTCTTCATTAAAACAAAATGCCAAAATACTAATTTTGGGAACTATTACATTTTGAGGCATAAAATCAATTTTGTGCAATATTAATAATTTTAGATTTATAACTTTGTAAAAAATCAAACAAAATGTCAAGACTCCCAATTTTAATGTATCATAATATTTGTCAATCTGAAAATGAAAGTAATAAGTTGACTATTTCAGTACAAAAACTGGAGCAACAACTTCAGTATCTGAAAGATAATAATTATGAAACATTTCATTTTGCAGAATTAGAAAAAATGAAATCTATTCCTAAAAAGAGTATTGTTCTTACTTTTGATGATGTAACTGAAAATCAGCTTGTTTTTGCAGCACCGTTATTAGAAAAATTTAATTTAAAAGCTAGTTTTTTTATTCCTTTTTCATACATAGGAAAGACAGATTTATGGAATGGTAAGTCTGAATCCTTGGGAGAAAAAATAATGACAATTGAACAATTAAAGGGGTTAAACAATAAAATAGAATTAGGCTATCATTCCTATGAGCATAAAAAATATAGTTTATTATCAGCCTCAGAAATAGAAAATGATTTTCTAAAATGTGAGGAGGTGATTAAAAACAATGATTTAAGAGTATATCCGGCTTTGGCTTATCCATATGGGAATTATCCTAAAAGGGGTGATGAAAATGAGCAATTTAAACAAATAGTCGCTAAGAATAAAATAAAGTTTGGTTTAAAAATAGGGAATCGTCCAAATAATTTTCCTTTTAAAGATAACTACGAAATCAAACGAATAGACATTAAAGGTCAGGATAGCTTGATGACTTTTAGGTTAAAAATAAAATTCGGGAAATTAAAGCTATTCTAAATCTTTTTCGATTAGCATCATTTTTGCATATCTGGAGAATACTCCATAGGCATCTATAGCAGCGGCAGCAAGACCAGGAACTCCATCTAGGTAGACTCTTTTTACGATATATGTATGAAAAAATCGGTAAAATGGTTTAAAAAAGAGTAGAAACAGTGTTACTTTCTTTCCCTTATTGGCACACATCTTTGCCTGAAACCAAGCGTATTTATCTTTTTTACCTATAAAGTGAAATAATCCTTTGTAGGTGTAGTGTACCATATAATTTTTTAATACACCAGGTTTTGATTTTATGATTAATTTTTCATGTACTTCATTTTCAAAAACTAACTTTTCATTTTTCATTAAACGAACAACTTTGTCGGTATAATGAAATAAAAAGCGATTCATGAAAAAATGAGGAAACCAGATTTTATAGGTATCAAATTCATCCCATTCGATGCTTTTTAAAATTTCAGCTTGAAGTTTATCTGTAACCCTTTCGTCTGCATCTAGAAACAATATCCAGTCACCAGTTGCAAAACTTATTGCATGGTTTCTCTGATTACAGTAATTGTCAAATTTTCTAGAAAAAAGTTTAACGCCTAAATCTGTAGCAATTTTTTGCGTAGCATCAGTACTATTAGAGTCTAAAACAATAATCTCATCAGCAAATGAAACAGATTTTATTGCATCGGCAATATAAAACTCTTCATTATAAGTAAGTATGATAACGGATAGTTTTTTCATTTCTTTACTTAACATACTTACTTATAATTATGGAGTTTAATAAAATAATATTATACTGCAACATCGTACTCCCGAAGTGCATTATTTAATGACGTTTTTAAATCTGTAGATGGTTTACGAGTACCAATAATTAAGGCACATGGAACTTGAAATTCTCCAGCAGCAAATTTTTTGGTATAACTTCCAGGAATAACTACTGAGCGAGCAGGAACATATCCTTTCATTTCTACAGGAGTATCTCCAGTTACATCGATGATTTTTGTAGAAGCAGTTAAGCATACGTTTGCTCCTAAAACAGCTTCTTTCCCAACGTGTACACCTTCTACAACAATACAACGAGAACCTACAAATGCTCCGTCTTCTATAATTACAGGCGCTGCTTGTAAAGGTTCTAATACTCCACCAATACCTACACCACCGCTTAAGTGTACATTTTTACCAATTTGAGCACAGCTTCCTACAGTCGCCCATGTGTCTACCATAGTTCCTTCGTCTACATATGCGCCAATATTTACATAACTAGGCATTAAGATAACACCGCTAGAAATATAAGCTCCATAACGCGCTACAGCATTAGGTACTACACGGATTCCTTTTTCGGCATATCCTTTTTTTAGCAACATTTTGTCATGATACTCAAAAATACCAGATTCTAAAGTTTCCATTTTTTGAATAGGGAAATACATTACAACTGCTTTTTTTACCCATTCGTTTACTTGCCAAGCATCACCAACTGGTTCTGCAACACGTAATTTTCCTGTATCCAAAAGTTCAATAACTTCTCTGATAGCATCAGTTGTTGTAGTTTCTTGTAACAAAGCTCTGTTTTCCCAAGCTTGTTCTATAATAGTTTGTAAAGGATTCATAGTACTAAAGATTTTAGGCAAATATAATTCGATTTTTTTTTAAAACAACCCTCATTTCTTTATAGTAGCATTTTTATAAAAAAATATTATTTTTTTATTGTTGTATAGGATTAAGTCTTTTTATTTTAAATAATTTTTCCTACATAAAATATTTTTTATCTTATTCCCTGATAAATATCAATTTTTAACTTTTCTTATAGAATTACTTTTGTAAGACAATTTAACAACAACATAAGGTGATTTTAAATTGTTTGAATTCAATAATTTAATTAGTATATTAACAATGAATCAAGAAAACGAGTCGTTTCACAGACCTACACCAATTGATAAAGAAGTTTCTTGGGATAAAACCCAAGTTATCATGAGTAAAACAAACCCATTTGGAATTATCGAATACGCCAATGAAATTTTTGTTGATGTTTGCGGATATGAAGATTATGAATTAATGGGGCAACCGCATAGTATCATAAGACATCCAGATATGCCACGAGTGATATTTAAAGTATTATGGGAAAATCTTAAAAAAGGAAATAACTTTCATGCTGTTGTTAAAAATCTAGCTAAATCTGGAAGATATTATTGGGTTGTTACCGATTTTGAAATTGCAAAAGATTCAAATGGAGCAATAGCAAATTATTTTGGACGCAGACGTTCTGTGCCACAAGAAGTAATCGCGATGCATATTGAACCTTTGTACAAAAAGTTGCTTCAAATAGAATCTGCTAGTGGAATGGAATTTAGTGAGAAATATTTGATTGGATTTCTAGAAGAGAAAAAACGAACTTATGTTGAGTATATTAAAGAATTAATGTATGAGCATGAAAAAGCACAGACTGCAAATCAACAAACGGAGACTCATGTAGAGGAAGAGGAGGAAAGAGGTTTCTTTAGTCGTTTTTTTGGTAGATAGGATGTAAACGGGGCAATTAAAAGCCTTAAGTTTTTAAAATAAATGGGGTTTAACTTTTTAATTAAGGTTAGACCCTTTTCTTGTGAATATAGGTTGGTAGTTATTGACTTTATTTCCTGATTCTAGATAGTTTTATGTGTGAATATTGATGTGGTTATCTAGATCAGACTGTGCAGAATTATAATTAAACAAAAAAAGGAAAGAGATTTTAAAACCTCTTTCCTTTTTCGTATTATTAAATTGCTTTAGCTTTTTTAAATTAGTTAAATCGCTAATTTATTATTGACTACTCTTTCATTGAAAGATTGTATGTATGCTTTTAAGAATTTTTCAGACTCTTCAACTTTAGCTTTATCCTTTAACATCAAATTGTTTTTTAATAAAGGGTCTTTTTTCCAGTTATATAATCCAATTGTTTTATTATTTGCAAAAGCAAGATAATAATCATCTTTGATGTAATGATATGTTCCTTGGAGGTAATAAACCACATAGTTTTCTTTAGATTTATAACTTTTACCAAAACTAACCATGTCAGTTTTTATATTTAAGTAATCTAGAATACTAGGCATGATATCAATTTGTTGAAAGTTTTTCTCGTTAACACCTGTTAATTCAGGATTAGATGGGTCGAAAAACAAAATCGGAATGTGAAATTTTCCAATATTAGTCTTGTCAATGTCTTTATCTCCTCCAGACGAAGTATGATCAGAAGAAATAACAAATAGTGTGTTTTTGTACCATCCTTGTTTTTTTGCTGTATCAAAAAATCTTCGCAATGCAAAATCAGTGTATGCTATACTTTCTTGAATTTCAGTAGTTCCCTTAGGGAATTTTCCTTTATATTTTTCTGGAATAGTATATGGGCTGTGAGAAGAAATAGTAAATAACGAACTAAAGAAAGGTTGTTTAAACGAAGTTAATTTAGCAGCGTAAAATTGTAGAAAATCTTCATCAAAAATCCCCCATTTACCATCAAAAGATTCTTCTCCTGTATATTGGTCTTTTCCAAAATATTGGTCAAATCCTGCTACTTGAGCATATTGGTCAAAGTTCTGACTACCATTAAAGGCACCATGAAAAAATGAAGTAGTATAGCCTTCTTTCTTGAAAATTTTAGGAAGACCATTTATTTTATTTAAAGAATAACTAGATGTTATAAAAGAGTTATTCATTAAGCTAGGTATGCTTGAGAGGATGGATGGAACAGCGTCAATTGAAACTTTTCCGTTAGCAAACCCATTCTTAAAATAGTATGATTTTGTTATTAGAGAATCTAAGAAAGGAGTTTGTCCACGACCAATGTTTTCATTACCGAAACTTTCCAAAATTAAAATGACTACATTTTTTTTAATAGTTGGTTCGCTTGATTTTAAAGAAATGACAGGGTTATAAATTGAAACTAACTCTTTTTCATTAAAATAATTTACTTTCTCAATATCTTCTTTTTTAACAGCAGATTTTAAGATGCAAAAAGGAGTATTTAAGACTAATGCAGAATTATTTAATGCCCCATATTCAGCAGCATCTACAATTTTAATTGGTTTTTTTCGGAACCCACCACGTCCCATAAGTAAAATTATAACTATCGAAAGAACAAAATATGTGTATTGTTTGTAGTAGTCTTTTTTAGTTGATTTTTCGTGTATTAAATGTGTTTTTAAATTCGGAATCAATTTCCAAAATATAATACTAACGATAAGAAATAACACAAAGATGTACCAGAATTCTTTTAAGAAAGAAGGAATTAAA
The DNA here is from genome assembly GCF_035013205.1 of Flavobacterium sp. PL02. Taxonomy (NCBI): domain Bacteria; kingdom Pseudomonadati; phylum Bacteroidota; class Flavobacteriia; order Flavobacteriales; family Flavobacteriaceae; genus Flavobacterium; species Flavobacterium sp. PL02. Next base: position 1,038,213 of record NZ_JAYGJP010000001.1, read on the forward strand.
CCTAAGGCTTCGTGTTCCATTCCTTTGGCAGTAATCATCCCAAAAGTACTTCTTCTACCAGTAAAACGATAGTAAATAATGTCTATGAAGTTGGTAGCAATAAAGATAAGGTTAACAGTATAAAAGGAAACTTTTAGGATGCTTTGATATCTCGGTTTGTATTTGAAATTTCCTGGAATCAAATGCGCTAATAAGAAAACAATATTTATATAAGCTATAGCTGCAAAATCAAAAAGAAGACCTCCTAGAAAAGTTTGAAATGTAAAAGGTTCGAATAATTTTGAGTTCATAAGATAGAATAGAACTCTAGAGAATTGATAAATTATGACAATTAAAAAGAATCTTTTTAGAAATAAAATAATGCTATTTTTATAATTATTCATTTGGTATTTAGTGAATTTGGGTATTTGTTTTCGAGTAATTTTCTATAATATGTGGGAAATTTGAAGCAAAAGAACTATTTTTTTTTCAAATTACGATTACTTGGTCAATCTAATTTTATAACAATATAACTCTGATTTAAAATATTTTAAACTTTAAATTTTTGTAATTATTTGGTTTTTAAATTGTTAATTGATTTATATGTGCTATTAAGTGTTGTGAATAAATATCTATAATACGTTAATTCTTTCTTTTGTTCGATGATAATTATCATGAATTAGGGATGTAATTAGGCCTACTTTTGAATTGAAATTATATGCAAGAATATTTTAAAGAGCAAAGTTCTATTTATGGATTGTTTAAAATCTGTGAATTAGTATAAATAGATGGTTAGTAGGTTTTTAAATTAATTTTTTTGATATCGTTTTAATTTTTTTTTGGAAAAAAGTTTAATTAATCCGTTCTGGAATATAGAACGGATTAATTTTTTTAAGGCACAAGGTTTTTACTTTATGTATCTTTGTTCCATTAATATTTAATAAGATGCCAAGAATTCTCGCTATAGATTACGGACAAAAAAGAACAGGAATTGCTGTTACTGATGAACTGCAAATTATTGCCTCGGGTTTAACTACAATTCCATCTAATACAACTATCGATTTTTTAAAAGATTATTTTGCTAAAGAAAAGGTGGAAGCGGTCTTAATAGGTGAGCCAAAACAAATGAATGGAGAGCCATCACAAAGTGCTTCAATTATTAAAGGTTTTGTAACTCATTTTTCGAATATTTTTCCGGATATGAAAGTAGTTCGGGTTGATGAAAGATTTACTTCTAAAATGGCATTTCAAACAATGATAGACAGTGGACTTAGCAAAAAACAACGTCAGAATAAAGGTTTGATCGATGAAATCTCAGCAACGATAATGCTTCAGGACTATTTGTCTCGTAAAATGTTTTAAAAAATCAAAGGATTTAGCTCGCAAACGTTTTAGAAAACTATAACTTTTAAGGTGAAATTTATAGTTTTTTTTTGCAATTTTATGAAGTACCTTTGCACTTTAAAATTTTCTTGCTATGTCCGACAAAACCATACGTTCAAATACCGAAGTAGTACTTATTGGTGCTGGAATTATGAGTGCAACTCTTGGGTTAATCTTAAAAGAATTACAGCCAGATTTAAAAATTGAAATTTACGAAAGATTAGATGTTGCTGCAGCCGAAAGCTCTGATGCTTGGAATAACGCAGGAACAGGGCACTCAGCCTTTTGTGAATTGAATTATACACCAGAAAAAAATGGTAGTATAGATCCTAAAAAAGCAATTAGTATTGCTGAATCCTTTGAAGTTTCTCGTCAGTTTTGGTCTTACTTAGTACAGCAAAATAAAATTACATCTCCTGATAATTTTATAAAAAGTGTTCCTCACATGAGTTTTGTTTGGGGAGAAAAAAATGTGGATTATCTTAAGAAAAGATTTGAAGCACTACAAAAAAATCCAATCTTTAAAGAGATGGTTTTTAGCACCGATTTTGCTCAATTAAAAGAATGGATGCCATTGGTAATGGAAGGAAGAGATGCTACAGATAAGTTTGCAGCAACTTCTATGGCAATAGGAACCGATGTGAATTTTGGAGAGTTAACACGAAGTATGTTTAACTATCTAGGAAAATTAGATGGCGTAACAATACATTTTAATCATGAAGTAAAAAAATTAAAGCAGCGTGAAGATAAATCGTGGAGAATTAAAATCACAGATTTAGCCACCGGACAAACTAGAAAAGTATATACTAAATTTGTCTTTATTGGTGCCGGAGGAGGTTCATTGCCTTTGTTAGAAAAAGCAAATGTTGCCGAAGGAAAAGGATTTGGAGGTTTTCCTGTGAGCGGACAATGGTTAAAATGTACTAATCCAGAAGTTATTCTTCAGCATCAAGCCAAAGTTTACGGAAAAGCTAGTGTTGGTGCGCCACCAATGTCAGTTCCTCATATTGATACACGAATGATAAATGGAGAAAGAGCATTGCTTTTTGGACCATTTGCTGGTTTTTCGACTCGATTTTTAAAGAACGGATCTTATATGGATTTGCCTTTATCTATAAAAACAGACAATATAATGCCAATGTTGGCAGCTGGTTATCATAATATCCCACTTACTAAATACTTAATCGAGCAAGTAAGACAATCACCAAAAGATAGAATGAACGCTTTACGCGAATACTTGCCAAATGCAAAATCTAAAGATTGGAAGTTAGAGCGAGCAGGACAACGTGTTCAGGTTATTAAAAAAGATGAAAAAGAAGGTGGAATTCTTGAATTTGGTACTGAGGTAATTAATACAGATGATGGTACATTGGCTGTTTTATTAGGAGCTTCACCTGGAGCTTCAACTGCAGTTTCTATCATGGTTGGATTAATAGGGAAATGTTTTAAGGATAAAATTAAAACACCAGAATGGGATGAAAAGCTTAAAGCAATGATTCCTTCTTATGGACAGACTTTAAATGATAAACCAGAATTGTTATCTGAAATTAGAAAAAATACCGCTGCAACTTTAAAGTTAGATAACTAAGTAGAGCATACATAATAAGAATAAATACAAAATCCAGATTAATTTAATCTGGATTTTGTGCTATAAACTCTTTTGTAATCGTTACTATTTTTTCAGACAAATCAGTCATCCATATTAATTGTTCGATTACCAATTGGGCTTCCTGCATTTTGGTTTCTCTTGCACTATCATCGAGTTCATTGTCTTTTTCTAATCGACTGAAATTTTTTCTTTTTAATTCTTCAAAATGAAAAGTCAATTGTTCTTTATTAATGTCTTTGTTTTTATATTCAGCTGTGCTTTCATGTCTTAAGATTGCAATAGAATAATTTAAGTTATAAACAACAACGCCAATTACAAAATTAAAAGACTCAGATGCCGATGTCGTTTTATGAGATTGTATATATGTGCCTAATGATGCCGCAGACGAAAGTAAAGAATGATTTAGTACAGCAAGCTTGTTTATTTGCGGAAGCTGTTTTTGCTTCGATTTAGGTTCTTGTACCATTCTCTGGAAAGATGTCATAAGATTTCCTATTTCTATAAAAGCATTTTTTCTTGCCAAACGATACGATGTAGGCAATGTTCCTTTTTTATTATAGTATTCGGCAATTTCTCTTAAATAGTTTCTGTTAGCCTCAATAGATTTTTCTAAAAATGATGCAGCATTTAAGAACTCCCAAGCAGGCCATAAATAATAATTTGCTAAAAAGGCTAGGCTAGCCCCTACAAGTGAATCCAGAATTCTAAACTGAATTACCTCAAGAATATTAGGTGTTAATATTCCGTACACAAAAACCACGTACATGGTAACAAGAGTAGTGCTTATTTTGTAATTGCTCTGCGTAAATGAAATACCGATAAGCATACAGACAATAGCAAATATGCTTATTGCTACATGATTGTGTACCAAGGAGACAATCCCAAAGGCTATTAATCCGCCTAAAATAGTACCAAAAACACGATTATAAGAGCGCTCTTTGGTTAAACCATAGCCAGGACGCATAATTACCACGATTGTCAATAAAATCCAGTATACGTTTTGAAACGGAAGTAGCTTGCCAATTATAAAACCTGCCATAATAGTTATAGTAAGTCGCAGCGAATGCCTGAAAAATGTTGACGAAAAACTGAAATTTTCAATTAATGTACGTATCGGATAATATTGCGGAGTCAGGAATTTTTCAAGTTCTTTATCCTTGTCTTTAAAATCAAAAGATTTAATAGCTAATGAAAAAGCCATTTCTACGATTTTTATTTTTTCGACTTGCTTTTGAGCGTATTTGAGCATATTAGTAAGCATCCAAACTCCTTCAGAAGCTTCTATCTTTCCTAAGTTATTTTGATACGCATCAATAGCAGATTGTAATCCGTCAAGTTCTTTTTTTAAATCATTTAGCGAGATATATTTAGAAGCTTTATGAACACTTTTAGATAATTTTTTTAAAGTTGATGCAAGTTTATAAGCAAGGTTTTGATAGGAACGCAGAACTTCAGGATGATCACTAAATTTTTTGTGCAATTTATCATGGTCAAATGATGTCGATAAAGCTAATTCCTGAATTTCGACTAATGTTATAAAAACAATCAGCATTTTTCGGTTTTGGCTAGAATCGCCAGAAGTGGCTCTGTTGCCAATAAGTACTTGTCGTAAATTTTCGTGAATTTGGTTTAATTCAACCTGAAGATGCAACTGTTTTTCGATAATCTTTTTTCTATCAGCCTCAGGATTCCATAAATCACCCCTAAGTTTTAAGTATTTTGCGGTTAATCGTATTCCGTCGGCAGTTTGTAATTCTATATAACGATACGGTTTTATATAATGAAAGATAAGCGAAACTATTAAATAGAATAATCCACCGGCAAAAATATAGCTAGAATGTAATACAGCTTCCCAGCCTTCGTGTAAATGTGCAAATGATAAAGAGATCGAAAGTAGGGCAGAGAATGATGCCATAGTCGCTCTTTGTCCATAAACAGAGATCATAGAGGACAAGAAAAGTAATATTCCTAGAAACGGATAAAATAGCCAAGGATAAGGATAAACAAGATTAACTAGTAGGTTAACGCCAGAAACAATAAGAGCAGTAACTACAATTCCTTTTATTTTGTGTTTAAGATTACTCGGGATATCACTCGGATAAGTATAAAAAGCACCGAGAGCAATCGTAAAACCAATTTCAAAATAACCTAAGAAGTTAAAAAACAATACAGGAACTACTGATGCAATTGTAACTTTTGAAGCATTGGTAAAAGAAGTACTGTCTGTGAATTTAACGATGCGATCTAACATAGAAATAGGTTTACTAGCAAAGATAAGAATTGTAAGAGTTATTTAGTAATAATAGTGAGTTTGATTTAAATAGAAATCAAAAAGTAGATAATCTGGTTAATAGAATTATTCATTGACTATTTTTTACTATTTTTGCCAACCTAATTCAGAATAATGAAATTCTGGATTAATAGTCGTTAATACATAATACAACAAGAATGATTTTACCAATTATAGGATATGGTGATCCTGTTTTAAGAAAAGTTGGGGAGGCAGTATCGCCAGAACATCCAAATTTGAAAGAAACAATAGCTAACATGTACGAAACAATGTACAATGCTTATGGAGTGGGTCTTGCTGCGCCACAAGTTGGTTTGGCCTTGCGTTTATTTGTAATTGACACAACTCCTTTTAGTGATGATGAGGATTTACCAGCAGATGAACAAAAAGAATTAAAAGGATTTAAGAGAACTTTTATCAATGCCAAAATCTTAAAAGAAGATGGCGAAGAATGGAGTTTTAACGAAGGATGCCTGAGTATTCCAGATGTTCGTGAGGATGTTTACAGACACGAAAGAATTACAATTGAATATTGTGAAGAAGATTTTGTCGTAAAAACCGAAGTGTTTGATGGTTTAATTGCCAGAGTAATTCAGCATGAATATGATCACATTGAAGGAATTTTGTTTACAGATAAAATTTCATCATTAAAAAAACGTTTAATTCAAAAGAAATTAAAAAATATCACCGAAGGCAAAACTTTTCAAGAATACAGAATGAAATTTGCTGCTGCTAAAAAAGGAAGATAGTTTTTGAAGATCTTTAGATAAAAAATAAAATAACCGAATTCTTAATACTAATTATAATAAACATGAATTTAGAAAAAATATTAGCTATTTCTGGGAAACCAGGTTTATACGCATTAAAAGTACAAACGCGTACAGGATTTGTAGCTGAATCATTAATTGATGGAAAAAAAATCACTGTTAGCTTAAAGAGTAATGTAAGTTTATTGTCAGAAATTTCAATTTATACTTACGAAGGAGAAAAACCTTTGTCTGAAGTAATGCAATTAATTGCAGTAAAAGAAAACAAAGGACCAGCTATTTCTCATAAAGAAGATAATGCTACTTTAGGAGCTTATTTTAAAGAAATTTTACCTCAATACGACGAAGAGAGAGTTTATCCTTCGGATATTAAAAAAGTATTGAACTGGTACAATATGCTTCAGGCAAAAGGATTAGTTACAGATTTAGCACCTGCACCTGCAGCAGCTAAAGAAGAAACTCCAGTTCTTGAGGAAACAAAAAAAGCACCAGCAAAAAAAGCTAAAGCAGCTGCTGAAAAAAAATAGTTTCAATTAATTGAACGATATTTAATCCTGTTGAGATGATTTCTTGACAGGATTTTTTACTTTTACATGAATTCGTTACCAACTTAAAATTACTTCAAAAATGAGTAAAGAACTGCAATTACAAGCCTTCGAGAGATTATTAAATATAATGGATGATTTGCGTGAAAAATGTCCTTGGGACATGAAGCAGACTATACAGAGTTTACGCCATCTTACTATTGAAGAAACATATGAATTAGGTGATGCAATTCTGGATAATGATCTGAATGAAGTAAAAAAAGAATTAGGAGATTTGTTGTTGCACATTGTTTTTTATGCCAAAATAGGTAGCGAAACAAATGATTTTGATATGGCAGATGTGTGTAATGAAATTTGCGAAAAGCTTATTCATCGTCATCCTCATATTTATAGCGATACAGTTGTAAAAGATGAAGAAGAAGTAAAGCAAAATTGGGAAAAACTTAAGTTAAAAGAAGGTAAAAAATCTGTTTTAGAAGGTGTTCCAAGAAGTTTGCCAGCATTAGTTAAAGCAAGCAGAATACAAGATAAAGTAAAAGGAGTAGGCTTTGATTGGGAAGAACCGCACCAAGTTTGGGATAAAGTACAGGAAGAATTACAAGAGCTACAAGTAGAAGTAGAAGCTGGAAATCAAGATAAAATTGAAGCTGAGTTTGGAGATGTATTATTCTCGATGATTAATTATGCGCGATTTTTAAATGTAAATCCCGAAGATGCACTAGAACGCACCAATAAAAAATTTATAAAACGTTTTCAATACCTTGAAAGCAAAGCAGGAGAATTAGGAAAGCCATTAATGGACATGACTTTGGCAGAAATGGATGTTTTTTGGAACGAAGCAAAGAAGCTTTAGTTATTCGGCCATTTTCTTTAAGGCACTAATATTTTTAAGGACAATTTTCTTTCCAACTAATTCAATAACTTTTAGTTTATTAAAGTCAGATAATAGTCTGATGCAGCTTTCTGTAGCAGTACCAATCATACTTGCTAGTTCATCTCTGGAAAGTTGAATTTGTAACGTGTTGTCTTTGTTCTCGCCAAATGTGTCATGTAAGTATAATAACGTTTCGGCTAAACGAGATTTAACGGTTTTTTGGGCTAATGAAACAGTATGATTGTCTGATTCTTTTAAATCATCACAAATTGTTTTCATCACATTCATAGAAAACTGATTGTTTTGATTAAAGAAATTGATGATTTCTGTTTTAGGAATAAAACATACTTCCATGTCATCTAAGGCTTTAGCGCTTAAATTAGCAGGTTCATTACTAATCATAGAGCGTTGTCCTAAAAGTTCTCCAGATTTTACAAGCTTTACAATTTGATCTTTACCATTGGCACTTAGCTTAGAAAGTTTACCTACACCATCTTTTACACAGAAAACACCATTAGTAACTTCGCCTTCTTCAAAAATAGAATCACCTTTCTTAATAGTATAAGTAGTTTTACTATTAGCTAATTTTATAACTTCATCTTTGTTTAAAGCTTTTAACGAAGTAAGTTGTCTTACGATACATTGGTCACATTTATTCATAGCAAAGTTATTTGTTTGCAAAATTAGGTATAATTATGTTTTTTTTATCTTATTTTTTATAATAATAACAGAAATATGATTTCTATAAGTTTATTCCCAATTTATTTTATTAAATTTAAAAATGTAATTTAGAGGCTATGATAATTGTCATGTTTTTTAACTAGGCTGTTTGTGACCTTTGCAAAAGCATAAAATGGTTAAATTATGAGTGTACAAAATTGTTTTCATTGCGGTTTGATTATTCCAAAAAATGAAGTAATTGTTTTTGATGAAAAAGAATTTTGTTGCAGCGGATGTAAGACAGTTTATGAGATTTTCAGTCTTAATGACCTAACTTGTTATTATGATTTCGAAAAATCTCCAGGAGCAACACCACAAGATATTCAGGGCAAATATGATTTTCTGGATAATGAAAGTATTCAGGTAAAGTTATTAGAATTCCAAGAGGATACAACAGCTATTGTCTCGCTAAATATTCCACATATTCATTGTAGTTCTTGTATTTGGATTTTAGAAAATTTAAATCGTCTAAAACCAGGAATTAGTGCTTCTCAGGTTAATTTCCCTGAAAAGAAAGTTAGAATTACTTATAATCCAGAAAAAATCAGTCTTAAAGATATTGCTTATACCTTAAGTTCAATAGGATATGAGCCATATATAAGTTTAGAAAACTATGAAGCTGGAAAAAATAATGTAGACAGAAGTTTGACATATAAATTAGGTGTCGCTTTTTTCTGTTTTGGGAACATTATGTTACTTTCTTTCCCAGAGTATTTTGAAGTAAAAGAATTTTGGCTAGATAATTACAAACCCTTTTTTCGTTGGTTGATATTAATTCTGGCAATGCCAAGCTTTTTGTATTCGGCAAGTGGCTATTATGTTTCGGCTTATAAAAGTATCAAAAGTAAAATGCTGAATATCGATATTCCTATCGCTTTAGGAATTATTGTTATGTTTATTCGAAGCACTTTTGATATCATCATGGATTACGGAGGAGGTTTTTTTGATAGCTTAACAGGATTGATTTTCTTTATGTTGTTAGGGAAAATGTTTCAGATTAAAACCTATAGTTTTTTAAGCTTCGAAAGAGATTTTAAGTCTTATTTTCCTATTGCAGTAACCCGAATAAATCCTAATACTAAAGAAGAAAGTATTCCTATTTATGATATTGATAAAGGGGATCGATTATTAATTAGAAATCAAGAATTAATTCCAGTAGATGGAATCTTGATAAGTGATAAAGCCGAAATTGATTATAGTTTTGTAACTGGTGAAGCTGTTCCTATTACCAAAAAATCTGGTGATAAGGTTTTTGCTGGAGGAAAGCAAATAGGTAAAGTAATAGAGATGGAAGTATTGCATACTGTTTCTCAGAGTTACTTGACACAATTGTGGGGAAATGATATTTTCCAGAAAGATGTTCAGCAAAAACACAAGACGATAACCGATACTATAAGTCGTTATTTTACTCCAATTTTATTATTAATTGCTTTTGCAGGTTTTGGTTATTGGATATTTATAGACGCTAATACAGCTTTTAATGTTTTTACAGCGGTACTTATTGTAGCATGTCCATGTGCACTGGCATTGACGGCACCATTTACATTTGGTAATATCTTAAGGATTTTAGGAAAACAGAAATTTTATTTAAAAAATGCTTTAGTTATTGAACAGCTTGCTAAAGTCGATACATTGGTTTTTGATAAAACTGGAACTATTACAACTAATAAAAAATCGAATATTACATACGAAGGAGAAAAACTTTCTGATGTAAACCTTGTAATGCTTAAAAATGTACTTCGAGCTTCAAATCACCCTTTGAGTCGAATGTTATATGAGTTTCTGCCTGAATCAAGCCGAATAAAATTGGATGATTTTAAAGAAATAACAGGAAAAGGAATCTTGGCGGAAATCGAAAATCATCAATTTCAGATTGGATCATTTTCTTTTGTTGCAAATCAAGAAGAAAACTCAATTCAGCAAACATCACTTCATATTAAAATAGATGGAGTTTATTACGGTAAATATATTTTTAATAACCAATATCGAGAAGGGTTAGGGGATTTATTTAAAGAACTAAGTCTTAATTATAAAATCAAAGTATTATCGGGTGATAATGATGGAGAGCGAGAAACTTTAGAAAGTCTTTTGCCTAAAGGAACAGAGCTTGTTTTTAATCAAAAACCGGAACAAAAACTAAACTTTATTAAAGAACTGCAAGACCAAGGGCATAATGTAATGATGGTTGGTGATGGATTAAACGATGCGGGAGCATTAGCACAAAGTAATGTAGGAATATCTATATCAGAGAATGTAAATGTTTTTTCTCCTGCTTGTGATGCAATTCTGGATGCAACCGAATTCCAGCGTTTAAATTATTTTTTAAAACTCTCCAAGAACTCTATTAAAATCATTAAGATGAGTTTTGTTTTGTCACTACTTTATAATGTTGTAGGACTTTCTTTCGCTATTACAGGTAACTTATTGCCTCTGGTGGCGGCTATTATAATGCCTTTGAGTACTATTACGATAGTGAGTTTTGTAACATTAGCATCTAACTATTTCAGTAAGAGTAGTTTAAAATGATTATAAATAATTCAAAGGTTATTTTTTCATAAATTTAACATAACTAGCTAAGGTATGATAAATGTCATATTTTAAAAGAATGTATAAAAGTAATTTTGTTTAACAAATTTCTTAAGTTATGAGCGTAATTTACTTATTAATCTCAGTTAGTATCATCATTGCCATTGGTTTTTTTATAGCATTCGTAATAGCTGTAAAATCAGGACAGTATGATGATGATTACACTCCTTCCGTTCGAATGCTTTTTGATGATGAAATCAAAAAAACTCCCAATAATAAAATAAAAACAACCACAGAAAAACAAATCTAGATTATGGAAATGCAACAATTTTATTACGACAACAAAATTGTAAAGAAATTCATTTATGCTACCATTCTTTTTGGTGTAGTAGGGATGCTGGTCGGTCTTACATTGGCCGTTATGTACCTCTTTCCTAATATTACCGACGGAATCTCATGGTTAAGCTATGGACGATTAAGACCTTTACACACCAACGCAGTTATTTTTGCCTTTGTAGGGAACGCGTTTTTTGCAGGAATGTATTATTCTTTGCAGCGACTCTTAAAAGCTAGAATGTTCAGTGACTTTTTAAGTAATGTACATTTTTGGGGATGGCAATTAATTATTGTAGCGGCAGCAATTTCATTGCCTTTAGGTTATACATCATCTAAAGAATATGCCGAATTAGAGTGGCCAATAGATATTGCTATTACTTTAATTTGGGTTGTAATGGGTATCAACATGATTGGTACAATTTTACGTCGTAGAGAGCGCCATTTATATGTTGCAATTTGGTTCTATCTAGCCACATTTGTTACTGTTGCAGTATTACATATTTTTAATAATATAGAGATACCAGTTTCTGCAATGAAAAGTTATTCTGTTTACGCAGGAGTTCAGGATGCTTTAGTGCAGTGGTGGTATGGTCATAATGCAGTTGCATTCTTTTTAACAACTCCGTTCTTAGGTTTAATGTATTACTTTGTACCTAAAATAGCTAACCGTCCAGTGTATTCTTATAGACTATCGATTATACATTTCTGGTCATTAATTTTTATATACATCTGGGCTGGTCCTCACCACTTATTATATTCAGCGTTACCAAACTGGGCGCAAAATTTAGGAGTTGCTTTCTCTATTATGTTGCTTGCTCCATCTTGGGGAGGTATGATAAACGGACTTTTAACGCTTAGAGGTGCATGGGACAAAGTTCGTGAAGAACCAGTTTTAAAATTCTTTGTTGTTGCAATTACAGGTTACGGTATGGCAACTTTTGAAGGACCAATGCTTTCATTTAAAAAATTTAATGCTATAGCGCATTATACAGACTGGATTATTGCTCATGTACACGTTGGAGCATTAGCATGGAATGGATTTATGACCTTTGGTATGATTTATTGGTTGATACCAAGAATGACAAAAAGTACTTTATTTTCTAAAAAATTGGCAAACTTTCATTTTTGGATTGGTACACTGGGAATTATTTTATATACAGTTCCAATGTATTTTGCTGGTTTTCAACAAGCATCGATGTGGAAACAGTTTAATCCAGACGGGACTTTAACATACGGAAACTTCCTGGAAACAGTTACAGCGATTATGCCATTATATTGGATGAGAGCTATTGGAGGTACTTTATATCTTGTAGGGATGTTTGTATTGGTTTACAACATAATTCAAACAATACGAGTAGGTAACCCAATTGAAGATGAATTGGCAGAAGCACCAGCATTAGAAAGAATTAGCAGTAGTAGAGTTCGTGGAGAAAAATTCCATTCATGGTTAGAAAGAAAACCAATCCAGTTAACAATTTTGGCTACAATTGCTATTTTAATTGGAGGAATTATTCAAATCGTACCTACGATTATGGTAAAATCAAATATTCCGACTATTACAAGTGTAAAACCATATTCACCATTAGAGTTAGAAGGTCGTGATATATACATTCGTGAAGGATGTGTTGGGTGTCACTCACAATCAGTACGTCCGTTCAGAAGTGAAGTAGAACGTTATGGACCACAATCTAAAGCAGGAGAATTTGTATACGATCATCCATTCTTGTGGGGATCTAAACGTACAGGACCAGATTTATTAAGAGTCGGAGGAAAATATAATGATAATTGGCACTTTAATCACTTCTGGAATCCACAAAGTATATCGGCAGGTTCAATCATGCCAGGATACAAATGGTTATTTGATAATAAGCCAATGGATATTTCATTGACACAGAAGAAAATGGAAGTAATGGTTCAACTAGGAGTTCCATATTCTGCTGAAGAAGTAGCAAATGCTCAAAAATTATTAAGAGCACAAGCTTTAAAAATCGAAAAGAATTTAGAAAACGATCCAGACTATGTTGCTAGTTATGCAGATAGTAAGAAAAAAGCTGAAGCAAAAGGGGAGAAATTTATTCCGATGAATGAGAGAGAAATTGTAGCGCTTATTGCTTACATGCAAAGATTAGGAACAGATATCAAAGTAAAAGAGACTTCAAAATAGAGAAATTATGTTTGAACAAGTAAAACACAACTTAGAAACTATTGCGGGCGTACAGATCTTCCCAATACTTTCCTTACTAATATTTTTTATCTTTTTTGTTTGCCTGGGAATTTGGGTGTTTTCATACAAGAAAGAAAAGATTGAAGAAATGAGTCATATACCATTAGACGAAAATTAAATTGTAGAATTAAAAATAATATATAAAATGAAAAAATTAATTCCAGTATATGTACGATTACCACTAATTTTCTTCATCGTTTTTGGTGCAATGGAATATTTTATAGACTCAGGCGATAGGCCAGCATTTATAAAATACCCAATGGTTTCTGTCTTCTTGTTTGTATTTCTTTTTCTTTTAATAGCAATAGAAATTACTGTAAGTGCAATAGATAGCATAACATATAGTTTGCTAACAGATGAACAAAAGGCTAAGCTTGAAATTGATAGTAATTTGAGCTTAAAAGAAAGAGCCTGGTATAAAAATTTGATGCAAAAATTAACAAAGACAGAACCGATGGAAACGGAAGGGACTTTGTTATTGAATCACGATTATGATGGTATCAAAGAGTTAGATAATAACTTACCGCCATGGTGGATTTATTTATTCTACATCACTATTATTTTTGCTGTAGTTTATATGGCACGTTACGAGTTGTTTGGTGGAGACGACCAAGAAATGGAGTTGAAAAAGGAAATGGCTCAAGCCAAGATAGATGTTGATGAGTATCTTAAAACTGCTCCGGATTTAATGGATGAGAAAACGGTTACCTTGCTAACAGATGCTGCTGATATTGCTGCAGGAAAAGAAATATTCACGACCAATTGCGCTGCTTGTCACAGAGCTGATGGAGGAGGGCAAATTGGACCAAACTTAACCGATGATCATTGGATTTTAGGGGGAGGAATAAAAGAAATTTTCCATACAGTAACTAATGGAGGTCGTGACGGAAAAGGGATGATAGCATGGAAAGGAACGTTAAAACCAAAAGAGATACAAAAAGTATCGAGTTATATCTTATCCTTAAAAGGTAGTAATCCTAAAGATCCGAAAGAACCGGAAGGAGATATTTGGATAGGTAAAGATGCACCTAAAACAGACGCAGCAGTAGTTGCAACACAAACAGACACTACACAAGTTAAAAAATAATACAATGTCAAATTTGCCAGACGAAGCTTTTAGAGATACCATTGGAACGATTGATGAAGGAGGTAACAGAAAATTTATTTTTCCTAAAAAACCGTCTGGTAGGTTTTACGAATACAGGAAATGGGTTAGTTATGTTTTACTAGCTATTTTAGTTGCAAATCCATTTATAAAAGTAAATGGAAATCAATTTATGATGTTCAATATATTAGAACGTCGTTTTAATATATTTGGATTCCCTTTTTGGCCTCAGGATTTTTACCTTTTTGTAATTTCGATGCTGGTGGGTATCGTATTTATACTATTGTTCACGGTTGTATTCGGACGTATTTTCTGCGGATGGATTTGCCCACAAACTATTTTTCTAGAACTCGTTTTCCGTCGAATCGAATATTGGATTGATGGAGATAGAGGAGCTCAAACCCGATTAGCAAAACAAGAGTGGAATGGAGAGAAGATTAGAAAGCGCTTAATAAAATGGTTCATCTTTTTTGTGATTTCTTTTTTAATAGCCAATGTTTTCTTAGCTTATTTGGTGGGAAGTGATCAGTTATTTTTAATGATTGAGGAAGGGCCAATAAAACAATCAAGTAACTTCATAGCTTTATTACTTTTTACAGCAGTTTTCTATTTTGTATTTGTATGGTTTCGTGAGCAAGTATGTATTATAGCTTGTCCATACGGAAGATTACAAGGTGTGCTTTTGGATAATAAATCCATTAATGTTGCTTATGATTTTGTACGAGGAGAAAAAGAATTAGGTAGAGCTAAATATAATAAACAAGAAGATAGAGTAGCAACAGGAAAAGGAGATTGTATCGACTGTAAGCAATGTGTGCATGTTTGTCCAATGGGAATCGATATAAGAAACGGAACTCAATTAGAATGTACTAATTGTACTGCTTGTATTGATGAATGTGATACCATAATGGAAAATGTTGGTTTACCAAAAGGACTTATTCGATATGCATCTGAAGATGAAATAGAGAAAAAAGAACCTTTTAAGTTTACTGCAAGAATGAAAGGTTATACAGCAGTATTGATTATCTTGCTTGGAATTTTTGTTGGAATGCTATTTTTAAGAAATGATGTTCAAGCTATAGTTTTACGTTTGCCAGGACAACTTTTTCAACATAAAGGAGATAAGATAAGTAATATTTATACGTACAAAATAGTCAATAAAACAATGAATGATTTTACAGACATTCATTTTGGTTTAATTGATCAAAAGGGAACTATAAAAAACGTTGGAAATCAAAAATTTAAAGTTTCAAAACAAGGGATATCACAAGGAACTCTCTTTATAGAAATTGATAAAGTACTTTTAGAGGGCGACAAAACCAAGGTTCAAATAGGAGTTTATAATGGAGATAAGTTAATCGAAACAACATCAACAAACTTTTTAGGGCCACGAAGTTTTAATTAAAAAAACAATATTATGAAAATTAACTGGGGAACAGCAATTGTAATTGCATTCGGATTGTTTATGACTTTCATTTTATACTTTGTTTTTAAAGTACAATCAGATAGTAAATATGACAATGATTTGGTTGTAGAAGAGTATTATAAGCATGATTCACATTTTGGAGAAGAAATGGAGCGTGTTCAAAATGCGCATGATTTAAAACAAAAACCAACAATTATTACGATGAAAGATGGGATTAAAATTGTTTTTCCAAATACTTTTGAAAGTAAAAATATTAAAGGGGAAGTACTAATGTTCCGCCCATCAAATAAAAAACTAGATTTTAATACAGCAATAGCCTTAACAAATTCTGAATTATTGATTCCTCAAAAGAAATTGATAAAAGGACGTTGGGATGTTAATATGGAATGGCAATATAATGGTAAACAGTATTTAACCAAAGAAGTTGTTTATATTAACTAAAAAGGTTTTTGCATAATTATCTAAATATAGAAAACAATGCTCTATTCTGCTTTTATATTCGGTTTAATCAGTAGTTTTCATTGTATTGGTATGTGTGGTCCTATTGCCATGATGTTGCCAGTAGATAAGCATAATCAAGTAAAAAAAGCACTACAGGTTACAGTTTACCACTTAGGAAGATTAACTGCATATGGAACGATAGGATTAGTTTTTGGGTTATTAGGGAAAGGTTTTTTCCTGGCAGGAATCCAGCAAAAACTATCTATTCTTATCGGTGTGATTATGATAATAGTGGTTTTAACACCCGAAAACATATTTGCAAGATATAATTTTTCAAAACCTGTTTACAGACTTATCTCAAGAATAAAGTCGAACCTAGGAAAACATTTTAGAAACAAAAGTTACAAATCTCTTTTTATTATAGGAATGCTGAATGGTTTTTTACCATGCGGAATGGTATATGTGGCTTTATTTGGTGCGATTGCAATGCAAAGTGCCGAGTTTGGTGTTCTATATATGGTTTTGTTTGGACTAGGAACAGTTCCTTTAATGACCAGTGTAGTATATTTTAATTCCTTTTTAACGCAATCTACTCGAAATAAATTCCAAAAAGTAATTCCTTATGTTGCTATTTTTATTGGGGTATTGTTTATTTTAAGAGGATTAGGATTGGGGATTCCATATCTTTCTCCATCTAATATGAGCTTATTTATACAAGAAACTCCTAATTGTCATTAGGAGTTTTTTTTATTAAATAGTCATTGAGAATAAACTTGTTTCAGGAGCTTTTCTTTTTAAATGTAAATCAAAAGCCATGCAGATATTGCGTACAAAAGGTTTACCAGCTTCAGTAACCTTTATTGTTTCATTTGTAATAGTAAGTAATCCATCATTCTCCATTTCTTTTAACTGAGTTAGAATTTCTGGTATTTCTTTAAAGTAATTACTTTCTTCGCTCCATGTTGTTTCAAAATTGCACATTAAGTTTAAGATGTGTTTTCTAATAATAAGGTCCTCTTCGGTCAGTATATGGCCTTTTACAACAGGAAGTTTGTCCCATTCTAATAATTGATAGTAGTCTTCTATGCTTTTTACATTTTGAGCAAAACTATACCAGCTATCGCTTATAGATGAAACTCCCAAGCCAATCATTAATTGCGTTTTAGATGCACTATATCCCATAAAATTACGATGTAATTTACCGTCTTTAAAAGCAGTATATAAATGGTCAGATTTTAGGGCAAAATGATCCATACCAATTTCATGATATTCGTTTTTATATAATAATTGTTTTCCAATTTCATATAATTTTCTTTTTTCGGCATCTTTAGGAACGTTTTCATCACTAAATCCTCTTTGTCCGTTACCCTTAATCCAAGGAACATGGGCATAGCTATAAAAAGCAAGACGGTCAGGTTGTAACGAATTTGTTTTTTCTATTGTGTCAATTATGTCTTCAACTTTCTGAAAAGGTAAACCAAAAATTAAATCATGACTTATAGATGTATAACCAATTTCTTTAGCCCAAAAAGTTACTTTGGCAACATTATGAAAAGACTGCTCGCGATGAATTGCTTTTTGTACTTTTTGAGAATAGTCCTGAACACCATAGCTAACTCTTCGGAAACCTAAATTATAAAGCTTTTGTAAATGCTCATAAGTTGTATTGTTAGGATGACCTTCAAAGCTAAATTCGTGTTCTTTGGCTTTATCAGCATAAGAAAAAATACCGTTTATCAAATCTTCAAGATTCTTAGGGGAGAAGAAAGTAGGTGTTCCGCCCCCCAGATGAATCTCTTTTATTATTGGTCTTTCGTTAAGAAGTTTGCAGTATATACTCCATTCTTTAATTACTGCTTCTATATATGGATTCTCTACATCATGATTTTTTGTAATTCGCTTATTGCAACCACAAAAAGTACACATGCTTTCACAAAAAGGCAAATGAATATATAGACTAATTCCGTCTTTTTGATTGCTTTCGGCAAATGATCTCTGTAGAGATTCAATCCAAAGTTGATAAGTAAAATCATTTTCATTCCAATATGGAACCGTTGGATAGCTAGTGTATCTAGGTCCTGGAACATTATATTTTTGTATCAACGAATTTTTCATAGCACATTATTTAAGCGATATCAAAATTAATTAGAATACAAAGAGATTAAAATGATAATTATCATAATGTAATCCAAAAAAAAGAGGCTCATGACGAACCTCTTTAGCGAATTAAGAACTAACTAGAAATACAATCTTGGATGATTTGCACCCATTTTTTACCTAATTGTTGATCTTCATGCAAGCAAACTTGCCTTATTTGATCGTCTTCAATGTTGTAAAATGGAATTACAATTTTTTGTCCTGATATCTTGTCTTGAAACTCAAAATCAACTTTTACGATAGTATCGTCTACTTCAGTAGTAGGAACTAATCGACAAGATTTTACATGATTTAAATCTATAAATGAAGCTTCCTCTTTTCCTTTATTAAAGTTCATTACTAAAAAGCCTTTGTTTTTTTTATCTATAGTTAAAATTCTTTTGTTTTGTGATTCTGTTAAATCAAAATCAAAAGCTCCATTTAGGCTATGCTTTTCTTTTATTGCTTTGATTTTTGCTTTGTTTAACGAATTAGAACGTAAAGAAAAATAAAGAGGTAATAGTGTGATTATGGCAAGTGCGATGCCTATTATAGTTACAGATGTATCCATTATTGTTTGTATTTAAGATTTAATTATATAACATGAAATAATAAACCGAATGCAGTTTGCAAACCGGTTGTAAAAGAAGAAACTAATCTTCTATAGCTAGAATCATGTGATTAAATCACCAGAAATAATGGAAAGGGTAGAGCAATATTGAAATCTTTTTGCTCTGATTTAAAGTTTGATTTGCAAAATTGGATATACTTCTTTGAATTTTGCAATCTGGGATTACAATTAAAAAAGTATCAAACCATTTGTTAAGAGTAGGACTCGGATAGTTTGTTTTTACATCGGCTACAACATGAAATCCTGCTTGAGGTTGTATAAAAGCTGAAGTATGGATGCTATCGTGAGTAAAGTTTGAATCTGTTTTTTGAGGTTGAATTACATCAATAGCAACTGTGTCTGCATTATAAGCAGATAAAAAGAGCATTAAAAGCCCAACAAATACGATGGTCTTACGAATCCAATTCATGCTGCAAACTTAATTCATAAAAGGCAATTTATATGCCCTTTTAAGAAAAAAAACGCATAACATAAGACAAATGTTGTTGTTTTAATGTGTTATTGTTGCATTTTAAAATAATAATCGGCAGAATGTTTTCCACTGCCGTAAAAAAAGAAAAATAAACAAACAATAAAGACACAAATTGCTAATAGTAAATTTTGAGAATGCATTTCGCCCATAAAATTTACTAAAATTGCTCCTAATAAGATTGGTAATTGTGCACCAATTGCCCATCGGGTAAGCAATCCAAAAACAATCATGATACCTCCAATCATGTGTGCTGGTGCTATGTAATGTAAAAGGAACATTCCGCCACCAAATTTATCAATTGGAGATATTAAATCATGTAAGTATTGGATGTTTGTTACGAAGAAAACACCTTTCATAAATAAAAATACACCCAAAGCAATACGTAATAAATCTACAGGTAAATAAGTGTGCGCATTTGCCCATTTATTTAAATTTTTTACATTTTCCATGATATTATGTTATTTAAAATAATAGTACTAAGTTACTAATTTTTAACGACATAGTTATTTCTTGGACTGCAAAATTGATTTGGGTAATTTTATCTTTTCTAAGAATTTAGATGTGTTTATACCTGAATAACGCCTAGATTAAATGGTTTTAAAATAGGAGCGTGGTTTGCGGCTTCAATCCCCATAGAAATCCATGTTCGGGTATCTAGAGGGTCGATAATAGCATCTGTCCATAATCGGGAAGCTGCATAATATGGAGAAACTTGTTCATCGTAACGCGCTTTTATTTTTGCAAATAATTCAGCTTCTTTGGCTTCGTCTACAATTTCTCCTTTTGATTTTAAAGAAGAAGCTTCGATTTGTGCCAATACTTTTGCTGCTTGAGTTCCGCCCATTACTGCCAGTTCGGCACTTGGCCATGCAAATATTAGTCTTGGATCGTAGGCTTTACCACACATAGCATAGTTTCCTGCACCATATGAATTACCAACGATAACGGTAAATTTTGGTACTACCGAATTACTTACGGCATTTACCATTTTGGCACCATCTTTTATAATTCCTCCGTGTTCAGATTTAGACCCTACCATGAAACCAGTAACATCTTGTACAAAAACTAGTGGAATTTTTTTCTGATTACAATTAGCAATAAAACGAGTTGCTTTATCTGCGCTATCTGAGTAAATAACTCCACCAAATTGCATTTCGCCTTTGGCAGTTTTTACTACTTTTCTTTGATTGGCTACAATTCCTACTGCCCAACCATCTATTCGGGCATAACCTGTAATTAATGATTGACCGTAACCTTCTTTATAGGCTTCAAATTCCGAATTATCAACCATACGCTTAATGATTTCCATCATATCGTATTGCTCATTTCGTGCCTTTGGCAGAATACCATAAATTTCTTTTGGATCTAAAGCTGGTTTTTCAGCTTTAATACGGTTGTAACCCGCTTTATCATAATCACCAATTTTATCTACAATATTTTTTATTTTATCTAATGCGTCTTTATCATCTTTGGCTTTATAATCCGTAACACCCGAAATTTCGCAATGTGTTGTTGCACCTCCTAAAGTTTCGTTGTCTATAGTTTCTCCAATAGCTGCTTTTACTAAATAACTTCCAGCAAGAAAAATACTTCCTGTTTTATCTACAATTAAAGCTTCATCGCTCATGATTGGTAAATAAGCACCACCGGCAACACAGCTTCCCATTACAGCAGCAATTTGAGTAATACCCATGCTACTCATTATGGCATTGTTTCTAAAAATACGTCCGAAATGTTCTTTGTCTGGAAAGATTTCATCTTGCAACGGCAAATAAACTCCAGCACTATCTACAAGATATATGATAGGTAATCTGTTTTCCATTGCTATTTCTTGTGCGCGTAGATTTTTTTTGGCAGTAATAGGAAACCAGGCACCAGCTTTTACAGTAGCATCATTGGCAACAACTACACATTGTTTTCCTCGTACATAACCTATTTTTACAACAACACCGCCAGATGGACAACCACCGTGTTCAGCATACATTCCTTCTCCAACAAAACCTCCGATTTCTATATTTTTTGAATTTTCATCAAGTAAATAATTAATTCGCTCTCTTGCTGTCATTTTACCTTCGGCATGAAGTTTTTCGATGCGTTTTTCGCCACCACCTAATTTTACTTTGGCAAATTTTTGTTTTAGTTCAGAAAGTAAGAGTTTATTGTGATCTTCGTTTTTATTGAAGTTTAAATCCATAATAATATAGTTTTTTAACAAAATAGTGTGTGCTAATTTACGAAATCGATCGAAATAAACAGTATAATTAATTTGTTTTAAAAAATGTAACTGTAAAGTGTTCAGAAACAGTTATAAACAAAAAAAAACAGAAGCGAACTTCTGTTTTTCTTATATATGAGGAATATTGTTTTATTTTTTAGAATCGCAAACTAATCGTTTTAAGATTGCCCATTGTTTTAAAGCATCACGAGCTTCTACAGCGGGATATCCTAACATAGTTTTGCCAGCAGGGATATCTCCAGTAACTCCAGATCCTGCACCAACAATAGCACCATCTCCAATAGTTGTATGGTCTTTTATCGAAGCACTACCACCAATGATAACTCCGTTTCCTAGTGTTACAGATCCGGCTAAACCACTATTTCCAGCCATGATACAAAACTTACCTAGTTTACTATTATGACCAATTTGAACTAAATTATCAATTTTACAGCCATCTCCAAGAACTGTAGAACTAAATTTTCCACGGTCAACACATGAATTTGCTCCAATCTCAACTCCGTTTCCTATAATTACATTTCCGATTTGTGGAATTTTAACTAATCCTTTTTCGCTACATGGGCGAAATCCGAAACCGTCAGCTCCAATAGTTGCATTAGGATGTATGATACAATCATTACCAATATGACAACGCTCACGAATTACTGTTCCTGACCAAATAATAGTATTTTTTCCGATTGTAGATTCATCAAGAATAGTCACATTTGGATAAATAGTTACATTATCTGCTAGTTTTACTTTTGGGCCTATATAACATCCTGCACCAATACGAACGCCTTCGCCAATAATTGCAGACTCATCTACAACAGCTCTAACATGGATGTTATTATGGAATATAGGTGTAGGCGGGGCAAAAAGAGCTAAGATTTGTGACATTGCCAAATCTGCATTCTTTACTTTTATAAATGCACGGTTTTCTCCTGGTTCTATCGAGATATCTTCATTAACAACAGCTACACTTGCTTTGGAGTCTTGCCAGTGTTTTTCGTATTTTTTATTTCCAATGAACGAAATTTCGGTATTGGTGGCTTTGTCTAATTGTTCAGTTGCGGTAATGTTCTGTGAAGTATTACCATAAATAACACCATTAATTACTTCATTCAGCTCTTGGATAGAATAGGATTTCATTTATTGTTATATAGTTTTAGGGGGTTAGCGGTATTTTTTGCCAAATAAAATCAATTAGTATTTAATTACCTAATTATATTTTGATGTATTTTAATAAAAAGATATAATAACAATTCTATTATTATAAAAACGTTATTAAATCTATTAAATTGTTAACAGTTTTTTGATTTGCTAACTTTAATAGTTATTTTTTTGTTTATCTAGCGATTAGTACTGATATATGGGAAATGGTAGATAAATAAGAGCACAAATAATATAAGATTTTAATGTAAAAATATAAGAGTAACGGCTTTTTAAGCAGTATTTTTATGATAAAATTTAACCAAACATTCATGAAATTATTTTCTATTAAAAACATACTTTTTTTCCTATTATTTAATTCCTTATTTGCTTATTCTCAGGTTAAAGACTTATTTAGTAAGCCTAATAAACTTCATACAATATCCGAGAGATGGGAGTTAACTCCTGAGTCATCTAACGGAACATTTTTAATAACGCCATATAAGTCTATTTATATTTTGCCTGCTAATTGGTATAGTTCGCCAAATGAGCAACCATACTCAGGAAATGGTAAGCCCGAATATGTTGCTCCGCCAGGAACGAACTATAATAATATTGAAACAAAATTTCAGCTTAGCTTTAAAACAAAAATATTTCACAATCTGCTTTTTGGAAAAGGTGATTTATGGGTTGGATATACGCAAGCATCGCAATGGCAGATTTATAACGAGAGTTTGTCAAGGCCATTTAGAGAAATTAATTATGAGCCTGAAGTTATTTTTAATTATCCACTTAACTTTAATGTTTTAGGGTTTAACATGCGAATGGCTGGTGTTGCATTTAATCATGAATCAAATGGTAAAGGTTTGCCTTTTTCCAGAAGTTGGAACAGGATTATATTTCATTTAGGATTTGACCGTGATAATTGGAGTGTTTATGTGAGGCCTTGGCTAAGGCTTCGTTCGGAAAAAGATGATAACCCGGATATTGCTCAATATATAGGTCGTGGAGATATAAATATTATTTATACTAACAATAAGAGCATTTTTACTTTTACAGGAAGTAATAATTTAAATTTTGATAGAAATAGGGGGAATGCGGCATTCTCGTGGTCATATCCAATTGCGGGAAATTTAAAAGGATTTCTTTTGGTTTCGCATGGGTACGGAGAAACTCTAATTGATTATAATAATTTGCAAACTACAGTAGGTGTTGGTGTTTCTTTAGTTGGGCCACTATAGTAAAAGAAAAACCCAGCAAAAAAAATGCTGGGTTAACTATTTGTTTGAGATTAAGATTCTTCTTCTTTTTGTCCCATCATCATTAAGAATGCTTTAAGGAAAGGGTCGATTTCACCATTCATTACGCCATCAACATCGCTGGTTTCATAACCTGTACGAACATCTTTGACTAATTTATAAGGTTGCATCACATAGTTTCTAATTTGTGATCCCCATTCTATCTTCATTTTTCCAGCTTCGATATCGGCACGTTGTGCTTGCTGTTTCTTTAATTCGATTTCGTATAACTGAGATCGTAACATTTGCATGGCACGTTGCCTGTTGTCTTGTTGAGATCTTGTTTCAGAACATTGAATTTGAATTCCTGTTGGTTTGTGGACCAATTGTACTTTGGTTTCAACCTTATTTACGTTTTGCCCTCCTGCGCCACTAGAACGAGAAGTTGTAATTTCAATATCGGCAGGATTAATATCAATTTCGATACTATCATCGACAAGCGGATAAACATAAACAGATGCAAATGAGGTATGGCGCTTAGCATTACTATCAAAAGGGGAAATTCGAACTAAACGATGTACGCCGTTTTCTCCTTTTAAATAACCAAAAGAATAATCTCCTTCAAATTCTAGGGTAACGGTTTTGATACCTGCAACCTCACCAGCCTGAAAGTTAAGTTCTTTTATTTTGTAGCCATAACTTTCGCCCCACATCATATACATACGCATAAGCATTCCTGCCCAATCGCAACTTTCGGTTCCTCCGGCGCCAGCAGTAATTTGTACTACAGCGCTTAAGCTATCGCCTTCGTCTGAAAGCATGTTTTTAAACTCGATATTTTCGATATGTAATTGTGCAGCTTTATAATGCTCGTCTAATTCTTCAGCCGAAAGTCCTCCTTCTCTGTAAAAATCATAGGCAATTTGCAACTCATCAGTAAGTTCGATGGCTTTGTTATAATCTTCGATCCATTTTTTCTTGTTTCTTAGATTTTTTACAATAATCTCGGCTTCTTTTGCATTGTTCCAAAAATCAGGTGCAAAAGTCTTTTCTTCTTCGTTGGCGATTTCAATTAATTTGGCATCAACGTCAAAGATACCTCCTCAACGCACCAAGGCGCTCCACAATACCTTTTATTTGTTCGGTAGTTGTCATAAATTAATAGTAGTTTTATATTTTATAAATAGTACGCTAATTCGGTTTTATGTTACTTATAGATTAGATTTTACAGAAAAGTGTTTTAAAAAAAACTATTAGTAAATACGTAATTATGCTGGACAAAAATAAGATATAGTTTTTAGAATATGGAAATAAATTTCATTGGAGAAAAAGAATACTAAAAGTTTATATTATAGCGTAATAGCACAAATAATAATGGAAAATATAACTTACGTGAATATGTTTTTTTAAATTAGTTAGCCGATTTTAAAATTTATTTAAAACTATTAATGTGTGTTTATATGTTTTTTATAAATAATACGTTAATTTGGTTCTGATGTTATTTACAAGTTAAATTTTACTAAAACTTGCTTAAAATAACTATTAGTAATACGTAATTTTGTTGTGTAAAATTAAGATACAGTTTTTAGAATATGGAAATAAATTTAATTAGCGATACCATTACCAAACCTAGTATTGAAATGTTGCAATACATGTTCAATGCTAAAGTAGGAGATGATGTTTACAAGCAAGACCCGACGGTTATTGAACTTGAAGCTGGAGTAGCAGAAATGTTCGGTATGGAAGCAGGGTTATTTTTTCCATCTGGAACCATGGCAAATCAAACCGCAATAAAATTACATACACAACCAGGAGAGCAATTAATTGCCGATAAATATGCACACGTTTTTCATTATGAAGGAGGAGGAGCTTCGTTTAATAGCGGTGTTTCTTGTTGTTTATTAGATGGACATCGTGGTATGATTACTGCCGAGCAGGTTGCAGCAGCAATTAATGACCCTGAGTTTTATCATAGTCCATTAACAAGTTTAGTATGTGTAGAGAATACTACTAATAAAGGTGGAGGGGCATGTTATGAACTTGAAGATTTAAGGAAGATAAAACAAGTTTGTGATGCTAATAATTTGAAATTCCACTTAGATGGAGCCAGAATTTGGAATGCTTTAGTTGCAAAAAGACAAGATCCGAAAGAATTTGGAAAAATATTCGATACCATTTCGGTTTGTTTCTCAAAAGGATTGGGTGCTCCAATTGGTTCTATGTTATTAGGAACTAAAGCCGATATAAAAAGAGCATTAAGAATCCGAAAAATGTTGGGAGGAGGAATGCGTCAGGTTGGTTATTTGGCGGCAGCTGCAATTTTTTCCTTAGAAAATAACTTAGAAAGATTAGCAGAAGATCATAGAAGAGCCAAAGAAATCGAAGCGGTTTTGTTAACAAAACATTGGGTTGCTTCAGTAGAACCTGTAGAGACAAATATTTTAATTTTCTCATTGCAGCCGAACTTCAGTGATCAGCTTTTGATAGAAAAATTAAAACAAAAAAATATTTCGATAAGTTCAATGGGTAACGGAAAACTTAGGATTGTTACGCATCTTGATTATAGACAAGTAATGCATACATATGTTTTAGAAACGCTTCAGAAGTTTTAGAAAAGGTTTTTTTTAAAAGGTACAGAGAAACAAAGGTTCAGAGGTTCAAAGTTTACTAATTGGTGTAAAATATTTGAGTCTCTGAATTTTTTTATCTATTCTGTTAAGTTTTAAAAGTCTTAGAAATAAAAAAGGTTCAAAGTTTACTAATGATGTAAAACCTTTGAACCTTTGTAGCTTTTTTTAACCTTTGTACCTTACTTAAACAAATCATCCATTCCAGGAATCATTGGCATATCCATTTTTGCGACAGCATCAAGCTCGGTTTGGTTAACATCTGTAGCTTTTTCTATTGCTTTATTTAATGTTACAATCAGGTAATCTTCTAATTGCTCTTTATCTTCTAATAAAGAATCAGCAATTGTAATTGATTTTATTTTTCGGTTAGCTGTCAAAGTAACTTTTAATAATCCATCAGCACTTTGTTCATCTATTAAAACCGTATCTAATCGTTTCTTTGTATCTTCAATTTTTTGTTGGGTTTCTTTAAGTTTTCCCATCATTCCCATTAAATCCATTTTCGGTTGTTTTTAAATTATGGAACGAAATTACTAATTCAAATTTAAATTCAAGTGTTAATTAGATAAAAAAGCATTTAGTTACCCGTTCGTTTATGTTATTTTTGTACTTTCATTTTAAAATTAAAATCCAAAAAATGCCAAATAAAATTGCTGCCCCCATAGCTAAAGAAATTCCTAAGTCATTAAAGAAACATAAAGAAGTTAGAATTGATAATTATTTTTGGCTGAATGATAGAGAAAATCCTGAAGTTATTGACTATCTAAATCAAGAGAATGCTTACTACGAAAGTATGACAGCGCATACTAAAGATCTACAGAAAGCATTATATGAGGAGATGAAAGCCAGGATTAAGGAAGATGATGAGTCGGTTCCTTATTTTTATAATGGATATTTTTATATTACTCGTTTTGAAACGGGCAAAGATTACCCAATTTATTCTCGTAAAAAAGGAAGTTTAACTGCCGATGAAGAAATCTTATTTAATTGTAATGAGTTATCGGTAGGACATAATTACTTTAAATTAGGTGGATTGAGTATAAGTCCTGATAATAAATTTGTGTCTTTTGCACAAGATTTAGTCGGAAGAAGAATCTATACCATTCAGATAAAAAACTTAGAAACTGGCGAAATTCTTTCGGATAAAATAGAAAATGCAACAGGAAGTTCAGTTTGGGCAAATGATAACAAGACTATGTTTTATACAAAACAAGATGAGGTTACATTGCGTGCTGATAAAGTTTTTAAACATAAATTAAATACAGATTCTATAAATGATGTTTTGGTTTTTGAAGAAACTGATGATACTTTTAATGTTTCTGTAGGTAAAGAGAAATCCCGTAAATATATTGTAATTAGTTCAGGAAGTACACTTACTACCGAATATAGAACACTAAACTCTGATAATCCAGATGGAGAGTTTGTTGTTTTTCAACCTCGTGTTCGTGGTTTAGAATACAGTATTTCGCATTTTGAAGACCATTTTTACATTCTGACCAATAAAGATAAGGCGACGAACTTTAAGTTGATGAAAACGCCTGAAAATGCTACTGGAAAGAAAAATTGGAAAGATCTTATTCCGCATAGAGAAGATGTTTTATTAGAAGACATTGAAATTTTCAAAAATTATTTAGTTGTAGAGGAGCGTTCGAATGGGTTAAACCACATCCGAATCATGCCTTGGAACGGAGAACCAGATTATTATTTGCCTTTTGGCAGTGAGACTTACAGTGCTTATACCACAACAAATATCGATTTTGACACGGATATTTTACGTTATGGTTACCAATCGTTAGCAACACCATCTTCGGTTATCGATTTTAATATGAAAACGAAAACCAAAGAAATCCTAAAAGAACAACAAGTTCTAGGAGGGAAGTTTGATAAGGATAACTACATCGAAGAACGTATTTGGGCTACTGCTACAGATGGTGTAAAAGTGCCAATTTCTATGGTTTACCGTAAAGGATTGGAGAAAAACGGTAAAAACCCGTTAATACTTTATGCATACGGATCATACGGAATTACAATGGATACTTATTTCTCTTCAACACGATTATCATTACTAGATAGAGGTTTTGTTTTTGCAATAGCACATATTCGTGGAGGAGAAGATTTAGGAAGACAATGGTATGAAGATGGGAAATTATTGAAAAAGAAGAATACTTTTACAGATTTTATAGATTGCTCTAAACACGTAATTGAGCAAAAATATACTTCACCAGAACATTTATATGCCGAAGGAGGCTCTGCGGGCGGGCTTTTAATGGGCGTTATTGTAAATTGGGCACCCGAATTATATAACGGTGTAATTGCTCAGGTACCATTTGTAGATGTCATGACCACAATGTTAGATAGTAGTATTCCGTTAACTACTGGAGAGTATGATGAGTGGGGAAATCCCAATACAAAGAAATATTATGACTATATGTTGTCTTATTCACCATATGATAACATAAGTGCTCAAAAATACCCTAATATGTACATTTCTACTGGTTTACATGATTCTCAGGTGCAATATTGGGAACCTGCTAAATGGGTAGCTAAATTAAGAAATAAAAAAACTAATGATAATTTATTATTCCTTCATACAAACATGGATGCGGGTCATGGCGGTGCTTCCGGGCGTTTTGAAGCCCTAAAGGAACTTGCCAAAGAGTTTAGTTTTTTATTAGATTTAGAGAAAATTAAAAGGTAATTAGAATTTTTTTGTTAAATTTGCAACCTGTCGAGGTTAATTTAAAAATACCCTCGATTAACTATTTTTTTATGAAAGAAGAAATAACTGCTTACAACAACGTTTTAGAACTAATAGGCAATACACCGCTTATTAAACTAAATAAAATCACTGAAGAGTTAGAAGGCAATTTCTACGCAAAGGTAGAAGCTTTTAATCCGGGACATTCCTCAAAAGATAGAATCGCATTATATATTATTGAAGAGGCCGAAAAGAAAGGAATTTTATCTCCAGGAGATACAATTATAGAAACGACTTCGGGCAATACAGGTTTTAGCTTAGCAATGGTAAGCATTATAAAAGGATATAATTGCATTCTGGCTGTTAGCTCAAAATCATCCAAAGACA
Source organism: Flavobacterium sp. PL02 (assembly GCF_035013205.1). Taxonomy (NCBI): domain Bacteria; kingdom Pseudomonadati; phylum Bacteroidota; class Flavobacteriia; order Flavobacteriales; family Flavobacteriaceae; genus Flavobacterium; species Flavobacterium sp. PL02. Next base: position 1,067,994 of record NZ_JAYGJP010000001.1, read on the forward strand.
AAATCGATATGTTACGAAGTCTAGGAGCCAAAGTATACGTTTGCCCAGCGCACGTTTCTGCAGATGATGAGCGTTCTTATTATAATGTTGCCAAGAGACTACATGAAGAGACCAAAGGTTCGGTTTATATTAATCAATATTTTAATCAATTAAATGTTGATGCGCATTATAACACTACAGGACCAGAAATTTGGGAACAAACAAAAGGTCAGATTACACACCTTGTAGCCTGTAGTGGAACTGGAGGAACAATCTCGGGAACTGCAAAATACTTAAAGGAACAAAACCCAAACATTCGAATTCTAGGAGTTGATGCTTTTGGATCGGTATTAAAAAAATACCACGAAACAAGAGAATTCGATAATAAAGAAATTTATCCATACCGCATTGAAGGTTTAGGTAAAAATCTTATCCCTTCGGCTACAGACTTTGATATCATCGATAAATTTATAAAAGTTACCGATGAAGAAAGTGCTCACTCAGCCAGAGAAATTACCAGAAAAGAAGGTTTATTTGTAGGATATACATCTGGAGCGGTAATGCAAGCGATCAAACAATATGCAGAAGAAGGTGAGTTTACAAAAGACAGCAATATAATTGCAATATTTCCTGATCACGGTTCACGTTACATGAGTAAAGTATTTAGTGATGATTGGATGAATGAACAAGGTTTCTTTGACAGTGTCAATGAAGAAGAAGTTCAAAAAATTGAATTTGTAAAATAGATAAAATATTATTTTAGATATAGATATAGAAAAGCCTCAGATACTTCTGAGGCTTTTTTTTGTTTTAAAGGATATCAGATGATGACAGTTTTTTATTTTATAGAGATAGTGAATTAATAAAAGCAGTTAAATCCAAGTTTTACAATGCAAACTAAATATTAAGCAGAATAAGCGTTGATATTAATGATTTGAAGTTAGGGTAGCTTTTTTTGTAGATAAATCGACAAGAGGGGTTCATGATAGTTTTAAAGTAGTGGATATTGTTGAGGTTGTAAATGAAAGTGCTAAAACAATTGAATACTATTGCCTAAGACAGAAAATAATGGCTAATAATCAGATTTTGATTGAATGGATAGAATAGAAAAGCCTTCTGAAGTTTTAACTTCTGAAGGCTTTTAATTTTATGTTGTATTATATTTATCTTAAATTATAAAATAAACTCTAAATATTAATAATTTAATCTATTCTAAAGTTTTTGTTTAATTTTTTATTATCTAAAATTATTATTGTTTTTATACTTATACGTAAACTCTGTCGATTTCTTATCTCCCGGCAAATTGTATTTCATTACTATTTCATAATTGCCATAGCGGATAAACAAGAAATTACTATTTAGAAAACGGTTTGCAATTGATTCAATACCAGTATCACCATCAATATAGGCATTTATAATCTGATTGTTTAAATCAACCCAATCCTGTTTGTAAAGCAAAGGCATATTATACTTAAATGGGAAATTACCTTTTGTCCATGATTGGTTTACATTATTCTCAATACTAGTCATATAATAAGCATTGAGCGGTATCGCTTTTGCAGGAATCACTCCTAATTCACTAGTATCTCTGTCACTTATAGCATATTTACCATTTAAAGGATAATCTTTATAGAGATACGGAAAGATATCAGTTGCATAATATGCATCATTTAGTTTAGATTGTGCTGTTATCATAGGCTTACTATCGCTATATGTTACTCCTTGCAATTCAACCATATCAAATGCTTCCTGACTTGAAATCGTATTGGTTAAATAGATGACATCTGAAAACAAGACTCCAAAATTGTAACTCTGCGTATTTATCGCATTCATCTTAGAAGTAAAGGTTTTGTACATACTGGTGTTGAATGAATAAGATAGACGATCAATACTACCTTCTGCTTTAGATAATTGATCAGCTTGGTTCTCTCTTACTTGGATGTCATTACCGGCATCACTGATAGTATTCGTTTTTGTTGTAGCTGTTGAATTTCTTGACGGACTTTCTTTCAAACTACTTACTATCGAAAAGTTATATTTCTTGTCCTGATTAATATTAGGTAGATCATAATAGACTTCATTAGAACTGGTATTATAATTAAAAGTCGTAGCTTTTGCATTAGAAACTCCATCTTCATTTACCTTAATACTAGTTTCCCAATTGATATCTTCAAACAAATAATCCTGACCACGTTTAAGCTGAATGTATCCTTTTGGATATTCTTCTTCAAGGAAATATTTCTGATCTACAACCGGATACGAATATTTTATATTGGTAAGTGGAATATGATCGGGAGCTCCTCCCGTTGTAAATAGTCTCTCTTCATATTCTGTTGCCACTTTTCCGTCTATTATTATAGGCTGAAATACACCATTTACCATCTTTTGAAAACTAACCTCTACCTGAATTTTTAATTTCTTGTTCGGGGGTAAAATATCTGTAGAAACAAAATTAGCTTTGTCTTTTGAAGAACCCCATTCTAAGATTCCCTGAATTTCTTTTGTACCATCAAGAACCTTAAATTTTTCTAGTATCACCTTATAGGTAACATCACCTGCATCTTCCGGAATTACAAAAGCTTCATTTACCTTCATTGAAAAAGCGGCTTGAGGTACAGCGAAAACATCTACATCGGTAGAACTTTGTTTTGGAGTCACATCTGTTATCAGTTTAAGTCCACCTAGCGGAGATCCATTCTCAAACTTACATTCTTCCCCTATTTCTAATTTAAAGCGGAATTTACCTTTAATTAACCCTCCTAAAATATTCATGTTTCCACCCACATACCCTCTCATCCAAACTGGATTTGGTAATTTTGCCTGTAATAAAACCGCAGCCCCTCCTGAAACAATTGGAATCTTTAATTTCAAGAATGATAATTTGATTCTAATTCCTAATTCTCCTTGAAGGTAAGCATACGATTGTCCGTTGGCATACCAGCCATTTATACCCACTCGATCTCCTGTATTAGAACATCTGGCCTCTTGATAATCTTTTAGCATGATATCAAATCCCATTCCTGCCTGAAAACGGGCATAAAAAAGTAAGAAACTCAAATCCCCTGTATCAAAATCTAAACTTGCACCAAAGGCTATACCCCCTCCATTTGCCAATGCATTTTCGTCACGCATATAATCTAATTCTTTGGCATCTACCCCCAGAATCTGAGCCACAATAGGGGGTGGGGGCGGGCTTCCAGGCAATAATGTACCTGCCATAAAATAACTGGTTGTTTTAAGGTATAAACCGGCAACTCCTATTTTTATGCCACATCTTTTATCTGGAGTTCCCATGTACATATACCAATCTTTCGGGTCTTTATGAAATACTCCCCAAACTGCCTGCCCGCCAGGTCCAGTACCTGACAGAAAATTTCCGGGAGTATTAATATATACATCCGTTGTGGCATGCATAGAATTATTCTGAAAATCAAACTCTATTGCTGCAGCCATTTTTATGCCTACCGCAGCTGATAAATCTCCCGGAATCGCTGCTTTTGCTTCAGGAATATATTTACTGGCGAAAGAACCTTTAAGATCGCTTTCAGTTATGCCTAAAAAACTTTTCTTTGAAGTAACATCTGAGGCTACTTTTCCCATTAAATCAGTAACGTTTTTAAGTCCTGGTATAGAAGCCATAACATTTGCTTTCCCAAAAATAGCTAATCTATTGATTCCTCCTTTTGAGTTAAAAGCCATTTCAAATCCAGCTTCACCATCACAGATGCTTTCTGAACCAATATTAAAATAAATTAAAGCTTTAATTCCTAAACTTATTTTTTCATCAGGTGTATAACTTAATCCTGAGGGCGAGAAATCTCCAATGGCTATATCTTGATTTCTGTGCATTTTATAATAGGCACCTCCACCAAAACCAGTAATCATAAACGGTGATGGTACTGGAGGAAATTTTACTGCAGCATCAAAATACCAATATCTAAAAGTAGTACGTCCAAAAATAGCTTTAGCCTTTACGTTGACAATTTTTGCGACATCCACTTCTAAGTCAGCATTAAAACCATCTCCGTAGATGGGGTCTTTTTCCATTAGGATAAGACCTCCCTTAATGGTGAGTCCACTAAACTGGCAATCAATATTTATGGCTGATAAATCTAAACCATCATATCGGCTTCGCTGCCTATAACCGTCATCATACATTTTACCTTTTATCCCAATTCGGGCAGTGGCTCCGGCTCCGACACTTTCCATCAAGTTAATTCCTAAATCAAAATCGATTCGGGAATCATTTCCGTTAATGGCAACATTTATATTACCAATTGAAACAGGGAAATTTCCAAAGGCAACAGTACCTTTATAGCCCATATTTCGAACAGAAATAATAGGGGAGACGGTCTGCAATTGTAGATTTTCAAAAGAAATTCCTTTAAAGTCAACTGTACGTTTTCCCTCTACTTCCTTATCATCTGTTGCTCCTTTATTGGTACCAAAAGAAACTGTTCCGTTTAAATTAGCCTTAGGTAAAAACCGTCCATTGACTAATTTTAGTTCAACAGAACTATTAGGCAGCAGCAAAGCTTTTGCTTTCCAAATGTCAAAAGCTATGGAATCTTTTGTAACTACAATCAGCTGCTGTTCATTCATGGATATAAAACCATTATATGCTAAACCTGCTCTATTGGTTTGCGCTGGTTTATCCGGAGTTGGTGTTCCAGTACTTGGTGTTCCAGGAGTTGAAGTTTCTTTTTTCTCTGTTGTTACTTTAGTTATTGGTAAAAGAATCTGACCGCTTAAATTTGCTTTTACAAAAGTATTCGCCGCAATAGTTACATCAATATGATCTAAGGAATAGGCCCATGATTTTTCCTGACTGGTTATACCCCGATCCAGTGGAAACACATTATCGGCATAAAAAGTACCAGAAACCCCATATTTATCAATAATAAGATTTTGAGCTCCTACATAAAGTCGCTCTTTGCTTGATGCCGTATCTGTAGTCTGAAATTCTTTTGGCAGACCTACATCAAAAGTCTGAATGAATATTCCTTTCCATGCTTGGGGATTTGGTACTAAAAGTGTGTTTTTCGCATAATACTCCGGAAAGACGACTGTGGGGTCATTTTTTAAATCACTTAAATCCAATACTGCATTACTGACTAAAAACTGGAAATTACCGTCAAAATCCTTTCCATTTCTTTTATCTTTTAACGTGAAAGGTTGCAAACTTACATTGACTAAAATATCATTCCAACTACTTGCCATTAAGCTAAATTCACCTCTAACTCTGTTTGGTATCTGAACCGTTTTTCCGTTATAATACGTTTTAGGAACAGTTATCTTTGCTTCGTCGACAGTTTTAGTTATAGGATCAATTGGTAATATCAGGTTTCTTGAAAACTCAACGGCTCCCGAAATTTTCATTTCTTTAAAACCATCGCAATCAATTGTTACATAGGTCAAATCATCGACATTTCCGGTTGCCATATCAAAACCGCCGTATAATGAAACCTGCCATTTATTATCACTAAACGGAATATCAACATTACCAAGTAATACCAATTTGGCCTCTCCCATGATACCTCCCTGATGTGATAATTTTACATTATCAGCACCAAAAAATAATTGCATTGGTTGCCCGTCTGGCCCTTTTTGTGGAATATCTACTCTACAAAAAACTGTCAAAGTGGTATACTCTGGTAAAAAAACAGCTTTTGTAATTCCAATAGAATATTGAACATTATTTACTGTATTACGAATCCCTATTGGTAATTCTACCAAATCCTGATTTGAAAATTTATCAACCCAACGCTCAGAGGCTTCAATCTTTTCGATAGCGCTCGAAGCTGCTCCTAATTCTTTTGGTGGTGTAGCATTCTGCCCATAAGAAAAAACAACCGAAAGGATGATAAATAATACCGATAAATGTATTCTGTAAAACTTTTTCATAAGCAAATAATCCTGTTTTTTTGTAAAATAAAGCATAGTAACTTCTTTAATATTATAGCCAAACTTCTTTTTGAAACAATCTGTATCCCTTTGGCTTACATTAAAAAGAGGCATACTCTTTTGATTCTTAATTATTCTTTAGATGTTTAAAATCAACCTCATCGTCTTTAACCTTTTTCGTTGCTAAATCATGGTAAAACGGAATTAGTTTTATTTTTAACTCTTCTATTATTTCTGTATCTGTTTTATTCTCTTTCATCATTTTAAAGAAGTGATTTAATTCTTGTTTATTAAAATTTGAAAGATTTTCGTTTTTATGAATATCATCTGCAGAAGTATTGGCAAGTATTGAAATCTCACTAAGCATCCATCGATGAATTAATAAAGGTTGTAGCTTTTTATTTTTTCTTTCGACTAATTTTAAATAAGATTTATAGCTAATTTTATCGGTTGCATCTTGTTCACTGATCCCATGCATTTTATGTTTATTGACTCTTCCCAATGCCATAACATAATCATTTTCAAACACTGCGTCTTTGCGAATCATTTCTTGATCTAAACTCTGTACCGTTTCAAGAATATATTTGTTGTATTTGTCTAAGATGTCATTATTTAAATCATACTTTTTCAGATAAATCAACGCTTTTTCTTTAAAACTTCCATCATCTGGAGTTAGAGTCGTAAGTGTCAACAAATGTTGCAGTTCGTCCGAATCTTCCTTTGGAATCGGTCGTAATGCAAGTTGAAGTTCTTCTAACTGCTTTATGATTTCATTTCTGGTTCCTTTGTAAGTCTTGTCTTTGTGCTTTATTTCTAAAATAGGATCTGAAACAATTTTCACTTCTTCTTTAGGTTCTTTTTTGGCTGGTAATTTTATTTTATCCAGTGAATAAGAATAATTCAACGTAGCAGTTAAATCATTAAATTTCTTCGCATTAGAACTAGTTCTAAACATTGAAATAATACTCATATTAAAATTGTGTTTTTCGAGCAGCATATAACTATTGTTAAACTTAACTCCAAATACAGAACTTGAATTCATATTTGACTGAGAATTATTATACAGCACTCCAAAATTTGTATTTAGCTTATCTTTGAACAACTTCTTAGAGGCTCCAACGGAACCACCAACCGAAGAATTACTATTTTGACCAACTGCATTATTGGTGTAATTAAGAGAGCTGTTTAATGCTACTTTGGTTCCGATAAAATTTACGGAATGGGACAAATTATAATTCTGCACAGTACTGGCTTGTCCTTTTCTTATAATTCCTCCCTGTTCATTTGCTTGACCAGCAATACTATAATTGAAATTGAAATTTTGATTTCTCTTTTCCCCAAAAGCATAGGACATATTTACATTGGCATTTTGAGATAATTGCCTATAATCTAAAGTATCAGACTGTACTACATTTGGATTATTTATAAGCTCAAACTGATCTAATTTTTTATTCGTGTAAGTAGAGAAATTCGAATAACTACCCGAAATAGTAAGTTGATCTGTTACTGTATAGTTCATATTAATGGAAGCTACAACCCGTTTCGTATCCTGTTTTTTCGCTTTTGCTAAGTCATCTCTTTGAAAACCTAAACTGGTAGATACCGTAATTTTATCCTGATAAAAAGGACGTGAAAAACGCAACGCAATATTTTCTAAATCATTATTAAAATATAGTGCCCCCAATGTATTATAATTAGGATCAATGCGTTCGTACGTTAATCCTATGATACTTTTTTGGATGTTATAATCAAAATTAATATTTAAGGCGTTCATATAACTTGTACTTTCTTTGGCAGAAAATAACTTGTCCCTAAAACTTCCACCTGAAAGATTTGTACTTCGAGTATCATCCGTTAAAACAGACAAAGCATACTCAACATTAAAATTTAAATTTTTTAGTAAAGAGGTACTAAAGGTCAAACTGTTTACAAAATTTTCTTTTGGCGTTACTCCCTTATCATTGGTCATGTTTAGAGAATTCACATTGTCTTTGGCATAAAAACCAATCCAGCCAATTTTATATTGTGGTTGCTCAAAACCTATTTTTGCTCCGTAACCAAAACGCTGATACACTGGAATTCCTCCCATTGCATCTTCTTCTGAAACGGCCTTAAGTAATTGTCCTCCCATTAAAGTGACTTTAAAAGGACTTCTAGGAGTAAGTTCCAGACCAACTCCTTTAAATGGAAAACCACTTAAGGTATAAGGAGAAAAGGTCATACTTACATTACCTATATAGGCTTTTATCCATTTGTATTTGGGCATAATACTTAATCTGTTGAAATCAAACGGGGCTGTATAGCCCAAATTATTTCCTTGATTGGTAATACTATAAAATAGCGGAACACTGAAATTAAAAGCACTAATGTTTAAACTCCCAGAAAGCAGATAAGTAAAAGGCTCACGTGCATTTGGCATATTAGAATTATAATACATCATATTGGCATTAATATTACCTGTAACTTTAAAATTAGGTTTATAAAAACTCTCTAAATCCACATCCTGGGTATATCCTTTGCCGCAAATACAACAGACAAAAACGATACATAACCAAAACAAGATCTTCTTATTCTCTCTCTTCATTTATTGGTTATTGTTTTTGTACTTTGATATCGCATAAAATATAAGAACCTGTTCCGTTCTTTACCATATCTTTAATTTTGATGGCTCCTTTTCGTCCGTCTTGTGTTTTAAACAGAATGATTTTTGGATAAGTAAAGCCAAATTGCTGTTCGCCAGCTGCGTTATAATTTATATTTAAAGATTTTATCGGGGTATCATTTACCATCGCGTCAAATTGGGTTTCGGTGAAATTTAAACCACAATTACACAAATTTTGAGAATTTATAAAAATGGTGCTTTGTGCATTTTGGAGTGTTAAAAAGCCATAATTGTTTCCCTGATCCGGCGATATAAATCTGTTATAGGTAAAATTGTTGTTCAAGCCCTGAAAAACAATATCAATTAAGCTGCTATTTTGATCGTTGATTTCATTTGCCTTGTATACCTGTCTTGTAACTGTTGAAAACATTGCTCCAATAGTATTGTTATTATGTCCTGAATTAATTCCCAATTTAACATTGGTCAAAATACGCAGATTCGTATCTGGCAAAACTGTAATAGTGGATTTAAAAATCTGACTTGTCTTATCGTTAATAGCTTCTAGTGTAACTTCGTGACTGCCTGCACTTGTAAAAACAACTGTAGGGTTTTCTTCTGTTGATGTCGCTGGATTTCCGCCTGAAAAAGTCCATTTGTAGTTTGTCGCACTAGTAGATTTATTGGCAAAATGTATCGTAACCGGAGCCTGAAAATCATCATCTTCGAACTTTGGTTCGTAGGTGAACAAACTCACTAAATAAGGAGCCACAGTGATTGTTTTAGTTTGTTTCTGTGATTCAAAACCATTAGAAACCGTTAGCGTAATGATGTGTTCACCAGGAGTTGTAAACACAGTATTTGGAGGTGTTTTTCCTGCGAAACTTGCAGGGATTCCGTCTTGAAAATCCCACTGAAAAGTTAAGCCCTCCCCAAGGGTAGTGTTCTTTAAAACAACTTCAACCGGAGAATTATTACTCATAATAATTTCATGGGTAAACTGAATGTTGATTCCGTCTCTTATAACAACGGTTTTACTAAATTCTTTATGCTCTCCATCTACATTTGATGCTTTGAGTTTGATTGTATATGTTCCTTGTTTATCATACAATATCTCTCCTGGATTTTTTGAAGATGAAGTACTTGGATTGCCTCCTTCAAAAGTCCATTCGTACGTATCTGCTCCAGTGACTTTATTGTCTATTTTGATAATAACAGGAATTGATTCATCCTCATTTACATACGAAGTCGTAAAATCACCTTCTAAGGCTATAGAAGTTTCCTGATAACACGAAGTAATACCAATAAATAATAGTAAGAGTAAAGTTTTTTTCATTCCATTTATTTTAAAACAGTACAGCTTTTTAGGGCTGTAATGTTTTTATTATACAGTATTCTATCGCTAAATATTACAAATAGCGTTTGATAATCTTATCTGTAGAAAAAGCCCAAACAACATTGTTCTTATATGAAATATTGCGGATAGGTTGGTCGTGTGTGTAGTCAAGTGTCCAAACACTACCACCATTAATTGTTTTATAGATTTTATTATCTAGAATTGCCCAACCTGTATTGGCATCTTTAAAAGTAAATTTGGTAAACATCTCTCCATTATAAATTTGAGACCAAGAGTCACCTCCATTAATGGTTTTAAACAACTTAACATCTAATAATGTTTTTAGATATTTATTGATTAAAAGAAAACCATTTTCAGAATCAACAAAACAAATTTCTCTAGCGTAATAACCTGCAGGTTCCTTTACAAAAGGATACTCTTTCCAACCGTCTGTTGTGTTGTTTTTGAATAAGATAAAAGGCTGATTGATATTACCTTGTTCCTTATATCCAATTGCCCAAATATGATCATTATCAATTTCTGTTGCTTGATAAAGATTGGCTCCATTATCTTCTATTTCGTAAACTTTAGTAAAATCAACTCCATTTTTTGTGGTAAATACTTTTCCTTTTTGAGAGACAATTGTCCCGTCTTTCATATTATCATCTACATAGATAGAATAAGCAGTTCCTACTTTGTTATCTCCAAAATTGGCAAATTCATCTATACCAAGATATCCACCAACTGCTATTTTAGAAATTCCAAAACCAGTATGACACCATCCTTCATCATTTATAGTTGCATGAAATCCAGCACCAAAACCATTATTGGCCCAATCTGTCCAAGTAATACCTCCATCTAAAGTTCTAGAGAGACGTGCACCACTTTGAGTGTAATATAAAATCTTATCACTTAACATTTGTATGCGAGGAATTGCGGAGTCACTTTTTCTATGTATTGGAATAGTGAACCAGCCTGTAGTTGATGGAATTGGTAAAATACCAATGTTGCCATTATAAGTATTTTTTACATCATTAGTTACTATTCTGTTTGCAATTGTTAGAACTAATGATGGTAATAGTTTTTCCGTAGCTGGTAGTGTAAATGATATTTCGCTGGCAGTAGCCGAAAGAATTATTGCAGGTACCCCATCAAATGTTATTTTTATATCACTTACTTTATCCGAAAAATTTTCACCATAGATACTAACAGTTTCTCCAGTTTCTCCAGCATTTTTTGAATAGGATGTTACTTTTGCTGTTTTTATCACTACAACTGGTGGCTCTTGAGTAGGCGAATCATTTCCTGAATCTGAACTACAACTATTCAGCGTTAAAAAAAGTTGTAATGCTACCACTACTAAAATTCTCTTTTTCATTTTTATTTAATTTCTGTTAACTTAATTATTTTCTGTTTTCTAAATATTGACTCCCTAAAGTATATCCGTTACCAACAAGTACTCTCACAATATTCATCGCAGTTATATCTTTGCTCATTCTATATCCAATTGGATTACCTCTATTGTCAAAAGTGGCTTTAAAAACCTTATTATCAAACGTAATAAGTTCTTGATTTAAAAATTTATCATAGCCTGAAACCATAGCTGATTTAGCAAACCAGGTAGCAATTTTATAATTATCTAAATCCATAATTTCATACATCAATTCTCCATTAGTTGCTGGCGATGTCATTTTTATATAACCAATTATTTTATCATCAGGATCCAGGTTTTGTGCCTTTATACTATAAATAACACCTGTATCGTCAATTGCTAACTGATAGCTGTTTATCAAATTGTTCATTACATCCGAATCGTTCTTAATACCTAAAAGTTTATTCGAGACTCCCGTTGGTTCTCCATTAATAAATTTTTCCACGGCTTCTGTATTTAAACCATCAGTATTTAAATAATTATGTTCTATCAACGCATTTACAACGCTCTTCTCATTATTAAAAGGATTGAACTTTCCTGATGTAAAAGCAATTTCATTGAACTTTCCTGTTGTTTCATTTCGTAACTCTATCCATGGAATAGCTGCTGGATCAGAAACTTTTTTTAACTCAGCGGAGATAGTATAGCTTTTATCGAGATTTGAAATTTTAAAAAGCGGCTTTTTACCTTCTATATATCCAATTGTTTTTTCATCCAGCTTTATGTCTCCTTTATCAATCTTGATTTTTTGTGCAAAACCGCAAATACTGATTAGTATAATTATTAGGGTTAAAATATTTTTTTTCATATTTAAAATTTTATTTTTCGACCACTTTATTTGTTATTTTTCTAATCAAAAAAATGATCTTCTTCTTAGCTTTTATTGTCTGTTAACCATTATGTTAACTGCTCTTTTATTAACGTTATGCCTTCCATTCTCCATTGAATCTGATCTAAACTATTAGCATTAAACAAATCACGTTCTATAAATTGATCTTTAATTGTAGAACTTGAAATACTACCAGGACCTGATTTATATTCAACCATTATGTCTTTATCAAATCCTCCGCAATTAATACATAATGCATCAATAGAACTATTGGCGGCTGTTGGTCTTGCATTAGGTATAGAATGTTCAAATTTGATTTTCTTCTCCTTCGTAAAATTTGCACCAATCTTTTACTATATCTTTCATTTAAATGATTAACTGTTTATACTCTTTAAAATCAAATCCTTGTAATTTTGATTCCTCTAATGTTTTTTTCAATTCTTCACTTATTAATATAAGTGGAGTAATATTACTTAGGCTTAAAATGTCATACTTAGGAAAAGTATCTAATAAGACTAACTGTTTTATTTGAATATCTTTTTCAAAATTTAGTTCTCCTTCTAATTTATGTAGCTGGTCGACTGAAGAGAAATTAAATTCTTTTAATATAGTGAATGGCCATTTTTGAAATAATTCAAATGTTGTTTTCTCAAAATCAACATAATTTATAAAACTATCTATAAAGTGAAACCAATAATATTTTAATTGTTTATTATGATGTACAACTTCAGCAGGATAAAAACGATGCGGGGGCAATTTAAATTTACAGAGTAAATCTTTTAATTCATTATCAATTGTAAGCCCTTTAAATCCAGGCAAATAATGAAGTAAATTAGTTGCTACGGCATTATTTCTAATCTTTACACTGTAGATAGGTTCAAATTCTGGAAATTTATTCCAAAAGACATTCCAATAAGAATAAGGAGATGATAAATTGTATTTTTCTGATTTCTCAATCTGAGGATATTCTCCAATAACATTTAGTTCATCGGTATTAAAAAAAGTGTAGTATTTCATTTTAATTAATTCCGTATTTAGGGTTTATAATTTCTTTAAAATATGTATTTAAGTTTTTTGATGTAGAATTTTTTGTATTAAAAATTTCAGCTTTTAATTCCGGGATTAATTGTTTCTGTATAAAATCGTTACATACATCTGGACTTAAATTTCCTTTCTCCATAAACTTATTCATAGTACAATGCATATATTTTTTATTTCAATAAACGTATATTACTTTTATTTAAGTACATTTTTCTCTCGTCCTGCGTAGCGTCGTAGCTTTGTATTCTTTCATTTTTAAACTATTCTCCTAGCGTTGTCGCTACGAAGCTGAGCAGGGGATTTATAAATTCAGTTTCTCCTTAATTAAAGTACTTTTTATTCAAATAACATATTAGCAATGCTAAAAAAAACTATTTTGATTAAGATTTTATCCCAAGTTATTTCTTTAAACTCTTTTTTATAATGCTTAATATTTCTTCCATAATTAATTTGAAATTAAGTAGTTTTCTGTAAAGCTTTATTTATTAATTATTCGGAGTCTCTCTACTCTTTGTACCTTTTCATTTAATCTATTTTTTTCTATTGTTACTGCTACAAAATATAATTACTTCGTACATGGGGTCTCATATCAAATTCACTGAAATTTTAATTTTATTTATTTGTATTATAATTAATATATACTTATTTCTACTTTAGAAATATATTCCTCTTCTAAATCTAAAACATCCTGTCTTAATTTTAGAATATCTTCTAAATGAGCTTCAGTTCTATTAATATAAAAATCAACAACTTCACTTATTTCTGCATTCTCTAATAATTTCAAACTATCTATCTTAATAATACTTTTCCTTAAATGTAATTTGATAATAACTTTTTCATATAGGGCATTATTGATAATTTCTTTTATTCTTGACTCTTCGAAATTATCCGACCTAAAGAAAAATGGTTTTGAAATTTCGGCTCTATTATTATATTCTATATTCATAAAAAAACTAGATTCTGTTTTAACTACAACAATATCACGACCGTAATTTTTATGTTTTGAAATTATCTTCAAATTAAAATAACTGGAATCATCATCTTCATCTTTAATATAAATTGCATACAAATTAGATACATCAAAATTTTTAAAATAAGATTTTGTATAGTTTGTATTGAATACTTCAATTGATACATTGTACTTAATATCTTTCTTATAGTTAGTCTCTATAAAAGGAATATCATCATATTTTGTAACAAATCTTTGAGATATTAAATTGTAATTTCTTAGTCTGTCCATATAACGTGTTCGTGAAGTTTATTATTTTCTAGGTTTATATCATCATATTTGTCAATAGGAAATTCTCCAAAATTAAAATGTTCTTTATTAACTCCACCTCCTACTAAGTTTTCAGCAACATCAGGAAGGTCTTTTCGAACTAATAGTACATGGCTGCCATCCTTACCGGTTAAATAAACTTTTAATTCCAATTGTTTTCCAGTGTGTCTATCTGTAATGTACTTAGTTTCAAAATATTGTGCGTTAAACTTTTTTAACAAATAATTCTCTGCTTCCATCTCATTTCTGACAATATTATATGCTCTATCAATTTTAGATTTATCTTTTACAACTTTTATAATTCTAATATTATCAACCATTTCCTCTTCTACTTTTCCTATATTAATATCAACATTCTTAATCCAAGGAATTAAATTTTCAATTTTATTTGCTAAATCATCTGAGATATTAGTTAAATATTTTCTCAAATTAAAACCAGCTCCCATTACTACACCATCTGAACCTTTACAGCCTGGACACTCATTTACTGGGGAGCCTACTTTAACTGCACTGCCATTTGGTTCAACTCTGTACCAATCTGTTCCTTCGGCTCGTTTAATTCCATCTTTGTAAATGGTAATACTTCCTTCTGTCGTATAGACGGTTTTACCTGTCGCCTCTGATAATGCTTTGGCACTAGCCAAATCATTACAAGATAATAATATAATTTCTTGGTCTTTACTTAACTTTTTGCTTAATAATTCACCTAATTCTTCTGGGCTTAACTCCAGACCATCTACTAAAAATTTACCCCCATCTGTAGCGTGCAAATTTACTAATAGTTGTTTTTCAGATTTTTTAATTATATTATTAAAACTCTTGGTTAGAAACTGTCTTAATTTTATACTAATTTCAGGCTCTAATTTTACTAACGGAGCAATAACGAATCGTCCTGTTTTATTAATCGCCGCTCTTACATATGGACTTGAGAATTTGGCAAATTTACCTATTGCCTGTCCAACAGCATCTAATTTTTCAAGTGTCTGAAAAAATGCAGATGCGCCTTTGATTTCACCCGCACCAATAAAACAAGAAGCAATTACAAAGACTACCTCACCACTTGTATAGTGCACCATACAAGGATTAGCGGTAGATTTTCTCCATTCATCACCTATCATAGTTCTTATGCCATCCCAACTTAGTTTTGATATATTCTCACTAAATTTCTCACGAGCACCATCTTCATTAACAATCAAGCTAAAAATACCTCCTGGTATTTTAATTATCATAGAAGCGCCTGCAGGTAGAGCCTCAACAACACCTATAAATCCATTCCATACACCACAAGTAAAAGCAAAATCTGATCTGCTTGCAGAATATTTATCTGTATAAATTGGATTACCAATTACGGTGTTAATTTTGTCTTTTGCGATGGATAAAGAAACATACGAATATACTTCAGCTGGAAACGAGTTATAATCAGTGGCATCCGGATTATAAAAACGATCTGGTATTGCCAGCTTCCCTATAAGACCAGCCAAACCATCCAACATCGCTGTTAAAGGATTAAAAGCAGTATATTTACCGTCAAATTTAGGTAATACTTCACCTAATAGCTGAAGATATTTGTTCATCTCTGTACTACCTTTTCCTTCTGTTTTATCTCCTAAAACAGTTTTTATAGTTGCTTTTCCTTTTGCATCAAAATCAATCCAAAGCGCAATTTCCAATCCTTTTACACTAGCTAAGTAATCAGTTACTTCTTTACGTTTGGCAGGAAGTGTTTGAGTATCCGTTAAAAATATTTTAGTCGCAATGCCAGAATCAGTTTTGATACCTGCCATTTCAGAAAGAATTTTATTTTTTTCTTTCTCTGTAATAATAGCTGAATAGTCGTAAACATGACTTTCAGCTGCGTTTACATCTACCGGATCATTTTTATAACCTTTATTCGCAAGTTTTCCTAAATTTTCTACATAGTTAACATAACTAACGTCTGTTCCATTACCATCTCCATCATAATTACATCCATTGCAGGCTACATAGCCCCAAAAAGTAGTCCTATCTTCTTTCTCACGTCTAAAGTTATCTTTAGTAGCATATTTATCTATAAAGGCACTTAATTTTTCTGGTACCTTACTATCAAGTACTACTTTTAATTCTTCATTGTAAATGGTTTTAAGATATTTATGTTGGGTAATCGATTTGTCATTATCAAAAATTAACCAAATTATACTCTCTTTTAAAGTTGGTTTGGAAGTTGGTAATTCAAAAACATCCTTTTTGTCTGCATCATTAACATACACTTTGTTTGTCGCATCCCATTTGTATGTTTTTTTACCGTTTTTAAATCCGCCCACGAATCCTTTTTCAGCAACTTCAAGGTAAGCCACAGTTGTTTCGTCTCCATTATTAACAAAACTCCAATTTGGTGCAATACCAAAACCTCCTGCTAACTGCCCACTTTCTTGACTCTGAAAAGCATACAGTTTAAACGCTGGGTCGTTAATTTGTTTCCAATCTTGATGATTCAGGATAGTTCCTTCACTATAATCCATCAACAAATCGGTACCTGATTCTGAAGTCTTGTACTGCTCAAAAGGATGTTGTAATTTAAAAATTCCGTGACCTAATTCGTGTGCAGGAGTTTTAAGTCGCACAGCCTCTGTACGGGAAGGAAATACATATCCAAACTGTCCGTTCAAACGCATATAGCCATCCTGCCCAGTACTTGAAGGTTTATTGGTTATAAACAGTACGTAACTATTGTCTGCATCATGATATAATGCGTTTATATTTTGTTGCTCAGCACTATAGGTAGAGGTAAGGCTGTTTCTTTCTGTTTGAATTGTTTTCCCAGGAACAACACGATCGAAATCTTCTAGTACTTCCTCTTTCTTGAAATTTATTTTGACCCCTACTTTATTATAAATCGCCTGAGTATTAGCAATCACTTCATCAAGCCTATATTTCGAAGTATTATCTGTAGGTACTAGCGCCACATTTACATTTTTTGGCGAAATATGCACCAGCATAAAAGCACCAATAACTTTCCACTTATCCCCTTGTTTTATAGTCGCCAATATTTGATCTTCGGCATAACTCAGCTTTCCTTTTACTGTTAGTACAAATACTTTATCGTTTCTGTCAGCTTGGATTTTTGCTCCATTTTGATTTTTAAAAACGATACTATCCAATTTTATATTGGTATCTGTAACGGTTACAGTGGCTAACATTGTATCTGTATAACCATTTAAAACTGCCTTATAGGGTAGCGCTACATTACCTACCTTTTTATATAGCTTTTCCAGAGCAGCAGGTGGCTCAATTGGCATTACATCAAAAGCATATTTACTGTCATTACCTGAAAAAGCAATCGAGATTCCTTTGGCAGTAAATGCTGTGGCCTGACCACTTTTATCTACACCATCGGTATTCTCAGGAGTTGGTTTTCCTCCCGCTGCGGGCTCTGTAGGTTCGTTACTTCCATTACCATCTTTGTCTACAGTATACGTATTTCCTTTACTATCAGTAATGACAGTATCTTTTCCTCCTGGAATGGTTACTTGCTGTCCATCGTTACCATTTACAACAATATCTCCATTGGGATTAATAATAATGTCTTTGATCTCAAACGGAACAGTTTCTTCTATCTGCCCACCCTGACCTTCACCTGTGAAATCTTCTACATCGGTAACATTTTTCCATTCGGGATTATAACTCGTTTCAACGATACCACTAATTAACTGATAATCGGTATTAACTACGATATTGTTAAATTCAACAGCAATTTTAGTATCTTTTAGATAAGGCACAATAATATAACCTCTCCCGGAGTAAGGACTATTCTCACCTTTGAGTTCAAGAATAGTTACCGGAAAATCTCCTGCTTTAAATGTTTCGCTTTGGATTAAATTGGTAAGCGGTTTTTGATTCTGAATATTTATTTGGGGTATGATACCACAATTATAAGCAGGAACACCACTAGTTTCTGTTGGCGTTGTAAATGTACTGATTCCGGAATAGGTAAACGACTGAACACCATCAGTTGCAGGATCACAACTTGAACCAACTCTAAACTGATAGGTTAAACCTGGCTCTAAATTGGTGATTAAACTTTGCGTGTTTAAACTATTTATCGAAAACCATTGTGCATTACGAACATTTTGTTTTTTATATTGTACCTGATAGCGGGTGTGTTCTGGTATTCCTTCCCATGTTATTTTTACACTTTTAGAACTTTGAGATTCGCTTAACAAAAAGGTGGGAGCTGCACAGGAAGCAGTGTATTTAAATGAATAAATTTCACTATATCCATCATTTTTAAACACGGCGTTCTCTGAAAGTCCTGTTGTCGAAATTGCTCTTACGCGCCATGCATAACGCATTCCCGGCGTAAGAATAGGCATGCTTAAATTATACAGTAAAGCAGTTCCAAAAAGTGTTTCCTCATATAAAAGGGGAGACATCTGAAATGCAAACTGCGGATCTAGTGTAGGATCAATAAGCTGTTTTAATTCGAATTTATACGAGATATTAGTCGCATTCATCTGGCGTGGTGTCCAGGTAAACATAATATTTGGGAAATCGCTTGAAGCTATTTGCTCATTTTTTTGTGGCGTATTTAAAAGTGGAGGATCATTTAAAATCAAATATAAACTAGCACAGCTTTTTTGTGATATTCTTTGATTAGTCATATAATCAAACATTTCAAAACAAAAACTATACATGCCTTCCGGTAATCCGTTGGCGTATTGTAACGCTGTAATTCCTTGCAGGTTTTCTAACCTAAATAAGGCCCCAATATCAGTATTAGTTAAGGTCTGCAATTCGCCTCCATTGATAAAAATGGGACGTTGTCCTACCATATAATCGCTGGTTTGTATGTTGAGTCCGTTACCTTGTATGTACAATTTTAGACGCACCTGTCGTTGCGATATAGAGATATCGGTAGGGTTGATTAACAGTCGCATTTTAGTATCCATACTGGTAGCGTAATCAGATAGTTTGATACTGTACGGGCTATTAAAAACAGGTGTTAACTGGACAGGGAATAATTGGGCATAAGCCCCCCAGCCCCCAAGGGGGGAGCAAAAAAGAGTAAATAATATTATGTTTTTGAAAAAGTTTTTCATTTTCTAATAGATGATAATTTTTTTAACAAGCGTTTGTTGTTCTGTCTCAAGCACCAAAATATACATTCCAGACGGCAATGAAGTATTAAAATCGACTTCGTACTTTTTCTTTCCTGAATCTTTTTTCTGCGTGGTAAATTCTCCCGTAGTAGAAAACAGCCTTAAATTTATAGCACTGTTATTCTCTAAAGTAACAATTGCTTTAAAGTTTCCGTTACTCGGATTAGGTGTTACAATAAAATCAATTATAAACTTAGAACCAATAGCTGCATTAGGAAGCGCGCTTCTTTTTTCTACTGTAATATTTTTATTGTATGTGGCAAAGCAGTCTCCCTGTGTTTGTTGTAAACCTATTGTATAAATACCTGTAGTATCAAATTTAAGTGTAATATATTTTTCTTTTTGCTCTACAATGCTAACACCCTTAGGTAGTATCCAGTGGGTACTTTCTCCAAAAGGATTACTAGTATTTACCAAAATAACTTCTTCATCTGAGTAAGCCTGAGAGCTGAGTAAAAACTCAGAACTGATTACCATCTGATTTGTTTTTATTATAATTTCGTCCTCTCCAATACAACCTAAAACAGAAGTTACTTTTACATGATAAGTTCCAGCTTTGGTCAAACTTACTTTTGCCTGATTTGATGTAAATCCATTTGTAGAAGTCCAGTTGTACTGTGCTTTATCATCTGAGATTGTAGCATCTAGATCTAATACCTGATCGTTGCATAAAGTTCTGTCTTTCCCTAAATCAACCACAATTGGGTTTGGATCTTTTAAAATAAACTTCTTTTTGTAAACACAACAATCCGTGCAGGAAATAGTTACTTCATAATTTCCAGTTACCAGATTATTTAGATCTTTGGTAGTAGCTCCTGTATTCCATAAAAAACTATAAGGTAAATTTCCACCAGTAACATTTAGTTCTATTGAACCATCATTACCACTATAACAAGTTGGATTTGTTACTGTTTCGGTAGTGAATATCCCCTTCGGATCACCTACAAAAATGCTCCCCTGAATGACACAGCCTTTTGCGTCGGTTGCAATTACAAAGTAGTTGTTTGTTGTTATGTTTTCAATTCTTGCCGTTGTTTCACCATTTGTCCACTCATATGTATAAGGCGGAGTTCCACCGGAAACGTGTGCTTCTGCCCAACCATCATCTCCATTGTTACAACTGGCATTCGCTTTTGTAAAAGTCAGATTAAGTTTTACTGGTTCGGGCATATACTGAGTAACATCTACTTCTTTTACTAAAATATTATTGACATACGTTCCGAGTTTTATTCCGTTGGCATCTTCAATATTTAAGGCATACGTTCCATCAGATAAGTTTTCGGCTGTTTCATCCTGATCGTTCCAAATAATCCATGAACCATCTTTTTGCTGTTTCTTCCAGGTATAAAAATAGGGTAGTGCGTTGTTTTTGTCTGCCTTTAACTGAATTCCTCCCTTGACATGGGCCACTAAAATTCCGTCCTGAGATTCGTCTCTTTGGTTGTCTTGTGGATTAGCATCGGTCTCGTTTCCAAACTCATTACTTACATTACATGAAATAGTACGAACTACTTCAAAAGTAACTTCAAGCGGATCCGGATCATCTAAAGCTGTAATTGAATTTGCCACCGTACAACTTATTTTATTTGTTGCAGCGTTATAATTAGCATCACGAACTGTTAGGCTATAGGTTTCTTCAGGAAGTCTGTTTAGAGAGATAGTATAAACGCCATTACTAAAGCTCGTTGAGGTTGTAGTTTGTGTTATTCCTTTACTGTTTTTCCATTCAAACCAATAAGAGTTGTTTGAGGAAATTGTTCCACCTGTAACTTCCACTACAATTTTTCCATTGGTTGCTTTATAAAAAGTAGGATTAAAAACTTCTGTATATTTTATGGACAAGGGAGCTGCAGGTTGCAAGATAGTGACACTTTCCTGTGTTGTACATCCTTTAGCATCTGTAATAAACACCCAGTATTTGCCTGCTTTTAGAATCGTATTTTTATCAATATCTACTTCATTAGACCATTTATAGTCATACGGAGGCGTTCCTCCCACGACATTTGCTGTAGCCCAACCGTCATTTCCGTCATTGCAAAAAACATCTCCATGGGTTATAGTCACAGATAATTTTGGAGGTTCCTGCATCAATTGGGTAACGTCAATTTCCTGTGTGAGAACATTGTTAACATAAGTCCCTAACATGATCCCGTTTCTGTCTTTTATATTTAAAGCATAATTTCCATGAGAAAGGTTTGAGGCTGTTTCGCTTGTAATGTTAGCTAAAACCGTCCAAGAACCATCATTCTGTTGTTTTTTCCAGTAAAAATAATAAGGCAATCCATTATTTGCAGAAGACGCCAGTGGAGTTCCACCAGAAACATGAGCGACTAAAATACCATCTTGCGACTCGTCACGCTGACCATCTTTAGGTGTCGTATCTTTATCATTACCAAACTCATTATTTGTATTACAAGAAATAGTACGAACAATTTCAAAAACAACTTTTAAAGGATCAGGTTCGGTCAATGCGACTTTTGACTCTAATATGGAACAATTAATAATTTGATTTGTACTCTCGCTATAATTTTTATCCTTAATCGTTAAAAAATAATCATCGGCAGGAACTCCATTAAGAGTAATAGTATAAAATCCATTTTTTAATTCTGCAGTTGTAGTTTGAAGTATTCCTGTGGAGTTTTTCCATTGATAATAATATGATTTATCATCATTTGGTGTTCCTCCTGTTATCTTAGCCACAATTCTTCCGTTGGTGGCTCCTGAAAAGGTAGGAGTGAAAATTTCTATATACTCAATTGCGACAGGGAATTCAGGTTCACTTATCACAATACTCCCTTTAGTAAAACAGCCTTTTGCATCAATAACTTCAACAGTATAGGTACCTGCAGTTAAATGAGATATTTTATTAACGTCAATAATTCCTTCACCTGTATTGTACCAAGTATAAGTATAAGGACTAGATCCTCCTGTGACATTTGCTTGAGCCCAGCCGTTATTGCCTACATGACAAGAAACATTTCCAGAATTGAATGATAATTCCAATTTAGTAGGTTCTACCATTTCTTTTGTTGTTGGAATTGCTGTTACTAAATCTGTAGTATTATAAGTTCCTTGTACTATGCCGTTAGCATCAATAATATTTAATGAATAGTTTCCTTGCGAAAGATTCTCAGCTGTTGCTGTTTTATATTCTGACAATTCCTCCCATAACCCTGTTATAGTATTATATTTTGACCAAATAAAGATATAAGGTAATCCATTATTTGCTGTTCCTGTAAATGGAATACCGCCACTTACTGTTGCTTTTAAAATCCCGTCTGAGAATTTATTTACATCTGATTCTGAATTTTCAGTGTTACAAGAAATAGGTTGTGTTTCTTGTAAAGTGATTTTAATTTTTTCGGGCTGCGTTAATATTTGAGAGGACTCGATAATAGAACAGCCTTCTTTATTTATGGCGTTATTGTAATTTTTATCTTTTACAGTTAGTTTGTATTCTCCCTCAGGAGCATTTTCTAATGTAATATTATATGTTTTATCAGCAGAATTATACTGAGCTGTTGCGGGCATAACAACACCAATACTATTTTTCCATTCAAAACTATAGGATTTGTCATCATTAATAGTCCCACCAGATATGGCGGCAACTAATTTTCCGTTGGCCGCTCCGTAAAAAGTTGGATCATTTTTGAGGGTGTAGTTTATGTATACAGCATTCGCAGGTTCCTCGATTGTGACTGACTTTGATAATTCGGCTCCTAATTCAATTTTCCCATCAACCACTTTCTGAATTTTGGCAACACAGCCATTCATGTCTTTCACATTTATAGCATAATCAATAGATAGACCAGAAATGGGATATAAACCATTTATAGGATGAGTATTACTATTGGTATTGCTAAAAGGAACCCATGTGGTCCCATTGTCAACGGAATATTGATATCCTTTTCCTGTTCCACCTGATGCATTTATGGTTATTGTTCCGTCTTTACCGCCGTTGCATCTAACATTTGTTTTCGATAAATTAAAATCGACGGGACTAGGTGAACCAATTGTAAAATAAGTTTTGATTTCTGTTGGTACTCTTGTATTGTAACCATCATAAAATCCAATCAACTGAAACTCATAGTTACCTCGGGCCAAATTGTTTCTAGTCATAAATTTATCTCCATCCATAACGACAGCTCCATTTACGTCTACAGGTGTACCAGTATCTGTATTAATTAAAGTGTAATTTAATGTCTCCTCTGGTAATAGTGATTTATCAAATTGTATTTTCACACTACCATCCTTGCTTTCGAAATCATAGCAGCTTACATTAGCAGGAAGCGCAGATATTACTGCAGGTGAGGTCTTTAAATATGTAAAAGGAATCTCGTTTGAATTCAAACTTTGGTGTGTTTTTTCTAATTCATCAGTATATGCTTCATTATAATGTGTAGTATAATTAGTAGCACAATTTCGGATGCATTTAATATAATTAGTAATTGGAAAACTAGGGCGACACTTACTGGTACATTCATTAACTTTATAATACGCTTCTCTACGAGCATATCCTTTAGCCAGTTCACTTCCTGCATTACAATTCATATTTACCCAAACGTAAATAATTTTACCAAAATCCTCAGCTTTTAAAAAATCTTCACCTTTTATGTCTAGAACAGGCTTATTATTAAAAGCTGCCGGAATGTCTTTTTCAGGTCCGGTACCTACTCTAAACTTCCAATTGTAATAGTTTGGAGTCAAATTATCGGGAAGTTCAATTTTCAAAACTCCAGTATCCCCCAAATATTGAGGCTCCGCTGGTTTATTAATAACAACAACAGGTTTAACGGTAACTGTTAATTCACGCAATTCACTTCCTGCATTAGCTTGATAAGATGAGAAACAAGTATTGGTAATACTCACATTATCATAATTTCGGTTTGGTCCGCCATTACAACCAAAAGTAGTTTCCCAACGAACTATTTTATGGAACTCTAAATTAACAATAGGATTATTTTTAGTAAAAGTTTCTTCATGATCTACTGGTTGATAAATTTTTCTTCCTTGAAAAAGATTAGAATGATTCCCATCCTGATAAGTTGCTCTGATATAAATTAATCCATCAATATCTCCGCATCCGTCACTATCTCTACTTTGATAACCTACAATATTTAACTTATATTTGGTGTCCCCAACTAAATTAATCTGTCCATATCCAAATACAGAAACCAATAAAATTAACAATAAGTAAAACTTCTTCATAGGCTTAATATATAACTGTTAGGGTTTCGACTTTTGTAGGGCTATCATTTTCTAAATTAGGAATTAAATGATATTCATATTCCGAGTTTATATTTAAATTTTTATCTTCTATAGTAAAAACATCACCATTTAATTCTTTCCATAATGTTGGCGGTGTACCTTTTAAATTTTTATAAATACTCAAACTGATTACTTTGTCCTTACTTTTATTGTAATTCCATGTCAGGACTATTTTTTTATTCTCTCGATCAGGTAGTCCTTGCAAAAATATAATTATTTTTACAGGTGTAAAATCCAAAACTTGTACTGTTATTGTAGAATGATCTAATGATGACCACAGATTACTTTTATCCCTAGCCAGAATAGCGTATTGATATGTCTTTTTATTCTCTACCCTGTCATCTGTATATTCCTGAATGGTGTCGTTTATTTGTTTAATCTCCAGCCACTTTTCCTGTCCTTTTTCTCTTCTTCTTAGACTATATCCTATTACATCTTCACTAAAACTGCGTATCCACTTTAAGTGTACTTTTCCATCTTTATTATCATAGTCTTTAAAAATGGGTGCAGCAGGGGGAATTTTATCGGGTTTATCTAAAACTAAAATATCGGATGGTTCTGAAATATTAAACCTCATGTCCTCCGCAGCAATTCTATAATACACTTTACTATTTGTCATTTTCAGGCTCACACTGTCTTTATAATCATTGCCTACATAGGATTTATGATAAATGTCTACAAATTCTTCACCAGCATTATTGGCTTTTAAAATTCGGTATCCTCGTAAATCTTTTTCCTGATTTGGTTTCCATTTCAATCGAACCACTCCAAGACTATCAATTACACCTTCAAGCCCTATTGGTTTTGCTGGTGGTATAGAATCTACAGGCTGAACCAACATACTCTGAGAGGTTAAGCGCTGATTATTCTTACCCACTACAGATATGGTAAAATAATTAGATGGAAATAAATTTTCTTTATAATTGAGCTTTCTCTCCGATGGAGGAATCATTTTAGAAACTACTTTATAGGGACCTTTATCATTATCCGATAGGTTAATTTCATATCCCTGAATAAAACCTTCTGAGGCTGCAGGATATTCCCATTCAAGGTTAACTTCATTGGAATTTACAATATTATAATCCACAAGCCTTGCAGTGGTGACCATAGCATCTACTCCAATTGCACTAATTGATTTCGTTAATTCGCCCTTTTCTCCAAATGAGGTAATGCCGTATAATCTATATTGATATGTTTTATCGTTTACACTAAGTGTATCTATATAATACATAGTTTTAGACGGATGCTCATCTTTGTCATTTAAGTTTACTAAAGGTGTTGTTGCTATTGGAGTATAATTGATCCCATCAGAAGATTTCTCGACCATGTAAGAAGTATATATTCTTTTGAATGTTTCATAATCCCAGGAAAGCAGTACTTTTTTATCATCCGGAATCGCAATAAAATCTGCTGGTGGGGGTAAAGCTCCATAATCTTTCAATCCAATCATATAGGAAGCAGACTTTATCTTCGGTGTTTCAAAAACAACTACCTGATAAGCATACACCTCGTTTGCTTTAACATTGTTATCTACAAAACCCCAACCTGCTTTTAACGCTCCTTCAAAACTCATGTCTGCTGCATACAAACCAAACGTATAGCGTTGATTAAGTTCTTCGGACATACTTACTATTTTAGCAAGTTCACCTTCTTTGGCACCAGTTACTTCGAAGCTTTCTCCATAGATAGATTGTGCAATTATAGCTGCATAATTGTCCTTTTGAGCCAAATCCATCCAAGAATCAAGAATCTCTGGCAATAGAGGAGTGGGAGTTAATACTTTTTTTTCTGGTTTAGGGATTGTTTTACCATCTCTTAGAATAGTAAAACGAGTAAGAGTAAAACCTTTTTTGTGTGCTTTTTTCCATTCGCTAGGCGTGCTTATTGCCCAACGAATCAATATTCTATCTTTTTGAGCTCTGGCATTTACCATTACTTTTGCATCTTTGCTTTGACTGTAACCTAATGAGCACGAAATAAATAATAAAAAAAGTAGTTTTATTTTCAACATTATATGGGGTTAATTAAAAAGCCACAAAACTAGCTTTTAATATTTAATTAATAATATTTTTACGCTTAAATACTCCAGAAATAAAGGATTTTTGTGATTTCTGAATGTCGGGATCTCTATTTAGTAAAATTGATTTGTTCAATTAACTTTTATGCTAATACCACAATAAATTAGATTTTTGTTTTAAACAAGGAATCCGGCGAAAATAGGAGGCTTTTTATGTTTGTGCAATACCCACTTTTAGTGATTTTGATCTTAATTGGTAAAAATTAGATTTTGGACAATAGTAAGCGCTTAATATAAATTTTGTTATTTTAAGTTAATTGAATAAATGCAATAAATCGATTTTAAATCGACTGCAAATTAAGTGCTAAGTTTTAAATTAAAGAGCTAATATAAGTTGTAAAAATATTATAATGAGGCTTTAATTGTTTCGTTCTTTTGCTCAACAAATTAGTAAACAAAAAAACTCCAGATTTCTCTGGAGTTTAGTTATAGTATAAAAGTAAAAATTACTCTTCTTTCATCGTATGATATACGTTCATAACGTCATCATCTTCTTCAATTTTTTCGATAAGTTTTTCTACATCAGCAATTTGAGCTTCAGTAAGTTCTTTCGTTATTTGTGGGATACGTTCAAAACCAGAAGATAAGATTTCAAGACCTCTATTTTCTAGTTCTTTTTGGATAGTTCCAAAACTTCCAAAAGGAGCATAGATTAAAATTCCGTCTTCATCCTCAAAAACCTCTTCAGCACCAAAATCAATTAATTCTAGTTCTAATTCCTCAGGATTAAGATTACCTTTAGGGATTCGGAAATTACAAGTATGGTCAAACATAAATTCAACCGAACCTTGTGTTCCCATAGTTCCGTTACATTTGTTAAAGTAACTACGAATATTGGCTACAGTACGATTATTGTTATCAGATGCAGTTTCTATTAATATTGCAATTCCGTGAGGAGCATAACCTTCAAATAAAATTTCTTTATAGTTGGCAGTATCTTTATTGCTGGCATTTTTTATAGCGCGCTCAACGTTGTCTTTAGGCATGTTGGCTGCTTTGGCATTTTGTATAACCGCTCTTAGTCTAGAGTTGGCATCCGGATTAGGACCACCTTCTTTAACGGCCATTACGATATCTTTACCAATACGGGTAAATGTTTTGGCCATTGCCGACCAACGTTTCATTTTTCTACCTTTTCTAAATTCAAACGCTCTTCCCATTGCTAATTTTTTATTTTGAGTTGCAAAAATACAGTTATTAGTTATTTTACAAAAACAAACACTATGTTTTTTTTGGTGAAATGTAAACTGGTGGCAGTAAAATGTAAATTGAGAATATATACTACATTGGAAGTAGTCAATAATCTCAGTATTCAGTTTTAAACTGGTATCAAATACTGAGACTAAACACTGCCACTGAATACTGTAAACGGAGACCGAATACTAATTAGCTGCATTAAAATCATTAATAATATTTACAGCCTCATTTAAGTACGGATTAGTTTTAAGATTATTAATTTGATATTGATTCATGACTTTTTCGGTAGGATAAATACCTAGCAGAAATTGGTTAACGGTCGAGTTATAAATCTCAAGTGGACTATTCTTGCTATTAAAAGCGTTTATTTCTTCCCACAAAATACTTCTTGATTTTTTCTGATTAAAAACAGCATCCAAAGTCATCGGAATTTCAGTTTGAGGGATATTAATAAGCTGGTCTATTTTTTGATTTATCTGGATAATGTTATTAAAATAATCACTTGCAGCAACCCTAATACTACTATCATCTGCTAAGCTATTTATAAGACTTCTTTTTACATAAGGTCTAAATTTTAAAACAGGAACAATACTATCGTTTTTAATTGCCGTGGGGAAATTTTTCTCCTTCTGGATAATGTTTTCGTAAAACTCAGGAAGAACCACATCGGGAGTTATACCTATATATTGATGACTCTTTCCTGTTATTCTGTAAAATTTATTGATAGTTATTTTCAGGAAGTCGGTGTTTTTTTTCTCATCCAGAGATTGTATAGTTTGCATTGTAGCTTTTCCTAGCGTAGTACTACCCAATAATAAAGCCCGGTTGTAATCCTGCATAATTGCAGCAAAGAACTCACTAGCCGAAGCCGTGTTGCCATTTACCAATACCACAACAATACCTTTATAAAGCATACCTTTATAAGGATCATTTATAACCGATTGCTCCTTTTTATTATCAACCACAATCGAGATAGGGCCGCTATCTATAAACATTCCGGCTAGTTTTATGGCTTCTTCCATAGAGCCACCACCATTATCTATTAAATCGATAACCAGACCTTTAATATTATCTTTTTGTAGTTTAATAATTTCTTTAGCAGTATCATCTGCACAACCTTTTCCGCTATTTCCTTCTAAATCGGCATAAAAACTAGGGATTTTTATATAACCAATTTTACTTTCTTTACCAATTATAAAGCTAAAAACAGAGTTCTCCTCATCCTTCATAATTTGTTTCTCTATGCTCACTTCAAAACTTTTTCCAGAATTCCTTTTAAGAGTAAGAATGATAGTTTTATTCAGCTCAGATAATATCATGGTCGAAATAGATTCAAGTGTGGCACACGAAACCTTTAAAGTTTCTTTTTGGTTAGAGATAGAGATAATTTGATCTCCCTTTTTTATCTGACCAGTTTTAAAAGCAGGACCATTAGGGTCTAATTCATCTACAATAATCTCATTTTTTTCATTCAAATTCACATTTAAACCCAGAGATAAATGCTCTTTGGATAAAGAAGCTACAAAACTAGATTTTGAATCATCGCTAAAATAGGCAGTATGAGGATCAAAATACGTACAGAAATAGTTATATAGTTTTTCTTGAGGATTTTTTCCCGTTTGCAAAAGCGTATTAATTCGGCATATTTCGTTATCAAGAACAGTTTTTTTATGAATCGGTTCAAGAGAAGCGAAATTCGTTTTAAGCGAGTCCAGATTAGAACTTACTTCAGAGATTTCATCCAGAATTTCGTAGCGCATTTTTTTACGCCAAACCTTCTCGATTTCAGTTTCCTTCATATATACAGGAAAAGATTTTTTGTAAAACCGAATCGTATCTTTCGCAGAATAATCAATAGGCAGAGTCAGGATTTTTTCTAAGGCAGCTTTGTTTCTTATAAGACCATTACGATATTTAGTAACAATATCATTCAGGAAACTACAATCTTTATTCAAAATAAGATTGTCAATATTCAAGCGGTATTTTTTGGCAAGCGCCTCGTATTCCGATTTCAGGAATATATTTCGGGAAGGGTCAAGGTCATCGATAAAGTTATCAAAAACAAAAACCGATAGACTATCATCTACCGGTTTTGGCTGAATATGCTCGCTTTGAATAAGCGCATTTATTTTAGTTAATATTTCACATGTAGAGTCACTATTTTGACCAAACAGAGAGAAACCAACAAGCAGAAATACTAATGAAAATTTTTTCATAAATCGGGTATCAACATTTAAACTAAAATTACGCTAATTTTTTTTATAAAAAGAGTATAATCTCACTAAAATATTGATGCCAGAAAGTATTATTTCTTATAGAAAGGTAATTTTACCACTTTCGCAGGAACATCATTTTTTCTAATTCTAATAAAGATATCGCTATCTACAGCACTGTTTGAGATAGTTACGTATCCTAACCCAATACCAATACCCATAGATGGAGACATAGTTCCAGATGTTACCACCCCGATTACATTTCCTGAACCATCAACAATTTCATAATCTTGTCTAGGTACAGCACGTTCCTGCATCTCAAAACCAACAAGTTTTTTAGTAACACCAGCTTCTTTTTGTTTTTTCAGGTTCTCAGAGTTCGTAAAATCTTTAGTAAACTTTGTAATCCAACCCAATCCAGCTTCAAGAGGCGAAGTAGTATCGTTAATATCATTTCCGTATAAACAGAAACCCATTTCTAGACGTAACGTATCACGAGCTGCCAGTCCTATTGGTTTAATACCAAAAGCAGCACCAGCTTCAAATACTTTATTCCAGATAAGTTCAACCTCATCATTTTTGCAATAAATCTCAAAACCACCAGAACCAGTATAACCAGTAGCCGAAATAATTACATTATCGATTCCTGCAAAAGTACCAATCTCAAAATGGTAATAAGGAATAGCCGATAAATCAACCGAAGTCAAACTTTGCATAGCCTCAACAGCTTTAGGCCCTTGTATTGCTAACAAAGAATAATCATCCGATAGGTTTTTCATATCCACACCCAAATCATTGTGCGAAGAAATCCAATTCCAGTCCTTATCAATATTCGAAGCATTTACAACAAGTAAATACTCTTCATCTTTCATTTTATAAATAATCAAATCATCTACAATTCCGCCATCATTATTAGGTAAGCAAGAATATTGAGCTCTACCAATAGTAAGCGTTGATGCATCATTCGAAGTTACTTTCTGAATCAAAGCCAAAGCATTTGGACCAGATAATAAAAATTCTCCCATATGCGAAACGTCAAAAACGCCCACACTAGTACGAACCGTCTCGTGTTCAGCATTTACACCCTCGTATAAAATAGGCATATTATAACCAGCAAAAGGTAGCATTTTCGCTCCCAAACCCTCATGTATGTGCGTTAGCGCAGTATTTTTCATTGTGTGTGTTTATAAAAGTTAATCGCAAATTTATTCAAAAAATGTTGTAAACAAGTACTCAAAATTATAAAAATCGCAAAAATTAGTAGCTGTTTCCTGCTATTCGCTATATCTTTATGTCCGCCGCGGCGGAACATAAAGGATGCCGCTATTATCAGGGCTAGAGCTTATCAGGTAATATTAATGATTTTTGAATCATGGTTTTTTGTAATTTTAATAAAAATACCCATTTCATGAAAATACCCATTCTCATAACCCAAGCCGAGATTCAACAGATTTACAAGCCTATAAATCCCAAAACACACAAAGGAATACAAGGACATGCAGCAATAATTTCAGGAAGTTATGGCAAGATAGGAGCAGCCGTTTTAGCATCCAAAGCCTGTATAAAATCAGGCTGCGGACTCGTAACGACACACATTCCAAAATGTGGCTACGAAATCCTCCAATCTACAATTCCCGAAGTTATGGTGGTAACCACAACACATGAAAAATACATATCCGAAATCATATTCGATATAAAACCACAAGCCATAGGAATAGGCCCAGGAATAGGGCAGGAGCCCAACACACAAAAAGCATTTTTTGAGTTTTTAAAAACAAATAAAACTCCACTAGTTATCGATGCCGATGCACTAAATATCCTATCACAGAATAAAGCATGGTATGATTTGCTACAACCAGATACCATACTAACACCACATCCGAAAGAATTAGAACGCTTAATAGGAAATTGGACTTCAGACAGCGAAAAATTTGAAAAAACCATAGAATTCTCCAAACTATATAAAGTAATCATAGTCATAAAAGGTGCTCCAACACATATAGTAAATGGCGAATCGATTTATCAAAATACCACAGGAAATGCAGCATTGGCAACCGCAGGAAGCGGAGATGTCCTAACCGGAATAATCACAAGTTTACTGGCGCAAGGATATTTACCAATTCAAGCTGCTCAATTAGGAGTTTACATACATGGTTTAACCGCCGATATTGCCTTACCCGAAACAGGATATCAGTCATTTATAGCATCCGATATTATTGCAAATCTGGGGAAAGCTTTCTTGACATTAGATTAGTTAGATTTTTAGACTTCTTAGAGACAAGACTTAAAGAATCAAGATTTTAAGATTTATTGTATGTTACTCAGTTTGTCCTCCTGAGCGTCCCGAAACTTCGGGAGAAGAACCACAATATAATTCCGAAAAAGATAAACACACGCAATGTAATGTAGAGACGTACCGCAGTGCGTCTCCCGCAATATATTCCACAAACTATGCCTTAACCAAACCAAACCAAACCAAACCAAACCAGAGAAAAATCCGCTGAATCTGCGTGAAACAAAATTAGCACAATGGCCATCTTTACTGAATACATTGTGGGAGACGCACTGCGGTGCGCCTCTACAGCCATGGCGTGATAAATGTTGGCTCAGTATGACAAATCGATAAAAAATCCGCTGAATCTGCCAAATCTGCGTGAAACAAAATTAGCGCAACGCTGCCACATCTTTATAGGATACATTGTGTAGGACGCACTACGGTGCGCCTCTACAGCCATGACGTGATTAACTTCAGATGTAATCTAAAAATCTAACTAATCTAAGAAGACTAACAAATCTAAATTAGTAAGTTTGTATTCCAGTAAAAGCTGACTATGAAAAACAAACTCGATCTAAGAACGGTAAACGTAACGCGATATATAAGTCCGTTGCGCGAAGGCGGTTCGTTACCCGCTTTAGCCGAAGCAGATGACGATTTTAAATACGTCCTAAAATTTAAAGGAGCAGGACATGGTGTAAAAGCCCTAATTGCCGAATTAATAGGAGGCGAAATTGCCAATGTCTTAAAACTTCAAATCCCTGAATTAGTATTTGCTAATCTCGACGAAGCTTTTGGCAGAAGCGAAGGCGATGAAGAAATTCAGGATTTACTACAAGGAAGTCAAGGACTCAATTTGGCTTTGCATTTTTTATCGGGAGCAATTACTTTCGACCCAGTTGTAACAGTGGTTGATCCTAAACTAGCTTCGCAAATTGTATGGCTAGATGCTTTTATTACCAATGTCGATCGTACGTTCAGGAATACCAATATGCTTATATGGCACAAAGAACTATGGTTAATAGATCACGGAGCATGTTTGTATTTTCATCATTCATGGAACAATTGGGAACAACATGCAAAAAGTCCTTTTGCATTAATAAAAGACCACGTATTGTTACCACAGGCATCACTTATAAAAGAAGTCGATTCAGAATATAAAGCGGTTTTAACTCCCGAATTATTACATGAAATTGTAGCACTTATTCCAGACGAATGGCTTAATTGGGAAGATACCGATGAAACGCCTGAAGCATTGCGAAATGTATATTTGCAATTTTTGCAAACACGATTAAACCATTCTGAAATTTTTGTAAAAGAAGCCGAAAATGCAAGATAACCACTTATATGAATATGCCGTAATTCGTGTTGTGCCAAGAGTAGAGCGCGAAGAATTCCTAAATATAGGTATCATATTATTTTGTAAAAGAGCCAAATTTATAAAAGTATTGTATCATATAAATGATACGAGAATTCAAGCACTTTCAGCCGATTTTGATATCGAACAATTACATTGCAATTTAACCTCGCTAGAAAAAATAGCCAATGGAGCCAAAGATGGCGGACCAATTGGACAAATGGAAATACCGGAACGTTTTCGTTGGTTAACGGCGATTCGTAGTTCGGCAATTCAAACCTCAAGACCGCATCCGGGTTTAAGCCAGGATTTAGATAAAACGATTCAAAGATTGTTTGAGGAATTGGTTCTTTAGAGTTTAAAAGTGACAAAGGTTCAGAGTAACAAAGGTACAGAGGTTGAAAAGGTAAATAAACCTATAGTTTTTTCTTTGCGACTTTGCGTCTTTACGAGAAAAACTTTTGCGTTCTTTGTGTATCCCGAAGCTTCGGGATTGCGAACTTTGCGGTTAAATCCTTAGTTTATATAAAAAAAATAAAACCATATAAGTCATATAAGAAAATCTAAATGCTCTTACTTAACTTATATGGTTTAAAAAATAATTCAGTTTTTAATTAAAAAGAACCACAAGTATTACCTGTAAATGTAGCACCAGCTCCAGCAGTAACATCAGCTTTAACTGCAGATGCGGCAAGAGTTACGATAGCATACGGAGGAGTAAAAGCAGTATTACTTCCCGCTGTATTACCGGTTGTACTAGTAAAAATATTTCCAACAGCAGTTACAGCTGTATAGCCAGTCATTAAGTCAATAGGAGTTTTTACACCTTCGAATACGTTGTTTTCTACACGAATATTAGCTTCAAAACCAGCTGCAACACATTTATTACTAACCGTACTATTAAAATAGCTATTTATGATATGCACTTGACCAAAACGAACTCTTGGCATTCTTTCCTTACATCCTGGAGCCCACCAACAACGAGCAAAAGTAATTTTTAAATTTCCACGGTCAGCCGTAGCACCATCGCTAGAACCAATTAAGTTAGAGTATCTATGATCGTCAGATCCTCCAGAACCACCAGCTTTAGGAGGTTTTAAGTACCCAAATTTTGTATAAGAAACAGTAACGTAATTCGACTTGTTTTTTATATCAAGATTACCATCTACACCATCTCTAAACTCACAATGATCTACCCAAACATTTCGGCAGTCATCTATAATAGCATTATCCCAACCATCAGTATCATAAGCACCAGGACCTTCAAAAATTAAATTTCTGATAATAATATTGGTACATCTTTTAATATTGATAATACCAGAATTTGCCTGAGTTTGATCTGTAGAGACCAATTTAGCTCCGCTAGCGCCATAAATTGTTTTGCCAGATTGATCCTGAAAAGATAGCCTTGTTGTAATTGTAATAGTACCAGTAACCTTTACCACTTTTACAGCACTGTTTTCAATAGCGGCTTTTAGTTGTGCGTAGGTAGTTACAACAGTTTCTGCTGCGCTTCCGCCTCCTGTAGTACCTCCGTTTTGAGATGCCCATCCAGGAACCTCAGCACAATTACCCACTTTGGCAGTCAGATTTTGACTTGTTGATAAAGCTGTACTTGCATTGCTATCACCATTTTGTGTAGCAGTAATTTCTTCGTTGTTGCAACTTGCAAAGCCGAAAATCAGAGTTAATAATAACGCTGATAATGTAGATTTAATCTTCATAATAGATATTTTGGGGTTAATTAATACGCCAAAAGTCTTTATAAAATATTTTAAAAAAATTGAACTAGTTCTATCTTTTTTATTAATTTAGTAATCGATTACATTAATTTTTTATTATCTATAAATATATTGTAAATTAAATAGTTATAATGTTTTTGCTAAAAATGAAAAATAACCATATGTATAAACTATTAAGGGATAATATTGAGCGCAAAATTGCCCTTACAGATACTGAATGGGATATAATTATAGAAAAAACAGAATTTATTAAACTGAAGAAAAACGAGTTTCTACAAATTCAGGATTCTAATAGTGTATATGAAGGTTTTATTTTAAAAGGAGCATTTAAAATCTATATCCTAAACGAAAGTGGAAGTGAGAGTGTTCTCTTTTTTGCTTTCGAAAATGACTGGATGTGTGATATTGAAAGTTTCTATCATCAGAAACCAACTAAATACAATATAAAGGCAATAGAAGACAGTGAAATATTGGTAATTAATAAATCGAATAAAACGCTATTATTTAAAGAAGTGCCAAAGCTAATTCAGTTTCATATAGCAATGGTAGAAAGAGCCAATATCCTTATACAAAACAGACTTCTTGACGTTTTAAATAAAACATCCAAACAACGATATCTTGAATTTATAAAAACTCATCCAGACAAAACACAGAAAATAAATAACAAAAATTTATCTTCATACCTTGGAGTTTCACATGAGTTTTTATCGAAGATTAAGAGAAATGTTTAGCTCTTTTTTTAGGTTCAAAGTGGCAAAGGCTCTAAGGTTCGAACGGCATAATGTTAATGATTCTCAAAGCTTTTTTTTCTTTGCGACTTAGCGTCTTAGCGAGATAACATCTTAGCGAACTTCGCGGTTAAATTTTAAAATCTAATATTCCAAAGAGACATTCATTTGAAAAGGCAAGCATTATATGTTCCTTTTTTTGATTTTCAATGACTAATAAATCATAAGATTCTAGATGGTATGGCTTCTCATTAATTTTAATAACTGTTGCATGTAGAGAAAATAAAATTATTATCTGAGCATTACAACTCTGATTACTATTCGTTATTTTCAGTTTGTGATGGGATACTTTTTCAGAAACCATCCAATTAAAATCAATACCTTTTGTATAAGAAGTTACTTCATCATCCGAATTAAATTCCATGATTTCATATTTCTCATATACTTTTTTTTCTTTGTTTATCTCAATCTGCAAGCCGTTATCAAGCATAACTAAGTATCGGTAGTAACCCTTAAATTTGGTAAACTCTGAAGGTTCTTTCTCTATTGTAGCGCTGCTTATCCTGAATATAAAATCTCTATCGGTATAGTTTGCCGTTTTCGGATATATCAGATATTCATATGTCAATCCACCACTCCAAATAGAGGCTGTACAATCTTTTTTAGGCAAAAGGTGTATGTTCATTATTTATTTTTAATAAGAAATCAAATGTGCTTTTCTAAGGTTCAAAGGTTTAAAGGAACTAAGGTTTGAAAGGCACAAAGTTACTGATAACCAAAGCTTTTTTTCTTTGCGACTTAGTGTGTTAGCGAGATAACACTAATATCTTAGCTAACTTCGCGTATCTCTTTGCGACCTTTGCAGTTAATTTTTTCGGGTGACTTATAAACTTTGTGGTTAAACAATTAAACCTTTTTCTCTAATACAACAAACTCCAAAGGCTCTTCAGCAACAGTAACATGAACATCACTTTCAGGGAAAGGTTCTCTTACGCCCGTATCTACATAACCATTACGTTTGTACCAAGCAACGAGTTCTTCTCTAACAGATATTACTGTCATTATGATTTTAGGTAAACCCAATTCTTTAGCGTGAATTTCGGCCTGATATAATAGTTTTTTACCAATACCGCTATTTTGTAACTCAGGCGAAACTGTAAGCATTCCTAAATAGAGTTTATCCTCTTTTTTTACAAACAAAACGCAACCAATAATCAGGTCATTCTCAGTAAATTTTAAGATAGTATTTTTCGAATCTAGGATAGTTTCACTTAATTCTTCCTCAGTAGTTCTTTTTCCTTCTAATAAATTAGCCTCGGTAGTCCATCCTTTTTTAGATGATTCTCCGCGATAAGCAGAATTTATTAATGTATTTAATGCTGGAATATCTTGTAATGTTGCTTTTGTAATCATGAGGTTTTTTATTCTTGAGATTGGTTTTCAAAGATAAAAAAAAGCTACAAAATTATAGTTGTAGCTTTTAGTTTAATCTTATGGAAATCGGTTATAAATTCAAACAGTTATTGAAATTATTCGTAAGTGTATAGTGTTTTCATAACTAAAGGATGATCAGGCTGCGATGCTCGAGTTGTCGTTTGTTTAGACTCTTTTAAGTATCCATTTGAGTCATACACATATTCGTAATCATATCTCAATTCATATTCTGTCACACCTTCAGATACCGCCTTAACTTTCCAATCTAATATATGCATCCAATTATAAATGTAACATCTAAAGATAGGTTCGCTAGAATATATACCAGCCTTTGCGTAATCTATGGTAAGTTCGTATGTAATCTCAGTAATTTTATCTTTAATAATATATTCAATTCCAGTAGGAGTTTCTTTAGCTGTAGAATAGTTTTTTTCAGTCAAGAGAATATTAACAAATACTTTATTATCAACATAGTTGTATAAATAAGTAGCGGTTTTAGGATTGGTAACAGTTTCGTATGTATAATTACCATCAGGTCCTTGATGTTCAATCTCTTGCTCATAAGTTCCTGTTTCAACTTCTTTTGCAAGACGCCCGATTTCGTCGTAATAAATATCCATTATTCCTCCATCATTGCCAGTTGTTTTTGTGATATATCCACCACTATTAATTTCAACAGGAGTATTACCATGAAAGGCTTTTGTAACTTTATCTGCAGCATCAAACTCATATTTAGAAATTATTCCAATGAATTTGTCTTTGATGTATCTGTCTATTGAATACAATCGACCTTTTGAATCATATAAATATCTATTTTCTTTCAACTCATTTTGAACCTCATTCCCAAGTTGATCTTTGGTAACTCTAAAAATTAATTCTTTGACAATACGCTGTTTTGTTGCGGTTGATTTTCCAGTAACTTTTCCAGTAAGGGATTTAGGAACCAATTGTATTGCGGGTTTAAATACTTCTTGATTGGGTAATCTTGGATCTGGTGTTTGGACAGTTTGAGGAGAGGGAACTGTACTACTTTCGTCCTTAGAGCAATTAATAAATAACATTGGTAAAGCGATAAGTAGTATTCCTAAAGTAGTTTTCTTCATTTTTAGTATTGGGTTAGTTAATTATAAGTGGTTTCTAAAATAGATAATTTAAGAGAAAAGACAGGTTATTATTATTTTATCTAAGTGAATAAGCTGCTATAGTTTTCTTGAAGAGGGAAGGGACATAGACTATCTTTTTCTCATCGTCGAGTCCTATATCCGCCGAGTAATATTCTTCTTTTCTGGTATCCGAAAGAATTTCTTTTGTGCCATCTTTATTTACGTAATAAATAACTCCAGTCCAGCAACTCACAATAAACTCTTCTTTTGCTATTTGCTCAATTCCATCTGTATTTTCATCCATACCGTCTGTCAAAAGGTGCTTGTTCTTTTTATTATCCATTTTGTATAATGAACCATTGTCTAAAAAATACAAATCATTATCGATGAATTTTAGACCATTCGGTTTATTTAGGTTTTCTAAATAAACAGTTGCTATATCATTTTCTAATTTGAAAATTTTACCAACTTTTGGATCAGATACATAAACAACTCCTTTTTTATCAACAGTTACATCGTTTAATATTTTGGAATCATTAAAGGTTATTTTTTTTAGTATTTTTTGTTGTTTTATATCAATAATTACAATTTCTGTAAGGTCGGCTACAAATAATTTATCTTCGAATTTTGCCATTCCTTTTGGAGCATTTAAGCCTGATATCCAATTTAAATTAATGATTTTACCATCGGTAGTTAATTTTCCTATACTTCCTTTTCCGTCACGTTCAGCCGGTGAACCATCCATTAAAGAGGTATATAATACCCGATCTATTTTATCATAAAATACCGATTCGGGAATCGGTAAAATACTATCTGTTACCCAAATTCTTTTTAAAGAATGTTGAGCAATACTTGAAAAACTTATTATTAATAGCAATAAAACATAAAAAGTATTTTTTTTCATTTTGATTGGTTTTTGGTTCGTTTTTTTTAGCAATGCTGGTCAATTCGATAAATTAAATAGCTATCGAAACTTCATGTAATCTAAATGTTTTTATATTGATAATATCTCACAATTATTGAATTCTTATGTCTGATTAATTCAGTAACCCACTATTCAACACAATCTTCCTAATTTCAGCTTCAAAATAATAAGCGATATCAAAATTATCAAAGGTTTGGTTTTCCAGAACAATGATACTTGTTTTTGTTTCAGGATAATATAAGTTAACAGAAGTAAATCCTTGATCAGGTACAATTCCGGTATGGCCAAATTCTTTAATTTTAGCTTCATCGTTTACACGAATGCCATAGCCATATCCAATTTCTTTATCGCCAAAAACAGGATGTTGGTTGGTAATTGTATAAGTGGTCATTCGGGCGTAGGTAGCTTCTTTTAAAAGTTTACCATTATGCAGCAAATCATTCCAAATAGCCAGATCTTTAACCGTGCTTACAAGTCCTGCAGCAGGAACTCGTTCTTTAGGAATAATAGCACCCTGTATTACTTTGGTTGTATTGTCTTTATGATATTGACGACCGTTTACAACTTCATCTTGGTTATCTGAGTTAGGAAAAAAACTATCTTTCATTTTGTTCACTTTGAACAATTCGTTTACAACAGCTTCATAGGTTTTATTAGTTACCCTTTCGATAATCTGTCCTAGCAAAATATAATTCAAATCGGTATATTTAAATTCAGTTCCAACAGCAAAGGCGGTTGGTTTTTCTAAATCTACAATTCCTGAGGTATGATTTAGTAAATTCTCTACAGTAACAGTACTAGTCCAGGGCTGTTTTAGGTTAGGTAAATATTTTTTTATAGAAGTATTTAAAACAATCTTTCCTTTTTCAACTTCCTGAAGAATTAAAACGGCTGTTATCTGCTTGCTATTGGATAAAATAGCAAAATGGTCATCTAGTTGTAGAGGTGTTTTTTTTGTATAATCAGAATAGCCGTATGCTTTAGAATATTTGATTTTTCCGTTTTGAGAGATTAGTATAGTCCCATTAAACGGACGTA
This sequence comes from Flavobacterium sp. PL02, assembly GCF_035013205.1. Taxonomy (NCBI): domain Bacteria; kingdom Pseudomonadati; phylum Bacteroidota; class Flavobacteriia; order Flavobacteriales; family Flavobacteriaceae; genus Flavobacterium; species Flavobacterium sp. PL02. The sequence continues at coordinate 1,108,885 of NZ_JAYGJP010000001.1, forward strand.
CTGAAGTTGTTTGAATCAAACTATCAATTCTGGCTGTGTAATTGTCTTTGACTTGAGCCCAAATAATTTGTTTAAAAGCGAAAAGTAATAATAGAATTAGGAAAAACGTAGGTTTGATTTTCATGAAATTAGAATAGTTTTTTTTTGTTTATAGTTAAAAAAAGCAAAACAAAAATACTATTATATTTGTTAAAATTTTATTTGATAAGGAATAAAATTATCTTAGGTTTTACTTCGTGTTTCATCTGATTTTGGTTTGAGGACTCCGATACAAATCAATTTTTTAATTAATATTTTTCTTTACTTCTTTGTAGATTTAACTAGCGTAGATAATTTTTTAATTGTAAGATTAATGTCTTAATATTGTCACGAAAATTTAAGACTTAATATAATCAATTACCTATTTTATGAAATTTCCAAAACTACTATTTTTTTTACCTCTAATGAGTGTGGTAATAACATCATGCTCCTCTGATGATTCTAAATCTGATCCAGTTGTAGCACCACCAGTTATTGATTTGGCAAATCAAAAACTGATTTCTTTTTCTTATCCTTATGATCCGTATATCGGAATTAGACGTGATGACGAATCCTATGAATACGATAACACAAATAAAATTGTTAAAGTAAAAGAAGGTGGATATGTTTATGGAATTACTTATGTGAGCCCAGATTTAATTGAGGTTAATCAATTAGAAGATAATCTTACTGGTTTTAAAATAATTTCTAAAAGATCAATTCATTTAAAAGCTGGAAGTGTTGAGTCAATAATAAATAACGAAATTTTTGTATCTGAAACTAATAGTGAAATTTCTAGTGTTAGTTCAGATTCAACAGTTTTTACATATAAAAATCAATACATTTCTAAAGTTGAATCATATAGAAAAAGCAAATATTATCCTACTTATAGATTAGGTCAACAAGTGGATTTTGAAGAACAGAATGGAAATATTACCAAAGCCGTAATCAAATCAGTTCTGGCAGGAACTAGCTATACGATTAATTATACTTATGATTCTGATGCTTATGTAAAAGGTAGTGATTATACGTATGAAACTCCACTGCTTTATAGCTACTATACGCTTTTTTCTGTACTACATGACAAATTTGGAAAAAAGAGCACTAATAATATTGTAAAAATAGATCATGAGTATACTGATTCAAAGCCATCTCCGAGGTCCTTTAAAACAATGACTCTGAGAAGAATTTTGGATAGTGAAAAAAGATTAAAAGAAATTGTAGTATCAGGAACTACTTTTGATGATCTTAAGAATTATGTAGGTTTAGATTTTAAAGATGCTAAAGGTACTTTTACTTATAAATAATTGTAGAAAATAGATTGTTTTCCTAAAATAAAACCACAAATTTGACTAATCATTTTTAGTGTAATTTGTGGTTTTTTTTAGGTTTTATAATCAGAAGTGTATTACCCTAAAAATGATTTTAATTCTTCGTAAGTAGAAATTTTTGTACTTACTTTTTCTTTATTCAAAACGCTCTCTATTTGCATCGGAATCGGAAGCTGAATATTTAATGCTGGCTCGACAACATCAAGGAATTTAATAGGATGTGCCGTTTCTAAGAAAATACCAATTGTATTGTCATGCTTTTGTAATTCTTTTTTCAAACCAAGATAGCCAACTGCACCGTGTGGTTCAGCAATATAACCATTGGTTTTATAAATCTGTTTCATAGCTTCCAGTGTTTCTTCATCAGTATAACTATAAGAAGAAAAGTCTTTTTCGAACGCTTTTAAATCATTTTGGTACATTTCCTGAATACGAATAAAATTACTCGGATTCCCAACATCCATTGCGTTTGAGATAGTAGCTTTAGATGGTTTTGGATCGTATTTTCCGTTTTCTAAGAATCTCGGTACCGTATCATTTACGTTTGTAGAGGCCACAAAATGCTCAATTGGCAAACCTAATTTTTTTGCTATAATTCCAGCACAAATATTTCCGAAATTTCCGCTTGGACAAGAGAAAATCAACGGTTTGTTTTGTTTTTTCAATGCTTTATAAGCAAAAAAGAAATAGAACATTTGCGGCAACCAGCGTGCAATATTGATAGAATTTGCTGAGGTAAGGTTTTTATGTTTTAGAGTTTCATCTAGAAAGGCTTTTTTTACCATATCCTGACAATCATCAAAAACGCCATCAACTTCCAACGCTTTGATATTTTGTCCTAATGTTGTTAGTTGCTTTTCCTGAATGTCACTTACTTTTCCTGACGGATATAAAATAACAACTTCTACACCTGCAACACCGAGAAATCCGCTTGCAACCGCTCCACCAGTATCACCCGATGTTGCAACTAGAACTGTATTTTTACTATCTGCTTTATCTTTGTTAAAATAGGCGAGACAACGTGACATAAATCGTGCTCCAACATCTTTAAAAGCCATTGTAGGTCCATGAAATAATTCAAGCGAATAAATTCCTTTTTCGACCTCTACAATAGGGAAATCAAAACATAACGTTTCGGCAATAATTTCTTTTAAAGTCTGCTCAGGAATTTCATCTCCAACAAATTGTTTGATCGCTTCAAAAGCGATTTCTTCATTGCTCAGATTTTCGATTGTCTCAAAAAAAGAAGCATTTAATGGTGTGATAGTTTCTGGAAAATATAATCCTTTATCACTTGCTAATCCTTGTATTACAGCTTCCTGAAAAGAAACCTTTGGGGCATTATGGTTTAAACTATAGTATTTCATTTTTTTATTGCTTTGCGCAGTAAGCTTTAGGCTAGAGGCTTTAAGCTTTTTTGCTAAATGTTTAATTATTTTTATGCTTCAAACGGTAGGTTAAGGCTTAAAGCCTATAGCTTAAAGCGTCCTAAAGGACACGTACTCCGTCTGGATTAATTTTCGAAACGTGAATTTCATATGGCAAATTCATCTCTTCGTAAACATCACTCATGGCTTTGGCTATTTTCTCGGCAGTTTCTTTTCCTCTGCTTAAAGCAAAAATAGAAGGGCCAGAACCTGAAATTCCAGAACCTAGTGCGCCATTTTCGAGAGCTGTTTGTTTGATTGCATCAAAACCTGGAATCAAGACACTTCGTAAAGGTTCTACAATTTCATCATGAAGCGATCTACCAATTAAATCGTAATCTTTAGTGTATAACCCCGCAATTAAGCCACCTACATTTCCCCATTGCATAATGGCGCTTTTTAGGGAAACATTTTGTTTTAATACCGAACGCGCATCAGATGTTTTTAGCTCAATTTGAGGATGTACAACTGTAGCATATAATTCTTCTGGACTATCTATTTTTATAATATCCAGCGGATTGTAGCTTCTTACCAAAGTAAAACCACCCAAAAGGGCAGGGGCAACGTTATCGGCATGAGCATTTCCGCTAGCTAATTTCTCGCCTTGCATAGCAAATTGCACCAATTCTTTTCTAGAATAAGGACGTCCTAATAATTCGTTTATGCCAAATACAGCACCAGCAGAACTTGCTGCACTACTACCGATTCCGCTTCCAGCTTTGATATTCTTATAAATTTCGATTTCAAATCCGAATTCGGTTTCTATAGTTTCAAGCATGGCCAATGCAGCAACTCCAGCAACATTTTTTTCTGTTTCTAAAGGTAAATCAGCTCCAACAATTTTTGTAATGCGAACACCTTTTTGATCTGATTTACGAACAATCATTTCATCACCCGCAGTTTCTAAACAAAGTCCGAGAACATCAAATCCACACGAGAGATTGGCAATTGTTGCCGGACAAAATAGTTTTATTTCTTTCATTTTTTTTAAGGTTCAGAGAGGCAAAGGCTCAGAGGTTCAAAGGTTTTGCCAATCATTGTTTTTTTATAGGTTCAAAGTTGCAAAGGTTTATAGGCTCAAAGGTTTTTAACTTTGTTCCTTTGCACCTTTGAGCCTTTGTATCTTCTTACACGTTTCCTATTCTAATTACATCTGCAAAAATTCCCGAAGCGGTAACTGCAGCACCAGCACCAGCGCCTTTTATAAGTAGCGGCTGATCAACATAACGATCGGTGTAAAACAATACGATATTATCTTTTCCTTCCAGATTATAGAACGGATGATCTTTAGGAATAAATTGCAATCCTACGCTTGCTTTTCCGTTTTCGAATTGAGCTACATATTTTAATCTTGAATCTTTACTTAAAGCTTCATCATAAATAGATTCAAAATGAGCTGAATGTTTTTTTAATGATTCAAAGAAAGCTTCATTTGTAGTTGTTGCAAGAGATTCTGCAGGCATGAAAGATTCATTTGCAATAGCATCAATATCCATTTCATAACCACTTTCTCTAATTAGGATTAGAATTTTTCTGGCAACATCAATTCCGCTTAAGTCAATTTTAGGGTCAGGTTCTGTGAATCCCTGAACTCCAGCTTCTTTTACCACATCGAGGAAGGAGTTGTCTTTATCAAAATTATTAAAGATAAAATTCAAACTTCCAGATAAAACAGCCTGAATTTTATGTACTTTATCACCCGATGCAATTAAGTTTTTAACTGTATCTATAATTGGTAAACCAGCGCCAACATTGGTTTCGAATAAAAATGGAGCGTTAAACTGGCGTGATAAATTTTTTAGTTTTTTATAATTAGCATATTCAGATGAACAAGCAATTTTATTACAAGTTACTACTGCAATACTTTGTTTTAAGAACTCTTCGTAAGTTTCAGAAACAGTTGCATTTGCTGTGATATCAACAAAAATACTATTACGTAAATTCAGTTCTTTGGCACGTTCTATAAAAGCGTCTTTATTAGCTGTTTCTCCATTCTCAAGAGCCGATTGCCATTCTTTAAGAGAAATTCCATCCTCGTCGAAAATCATTTTTCTCGAATTAGATAAGGCAATAACACGAACATTTATCTTTAGGTTTTCTTTCAAAAACTTTCTTTGGTTGTGAATTTGTTCGATGAATTTTTCTCCCACGTTTCCAACACCCATTACAAATAAGTTGAGTTGTTTAGTATTCTCTTCAAAGAAGTTTTCGTGTAGGGTATTCAATGCTTTTTTTACATCACGCTCGTTAATTACAACCGAGATATTTCTTTCGGATGCACCTTGTGCGATAGCGCGAATATTCACGTTATTTTTACCTAAAGTACTAAACATTCTTCCGCTTAAACCTTGATGATTTTTCATGTTTTCACCAACCAAAGCAATGATGCAAAGGTTTTTCTCAACAATACAAGGGTCGACTTTATTTTGAGTAATTTCTACTTCAAAAGCGCTATTAATTGCTTGTTCAGCATTATCTGCATCGGCATTTAAAATACCGATACAAATAGAATGCTCAGATGATGCCTGAGTAATAAAAATGACATTGATACTTTCGTTAGACAAAACTTCAAAAAGACGTTTTGAAGAACCCGAAACACCAATCATACCTGAACCTTCAAGAGTTATTAGCGAAATATTATCGATATGACTAATTCCTTTTACAATAGTATCTTTTGATGAAACCTGATTCGAAATATAAGTTCCTTCCGATTCTGGTTCAAAAGTATTCTTGATTACAATAGGAATGTTTTTTCTTAAAACGGGTTGGATTGTAGGCGGATATAACACCTTGGCACCAAAATGCGATAATTCCATCGCTTCCTGATAAGAAATAGTTGCAATAGGGTGTGCTTGTTTTACAATTTTAGGATTGGCAGTGTACATTCCGTTTACGTCAGTCCATATTTCCAGTCCTTTAGCATTCAGTGCGCCTGCCAGAATTGCAGCAGTATAATCAGACCCGCCACGACCTAATGTTGTAATGATTCCATCTAGTGACGAAGCTATAAAACCAGGCATGATAATGATTTGAGATTCATTTGTAGCAAAGTAATCACGAATTAATTGATTTGTAACTTCAAAGTTTACAGCAGCTTTCCCAAAATGATTATTGGTTTTTATAAGTTCGCGGCTGTCTTTGTAACCGCTATTTTTATTAGTTTGTTTTAAAGCTTCGGCAATAATATAAGACGAAAGCAATTCTCCAAAACTCAAGATAGTATCAGATGTTCTATTGGATAATTCTCCTAATAAGAAACATCCGTCAAGTAAAGTTTCAAGATGATTTATAATTCTTTTTACGTGGCTTAATAAGCTACTTTGTTCGCTAACAGGAATTAGAGCTTTTAAAGTATCTAAATGTTTTTTCTCTATTTCTGTAAGTATATCTTTAAAACTTTCGTCATTAGAAGCTGCTTTTGTAGCAGCAGCCTGAAGTAAATCGGTTACTTTGCTTAAAGCAGAAACAACAACTACTAATTGATCTTGTTCTGATTTTTGGTTTACAATTTCTAAAACTCTTTTTATATTTTCGGCATTGGCGACCGAAGTTCCACCAAATTTTAATATTCTCATTTTGTGTTTTTTATTTTATAAATACAAGTGTTTATACGTATTCAATGCTTTTCTTCTTTCTAGAAAAAAAAGTATGGATAACCGGATTATATGTAAAAATGTATACCCCTAAGGGGTAGTAGTAATTGTAGAAGTTGTTGTAGCAGTAATTGCAACCCAGTTTTGAGTTGTTATCGAAGAGTGATATTTTATACTGTTATCTTTCATTTTTGATTTTTCAAATGTACAGGTTTTTCTAAAGAGCAAAAAATCAAATTGAGTTTTTGCGAATATTTTAATAATCAGGAGGGTAAATTTGCAATACTGACTATTTGTTAAAATTTAAAGCTTCAAAATGGGGTATTCATATTATTTATCTCAGATTAAGAGGGGTATTTTCTTTTGTCTGAGCAACAATATGAGTTTAAATCGCTTACAAATCGAACTTCAATAGTAAAATACATATATGCAGTATAATTTCTCGTTTCAATATTTGCTATCTTAATTTTGAGGTCAAGTTACTAGGGTTATATTTTAGGAAATGGATATATTTAATTTCAAGGAAAATTATTATCAATTGTTTTAAGTTTAACATGTTTAATCTTATTATATGTGTTTGTTTTGACTATTTTAGCCTAAATAATTTAAAAAAAAGAAAAATGAAGAAAAAAATTACTCTGTTATTTATATCTTTTTTCATACTTGCATCTTGTAGTAATGATGAAGATAGTTCGATCATTCCAGTTGCTCCAGTAGCTCCTACTGCTATTCATGCAGTATTAAATGAAGGTAGTGTAGATATTACCTGGACTGGTGTAGAAGGTGCTGGTATTACATATAATGTTTACAGAAATGCTGTAAAAATTAATAAAGCTCCACTTACGGAAGCAAAATTTACGGATGTTCTTAAAAATACAGGTTCTTTTGTATATACTGTTACGGCTAATTTAGATGGTGCGGAGAGTACAAAAGGAGTGGTTTCTGAAAAAGTAATATTAGAACTTCCTAAAACAAAAACGATGCAATCAATTGATATATATTATGACACGAAATATGAATATGCATATACTTATGACACATCTAATATTACTAAATTAGTGAGTCTAACTATTAAAGAAACCAACACAGATTTAACATACAAAAAGGTAACTGTAACGAATACAGTAGTTAAGTATACTTATGCTGGAAATTTAATTACAAAAATGAGCTACTATAGTGTTGATGATATTCCTAGATCCTCTGTTGAGAATGTGTATAATGCGCAAAAGAAAATGATAGGTAGGATAGTAAAAAGATCGGATGGAAGTATTAATTATACTGTAACTTATAAATACAATGAGGATGGAACAATTACTGAAACAAATGACGCACGTGATTCGGGTGTGGGGATATATACTTTCGGAAAAGGTAATTTGGTAAAATATAGTATTACAACTCCAATGCGTGAAGATGAATATCTTGCGGTAAGTAATTATGTATTTGATACAAAGAATGAACCTACTTTAAATATTTTAGGATTTAATTTTTTTGTAAATAATAGTAAAAATAATGAGATTAGCTCCTCAACTGTTATTACGCTTAATGGTGAACTTTCGAGTACGGAATCGTCTAAAAGTGATAATACGTATAATGAAAATGGTTATGTTTTAACAACAATGAAAACTCTTAAGGTTTCTTCTGGTGAAACGTTACAAACTCGGCAAACAGTTATTACTTATTATTAATTTAAGAAGTTTTAATTTACTTAAAATTATAACAAAAGCAACTCTAAATGGGTTGCTTTTGCTGTTTAAGCTCGTTCCTTTATTTTTATTTGCGATTAGATTAAATAATCCTAAATAAACATTACTTTTTAATATTTAGCATTATAAGCGGTCAAATTACTAGGGGTTATATTTCAGGAGATAGATACGTTTAGTTTTAAGGAAAAATATTATTAATGATTTGTGTTTTTAATATGTGAAATATTTGATTGTTTGTGTTGTTTTTAACTATTTTAGCCGAAATAATTAAAAAAAAATACAAAAATGAAGAAAAAAATTACTCTGTTATTTATATCTTTTTTCTTACTTGCATCTTGTAGTAGTGATGAAGATAGTTCAGCTACTCCAGTAGCTCCAGTGACTCCTCTGACTATAAAAGCAGCATTAAATGGGGGTGGAGTAGATGTAAGCTGGTCTGTTGTGGGAGGTACTGGTATTACGTACAATGTTTACAGAAACGATAATCCTGTAAAAATTAATGCTACCCCACTTACAGAAGCAAAATTTAAAGATGTACTTACATCTACTGGTTCTTTTACATATACTGTTACTGCTAATTCAGGAGGTATGGAAAGTGCAAAAGGAGTAGTTTCTGAAAAAGTAATATTAGAGCTTCCTAAAACAAGAACTGTAGAATCAATTAGTAATGCATATAATACAAAAACTGAATATACATTTACTTATGATACTTCAAACATTACTAAATTAGTTAGTATAACGATTAAAAGTACTATGATAAAATTAAGTGATCAAACAGTAACTGAAGGAATTAGAACGATTATGTACACTTATAATGGAGATTTAATTACTAAAGTAAATAACTATAAAGCTGCTACACCTTCTACTGAATATGTATATAATGAAGGGAATAAAGAAATAGCTATGATAAGTACAAAATCAGATGGAAGTATCGATTATTCAGTGAATTTTGCACATAATGAGGATGGTACAATTACTGAGACGAGCGACTTATCTGGTTGGGGTACTTGGGTTTATGCTTATGAAAAAGGAAATACAGTAAAATATACTTATTCAGTTTTGAAATATGGTTCTACTAATTATGTTGAGACATGTAATTCTATTTTTGATACAAAGAATTCTTATTCAAAAAACATTCTAGGATTTAATAACCTTATTACAGAAGGGGGAGGAGTTAATAATCAAATTAGCTCATCAATTATTGGAACCAATGATGGGAGGGTAGTTACTACCAGATCATATAAAAGTGAATATACTTATAATGAAAATGGATATATTTTAACAAAAATGAAATACATTATGACACTTTCAGTACCAGTGCTAAATGAAAAAACAGTTATTACTTATTATTAATTTAAGAAGTTTTCAATTACTTAAAATTATAACAAAAGCAACTCATTTAGAGTTGCTTTTATTGTTTTTACTACTGTTTTTTCATTTTCTTATTTTTTATTTGAGAAGAAGTATTAAATAATCCTCAATAAACATTGCTTTTTAATATTGATTTGCTGAATTTTGACATTCAAATACAATATAAAATGAGCAACATTCATTATATCAGTACGGAGCTACTGAATTTAGAGCAATTACAAGAGATAATCGTAGAGCAAAAAACATTAGAACTATCTGATGAAGCTAAAATCAATGTTCAAAAATGCAGAGATTATTTAGATAAAAAAATGGCTTCACATTCTGAGCCTATTTATGGTATCAATACAGGATTTGGATCACTTTGTAATGTGAAGATATCTAATGAAAATTTATCTAAACTTCAAGAAAACCTTGTAAAATCTCATGCTTGTGGAACAGGTGAGGAGGTACCACAAGAAATTGTAAAATTAATGTTATTGCTTAAGATACAATCATTAAGCTACGGACATTCGGCTATACAATTACAAACATTAGAACGTTTAGTTTCTTTTTATAACAATGATATTTTACCAGTTGTTTATACGCAAGGATCACTTGGAGCATCTGGAGATTTAGCTCCATTAGCACATTTATCATTGCCGTTGTTAGGTGAAGCTGAAGTATATTTTGAAGGGAAGAAAGTACACTCAAGTGAAGTTTTAAAACACTTTAACTGGGAGCCAATAGTATTAAAATCTAAAGAAGGATTAGCATTATTAAACGGTACACAGTTTATGAGTGCTTACGGAGCTCATATTTTAATGAAAGCTTATAAGTTCTCTTATTTAGCCGATTTAATTGGAACAATTTCTTTGGAAGGTTTCGACGGAAGAATCGAACCGTTTCATGAATTGATTCATTTTATTCGCCCTCATAAAGGACAAATTGTTACCGCACAACGTATCAAAGAATTTTTAGAAGGAAGCGAAATCATATCTCAGGTAAAAACGCATGTTCAGGATCCATATTCGTTCCGTTGTATTCCGCAAGTTCATGGAGCTTCAAAAGATGCGATTGATTATGTGAGAAAGGTTTTTAAAACAGAGATAAATTCGGTTACTGACAATCCTAACATATTTGTAGAAAGCGATGAGATCATTTCTGGAGGAAATTTCCACGGGCAACCTTTGGCTTTGGCCTTAGATTTTATGGCAATTGCTTTGGCTGAATTAGGAAGTATTTCTGAAAGAAGAACGTATCAATTAATTTCGGGATTACGTAATCTTCCTGCATTTTTGGTAGATAATCCAGGATTAAATTCAGGATTAATGATTCCGCAATATACAGCAGCAAGTATTGCTAGTCAGAACAAGCAATTAGCAACACCATCTAGTGTAGATAGTATAGTTTCTAGTAATGGACAAGAAGATCACGTGAGCATGGGAGCAAATGGTGCTACCAAAGCATTGCGCGTTATGGGCAATTTAGAGCGTATTCTTGCTATCGAATTATTAAATGCTTCGCAGGCAATTGCTTATAGAAATCCGTTGAAATCAAGCGACTTTATCGAGATGTTTTTAAGCAGCTATCGCGAAGTTGTACCGTTGGTTACTGAGGATAGAATCCTACATTATGATATCGAAAAGACAATTTCATTTTTGAATAGTTTCCAAATTGAAAATGATTTGTTAACAATGGCTTAACATAGCGAAAGAATAATGAAGTAATTTTGCAGTATTAAAAATATAAAAATGTCAATAAACAGTATTTTCCAATTTTTAGTGCCGAAAGACAAGAAATTCTTTCCACTTTTTGAAGAAGCATCAAGCAATTTAATTGAGTTAGCTTCTAACTTACACGAAGCAGTAAATCTTCCTTTGAAAGAAAGAGAAGTACTTTTTCAAAAGATTGATGAATTGGAACAAAAAGGCGAGGATATTACTCGTCAGACAAATCTAGAATTAAGCAGAAACTTCATTACTCCATTTGATAGAGAAGATATTCATACTTTGATTACTTCTATTGATAACGTAGCCGATTATTTACATGGTGCTGCAAGCAGAATGAAGTTGTATCAGGTTGATAAGATTACAAAATCTATCAGAAAAATGACTGAAATCAATCTTGAAGCATGTCAGAATATTGATAGTGCAGTAAAAGAATTGAGAAATTTAAAGAATTTCAAAGTCATTAAAGATGCGTGTGCCAGAATTAATAAACTGGAAAACAAGTCGGATAATGTTTATAACAAAGCAGTTTTTGAAATTTTTGAAAACGAAACAGACGCTAAAAATATTATTAAATATAAAGAAGTGTTATCTGTTTTAGAATCTGCAACAGATAAATGTAAGAGTGTTGCAAACATACTAGAATCTATTTCTGTAAAACATTCTTAAATTCAATTTATTTCAATTCTGAAGTTATAATTTTATGACGCTACTTATAATTATTATAGTATTAGCTTTAATCTTTGATTACATCAATGGTTTTCATGATGCTGCAAATGCTATAGCTACAGTTGTTGCTACAAAGGTATTAACGCCTTTTCAGGCCGTTCTTTGGGCAGCATTTTTTAACTTTTTGGCTTATTGGGTTTTCGGTTTTGGTGTAGCAGATACTGTTGCTAAAACGGCAAACACCATGGAAATCAATCTAGTTGTGATTTTGGCAGGGGTTATCGCTGCTATTTGTTGGAACTTATTAACTTGGTGGTTAGGAATTCCTTCAAGTTCATCTCATACCTTAATTGGAGGTTTTGCTGGTGCTGCAATTGCTCATGCAATCGCTGTACATGGTTTCTCTGGTTATGTAGGAGAAGATGGTACTACACAATATTGGTATCAAATTGTAAGCTGGTACAAAGCAGGAAAAGACGGAGGGATGCCCTCGGGAGTTCTCGTCATAGTTGCTTTTATCGTTTTAGCACCGTTGTTAGGAGCATTGGCTTCTTATTTAATTTCTATTTGGTTATTGAACTCTTCTAAAAAAAGTATTTTACCAAAGTTATTCACGATTGCTTTAATGATTTTTACAGCTGTTTTTATCTATTACCAAATGATTCCTTATGAAACAATCATAAAGGATGGAGGAAAACCTCGTTTTGCGTCTTCAGAATTTTGGAGCGTTGTATTAGAGGCACATAATATAAAATGGTTTTTGGTAGGATTTATTATCTATTCAATTTCAGCATTTGCTCTGATATTTAGTAGTTTAAATCTTCATCAGGCAGATGGAGCACTGAAAAAAATGCAATTACTATCTTCGGCTGCTTTTAGTTTAGGTCACGGTGGTAACGATTCTCAAAAAGTAATGGGTATTATTGCAGCAGCAGTTGCGGTTTATATTCATACAAATCCAGGTGTACATATGGATGCTTGGTTAGATGTGGTACTTCCGTCAGATGATGGAGCATTCAAGATGCCATCTTGGATTCCTTTAGCTTGTTACTCTGCAATTGCAGCAGGAACATTAAGTGGTGGTTGGAAAATTGTAAAAACAATGGGTTCTAAAATCACTAAAGTAACTTCATTTGAAGGTGTAGCTGCAGAAACTGCAGGAGCATTAACATTATACTTTACAGAGCATTTTAAAGTACCAGTAAGTACAACGCATACTATTACAGGATCAATCATCGGGGTTGGATTAACAAAACGTGTATCTGCCGTTCGTTGGGGTGTAACAGTAAGTTTATTATGGGCTTGGGTATTGACGATTCCTGTTTCGGCACTTTTAGCTGCAATAGTGTATTATATACTTAGCATTTTTATATAATAGAAAAAAAGTATTTGTGAAATGTGAGATTCAAAATCGCATTTTAAACCTATAAAAAAAAGCTAGTTTCTTTATTGAGACTAGCTTTTTTTGTTTGTTGAATGTTTTACTGCCTAAATTTTATTTTCTATTATTAATATGTTGATTTAAAAAGATTAATCTTTCTGAAGCTTTAATAATATAAAAGACAATTTAATGGTTATTGTCTTGTTTTTTTAAAACTAGTTTTTTTTAGAAGTTTTCATTCGTGTTAATTGCAAGAATGGCATAAATTAAGGTAAAAATGGCATTTACGCCAAATCTGAAGTTTATACCTTTGAATTATGGAAAAAAAACTGATAGTTATTGTTGCAATACCCGATATGCTTATTCTGGATCTTGCAGGTCCTATGGATGCATTTCGCCTTGCAAAACATCTGATTGAAGAACAGGATAAGCAAATTAAATCTTTTAATTATGATGTTGTAATTGCATCACCTACGGACGAATTATATTTAGGTAATTTTAATGGTTTAAACTTTAGTTGTGATAAGAAAGTTGTTGACATTGTTGAGCCAATTGATACCCTTATTATTAGTGGGTTTTCCTTTAAAACTCCACCACAGGATTATCTGATTTTTCAGGAATGGTTACAGAAAAATGCATACAAAATCCGTCGTGTTTGTTCCGTTTGTGTTGGAGCATTTTTATTAGCAGGATCAGGATTGTTGAATGGTAAACATGCAACTACACACTGGATGTATTGCGACTTACTAAAAAAGAAGTATCCCTTAATTCAGGTAGAATCGAAACCTATTTATATACAACAAAATTCAATATATACAGCTGCGGGTGCATCAACTGGTATTGATTTGTGTTTGGCTTTAATAGAAGAAGATTGTGGAAAGGAAATAAGTCTTTCTATAGCAAAAATATTAGTTATGTATTTACAAAGACATGGTAATCAGAGTCAGTATAGTAACTTTCTCTTACAGCCTGTGGTAGATAGTATGATTGTTAAAAAACTTCATTTCTGGATATTAGAAAATTTAAATAAGCCGATAACTGTTCAAAATTTGGCTGAAAAAGCAGCTATGAGTCTGCGTAATTTTAATAGAGTCTTTACTGCCGAAACGGGAATTACTCCTGCTAAATACGTAGAAAAAGTACGATTAGAAACGGCGAAAAAATATTTAGAAGAAACAGATCATGAACTAAAAAATATAGCGCATCTGGTAGGATTTGTATCAATAGATACTATGAGAGGAGTATTTATGAAACATTATCAGATTTCTCCCGCTGTTTATCGTATACAGTTTCAGAAATCAGACTTTAATCTGCTATTATAAAACCGTAGCGTTAAAAATGTAGAATAATAATTAAAATTAAAATCATTTAAAATGGAATCAAAAAAATTTCCACAATTCAACGAAAAAAAAACAATAAAAGTCGCGTTTCTAGTATTTGATCAAGTTGAAGCACTTGATCTGAATGGTCCTATAGATGTATTTGCCAAAGCTAATTTTTTTGGTAACAGATTTGAGCTCTATAGTGTTTCCCCAAATGAAAGTTTGGTGTATTCTGAAGGTAATATCCTTCAAATCAAAGCTACTTATAATTTTTCTAATGCTCCACAGGCAGACATTATAGTGATTCCCGGAGCAGAACCATCTTTAGCAAAGCAGATTGGGGATAGTAATATTGAGATTGCCGAATGGATTAAAAGTCAACATAAGGCGGCTGCATTGATATTCTCAGTTTGTACAGGCTCCGTGATTCTTGCTGCAACTGGAATATTGGATAATAAAAAAGCAACTACTCATTTTGGAGCAATGCAGTATTTAAAGATGCATGAAAGTATTGAGATTGTTGAAAATGTACGATACGTCTTAGATGATGAAGTACTCACCACTGCAGGAATCACTTCGGGTTTAGACGGAACATTATATGTAATTGAAGAAATATTAGGTAAGGAAATTGCTGATAATGTTTCGAAAATACTGGTTTACAATCGCGATGCGGTTTATGAATAATTAAATTTAAATTTATTAAATGAAAGCTACAGGAGTAAAAAATCTTGTAGCTTTTTTGTTTGTTGAAATAATTTGTGCAAAAACTAAAATAGAGTACATTTATTCTATTCTAAAAATTGAACGAAGGAATAAAAATTAAAATGGAAGAATCGAATAGTAATTTCATAGCTGAACAAATAGAAAGAATTAAAAGTAAGTTAGTTGAAGCTAAACAGATAGATAAAGACTTAAAAGTATTTGGCGCTTCAAGTCATAAGTATATCTTGGGAGAAGTTGTAAATGCAGAAGATATATTAAAATTTGAGACAGAATATAATGTAGAACTTCCTAATTGTTATAAAGCATTTTTAATGAATATTGGTAATGGGGGAGAATCATTCTCTTCTTCGGCTGCAGGCCCTTTTTACGGAATATATCCACTAGGAAAGAATGTAAATGACTTAATCTATGAAAACACTAAGGAGTATTTAAAAGGAGATTGTATTCTGTATCCTAAAATGTCAGATGAGTATTGGGACGATTCAATCGAAAAAATAGAAGAAGATGCCATTTCAGATGACGATTATGAAAAGGAATTAGGCAAGATATATGGCGGAATATTGCCTATTGGTGAGCAAGGTTGTTCTTGTTATCATGCAATTGTTTTAAATGGAGATTTTAAAGGAAGAGTTGTAAATATTAATAGTGAAAGATATAATCCTCAGTTTACTTTCGAATTAAATTTTCTGGATTGGTATGAAAGATGGCTTGACGAAGTAATTTCGGGTGATTTAATGCAGTATAATGCAGGATGGTTTGGGTATAGAATAGGAGGTTCTTTGCAAGATATTCTAAAAATGTACTTTTTGACTAATGATGATGAGGTGAAGAGCGATTGTTTGATAGGAATTTTAATCAAGCAAAAGCTAGATGCTGAGACATTAGATATAATCGAAGAAGAATATAAAATAAGCAAGGGCGAAAATCAAAAAGAGCTACTTCAGATACTCGCAAAATTTGATTATGAACGTGCGTATCCTTATTTAGTTGATTTTACTGATGTGAGTTTATTGCATGTTTTTCAATTTGTATTTTGGTATGCAAAAGATAAAAGTTCAGATTGGCTAGGAGTAATCGAGTCGAATATGGAAATGATAAAAGACGACGAAACTTTTAGTTTTTGTGCATATTTATTAAAAGAAATGAATATCGATTATAGCTATCTTATAATTCCTTTTACTGAAAGTGATAATGAGAGTATAAAAGTTACTACATATTATATGCTTGGACAATTAAGTAATAAAAATAATTATATTGATGCTTTTATTGTAGGTTTAAATGATAAATCGAACAGGGTTGTTCATACGGCTTTACAAGCTTTAAATGGGGTAGAAGACAAGAAGCTTTTAAAGCATTATAAAAATATTGCAGAAAGATTTCCTGTAGAGCAAGATTATATTTTGGTAAATCTAAACCTTAGACTTAAACCGCTAGGACTATCCAATACTACAATTAAAGATTTGGTTCTAGACGCTTAAAGTAATTTTAATTATATAAAAAAAGAGGATAATTTCATTGAAAATTATCCTCTTTTTTTATGATTTATGCTTTCCTGCAAAGTTTTTTTTGACCTTGTAGGTATTTAAATGATTATTTCGATTTTAAACTTCAACTTTAAATCCTAGATCAACATCATATGCCGATTGTCCTCCCTGAACACCCCAACTTTCTTTCTGACTGTCTCTAACAACAATTAAAACATGGTCTTTTGGGATGCCTAATTCAGATAAGTTTTTAGTCATTTCACTGAATAGTTTTCTTTTTGCATCAATAGAGCGTCCCGAAAAGGCATCAACACTTATTAAAGTGTATAATTCAGGTTGAGTTTTAGTTGGTGAAACTGCAAATCTATGTGGCGGATGAACTAAAAGTCTGACGGTTTTATCTTCAGGTGGGATCTGAAAAGCTGTTACCATTGCAGAATGAACTGCATCGATAATTCTAGTACCTTCTTCTTCGTTATAGTCTTTTCTAACTTCTATTAAAATTGCCGGCATAATATTTTTGTGTTTGAGCTACTTGGTTTTAGTTGTTTTGACTGATGTTGATCCTTTTGACTTTATGACTTTTAAACTTTCGACTTACTTTTAACTACTTCTGAAAGTTTTTGTGATTGTGTTTTCGCTTGTATATTGTCTGCTTTAAATGATTTGTACTTTTTGAGATAATACTTATTGTACCATCTATTTCTAGCATGGCTAATTTTACCTCTTTATAATGTTCTACACCATGTTCCCGCATAGCTTCTTCAATTTCATCCGAAGATATATTTAATTTACTTAGCGATTTAAAATCGATATGACCATTATGAATGAGAACTTCAGGTTTTTCTAGCAAAAGATTATGTAGTCCTTTGTATTTGTAGGTAAGTTTTTTTAGAATATAATTAATGATAAACAATACGGCTGCTGCAGCAATTCCTCCTAAAAGGCTTGTGTCGCTACCAACCATTGCGTTCTGGACAGCATTACTAATCAATAATATCAGGATTACATCGGCAGTATTGAGCTGAGATAATTCCTTTTTTCCAAAAACACGTAATGCGATTACCATAAAAAAGTAAACCGATGCACTGCGGATGACAATATCGAGATATGGATTCATTTTTTTAGTATTCGGTTTTTTAGTAACAGTATTCAGTAACAGTATTCAGTTGCAGTAACTGAGACTGTAAACTGCAACTCTACACTAAAAACTTATCTAAGTTTAAAATTCTTTTCGATAGCTTTTATCATTTCACTGGCAACATCTTTATTAGTCGCTCCTTCAATTCCTTCTAAACCAGGAGAAGAGTTTACTTCTAGTAATAAAGGGCCTTTTGATGAACGAATAATATCTACACCAGCAACTTTTAAATCCATTGCTTTGGCAGCTTTTATAGCGATTCTTTTTTCTTCGCTAGTTATTTTTAATATCGATGCGGTTCCGCCTAAGTGAATATTTGCTCTAAATTCACCAGGCATAGCTTCACGCTGAATAGCTGCAACTACTTTTCCGTCGATTACAAAACAGCGTATATCTTTACCGTTTGCTTCTTTAATGAACTCTTGTACCAGAATATTAGCATTTAGGCTTTTAAAGGCATTTATAACACTTTCTGCAGCCTTTTTTGTTTCAGCTAATACAACGCCTTTTCCTTGAGTTCCTTCTAATAGTTTTACGATTAAAGGAGAGCCTCCAACCATTTTTATCAAATCGTCAGTATCTAAAGGAGAATTAGCAAAACCGGTTGTCGGAATATCAATTCCGCTATGCAATAATAATTGTAAAGAATATAGTTTATCGCGTGATTGGGTTATTGCTGAAGCAGAGTTTAAACAAAAAACCTTCATGGCTTCAAACTGGCGTGTTAATGCACAGCCATAAAAAGTTATGCTTGGGCGAATACGCGGAATAATAGCATCAAATTCATTTAGAATTTTTCCGCCACGATAATGAATTTCTGGAGTTTTGGCATCGAGTTTCATGTAGCATTCTTTGATGTTCAAAAACTGCATGTCATGACCTCGCATTTCGCCAGCTTCCATGATTCTTTTGTTGCTGTATAATTCAGGATTACTGGCTAAAAGACCAATTCGTAAACCGGAACTTGCTTTTTCAGAATTTTGGTATAATTCTTTTAGTGTATCAGATGAAGGTTGTCCTAAAAGATATTTTTCCTCAGGATCAACAAGTACTCTACCGCTCATTGCTTCTCGACCTAAAAGCATCCTGAAACCCATCGAATCTCGATTGGTCAAAGTCATTTCTATAGGCCATTTGGTATCACCAATTTTTAAACTGGTTTGTATAACATAGCGTTGCTCTCTAAAACCGCTAGAGCTTTTTACAACCCTTTTGTCTACTAGCGGAGCTTCGCAATGTATTATTGTTTTTGTATTGTTTTGTATCGGATTAATATCAAATTTAACCCAATTTGCATCATTTTTTATAAAAGGAGCTATGTTAATGGCATGCATCGCCGAGGTTTTTGCACCCGAATCTACACGTGCTTTAATTGTAGGGATTCCCAATTCAGGAAATGAGCACCATTCTTCGCTACCTAAGATGACTTTATTTTGAAGCATAATTTGATTTGTTTTACTTAATCAAAAGTAAATATTTGTTTTTAATAATTGACCGATTTCATATAAAGAATAAACCCGTTATGTTATAAAAAACGTAACGGGTTTATGATTTGTTATAAAAAATAAATTATATTATTGATTTGTTGGTTCTTCTGCTTTATGAACATCAACAGTAAGTTCTTGTGATTCTTCATTTAAATCAATTAAGATTTCATCGCCTGAAGTAATTTTAGAAGTAATTATTTCTTCTGCTAATATATCTTCAACGTATTTCTGAATCGCTCTTTTTAATGGTCTTGCTCCAAATTGCTTATCAAAACCTTTATCTGCGATGAAAGCTTTGGCTTTATCAGTAAGATTTAATTTGTAACCTAACTCTTCTACACGTAAGTATAGTTTTTTAAGTTCAATTTCGATAATCAAATCGATATCGCTTTTCTCTAAGCTATTGAATACAATAACATCATCAATTCTGTTCAAGAATTCTGGTGCAAATGTTTTTTTCAATGCATTTTCGATAATACTTTTAGAATTATCATCGGCTTGAGCAATTTTTGCAGCAGTTCCAAATCCTACTCCTTGACCAAAATCTTTTAATTGTCTTGCTCCAACATTTGAAGTCATGATAATTATAGTGTTTTTAAAGTCAATTTTTCGACCTAAACTATCGGTTAAATAACCATCGTCTAGAACTTGTAGCATCATGTTAAATACATCTGGATGAGCTTTTTCAATCTCATCTAAAAGTACCACACAATACGGTTTTCTACGAACTTTTTCGGTTAATTGTCCACCTTCTTCGTAACCAACGTATCCCGGAGGCGCTCCAACTAAACGAGAAATAGCAAATTTCTCCATGTATTCGCTCATGTCAATACGTACTAAAGCATCTTCAGAATCGAATAATTCTTTTGCCAGAACTTTTGCTAGTTGTGTTTTACCAACACCAGTTTGTCCTAAGAAAATGAATGATCCAATAGGTCTGTTTGGGTCTTTAAGACCAGCTCTGTTGCGTTGTATAGAACGAGCGATTTTTAAAACTGCTTCGTTTTGACCAATTACTTTATCTTGAATTAATTCAGGAAGTTTGGCTAATTTGTTGCTTTCTGTTTGTGCAATTCTGTTTACAGGAATTCCTGTCATCATAGATACTACATCGGCAACATTATCTTCGGTTACAAGAATTCTATTATTTTTAGAGTCTTCTTCCCATTGTTCCTGAGCTATAGCTAGTTCTTTTTCGATGCGTTTTTCGTCATCGCGAAGTTTAGCAGCTTCCTCGTATTTTTGTTTTTTAACAACTACGTTTTTCAGTTCTCGTACTTCTTCTAGTTGACGTTCTAAATCCAGGATTTGTTTAGGAACATCAATATTAGTAATATGTACACGAGATCCAGCCTCGTCAAGAGCATCAATTGCTTTGTCTGGTAAGAAACGCTCCGACATGTATCGGTTTGTTAATTTCACACAAGCTTCTATTGCTTCTGGAGTATATGTTACGTTGTGGTGATCTTCGTATTTGTCCTTAATGTTGTTTAAGATTTCAATTGTTTCTGCAACAGATGTTGGTTCAACAATTACTTTCTGGAAACGTCTTTCTAAAGCACCGTCTTTTTCTATATATTGTCTGTATTCATCAAGTGTTGTTGCTCCAATACATTGGATTTCTCCTCTTGATAAGGCAGGTTTAAACATATTCGAAGCGTCTAGAGATCCAGTTGCACCTCCAGCACCAACGATAGTATGAATTTCGTCGATAAAAAGGATGATATCATCATTTTTCTCTAACTCGTTCATTACAGCTTTCATTCGTTCTTCAAACTGACCACGATATTTGGTTCCTGCTACAAGGCTTGCTAAGTCTAGGGTAACTACACGTTTGTGAAATAAGATACGGGATACTTTTTTCTGAACAATACGCAAGGCTAGTCCTTCGGCAATAGCAGATTTTCCTACTCCAGGTTCACCGATTAATAAAGGGTTGTTCTTTTTTCTACGGCTTAAAATTTGCGAAACGCGTTCAATTTCTTTCTCACGCCCTACAACAGGATCTAGTTTTCCTTCCTCTGCCATTTCTGTTAAATCTCTCCCAAAATTATCTAGAACAGGTGTTTTTGATTTTTTGTTGGACTTATTGGCTGGATTATTAAAACTTCCTTCTTTAAGACTGTCATCTTGTCCTGAATCATCATTATATGATTCGTTTCTTGGCAAGTTTTCTAAAAATTCTTCTTCGCTTGGAGTCATATTTAAGTATTGTTCTTTAGCTATATCATAATCTATTTTTAGCTTATTCAATAGCTTGGTTGTTGGATCGTTTTCGTTTCGTAAGATGCATAAAAGCAAGTGTGCCGTACTAATAGATGAACTCTGGAATACTTTGGCTTCTAGAAATGTAGTCTTTAGTGCTCTCTCAGCTTGACGTGTGAGGTGCAGGTTTTTTTTCTCTACATTGACTTCGGCACTAAGATTGGCAGGGCTCAGTATTTCGACCTTCCTACGTAAATGCTCTAAATCGACTGCTAGGTTATTTAATATATGAATGGCTTTTCCGTTTCCATCCCTTAAAATGCCTAGCATCAAATGTTCAGTACCAATAAAGTCGTGACCCAATCTTAAGGCTTCTTCTTTACTGTAGGTAATAACATCTTTTACTCTTGGTGAAAAATTATCATCCATAATATATAATTAGTATTGTAAATTTAGTGAATTAGTGTATGAAAAACAAAAACCATACCCATTAGAAACTCATGTCAGCTAAGGGACGAAAAAAATAATAATAAAAGAGTTAAATAAGATTTAAATTATTAACTAAAATGTAAAATAAAGTTGTTAATAAATCATTGAAATAAGTAGGGGAAAATACCCTCAAAAATTTCAAAAAGGCGTATATTGGCACGTTTTGAAACTAATATAATTTTTTAATATAACAACTTATGTCTGAAGGAGAAAAGTTAATTCCTATTAACATAGAGGATGAAATGAAATCAGCTTACATCGATTATTCGATGTCAGTAATCGTATCAAGAGCACTTCCAGATGTTAGAGATGGCTTGAAACCAGTGCATCGAAGAGTTCTTTACGGAATGTATGACTTAGGAGTAACATCAAAATCTGCCCACAAAAAATCTGCGAGAATCGTAGGGGAGGTTTTAGGTAAGTATCACCCACACGGAGATACTTCAGTATATGATGCCATGGTACGTATGGCTCAAGAATGGAGTTTACGTTATTTATTAGTGGATGGCCAAGGTAACTTTGGTTCTGTAGATGGAGATAGCCCGGCAGCAATGCGTTATACGGAGGCTAGAATGCGTAAGATTTCAGAAGAAATAATGGCTGATATCGAAAAAGAAACAGTTGATTTTCAATTGAACTTTGATGATACTTTATATGAGCCTAAAGTAATGCCTACCAGAGTTCCTACCTTATTGGTTAACGGAGCAACAGGTATTGCAGTTGGTATGGCTACAAATATGCCACCACACAACTTAACAGAAGTTATCAATGGTACATTAGCGTATCTTGACAATAACGATATTGAAATTGACGAATTAATTACTCATATTAAAGCTCCCGATTTTCCAACAGGAGGTATAATATATGGTTACGAAGGCGTTCGTGAAGCATTTAAAACAGGTAGAGGACGTATTGTAATGCGTGCCAAAGTAGGTTTTGAAGAGGTAGATGGTAGAGAATGTATCATCGTTACCGAAATTCCATACCAAGTTAATAAAGCAGAAATGATCAAACGTACTGCTGATTTGGTAAATGATAAAAAAATTGATGGAATCGCAAATATCCGTGATGAATCAGATAGAAACGGTATGCGTATCGTTTATATCCTAAAACGTGATGCAACTCCTAATGTAGTTTTAAATACATTATATAAATATACGTCATTACAATCTTCTTTTAGTGTAAATAATATTGCACTGGTAAAAGGTCGCCCACAAATGTTGAATCTAAAAGATATGATTCACTATTTTATTGAGCACCGTCATGATGTTGTAGTTCGTAGAACAAGATTTGAATTACGTAAAGCAGAAGAAAGAGCTCATATCTTAGAAGGTTTAATTATTGCATCTGATAATATTGATGAAGTAATTGCTTTAATAAGAGGTTCGAAAAACACCGAAGAAGCTCGTGAGAAATTAATCGAAAGATTTAAATTATCAGATATTCAGGCACGTGCAATCGTAGAGATGCGTTTACGTCAATTAACAGGTCTGGAACAAGATAAGTTAAGAGATGAGTATAATGAATTGATGAAATTAATCGATCATTTGAAAGCATTATTAGCAGATGTAGACTTAAGAACTAATTTGATTAAAGAAGAACTTATCGAAATCCGTGATAAATACGGAGATGCGCGTCGTTCATTAATTGAATATTCTGGTGGAGATGTAAGTATCGAAGATTTAATTGCCGATGAGAATGTTGTAATTACAATTTCGCATGCAGGTTATATCAAGCGTACAAACTTAACAGAATATAAGACACAAAATAGAGGAGGAGTTGGACAAAAAAGTGCAGGAACAAGAGATCAGGATTTCCTTGAGCATATGTTTGTAGCGACCAACCACCAATATATGATGTTCTTTACCCAAAAAGGAAAATGTTTCTGGATGCGTGTTTATGAAATTCCAGAAGGAAGCAAAACGGCAAAAGGTAGAGCAATCCAAAACTTAGTAAACATTGAGAGCGATGATAAAGTAAAAGCTTTTATTTGTACACAAGACTTAAAAGATAAAGATTATATCAATAGTCATAATCTTGTAATGGTAACTAAAAAAGGACAGGTTAAGAAAACTTCTTTAGAGAAATATTCTAAACCTAGAGTAAATGGTGTTGCTGCAATTACAATTAAAGATGGTGATGAATTACTTGAAGCTAAATTAACTAACGGAGAAAGTCAAATTATCTTAGCTGTTAAGTCAGGTAAATTGGTTCGTTTTGAGGAAACCAAAACGCGTCCGATGGGAAGAACGGCTTCTGGAGTTCGTGGAATTACCTTAAAAGACGATACTGATGAAGTAATTGGTATGGTTACTGTTGATAAAGACAACGTTAACGATTCACAAATCCTTGTTGTAACTGAAAACGGATACGGTAAACGTACTAAATTAGTTGATGATGATGGAGAAGATGTTTACAGAATTACTAACCGTGGAGGAAAAGGAGTGAAAACTCTTAATATTACCGAAAAAACAGGTAAACTTATCTCTATTAACGCAGTTACAGATGCTGATGATTTAATGATTATCAATAAATCTGGATTAACAATTAGAATGGCTATTGAAGATTTACGTGTAATGGGTCGTGCAACGCAAGGTGTTCGATTAATTAACCTTAAAGGTAAAGATTCTATTGCAGCTGTTACTAAAGTTATGAAAGATGATGTTGCAGAAGTTATTGTTGACGAAGATGGTAATGTTATCGAAAGTGTTATCGAAAGAGTAAAACCAGATTTAGAAGTTCTTGAAGACGATGGAGTTGTTGAAGATGATGAAGACGACGAAGATGATGAAGACGACGAAGACGGAGATGATTCAGAAGAAGAGGAAGAGTCTGAAGAATAAATAATAAGAACCCAACAAACAATTTAAATAAATCAAAAATTAGAATTATGAAAAGTAAATATGTAATACTAGCGTCAGCATTATTGATATCGGTAGCTACTTTTGCTCAAAAAGATCAAATTAAAGACGCTGAAAAAGCATTGAAAAATGGCGATTCTAAATCGGCTATTACTATTCTGGATGCAGCAGATTACCTAATTGTAAATGCAAAAGATACTGAGCAAGCTCAATATTATTTCGTAAAAGGAAATGCTTATTTAGACATGGCAAAAAAAGGAGTAGAAGAAAGTAAATACCTTCTACTTGCTGCAGATGCATATAAAACATTAATTGATACTGAAAAAACATCAGGAAAAGTTAAGTATTCAACTCAGGCTGCTGCTTCAATTACTGATATCAAAGGAAGATTGATTAATGGAGCTATAGCAGATTCAAAAGCTAATAAAAATGCTGATGGTGCAAAAAAGATATATGATGCTTATTTGTTAGACAAAAAGGATACTATTAATTTGTATTATGCTGCTTCTACTTATGTAAATGCAGGAGACTATACAGCTGCTTTACCTTTGTATGAAGAATTAAAAAAACTGAATTATTCAGGAAAAGGAACAGCTTACTTAGCAACAAACAAAGCTTCAGGAGAAGAAAATGCATTTAATACTGCAAGTGAAAGAGATCTTGCTGTTAAGATTGGAACTCATGAAAAACCAAGAGTAGAAGTTTCTCCTTCTAAAAGAGGTGAGATTTATAAAAACATCACTCTTATTTTAGTTCAAAGTGGTAAAATTGAAGAAGCTAAAAAAGCAGTAGCTGAAGCTAGAGCTGCAAATCCAGAAGATTCTTCATTAATCTTGACTGAGGCAAATTTATACTTAGAAACTAAGGACTTTGAGACTTATAAAAAATTAATCGGTGAGGTTTTGAAAAACAATCCAAACGATCCTGATTTACTTTTTAATTTAGGTGTACTTAGCGGAAATGCTAAAAACGCTGCTGATGCTGAGAAATATTATACTAAAGTAATCGAAATCAAGCCTGATTATACTAATGCTTATATTAACCTGGCTGCATTAAAATTAGAGGACGAAAAGCCTATAATTGATGAAATGAACAAGCTTGGAACATCTGCAAAAGATATGAAGCGTTATGATGAATTGAAAGCTAAAAGAAATAATCTTTTTAAAAGCACAATTCCTTATCTTAAAAAAGCTTCTGAGTTAGATCCTAAAAACGAGGATATTTCTAAGACACTTTTAAACGTTTACAGCGCACTTGAAATGACAGCTGAATACAAAGCATTGAAAGCAAAAATGTAAAATTATTTTGCAAGCATAAAAAAACCGAGATATAAATCTCGGTTTTTTTATGCTTTGTAAAGATCTACTGCAGTGTATCTTTTTTCTCTATTAATTTTTAAGAACTGAGATAATAATTGCAATGTGAGTTAATCAGACATTCATTGCATTTTGGTTTTGGACGACAAATTTCTCTTCCTAAAAATGATATTGCCATTCCTATTTCTCCCCAAATAGCCTTTGGTAAAATCTGCATTAATTCTTTCTCTACTTTATTACCGTCTTTAGATTCATTTGTTAATCCAATTCTTGGAGCAACTCGTATAACGTGTAAATCAGCAATAATTCCTTCTGCAGGTTTTTTCGATTCTCTCAAAATTACATTGGCAGATTTTCTACCGATACCTTTTAGGGCAACCAAATCTTTCATTGTCATCGGGATGTTTTCATCTTTTTTAAGAGTATTTGCAATTTCTATTAACCATTCCGCTTTCGTTCTGTAGTTTCTAACTTTACTAATGTCAGCAAAAAGTTCTTCCAGATTTGTTGCAGCAAGACTTTGCATATTTGGATATTTAGCAAAGAATGTAGGCGCAATGGAGTTAATATTTGCATCAGAATCTTGTGCAGACAATATGACCATTACAAGCAGCTGATACGTGTTTTTATAATCCAAAGGATGTTTTCTTCCCTTATATTTAGCAAGAAGAGGCTCTAGATTTTCTTTCCAATTTGGCGAATCTCCAAATAAATCCATGACTATTTGTCTTTAAAATCTATCGATAAGGAATTTACACAATAGCGTTGTCCAGTTTCAGTCGGACCATCGTTAAATACATGTCCCAAGTGACTTCCGCAATTGGCACATAAAATTTCAGTTCTTTTCATACCATGGCTCACATCCGAGATATATTCTACTTTACCTGGAATCGATTCGTCAAATGAAGGCCATCCACAATGCGCATCAAATTTTGAGTTGCTCTCAAACAAAGGTTCATTACAAGCACCACAACAATAAACACCTTTTTCGAAATGAAGATTGTATTCTCCAGTATGCGGGCGTTCAGTTCCTTTTTGGCGAAGTACTTGATAACGGTCATTGCCAAGTTGCTCTCTCCATTCTTGTTCTGTTTTTTCGATTGGATATTTCATGTGTTTTATTTTAATTTATTTTTATCAAAAAGTAAGACTAACAAAATTAGTTACTTATGTTCGATAAATTGTACGGTTTTATTAATAACATTAGTATTGCCTAATATTTTTCGATGACCTAATCCTTCAGTTAATATTAGTGTACCATTTTGTAAATGTTCATTAATATGAATTCCAGCTTTTACGGCAACTTCAGGGTCATCTTTATCATGAATAACCAAGACAGGAATAGTTACAGCTGCTGCGGCTATATATGCCGAAAAATCATTCATTTTTATGTTGTGCTTTTCTTCAAAATAGTCACGTAAACGAATGCCTATTTCTGGTTTTAATTCTAGTTTAGCAACAAAGTCATCAACAATATCCTGAACAATATCACCGCTACCAATAATTACTGCTCGATTAATCTTTAATCCCTGCTTAATAGCGTTTAATACAGACATACCACCTAATGAATGCCCGACTGCAGCTTCAAAAGGACCATATTGTTTTTCAATCTCTAAAATAGAGGCAATAAAATCTACCATATGAGTAGTTTTTCCAGGAGATTTTCCGTGAGCAGGAGCGTCAAAACTTATGGTTTCATAACCATGCTTAAGTAGTTCATCGGCAATCTTAAATAATTGCGTTCCGCGGCCTGACCAACCATGAACCAATAGAATCTTTTTTTCGCTTCGGCCAAACTTATAAACAACAACTTCTTTATTAATCGCAGGAACTTTTATTGTATTCTGGATGCTTTTATGATCCATTTCTAGTTCTCTTTTCGGAACTTTATGTTTTATTGGAGTTATAAAAAGTTTTATCGCATAGGAAGTAACCCATTTAGGTGAAATGAAATTAAGGAGTTTGCCCGTAAATATTATAAATTGAGGAACTTTTAATGATTCTGTAGGGCTAGGCTTTTTTTTAGACATTATAATACGTTTTAAGGAGCTTTTGTTGTAATCAAATTTTAAAAATATAAAAGTAACACAATTAATAAAATCTATTGATAAGTTATAATTTAATAAATGTGCGATGCGTAGGATAATAATCTAATTATGATATTTTTTAAACGAATTGTATAAAAAATGAATTTAGAATAATTGTATTTTTGTATGTCATTAAATGTAAAAGTCATGAGAAATAAATTATTGTTGGGAATATTCACGATAGCTTCAGTGTATTCATGTGCAGTAAATCCTGTTACAGGAAAAAAGAGTCTTAATTTTGTTTCTAATAGTGAGTTATTTCCATCTTCGTTTCAGCAGTATAATACTTTTATTAAAGAAAATAAAGTAATTACAGGAACTGCCGATGCTAAGCGAGTTGAAGTTGTTGGGATGAAAATTAAAGCAGCGGCTGAAAAGTATCTAACTTACTTAGGACAATCTCAATATCTTAAAGATTATCGCTGGGAATATAAATTGGTAGATAATAAAGAGGTGAATGCCTGGTGTATGCCAGGAGGTAAAATTGTAGTTTATTCTGGTATTTTACCAGTAACTAAAGATGATGCTGGTTTAGCAACAGTTCTAGGGCATGAGGTTTCGCATGCTTTGGCTAATCACGGTGCACAACGTATGAGTGCAGCTCAATTACAACAATTAGGTGCAGTAGGAGTTGCTGCGGTAACAGGTAGCCAGAGTGCTGACAAGCAAGAAATGTGGCAAAAATATTATGGAATTGGCTCACAAGTAGGAGTGATGCTCCCATTTAGCCGAAATAATGAAAGTGAAGCTGATAAGATAGGGTTAACGCTTATGGCAATTGCAGGATATAACGTAGATGAATCTATAGCTTTTTGGAAAAGAATGTCGGCTCAATCTTCAGGACAAACGCCAGAATTTCTTAGTACACACCCATCTGATGCTACTAGAATTGCTAATTTAAATGCGTTAATTCCAGAAGCAAAAGCTACAGCACTTAAAGTTGGTATTATTAAGTAAAAAGAATTTATAGGTTTTGAAATATATAATTAAAAACCTTGGAATAAATTAAAACAAAAAAGATTGACTTTTTAAAGTCAATCTTTTTTTTTGTTTAATAATTTGTCTGTGTATTATTTTGTAACAGTCATTTGTGGGTATACGCTATTTGTTGCTGGGTTAATAACTCCAGTAGCTAGGTAACCATTAGCATCTTTAATAGTAATATTTTTGATATTACTTGTTTTTGCTACACTAAGAATATTGATTTTTCTGAATGGAATACAAAGATTGAATTTAAAACTATTTGCTGTGATATCCTTTGCAGCAACCGTTACTTTTTTCGCAGTTTCTAATACAGTTCCTGTATCTGAATATACATCATAAGTAACTTCTAAGTTACCAGAAGAAAGTACTTTACCAGTAATTGGGTATTTGTAATCTAAAGTAACATCAAAACCATAAGAATAAAGACCACTACAAGGTAATGCAGAAGTTTTAACTGATCTGAAATTAGATACGGTCATGGTTTTTTTGTATTCTCCAACATTCCATAATACTTTGTTTTCTTTAAATAATTCTGTAGTATAAACAGTTAATCCTAAAGCTCCAAAAGAGAAAGTTCCTGAAGAATAGAAATTTCCTGTAGAAGCAAAAGCAGATGGTTGAGTTAAACTTCCGTTTCCAATAGTAAAGCTGTTTATTCCGAATACAATATTTCCTTTTACATCTAAAATATTAGAATCTAATAATTGAATTTTAGGTTTGATTGATATTTTCATATCCGTACTAACTTCTCCTGCTAAATCACCTTCAGTAATTTTTGAATTTGTGATAGTATTTTCATAGATAAAATGACTCTTTTTTCCAGGAATACCATTATAATAAGCAAATCCTATTTTGAATATTCCATTTGAATTAATGGCAAAATGAGAACTTTTTGATAAGTTAGCTTCAACTTCCATTGGGAAAGCAATTTCATCAATACTTATTTTTGCAGGAATATCTCCTAAAAGATCTCCAGCAGGAATAGTAACATCTATTTGTACTTTTTTAAGTAAGTCTAAAAGATTTGCAGGAACATTATCGATTAGGTTATAAGAGTATTTTTTATTTACAGCTCCAGCAAAGTTATAATATGGGTTGATAGCGCTGTTAATTTGATAATACACTTCAATTTCGTTAGGAAGTAGTTTAGACTTTCCGAATCCTATTTTCATACTAAGAACTGAATTTACAGAAGTATTTGGACTCATAGAGAAACCGTCAGCCTTATATTCAGTGATGTTATTGAAAATGTCATAAGTAAAACTGTTGTCATAATTACCTCTTGCAGTAAGCAATGAAGTGTTTTTAGATCTTAAAGCTTTTTCATTTTCTTGTACATCCATCGATAGTTCAATAGAACCACCTTGGAATAAATCTCCTATATGAGCATCAGCTGTTTTCAGTGAGTAGCTATTATTGTTCTTAGTAACACTAGCTATTGTTCTGAAATATACTTTACCTTCATCAGATGTTAAGTAAATTAAGTTTCCAGCAATAAGTTTTTCAACTACATCAGAAGTTGAAGTTTCAATTTCGAAATTACCACTTTTCATTTCTGCCTCTGAGCTAGTAATTATAGCATTTTCAGAAGAAATTTTTGTTAAATCTGGGTTTACAGTTAAGTTTTGGAGTTTATAAGTTACTCCATCTGCAGATCCGGACGCATTGATTACTCTGGTAGGATCAGTAACGGTCGAGGAAAGGTCTTTGCTCAAATCATTATCATTGGAACATGATGTAAGCGTCATAAAACCAGCAATAAATAAGTAGAAGATTTTTTTCATGATTTATTTTTTTTAAATTCGAAACAAAATTACCCAGACATAAATCTTAAAATTACCTCAAAAGATTATTAAAATGTTTAAATAAGACTATATTTTGCTTTTGAATTAAGACGTGTTTTGTTTTAAGAAAGCATAACTATTTTTCAGGCTTTTTATCAAGTTGTAAAATGATGTGGTTGAGAAGGATAAAAAATTATCAACAACAGGTTATTTAATGTATGTTTTTTCAGAAATCTATTTAATTACAAATAATAAATAGATAAATTCGCAGCCTATTAACGAAACTATTTTTATGAAAAACTTACCAAAAGGTGATAAGAAATTATTAAATGCGTGGGCATTTTATGATTGGGCAAACTCGGTTTATACTCTGACTATAGCATCGGCAGTATTCCCAATATTTTACGAAGCTTTGTTTGCAGAACGTGATCATTACATTCATGTTTTTGGGATGAATCTTAAAAATTCTGCTTTAATTAGTTTTATAACTGCGATGGCCTTTTTGGTTGTTTCTTTTATTTCCCCGTTATTATCAGGAATTGCTGATTATGTGGGAGACAAAAAAACATTTATGAAGTTCTTTTGCTATATGGGAGCCTTATCTTGTATGGGATTATATTGGTTTAACCTTGAGAATATATACGTAGGATTAGCATTTTATTTTCTGGGATTACTGGGATATTGGGGAAGTTTAGTTTTTTATAATTCGTATTTGCCAGATATAGCTTTTGTAGAGCAGCAAGATAAGATTAGTGCCAAAGGATATTCTTTAGGATATATAGGTAGTGTTGTTTTATTACTTCTCAATTTAGCTATGATAATGAAACCAGAATGGTTTGGAATTGAAGGAACAGAAACAGAAAAAGCTTCAAATGTGGCTATGCGTTATTCCTTTTTAATGGTAGGAGTTTGGTGGATATTATTTAGTCAGTATACTTATTATTATTTACCAAAAGGAAGTAAAGACAAAGGAGAAAAATTAACTAGATCTGTAATTTTTAATGGCTTTAAAGAATTAAAAAAAGTCTGGGCATTATTGAAACAAAATATTCCTTTACGAAGATATTTGGGCGGATTTTTCGTTTCAAGTATGGCAGTTCAAACCGTTATGCTTGTTGCTACTTATTTTGGAGCACAGGAAATTCAATGGTCATCCGAAGAAGAAAGCACTATTGGGTTAATTAAATGTATTTTAATAATTCAATTAGTAGCTGTTATTGGTGCTGTATTTACTTCGAGAGCTTCTGCAAAATTTGGAAATATTCCAACCTTGATTGTAATTAATATTATTTGGGCAATTTTTTGTGCACTTGCTTTTTTCATCACATTACCAATTCATTTTTATGTGATGGCTACAGTTGCTGGATTTGTAATGGGAGGAATTCAAGCGTTGTCACGTTCTACGTATTCCAAGTTATTACCTGAAACAGAAGATACTGCTTCATTCTTTAGTTTTTATGACGTGGCTGAAAAAGTCGGAATTGTAATCGGAATGTGTGTTTACGGTATAATTGATCAAATAACGGGAAGTCCGCGCGCAGCGATTGTAATTTTAGGAATCTTTTTTGTAGTAGCTATTTTTCTATTAAGAAGAATACCTAAAAATGACATGGTAAATAAGTAAAATATAATTATAAGATAATTACTTCGCCACTATTAATATGTTGTGGCGAAGTAAAAATTATTTGTTTACAATTTCTTTTAACATCTCTTGAGCTAATTTATTAGTCGAATCTACTTCTAAGGCTTTTTTATAGAAAACTGTTGCCATTTTTTTGTTTTTACTTTTTAAATAACATTCACCAATTAAAGTATATGTATTTGAATTTCTATTTAAATTAGAAAGGTCTATACTAGTAGCACTTATCGTAAATATTTTGATAGCATCATCATATTTATCTCTTCTCATAAGGTATTTTCCCGTATTAACTAAATCTGAAACTTCATTCGAGAAATCGTATTTATCTTTTTCTTTTGATTTAATATGATTGTAAAATGCAATACCTGAATCGTAATTATTAAGTAATTTACCTCTAATATCTAAATAAATAGATTTTTTGGGTACAGAGAAAGGTTTGTTATCCAGTATATTAATGATTGATTCTGCAATTTCAGGAAGTTTAAAATTTTGATTATTAGTTATCATTGTTATAGTTAAATTATCTTTATTTCTATAAAAAATAAATGATTCATAATTATTTCCTGATCCTTGATGAGAATGTTCCAGAACCTTCCCTTTTTTAATAACTACATTTCCTAAGTTAGATTCAGAGTTTATATCAAATTTTTGCGAAAGTATATGTAAAGAATTTTGATTTATTAATTTTCCATCATGCAGACCTTTAACCCAATAAAATAAATCACTAATGGTAAAATACATTTCGCCACCACCATGAATAAAGGTTGTTTCTTTATAATCATTATCAAATGAACCTGCCATGTTTAAAGAAAGTATGGAGTCTTTAGGGATTTCTCCACCTTCAATATCTAGTGGTTCAAAAAGATTTTCTTTTATAAAATCAGGATAAGAAAGGGATGTGATTTTCTTTATGATTTCCTGCTGAAGAAATATATTGGCATTGCTATAATTATATCCTTTTCCGGGAGTAAACTCTAGTTTTTTTATTTTATTCAATTCCGAAATATACTCAGCTTCGGTATTTTTTGATATTTTGGGTAAACCGCTGGTGTATTGTAAAAGATGTTGTATTTGAATTTCATTTGCCCATTCAGGTAAATAGGTTAAGTAATCAGAAACCTTATCTTCCAGTTTTAGCTTTCCTTTTTCTTTTAATAGTAGTATTGCAACACCATTAAATTCTTTACTAATAGAGCCAATAGGCATAGAGGATTCGTAGCAGAGTCTTTTGCTCTTAGTGTAATCGGTATATCCCAATTGTGACACATAAATGATTTTACCTTCTTTGGCAACGATTATATTTCCATTGAATATCCCTGTTTCATTTGCTGATCTCATTAAAGAATCTAAATTTCTTTGCTTGTTTGGTTGTCCAATAATCATAGAACAACTTAAAAAAACAATGAGAAAAAGTAATTTTTGTTTCATGATTTCTATTTTTTTGATTGTTAGCTAAAAGAAGGTGCTTGAAACACACATTGATTTTTCTAGCTGATGATTTATTTGTTCATTCTGTTTTCGATTTTAGCGAGCATTTGCTTGGCATTATCATTTTATAGTTTTCAAAAACAGCAACACTCAGTCCTTTAAGGTTATACTTCGTCATTAATGATGCAGTGCTAACCTTTAGGTTATCTAAGGCGATGATTTTATTTGCTGGTTTTCCGGTATATTCTCTTTATTGCCCAAAAGACAGGGCACAAGAAAGCACCAGAAGGAAAATATAAATTATCCGTCTCATTTTTATCGAGTTTTAAAAGGGTTTTTTAGGGATTATATCCCTTCGGCTTTATTTGCCAGAGTTTTTTAAATCGGTCAATAAACCTAGAGATGCAGCTTCAAGGTAAGTGCCTGAGTTGTTATCGCTTTGATTCATAATAATTATAAAACCTAAATTATATTCAGGATATATTTTCAGTATATTTTGCGTCCCATTAGAGCCACCATCTTTGGCATAACTAAGCTTTTTGTTACTATCTTCCTGAATTTCCCAAAAATAGCCCATATCGCCATTTACATAGATTCTTCGATGCGATTCTATTACAACCTTATTAGTCGTATCCAATTCAAATTTTATGAATTTGATTAAATCACTCATTGTAGATTTTAGCATTTTTGAAGCTCCCCAAAGATTGCTTGATAAATTTGTCATTAACAATCCACTTCCGTTATAACCATTAGCAAGAACATCATTAGGAGCTAATTTTACCTTTGTGTTTTTCATTCCTGCTTTGTCAAAAATCACCTGACGCAATAGGTCTTCATAATTTTTTTTGTAAATATTTTCCAAAATATGTGCACATAATTCGGGACCTAAAGCTCCGTATTTAAACGCTGGGCTTGAGCCTGGTAAAGTATCAACTTTTACTTTTCTTAAAGCGTTAAAAAAATCAGTTTTGGTGTAAGATTTATCTAGTCTGTTTTTATGAACAAGAAAGCTATCAGGACTAAATTTTTGTCTTATTTCTTTGGTATTAGGAAAAGGAGTTAGTATTCCGCTTCGGTGTGTAATTAGATTTTTTATTTTGATAGGAGTTCCTTTAAATTCTAAATTCGGGAATCCTTCATTGAGATACTTTCGAATATCATCGTCTAATTTTAATTTTCCATCTAAAACTGCATTTGCAACAAGAGTTCCTGTAAATACTTTAGTAGTAGACGCTATTTCAAATAGTGTTTCGTTTGTGGCTTTATTTCCTTTTCCTTTATCTATTTCGCCATAATGTCTGGTATACGTTTTACCGTCTTTTATTACACCAATAGAAACCGAATAGGCTTTTGAATCTTTTAGTAATGCATTGGCATTTTTATCTATAGATGCGAAAATTTCTTTTTCGCTAAGAGTATTTATTTTTTGCTGACTTGAGCATGAAAAACCAATGCTTAATAAAAAAGCAATAATTATATTTTTCATAGTTAGTTTTTTTTGTTTAATAATTATTGCTTCTTTGGGATCTTTATTTTTTAGGCTTTAGAGATACTTCCTGAGCCGCTTACTTTGGTATCTTTTGTTTTGGGATCTCCCTTATATTGAATATCGCCTGAACCCGAAACTCTGGCTTTTAGGTTTTCGCTACAAAAAACTTTGCTGT
The DNA here is from genome assembly GCF_035013205.1 of Flavobacterium sp. PL02. NCBI lineage: Bacteria > Pseudomonadati > Bacteroidota > Flavobacteriia > Flavobacteriales > Flavobacteriaceae > Flavobacterium > Flavobacterium sp. PL02. The sequence goes on from NZ_JAYGJP010000001.1 coordinate 1,144,698, forward strand.
CACCAGATCCAGAAATGGTAATATCTACATTTTTAGCTTTTAATGCATCCGAATCGATATCGCCAGAACCAGACAATTTTGTTGTGAAATTTCCAGTATTTCCTTTTAAAACAACATCTCCGGAACCACTTACAGCAAGGTTAAATGAAGTTGCGTCAACATCTAGATCTAAATTTCCTGAGCCTGATAACGCTGCCGAAAAAGAATCAGATTTTATTGTACTCTTAGATTTTACATCTCCAGATCCTGAAAGTGTAACACTAGATATTTTTTCGAAAGGAATAGTTAGTTGGATGTTTTTACCCATGCTCGAACTAATATTTTTGTTTTTTTCGGTGTAAATTTTAAGGACATTGCCTTCAACTTCAACTTTAATATACTGTTGTAAATTTTCTTCGGCTTTAACTATAATTGCACCTTCTTTCCCTGCAACTAAATCGACATCAAACGATCCCATTACTTTAATATCATCATAAGAGCCAGTTGAGCGAGTATTGGTTACAACTTTTCCATTTCCTTTTATGCGTTCTTTAGACCATTGTGCATTGGCAACTGTACTTAAAAAGAATACGCTACAAACTAATAATTGAATTGATTTTTTCATTTTTTGATTGATTTTTAATGATTTATTGTTTTTTAACTAATGATATACTTCCATAACTTGAGGTAAGAACGACTTTGTTTTGTCCTTTTTTCTTGTAAAACCCGTCGATTTTTTTTGCATTACTCTTTTCTTCACTATTAGAAATCTGAAGAGAAGAATCGGTTTTTATGCCAGAATATCTTGCCGAAATATCAAAGTCAAAAGCATAGTTGCTATCATATCCCAGTGATACATCCGAATATCCAGAGGTAACATTTATATTATTGGCTTTTTCGTTTATGATGCCTACAGCCAGATTACCATAATTAAGATCTATGCTTAATGTATTTAAAATTTCACCAATATTAACAGTCAGATAATTTCCTGCTCCTGCAATAGAACCCATTTTCTGAAATTTAAATGTCCCGTAATTACAATCGTACCTAATATTCTGACCATCCCCCATAACAATATCAGTATAATTGGTGTCAAGATTAATTCTTCCAGCACTATTAATTTTAAGTCCTGAATATCTAGCTTCTAGATTTCCGTTTTTAATATATTGTATGCTAGAATTTTGACAGTACTCTATATGAATTGTATTTGCATTCCCATTTAATCTACCCAGGTTTACTTTCCCATATTTACAAGAGATATCTGTAGTTGATGCTAAATCTCCTGTAGTGATATTTCCGTATTTATTATTAAGCTTTACAGTTCCATTTTTTGGGATTTTTAAGGTGTAATTAATTTCAAAACTATTATTACTCCCTTTGCTTTTGTATGTTGAGTTCCCAATGCTTGTGCTAGCAGTAAGCATTGATTTTAATGCTGTGATATTTACATTGATACTGTTTAATTTTTCGTTTACCCAGTTTTCATTGTTTCCAGATACTTTTATAATTACTTCAATATCAATTTTATCTTCATCCCAGGTTGTAACCGTGATATTTCCGTATTTACTGTCTATATCTATTCCAGCATCAGAGTTAACGATATAGGTTTTTTTGATAACTTTTTGCTTTGTCGAATAACCATCGTCGTTTGCAAATCCTAAAAAGGGAATTATCAGTAATAAGATAAGGAAGTTATAGTGTTTTTTCATGAGTGCTGTTTTTAAATTTTTCATTTTCGTCAATACGGGTTAATACATTTTGCAAGAATGAAATACGGGTTTGTAAATTGCTAATCATAGCGTAAATAATCTGTTTGTTTTCGCCATTTTTTTGTAGTTCGGTAATGATTTTTGCATAATCATTATCCATAACTTTCATTTGTTTAAGGGCATCGCTAATTATTTGCTCGTTTTCGGGCGATTTCTTGTCATGAAGTTTTTCAAGTTCATTGGCAATTAGAGCTCCAAAAATAGAATCTGTTCTTTTAGTTTCCTGTGAGGCAAATTTTAATTCTTTTGGTTTTTGATTTGCATTAAAAAACACAGAAATCCCCAGCATAAGTACTATCGAAGCAGCGATAGCATATGTAATTGTATAATTCTTTTTCGGTTTTGTTTTCTTTAATTTATTTAAAAAATCTGCTTCATGTTGGGGTTCCATCTCCTGAATATCCCACTGATTTTCAAATTTTTCAAATAATTGGTCTAATTTGTCATTTTCCTTTTTCATATCTCCTCTAATTTTTTTCTTAAACTGTTTTTAGCTCTGTTCAATGTAGTCCGGCAATTGGCATAGCTAATAGTAAGTATTTCACTTATTTCTTCTTGATCGTACCCTTCAATATAAAATAAGGTCAAAACCATTCGATAGTTATCCTTTAAGCTTAAAATAGCTTCCATGACTTGTTTTACTTTTAGAGAATCCAGATCTAGATTTTCAGAAAAGAAACTATCATTTTCCTCTATTTTATATAAAGTCTTACTAAGATCTTCTATTTGAAACTTATTGTTTTTTTTGTAAAAATCAATACTGTAATTAATTACGATTTTCTTGAGCCAGGCTCCAAAAGCGACTTCTTGTTTATAGTCATCAATTTTGGTGAATGCTTTAAGAAAAGCTTCTTGCATAACATCTTGAGCATAGTGTTCGTCTTTTACAATACGATACGCAACATTATACATGGCTTTACAGTATCTGTTGTATACTTCAAATTGTGCTTTTTGATTCTTTTGTTTGCACAATGTTATTAATTCTTCGATATTTTGGTTAGTTATATTCAAGTAGCGTCTAATGGTTTTTATTAATGACGGTGGTTTTTTTGGTTTGTTACACTTTTGATAAAATTAAATGTAAATTTTTTATAAAAGTTTTTTTGAGGCTTTAATTTAAAGCGAAACTTTCTATATTGCCGATTCTTAAAAATCAAAGTCGTTGTTTGCATTTGTTTGGCACAATGATTGTCTATTTTTATAGTTATGCAAATAAATTAAGCTCCTGTGGCGTTTTTATTTGAGATTAAGCAAGTTTATTCGATAATTTGCGATTTGAATTTATTTTTTTAATGACAAAACGACTTATATTATACTATGTCAAATCATAAAATACTTACTATTGACAATCTGTCACTTCAAGAATTTGATTCTGAAGCCGAATTAATACCGTTATTGACTCCTGAAGATGAGGAAGAAATGAATAACGAAGAATTACCTTTTTCGTTACCAATTTTACCTTTACGCAACACTGTTTTATTTCCAGGAGTTGTTATTCCTATTTCTGCAGGTAGAGATAAATCTATAAAACTTATAAATGATGCAAATGCGGGTGATAAAATCATCGGAGTTGTATCTCAGATAAATGAAGAAGACGAAGATCCATCCAAAGATGATATTCATAAGGTAGGAACAGTTGCGAGAATTCTTCGTGTCTTGAAAATGCCTGATGGAAACATCACGGTTATTTTACAAGGAAAAAAACGTTTTGAAATTGCTGAGGTAATTTCTGAAGAACCTTATATTACTGCAAATGTAAAAGAGGTTGAAGAAACGCGTCCAGACAAAAACGATACGGAGTTTAATGCTATTGTTGATTCTATAAAAGAATTAGCAATCCAGATTATTAAAGAAAGCCCAAGTATCCCTTCTGAAGCTACATTTGCAATTAAAAATATTGAAAGCCAATCGTTTTTAATCAATTTTGTTTCATCGAATATGAATTTATCGGTGAAAGAAAAACAAGGATTACTTTCGATAAATGGTTTAAAAGATCGTGCGCTTGAAACGTTACGTTACATGAACGTTGAGTTGCAAAAACTGGAACTGAAAAACGATATACAATCAAAGGTTCGTTTTGATTTAGATCAGCAACAACGCGAATATTTCTTGCATCAGCAAATGAAAACCATTCAGGAAGAATTGGGTGGTGTTTCGCAAGAGGAAGAAATGGACGAGATGAGTCTAAAAGCCAAAGAAAAGATTTGGGATGAGAAAACGCAAAAACATTTCGAGAAAGAATTGTCTAAAATGCGAAGAATGAATCCGCAATCGCCAGATTTTGGTATTCAAAGAAACTACTTGGAGTTATTTCTGGAATTACCTTGGGGAACATTTTCTAAAGATAATTTTGACTTAAAACATGCTCAAAAAGTATTAGATAGAGATCATTTTGGTTTAGAAGAAGTAAAGAAAAGAATGATTGAGCATTTGGCAGTTTTAAAATTGCGAAATGACATGAAATCACCAATTATATGTTTAACAGGACCTCCGGGAGTTGGTAAAACATCGATAGGAAGATCTGTTGCCGAAGCTTTAGGTAGAGAATATGTACGTATTTCGCTTGGTGGATTACGTGATGAAGCCGAAATACGTGGACACAGAAAAACATATATTGGCGCAATGCCAGGTAGAATAATCCAGAGTTTGAAAAAAGCAGGAACTTCTAATCCAGTTTTTGTTTTAGACGAAATCGATAAATTATCAAATAGTAATAGCGGTGATCCATCATCAGCTTTACTAGAAGTTTTAGATCCAGAACAAAACAATGCTTTTTATGATAATTTCCTTGAAATGGGATATGATTTATCTAAAGTAATGTTTATTGCAACTTCTAATAATATGTCGGCTATCCAACCAGCGTTGAAAGACAGAATGGAAGTTATCAAAATGTCTGGATATACTATTGAAGAAAAAGTAGAAATTGCACGTAAGCACTTGTTTCCAAAACAACTTTTGGCTCATGGATTAACCGCAAAAGATTTGACTATTGGTAAAAAACAATTAGAAAAAATTGTTGAAGGATATACCAGAGAATCAGGTGTTCGTAATCTTGAAAATAAAATGGCTCAGGTAATCCGTAATGCTGCTAAATCAGTAGCGATGGAGGAGGAGTACAATAAAAAAGTAACCGACGAAGATATCGTTAAGATATTAGGTGTGCCAAGATTAGAGCGTGATAAATACGAAAGCAATGATGTTGCGGGTGTAGTAACAGGACTAGCTTGGACAAGCGTTGGTGGTGATATTCTTTTTATAGAATCATTAATATCTGAAGGAAAAGGTTCTTTGAGCATTACAGGGAATTTAGGAACTGTAATGAAAGAATCGGCTACAATTGCATTAGAGTATATTAAGGCAAATGCTAAGAAACTAGGATTGAATCCAGAATTGTTCCAGAAATACAATATTCATATTCACGTACCAGAAGGAGCGACTCCTAAAGATGGTCCGAGTGCAGGTATTGCAATGTTAACTTCATTAGTGTCATTATTAACACAAACTAAAGTGAAGAAAAATACTGCAATGACTGGAGAAATCACTTTGCGTGGAAAAGTATTGCCAGTAGGCGGAATCAAAGAAAAAATATTGGCTGCCAAAAGAGCTAACATTAAAGAGATTATTTTATGTCATGAAAACAAAAGTGATATTGATGAAATAAAACCAGAATATTTAGAAGGTTTAACTTTTCATTATGTGAAAGAAATGAGTGAAGTTTTAGCTCTTGCTTTAACAGATCAGAAAGTTAAAAATGCTAAAGATTTGAAATAAAAGACAATTCAAAATCTGAAATAAAATTCCAGATTCTAAACGATATAATAAAAAGTTTAGGGTTTGGAATTTTTTATTTGATACATAGAAGATTTAAGCAAATTTTCACCATTAAGTAATTAAGAAAAGTTAAGTATTCGGGACGAGAAGAAATCCGTGTTTGTCCATGTTTTCGCTTTAGCAAATCTGTGTTATCCGCGTGCCATTTTCGCTAAATTTTTTACCGTTGAGTAATTAATTAAGAAAAGTTAAGTAAGCCCCAAACTTGTCTTTCCTATAAAAATGAATATTGTGTTTAATCCGCGTTACTTTGGCAAAGAGTTAAGCCAGATAGAAGCTGCAATACATAATAAGTTTAGGTTTTGGAATTTTTATTTTAAATTGAAATCCACAATTTGTAATTTGTCACATTATAATTTTATCTTCGCAGCTGCGTTTTAGTAAAAGGTAAAAGCAATATATAAAGCATGCTAAAAAAACTGGGATTCTTTTATTTATTTACTTTTTGTACTGTTTCCTACGGGCAAATAGGAGGTAAGTATACCTATCAGTTTTTAAATCTAATGCCTTCGCCCAGACAAGCCGCTTTAGGAGGTAAAGTAATCACCATTTATGACGACGATGTAAACCAGGTATTGTTTAATCCTGCGACTTTAAATCAGGATATGAGTAATCGTCTGGCATTAAATTATGGAAGTTATTATGGCGAAGTAACTTATGGTAGCGGTTCTTACGCATATACATATGATCAGCATTTGCAAACTTTTCAGGCAGGCGTAAGTTATGTCAATTACGGAAATTTTGACGGATATGATGAGAATGGTCAGGCAACTTCCGATTTTACAGGAAGTGAAGCAGCATTATCTTTTGGGTACGCTTATAATATTCCATATACAGACATTCATATTGGGGCAAATGCCAAGCTGATTTCTTCGACTCTCGAGAGTTATCATTCTTTTGGTGGAGCTCTGGATTTAGGGATGATTTATATTGATGAAAAAAATGATATAAACTGGGCTTTGGTCATCAGGAATATAGGAACTCAATTTAGTACCTATTCAGGGATTCATGAAAAATTGCCTTTGGAGGTAATTGCAGGAGTTTCGCAAGAATTAGAAAATGTGCCTATTCGATGGCATCTTACTTTAGAGAATTTGCAGCAATGGAATCTTGCTTTCTCTAACCCAGCACGAGCAGAAACTGGTATTGACGGAACTACAACCGAAGAAAATGTGTCATTTTTTAATAATGCATTACGTCACGTGATTTTTGGGGTTGAACTTTTCCCTAAAAGAGCGTTTAATTTGCGACTGGGATACAATTTTAGGAGAGGCGAAGAATTGCGAATTCTAGAGCAACGCAATTTCTCTGGAATGTCTTTAGGTTTTGGACTAAAATTAAATAAATTGAAATTTAATTATTCCTATTCCAGATATAGTTTAGGAGCAAACACAAATCTTTTTGGGTTAACGATTAATTTTCAGGACTAAAAATAAAATAATAGAATTACTATCTTTAAACATTAAAATCGATATTTTGAAAAAAATAACAATAGCTATCGACGGATTTTCGTCAACGGGAAAAAGTACTTTGGCAAAACAATTAGCAAAAGAGTTGGAATATGTATATGTTGATACTGGTGCAATGTATCGTGCCGTAGCACTTTATGCTATGAAAAACGGATATATAAACGCAGATTCTTTTGATAAAGAAAAACTTGTTGCTAGTTTACCTTCAATACAATTGGCTTTTCAGTTTAATGCCGAATTGGGTTTTGGAGAAATGTTCTTGAATGGCGAAAATGTAGAAAAAGAAATTAGAACAATCGAGGTTTCTAGTTTTGTGAGTAAGGTTGCCGAAGTTTCTCAGGTGCGTTCTAAGCTAGTAGAGCAGCAACAAGAAATGGGAAAAAATAAAGGTATCGTTATGGATGGCAGGGATATAGGAACTGTAGTTTTTCCAGATGCGGAACTTAAAGTATTCATGACAGCAAGTGCAAGTACACGTGCGCAAAGACGTTTTGACGAATTGCAACAAAAAGGAGATGATGTATCTTATGAAGAAGTCTTGAAAAACGTAGAAGAACGTGATTATATCGATACGCACCGTGAAGATTCGCCATTGGTAATTGCTGATGATGCTGTAGAGATAGATAATTCCTACCTAAATAAAGAAGAACAATTTGCAGCCGTTATGGAATTAGTGAATGATGTTGTAAAAACAGCTTAATTCTTTGCAGATTTCATTTTAAATAGTAGTTTTACCGCCTAATTTTATTTTAAAGACAATTCATCATATGGGAATTAAAAACAGATTGATTATAATGAGCTTTCTTCAGTTTTTTGTTTGGGGAGCGTGGCTTATTACAATCGGAAATTATTGGTTTGGAACAAAAAATTGGGAAGGAACTCAATTTGGTCTAGTTTTCGGAACCATGGGAATTGCTTCTTTATTTATGCCAACCCTTACAGGAATTATTGCTGACAGATGGGTAAACGCCGAAAAATTATATGGTGGTTTACATATAGCATATGCTTTAGTTTTATTTGGAATAGCACAAGTTACAACTCCAGATCTTTTTATATATGTTATGCTTGCTGCAATGTGCTGCTATATGCCTACAATTGCATTGAGTAACTCCATCTCATATACTTCGCTTAAATTAAATAATAAAAATATCGTAAAAGATTTTCCACCCATTCGTGTATGGGGAACAATAGGTTTTATTGTTGCAATGTGGATTACGAATCTTAGCGGAAATAAATCAACAGAATATCAATTTTATATCGCCGGAATTGCGGCATTGATATTAGGAGTATATTCGTTTACCTTGCCTAAATGTAAGCCACAACGTTTAACTAAAGAAAATGCTTCGTTAACAGAAACATTAGGATTAGAAGCTTTTAAGTTATTTGCTAATTATAAAATGGCTTTATTCTTCGTGTTCTCTATGTTTTTAGGAGGAGCTTTGCAACTTACAAATGCTTACGGAGATGTTTTTCTGGATGAATTTAAACATTTTCCTAAATATGCCGATTCATTTGTAATCCAGTATTCTACAATTATCATGTCGATTTCTCAGGTTTCTGAAACCTTGTTTATCCTGGCAATTCCATTTTTCTTAAAACGTTTTGGTATCAAACAAGTAATGCTTATTAGTATGCTTGCTTGGGTATTACGTTTCGGATTATTTGCTTTTGGAGATCCTGTAAACGGTTTATGGATGATTATTATGTCATGTGTGGTTTACGGAATGGCATTTGACTTCTTTAATATCTCAGGTTCATTATTTGTAGAAAGTAATACGGATTCTAAGATACGTTCTTCGGCACAGGGATTATTTATGATGATGACCAATGGTGTTGGGGCAATTCTAGGAAGTTTAACTTCGGGATGGGCAATAGATAGATTCTTTACAAAATCATTTAAAAACTCATCTGAATTAGCTGGATTTTTACAAACAGATGCTGCAAATCCTAAGATGTTAGAATTTGTAAAAAGCCATGGAAATACAGTTTCTCCTGATGGTATTTTTGGTAGCGAAATTTTAATGAAAGACTGGCATAACATCTGGTTGTCATTTGCAGCTTATGCCTTGGTTATTGCGATTGCTTTTGCTATTTTATTTAAGCATAAACATGATCCAAAAGAATTTGAAAATATGAGTCATTAAGAACTTATTGATATATTTTAAAATCCCGTTTTCTAGTTATAGAAAACGGGATTTTTGTTTATTTTTGTTATTCAAAATTATATATTTCACCCCAACGACGCAATCAGGTTATCAACCTGCTTTTTTTGTTCAGCATATTTTTGTTGCAATTCTGAGCCTTCGCCCATTCGGTTGTAGTATTCCAGACCTTTGGTGGCGAAGAATTTTTTATGAAAGTTGGATATTTCGGGAAGGTTCGGAAACAGAATATGAAAATTCATCTCGTAATAAGCCTGCCATTCTCGTTCGTTTTTGTCTAAAACATACGGTTTTATTGTCTTTTGGTTTACATGAACCATTTCGTGAGCAATAAGAATAAGCATTAATTCTAATGGAAACTCGAAAGTGTTTTCTGGAATTCGGATGATTTGTGGTTTTCCAAAATCACCTTCGGTAGTCATTAGGATAAAACTAGGTTCGGCTTTTTCTCTAAATTCAAATCCTTTTAAATTAGAATTCTTGAGGTTATACTTTTTTAAAAGCCAATAAACAGCATTGATAACTTGTCCGTTTTTATGGAAAGTATCAATTTTTAGTTTTATTTCTTCGAGTGTCATTGCCATAAGGTAAAAGTAAGGAAATTATGTTTTAAACTTTTTTGAAGATTCTGTTTTTGAACTTGATAGTGAAAAAGACGAATACAATGTAGATAAGGAAATAAAAAGCAATTTTCTGATTAGTTTCTATTTCTTCTGAAACGTCAATTATTGTTTGATCTTCAGGAGCATATTTTACAGTGACTTTGTTTAGATACCATACGTTAAGGGAGTCCATGTGGTTGGTCATGTATTCATTTATATACTCATTGGATGAATTATAGTCAAAAAGAATCCCTTTTGTGTCTTGTACGCTCAGATAGGATCCTTTATTAAAGTAATAAAATGTACTTGATGAAGTAGAAGAACTTCTTCCGCTTCTAGTATTAGATATTACTGAAGAATCTATTTTTACTTTAAGCTTCTTGAATTCATTTTCGTGTTTGATAATCTTATAATTATTTGAAAAATCAAATATAAATAGGAACATCATTAATGTTGAAACGGAAAACAAAGCCATTATTGCAATTGCCAGAAAGCTAGGTTTGGAATTTTCTTCTGATTTCATTTAAAAGGTTTTATTGGCAAATATAAAATGTAATGAATAATGATATAGTTGTAAAACAGAATATTCAAAATTAAATTTTTATTGAAAATCTGTTAAGTTTGATTTTAACCTTTGTCAAAGTTTGAAACTTTGACAAAGGTAGCTGCGCATGATAATTCGGTTTTAAACTTTTTAAAGTTCTTAAAAATTACAAAACCTCTAATCTAGCCCCGATAGAAGTGAAAATACTTTTGTGCCGGGGTTCGGCACAAAAGATTGTAACGAATAGCGGGACTTTAGGTCTTGAAAACGGTTAAATCTTCTGCTTCTGAACAATTGGCTGATAATCATTTGGAATTGTTTTGCTATTACAAATAAATGTATTAATTTTGCAGACCTTTTGGCAGAGAAGAGTTTCCATTAGGTATCAACTATTTATGTAAAACAACTTCTGTTTTTTCTATCGCTTTATGAAACTCAAGAAAAGCAGAATACAAATTTTTTATCAGCATGTCTGAACAATTAAAATCACAAGAAGAGTTTTTAGCAAATTTTAACTGGCATAACTTCGAAGAAGGTATCGATGCAGTAGATGAGAAAAACTTACAAGAATTCGAAGACTTAGTATCAAAAACTTTCATCGCTACAGATCAAGAAGAAGTAGTAGAAGGTGTAGTTGTTAGAATTACAGATAGAGACGTTATCGTTGATATCAACGCAAAATCGGAAGGTGTTATTTCTTTAAACGAATTCCGTTACAACCCAAACTTAAAAGTTGGTGATAAAGTAGAAGTATTAATCGACATCCGTGAGGATAAAACAGGTCAATTAGTATTATCTCACAGAAAAGCTCGTACTATTAAATCATGGGATAGAGTTATTGCTGCAAACGAAACAGGTGAAATCGTTAATGGTTTTGTAAAATGCAGAACTAAAGGTGGTATGATCGTTGACGTTTTCGGTATTGAAGCTTTCTTACCTGGATCTCAAATTGACGTTAAGCCAATTAGAGACTACGATGTATATGTAAACAAAATGATGGAATTCAAAGTGGTAAAAATTAACCACGAATTCAAAAACGTTGTTGTATCTCATAAAGCGCTTATCGAAGCTGATATCGAAGTACAGAAAAAAGAAATCATCGGTCAATTACAAAAAGGACAAGTATTAGAAGGTGTTGTTAAAAACATTACTTCTTATGGTGTGTTCATTGACTTAGGTGGTGTTGACGGATTAATTCACATTACTGACCTTTCTTGGAGTAGAATCAACCACCCAAGTGAAGTTCTTGAATTAGACCAAAAATTAAACGTTGTAATCCTTGATTTCGATGATGAGAAAACAAGAATTCAATTAGGATTGAAACAATTAAACGCTCACCCATGGGATGCTTTAGATGCTAATTTAACTATTGGTGATAAAGTAAAAGGTAAAGTAGTTGTAATCGCTGATTACGGTGCATTTATCGAAGTTGCTGAAGGTGTTGAAGGTTTAATCCACGTTTCTGAAATGTCATGGTCTACTCATTTACGTTCTGCACAAGATTTCGTAAAAGTTGGAGATGTTGTTGAAGCTGTTATCTTAACTTTAGATAGAGATGACCGTAAAATGTCATTAGGTATCAAACAATTGACTCAAGATCCATGGACAGATATTACTTCTAAATACCCAGTAGGTTCTAAACATACAGGTATCGTTAGAAACTTTACAAACTTTGGTATTTTCGTAGAATTAGAAGAAGGAATTGATGGATTAATTTACATCTCTGACTTATCTTGGACTAAGAAAATCAAACACCCATCTGAATTTGTAAATGTTGGTGAGAAACTTGATGTAGTTGTATTAGAATTAGATGTTGAGGGACGTAAATTATCTTTAGGTCACAAACAAACTACTGCTAATCCTTGGGATCAATACGAAGATTCTTTCGCTGTAGGAACTATCCATAATGGTGAAATTTCTGAAATCGTTGACAAAGGAGCTACTGTAGAATTCGGAGATGATATCGTTGCTTTCATTCCTACTCGTCACCTTGAAAAAGAAGACGGAAAGAAATTGAAAAAAGGTGATACTGCTGATTTCAAAGTAATCGAATTTAACAAAGAATTCAAAAGAGTAGTTGCTTCTCACACTGCTATCTTCCGTGAAGAAGAAGAGAAAAACGTGAAAGCTGCAACTGAAAATACTTCATCTAACTCATCTACAAATGCACCAGCTGCAACTTTAGGAGATAACAATGATGTATTAGCTGCATTGAAAGCTAAAATGGAAAAAACTGAGAAAAAATAATTCTTTAGTTTATCTAAATATAGAAAGTCCCACAGCAATGTGGGACTTTTTTTTGTGTTCTTTAGTTTCTGTTTTTTTTTGTTTCATGTTTTACGTTTCGCACAATCTTGTCTTTTCGAGGAACGAGAAATCTCCGCAAGTAACTCGACAATCAGGAAAAGCTTTGAGTTAGTTTCTTGTAGAGACCCTTCCTACGTCAGGGTGACAAGATTGGGTAGAAACAAAAATTATCTATATACAAGTTTGTGCACAATGCAATCCCAATCTTGTCTTTTCGAGGAACGAGAAATCTCCGTTAGCTACATCAAATAGGTATGTTTTATCTAGCAGCTAATAATTTTGATTCCTCAGGCGTAAAATCATTTACAATTGTATACGTTTCAATTTTAGCAATTGCTATTTCATCCAAAATGTCAATTAAATTTTTATAATTTGATTTTTTGCTTGGTTTTATAATTACAGTAACTCCTCTTCCTGGTTTTCCTATATTAGAAGAATATTCAAGCACCGATTCATTTCTTTTTAGTAGTTCTTCTCTAATTCCATCTTTTCCTTTTCCGTATTTCATCTTTTTTGGGGCAACAATAGGAGTTGCTAGATATCCCATATAATATATTATTTTATTATCATCTCCGAGTAATAGGGTTAAAGAACGATTTTCGCCACAACCACCAACATACAAACGACATGTTGGAGGATCTTTCTCAGGTAAGCTTAAACTCATGATTTTCGGTTTGCCCAATTCAGTTGTAACCATAAAAAATACAATTAATAAAAAAGAAACACTTACCATGGCAGTTAAATCTACACGTGCTTTTAGTTTTTTGCTTCTTACTTTCTTATCTTTTTTGTAGATTTCCATAACTGATAGATTAAAATGAATGTATTATAAAATAAGTGAGATTGATTTATTTGTGTTCTTTATCTAGCTGCTAATAATTTTGATTCCTCAGGTGTAAATTCATTTTGAATAGCATAGGTTTCTATACCAGCAATTTTCATTTCATCAAGAATATTAACTAAGTTACCGTAGTTAGATTTATTACCAGGTTTTATAACTATAATAGCCCCATTTTTAGGTTTACCCATGCTGGCAGAATATTGGAGAATAGTTCTGTTTCTATTTGATATTTCTTTTCGGATGCCATTTTTACCATACTTAATTTCTTTAGGAGCTTCAATTGGATATGATAATAAACCTGAATAGGTGACTATTTTATCATTATCTCCTAATAATATTGTATAAAAGCGATTACTATCATAACATGCTATAGGTCCACAACCTTGCTCTTTATCAGGTAGACCAAAATCAAAATTTTTCGGTTTCCCCAATTCAGTTGTAACCATAAAAAACACAATCAATAAAAAAGAGACGCTTACCATGGCAGTTAAATCTACACGAGCTTTAAGTTTTTTGCTTCTTACTTTCTTGTCTTTTTTGTAGATTTCCATGATTATGAGGTTTTAAATGATTTAAAAGTAAATCTGAGTTAGTTTAGGTATTTATGTTATTTGGTTATCATAAATATAATAATTTTTGAATATGATTGGGAAATAAGTTGATTTGTTTTTTTATGTATTGCTATTTCAAAACAAGATATAAATATAAAAGTCCCACATTCCTGTGGGACTTTTATATTTAATTTTCATCACATTGAGCAGAGTGAAGAGTTGGAGAACTTATCTAAAATAGTAACGCGGATTAAACGGATTTGCTAAAGCAAAAACGCTGATAGAACGGATTTTTTTTAACAATGAAATAAAATCCGTTTTAATCTGTGTCTTCGCCTAAGCGAATCCGTTTAATCCGCGTACCTTTTTCAAGACAAACTAAGCCTTTGAACCTTTGTTACTTAGAATTTAAGAACCTTAGATTCTCTTTTTCTTAAAGTAAACTTACAGACAAAGTAATATTCGTTTTCAATAACTTTGATATCGGACAAATTTCTTTGGCTTTTAAAGCAGTTTTAGAAAACTCATCTTCGGTGATATTTGGAACTTTCCCTTTTAGATCCAAATTAATCTGAGTTATTGTGCCGTCTTCAAACGTAACAGTGGCTTCTGTATGCAAATCTTCGGGAACATAACCAGCTTCTGATAATAAGAAGCTTAATTGCATTGTAAAGCAGCCAGAATGAGCTGCAGCAATCAATTCTTCGGGATTGGTACCTACACCGTTTTCAAAACGAGTCTTGAATGATAGTTGTGCATTATCTAGAGTGGTACTTTGTGTACTAATAGTTCCTTTTCCTTCCATTCCAGTGCCTTTCCAGTTGGCATGTGCTTTTCTAGTAAATTTCATCTTTTTTGAATTTAATGGGTTTATTAATAATTATGACAACTCAATTAATTGGATTTTATATATTGTTTTGAATTTCAAATGATTGCATTCTCAAATATAATCAAATTTTGGTTGTAGAGACGCACGGCAGTGCGTCTTTTAGATGTTGTTAAGAAAAAAAACACGGTGAAGACGCATTACAGAGATACATTGCGAAGACACACTGCGGATCGTCTCTATTATTTCACAATCATTTTTTTGACAATTCCATCAGATGTTTTTACAAAATAAATCCCTGTAGAGAATTGTGATGTATTGATAGTTTGTGCATTTTTGGTAGTTAAAACATTTTTACCGTTTACATCAAATACCTGAACATCGGCAGTTCTGTTAAAATACACAATTCCTTTTTGCGATGGATTTGGGAATAATGCAAAAGTAGGAGTGCTTTCCGAAACAAAATCGGGAGCTGATAAGCTTTTGGCATTAACTTCAAAGATGGTGATTGTACCACTTATTTCATTAGCTACAAGAATATATCCTTTTCCGGTAGGGCTATTTTCAGGAGCGATATAAGTAATACCTTCTGGTCCGTGATCTCCTGCATATGCCGATGTGCTTCGGCTATTTTTGTATTCTACAAATTTTGCATTATTAGGGTCGGTCACATTATATACCATAACTCCACCAACACGTTCTAATGATATGAAAGCAAAAGTTTCGCTTCCGATTTTTGCAGTTGTTATACCTTCAGGTTCTGGACCTTTGGCACGGCTTCTTGTTTTGGCAGTATTACTTTCGTGATCAGCATTAAAGAGTAATGGTAAATTTGAAGCTGTGTACATTTCGAAGTCGTCTCCGCTATCAAAAACAATTTGTTTGGTAGTTGCATTAAAAATAGAAAAAGAACGTGTTCCTACACAATTGATTTCCTCAAATTCTGCATCACCATCTAAATTTCCATTTAGATTTGTTGTTCTAAAACGACCCAAATTATACGTTTGTTTTAAAACAGCTGCATTAGGAAAAATAGTTGCATCTAGATTGGTTGCTCCTATAGTTGTTCTTTCTACAAAACCAGTATATTCTTTTTCGTCACCTTCATTTGCTGTAACCAAATATGTATTTGCTCCAATAGTATAATTTGCAACTCCATCAGGAAGATAAAAGGCTTTCATAGGCCAATTGGCAATTAATACTTCGCCGTTGTTATCCGATACATCAAATCCGTTTCCAGGAATACTAAGATCTTTTGTTCCTAATGCCCAGATATCGGTTATGGTATTATTGGTTAAATCAATCTCGGCAATAGCATTGTTTTCCTGCAAGGTTACCCATGCTTTTTTAGAGTCAGAATTTATAGTAACGTATTCTGGTTCCAAATCCTGAGATAGAGTACTCGTTAATTTCAGTTTTCGAACTCCAGACGCAATTAAAGTAGCTTCCTGCGTATTATAAGCTGTAAAGAGTAATGTTGTAACATTTGATTGATTTAAAGCGGTAATTCCGCCAGAAACATCAATTATACTTACAGAACCTTCTGGATCTACAGTGTAATCAAGATTTGGTTGTCCTTCATTGGCAGTCATAACTTTTTTCCCATCTGGCGAAAATGTAATCATATCAGGTAAAGCACCTACGATTACTTGTTTTTGAAAAACACCATCGGTATCAAAAAATATTACAGAACCATTAAGGGCTTCATTTGTATTTGGAGAAGTAACAGCTACGATTCCGTTTTTTACCGCAACACTTGTTACGCCACCATAAACATTCATATCTATGGATTTGATCACTTTTGGAGCTGTAGGGTCGCTAAAGTTTATTACATCCAGGAATCCTGCAACTGCACTTGTAGTAAATAAGCGTTGAGAAGTTTTATCATGAACCACAATCTCGCAGGTACTCGTGTTACTTCCTGATGGATCAAAACTGCCGATATAATTTAGTTCGATTTCTTTATTAGGAACAGGAGCTAAACGATCATTGTCTTTAATGTAAATTGTTGCTGTTGATGTTCCTGTAATCGTAAAACCAACAGGATTTTCTAAACTCAGTACAAAATATTCAGCTTGTTGTTCTTCTAAATTATCATCGATAATAGGAATTGTAATAGTTTGCGTTAAAGCGCTTAAATTGGTAAAATGCAAGATTTGTGTACTTAAAGTAAAATCATTTGCATCAGCGGTACTAAAAGGTGCTCCTTTTACAACTAAATCGACAGAACCAGTTATCGGACTTCCTAAATTGATTATAAAATTCAAGTTTCCTGCATTTTCGTTTACAGTAACAAAGTTGGAAGTAAATGAAACAGTTGGACTAGCGGTTGTAAATAATGATGATTGTGTTGTGGCAATTGCATTGTTGCTTAAATCTTCGATAGTATTTGGTAGTAATGCCAGATAATAGGTTTGATTATTAGCCAATGCTTGTGCTGGTACAATTGTGATTACCTTATCATTTACTGTTGCGGTAAATGGAATTAGGGCTCCAGTTGCATTATTCAAACGTAATTCTAGCAAAGATGCTACATTAGCGTTATCTATAGTATTATCATTGATTAAACGGATACTTTCGTTAAAAGTAATCGTAGGATTAATTGTAGTGCTAATAGCTGTGCTTGCGTTTGCAGGCAAAATAGTTGCGACAGGAGCGTTTGTATCTCCGCCACCATTAGGAGTTCCTTCGGTTGTGAAATTATCAAAACGATTATTTCCACCAGTTCCGCCAGGACCTTGAATAAATTCGACCTTTAATTTAAAATTCGAATTGTTGTTTGCACCTGTAATTGCTGTAAAATCTAAAGTAGCTAAACCTGGATCACCGTTATTTGGGGTAACTGGAATAAAGGAGATATATGTATTTCCGTCAAGTGAGTAGAACCAATTTTGTGTTCCTGCTCCTTGTGCAGAGCGGCGTGTAGCAAATTTTACAATTATATCTTTATAGCCTGTGGTTGGTAAGGTAAACACTAGTGCGCCACCTATAGGGTTACTAAAGCGGAGGTGAGTTCCTGAAACTTCACTATTACGTGAGTTTAGATTTAAGAGATCAAAATTTTGTCCAGTTCCTCCATTAAATTCTATAAAACTAGTTCCTCCTGCAATAGCAGTTATAGTAGTTCCAGAAACCAGAGCAACATTTGGAGTTGTTATAGTTGCTACAGATGCAGGATTATTAAATGACCAGTAATTAATTAATGTTTGACTCCAGGAGTAAGAAGCGGTTAGGAGTAAGAAAAAATAAAGTAACCTTTTTGTGTAATGTTTTTTCATAGTTTGTAGTTTAGTAATAGACTACAAACATCACTTAAAACTGTTATAATAAGATTAATATAAAAACAAGGAATGATTAAATCAAAGAACTGAACGTTTACTAAAGGTTATTATTTGTAATTGTTATTCAGGTAATTATAAATTGATTGAATAAAAAAATGGTTTGAAAGTTTTGCACTCTCAAACCATTTTATATGATATAACAGAAGTATTAAAGTGCAGTTACAATTGCAACAAAATCATCTGCTTTTAATGCAGCTCCACCGATAAGACCACCGTCTACATCTGGTTTAGAGAAAATTTCTTTTGCATTGTCAGGTTTTACACTTCCTCCGTATAAAATAGAAACTTCTTCAGCAATCTCTTTTCCAAAAGCTTTACGAACAGTTTCTCTAATAAATTCATGCATTTCTTGTGCTTGTTCTGGCGAAGCAGTTTCTCCAGTTCCGATAGCCCAAACTGGTTCGTAAGCTAGGATAACATTAGCCCAAGATTCTTTTTCTATTTGAAACAAACCATCAGTTAATTGGTTTTCAACCACATTAAAATGATTTCCTGTTTGGCGGTCTTTTAATTCTTCACCAAAACAGAAGATAACTGTTAACTCATGTTTTAATGCAGTATCTACTTTATTAGCAATTAGAGCATCAGTTTCTTTAAAAATAGCTCTACGCTCAGAGTGTCCAAGAATAACGTAGTTTACACCAACGCTTTTTAGCATATCTGCTGAAACCTCACCTGTAAAGGCACCGCTTTCAGCTTGGTGTACATTTTGTGCAGCAACCTCAATAGTTGTAAACTCTAAATGTGCAACTGCAGAAGCTAAGTTTACAAAAGTAGGAGCTACAATTACTTGAGCCTCACTTACAGTTGGTAATTTAGCAATTAATTCGTTTAATAAATCTTCAGTTTGCTCTGCGTTTTTATGCATTTTCCAGTTTCCTGCAACAATTTTCTTTCTCATCTCGGTTCGTTTTATTTTTTTATTTTTTGAAATTCTATACTTTTATTTTAAGCTTTGTAAAGTTTGATTGATTTTTTCAAAATCCTTTTCGATTGCGCGATACAAAACAATTTTACCTTTTTTGTCCACAATGATATATCTCGGAATCCAATCTAAATCAATTGCTTTTCCAAAAACACCTTTCATACCGTCGTTCATCATAAAATGATCGCCTTTTATTTCGTGTTTTTCAATTCCAGCTTTCCATTTATCAGCAGTTTTATCAGCCGAAAGGAATAAGTAAGATACATCTGGATTGTTTGCTTGTAATTCTTTTACTTGTGGCATTGCTTTTACACAATCTCCACACCATGAAGCCCAAACTTCGATAACCAAAGTTTTTCCTTTATACTTTTTTAAGATGTCTTTAAAAGCAACCTGACTATTATCAGTCGCTAATAATTTTTCTGATAGCGCTTCTTTAGAAAAAGCAGTTTTTTGCGCATTTGTACAAGAAAACGTAACAAAAGCAATAAGCGATAGAACTATTTGTTTCATGGTTAATTATTTTTTACCAAAGTTAAACAAACAAATCGAAACAGAAATAGAGATTAACAAAATTTGAAGGCGTCCTTATTTTGTCACAAATTGAGAAGTTTTGGTTACAAAAAGGAAAATGAAATCGTAATAGTTACACCTCAAAACGAGTTTTTGGAGTGTTTTTTATTCAAGAGATTTCATGAAGAGGGAAAAAAAGCTGTTTTTTTATTTAGTTAGATGATTTTTAAAAGTCAAAAAACGTCTAGGTAAGCTATAAAAAATGTCCAATAAATTCTCAGTCAGAATTATATTGAACATTATATTTATTTTAATTCGTAATTGCCATTTGCCCATTTTTTGCAAGGCACAATCCAATCATTTAAAGCTTTATATAAAAAACCATGTTTCAGACCTGTATTCAATTCAATTTCCTTGAAATGATTAATCTTTAATTTTGAAGTTTCTTTTCGCTTTATGGCTGAAACTCCGTAGATATCTGATTTCTCATAGATTGTCAAGATATTTCCACAATAATTTATAACTGGAATATTTTGAATATCAGATTCTGTAAAACAGCCGATAAATACAAAATTAACATTGGGATTTGCTAAATAAGTAGAAACGTATTGTGCAAGATAGCCTCCTTTAGAAGTTCCTATTACCGTTATTTTATTTGGTTTAACTCCTTTTTTAATTAAGCTTTTAATTTGCTTAACAACTTTTTTAGCATATCCATCAAAATCGGTATTCTTATTTCTTAGCTCACTAAAAACGATGAAGTTGTCATCTTTAAATGATTTAATGATTTCATTGTATTCTGCTCTTCCATATTCAGGATGCACAGCATTTAAATCATTTTCTTCAAGAAATTTATTATGTAAAAAAAAGATATAGGCCTGGGTTGTATCTTGTGCTTTGGCTTGACCAAAACTTAAAGAACTCAAAAGCATAAAAAATAAAATAAACACCAAATTATGTATTTTGCTCATTATGTTTTCGTTTTTTAAGTAAGAATGTTATTGACTTTGGTATTAAAAAAAACATAATAAGTGATGTAAATATAAGCATGACTAATCAGCATAAAACTTACACCACTTATTATGGTTAATCTCTTTATTTTATAATTTCAAATCTTTAATGTCGTTATAATGTACTTTTTGAGTAATAGTTCCATCATTTAAGATTACGATACTAGGATTTGCTCTTTCGATTGTTTTCAGCGTTATAGCATCACAAAAGTAAAAATCGACATTTAGTTTATATTGTTTTTTTGCAGCAGCAATTTCATCTTGTCCCGAAGCTGTCATGGCAATTACTTTATATCCTTTTGCTTTAGCTTCCTGATTTAGTTTTTCTAATTTTTCCATTCCAGATGGCTCAGAACGAGTTAAATCATAAGTAACAAAAATCATAAGTTTAGGCTCTTTTAGTAATTGATCTTTATGATCTTCACCATCTTTTTCCATGCTAAAATCATGAATTGGTGGTACATAACCTTCAGTGATTACTTTGTCTTTTCTGTCAACAAAAGTAGCTCCTTCTGGAATAGCCATTAAATCTTTCTCAGTAAATTCTTTGTTTACACCATTTACATTGTAAATAAAAATCATTTCTACAACAGATTGTGGTGCTCCTTCTGGAATTTCCATTCCTTTCTCGATGTTTGAACCTACTTTGTAAGGACGGAAATCTTTTATCGGTAAATGGTTCAATACCCAAACTCCCATAAAAATGCACAAAAAGATAGTTACGTAAGCAACAATGTTTTGAACGCTATTACTAAATAATGGTTTAATCAATTCTTTATTAATGAACAAAATCAAGATGAAGAATAATAAAACAATATCTTTTGTAAATGATTGCCAAGGTGTTAAATGTAAAGCATCACCAAAACAACCACAGTCTTTTACAACATCAAAATATGCCGAATAAAAAGTAAGGAATGTAAAAAGTATAATCAGGATTAATAAACTCCAGATTGTAGCTTTAGATTTGTATCCAATAAGTAACATTACACCTAAAACTACTTCTAAGATTACTAAGAATAAAGCCAAAGCCAAAGTTATTGGCTCTAAAAAAGGCATATTAAATACAGGTTCGCTAAAATATTCTGCCAGTTTATATGAGAATCCTACAGGGTCGTTTAGTTTTATTAATCCAGAAATAATAAATAATACTCCAACAAATAGTCTAGAGAATTGGGTAATTATATTTTTCATAAAAAGTTTTTTTTATTTACAAATTGTAATTTATTTTTTTGTATCCAAAGGGTTTAATATCAGTGCAAAAACAGCATAATTAATCATATCCTGATAATTAGCATCGATACCTTCGGATACTAAAGTTTTTCCTTTGTTATCTTCGATTTGCTTAACGCGAAGTAGTTTTTGAAGAATGATATCGGTTAAAGAACTCACACGCATATCACGCCAAGCTTCACCGTAATCATGATTTTTGGCAAGCATTAATTCTTTGGTAAGTTTTACTTTGGCATCGTATAATTCGGTAGCTTTTTCTACGTCTAAATCAGGCTGATCGACAACACCTAATTCTAATTGAATCAATGCCATTATGGAATAGTTGATGATTCCGATGAATTCTCCTTTTTCATCCTCGTCAACTTTACGAATTTCATTTTCTTGTAAACTTCTAATTCGTTGTGCTTTTATAAAAATTTGGTCGGTTAATGAAGGCAATCTTAATATGCGCCATGCACTACCATAGTCTTTCATTTTATTGATAAAAAGCGAACGACAAATCGCAATTACATTATCGTATTCTTGAGAAGTATTCTTCATTATTGATGTATATTTGTCTAAATTTCTTCAAAAATAGGGATAAATTTTTGAAAGAGTTTAAAGTTTCAGGTTTAAAGTTTTAAGTTGTTGAAATAGTTAATCTTGATTTCTAGGCCTCAAACTTTAAACCTGAAATAAAGAAAACATTAAACAAAATACAAAATGACAATTAACTGCAAAGGGCAACTTATTGATTTGTCAGTTCCTAAAGTAATGGGAATTTTAAATGTAACGCCAAACTCTTTTTTTGATGGTGGAAAATATGATAGCGACGAAGCTATAATAACTCAAGTAGGAAAAATGATTGCCGATGGAGCAACGTTTATAGATCTTGGAGCTTATTCGAGTAAACCAAGTGCCGAATTTGTTTCGGGAGAAGAAGAACTAAACCGAATTGTTCCAGTTGTAAAGCTGATTTTGCAGCATTTTCCAGATGCATTACTTTCCATAGATACTTTTAGAAGTGAAGTTGCACAAGCTTGTATAGAAAATGGAGCGGCAATTATAAATGATATTTCGGGTGGCAATCTAGACGAAAAAATGTTTGAGGTTATAGCCAAATATAATGTTCCGTATATCCTGATGCACATGCGAGGTACGCCACAAACGATGCAAACCTTAACTGATTATGATGATATTGTAAAAGAGATGCTTTTTTATTTCTCCAAAAAAGTAGCACAAGCCAGAAGTTTAGGTATAAACGATATCATATTAGATCCTGGTTTTGGCTTTGCTAAAACACTAGATCAAAATTATGAAGTTCTACAAAAAATGGAGTTATTCAATATCTTAGAGTTACCTGTTTTAGCTGGATTTTCGAGAAAATCTATGATATACAAATATTTAAATACAAACCAGCAAGAAGCGTTGAACGGAACAACAGTTTTGAACACGATTTCTTTAACAAAAGGAGCTAAAATTTTACGTGTTCATGATGTGAAGGAAGCAATGGAATGTGTGAGTTTGTTTAATAAAATGGCAGTTTAGCGAATAAATTTAATTCAACACTAGCGAAAGGAACGCGGATTAAACGGATTCGCTAATGCGAAAACACTGATTAAACGGATTTTTTCTTGTCCCGACATTACGGGATCTGCATTCCCTTATAGACAATACTGAAAGTCATACAGACAAAATAAATCTGTGACAAAAAATAAATAAAAACATAGAATTTAAAATATGAAATACCTTAGTCTTATTCTCGTTTTACTTCTTTTTTCTTGTGGAAAAAAAGAGGATGTTCTGTTACCAAAAGCAAATGTGTCTATAGTGAAAGATGTACAAGACCATTCGCCTATTTATATCTTTTTTAGAGTAAACGGAAAAGATACTTTGGCGGAAGTAAACAGAAAAAATAGTATTATTTCGACCAATTGGTTGTTTAATATAGACAAGCGTTTGCCTTTACGATTAGTTATTCCAGAAGTAGCAAAATTGCAGGAAAAGAAACGTGCTGACAAAGCACATGAAAACAAAAAAGCCGAAAATTATTATTCGTACGCAGATAGCATCGGAAAGAATTTGGCTTTTGTACCTTTTACGGAAGTGTATTATAAACTCGAAAAACCAAAACAAGAAGGATTAATCATCTTTTTCGAAAAGGATAATAAAACGGTTAGGGTCAATAACGAAATAATTAAAAGAGAAGAATTACTCAACTATATTGCGAGCCTTGATTTTGCGGTTAAACCAAAAATGCAATTTTGCTTTGATAAGAATATGAGTTTTGAAAGTTATATTCAGGATAAAGTTTTAATCAATAAACTGCAATCATTTGCAATGGTTATAGATGAATTTATCTATTAAAAACGAATAAATCTAGCTGTACGAAGTCTTCAGGTTTTGTACTGGCAAAGAGAATTAAAAAGGAAAACCTTGCAGGTATGCAAGGTTTTTTTTTATGTCTTATTTTATTATAAATAAAATTGTAAGTAGTTTATTTAGTGTTTGTTAATTGATAATTTTGCAAGAATTTAGATAGATTCTATATTCACAATGGTAGCATGGTTTTTTTTGTGCTAGAAATAGAATTTACAAAGAAAAAGAGAAAATCAGGAGTGTGAAGTCTGGTTTAATGGTTGGTTTACTATTGATAAAATTCAGTATTATGGTAATGAAAAAAATAATGATTGCAGTTAGCATTCTTTATATATTTAGTTTTAGTATAGATGGAAATGCACAGTCTTCTGTTGCAGATTCATTAGAAAGTGTGACTATAAAATATTTGGATAAATACAGTAATAATATTAATAGGCAAACATATGTGGTAGTTAGATTTTGCTCTTTGTTTGGTAAGTATATAATATACATTGAACCCAGGCATGATAAATTGTGTAGAGACAGTGATGGTATTTACAAAATACAAAACATAGATGGATTTAAGAATGTCTATTTTTTTAATGATTTTATGAACTCTATTAAAATAGATGAAGAAAATAATCATTTTTTTCTAAATGATGAAGAATGTGAAGAAGCTAAAGGAACAATGTATCTCACAAATTTAATAATGTTATTAGTTGATAATAAATTTTCTATAGAAAAGGAAGCTAAAGGAATTAATTTTAATGCATTAAAAGAAGATTTATTGTGTCCAACAGCACCTGGGTCTATACAAAGAGCTCGTATAATAAAAAAATATGGACATCTGTAAGTGTCAATCTTATGGCTTGGATGTGCACGCTATTAGCGTATAAAATCTCCTTGCTGATAAAAAACGATAAAGAATGAAAAAGAATGCAAAAAGAATGCAAAAAGAGGTTAATGCTTTTATAGATAAACATCCTGAGTTTATCTATATAATAATTGGAGTAATTGGATTTGTAATAATCGGAATTATCAATGAGAGTTTAGATACCATGTTTATATTATTTTTAGGTATTCTGGTGTTTGGTAGTTTAATAGGATTAATATCTTTTTTGATAAAAAAAATTATAAAATAAGATAATTTATATCGTTGTACAATGTCTCCCGACTTTATAGCGACTAAGAAAATAGAAAGTAAAACTGCATATTATTTATAAGAATAAAATATGATATTCATTAAACTGTTGCATTCAATATTATTTATTGTATTTACCTATATTTTATATTTAAAATACAATTATAAGATTGAGATTAAATACAAGTATATAGTTGTATTATTAATTTTTAGTATTGTACTATTTCTGATTAATAGTATATACGATGGATTATCTATTAAGTTATTGCTTTTATTGTTCTTGTTTTCTTTTGCTCAAGTAATAATACATTCTATGAAGAGTATGATAAATATTCAAAACTCAAGTAATATTTTAAATGAAAATTTGGAGCTTAATAAAAACTATCTAGATTTTAATGATTTTATTTTTGATAAGATTTTTATAATACTGATTTTGGTTTATCAATTATTACTGATTTGGTTTCCTGCTATTTTTAATATTATGATTAGTGAATAAGTTGATATGAAATTATCATTAATATATAAAATGCAATGAGTAAAAAACTAGAAATGATGAAAGAAAAAATCTATATTTTGGAGCATGTTTATACTGAAGATGAAATAGACGAGATAAAATTTATAGGAGTATTTTCTTCTAAAGCAAATGTTCAACTAGTAATATTAGAATTGAAGGACAAACCTGGATTTAAATTGCATCCTGTGGAATGTTTTATTATAAGTGAAGATGTTTTAGATAATTATGGATGGAAAGAAGGGTTTGGATGGTAATAAATAAAATATAGTAATAAATGGAAAAAAGGAAGCACTTATACAGTTTTATAATGGAATATGATGGGGGAACTTATATTACTCAAGTTTATGCAACTAATGAACATGAAGCAATGCGTGTATGGTTAAATACATTAGATGTTAAGCCTATAGACAGTTTCACGGAAAAAGATAAAAAAAGATTAATTATGGAGGATTTTGTTGATGAAAATCCTATTCTGATTTCAGGTTGTAAAAACATTTGGAATATCGGATTAAGAATAAGAAAAAATAAAATGTTAGCCATGATTAATATAGTAAAAACTATAGAATGAACGAGATTAAAGGATAGGGGTAATTCGTTTATAATGACGAGAAATTAGATAACCCAATGTCTCGGATATACCGCCCGATTGCGCGGAAATTTTTTCCGTGTCCACAAAGAGAATCTATAAA
The DNA here is from genome assembly GCF_035013205.1 of Flavobacterium sp. PL02. Classification (NCBI taxonomy): domain Bacteria; kingdom Pseudomonadati; phylum Bacteroidota; class Flavobacteriia; order Flavobacteriales; family Flavobacteriaceae; genus Flavobacterium; species Flavobacterium sp. PL02. The sequence continues at coordinate 1,171,279 of NZ_JAYGJP010000001.1, forward strand.
GAATAAAAAAAGAAAAACCTCACTGTGTGCAGTCAGTTTCAGGAAACAAACTGTACATAGTTCCTCGGCCTTGTACTAATATAAAATAGTGTAGGAATTTGAGAAACAATGATAACGGTATATAATATAATAGCAGCTTTTAATTTAATTGAAAAAGCAAAAAGCAAAATAAATAAAATGAAGAAAGTGATAATTATGAGTGTGATATTGGTGTTAGCTAGTTGTAATAATAAAATAGCTGGTACTTTAGGTAGAGGATCCGTATATGAATTTAAATGTAATGAAGAAAAATTAAATAAATGCTTAGATAATTTTCAGGAAAGTTCTAAACATTCAGCAATACCGGAAAAATGGAAGAAGTATGATAGTTGGGAACAAATAGGTTATGGATTTCTTAATGGTAAGATTTTTTATTTCGAAGGTAATTCTGGATTATCAGAAGAAATGTACTACGTTACTGTATTAGGATCTGATCCTAAATTAAAAAACATCGCTAGTACTTCTATAAGATCAGTTTTTAGAATGGTCGGAGAAACACCGCGTTGGTTATATTTTGAAGATTTAAGCAAATCAGAGGCAAATGAAGTTGAAAATAGGTTTCAAAAAATAATTTTAAATGAAATGATAAAAAACGATTGTGATTGTAGTGATTATGTTATAAGCAATAGGTAATAGCCTAACTCTTCGAAGATTTCCTCATCGTTTGAGCATATGCAATGATAGCGCGATAATTCCAGCTGCCGAAGTTTCACGACTTCGTACCCACAAAAAAATCTATAAGAAAAATTACGTGAGATGATATTTCTTTATCTATAGTATTTTATGAATTTATGAAAACAATTTTTAAAACAGTATTAATCGTTATTGGAATTCTGCTTTTAGCTACAATTTCTTATTTGATTTTTGTATATTTTTTTACGAAAGAATCTAAATCAATTGAAGTGTATACTTTTCCTATATCATATAATGAATTAGAAAGAAGAATACAGAAAGGAATGATAAAAAATTCCAATCTTAATATTAGCATTTCGGATAGCACTTATACAACTAGATATATAACTTTAGGGGAGGATTGTGATAGCTATTTTTTTATAACTAATTTAGATGAAAATAAATCTAATGAATATAAAGAAGCTTGGATTGAACTTCAAGCTGTAGTAGATTCTAATTTTAAAATGATTGATATTTTTTATAAAAATAAAAATGAATATCCAGATAAGATTAAAGTATTTGAAGAAGATTTTATTAATAAATTAAAAAAGTAGATAATACTGCTGTATAAAGTTCCTGATGTTTTGGATATGTAGTAAAGAATAGAAAAAAGAAAACCCCACAATGCGAGGTTTTTTTATGTTTTTAGCAAAGAAATCTATTGATGATGATAAGGTTCATTTCTTAAAATTGTAAACCCGCGATACAATTGTTCGATAAAAAACAAACGTACCATTTGGTGTGAGAATGTCATTAGCGAAAGCGAAATTTTGCCTTGTGCTTTGCTGTAAACCGTATCTGAGAATCCATAAGGTCCACCAATTACAAAAACCAAGGTCTTAATACCCGAGTTCATTTTTTTCTGTAATTCTTCTGAGAAACCAACGCTTGAGAAGTTTTTACCATTTTCGTCTAATAAAATTAACTGATCGGTTGGCGTTAGTTTTGCCAGAATCAATTCGCCTTCTTTTTCTTTTTGCTGACTCTCCGATAAGTTTTTTACATTCTTAATATCTGGAATAATCTCCAAGTCAAATTTGATATAAAAAGACAAACGCTTAGTATAATCGTCAATTAAAGTTTGAAGCGATTTATTGTCGGTTTTGCCAATGGCGATAAGTTTGATGTTCATTCTCAGGAATTATATTTTGTTTTGAGTTTTTGCCACTCCCGATAGCTATCGGGATAAAAAGATTAGACCGATTTTATCCCGACGCTTCGGGATTGCGAGCTTTGCGTAAATCTTTGTGAACTTTGCGGTTAAAAGCTAATTATATTTTATTCTCAAAAACCACTTCAAAATGCTCTACAATAGGAAACGGCTCGTAATAATGATGTAATAATTTCTTCCATTCCAGATATGCTACCGATTCTCTAAAACGAATTGTGTGGTCTTCGAGATTGCGCCAATCAACCAATAAAAGATACTTATTAGGTTGTTCCATGCATTTTTTAAGACTGTGCCCTAAATAACCTTCTATAGAACTTATATACTGACTTGCTTTAGCAAAATCATTTTCGAAATCCTTTTCTTGGTCTTTTTTTACAAATAAAACAGCCGCTTCTTGAATCATATTTTATTTCTCTGAAAATTTAGCTTCAAAAGTTTTAAATCTTGCATCAAGGTCTTTTAGCAATTGTTTTTTTACGGCATTATCCTGAATGAAACTGTAGTTGATACTATTGTAAACGTATTGTTTAATTGTCGCATAAGAAACATCCTGATATCTGCTGGCCAATAAAACATATTGCTCTGTCATATTTGTTCTTAAAATCCCTGCATCATCAGTACTAATTACAATTGGCACATTAAATTCTTTGTATAATGTAAAAGGATGACGTGCATTTTTAACTTTCAGGATAAACTCATTACTTACCAAGTTAATCTCAATCGGAATATTATTCTTTGCCATATAACGCAATAAGTCATACGAGTTTTCTTCGTAAGCGATATCTACACCATGACCGATTCTATTAGCTCCGGCAGTATGAATAGCCGAAGTAATATGCCATGTTAATTCTTCTGGTTGTACAAGTCCTAATGTAAGTTCACCAGCATGAAGTGTATATTTTACATCTGGAAAACGAGAATGGCAGTATTTAAACATTACCATGTGTAACCAATAATCTTTCATAGACGTTTCGCCATGTTCTGGAGAAACGATATTTACACCCGCTACAAGCTTGCTTTTGTCAGCAGAGATAAAGGCAATCATAAGATTTTTGAATAAATCTACAGGCTCCATAAAGCGCAACACAAAGTTTTGATAGCGCATTGTGAAGTTTGCATCATCAATTTTAAGGTCTTTATGTAATTTGGCTATGAAATTAGTATTGAAATCCTCAGCGTATTTTACAGCATTTTTATCTTGTAATGATTTATAAAGTGCATCTAAAGATTTAAAAATTGCTTTTTCGTCTTTTTGAGCAGCAGCTAGTCTTAGTTTTGTATTAAAGTCGGCTAAATCATCCACATTCATATCACAAGGAATTGTGTTTAATTGTGTTTCAATATAGCTTACATTTTCTTTAATTGCTCTGTTTTTAAGCTCAAGCATACCTTCGGCAAAATGTCCGTCGATAGTAGGAGAAAATTTTTCGAAAGAGTCAAAAAATAAATCATCAGAAGGAACAGCAACTCCGTTATAGTCTTTTGCAGACCAGGTTTGCATGATTTGTTGTTTGTAATATTCTAGTTTTCCGCTGTTTCTAAGAGAAGAAAAAGTCTCCCAGTTTCCTTTTGCAGGTTTTGCTTTTAGAACTTGCATGGTCTCTAAATTCAAATAGAAATCTTCTGCGATAGCTCTTTCTAATAAAGGTTCGGCATAGATTGAGCCTGAAAAATGATGATGTAAATCACCGCCTTTTGGCATTTGAGAAAAGAAAGCAGTTAGTGCTGCTTCGTTATTTCTGATTTTATCTAAATAAGTTGCTGTTGATTGTGAAAAGCAGAGTTGTGCTATGAAAAAACTAAAAACTGTAATTATCCTCGTCATATAGTAAGTTTAAATTACATGCAAATGTAATTGATTAGGAGGACATTTGAAAATTAAGATGAAAATTGGTAAAATGACAGGGTATTTCCTTAGTATTGATGTAAAAAAAAGACGCACAACAGTGCGTCTTTAGAGAACCTTTAGTTCTTATGTTTTGTGACTTCGACTCCGCTCAGTCTGACAAGGTTGTGACTTAGAACCTCAGCATCTTTGCAGCTCAAAACCTTTGTCCCTTTGCATCTCTTAATGAAACAATACATCTTTTATATCGTCCGTTTTATCAAATACGCTTTTCGCAAAAGGACAAAGCGGAATGATTTTTAGATTGTTTTCGCGAGCATATGTTACTGCTGCCATAACTAGTTTTTTCCCAACACCTTTACCGTTAAAATCGGGATTTACTTCGGTATGGTCAATTATAAATTTAGTATCTCCAGCCCAAGTATAGGTCATTCTTCCACCTTCTTTTCCGTCTTCTACTGCTTTATAATATCCTTTTCTTCCTTCGTTTATTTGTTCTATTTCCATAATATTTAGTCTAAAGTTGTTTGTATTTGTATCGTGTTTGTTAGCGTTTTGTGAATTGGACAACTATTGGCAATTTTTAAAAGCCTTTCCTTTTGAGTTTCCTCTACATTTCCTGTTATCTCTATCTTGCGGTTTAATAAGGAAACGTTTTGTTCTGAGTTTCGCTCAAAATCTACCGAAATATTAATTTCTGTAACATCCCATTGTTTACGGTCAATATACATACGTAATGTGATCAATGTGCAAGATGCCAATGCAGAAGCCAATAACTCGGAAGGGGAGAAGCCTAGATTTTTTCCCCCCATTTCTTGTGGCTCATCAGCAATAACAATATTACCGCTTGCCGATTTTATTTCCGTTCGATATTTTCTTGTGTCAATACTTGCTGTTATCGTATTCATAAATTTATCGTATTTGAGGTTTTGGTAAAGGGACAAAATCGGTTTCACCAGGGACTTTTGGAAAAGTTTGTGCTTCCCAGTCTTGTTTTGCTTTTTCCAATATTTCTTTGTCTGATGAAACAAAATTCCAAAAAATGAAATGTTCTTCTGGAAATGGAGTTCCTCCAAATATATAAACGGTTGTATTGGCAGCGATTTCAAATTCGCATAAGGTACTGTCGTTTGCAATCAGGATTTGTTTTGGGTCGTATGTATGTCCATCAGCTTTTATACTTCCGTCAAGAATATATAATCCGCTTTCTCCAAATAAATCTTTTCCGATGTTTATTTTTTGAGCCGACGTGCTTTTGATCTCAATAAAATATAACGGACTATACACGGGAACTGGTGATTTTTTTCCGAAAGCTTCTCCTGCAATTAGCTTATAAGAAACTCCATCTTTTTCCCAACTCGGAATATCACTGGCTTCTACATGCACAAAATTAGGTTCCATTTGTTCCAATTCTTTTGGTAACGCTACCCAAATTTGTAATCCATGAAGCGTTTTTTTAGATTCACGCAAGTATTGTGGTGTTCTTTCAGAATGCACAATTCCTTTTCCTGCTGTCATCCAGTTTACTGCTCCGGGTTTGATTTCTATTTCGGATCCTAAACTGTCTTTGTGCATGATACTTCCCTCAAATAAAAAGGTAAGGGTAGATAATCCGATGTGAGGATGTGGCGGAACATCTAAATTTTCTTGTTCGCTTAAATGAACCGGTCCCATATGGTCAATAAACACAAATGGTCCAACGGCTCTTTTTTGCCGAAAGGGCAATAATCTTCCTACCATAAAATTACCAATACTGGCAGCGCGTTCTTCAATAATTAGATTTACGTTTGACATATTATATTTTTTAAATTAATCTTCCAGAGTTCCAAATTTACCATTATTGTAATCATTTACAGCCTGAACTAATTCTTCCTGCGTGTTCATTACAAAAGGTCCGTGAGTAGCAATTGGTTCTTTAATTGGTTCTCCGCTTAAAATCAATACGATACTATTTTCTTGTGCTTCGATATGAAAATCTTCGCCTTCATTTTCGAATAAAACCAAATGATTTGTCGGTACGTTTGTAATATCGTTTACTGTTATACTACCTTCTATAACCAATAATGCAGTATTGTAAGTTGCGGGGAAATTAAAAGCTGCTTTTCCGCCTTTAAGTAATCTTGCATTAAGCAAGTGCAAAGGAGTAAAGGTAGATGCAGTTCCTTTTACATCTTTATATTCTCCAGCAATCACTTCGATATGACCACCATTTTCAGGAAGTTCATATTTATTAATTTGGTCATTAGTGATTCCTTGGTATTTAGGTTTCGACATTTTGTCTTTAGCAGGTAAGTTTACCCAAAGTTGTACCATTTGGAAATCACCTCCAGTTTTACTGAAATTTTCTTCATGATATTCTTTGTGCAAAACTCCCGATGCTGCAGTCATCCATTGTACATCGCCTTCGCCAATTACTCCGCCACCTCCGCTACTATCATGATGTGCTACTTTGCCTTTATAAGCAATAGTTACGGTCTCAAAACCACGATGTGGATGTACACCAACACCTTTTGGAGTATTTGTAGGCGGAAAATAAAATTTTGAATTATAATCTAGCATGATAAAAGGGCTCATGCGTTTCATACTTAATTGTGGTACACTTGGAATAAAATTGTGCACTCTAAATCCATCACCAACATAATGTGGTTGTCTTGGAGCTACTACTATTTCTATATTTTTAGTTTTCATAATGTATTTGTTTTATTGTTATACAAAGTTACTCTCATTATGAAAAATGTAACTTAATGTAGATTAAGAAGTGAGTTAGTATAAAAGTAAGGAATATTATTTAATTTTTTTTAGTTGAAGGTTTTTGGTTGTCAGTTGTTTGTTTTTAAAATGATGAATTTTAGTAAATTATGATTAATTGTATTCTCGACAAAGATTGTCTAGAAGGGAACGCGGATGAGACTGATTCGCTAAAGTGAAAACACGATCCCGAAGCGTCGGGACGGATTTTCTCTTGTCTAGATTCTAAATGTCATTAAGTTTAAAAAAACAGCTGCAATACTGTACCGAATAAATCTCACGCAAAGTTGCCTAGTTTGTCAGAAATGACAGTATTGTGTTTTCTCAAAACAAAAAAAGGACGTTCATACAAAATCGTACAAACGCCCTTTTTAAACTATTAATAGAATATCTTAGAATTTCATTTTCTGAATCCTTACGGCATTTAGAATCGCTAATAAAGCAACACCAACATCTGCAAATACAGCTTCCCACATGGTTGCTAAACCTCCTGCACCAAGTATTAGCACAACAGCTTTTACAACAAATGCTAAAGTGATATTTTGCCAAACAATCTGCTTTGTTTTTTTACCAATGTTTATAGCTGTATAAATTTTTGTTGGTTGGTCGTTTTGGATAACGATATCTGCAGTTTCAATTGTAGCATCACTTCCTAAACCGCCCATTGCAATACCTGCATGAGCAAGTGCTACAACTGGTGCATCATTTACACCATCGCCAACAAATGCAATTTTCAGGTTTTTGTCTTTTAAGGCTGTTACTTTCTCGACTTTGTTTTCAGGCAATAAATCTCCGTAGGCTTCGTCAATATTTAGTTCTTTTGCTACAGCATTAACAACAGCAGTTTTGTCGCCCGAAAGCATAACTGTTTTTACGTTTATCGAATGTAAACTCTGAATCGCTTGTTTGGCATCTTCTTTAATTTCATCGGCGATTAAAAAGTAACCTGTATATTTCTGGTTAATGGCAATTACGATTATAGTAAACGGTGTATTGTCTATTTCGGAATCATAACTTATGTTGAATTTCTTTAATAGTTTAGCATTACCTGCCAAGATTTCGTTTCCATCAACTTTTCCTTTTAAACCATGACCTGCAATTTCTTCTACATCAGTAACCGAAACACCTTTTTCAGTACCTTTTGCATATTCGATTATGGCAGTTCCTACTGGATGCGTTGATTTGGTTTCGAGCGCTGCGGTATATTTTACTAAATCTGCTTCTGGAATATCTATTGCAACTACTTTCTGAACTTTAAAAACACCTTTGGTCAATGTTCCTGTTTTGTCCATTACAACAACTTGAATGGCTGCCATGATATCAAGGAAACTAGAACCTTTAAATAATATTCCGTTTTTACTTGCTGCTCCAATTCCGCCAAAATAACCTAGTGGAATAGAAATAACCAAGGCACAAGGACAGGAAATAACCAAGAATACCAATGCTCGGTACAACCAATCGCGGAAGATATATTCATCTACAAAGAAGTAAGGCAATAAACAGATTGCAATTGCGGAATACACTACAAATGGTGTATATACTTTGGCAAATTTCCTAATGAACAATTCAGTTGGCGCTTTCTTAGCGGTTGCATCCTGAACCATTTCCAGAATCTTAGATAATTTACTATCGGTATATAATGCTGTAACGCGTACTTCGGCTACTGAGTTTAGATTTATCATTCCTGCCAAAACACTTTCGCCTTTGCTCTTGGTGTCAGGTTTACTTTCGCCTGTTAAAGCCGCTGTATTAAACGAAGCATTATCAGAGAGTAATTCTCCATCTAAACCTAGTTTTTCTCCAGGTTTAAGCTGAATAATAGCCCCAATTTGAACGCTTTCGGCTTTAATTATTTTTGGCTGATTATTTTCCAGAATAGTAACCTCATCAGGACGTTGGTCGAGTAATGATTTAATGTTTGCTTTTGCTCTGGTAACTGCCAGTGTCTGGAAAGTTTCGCCAATAGCATAAAACAACATTACTGCAACTCCTTCGGGATATTCGCCAATGGCAAAAGCTCCGATTGTAGCAATACTCATGAGTAAAAATTCTGAAAAGAAAGAACCCTTTCGGGCGCTTTCTAATGCTTCTTTAACGACTGGAAAACCTACGGGTAAATAGGCAATTACATACCAAACGATTCGTATCCATCCCGTAAACCAGTTTTGTGGCAAATAATTATCAAAAACAATAGCAATAATTAATAAAATAAAGCTAATTATTGCTGGAGCAAACATCTGGAAAACGGTTTGGTCTCCTCCCGAATGGTCGTGCCCGTCGTGATCATCATGAGTTTCTTGCTCATCATGGGAACAACATCCTGAATTCGTATTTTTTGAAGATTTTTTATCGGGGACTTTACAATCTACTTGCTTATTATTCTCGTCGGGTTTATGTTGATGGTTCATATTTATTTCTTTTTAAATCCACAAAATTGAAAATTCTGTGTTGTGTTAAATGGTGTAATATGATCTTCTGTAAAACATTTTATTGTTTCAAAACTTTTTTGGAAAGTATCTTTCATATTCTTTTCAGAATATTGCTTTATTTCTAATCCGCTACATTTTAATGGTCCATTTTCTGAAAATGTGCCTAATAAAAAATGACCATTAGGATTGACTGCATCACTGATAATGGAGACATATTTATTGATACTTTCGTCATTAGTTAGAAAATGGAAAACGGCTCTGTCATGCCAAAAATCGAATTTTACATCAGGGATAAATTCTGTAATATCCGAGACAATCCAATGTACTGAATTAGCTTTTTCGCCTAAGCGTGTTTTTGTTTTTTCTAGTGCTGCTGCCGAAATATCCAATATCCAAATGTTTAGAAAACCTTTGTCTAATAAAGCATCGACCAGATTACTATCGCCACCGCCAACATCAATGATATTGGCAGTTTTTGATAGTTTTATGTTTTCTATATAATCTATTGCAGTTTTAGGATATTCTTGTGTCCAGCTTACTTCATTTGGAGTTTTGGTCGTGAATACATTTTCCCAATGTTGCTTATTATTCATATAAAAATTAATGTGTGTGCTCTCCACCGCCTTTTTGGGCTGCTAATAAGTAGAAAGCACCCTGTGTAACAATTTGACTATTCTCAGGGATTGAAGTTACAAATTTTATTTCGGTATATCCCATATCGGTTGTACCAGGAATAACTTCTATTGCTTTAAAGTGTATTTCTTCATGCTCCTCTTTGTGTTCTGCTTCAGATTCTTGTTTTGCTCCTTTTTCAGGATGAGGATGTGAATCTTCTTTTATGTAGATAAAAAATTTGTCCCCATTTTTTGCAACAGCTGCTTTAGGTAAAGATGGAACTGTGGCACTGTTTAAATTGATATTAGCAGAAACATACATTCCTGATATTAATCCTTTGGCATCATCTGGGTTTATTTTGGCGTGAACCGCAACAGTTTTACTTTCGTTAGAAAACGATTTATTAATACCAAATATTTTTCCTTTTATCGATTTATTAGATTGATTGGTAAGAATAAAATCGACTTCCTGACCGATTGAAATTGAACCTAAATCTTTTTCATATACGTTCAAATCTAAGTGCATCTGGCTATTATCAACTACTTCAAACAACGGGATTCCTGTATCTGCAAATGCACCTTTGGCAATGCTTATTTTCCCCACATAACCACTTATTGGCGATGTAATAGGTATTAATGCGCTGTTACTGCTTGTGCTTACATTTAATGCTTGCAATCTATTTTTTGCAGCTTGTGCTCTTGCTTTTTCTACAGCTAGTTTTGCTTTTACTTCCTGAAATATTTTTCGGGGATTTACATTTTCATCAGCCAATGTTTTCTGACGATTGTATTCCAATTGTAAATACTCGATATTGGCTGTAGCCGATTTATAATCTTCTAACATTCCAACAACTTCAAGATTTTGGATGGTTGCCAAAACTTTTCCTTTATTTACAAAAGTACCTTCCAGAACAAAGATATCTTTAACTGTTCCGCCAAGTAATGTAGCTATTTGAGCCGAATTTTGAGGAGGAACTGTTGTGTATCCATTGGCTTTAATAATGGTGTTGAGGTTGCGATTTTCGACTTTACCAAATTGAATTCCAACTGTCTTAAATTGCGCTTCGGTTAATGATACTTCTGTTTGTTCCTTTTCTTCTTCATGTGCTTCTTCTGTTTTCTTTTCGTTGCATGATGTTAAAGCCAGCATTAAAAAAGCAATTGGAAGTAGAGTAGAAGTTCGGAGTATTGTGTTCTTTATATTTTTCATTGTATGGAATATTAGTTATTGGAAATTGTTGGAAATTGTAATCGAATGGCACTTTGATTGTATGTATTCAAAGTCTCAGCATATTGTTTTTTGATATCAATTGCTTGATTTAAAAAACTGATATACGTCCAATAACTCATATCTCCGTTAGCATAACTTTTTTGTGCTGTCGTAATAATTTGTTCTGCATACTGCAAACCTTCTGTTTGATAATAATGTAACCCTTTTTCCTGTTTTTCAAATTCATTTTGTAGTTCCTGCATTTGTAATTCCAGTGAAAATTGATTTTTCTCTAATTCCAGTTGTGATTGTGCAATACTTATCGAAGCTGCTTTGGCTTTAGCCGTATTTACACCTCCAAACAACGGAATTTGTAAACCAGCTGTAAATCCTTGAAACATAGATTTAGTATCGATAGTCTGAGCAAAATAACCTAAACCTAATTTTGGTGTACGTTGTGCTTTAAACGTATTGGCTTCTTTTTGGAAAACCGAAATTTGTTGCTGATAATAATCATTCATCAAACCTTCTACTTTCGATTTATTAGATTCGGTGAGAGAAGCAAATTGAAGCGGTGTAGTACTATCAGGCACAATATTTTCTTTTGTTCGAACAAAAAACTGTAATTGCTTCTGATAAATAGCCAAATCGTATTCTAATTGTGCCTTTTGGGTCTCAATTTCTTTAGATTTAGCCTTTGCGCTAATAACTTCTATATTGCCACTTTCGCCTGTTTTAAAACGAAGTTCTGCATTTTTTAGGAACAAAGCATACACATTGAATAATTCGGTATTTAGTTTTTGAACAGAAACACCGTATAGATATTGATAATAGGCTAGCGTTACGGCTTTTTCGATTTCATATTCGGATAAAGCTTTTTGTTTTTCGGCTAGTTTTACCAGTTCTTCCTGCAATTGTCGGTTGGCTTTGGTGATTTTTCCGATAGGAAAATATTGCTGTACCGAAACATTATTATCATATGAAGCACTATTAAATTGCCCTCCCTGATATTCTACTTGCAAAGGGTCGGGTTGAAACGCTGTCTTTTTAAGCACCGTTTGTTTTTCTATCTCTTTATCAGCAATTTTCAAGTTAATACTATTAGTTTTTGCCATTTCGATTGCTTTATCCAAACCAATAGGTTGGTTGTTTTGTGCAAAAGAAAAGCTGCTAATAAGTAATAAAAGCACTGTTACTATAGGTTTTATCATTGTCGTTTTTCTTTTAATTTTCGTTTCGAATAATAAGTATAGTATCGGCAAAACAATAAGTGTAAGTAATGTAGCCGAGAATAAACCGCCTATTACAACTGTTGCAAGAGGTTTTTGTACTTCGGCACCGCCACTAGTAGATAATGCCATTGGTAAGAAACCTAAAGAGGCTACGGCAGCGGTCATTAAAACAGGACGTAATCTTGTCTTGGTTCCAATTAATACACGTTGTAAAGGATCTGTAATACCTTCGGCTTTAAGCTGGTTAAAGTAGGATATTAGTACAATTCCGTTTAACACTGCAATTCCAAATAAAGCAATAAAACCAATTCCTGCCGAAATACTAAACGGCATTCCACGCATCCACAATGCAAATACACCACCAATTGCCGAAAGCGGAATTGCGGTAAATATCAAAGCGGCTTGTTTAGTGCTTTTAAAAGTGAAATAAAGTAAAACCAAAATTAAACACAAAGCAATTGGTAAAGCAATAGAAAGACGTTTATTGGCTTCTATTAAGTTTTCAAATTGTCCTCCGTAAGTAACATAATATCCTGCAGGAAGTTTGAAATTGTTGTCCAGTTTTTGCTGAATTTCTTCTACAACACTTTTTACATCACGTCCGCGAACATTTAGTCCGATAGTAATTCTACGTTTACCATCTTCACGAATTACCTGTACTGGACCTTGCTCGTAATCTACAGTTGCAACTTGCGAAAGTGGCACTTGCTGACCATTTGGCAACGGAATAAATAAATTACTCACATCGTTAATGTCGTTACGATTGTCTTTGTTCATTCGAACTACGATATCAAATCGTCTGTTTTCTTCATAGATTTTACCTGCAGCTTCTCCTGCAAACGAAGAACGAAGAATTTTATTTAAATCCTCGATATTCAGACCATACAAGGCGATTTTATCATAATCATATTTTATGGTAATCTGAGGCAATCCACTTACTTTATCGGCTTTAAGGTCACCAATACCTTCAATTTTATTGATTTTTGAAATTAATTCATTGGCTTTTCTTTCCAAAACATCCAGATTGTCTCCAAAAATTTTAATAGCAATATCACTTCGGCTACCTGTCATTAATTCGTTAAAACGCATTTGAATAGGCTGAGAAACTTCGATATTGGCTCCAGGAATTTTTTCCATTTCCTCTTTCATCATATGTGCAAGGTCTTGCCAATTATCTGCGCTCGTCCATTCTTTTTTGTCTTTTAGCACAATAATCAAATCTCCACTTTCTATAGGCATCGGGTCGGTTGGGATTTCGCCACTTCCTATCTTGGTTACAATGGTTTTAATCTCTGGAAATTTTGCTTTAAGCATTTTCTCATATTGGGTTGTTGTTTTTATCATTTGCGATAAAGAACTTCCTGTCATGATCGTAGCATTAATGGCCAAATCTCCTTCTTCGATAGTAGGAATAAATTCTCCTCCCATGTTTTGAAACGTTACAAGAGCAAGAACAAATAATGTAACAGCAATACCTAAAACAGCTTTCTTAAAACGCAATGCTTTATCTAAGAATGGAGCATATATTTTTTCGAACCAAGCCATCATTCTGTCACTAAAGTTTGGTTTATGCTCAGTGGTTTTAGATAAAAACATGGCACTCATCATCGGGACATAAGTAAGCGATAATATAAATGCACCAATAACGGCAAAACCAACTGTCATTGCCATTGGTTTAAACATTTTTCCTTCGGTTCCAACCAAAGCTAATATTGGGAGATAAACAATCAGGATGATGATTTCTCCAAAAGCAGCACTATTTCTGATTTTTGAAGCTGAAGCATATACTTCTTCGTCCATTTCAGATTGAGTTAATTCTTTTTTCTTCTTGAGTTTTTGCAAATGATGCATCGTGGCTTCGACAATAATTACGGCACCATCGACAATAATTCCAAAGTCAATTGCTCCAAGACTCATTAAGTTTCCGCTTACGCCAAAGGCATTCATTAAGATTACAGCAAACAGCATCGCTAGCGGAATCACAGAAGCTACAATTAGTCCTGCACGAAGGTTTCCTAAGAATAATATCAGTACAAAAATTACAATTAAAGCTCCTTCCAGTAAGTTTTTAGTAACAGTTCCTATTGCATTATCTACCAGTTTGCTTCGGTCAATAAATGCTTCGGCAACAACACCTTCGGGTAACATCTTGTTTACCTCAATCATTTTTTCTTTTACACGCTCTACAACTGCTTTAGAGTTTTCTCCTTTTAGCATTAGCGTTAAACCACCTACAATTTCGCCTTTACCATCTTTGGTTGTAGCACCAAAACGAATGGCATTTCCTAATTGTACCGTTGCTACATCACGAACCAAAATAGGAGTAGCATTTCTATTTTTAATAACAATGTTTCCTATATCTTTTATTCCAGATGCCATACCAACACCACGAATAAAATAAGCGAATTCATCTTTTTCGATATAAGCACCACCAGTATTTTGGTTGTTTTTTTCGAGAGCGTCAAAAATTTCTGTAATCGTAACTCCGGCACTATTTAAGCGGTTTGGGTCAACAGCAATTTCGTATTGTTTTACGCTTCCTCCCCAAGTGCTTACTTCGGCAACCCCTTTTACACCTTGTAATTGTGGTACGATAATCCAATCCTGAATCGTTCTTAAACTGGTAGCATTGTATTTATCTTCGTAGCCTTTTTTGGCATAAACATCGTATTGATAAATTTCGCCAAGACCTGTTGTAATTGGAGCCAATTCTGGCGTTCCGGCATATTTAGGGATGTTTTCTTCGGCTTGTTTTAATCTCTGGAATACTTGTTCACGTGCCCAATAGGTATCGGCATTTTCTTCAAAAACAACAGTAACAACCGATAATCCGAAACGAGAAATACTTCTAAGTTCAATTACTTTCGGAATTGTTTTTAGAGATTGTTCTATCGGATAGGTTATTAATTGTTCTACTTCCTGACTCGCAAGAGTAGGAGCGGTAGTAATAATTTGCACCTGATTATTTGTAATATCAGGAAGCGCATCGAGCGGTAAATTTTTAAGTGAAAAACTTCCCCAGGCTATAAGAACCAAGGTTAGTAATAGTATAATGAATTTATTCTTTATACTAAATTGTATAATCTTATCTAACATTTTCAGGATATAATGAATGAGAAATCAGGACGAGAAATCGCCTGTTTTTTTGTGGTACACCACAACACATTTACCCGTATCCCGAAGCGTCGGGGCGGGCTACATTATACTATTTGGGGTGGTTGCCAAATACTTCCGTAGAAATTGGAAGCAAGAATTGAATGGTAAGATGATAAAGGCTTTTTAATAAGAGCTGTCTCTTCGTTAAAAATCCATGTAATGGCAGGAGCTGCAGTTAAAACTTGAGCTGCGCAACAATTACAACTACAGAAAGGAGCGCAAAGGTCCAATCCTTTTGTGTGAGATTGATGACCATTATCTTTACTTACTATTTCGCTTGTATGCGATTTAGTTTCGCTTTCCAGCGTATCTGCACAAGGCAAGCACGATAGCACGATTAAATAAACTGATAATATGATGTTAATCCATTTCACGGCAGTAAAATTACAGATAAAAGTCTGATATTTTAAAAAATATTTATGTTTTTTAGCAGAATAATAACATAGTTTTAGTGTAAAACCTTGAGGTATAAGTAAGGTCTTGTTCAGGAAATACCTATTTTTTTATCTAAATTTTAAAAAAAAACGAACCATATAAGTTATGTAAGTTCATTTAAGGAAAACTTATATTTCCTTATATCACTTATATGGTTTTTAAAGAAACAACTGTTTTATTCTTAGTATTAAATCAATTCGAAATCCAGTAATTCGCTTTCAGTACCATTAATTATTATCGATAATTGATGTTTTCCTAAATGGAATACACGTGTTGTGATTATCTTAAAAGATTGGTTTCTTTTAATCTTAACCAATTGATTTGGCTGATAAATACGCTCACTAATTTTGAATACTTTTTTAGCCAGATGCCCTTTTGATTTCTGATAATAAACGGCATATTCTAATCGAATAGTTTTACTCTCAGAGTTAGCATTATTCAATGAAAATTGAAATTCTAGGTATTCGCCAATTTTTACTTTTGGAGTACCAATTTCAAATTCAGATAATAGGATATTAGTGCTCTCTAAGCCATAATGTTTCAGGATATCTACATTACCTTGTTTTAGTAAAGTGCGAGAACCATGTTTGATAATAGCATCGGTTTCGGGGCTTATATTTTGCCATTTGGCAGCAATATCAAGTACAATTTCGGGATTGTCTTTTACAATGTCGTTGAGGTTGTTGGCAACGCTTCGACGAACATATTCGGACGAGTCAGTTTTTAAATTTTCTAATATTGGTAAAATTGGCGTAGGGTCTTTCTTTAAGGCAGGAATAGCCATTGCCCAAGGTAATCGAGAACGAGAACCTTCACTAGCCAAGCGTCTTACATGGTGATTTTCATGCAAAGACCATTTTATCATTTCATCAATCATATCCTGATGGTATTTAATAATAAATGGACGAACGGCAAACTCACAACTTATAAATTGCGTAATCATTACAAAAGCTTTTGCGCTTGTTTTAAAATCATCAATACCGTATTTCTCTATATAATCAGCAAAAAAGATAAAAGCCAGATTACCATCAGTAAATTTGTTTTTCTTTAAATTCTCGATAATATTCTCAATTGTTAAAACTGCTTTTCCAAAGTCTTTAGGCATAAATTCATGTAAGACAATTGTAGTATGCTGCATGCGATCTTTCCATTCTTTATTGACAAAATCAGCATCAAAAATCAAATTCATAAAGTGTTGTTTGTCAAAGTCAGGAATGACTTTAGCTACACAATCAGTAAAATTTTCGTAAAAAGCAATCGAGTAAATATCTTTAATTAATCCCATTTGATAGTAAATTGAAGTTCAAAGATATCTAATGTTTACAATAGATAATGTACCAAAAGGAAAAATATTTAAACCATTAAGGCATTAAGTTTCATAAAGCGTAAAGCCTAATTTTCTTAATGTCTTAATGGTAAATAAGACAAAAAATAACCATTAAGACATTAAGTTTTTATAAAGCGTAAAGCTTAACTTTCTTAATCTCTTAATGGTAAAAGAATACAAAAATAAACCATTAAGACATTAAGTTTTTATAAGCATAAAGCTTAATTTGCTTAATATCTTAATGGTAAAAAAGACAAAAATTAACCATTAAGATATTAAGTTTCATAAAGTGTAAAGCTTAATCTTTCTTAATCTCTTAATGGTAAAAGAAGATAAAAATTAACCATTAAGGCATTAAATTTCATAAAGCGTAAAGTTTAAATTTTCTTAATCTCTTAATGGTAAAAGAATACAAAAATAAACCATTAAGGCATTAAGTTTTATTGAGCGTAAAGCTTAATTTTCTTAATCTCTTAATGGTGAAAAAGGTAAAAATAAACCATTAAGGCATTAAGTTTTATTGAGCGTAAAGCTTAATTTTCCTTAATACCTTAATGGTGAAAAAAATATTATTTAGGTAAATAAGATAAATCTTTAGCAATGTCTAAATAAAATTTATTTAGCCAAGTACTAGTTGATTGTAAATAATCAGGAGCCACAACACTTAAGTGATCTTGCCCTTTAATAGTAGGATGCACATCCCAAACACCTTTTGGCGCCAACTTTCTGTTAAGAGGATCCATTAATACATAATCATGCCCAATAGGATATTGACTTGAAACTACACTTACTAGTCCATCATTTGGTCTCCAATTTAAAAAACCAAGAGGTAAGCTTGCTGTGGTTCGGCCTATATTAGCCGCTTCAAGCTTAAATAAAAGACTCATAGTAGAGGCTGGCGACCAAGTTCCATTAGTTTGCTCAACCATGTCATTAAATGTATATGATGCATAATAAACATTTGGCGAACTCTTAACCCATTCGTTTTGTACCTGCATTGCTTTTACACTCAAGTCATACATACAATTATCTTGCGAATTCCAAAAACGAGCCGATGATGGAGCGCCAGAAGATGTTTTGTCAAATATCCTGTCAAAATATGCCTTTACAGTTTCATTTTTTTGGCGTTGTAATCCCCATTGACCAAGGTCAAAATTGTAAAATGTATTTTGCTCTAGTCCAATTCCTCCTATAGCACCCATTCCAAGTACCATTTTCATAAGATCCTCTCTAAAATAACCAGAATCTACAGTTAAAGCACCATTTTGCACACCCGCAATTGACGTAAGACTTGCTACCCAATTTTTTTTATTTCCTTTAAATAAGTCCGAAGTCGGAGCTTCTTGACCACTAGGGACATAAGCTTTTTCTGCTGCATCTCCATTTTCTAGTAGCTGAATTAAAAATCTTGGAGACGCACCTCCTAAACTATGACCAACAATGTGTACTTTATTAGTAGCACTCCATTGTTTGTAAAATCCAGGATAAGTATCGCCATAACGGTTATGTCCATGTTTTAGAGCATGCGCAGCACCATAATCTACTCTTCCGCCTACGATATTATAGTAAAGCTCAACAGCACGATCCCAATTACTAGATATTGGCCCTACCGATGCCGTAAAAGTTTTATATCCGTAAAGGTTTAAATAGGTTTGAGTATCTCCAAGTCCGCCCCAATAACGATAACCAAGCATTTCATCGCGTCCCCAGCCGCACATTCCGTGAACCAGTACGATAGGATAATTATTTTGTCGTTTGTTAGGATAAGCATCGAGACTGTTTGTCGTTACTTGTTTTGAAGTAAGAGATTTTGTGGTTGCGGTTGTGGCAGCCGAAGTCAAATCTTCTTTTTCACACGAAGTAATAATTGTTATGCAGAAGAGTAAGAGAATAATTTTTTTCATAAATAAGAATTTAATTTTTTTTTTAAAATTGAGTGTCATAAATTAGGATGAGTACTTTAAAAATGCACTAGTAAAACTTTTTTGTACTAATAAATCAGCTTTATTTAATCTTTTAATAGTAAGATTATATTTACATTGCGAATTTGTTTAAAAATGCAAAGACTATCTACTACTAAAAGTTTTTAAAAAAGTATTTTAAGACATTTTTTATTTCTGAGGTTCAGAGAATCAGAGGATTCAGTGTTGTGAAACTCAAGGAGATTATTCCGAAATTTCGGGACTGAGATTGTATATTTTCGCTAAAGACTTTTTCTGGCAGATATTAATAAAATATGTGTTTTAAATTTTCAAATCGTCTAAATTTTCAAATCCACAAAATATATCCTACTTTAGCATTCTATTAAAATTCATACAAAATGATTAACGAAGTACAATTTCAGAACGAGTTACAATTGCTTATTTTTAATGCAATTCGCGAAGATGTAGGCACAGGAGATTATAGTTCTTTGGCTTGTATTCCTGCAGATGCACAAGGAAAAGCCAAATTATTGGTAAAAGAAGATGGAATAATTGCAGGAGTTGCTTTTGCTAAAATGATTTTTAATTATGTTGACCCAAGTTTAAAAGTCGAGACATTCATCGAAGACGGAACTCCGGTTAAATACGGAGATATCGTACTGCATGTTACAGGTAGTTCACAATCGATTTTAAAATCGGAGCGTGTTGTGCTTAACTCGATGCAACGTATGTCGGCAATAGCTACTAAAACAAACCAATACGTACAACTTTTAAAAGGTACAAATGCCAAGATATTAGACACCCGTAAAACGACACCAAATTTTCGTGTTGCCGAGAAATGGGCAGTAAAAATAGGAGGTGGCGAAAATCATCGATTTGCACTTTATGATATGGTAATGCTTAAGGATAATCATATCGATTTTGCTGGCGGTATAACTTTGGCTATAGCCAAAACCCAAGCCTATCTTAAAGAAAACAATCTTGATTTAAAGATAATTGTCGAAGCCAGAAGTCTTGATGAAATTAGAGAAATTCTACAAAGTGATGGTGTTTTTCGTATTTTAATAGATAATTTTAATTATGAAGATACTAAAAAAGCGGTTGAATTAATCGGTGATAAATGCCAAACAGAATCTTCAGGTAACATTAACGAAAAAACAATTCGTGAATATGCTTTATGTGGAGTCGATTATATTTCTTCGGGCGCATTAACGCATTCGGTTTATAATATGGATTTGAGTTTAAAAGCATTTTAGTTTAAGTTTTAATTATGACTTACGACTTGTGAGTTAGAATTGTAATCTAAACTCAAAAATCTAAAATTTAAAAAGTATGTCTGTAGAAATAGAAGAGCGACTTGATAAAGTTCCTGTAGTACGCTATCTGGTTCGTCTCTTAAAGAATATAAAACTGCCATGGCTCGAAGGATTTTCATTGTATGATTTACTCGAATTATATACTATTGGAATCATCGAAGGAGCATTTTCATACCATGCAAGTGCTGTTTCTTTTAGTTTTTTTATGGCATTATTCCCCTTTGCGCTGTTTATACTTAACTTAATTCCGTTTATTCCGATTGATGGATTTCAACAAGATTTTTTGCAGTTTGTACAGCAAGGAGTTCCGCCAAATACGTATGATGCAATTAGCAAAATTATTAGCGATATTTTAAATAATAGTCATTCAGGTTTATTATCATCGGGTTTTTTACTTTCCATTTTTTTAATGGGAAATGGGATTAACGGGATTCTTAGTGGTTTCGAATCATCAAAACATGTCTTTGATAAACGAGGTTTTTTTCGTCAATATTTAGTAGCCTTAGCAATATCGCTTGTCATGACAATTATATTGTTTGTAACCGTTGCTACAATTGTTGTTTTTGAGGTATTTATCCAAAAAACAACAATTCAGGATGTTCTAAGCGACAGGATTCCTCTTATTATCATGGGGCGTTACTTATTTGTAATCTTAATGATTTTGATAACATCTTCTATATTATTGCGTTATGGTACCAAGCAGTATAATAAAGTGCCGTTTATAAGTATTGGTTCCGTATTTACAACAATCCTAATTGTTATATCTTCATACTTTTTTGGGATTTGGGTTATAAAATTCTCAAAATACAATGAACTTTATGGCTCAATTGGTACATTATTAATTCTAATGTTTTACATTTGGATAAACTGTATGATTTTGCTTTTGGGTTTCGAACTAAATGCCACAATCAGAAAATTAAGACAAAAAAATAATAATAACATTTAGAAGCTATTCCTGCTTTCCGCTATATCTTTATCCCTAAAAGAATCGGGATAAAGGATGTCGCTGTAATCAGGGCTAAAAAACAAACATCATGAAAAACTGGATCTTAACAATGGGCTTATTATTTGTAGTAATAGGCAACGTACAAAGTCAAACTGTAATCGGAAAATGGAAAACTATTGATGATCAAACAGGAGAAGCAAAATCGATTGTAGAAGTGTATGAACAATCAGGTAAAATTTATGGTAAAGTAGTTGAAATTCTTCGTGAAGATCACAAAAAAGATGTGTGTACTTCGTGCTCGGGAGCGCTTAAAAACAAGCCTATCTTAGGAATGGTAATCATAAATGGTTTAAAGAAAGATGGTGATGAGTACAATGGAGGAACAATTTTAGATCCAACAAACGGTAAAGTGTACAAATGTTATATTACATTAGACTCTGCAAATAAATTGAAATTACGCGGATTTATTGGATTTTCTCTTTTAGGAAAAACACAATATTGGGTAAGAGTTAAATAAACTTAATTGAGTTATAAAAAAAATGCGAAATAAATTAATGATATTATTTTTGCTCATAGGATTCACAAAATCTTTTGGACAAACAGAAAATAATAAATTACAAATAAGTCATCTTACAGGTGACTTTTATGTTTATAAAACTTTTCACGATTACAAAGGAACCCTGATTTCTGCCAACTCCATGTATCTGCTTACAGATAAAGGCGTTGTGTTATTTGATGCCCCTTGGGACGAAGCACAATTTCAGCCATTGCTAGATAGCATAAAAGCCAGGCATCATAAAGATGTTGTTATGCATATTGCAACACATTCGCACGAGGATAGAGCAGGAGGCTTGGGATTTTATAAACAAAAAGGTATAAAAACATATACTATAAAACTAACCGATCAGATTCTTGAAAAAGAAGGTAAAAAAAGGGCTGAGTTTATAATACCAAACGATACTACATTTACAGTTGGTCAGCACCGTTTCGAGGTTTTTTATCCAGGTAAAGGACATGCGCCAGACAATGTTGTAGTTTGGTTTAATAAAGAAAAAATACTGTACGGAGGATGTTTTGTAAAAAGTACCGATGCAACAGATTTAGGTTACTTAGGAGATTCTGATGTAAAAGAATGGGAGCAATCTATTAAAAAAGTTCAGGCAAAATTCAAAAAACCAGTATATATCATCACAGGACATGATGATTGGAAAGATCTCCAATCTCTTAACCATACCTTAAAAATGGTAAAAGAATATAATGCAGCAAAAGCTTCTGGGAATTCAGATAAAAAGTAAATTTGCTTTAAAATTAAAAACTAAATAATAGTATTTCAAATACTATTATTTTAAAACATACATATCTTTAAAATGCATTTTGTAGAAGTCATTTTACCACTTTCATTAGCCAAAACGTTTACGTACCGTATTTCCGAAGCAGAGTTTAATTTTATTCAGAAAGGGATGCGTGTTGCTGTGCCTTTTGGTAAAAGCAAAATGTACACTGCATTAGTTCTGGATATACATCAGGATGAACCAACGCTGTATGAAGCCAAAGAAATTCATCAAATTCTGGATGAAAAACCAATCGCTACCGAAATTCAAATAGCGCATTGGCTCTGGATTGCTTCCTATTATATGTGTGCTATTGGCGATGTATATCGTGGTGCATTCCCAAGCGGATTATTGCTAGAGAGTGAAACAGTAATTTCGCATAAAGCAGATGTTTTTATAGATCAAACTGTTTTAACAGACGAAGAGTATTTGGTTTACGAAGCATTGCAACAACAGAGTTCGCTTAAGGTTCAGGATATTGTTGCGATTTTAAATAAAAAGAATATTTTTCCTATTCTTCAAAAATTAATAGATAAAGATATTGTTGTACTTCAGCAGGAGATACAAGAAAGTTACAAGCCAAAATTGGTTCGTTATGTTAAGTTACATAGCAAATACGATTCCAATCAAGGGTTAAGTGAGTTGCTAGACGTGCTTAAAAATGCTGCCAAACAAAAAGAAATTGTTATGGCATATTTTCAGTTAAGTGCAGCCGAAAAGAAACCAATAACAGTTAAGAGATTGGTTGAGGCTTCGCAATCATCATCGGCAATTGTAAAAGCCTTAATTGAAAAAGAAATCTTTGAAGAGTATTTTTTACAACAAGACCGAATTAATTTTACAGGAAAAAGTACCGAGAAAGAACTACAACTAAGTTCAGTTCAGCAAACTGCTTTTGAGGAAATTAAAACTAGTTTTATCGAAAAAGAAGTTTGTTTGCTTCATGGAGTAACCTCCAGTGGTAAGACCGAAATTTATATAAAACTTATAGAAGAGTATTTAGCAACAGGAAGACAGGTTTTGTACTTGTTGCCCGAAATTGCACTTACTACACAATTAGTAAGTAGATTACGAATTCATTTTGGGAATAAAGTAGCTGTTTTTCATTCTAAATATAGCAATAATGAACGTGTTGAGGTTTGGAATCAGACTTTAGCGAATGCTGAAAATGCGCAAATAGTAATAGGAGCAAGGTCGGCTTTGTTCTTGCCATTTGCAGATTTAGGATTACTAATTGTTGATGAAGAGCATGAACAAACTTTTAAACAAGTAGATCCTGCACCACGTTATCATGCGCGTGATGCGGCAATTGTTCTGGCAAACTTTCATAAAGCAAAAGTTCTTTTGGGCTCGGCTACGCCAAGTTTAGAAACTTATTTTAATGCACAATCACAAAAATTCGGGTTAGTAACAGTTACAGAACGTTATAACAATGTTCGGATGCCAGATATAGCCTTGGTCGATTTAAAAGACAAGTATTTTAGAAAACGCATGACTGGACATTTTAGCGATGTTTTAACCGAAGCAATTTCTGAAGCGATAAGTTTAGGCGAACAGGTTATATTGTTTCAAAACAGACGTGGATATTCACCTATTATAGAATGTATTACTTGTGGACATGTTCCGCAATGCCAGCAATGCGATGTAAGTCTTACTTATCATAAACATAAAAACCAATTGCGATGCCATTATTGTGGTTATAGCATGGCAAAACCAACAAATTGCCATAGTTGTTCTAGTATTGATTTAACTACCAAAGGTTTTGGTACAGAGCAAATAGAGCAGGAGTTACTTGCGCTTTTTCCAAATGCCAAAACAGGCAGAATGGATCAGGATACAACTCGAGGTAAGTTTGGGTTTGAGAAAATTATCGATAGTTTTAAAAATCGGGAAATAGATATTTTGGTAGGAACACAAATGCTTGCCAAAGGATTAGATTTTGATAATGTAAGTTTGGTAGGGATAATGAATGCCGATAATATGTTGTTTCATCCCGATTTTCGTGCTTTCGAAAGAAGTTTTCAAATGATGATGCAAGTTTCAGGACGTGCAGGACGCTCAGAGAAACAAGGTAAGGTTGTAATCCAGACCTATAACCCAAATCATAATACAATTCAGCAAGTAACCAATAATGATTATGCCGGGATGTACAAAGAGCAATTGTATGACAGGCAAATTTATAAATACCCTCCTTATTTCCGACTGGTTAAATTAACGCTTAAACACCGTGATTTTGATAAGCTAAAAGAAGGTTCTATATGGTTGTATCAGGTTTTGAGTCAGAATTTGAATATGCCAGTTTTAGGTCCGGAAGAACCTGTTATTAGCAGAATAAGAAATGAGTATATACGAACGATTTTAATTAAGATTCCGCAGAATGTGCCGTTGGGAGGTACAAAAAAAACTATTCAGAAAATACTGAATAGTTTTGAGGCTGTTGCGCAATATAGAGCGATAAGAGTGGTAACAAATGTCGACTTTTATTAAACGTTTTAGTGTGTTATAGATAAAGCACGAACGAGGTCTTCTTTTTTGTTTCGACTTAACGGAATTTTTGTGATTCCGATTTCGGCAAACTTGCTATTAAAACGTTCTACTTTGTCGATATTGATGATATACGATTTATGTACTCGAATAAATTTTTCTTTTGATAAATCATTTTCAAAAGACTTCATTGTCGAAAGTACAAGATTACTATCATCTTCTGTAACAACTCTTACATAATCACCGAAAGCTTCAATCCACTTAATTTTTGCAGTGAAAATTTTAAGTTTTTTTAGATTACTTTTGATAAAAATATGTTCTCCTTCATCTTCTTTTACATCTGTACGTAAGGCATATAGGTCTAGTGCTCTTTTTACAGAAGCATTAAAACGATCTATTGCTATTGGTTTTTGTAGATAATCGGTGGCGTCATAATCAAACGCCTTTAATGCATATTCTGCTTTAGACGTAATGAAGATAATTTGAGGTTTTGTTTTTAGACCATCTAAAAAATCAAAACCATTTATAACGGGCATTTCGATATCTAAAAATATCAAATCAATATTATTTAAAGAGATACAACTTCTAGCTTCAATCGCATTAGAAAAATCTCCTATTAAGTGTAAATTCGGATGATTATTGACTAATTTTGAGATAATAGTTCTTTGGATAGAACTATCGTCTACTACAACACAATTTAGTTTCATAACATTTAAATTTAGGGAATGTAATAGTAAATATAGATTTATTTTTAATAAAAAACTAGATTTAGAGCTTATTTTTTGTCATACGTCGAATAAAAGCAAAAAAGTGTTGGATATATAAAATAAATGGTTACTTTTGCACCCAATTTTAACAAATAAATATTGTATTTATGAATCATTATGAAACTGTTTTCATTTTAAATCCCGTTTTATCTGAGGTTCAGGTGAAGGAAACAGTAACGAAATTTGAAGAATTTCTTACTAGTAGAGGAGCTGAAATGGTATCAAAAGAGGATTGGGGTCTGAAAAAAATGGCTTACGAAATCCAAAACAAAAAAAGTGGTTTTTATCACTTATTTGAGTTCAAAGTAGCAGGAGAAGTTCTTATTGCTTTTGAAACTGAATTTAGACGTGACGAGAGAGTTATGCGTTTCTTAACTGTAAGTTTAGATAAACACGCTATTTCTTGGGCTGAGAGAAGAAGAACAAAATTAAAATCTACAAAAGCTTAATTATTATGTCTACAATAGAGCAATCAGCAAAAGGAAAAAAAGACGGAGATATCAGATATTTAACGCCTTTAAACATAGAAACTAACAAAACTAAAAAGTATTGTCGTTTCAAAAAATCTGGAATCAAATATATCGATTATAAAGATGCAGATTTCTTATTGAAATTCGTTAATGAGCAAGGAAAAATTCTTCCTCGTCGTTTAACAGGAACTTCATTAAAATACCAAAGAAAAGTGTCTGTAGCTGTTAAGAGAGCACGTCACTTAGCTTTAATGCCATACGTGGCCGATTTATTAAAATAATATTAAACAACAGTTGTTGGTTTCCGGTAAGATGGAACCTAACTTCTCAAATATAAGGACAACAACATGGAACTTATTTTAAAACAAGACGTACAGAATCTAGGATTTAAAGATGATGTAGTATCTGTAAAAGCTGGTTACGGTCGTAACTTTTTAATTCCTCAAGGTTTTGCTTCTTTAGCAACTCCTTCTGCAAAAAAAGTATTGGCTGAAAACCTAAAACAAAGAGCACACAAAGAGGCTAAAATTGTTGATGACGCTAAGAAAATAGCTGAAGCATTGAAAGCACTTGAAATTAAAATTTTCGCAAAAGCTGGTGGAGAGAAACTTTTTGGTTCTATCACTAACATAGATATTGCTGAAGCTTTAGAAAAAGCTGGTAACTCTATCGAAAGAAAATTTATTACTAGCGGTATCGTAAAACGTACTGGTAAATATGCTGCAAGCATTAGATTACACAGAGATGTTGTAGTTGAATTACCTTACGAAATTGTTGCTGAAAAGTAATAGTTTTAATTTATAATATGAAATCCCGATGTAAATCGGGATTTTTTTGTTTAAAAAAGATAATAATTAATTAGACTTAAAGTTATTTGCACAAAGCATCTTGCTTAAAGCTTATAGCGTAAGGCATAAAGCCTAAAAAAAAATGAAATACGCAAGATTAACAAAAGAACAATTTGATGAATTACATGCTGAATTTGCTAACTTTTTAGGAACGCAAGCAATTGATAAGGCAGAGTGGGATTCGATCAAAATAAACAAGCCTGAGGTAGCTGAGCAAGAGCTAGATGTATTCTCTGATTTAATTTGGGAAGGCGTTCTCTCAAGAGCTGAATTTTTAGAACATTTTTCTAAGAATCATATTTTCTTATTTCAATGTTTTGATACACATGTGCAATCAATAGTTTTGAAATCCTTAGTTCCAGAAACTGATTTCCTGACTAAAGAAGGTTTACAATGGCTTAGTGATAATATGTTTACTGAAACTATCGAAATGAAAGTTGGTAAAAAAGTTTTTACCGATGATCGTAATACTTCAATTTTTGAATTAATTCAACAAGGAGCATTCTTGAGCGATGGTCAATTGTTTAAGCAAATAAATACGATTATCGAATCGTAATCGCTTTGATTGATTACTATTAAATAAATCTGGATTGAATTAAATTCTAATCAGTATATTCTTTACTGCCCAGATTTCCTTAATATCTTCAGAGTCGATAGTAGTGTTTTTAAAGAAAGCATTATCATTGCTTAAAGTAAAGTTTTTTTCTAAAGGGCTATCATTGCTTATTCGATTAATGATTAGTCCTTTAGTTTTACTTATTATTACTACAATCGCATTTTCTTCTATTGTATTTATATCTGCAATTTCACAAACTACAAATGAATTTGCGTTTATAATAGGTTTCATATTATTACCAACTACTTCAAAAGCTCTTGAAATTTTGCTTTGGATAAACGGAAAATGATATTTGGGTAAAGTGTTTAATAAATCTTCATTTCCAAGACAATATTCAAACTGAATCTCTCTTTTAATTAAAGGGGTATTGTTTAATATTATATTGTTAGTTTTTTCGTTGTGGCTTTTTTCTGAAAGTATTTTATTTAAGTCAATTTCATGAACATTGCAAATTGAGATTATTGCACTAAAATCCAAAGTATCCCTTTTCTTCCATGTAGAGATAGTGTTTGGTTTGATATTCAATAATTTAGATAACTCGATGTCGGTGTTTATATGTAAAGCTTTTTTTAATCGTTTTAAGATTAAATTCGCATTTAGTGATTTTTTTACTTGCATATTCGAAAAAAGATTTTTACATTTATGAAATATTAATCATTAAACGATTGTTAATTAATCTTAAGACTGTTAAAGAAATAGTCAAAAAACGTTAATTACTCGCATGTTTTAAGTTAATATCTTAAAATTTGAATTATTGCCCAAAATCGCACAACACCGAAAGTCAGATATAAATCTGATTAAGTATAGATAGGTTATATATTTATATAGAATCGGGGAATTCTAATGAAATGGAGAGCAATATATAAAAAAAATGATTATTTATTATTATTCTAATTTGTTTTCTGTAATAAAATAATATAATACCACATAATAGCATGAAGGCTTTTTAAAAAAAGCTCTTTAAATAAATAAATTTTTTGTACGATTTTTTGTCAATTATTATTTAACCTGGATGCTTATGGAATTTATAATTACTTTTTTCAGAAGAAATGAATTCTTCTTTTCTTTATTTTTTACTTCATTAGCATTCAATTCAAAATTAAATGTCATATCTAATTTTGTTGTTATAGCTAGAAAGCAATTTTCCCTTTTAAATATTTTTATAAAACAACTGATTTTTTGTATCCCAAAATTAAACAATCAGTATGTTCAATATAGGCGTGATTATCGATGTTGTCTATTCGATAATAATACGTAGGTAGTATTATTAATTTGAGTCTTCAGTCCCCAGAAGCGTAAATCGACTACTCAAGTATTAGTAATTAAATCTATTTATAAAAATCAATAGATTTTAGTTTTTCGCATTTCTTGTAGAACTCTGTTTCTTTAAGATTATCGTGTGAATTCTTTCTTGTACTTAAAATCGTCGAGTTAAAATTTCTGTTTTTTATTTTTATGGATGACCATATGGAGCATCGCATACAGGCTTTTAGTGCCTTATGGTAGCCAAAAAATGACAAAAGTAGAATCCCTAATAAATACATTAATCTCTTAAAAACATTTTTATGAAATTAAAATCTACTTTAAATGACTCTTGTAAACATCTTTCTTTTTTTAGCATTCATTTGACTTTTAAATTTTGTCGAATTAAGGAATCATACGCTTCTTCGCGAATTGAGTTTGCAACAAATTCTGAGTAATTTTTTATAGACCTTAAAATTTAGATGTTTTTAACAGCATTAGAATGTGTTTCTGATGATTTGTTATTATGGCTTTTGTTTTAATAATCTCTGCGTAAATGCATAAGAGAGATTGTTGATAGAGTTGCCTATTTATCATATTGGAATTTATTTATCACTTTATTAATCTCTCAGGAATATGAAAACATTTTTCTTAACAATAAAAAAGGGGGCATTTCTACAAAATTATTTGTGGTTGTTTTTGATATTAATTCCCTTTTCGAGCTCATTTTCACAGACTTTTTGTAAGCCGACCTCACAGACCAATAGTACAGGTGGATTATTGTGCGTTGGTATGAGTGTAACGACTCCCAATGATGCATTTGATGGAAGTATGGCTACTTATGCTTCGTTAACAAATGCTGTTGGTTTACTCTGTTTTGCACAAGAAACATTAAGTTTTAGTCAGACAGCAAAAGCGGGAGACCAAATTGTTTTTTATTTAGGTACAGGAAACGGATTGTTGGATGTTGGTTTATTATCTAATGTCTCTGTTCAGGCTAAAAATGGAGCGGCTGATGTTGGCTCACAGGTAGCCTTAAATAGTCCATTATTAAACCTTCAGCTGTTACCTGGTAATGCAATAGCAACTGTAACATATACATTGCCCGGTGATGCAAATGGTGTAAGAATTGAAACTGGAGGCCTATTAAGTTTATTAGTAAATTTAAGAGTATATGAGGTGCGTTTGCAGTTTGCAGCGCCAACTATTACAGGAGGCCAATCACAATCAGTATGTTACGGGCAATCAGCAGCTCTTTCTGCTACGCCTGGTGCTGGAACAACATTGGCTTGGTATAGTTCAGCAACTTCTACTACTGCACTTTCTAATACTAATACATATACAACACCAGCTTTAACAGCTACAACTACTTATTATGTAAGCGTTTCAAGAGGTGTAGGTTGCGAAAGCGATCAACGAATACCTGTAACAGTAAATGTTCTAAATCCTGTATTACCTGCTATAGATAGTAGCGGTACTGCAATTTGTTCTTCTACAGCTACACAGGCGACTACATTATCGGTGATAAGTCCCGTACCGGGAACAACTTATTCCTGGTTTAGTACTCCAACTGGAGGTGTTGCTATAACTACAGGTACTACATATACACCTACTGTCTCGGCGGGTGTGACTAATTTTTATGTTGAGGCTTCGATAGGAGCTTGTAAGACAGCAACAAGAACTCCGGTTAGTGTTACTTTAACTCCAATTCCTGCTGTGGCAACGGTATTAACGCCAAGTGTCTCAATATTAACGGGACAAAATGCAACCTTAAGCGCTTCGACATCAGAGTCTGGCGTTGTTTTGGATTGGTACGATGTACCTACAGGAGGAACTTTATTATTGGCTAGTTCTAATACTTTTACTACTCCAATACTAACTGCTACCAAAACATATTATGTTGAGTCGCGTAATGTTGCTGGAGGATGTGTAAGTGCTACCAGAGTACCGATTGTTGTAAATGTTTCAACTAGTTCGTTGGGAGGATGTCTGGATGCAAATAGCCAACAGACAGCTCAAAACGGACTTTGTTTATTATGTTCTTCAAGTAATCCTAACAATTCGGTTGATGGTAGCAGCAGTACAGCAGCTACATTATCAGTGCCTGTTGGTTTAGTTACTGGTTGGATTCAACAAACACTTCAGTTTAATAACTCAGGTCAGGCCGGAGATGTTATTACAGTTGATTTAGAAATTCCAACTGGACTTTTAGATATAAGCGCCTTAAGTTATATTTCATTAGCTACCTATAATGGTGCTACCTATAATAATGATAGGGTAGCTGTAAACAGTTCTCTTTTAAATATTCAATTATTAACGGGTAATCGTTTTAAAGCAAGTCTTACAGCAGGTTCAGCCTTTGATCGTGTTGAGATTAGGTTAGGAGGTTTAGCAACATTACTAACAAATCTTAATATTTATGGGGCTTCATATAAATTTAAAGCAAGAACTATAACTGGAAATACGACAATTTGTAGCGGACAAACAACAACGTTAATGTCTAGTGCAGCTTTAGGTGAAACGATTAAGTGGTATGATGCTTTAACAGGAGGAACTTTATTGAGTAGCACAGCTGCTTATACAACATTACCTTTAACCGTGAATACTACCTATTATGTTGAAGTTACTCGTAATGGTTGTGTGAATAGCGAAAGGAATCCTGTTCTTGTAACAGTTAATAATCCTGTTGCTCCAACAACGGTTGTGGCTACACCTTTAAATGTATGTAGTGGAGAATCCACAATAATAACAGTTAATTCACCAGTTGCAGGTACAACTTATAATTGGTATGATGAATCTGCAGGTGGAAATTTGGTATTTACAGGTACGACTTATACGACACCAGGTTTAACTGCTTCTGTAACTTATCATGTTGAAGCAGTTATTGGAAGTTGTTCAAGTCCTACCCGTACTCCGGTACATGTAAATGTTAATCCAGTACCATCAGTACCAACTGTAGGATCATCAACAGTATTTATTCAATCTGGACAGAATGTTACTTTGCAGGTTACGAATCCTGTTACAGATGTAGCTTACGATTGGTATGATGCTCCAATTAATGGAAACTTACTATCATCTGGCACAACCTCATATACACCATCTCCTGCTTTAATAGTAAATAAGAGCTTTTATATTGCAGCGAGAAGTACAACTACAGCTTGTACAAATAGTACAAGGGCTGTTATTAATGTTGTCATAAGTAATTCAATCAATTCTTGTTTATTAGCTAATTCACAAGTAACTTCAAAAGGAGGAACAACAGGATGCTTATTATGTGATTCAACAAATAACGGAGCTTCTGTGGATGGAAATAATGCAACTGCTGCCAACCTTTCAATTCCTGTTGGTTTACTAGGGGATTATATTCAGCAAATGTTGAGTTTCCCTACAACAGGGCAAACAGGTGATATTATAGATGTTGAATTAGGAATTCCTGTGGGACTTCTTGATATCAGTGCTCTTTCGAATATTACTTTGCAAAGTTTTAACTCAGGTGTTCCTAATAGTGATCAAGTTGCTATTAGTTCGCTTTTAAATGTTCAGCTATTAGGAGGAAACCGCTTTAGAGCGAGTTTTACAGCAGCAGGTCCATTTACAAGCGTTCAGATTCAATTAAGCGGATTAGCTACTCTATTAACGAGCTTAGATATTTATGAGGCTTCTTACAGATATCCAAATGCTTCGATAACAGGAGCGTCATCTCCAATTTGTGCAGGACAAACTACTACATTAACAGCTACGGCTACGGGTACACAAACATTTACTTGGTATGATGTAGCAACTGGTGGGACTGCTTTAGCAACTAATACAAACACTTATACAACGGGATCATTACCAGGAACTAAAACATTTTATTTAGAAGCTAGTCGTGGAGTTACACCGTGTTTGAATACTAATCGTCAGGCTATTACAGTAACAGTGTTGCCTATTCCTACAGAAAGTGATATTACGATAACAACTCCTTTAACCGCTACTTGTGCGGGAGGTGCTGTTTTATCTCCGACATCTACATTTGCGGGAGCAACATTTAAATATTATACAGATCAAAGTAAAACTCAGGAAATTATAACAGGGACTACTATTGTTGCCCAACCTGGAGTTACCTTCTCCAAAGATGCTTCAACAGGTGCTCTTACAATTAGTGGACTTAATGCTACTGATGCACCTTATAAATATTATGTTTCGGTACTTAATGGAGGTATTTGCGAAAATATTGACGGAGCTTTAAAAGAAGTTGTAGTAAATTTTCCAGCAGGCTCAGCTTTAACAGTTACAGCAACTTTGGCGGGTTGTGCTAAAGTAAATTTAAAAGATGCTATCACAAATTTTGATACATCAGGAAATACGACATATACTTTCTTTGATTCATCAAACAATCCAATCACAGAAGTTGCCGCAGGGAATATTACAGTAAGTGGTGATTATTGGATTCAGGCACAAACAACCGGTGTTGATTGTCCATCTGTAAAACAAAAAGTAACGGTTACAATTAATCAGTTACCTACTTTAACAGCAGTAACAAGTTCGGTGGTTGTGAATTTAGGTGATTCTGTACCTTTATCCGCAACTTCAAATGGAACTGTTACGTGGTATGATCCATCAGGGAATGCTATACCATCAAATAATACAGGCGCACTTAATACTGTTGGTGTTTTTACTTATACCGTAATTGCGAGTAATGGAACTTGTACTAATAGTCAGACTATTACAATTACTGTTATAGACCCAGCTAGTTGTGATCCATTATTAGAGAGAGAATATGCTACAACTCAACAGTGGGGAACTATTGTTACAGGAACTGTTACAAATGAAGCTAGTGCTGTAGATGGTAATCCACAAACCTATTCTACAATAACAACTGGTTTAGGACTTTTAGGTATCGGAACAACATGGCAAAATCTACAATGGCCAGGAACAATAACACAAGGTACTCCCGTAACAATTAAGTTAGGTTCAGATTATAGCGCTGTTGCACTGGGACAAAGTGTTACTGTGGTAGGAACTAAACGTGATGGACTTGGAAACCCAATTGATATTGGAACTTTACAATCTATATCGGGATCATTACTAAATTTATTATCAGGTCAAAATTCATTCGAATATACATTTGTTCCATCCGATGCTACAGGGCCTAAAGCTTATGACGGTATTCGAGTACAAATGGGGTCAATTTTAGGTGTAGCACAAAATATTAATGTGTATGATGCTTATTATGATAAGCCAGTTACTCAGATAACTTGTGGACAAGGTGATATTGAAGATGTTTTCTTTGGTGTAAAAGACTTAGGAGTAGGCGCATTAACAGCTACTGTAGGGGTGACAGACCCGTGGAATATTGCCGATGGTGATGTTGCTACTTATGCTACAATGTTTAGTGGAGCAGGAGTACTTGCTGCTGCTCAGCTTACAGCAACTTTTAGAACACCATCGATGGTTGGGGATAGCCTTAGAATAACAATTTCTAAACCTGGAACGATTTTAAATCTCAATTTGCTTACAGGATTTAATATTCAGCTTTATTTAGGAAATACTGCTGTTGGTGCACCGATTCAAAACAATAGTAGTTTATTGTCTTTAAGACTACTTTCGGGAGGTACAATAGCAATGACCGTTGTTGCACCTCAAACTCAACCATATGATAGAGTTACAATATCTTTAGGAGGTGTAGCAAGTGTGTTAGACCAACTTAGAGTACATAATATTGACCGTGTAACAAATACTAAAGTTCTTGGGGGAGACATTAATAATATGGTCACGGTCTGCCCTGGTAGCAATATAACATTAGAAGTGCCCCCTGCCAATTGTTCGACTTATAAATGGTATGACTCCCCAACTGGAGGAAATTTCCTTGCCGATGGTCAGACATATACGATTCCAGCTACGTTAGCAGCAGGTACTTATAAATATTATATCCAACCAATTCGTTATGGCTGTGCAGCTCTTGCGAGAGGAGAAGTGACTGTAGTTGTTAGAGCTACAACTCCTGCAGCAGCAGTAGCAAGTGTAACAATTAATGGGGGAAATAACACTATTATTTGTGCTGAAGATGGAAAAGTAACATTGAATGCAACTTTAGCTGCTACACCAGTACTTACAAATCCAATATACTACTGGTATAGTTTTGATGGTACAACAAGTCAGTTGGTTCCTGGGGAAACAACTTCTGAATTAAAGTTAACAGGATTAGTTCCTGGAACTTATACTTATTATGTTGGAGTAAGTTCAGATGAGTTTTGTGAAACAGTTTCAGGCGATAGAAAACAAGTTACGTTCACAATATTGCCAACATCTTTACCAACAGATATTGCAGTAAACAATGCTTCTATTTGTCATGATACTGATGCTGTATTAACACCAACAAGTACTTTGGGAAGCCCAGTCTTCTTTTGGTATTTTGATGCGAATAAAACACAGCCTATTACTGATGGATTAGTGGTTGATAATGTCACTTATGCAGTTAGTAATGTGGGAGTTTTAACAATCTCAGGATTAACAAAACTTATGAGCCCTTTTTCTTATTATGTTGCAGTAACAAGTGATTTTACATGTCAAAATAAAAATGGTGAGCTTCAAGTTACAACCGTAACTGTGATCGACCCAGCTACACCAACTACTACTGATGATACCCAAGATTTCTGTCTGGTAAATACGCCAACAGTAGCAAATCTTCAGACAAATGAGACTAGCGTAATTTGGTACAACGTTGCAACTGGAGGAGCGGCTTTAGCTCCGACAACAGCTTTAGCAAACGGTGCTTATTACGGAGCAATCTTAGACCCAATAACAGGATGTGAAAGTTCAGTTCGTTTACTAGTAACCGTAACAGTTACAGATCCTGCAACACCAACTACTACCGACGATACTCAAGACTTCTGTTTGGTAAATGCACCAACAGTAGCAAGTCTTCAGGTAAATGAAACTGGCGTAGTTTGGTACAGCACCGCTACAGGCGGAGTGGCTTTAGCACCAACAACAGCTTTAGCTAGCGGAACTTATTATGGAGCAATCTTAGACCCAATAACTAATTGTGAGAGTTCAGTTCGTTTACTGGTAACAGTAACCGTAACTGATCCAGCTACACCAACTACTACCGACGATACTCAAGACTTCTGTTTGGTAAATGCACCAACAGTTGCAAGTCTTCAGGTAAATGAAACTGGCGTAGTTTGGTACAGCACCGCTACAGGTGGAGTGGCTTTAGCTCCAACGACAGCATTAGCAAGCGGAACATATTATGGAGCAATTCTAGACCCAGTAACTAATTGTGAGAGTTCAGTTCGTTTACTGGTAACAGTAACAGTAACTGATCCAGCTACACCAACTACTACTGATGCTACTCAAGACTTCTGTTTGGTAAATGCGCCAACAGTAGCAAGTCTTCAGGTAAATGAAACTGGCGTAGTTTGGTACAGCACCGCTACAGGCGGAGTGGCTTTAGCGCCAACAACAGCCTTAGCAAATGGAACATATTATGGAGCGATCCTTGATCCAGTAACTAATTGTGAGAGTTCAGTTCGATTACTGGTAACAGTAACGGTTACTGATCCAGCTACACCAACTACTACTGATGCTACTCAAGACTTCTGTTTGGTAAATGCGCCGACAGTAGCAAGTCTTCAGGTAAATGAAACTGGCGTAGTTTGGTACAGCACCGCTACAGGTGGAGTGGCTTTAGCACCAACAACAGCATTAGCGAGCGGAAGTTATTACGGAGCGACTCTAGACCCAGTAACTAATTGTGAGAGTTCAGTTCGTTTACTGGTAACAGTAACAGTAACTGATCCTGCAACACCAACTACTACTGATACTACTCAAGACTTCTGTTTGGTAAATGCACCAACAGTTGCAAGTCTTCAGGTAAATGAAACTGGCGTAGTTTGGTATAATGTTGCCACTGGAGGAACAGTTTTAGCACCAACAACAGCTTTAGCGAGCGGAAATTATTATGGAGCAATCCTTGATCTGGTAACTAATTGTGAGAGTTCAGTTCGTTTACTGGTAACAGTAACGGTTACTGATCCAGCTACACCAACTACTACCGACGCTACTCAAGACTTCTGTTTGGTAAATGCACCGACAGTAGCAAGTCTTCAGGTAAATGAAACTGGCGTAGTTTGGTACAGCACCGCTACAGGCGGAATGGCTTTAGCGCCAACAACAGCTTTAGCTAATGGAACATATTATGGAGCAATCCTTGATCCGGTAACTAATTGTGAGAGTTCAGTTCGTTTACTGGTAACGGTAACCATAACAGATCCTGCAACACCAACTACTACCGACGCTACTCAAGATTTCTGTTTGGTAAATGCACCGACAGTAGCAAGTCTTCAGGTAAATGAAACTGGCGTAGTTTGGTACAGCACCGCTACAGGCGGAATTGCTTTAGCGCCAACAACAGCCTTAGCAAATGGAACATATTACGGAGCAATCTTAGACCCAATAACTAATTGTGAGAGTTCGGTTCGTTTACTAGTAACAGTAACAGTTACTGATCCTGCTACACCAACTACTACTGACGACACTCAAGACTTCTGTTTGGTAAATGCACCTACAGTAGCAAGTCTTCAGGTAAATGAAACAGGCGTAGTTTGGTACAGCACCGCTACAGGCGGAGTGGCTTTAGCGCCAACAACAGCTTTAGCTAGCGGAACTTATTATGGAGCAATTTTAGACCCAGTAACTAATTGTGAGAGTTCAGTTCGTTTACTGGTAACGGTAACCATAACAGATCCTGCAACACCAACTACTACCGATACAACCCAAGACTTCTGTTTGGTAAATGCACCGACAGTAGCAAGTCTTCAGGTAAATGAAACTGGCGTAGTTTGGTACAGCACCGCTACAGGCGGAATTGCTTTAGCGCCAACAACAGCCTTAGCAAATGGAACATATTACGGAGTAATCTTAGACCCAATAACTAATTGTGAGAGTTCGGTTCGTTTACTAGTAACAGTAACAGTTACTGATCCTGCTACACCAACTACTACTGACGACACTCAAGACTTCTGTTTGGTAAATGCACCTACAGTAGCAAGTCTTCAGGTAAATGAAACAGGCGTAGTTTGGTACAGCACCGCTACAGGCGGAGTGGCTTTAGCACCAACAACAGCTTTAGCAAATGGAACATATTATGGAGCGATCCTTGATCCAGTAACTAATTGTGAGAGTTCAGTTCGTTTACTGGTAACGGTAACGGTAACAGATCCTGCAACGCCAACTACTACCGATACTACTCAAGACTTCTGTTTGGTAAATGCTCCAACAGTTGCAAGTCTTCAGGTAAATGAAACTGGCGTAGTTTGGTACAGCACCGCTACAGGTGGAGTGGCTTTAGCGCCAACAACAGCTTTAGCGAGCGGAACTTATTATGGAGCAATCCTTGATCCGGTAACTAATTGTGAGAGTTCAGTTCGTTTATTAGTAACAGTAACAGTTACCGATCCAGCTACACCAACTACTACTGATGATACTCAAGATTTCTGTCTGGTAAATACGCCAACAGTAGCAAATCTTCAGGTAAATGAAACTGGCGTAGTTTGGTATAATGTTG
Source organism: Flavobacterium sp. PL02 (assembly GCF_035013205.1). Classification (NCBI taxonomy): domain Bacteria; kingdom Pseudomonadati; phylum Bacteroidota; class Flavobacteriia; order Flavobacteriales; family Flavobacteriaceae; genus Flavobacterium; species Flavobacterium sp. PL02. The sequence continues at coordinate 1,209,650 of NZ_JAYGJP010000001.1, forward strand.
CCACTGGAGGAACAGCTTTAGCACCAACAACAGCTTTAGTGAGCGGAACTTATTATGGAGCAATCCTTGATCCGGTAACAGGATGTGAAAGTTCAGTTCGTTTACTGGTAACAGTTACAGTAACTGATCCAGCTACACCAACTACTACTGATGATACTCAAGATTTCTGTTTGGTAAATGCACCAACAGTTGCAAGTCTTCAGGTAAATGAAACTGGCGTAGTTTGGTATAATGTTGCCACTGGAGGAACAGCTTTAGCGCCAACAACAGCCTTAGCAAATGGAACATATTATGGAGCGATCTTGGATCCGATAACTAATTGTGAGAGTTCAGTTCGTTTACTGGTAACAGTAACAATAACTGATCCAGCTACACCAACTACTACAGATACAACCCAAGACTTCTGTTTGGTAAATGCGCCAACAGTAGCAAGTCTTCAGGTAAATGAAACAGGAGTAGTTTGGTATAACACCGCTACAGGTGGAGTGGCTTTAGCACCAACAACAGCTTTGGCTAGCGGAACTTATTATGGAGCAATCCTTGATCCAGTAACTAATTGTGAGAGTTCAGTTCGTTTACTGGTAACAGTAACGGTTACTGATCCAGCTACACCAACTACTACCGATACTACCCAAGACTTCTGTTTGGTAAATGCGCCAACAGTAGCTAGCCTTCAGGTAAATGAAACAGGAGTAGTTTGGTACAACGTTGCCACAGGAGGAACAGCTTTAGCGCCAACAACAGCTTTGGCTAGTGGAACTTATTATGGAGCCATCCTTGATCCGATAACTAATTGTGAGAGTTCAGTTCGTTTACTGGTAACAGTTACAGTAACTGCTCCAGCTACACCAACTACTACCGATACAACTCAAGACTTCTGTTTGATAAATGCGCCAACAGTAGCAAGTCTTCAGGTAAATGAAACTGGCGTAGTTTGGTACAGCACCGCTACAGGTGGAGTTGCTTTAGCGCCAACAACAGTTTTAGCAAATGGAACATATTATGGAGCGATCCTTGATCCAGTAGCTAATTGTGAAAGTTCAGTTCGTTTACTGGTAACAGTAACGGTTACTGATCCTGCTACACCAACTACTACTGACGCAACTCAAGACTTCTGTTTTGCAAATGCACCAACAGTAGCAAGTCTTCAGGTAAATGAGGCCAATGTAGTTTGGTATACCACAGCTACAAGCGGAATCGCTTTAACACGAACAACAGTCTTAGCTAATGGAACCTATTATGGAGTTATCCATGATCCGACAACTAATTGTGAGAGTTCAGTTCGTTTATTAGTAACAGTAACAGTTACCGATCCTGCAACGCCAACTACAAATAACGCAACTCAAAGTTTCTGTTTGACAAATGCGCCAACAGTGGCAAGTCTTCAGGTAAATGAAACTGGCGTAGTCTGGTACAATGTTGCAACAGGAGGAACTCCATTAGCACCAGGAACATTACTAGTTGCAGGTACTTATTATGGAGCTCTGAAAGATGCGACTACAGGTTGTGAAAGTAGTTTGAGATTAAGTGTACAGGTCAACTTTACAGGTAATGATCCGGTTACAATAACTCCAAGCAAAGCAGCTCCTTGCGTTTTTGATGACATAACGTATACAACTGCAAGCGGAATGTCAAATTATAATTGGACAATTACTGGAGGTGGTACTATTACAGCTGGAGGTCTAGCTACCGATAATTTTGTAACAGTTTCATGGCCAGCAATAGGACCAGCAAGTGTAAGTGTTTCTTATTCTAATCAATGTAATGAGACAAATAGTAAATTACTAACCCTTGCAGTTGCAACTTGTTCAGATATAACAATGAGCAAAACGGTAGATAATCCAACTCCTAACATTAATGATAAAGTTACTTTTACTGTAACAGTAAATAATGTAGGATCAGGAGACTTTATAGATACAATAGTTAGTGAAATTTTGCCAACAGGATATGATTTTATAAGCGCACAAACTACTACTGGAACATATAGTAATATAACTGGAGCATGGAATATTCCAGTATTAAATGCTAATGAAAGCGCAGTACTTACTGTAGTGGTTCAAGTATTACCAACAGGAAATTACCTAAATGTAGCCACGGTTGTTATTTCAAATCCAATAGATTCTGATACAACAAATAATCACGGTGAAGCTTCTGTAACTCCTGTATGTTTAGTGGTTTATAATGAATTTACTCCTAATAATGATGGTGCAAATGATGTTTTCAAAATAGATTGTATTGAAAATTATCCAAACAATAGTTTAAATGTTTATAACAGATACGGATCATTAGTTTATAAACAAGACCATTATAATAACGATTGGGACGGAATAGCAAATGTTTCGGGAGCAATTAACAAAGGAGATAAATTACCAGCGGGAACATATTATTATGTTCTGGATATTGGTGCAGATGGAGTAGTTAAAACAGGTTGGTTATCTATTATTAGATAACCCCCTGTTAACATAAATCATCAAATTAAATTAACTGACTAAATAGTTATAGTATGAAACTAAGTGTAAAATTTATAGAGTCCTATTTTTTAATATTTTGCGGGTTTGTATCGTTCTTTGCTAATGCGCAACAAGATCCTGAATATACACAGTATATGTACAACACAATGGTTATTAATCCAGCTTATGCGGGTTCTACAGGATACTTGGAGGCAGTATTATTACATCGATCACAATGGGTTGGTATAGATGGTGCGCCACAAACACAATCGCTTTCTGTACAAGCACCATTAAGAAATGAAAAAATAGGTTTGGGACTAAGTGTTGTCAATGATAAACTAGGACCATCAAATGAGCTGTATCTAGATGGTAATTTTTCATATTCCATACCATTAGGGTATGAAAAAAGATTAGCATTTGGGTTAAAAGCAGGAATGCGAATGATGAACATAGACTGGTCAAAAGGCCGATACTATGATGGTAATGATGCATTGTTAAATACTAATATAAATAATGTTATTAAACCTTCAATAGGAGCAGGGGTATATTACTACACCGACAGGTGGTATGCAGGAGCATCCGTACCTAGCTTTATAAGAAGTGATTATTATAATGATGTACAAGAATCGATAGATTATGATAGATTGCATTATTATTTTATGGGAGGATATGTATTTGATTTGAGTCCAAGTTTAAAATTTAAACCTGCGTTTTTAGCCAAACTGGTAAGTGGAGCACCAATGTCTGTAGATGTTTCTGCCAATTTTATGCTTCAGGAAAAAGTAGTGCTAGGAGTATCCTACCGCTTTGATGATTCGGTTAGTGCATTGGCAGGATTTCAAATTTCGCCAAGTTTTTACATCGGATACTCATATGATTATACCGTAACCAATTTGAATAAATACAACGATGGTTCCCATGAATTCATATTGCGTTATCAATTTCATAAAGATCCAAGTAAAATTAAATCTCCAAGATTCTTTTAAAAACCTGACCTATGAAAAAATTCTATATACTTAGTTTGCTATTTAGTTTTGTATCAATTTTGGCGCAAACAAACTTAAAAAAAGCCGACGCTTTATTTAAAAATTACTCCTATACAGATGCTGCAAAAGCATACGAAGAGTGTTTGCAAAAAATAGATAAACCATCGGTTCAAACTTTAAAGAATGCAGCCGACTCGTATTATTTTATTTCCGATAATCGAAATGCTTTAAAATGGTATCAAAAACTATATGAAGTTCAAGGAGATAACCTATCCGATATTTATTATCTAAGATACATTCAATCCATGAAAGGAGTTATGGATTATGATAATGCGGATAAAGTAACCAAAGAATACTTAAATAAAAAAGGAGATCAAAAAGAGATAGACAGATATATCTATCAAAAGAAATTATTAGATAGTTTATCAAAAGCAAAATCACTTTATACTTTAAAAAATATTGCTATTAATACAGATAAATCCGATTTTGGAGCAACCTTTTATGGAGATAAAGTAGTATTTACATCGGCAAGAGATACAGGTAATTTTGATAAAAAATTATACAATTGGAATAAACAGCCATTCTTAAATTTATATGTAGCCGAAAGAAGTGCGATTGATGGGAGTTTATTCAATGAAGTACTTTTTATACCCAATGTAATGTCTAAATATCATGAGGCAACAGTAACCTTTAGCCCAGATTGGAAAACCATGTATTACACAACCAATATTCTTAAAAAGAATAAATTGGTAATAGATGAATCCAGAACCAATAACTTCCAGATTATAAAAGGAACAATAGAAGATAACAAATTAGTTAAAACCGAAAAAGTATTTTTTGATAGTGATAAATACTCAGTAGGGCATCCATATTTAAGTGATGATGGCAAAATGTTATTCTTTGCTTCGGATATGCCAGGAGGTTATGGAGAAACCGATTTGTATGTTGTAAAGATAGCTGATGATGGTACAATGAGTTCACCACAAAATTTAGGACCAACAATTAATACACTTGGTAATGATGTTTTTCCTTCATATAGAAATGGAGTACTTTATTTTTCATCAGATGGACATTATGGTTTAGGCGATTTAGATGTATATGAAAGTAAACTATCGGGAGAATTAAATTTTTCTGCTCCTAGAAATTTAGGGGCACCAATAAATAGTAATAAGGATGATTTTTCATTTGTAATAGACCCCAAAGAAAATTACGGTTATGTATCATCAAATCGTGCACAAGGAAAAGGAGATGATGATATTTATTATTTTACCAAAGGAAAACCAATTTGTAATCAACTCGTTTCTGGTCAGGCTATAAATACTAAAACCAAGAAAGGTTTAAGCGATACATTTATTATAGCATATGATGTTTATGATGCCGTTATTACCGAAACCAAAACCGATGCAGATGGAAATTATAAATTAGAAGTTCCGTGTAATAAACGAATAAAAATGACGGCCAATAAGCCAAATTTTAGCGGAGACGAAAAATTTATAGAAACTACAAAAGATAACAATGCCGAGATAAAAGACGTTAATTTCTATCTTAGTAATTATGATGATTTAGTAGTTAAAAAGGATGGAGTAGAAAAAGTAGATATCAATCCTATTTTCTTCGATTATGATAAATCAAATATCAATCCTCAAGCCGCAGCCGAATTGGATAAAGTTGTATTTGTGATGCAAAAATTTCCTAAGATTAAAATTAAAATCGAGTCACATACAGATTCCAGAGGTAAAGATGCTTATAATATGAAGCTTTCGGATGCCAGAGCAAAATCTACTCAAACTTATATTCTTTCTAAAGGTATTGAAGCTTCAAGAATTGCAAGTGCAATAGGTTATGGAGAAAGCCGATTGGTGAATAAATGTAGTAATGGTGTAAAATGTACTGAACAAGAGCATCTTGCTAACAGACGTTCAGATTTTATTGTAATAGAAAAATAATGTTCAAAAAACTTTGTGAAAACCATTCTTAAAAGAGTGGTTTTTTTGTTTTTAATTATACTTTTGAATGTCTATTTTAGACAAACTTTTTTAGGATAATAAAAGACAATCGAATTATAATAAAATATGAATATTCAGGATTCCATACAAGCTTTAAGAGATGAACTAAACGTGCATAATTACAATTATTATGTACTTGATAATGCTACAATATCAGATTATGAATTTGATTTGAAATTAAAGCAACTTCAGGAATTAGAAGATCAGCATCCAGAATTTTTTGATGAAAATTCACCAACTCAACGAGTAGGAGGAACAGTAACCAAAAACTTCCAGACAGTAGCTCATGAATATCGTATGTATTCATTAGATAATTCATATTCAAAAGAAGATTTGGTCGATTGGGAAACCAGAGTTCAAAAAGTATTAGGAAACGTTGATTTACAATATACTTGCGAATTAAAATACGATGGAGCTTCGATAAGTATTACTTACGAAAACGGAAAATTAAAACGTGCAGTTACTCGAGGAGATGGATTTCAGGGAGATGATGTAACCAATAATATCAAAACCATAAAATCGATTCCGTTACAATTAAAAGGAAATTATCCACCAGTTTTTGCAATTCGTGGCGAAATAATTTTGCCATTTGCAGGATTCGAAAAAATGAATCAGGATTTAATCGAAATAGGAGAAACACCCTATTCAAACCCAAGAAACACAGCTTCAGGAAGTTTAAAATTACAAGATAGCGCTGAGGTTGCCAAAAGACCATTAGAGTGCTTACTTTATTTTGTAACGGGTAATAATTTACCTTTCTCCTCACAGTATGAAGGACTAGAACTAGCAAGAAAATGGGGATTTAAAGTACCTGTCGAAGCTAAACTGGCTAACAATTTACAAGAAGTATTTGACTTTATAGATTATTGGGATGTGCATCGTCATGAGTTACCTTATGAAACTGATGGAGTAGTAATAAAAGTAAATAGTATTCAGCACCAGGAAGAGTTAGGTTATACATCTAAATCACCTCGTTGGGCAATTGCATATAAATTTAAATCAGAGCAGGTTTCGACCAAATTAAACTCGATTTCGTACCAAGTAGGTAGAACAGGGGCAATTACGCCAGTAGCAAATCTAGAGCCAGTACAATTGGCAGGAACAATTGTAAAACGAGCTTCTTTGCATAATGCCGATCAAATAGAAAAATTAGACATTAGAATAAATGATACCGTTTTTGTAGAAAAAGGAGGGGAAATCATTCCGAAAATCATCGCAGTCGATTTAACACAACGTCCAGCAGATGCAGAATCTACAAAATACATTACACATTGTCCAGAATGTAATACAGAGTTAGTTAGGTCAGAAGGAGAAGCAAATCATTATTGCCCTAATTTTTACGGATGTCCACCACAGATTATAGGTAGAATCCAGCATTATATTTCAAGAAAAGCAATGGATATTGAAGGACTTGGAGGAGAAACCGTAGCGTTACTTTTTAATAATGGATTAGTTCATAATTACGCCGATTTATATGAGTTAACCGTAGAGCAGATTTTACCTTTAGATAGAATGGCTCAAAAATCGGCAGAAAACCTTGTAAAAGGAGTAGAGAATTCTAAAAAAATCCCATTCGAGAGTGTTTTGTTTGCACTCGGAATCCGATTTGTAGGAGAAACAGTAGCCAAAAAATTGGCTAAACATTACAAGAATATTGACGCATTGAGCCAAGCCACTTTAATGGATTTAGTTTTGGTAGATGAAATAGGAGAGCGTATTGCAAAAAGCGTGATAGAATTTTTTGAGAACGATGAAAATAAGAGCATCATTGAACGCTTAAAAAGTTACGGAGTGCAATTTGAGATTGTCGAAAAAATCAATCCAAATGCAACTACCAAATTTGAAGGAAAAACTTTTGTAGTTTCGGGTGTTTTCTCTAAATTTTCAAGAGATGATATCAAAAAAACTATCGAAGATAATGGAGGTAAAGTAGGAAGTTCAATTTCTGCCAAAACTGATTTTGTTGTTGCCGGTGAAAATATGGGGCCAGCTAAATTAGAAAAAGCTAATAAATTGAATATCCCTATAATTTCAGAAGATGATTTTATAACCAAATTAAATGAAAGCTAACACACCGTCATTAATTCTTTACTTCTTAGCATTAACATTAACAATTATCTTTGATTTCTTAGAGCAAGATTTTATTGGTATGTACGCAAAGGCAATAGTAGTGCCTTCAATATTTATATATTATCTTATTACAACCAATTATAAGATAAGTATAATTCAGGGATTTATTTTTGCACTTTGTTTTATTGGAGAAGTATTTAATTTAATGGAGGTAGAGGCTTCAGAGTTGGGTTCACTCTTCTCTTTTTTATTAGTCTATTTGTTATTGCTAAGATTAATAATAGAAGATTATCGAAAAATAAAATTAAGAAAAAACGACTATTTGCCAGTAGCAATAGTCGTTTTATTTATTATATACCTTTTAGTATCTGTTCTTGGGTTACAATACGAGAAAGTAGGTCAGAACCATTTTATTTATACCATATACGGTATCGTATTGAGTGTGTTGGGCTGTGTCTCATTTATTAGTTATATAACCAAAGGTACGTATCTCACCCTTTTAGTAACGTTGATGACAACTTGCTTTATCTTCTCAGACATCTTTTTTATTTTTAACCAATCCTTTGATCATTCAGTAGTATTGGCCTTAATAAGAGATACGACCCAAATGTTGTCCTATTATTTTATGGTAAAATATTTTATCCAAAAAAGAATCGAGAATATTCGGGTTAGACAATAATAGATTTTCCTTGAGCCGATTTTGTTTTATCATTATTAAGATAAAAGTCAATTCTTCCTAAATTAATCCCGTAACATCCTACCTGATTAACTAAGACATCTTCACCAGCTTTATTTTTTACAACAGTAGGCTTATCAAGAAAAGTATGCGTGTGTCCACCAATAATCAAATCGATATCCTGAGTTAGTTCAGCTAGTTTTAAATCACAGATTTTAGCTGCATCATCACGATATTTATAACCCAAATGTGATAAACAAATTACTAAATCACATTTTTGTTCTTTCTTAAGAATTCGAACCATATCGGTAGCTGTTTCTACAGGATCATTGTAAACAGTTTCCTTATACATTAATTTATCTACCAAGCCATCAAGCTGAATTCCTAAACCAAAAACACCTATTTTAATGCCATCTTTATTAAAAATCTTGTACGGTTTTACAAGACCATCCATTACAGTATTTTTAAAATCATAGTTAGAAGAGATAAACTCAAATTTAGCATGAGGCATTTGTGCATATAATCCATCTAAACCATTATCAAAATCATGATTACCAATTGTAGACGCATCATATTTCATCATGCTCATTAGTTTAAACTCCAGTTCACCACCATAATAATTAAAGTAAGGAGTTCCCTGAAAAATATCTCCGGCATCTAATAAAAGAACGTTTGGATTTTCTTTACGAATTACATCAATCAAAGCAGCACGTCTAGATACACCACCCATGTTTGCATTACGAGGATCATCAGCAGGAAAAGGGTCAATATGACTGTGAACATCATTGGTATGTAATATAGTTATGTGTTTTACATTTGATGATGTAAAACTGCTCATAGATAAACCCAAACTCAATAATGCTGTACTAGCAGCGGTTTTTTCAATAAAATCTCTTCTTTTCATTTTAATTTATTTTGCGGTAAAACGCTTGAACCCAAAGCTCTTAAATATTTTTTTAATTGTTTATCTTATTCTTGTGTTACTCGGACATCATTAGGAACCGGAATTGTATCAACAGATTTAAAATAATCAATAAGAATGTCTCGTAGTTTGTAATTTAAATCATATTTCTGAACACTCTTTTTAAAGAAGTTCATATTGTCACCACCATTTGCTAAGTAATCATTTGTAGCAACATAATAAATTTTGTCTTTTTCGACAGGTTTACCTTGAACTAAAACATTCGTAGCAGTATTGTTCTTAGTTATAGTAAAAGTCATCCCAGAAAGAGGATGAGGTTTCTTTTCACCAATAAAATAAGTAACCATTTCTAGCACCTGTTCTCCTTTTAGAGCCATAACAACTAGACTGTTTTCAAAAGGCATAATTTCAAATGCATTTCTGGCAGTAACATTCCCTTTAGGAAGAATTGCTCGAATCCCACCATGATTAAGAAAACAAATATCAAGATCTTTTTTCTCTCTGGCTTTAAAAACTAAATTCCCTCTTTGCAGGCATACATCAGCCATTAAGTTACCAATAGTTGTTTGCCATTTACCAGTACTTTTGTCCAGTGTTTGAGGACAATAAGCAAGCACACTATCTAAATCTTTATTAATGTGCTCTCTGTAAGGCTTAATAAAATTCTCAATCTCGGGAGTTTGATTTTGAGTACTTGTAATAGGAATTAGTTTACCCTCAATTTTTGAAACTTGATAAGTTTGTTTGCTACATGAAACTCCAAAAAAAAGTGTTAAGAATATAACAAAAAGTTTTAAAAATCCGTTATACTTTTTTAGTTTTACCATCTTAAATGCGACTTAAATAATTAATTTTGTAATCTAGTAAAAGTACTATGTTTTTAAATTATACAAAGGTTTTTTTTGTAAAAAAATCGTTAAAGAAAAATCTTAATAATGTAAAAAACGGTGCATTTACTAATGATATACAAAAGGTTGGTTTACTTATAGATGAAAGTCATTTTTCAGAAAAAGAAGCTTTACTAGCCGAATTGGTATCAAAAGGAATTGAGAAAAAGAACATCAAAATTATTGTTTATAAAGACAAATTCAATAAAAAAGAGACGTATTCTTGTCCAACTTTTGGGATTGATCATCTTAATTGGAATGGAAAGATTGCCGAAGGATTTTTAAAAGACTTTGTAAACGAAAAATTCGATTTATTAATAAGTTATTATGATATCGAAAAAGTAATGCTGATGCTTGTAACACAAAATTCGAATGCCAGGTTCAAAGTTGGTTTTGCATCAATTGATAAAAGATTAAATCGATTGATGATTGATACCAACGTTCGGGAATATAAAATTTTCGTGAATGAATTATTTAAATATTTAAAAAACATTAAACCAAATACAATCTAATATGCAATCATTAATAGGAACAGGCGTTGCACTAGTAACTCCTTTTAAAGAAGATTTTTCAATTGATACAGAAGCATTACAAAGAATAGTTAATTTTTCTGTAGATGGAGGAGTTGAATATCTTGTAGTTATGGGTACAACTGCAGAAAACGCAACATTAACTCAAGACGAAAAGGAACTTGTTATCACTACAGTTATTAATGCAAATAAAGGAAGATTACCTTTAGTATTAGGAGTAGGAGGAAATAATACAATGCAAATTGTTGAAGAATTAAAAACTAGAGATTTTTCAGCTTTTGAAGCTATATTGTCAGTGTCACCTTATTATAACAGACCTACCCAAGAAGGGATTTATCAGCATTTTAAGGCTATTGCCGAGGCATCACCAATACCAGTAATATTATATAATGTTCCAGGAAGAACATCTAGCAATATGTTGCCATCAACAGTTATACGTTTAGCAAATGATTTTGCAAATGTTGTTGCAATAAAAGAAGCTGCAGGAGATTTGGTACAAGCAATGCAATTGCTTAAAAATAAACCAAGTGATTTTCTCGTTATATCAGGAGATGATATGATTGCTTTGTCAATAATTTTGGCAGGAGGTTCAGGTGTTATATCAGTTATTGGGCAAGGTTTTCCAAAAGAATTTTCAGAAATGATTCGTTTAGGATTGAATAGAAAAGTAAATGAAGCATTTAAAACACAATACTTTTTATCAGATTGTATTGATATGATTTTTGAGCAAGGGAATCCAGCAGGAATAAAACAAGTGTTTAAATCACTTGGTATTGCTGAGAATGTTGTGAGATTACCGCTTGTTGCAGCCGATGAATCACTTGCAAATCGCATTGATGAATTTGTTAAAAAAAGCATTAAATAAAAATAAAAAACGAGGTATTTTATTATACCAAAAAATATTTTGTAGTAGCTAAATTAATAACTAAATTTGCCACCGAAACTTCGGTGTGGTTTTACTTGGATATAAACATCCTGGGAATCATAATAAAAGTAAAAAAATGAAAAAAATAATATCTGTATTGTTTGTAGTTGTTCTTTTTTGTTCTTGTAGTGATTATCAAAAAGCACTAAAAAATGATGATGTAGCAGCAAAATTTGAAATTGCAACAAAAATGTACGATGCCGGAAAGTATACTAAAGCAATTCGTTTGTTTGAGCAACTTGCAGCATCATATAGAGGAAAGCCTCAGGCAGAGAAATTATTTTATATGTTTTCTCAATCCTATTATAAAACAAAACAGTATTATTTAGCTGGATATCAATTCGAGAGTTTTGTTTCTGGATATCCAAGAAGTGAAAAAGTAGAAGAGGCAGCTTATTTAGGAGCAAAAAGTTATTCGATGTTGTCACCAGTATATAGTTTAGATCAAACAGATACTAATAAAGCTATCGATAAGTTACAGGCTTTTATAGATAATTATCCAAATTCACAATATATAGTAGAGGCAAATGCAAGTCTTAAAGCATTAACTACTAAATTGGAGAAAAAAGCATATGAAAATGCAAAAGGATATAATACTATCTCAGATTTTAAATCGGCGATAGTAGCATTTGATAATTTTGTTGGAGAGTATCCTGGAACAGAATTTAAAGAAGATGCATTGTATTATAAATTTGATTCAGCATATCAGTTAGCAATTAACAGTATTTCAGCTAAAATGGAAGACCGTTTAAAAGTAGCTAAAACTGCATATTCTAATTTAATGAAATATAAAAGTGATACTCATTACAAAGTGAAAGCTGATGAGATGAATGAGAGAGTTGAAAAAGAGTTACAAAATTTTACTAAATAAAATAAAGTCATGGATTTAAAAAAGACGAATGCTCCAGTAAATACAATTACCTACAATAAAACGGTTATTGAAGAGCCTACAGGTAATGTGTATGAGGCAATAACTATTATGGCTAAAAGAGCAAATCAAATTAATTCTGAAATTAAAAAGGAATTGACTGAAAAGTTAGAAGAATTTGCTACCTATAATGACAGTCTTGAAGAAGTTTTCGAAAACAAAGAACAAATCGAAGTTTCTAAATTTTACGAAAAATTGCCTAAACCACACGCTTTAGCAGTTCAAGAGTGGTTAGACGGTAAAACATACCACAGAAATTCAAATAAATAATACAGTACCATGTCAGTTTTAAACGGTAAGAAAATTTTACTAGGAGTTTCTGGTGGAATTGCAGCCTATAAAACAGCATCATTAGTACGACTTTTTATAAAAGCAGGTGCCGAGATTCAAGTAATCATGACACCTGCTTCTAAGGATTTTGTAACGCCACTTACGTTATCAACCTTATCTAAAAATCCTGTACATTCTTCTTTCTTTAATCAAGAAGATGAAAATGAAAAATGGAACAATCATGTCGAATTAGGACTTTGGGCCGATTTGATGATTATTGCTCCAGCTACCGCAAATACAATGTCAAAAATGGCAAACGGTACTTGCGATAATCTATTGATAGCAGCTTATTTATCGGCAAAATGTCCAATTTACTTTGCACCAGCAATGGATTTGGATATGTATAAACATCCCTCAACGTTAGCGAGTTTTTCGTTATTAAAACAGTTCGGAAATACTATTATTCCTGCTGAAAGTGGAGAGTTGGCTAGTGGTTTGTCTGGAGAAGGTCGTATGGCAGAACCAGAAAATATAATTGCATTTTTAGAAGCTGATTTAGAAAGTAAATTACCTCTTAAAGGGAAAAAGTTTTTAATCACAGCTGGTCCAACATACGAAGCAATAGATCCAGTACGTTTTATAGGAAACCATTCCTCAGGAAAAATGGGGTTTGATATTGCATCAGAAGCAGCAAACTTAGGAGCTTCGGTTATTCTTGTTGCAGGACCTACAAATTGTAAAGTTACAAACGCATCAGTAAAAGTAATTTCGGTAACATCAGCACAAGAAATGTATGATGCATGTCATGAATATTTCTCAGATGTAGATGTTGCAATTGCAGCAGCAGCAGTTGCGGATTATAGACCGAAAATAGTTGCATCGCAAAAAATAAAGAAAGCTTCAGAAGATTTTACAATTGAGCTGGAAAAAACAAAAGATATCTTATTGTCATTAGGGGAAATAAAGAAAAAACAATTTTTAATTGGATTTGCTTTAGAGACTGAAAATGAAATTGAGAATGCAAAGCTGAAAATTCAGAAAAAAAACTTAGATTTGATAGTTCTAAATTCTTTACAGGATAAAGGAGCAGGTTTTGGTGGGGGAACTAACAAAGTTACCTTTATTGATAGGGCTTTTGCCATCGAACCAATGGAATTAAAATCCAAAGAAGCAGTTGCAACTGATATTTTAAATAAGGTGATAAAGCATTTTCATGAATAAAATACTTACTTTTTTGTTGTTTTTAACTTTTGGCCTTACGCAGGCGCAACAGTTAAATTGTACGGTAACCGTAAACTCACAAATGCTTCCTAATGCCAATCAGCAAGTTTTTAAAACATTGCAGACAGCATTGAGCGAATTTGTAAACAATACAGATTGGACAGGGAGTTTGCTAAAGCAAAATGAAAAAATAAACTGTTCGATGTATATTACAATTACATCAAATAACTCAGATCAGTTTTCGGGTACAATACAAATACAATCCTCTCGATTAATTTATAATTCTACTTACTCATCTCCAGTATTCAATTTTAATGATAAGGATTTAAGTTTTAGATATACAGAATTTGAAAATTTATTATACAATCCAAATGTTTTCGAATCAAATCTTGTTTCTATAATGACTTTTTATAGCTACATGATTTTAGGAATGGATGCTGATACTTTTATGCCAGCATTAGGAAATCCTTTTTTCGAGACTGCTCAAAGTATTGCCAATGTAGCTCAACAAGGAGGATACAAAGGCTGGAGTCAGGCTGATGGAGTACAAAATCGTTATTTCTTAATTAACGATATGCTTTCGCCAACATATAATGACTTAAGACAATGTGTTTATGGGTATCATACTGGTTTAGACGTAATGAATCAGGATTTAAAGCTAGCCAAAGAAAAAATTAAAACTTCGTTATCGCTTATAGGAAAACTAAATGCAACGAAACCAAATGCTTTTTTAACGCGTGTCTTTTTTGATGCTAAATCAGATGAAATTGTATCTATATTTACAGGAGGGCCAAGTGTTCCTATAGCTGATTTAGTAGAGAATTTAAATAGAGTTTCGCCAATGAACTCTGCTAAATGGTCGCAGATTAAATTTTAAGCATTCTTATTAAGATTGCTTATTTCCAAAACTTATATTACAAAAAAGAGATATGATTACTTCATTGTCAATAAAAAATTATGCACTGATTGAAAAATTATCAATTGATTTTTCAAAAGGCTTTTCTATAATTACTGGTGAAACAGGAGCTGGAAAGTCGATAATATTGGGTGCATTAGGCTTAGTTTTAGGTAAAAGAGCCGATTTGACTTCATTGAAAAATAAAGAAGAAAAATGTGTAATCGAAGCACATTTTAAAATTTCTAAATACAATCTGGAAGCTTTTTTTGAAGCTAATGATTTAGATTATGAAGAAGATACTATAATAAGACGCGAAATCTTGCCTTCGGGAAAATCACGTGCTTTTATAAATGATAGTCCAGTAAATCTTCAGGAATTGCAAGAGTTGAGTTTGTATTTAATAGATATTCATTCACAACAACAAACCCAGGAACTTTCAGAAGAGAGTGTACAATTTCAGATTATTGATGCAATTGCTGATAATTTTGGTGTTATTACAGATTATCAAAATGTTTTAAAGAAATATAAGTCAGATAAAACAAAGCTGAATTCCCTTCTTAAAAAACAAAGCGAATCGGCTAAAGAGCAAGAATACAATACCTTTCTTTTAAATGAATTAGTTGCTGCGCAATTAAAATCGGGACAACAAGAAGAGCTGGAAGAAGAATTTGAAAAACTTAACAATGTTGAGATTATCAAAGAATCATTAGATAAATCTTTGGCTATAGCCAATGAAGAACAATTTGGAGTAATCCAGAATCTTAATGAAATAAAAGCTTCTTTACATAAAATTGCTACTTTCTCGACGGAATATGGAGCTTTATTTGAAAGAATAACGAGTCTGGCAATAGAGTTTGATGACGTTTCGGGTGAATTGCAAAAAGCATCAGAGAAATTGCTGAACGATCCGGCTCAGCTTGATTTTATCAGTCAGAAATTGCAGGTTATTTATAATTTACAAAAAAAGCATCAAGTTGCTTCGGTTGATGATTTAATCGAAATTCAAACTAAACTAGAAAATTCAGTTCTGGAATTAGGTAATATCGAAGAAGAAATAGCAAAATTAACCACTTCGATTGAGCGAAAAACAATTGAATTGGATGCTTTCGCAAATAAAATTCACGAAAACAGAATTGCTGCAATACCATTATTGTCAGATAAATTAATAACAATTTTAGAAACATTAGGAATGCCAAATGTTCGTTTTAAAATTGATATTAATTTTGGAGAAACATACTTCCCGAACGGAAAAGATGAACTTCAGTTTTTATTTTCCGCAAACAAAGGAACCGATTTTGGGTTACTTAAAAAAGTTGCTTCAGGAGGGGAAATGTCACGTATAATGCTTGCAGTAAAAGCAATTTTGGCACAATACTCTAAATTGCCAACATTAATTTTTGATGAAATCGATACAGGAGTTTCAGGAGAAATAGCAGTTAGGATGGGAGAGATAATGAAAGAGATGAGTCAGCAAATGCAAATCTTCGCAATAACTCATTTACCGCAGATAGCGGCAAAGGGAGAGTCTCATTTTAAGGTATTTAAGTCAACAGTAGATGATGATACACAATCAGAATTAAAGCTTCTGTCACAAGAAGAACGAGTAATGGAAATTGCTCAAATGTTGTCAGGTTCAGTCGTTTCAGATTCGGCTTTAAATCATGCTAAAGCCTTGCTTAACTAAAAAAATGGATTATATTTGTCAATCAAAATAAACGGTCTTGCCAAGTAAAAAACGGTAGTTAAATACCATCATTTTATAAAATAAAAATAAAAAACAGTTCCAAAATTATGATTATAGAACCAAGAATGAGAGGATTCATTTGTTTGACATCACACCCAAAAGGATGCGAGCAAAATGTAAAAAATCAAATAGAATATATAAAATCTAAAGGACCAATTGAAGGTGCTAAAAAAGTATTAGTAATTGGAGCATCAACAGGTTTTGGATTGGCTTCTAGAATTACAAGTGCATTTGGATCTAATGCCGCTACAATTGGAGTGTTTTTTGAAAAACCACCAGTTGAAGGAAAAACAGCTTCTCCAGGATGGTATAACTCAGCAGCTTTTGAAACAGAAGCTCACAAAGCAGGATTATATGCAAAAAGTATCAATGGTGATGCTTTTTCTAACGAAGTAAAACAACAAACATTAGACTTGATTAAAGCTGATTTAGGTCAGATTGATTTAGTTATTTATAGCTTAGCTTCTCCAGTTCGTTTGCACCCTGTTACAGGAGTGTTGCATCGTTCAGTTTTAAAACCAATCGGAAGTACGTTTACTAATAAAACTGTTGATTTTCATACAGGAAATGTAACAGAGGTTTCTATCGAACCATGTACAGAAGAAGAGATTGCTAACACTGTTGCAGTAATGGGCGGTGAAGATTGGTCAATGTGGATGGATGCATTGAAAAAAGAAAACCTATTAGCTCCAGGAGCTACAACAGTTGCTTATTCTTATATTGGGCCATCTTTAACAGAGGCAGTTTACCGTAAAGGAACTATCGGTCGTGCTAAAGATGATTTAGAAGCTACAGCATTTGCTATTACAGATAGTTTAAAAGATTTAGACGGAAAAGCATACGTTTCAGTAAATAAAGCATTAGTTACACAAGCAAGTTCTGCAATTCCAGTTATTCCATTATATATCTCATTATTGTACAAAATTATGAAAGCCGAAGGTCTTCATGAAGGATGTATCGAGCAAATTCAGCGTTTGTTCCAAGACAGATTATATACAGGAAAACCAATTCCTACAGACGAAAAAGGAAGAATCCGTATCGACGATTGGGAAATGCGTGAAGATGTTCAGGAAAAAGTAGCTAAGTTATGGTTGGAAGCAACTACAGAAACATTGCCGGCAATTGGTGATTTGGCTGGATACAGAAACGACTTCTTAAACTTATTCGGATTTGAATTTGAAGGAGTAGATTACAAAGCAGACACAAACGAAGTAGTTGGGATAGAAAGTATCAAATAATCCAACTGAATTTATATAATTATTTAAAACCATCAACCCAAAGTTGGTGGTTTTTTTATGGATATAACTTATCTTTGTTAAAATTTTACAGTTAAAACAAATACTACCTTAATACCGCATACCTAATTATGGTGTTTTCTTTAATTATACCAGTGTATAATCGTCCTGACGAAGTTGATGAGCTATTAGAAAGCTTATTATTATCTGAATATAAAGAGCCTTTTGAAATCGTACTTGTAGAAGATGGTTCAACATTGCCATGCGATGACATAGTTCAGAAATATCAAGGAAAATTAAATATTTCCTATTATTTTAAAGAAAATTCAGGACCTGGAGATTCCAGAAATTTTGGAATGCGTAAAGCATTAGGAGATTACTTTATCATTTTTGATTCAGATTGTATTATCCCACCCGATTATTTATCAGAAGTTGATAAAGCACTAAGAGAAGATTATGTAGATTGTTTTGGTGGTCCGGATAAAGCATTGGCTAGTTTTTCAAATATTCAGAAAGCAATTAATTTTGCCATGACATCTTTCCTTACAACAGGAGGGATAAGAGGAGGTTCAGAGAAAATAGGCAAGTTCCAGCCGCGTAGCTTTAATATGGGATTATCTAGAAAAGGATTTGAAGCATCAAAAGGATTTGGTAACATTCACCCTGGCGAAGACCCAGATCTATCAATACGTTTATGGAATTTAGGTTTCGAAACCAGACTTTTCTCTAAAGCTTACGTATATCATAAACGAAGAATCGATTGGGATAAATTTTCGATTCAGGTAAATAAATTTGGAAAAGCCAGACCAATACTTAATAGTTGGTATCCCCAATATAATAAACTTACTTTTTTCTTTCCAACTTGTTTTATTTTGGGACTTGTTTTGGCGGTTATTATATTGCTGTTTTTCAATATTGATATATTATTACAGTTGTATTTTGTTTATTTTGTCATGATTTTTATAGTATCGACAATTCAAAATAAGAGTTTAAAAATTGGATTTTTATCAGTTATTGCAGTTTGGAAGCAATTTTATGGTTACGGAATTGGGTTTTTAGAATCATTTATTAAGATAATAATCTTAAAGAAAAAACCACAAGAAGCATTTCCTGGATTATTTTTTAAGATTTAATATGACAAAAGTAATAGGCTTAACAGGAGGTATTGGTAGTGGTAAAACTACCATAGCAGGGTATTTTAATGAAATGGGAATTCCTGTTTATATTGCCGATGATGAGGCTAAAAAAGTCATGCAATCCGATGAAATAATTGCCGCTATTCGTGAAACTTTTGGTGCTGAAATTTTTGATAATAATACATTAAATAGAGCCAAATTGGCTGATATTGTTTTTAATAATGCAGATAAATTAGCATTACTCAATGCAATTGTACATCCTGCTGTAAAAACGGATTTTGAGAATTGGTTACTAAAGCATAAAAAAGAGCCCTATATAATTTACGAAGCAGCAATTTTGTTTGAAAGCGGACGTTATAAAGAATGTGACATTATAATTACGGTTACCGCACCCCAGGAAACCAGAATTGAGAGGGTAATGAATCGCGATAAAACTACTCGCGAACATGTTTTAAAAAGGATGAATATGCAATGGAACGATGAACAGCGTTTTGCTAATAGTAATTATATTATTCATAATTTGAATCTTAAAATTGCGAAGCAAGAAGTTGTTAAAATTCTTAAAATTTTAGATATTAAACAAAATCACTCTTAAATGTTAATATTTGGTTAATGTATTATTTAGTATATTGTTAAAATATTAATTTTGTTTCGATGAATAAATTGTTTTTTAGAATTCTTGTTTTATTGATGAGCTTATCCTTAATAGGGATAATTCTTGTTCAGGTATATTGGTTTACTTCTTCGTTTAAAAATAATGACGAACAGTTTAAGTTTCATGT
Organism: Flavobacterium sp. PL02; assembly: GCF_035013205.1. Classification (NCBI taxonomy): domain Bacteria; kingdom Pseudomonadati; phylum Bacteroidota; class Flavobacteriia; order Flavobacteriales; family Flavobacteriaceae; genus Flavobacterium; species Flavobacterium sp. PL02. Next base: position 1,229,316 of record NZ_JAYGJP010000001.1, read on the forward strand.
TAAACAAGTTATTGGAAATGTAGCCGATAAGCTACAACAGCAAGAAGCTTATAGTTTTTATGATAAATACAATCATTATAAAGATAGTACAGGTAAAGTACCACAAAAAAATGATTTGTTAGAATTTTATTACGTTCAAAAAAATCCTAGAACAAATAAAACAATTGTATATTCAAATAGTATTATATCAGAAGATTATAATATAAATGGCTCGTTCTTTGATAAGAAATTTAGTAGCGAAAGGTTTAAGAATTTTAATTCTAAGCGTACAACCGAAGTTTATAATAATAACAGTATAGATAATTCGTTGCAACAAAGCATAATACCAGATGTAAAGATTGAGAAATCAGGAAATCTGGATGTTTTAGATAACGCGCAATTTGAGATATTCTTTAAAGACATTGCTTCGGCAATGCCAATTAACGAAAGGATCACCAAAGAGAAGCTGCAAAAGCTGCTGAAAAAAGAATTAGAAGAGTACGGTGTAAAAACAAAATTCGAGTTTGGAATTTATAGTAGCGGTATTGCTACCAAAATTAAATCGGATGGGTTTAAATATGATAAAGAATCAACCTACTCGATACCAATTTTTGCAGATAATGAAGGGAATAACAAATATGAGTTATCGGTAACATTTCCTCACAAGAAGAAATTTTTACTATCAGAGTTAGTAAGTATAACCATATTGTCAATCATATTTACACTTATTATTATAATTGCATATACAAGTGCATTGAATCAGTTAATACGTCAGAAACATATATCTGAAATTAAAACAGATTTTATAAACAATATGACGCATGAGTTTAAAACTCCAATTGCAACAATAAATCTGGCTTTGGATGCCATTAAAAATCCTAAAATAATTGAAGATAAAGAGAAGGTCTTTAGGTACCTTCAGATGATACGGGACGAGAATAAACGAATGCACGCTCAGGTTGAGAATGTATTACGAATCTCTAAATTAGAGAAAAGTGAATTGGATATCAACAAAGAACCGACCGAAATCCATGGGATTATCGATGATGCAATTGAGCATGTAAGTTTGATTCTTGAGGATAGACAAGGTACTATTACAAATCATTACGATGCAGCCAGAGCGACAGCATTAATTAATGAAGTACATTTTACCAACGTCTTAGTTAATATCTTAGAGAATGCTATAAAGTATTCGCCAGGTATTCCTAAAATAGAAATTTTTACAGAGAACATTAAAGATATGATTCTTATAAAAGTAAAAGATAATGGGTTAGGAATGAGTAAAGTGGCTCAAAAAAGAGTTTTTGAGAAATTTTACAGAGAACACACGGGAGATTTACATAATGTTAAAGGCCACGGATTGGGCTTATCATATGTAAAAAGGATAGTAGAAGACCATAATGGTCAAGTTTACGTAGAAAGTGAAAAAGGGAAAGGTAGTACCTTTATAATAAAAATACCACTAATAAATTAAAATATGGAAAATATCAATAAAAGAATTCTTTTAGTAGAAGATGACCTTAATTTTGGTGCAGTTCTTAAAGACTATTTAATGCTAAATGACTTTGAAGTTACATTGGCAAAAAACGGAATGGAAGGCTTCGAGAAATTCAAGAAAGACGTATACGACTTATGTATTCTTGATGTCATGATGCCATATAAGGACGGATATACATTAGCAAAAGAAATCAGAGAGAAAAATAGCGAAGTGCCTATTATCTTTTTAACAGCAAAATCTATGAAAGAGGATGTGTTAAAAGGGTATAAAGCAGGAGCAGATGATTATTTGAATAAGCCATTTGATTCAGAAGTATTATTAATGAAAATCAAAGCGATTATTCAAAGAAAATCTTCAGATACTAAAGCTGAGCAAGTTCAGTTTGAGTTTAACATTGGTAAATTTCATTTAAATTCAAAACTTAGATTTTTAACTTTTGAAAATGAAGAGCCAATAAAGTTATCTCCAAAAGAAAACGAATTATTGAAAATGTTAATCCTTCATGAAAATGATTTAATGCCAAGAGAATTAGCATTAACAAAAATTTGGAGAGATGATAATTACTTTACTTCAAGAAGTATGGACGTTTATATCGCCAAACTTAGAAAGTATCTTAAACCAGACGAAGATGTTGAAATTCTTAACATCCACGGTGAAGGTTTTAGACTAGTTGTTAAAAACAAAGTAACTGCATAAAAAAAAAGCTTCGAGAAATCGGAGCTTTTTTTTTGTAACTATTTCCTGCTTTCCGTTACAAGATTTTTCATAAAAAAGGCATTTCCTATGATTAAAAACTAGCTTCCGTTGGTCGCTGTTTTTATTCAGGAAATGTTTTTTTTTATTTCAAAATGCTTTTCACTACAATCAGGGTTAAGAGATGTTTATTTAAAATAGAATATGAAGATTTTAATTGATAATTCTGCAAGGTTTTTTAACCTTGCAGGATATTAAAATGTTAGTTCTGAAAACCTTATTTCTTCCAGTTAAGTTGTAATGCGAAGCAAGATTTATCGCCTTTTGTAATACTAAAAGTTGAATTGTCTTCAGTTTCACTTTCGTGTATTACAACAGCATCATTTAAGGATAATTCTTTTAGGAAATTCATTTCGAAACTTTCGATTTCCTGATTCAGAATATGTTTTGGGTCAACGTGATCTAAACACCATTCTAAGTATTTTACATTATTGGCATGATTTACAATATCTAAATCGGATAGATAAACAGTTTTTTCAAAAACTGATTCTTTTTCTGGATTGATATTAATTTTAGAGAAACCTTCTTTTGTGGCTCTGTTATCTGGATATAACTCAAAATGGTCATAAGGAAGTGCTAATCCTTCAGGGCGACGTGCTTTTGTATTAAAAACTGCCCAGAATGTCTCGCTGCCAATTATTTTTTTGCCGTTTACATACATTTCTAATGCACGAACAGAACGGGAATTTTCCAGACTGTTAATCCATGTTTTTACCGTTACTACATCTTGCCATTTTGGTAATGCAGTAACTTCTACACGCATGCGGCTTAAAACCCAAGCTTGATCGAATTCCTGCATATCTGTAAAACTAATTCCTCCAACTTCTGAGTGGGCTGCGGCTGTTAGTTGTAAAAGATTGCACATATCGGTATATTTTAAATATCCATTTGGTGTGCATTGTGTAAAATTGATTTCCCAGTCTTTGCTTAATACAGACGTGAAATTTGGAGAGATTGGCATGAGTCCTTTATCTTATTTTTTTATACTTTCTTCGATGAAGTTTATTATCTCATTTTTTGGAGTGAGATAATCAAACCATTTTGTGTTTTCATTGCGTTTGAACCAAGTTAACTGACGTTTTGCAAAGCGTCGGGTGTTTTTCTTGATTTCTTCGATTGCAAAGGGCAACGTGAATTCTTCATCAAAATAACTAAATAATTCCCGATATCCGACTGTTTGTAGCGCATTTAACGCTTTGTTAGGATAAAGGCTTTGTGCTTCGTTTAGCAAACCTTGGTTAAGCATTATATCAACACGTTGGTTTATTCGGTCGTAAATTACAGCTCTGTCAGCTTCTAAACCAATTAAGACAGGAGTGAAGTTTCGATTATTCTTTTTCTGATTTAAAAACGATGAATATGGCTTTCCTGTTCCTAAACAAACTTCGACAAAGCGCATCATTCGTTGCGGATTTTGTAATGTCTGAGGATTTTCGATAGTTAGTTTATCGTAATAAGCAGTATCTGATTTTTTTAATTGCTCTTGTAGATACAAAATTCCGTTTTGTTCATATTCTAGCGCTACTTTTTCGCGAATTGCAGTATCAATTTCGGGAAATTCATCAAACCCTTTTAATACAGCATCTACATATAATCCGGAGCCACCTACAAGAATTACGTAATCATTGTGTTGGAATAGTTCTTCTAACTTGGAAATGGCTTCTTTTTCGTAATCGCCTACGGTATAGTTTTCGAAAATAGATATGTTCTGGATAAAATGATGTTTAGCGGCCTGTAGTTCGTCTTGATTGGGTACGGCTGTACCAATTGTCATTTCTTTGAAAAACTGACGGCTATCGCACGATATTATCTCGCACTTAAAATGTTGTGCCAAAGCAATACTTAAGGCAGTTTTACCTATAGCTGTTGGTCCGACGATGGTGATTAAGTATTTCATATTTTTTAGCCCAGATGGAAACGTAAACCCCGGACTTAGATTTGTTTATTTTTTTTGGTATAAAAGAGCGACTGAAGCTCCTTTTATGCCTTAAAAAAAATACGAATGTAAGGAGGAGTTGTAGTGCACAGCTGGAAATGGCTTCATAAATTAATTATCGGGTAATGTTTCGCCGCATTCATAGCAATATTTTGCATTATCAAAATGAACTTGGGAATTGCATTTTAGACATTTCTTTTTTGTGCTGATAGAGTTGCTTTTCAGGCTGCTTTTGGCAAATTCGGCTGTAACGATTCCGGTAGGAACCGCAATGATTCCGTAACCCATAATCATAACCAATGAGGCTAAAAATTGTCCTATTGGCGATGCAGGCGAGATATCACCATAACCTACGGTTGTTAGGGTTACAATTGCCCAGTAAATACCCATTGGGATGCTGGTAAAGCCGCTTTCTTTGCCTTCGACTACGTACATTAATGAGCCAATAATTACTGCACTAATAACTACAAAATAGATGAATACAAGGATTTTTTCTTTACTGGCTTCCATTGCTTCGCGAAGCTGTATGGATTGCTGTGAGATTTGTGGGATATGTAAAATCTTAAACAATCGGAAGAAACGTAGCACCCTCACAATTGTTAAAACATTTGTAGCAGGAAAAAATATAGATAAATACATGGGTAATATCGCCATTAAATCGATGATTCCATAAAAGCTAAAAACATATTTTATGGGTTTTTGTATCGAAATAATACGTAGAATGAACTCTATGGTAAAGAATACGGTGATTATCCATTCGCAAATAAGAAGTTGTGTATGGTATCTTTGATTGATTCCTTCTACGGTATCCATCATAACCAATAATACGCTTAGTAAAATAAGTCCTAGAAGTACCAAATCGAACAAGCGCCCTAAAACGGTATTGGTACCATAAAGGATGATTTGGGTTTTTTGCCTAAAAAGGTCGTATTTGGATTTTATTCTTGACATATCTGCGAAGATACTGAAAGTTAATATGTATTAAAAATGAATTACTTTTAATGATTTGCTTTTTCTCATGTAATTCTGAATTATGCTTTTGGCATCACGATTGTTTTGCATCGGAATTATGATATTTTTCAGGATTTCGATGTTGGTAATTTGATAGTTTAAATCGTAAAAAGCATAGCCTTTATAAACACCATTTTCTATTAATACTGCGCTGCGCTCGTTTACAGTTCGCCCACGGTCTATTAAAATCATGTTTTTGTTTTCGAAACTATAATCGGTAATAAAATTTTGAACTCTTGCATTATATTTTTCGGGAGTGATTTCTCCGATACAGGCACCGTCGCATTCTTTTATTTTATATTGAAAACATTCTTTCTTAGTGAGATATAAACCAGTCAGTTTTTGGCACAATTTGTATTTATCGGTGATAAAAAACAAAGCGTTTTTTCCTTCTTGTAAACTTCCGTAAGAGGTGATTTCTTTTTTGCGTCCGTCGGTTTTCTGAAGTTTTAAGTTTAGGTAACCGTTTTTGTCTTTTTCGGCGTATAATGAAAGCGGAAAAATAGTTTTTTTCTGCGAACGATTGTATTTGGGTTTATTGACTTTTATTTCTTCACTTTCTTTTAAAAGCGCAATAAGTTCGCTTCCTGTTTCATCATAAGTTACTGTAAATACTTCGGCTTGGATTTTTTTACTTTTGGTATTTGTTCCTGTAAAATGCTGATTGATGCGTTTTTTTATGTTTCGACTTTTGCCAATGTATATTAAATTTCCGCTTTCGTTATGAATGTAGTATACACCTGTTTTTGTAGGTGCTTGCGCTATAATATCTAATAATTTTGGTGCAATTCCTTTTTCGACTTCGAGTTTTATGAAGTCCTTTATAATTGTTTTTTCGGTATCTTTTTCAAGAAGCATTTTGAACAACTTTACTGTTGCCATTGCATCACCATTGGCACGATGTCTGTCGGCCATTGGAATTCCTAGTGCGCGAACTAGTTTTCCTAAGCTATAAGAAGGTTGTTCTGGAATTAATTTTTTGGCAAGTTCGACTGTACAAAGCGTTTTGGCTTCGAAATCATATCCTAAACGGCGAAATTCGGTGCGTAAGATTCTGTAATCAAAAGAGGCGTTATGTGCTACGATAACACAATCGGAAGTGATTTCTATAATTCGTTTAGCAACTTCAAAAAACTTTGGTGCTGAACGTAACATTGCATTACTAATACCTGTAAGTTTTACAACAAATGGCTGAATGGGAATTTCCGGGTTCACCAGACTAATGAATTGATCGACTACTTCATGACCATCAAATTTATAGATGGCAATTTCGGTAATTCCTTCTTCATTAAACTGTCCTCCAGTTGTTTCTATGTCTAGTATTGCGTACATTATCAATGTCAATTTCAAAAATCAATTTCAATATCAAAGTCAATAATAATCCTTAAAATTACTATTGTCGTTGTGATTGTTATTGACTGTTTTTATTTATTATCATTTTTGATGAAATTGCAATAAGTTGTTCTACTTCAATTAGAAGTTTATTTCTTTTATCGTTATCACCTTCTTTAATATAATTCAGAATTTTTAATGAGTTTCTTGATTCTTTTAACTCTTTTGCTACTAATGAAACTTTAAAAATAAAATCTTTATCAGTAATTGTACCTTGGGCTTCTCCAAAATTTAAGGAAGCACTTCCAGATGATCTGATTAATTGATTTTTATAGTATTCATTTTCAAATAATCTCTCCAATTGCCTTGTAAAGAAAATACATTCTCCTGCAAAACGAACTAACCTATCTTCAAAATTGAATATTTTTTCCATTAAGTATTGATTTTTGCAATTGATATTGATTTTTGAAATTTATCTCCCTCCAAATATACTACTTCCAATTCGAACCATGGTACTACCGCATTCTATGGCTAGTTGGTAATCTCCGGACATTCCCATCGAAACAGTATTCGGTTTACAGTTTACAGGTTTTGTAGCTTGTAAAGAGTCAAAAATAGACTTTAAATGTGTGAATTCTTTTTTTATTTGGTTTTGATTTTCTGTAAAAGTTGCCATTCCCATTAAACCCAAAATTTGAATGTTTTTCATATTATGAAAATCTTCTGAGGCTAGGAGTGATACAAGTTCTTTTTCGTCAAGACCAAATTTTGTTTCTTCTTCGGCAATATGCATTTGAAGCAGGCAATCTATAACTCGGTTGTTTTTTAACGCTTGTTTATTGATTTCCTGCAATAATTTTAAACTATCAACACCATGAATTAAACTTACAAACGGAGCCATAAATTTTACTTTATTCGTTTGTACATGTCCAATCATGTGCCATTGGATGTCTTTTGGCATTTCTTCCCATTTGTCTGTCATTTCCTGGATTTTATTTTCTCCAAAAATGCGTTGACCAGCTTCGTAGGCTTCCATTAAATCGGTAACGGGTTTGGTTTTAGAAACCGCAACTAATGTTACATGTTCAGGTAGAGAAGCTTTTATGGTACTTAGATTTACTTTAATAGACATTGTCTTTTTGTTTTTTATGAAATGATAAATTGCTTTGAGATTTTCTCTGCTTTTTTACTTTCACTATAATCATAGAATCCTTCACCAGATTTCACTCCTAATTTCCCTGCTCTAACCATATTTACCAATAAAGGACATGGTGCGTATTTAGGATTTTTGAAACCGTCGTACATTACATTTAAAATAGCTAAACATACGTCAAGACCAATGAAATCGGCTAGTTGAAGAGGTCCCATTGGGTGTCCCATTCCTAGTTTCATTACTGTGTCTATTTCGTAAACGCCAGCAACTTTATTATATAACGTTTCGATTGCCTCATTTAGCATAGGCATTAAAATTCTGTTTGCCACAAAACCTGGATAATCGTTTACTTCAACTGGAGTTTTACCTAATTTTACAGATAAGTCCATGATGATTTTGGTAACTTCATCGCTGGTATTGTATCCACGAATAATCTCTACCAATTTCATAATTGGCACAGGATTCATAAAGTGCATCCCGATAACACGCTCAGGATGTGCTACAACAGCTCCGATTTGTGTTATAGAAATAGATGAAGTATTGGTCGCTAAAATTGTATTATGTGAACAAGCTTCGTTTAATTGCTTAAAAATATTCAGTTTTAGATCGATGTTTTCTGTTGCTGCTTCTACAACTAAATCAACACCTACAACACCATCTTTGATGTCGGTATAAGTAATAATATTAGTTATTGTTTTAGCTTTTTCTTCTTCAGTAATACTTCCTTTTGCAAGCATTCTGTCTAAATTAGCGGCAATAGTTGCCATTCCTTTATCTAATGATTTTTCGGAAACATCAATTAGTTTTACTACAAAACCACTTTGTGCAAACGTATGAGCGATTCCGTTACCCATTGTTCCTGCACCGATTACAGCAATTGTTTTCATATTATTTAAGTACTATATTTTATAATTTTAGCCACAAACTCACAAATTAATTCGTGAATTTATGGCTAACTTTTTTAAGATTATTTTATTTGTTAAAACAGTCAATAATTTGGTAAGCTACTCTTAAAGCATCTGTTGCTTGTTCTAGAGTTACCACTGGAGCTGTATTTGTATTGATTGCATTTGCAAAAGATTCTAATTCATCAAGAATTGCGTTGTTTTGCTCTACATCTGGATTTGTAAAATAGATTTGTTTTTTTACACCTTCGGCATTTTGTAAAATCATATCAAAATCACCTGGAACTTCAGGAGCATCTTTCATACGAACAACTTCACACTTCTTTTCTAAAAAGTCAACCGAAATATAAGCATCTCTTTGGAAAAAACGTGTTTTACGCATGTTTTTCATCGAAATTCTGCTTGCTGTTAAGTTGGCAACACAACCGTTTTCAAATTCAATTCGGGCATTGGCAATATCTGGAGTGTCACTAATAACTGAAACTCCACTAGCATTGATACTTTTTACTTTAGATTTTACGACGCTTAAAATGGCATCGATATCATGAATCATTAAATCTAAAACTACTGGAACATCTGTACCACGAGGATTAAATTCGGCCAAACGATGTGTTTCTATAAACATCGGATTTTCAATCATGTTTTTTGTCGCTATGAATGCTGGATTAAAGCGTTCTACATGTCCTACTTGACCTTTTACGTTATATTCTTTTGCTAAAGCGATAATTTCTTCAGCTTCTTCAACAGTATTCGAAATAGGTTTTTCGATAAAGATATGTTTTCCTGATTTTATGGCAACTTTAGCACATTTATAATGGGATAATGTTGGGGTTACAATATCAATTACATCTACAGCGTGTATTAACTTGGCAATTGTATTGAAATTTTTATAACCGAATTCTTTGGAAATTTTCTCGGCGTTTTCTTGATTTTGGTCATAAAAACCAACTAATTCATATTTATCAGATTGTTGTAATAAACGTAAATGTATTTTACCTAAGTGACCAGCACCTAAAACTCCTACTTTTAACATGAGAATGTATTTTTAACAAAAATATAATTTATTTGTTGAAAGTGAAAGTGAATGCTTTAAAGTTTTAGTAATTTAATATTTAAGAATCAATATTTGAATTACTATTTACTTTCTTATTTTTACCAAAAATTAAATAATAAACATTGAAAGACACTGCCAAACATCAAGGACTTCGGAATCAATTAGTAAGCACTTTACAACAAAAGGGAATTACCGATAAAGCTGTTTTGGAAGCGATAAAAAAAATTCCAAGACACCTTTTTTTGAACTCTAGCTTTGAAGATTATGCTTATCAGGACAAGGCTTTCCCGATTGGTGCGGGGCAAACTATTTCTCAACCTTACACTGTTGCGTTTCAATCGCAGCTGTTAGAAGTTAAAAAAGACCATAAAGTATTAGAAATTGGTACTGGGTCAGGGTATCAAACTGCAGTATTATATATGTTGGGTGCCAAGGTATTTAGTGTCGAAAGACAAAATGAACTGTTTAAAACAACATCTGTTTTATTTCCTAAATTAGGAATTCGTCCGAAACACCTTTCATTTGGAGATGGTTACAAAGGATTACCTACTTATGCACCATTTGATAGTATAATTGTAACTGCCGGAGCGCCATTTATTCCGCAACCATTAATGGCACAATTAAAAATAGGAGGAAGGTTAGTAATTCCGCTAGGAGAAGACGTTCAGATTATGACGTTGTTAATTCGTAAAAACGAAACACAATTTGAAAAACATGAGTTTGGAGAATTTAGATTCGTTCCTTTATTAGAAGATAAAAATTAAAATATTTTTGGTATTGTTAGCCAAAAAGTAAAGAATTTTACCATTAAGAAATTAAGTTTCATTAAACTTCTGATTTCTTAATGGTTTTTTTAGCCACAGATTTTTCAAATTAAAATGATTTCTCGATTAAGTATCTTAGTTTTATTTTAGATTAAACTTAATTTTTCTTAATTTCTTAATGGTGAAAAAATAAATGTTCAAAATTTAACAATGTTGTTATTGAGAAACCAATTGGATGGCACGTTGTAAATTTTCCTTTTCTACTTGTGCAACATAGTTTATAAAAATAGATTCATCATTTTGATTTTGACTTTTCTCAAGAATGCTTAGGTATTCGTTTTTATGTTCTGTATCTCCTTGTATTGTTGCAAAGACATAGCCATTTTGTATTAATATCCAATTCATTAATAAATGAGCTATTTGTGTGTTTCCACTTTCAAATGGGGTAATTTTTATAATTCTTAAGTGTACCTCAGAAGCTAATAATATTGGATGTAAGCTGTTTTTATTCGTTTCAAACCAGCTAAAAAAGGAAGTCATTTCGCGAATAATGAGGGCGTCATTTTTATATTTTCCTGCATGGTCAGGTTTAATTCCTCTTGAAATCAAGTTGTGGATATTCAATAATTCTTTTTCGTTAACAGGGCTGTTTTTTTGAGTCAAATCTTTGATATAAGAAATGGTTTCATGATGGTTTACAGCTTGTAGGTGTTCCCGCATGGTTTTGCCTGCAATTGTTAACCCTTCATTAATTACCGCTTTGGTTTCTTGTAATGTTAATGAGTTATCGTTGAGACGATTACTTTCGTATGTAAATTCAAGCTCAAGAATTTTTGAAATTCGATGTAGTTCAAATTGCTGAAACGATTGAACTTTCTTTTTTAAAATTTCAATTTCATCCAAAACGTTCTGTAGCGTTGATAATATTACCGAAGCAACTACTTTTTTGTTATTTTGAATTTCGATTTCTGCAAGATGTAGTGCTTTAAGTGCAAATTCTTCTTGACCGATTTCGTGTATTATTTTTTCTTTTAGCCAAAGAATTAATAAGTTTTCAAAATCAATTTCAAGCAATGAGGCAAGTTTAACGATTTGTTCCCTTGTGGGCTTTCGGGTACCGCTTTCAAATTTACTTATTAAAGCTTGGTCAATTTCTAATAACTGCGCTACTTCTCGGGTTTTAAATCCTTTTTTCTCTCTGGCATTTTTAAGAATCGTTTTCATTTTAAAAAGCAGGTTTTAATTGTCAAGACAAGTTTAGTCATTATTTTTTAAATAAAAAAAGCATCAAATTTATTCGATGCTATTTTAGGATTTATTTTGGAAGAAATTATTTTTTAGGAAGCGTTCCGTCTTTTTTCATTTCATTTACGACAGTTCTCATAATATCATCTACTGTTGCACCTATATCTGTTATATCTGACGATTGTGTGGTGCCTGTCCAGATTAATTTATTGTGTTTTAAAGAGAAAACGTTGGTTTCTACAATATAAAATGTGTTTTCTACATAATAACCTGGAGAATAGAAATCAGTTGCGTACATACCGTACCAACCACCAAAAGCACCTCCATATAAACCATTATAGCCACCATAATAAATACTAGTATCAATTCCTGGGACATAATCAGTTTGTTTTTCTTTGCTTACCAAGCGCATGGTAACTACACCATCAAAATTTTCGTCGTTTAATATTTTTAGTTTCTGATCATTTGTTAAGTCATTATTAATCTGATTTAAGAATTGATAAGAAGTATGGAAGATAGGGCTGCTGGCAGCAATTCTGTTCTCCGTAATTCTTCGTGTTTCTTCATCTTTGACTAAAGCTACGACTAATACTTTTTTGAAATTTTCAGAACTAATTGTTATTTTAGGATCTCTCCAGCTGCTAACAATTGTAGAACTAGTACCGCAACCATAAAGTAAGATGACGGTTAATACAACAAATATTCTTTTCATAAATTTGAAATTTAGAATTTATTGTAGTAAAAATAAGTATAAAAATCGAGAAATAACTCTTATTAAAAGAGGATTAAAAATTAGAAAGCTTTTTTAATTCTATCTAAATCACGTTTGGTATCTTGTTCTTTTAAAGATTCGCGCTTGTCGTAGTTTTTCTTTCCTTTACAAAGACCGATTTGCAGTTTTGCTAATCCTTTTTCATTAGTAAATAGTTTCAAAGGGATGATTGTTAATCCTTTTGCTTGTACACTTTTCTGAAGACTCTTCAATTCTTTTTTATTCAAAAGCAATTTTCTTTCGCTTCTTGACTTATGATTGAATTGATTTCCAAAAGCGTATTCTTCTATATAAGTGTTTATGGCAAAAAGTTCATTACCACTAAATTCACAAAAACTCTCGGTAATATTTGCTTTACCAAGACGTATTGATTTGATTTCGGTTCCCGCTAAAACAATTCCAGCAGTATAGGTATCTATTATTTCGTAATCGAAACGGGCTCTCTTATTGAGTATATTGACAGTTTTTAACATAGGATTGCAAATGTAGAATAAAAAAGAAAAACTTTAATGAAATCAAAGATAATTAAAGATTTTTTTAAACCTATGATTTTAATCATTCTTCAGGAAAAACCTTACACTTAAGTTTGTTAAATAATTTATAACAAAAACTTAAAAACATGAAAAAAATTTTAACATTAGTTAGTATTGTGTTAGTAGGCTTAACGGTAAAAGCTCAGGATGCAAATCAAGGTCTAAAAGGTGCATGGTTTGTAACATCGCAATTTGGTTACCAACAAACTAAAACAGACGATGTAAAAAGCACAAATTTATTAGTAATGCCAGTTGTAGGTAAATTTATTACGCCATCTGTAGCTGTTGGAGCAGGGCTTGGATATATTAATATAAAAGCAGATTCAGATAAAGGAACTGCTGCAAATTCTAATTTAATAGTTATTCAGCCTTTAGCTAGAAAATATTGGAATGTTGCTGGTTCTTTATATTTCTTCGGACAATTGGCAGCACCAATAATCACTGGAAAAGAAAAAGAAAGTGAATTAAAAGTAAACCAATTTGGTTTGTCTTTATCAGGTGGATTTGATTTCTTCGTGACAAAATATTTCTCAGTTGAGTTCTCTTATGATTTAGCTAATTTTACATCTACAACTTTAGATCCTAAAGATGGTTCTAAAACTACGGTAACTAATTTTGGTTTAGCACACGTTGCTAATGTTGATTCTTATTATAATGGGGCATTAGGAGGAAGTAATCCAAATTTAACTTCTCCACTTTCTTTCGGATTTAAATTCATATTCTAATATTTAGGAGATTATTTAAATTTCAATTTAGTAATTTTGTAAAAAAGAAAGACCGTACTCTTCATAGTACGGTCTTTTTATTATTTATTTAAAAAATATTAAATGCAAAATCAAGATAAAAATCCTCTACACGGAATCACCCTTCAAACAATACTAGAAAAACTAGTAGAGTATTATGGATTTGATACTTTGGGAGAATTAATTCCGATTAAATGTTTTTCTTCAAATCCTAGTATTAAATCTAGTTTGACTTTTTTAAGAAAAACTGATTGGGCTAGAAAAAAAGTAGAAGATTTATATATAAAATCGATTCCTAAATTTTCAAATTAATTTAACTTATAAGAAATCATTACACCACCACCGTAAGGTAACCATTCTCCACTTTTGTTGTAATCATGGGCTTTTTCATAACGACCTGGTGTACCGTCATTATAAAGGCCTTTATAAAAACCTTGGTGCCATCCTCCGCTAACAAAAAAATCTAGCATAAATTTATCATTTAGTTTCTTTTGATAGCCTAGTGTAGCTCCTAATCTATACCCAAAACCATCTTCGTACATATTACTATCCCAGTAGTTCCATTTTTGAATTTGATATATATCACCTCCAATATGACCACCGAAATATAAACCATTGAATTTCTCATTAAAATGGTAACGAACTTCCGGAGTAAAGGTGACAAATTTCATTGGGCTTTTTCCATCGAATGATTCCCAAAAAGAAGCCATTAAATCAACATTCAGAGTTAATTTTTTACCAATGCTTGTTTCTACGGCGATATCTGGAATTGCTACTAAAGCGGTAAGAGCATTTGCTTTAATGTAAGTTTGACTTTGGGATTGAATTGAAAATAGTAGAACGATTAGGGCAAATAAATTTTTCATAAAATCTAGTAATTACTAGCAATAAGTTAGTTTGGGTTGCTAGTTTTGGGTGCAAATATAACGGAATGAAATATGTTGTATTGTTATAAAGTTAAAATTTAACAAGAATCAATAAAAAAAGATATTGCTATGAATTACTTTTTGTTTAATAACGAATAAATTACGCTATCTAAAAAAATGCCTTCATAATATTCGACTTCTTTAAAATGCCCTTCTTTTACAAAACCAATTTTTTGTAATACTCTTTCTGATGCAAAATTATCAGGGTCAATGGCTGCTTCGATTGAGTGTAGTTTCATTTCATTAAAACCATAATCAATTACTGTTTTTACTGCTTCAGGAATAATTCCTTTTCCGTGAAGTTCAGGTAATAGCATATAGCCAATTTCGGCACGATAATGTTCTGGTTTTATTCTATAATAGCCAATAATTCCAACTACTTTGGAATCGCCTTTTAGTGTTATTCCCCAATTGATTCCTTCGTTAGTTTCAATTGTACTATCAATTTGAGCTATATGTTCTAATGCCTGTTCAGTAGTTTTTGTGAGTGGCCTTGGAATGTATTTCATAGTTTCAGGATTAGAACGAAGTGCTATAATTTCGTTTGTATCCTCATTGGTTACTCTTCTAATAATTAAGCGTTCCGTTTCGAGTACTGGAAATGGAGAAAAATTAAATGTTAACATAATATATCAAGATAAGATTATAGGATTTCGATACTAAATTTAGAATTAAATGTTTGATTTGCATCTAAAGTTACTATTCCTTCTTTTTCGAAAAGATTTCCTGTGTTTTCAGGAGTATCAGAATAACCAAACCAAGGTTCGATACAAATAAAACGAGCATTTTCTTTTGTCCAAATACCTAAACTAGGAAAATCTGCAAAATCTACTTTTATATATGGTTTGTTGTTTTCTAAAATGGTTAGCGAGTTTGATTCTAATGATTTAAAAATTAAAGCATCATTTTCAAATAGTTGATAATTTAGCTCAATTTGATTTTCTTTCGTTTCTAATTGTTTTGTTTTATTATATATCAAATCATTTTCGAGCAAAGAATATTTTAGAGGCTCTTTTTTTTCAAATTCTAAAGCATAATTTTCAAAATTCCCAAGTAGCGCAATTGCTGGATGTGCACCGATAGAGAATGGCATTTTAGAATCATTTTTGTTAAATATTTTATATTGGATGTCTAATTGAGAATCTAGTAAAGTATAAATTATTTGTAATTCAAATTCAAACGGATATACTTTCAACGATTCTGTATTAGATTGAATCGAAAATATTGCGCTTTCGTCAGTTTTAGAAACTAGATTAAACTCCATATCTCTTGCAAATCCGTGACGTGGCAAGTGATAAGATATATCATTAACGGTGTAAGTATTGTTTTTTAAAGTACCAACAATTGGGAATAAAACAGGGGAGTGTTTACCCCAAAAATCTGGGTTTCCTTCCCAAATGAATTCTTTATAATCGTTGTTTTTTAATGAAAATAATTCGGCTCCGGCATGTTTAATAGAAGCAGTAAGTTTTGAATTTGAAATAATTGTAGTCAAAATTTAGTTTTTGAATGGTTTAAGAATGAGTTGTAAATATATTTATAAATTTAATTTATAGGTAAAAAAGCTGATGAAATATTTTTTGATAAAATTGTATTAACCGGTAGGATTTAATTCATAAATAGCTTTTTTTTTCATTAATTTGCTAGATAAACAGCAACAAAAATGAAAAAACACTCTTTAAGAGCCTTGTTAACGATGGCTTTATTGTTTGGAATTTCGGCCACCTGGGCACAACAAGTTCCTACTGCGACAACTAATCCTATTTCTAAATATGATTATTATGATGCATTCTCTCCATTATTTTATTCTAAAAACGGAACAACAACCCGTTCTGCAAGTGGTCAGCCTGGTCCAGAGTACTGGCAAAACAGAGCAGATTATAAGATAACTGCGAAATTAAATGGAGTTACTAATGAAATTATTGGTACTGATGAGATTACATATACCAACAATAGCCCAGATAAAATGTCATTTGTTTGGCTTAATTTGGATCAAAATCTATTCAAAGAAGATTCAAGAGGAAATGCTGTAGTGCCATTAACGGGAAGTCGTAACGGTGCTCAAGGACAGGTTTTTGATGGTGGAAATAAAATTAAATCGGTAAAAGTTACTATACTTGGTAAGAAAAAATCGGTTGAAGTTGATGCTAAATATGTTGTTACCGATACAAGAATGCAAATTTTTCTTCCAGAAGAGTTAGCATCAAAAGGAAGCAGCGTTAAAATTAAAATTGATTTTTCTTATATAGCTCCCAATGAAGGATCAGATAGAACAGGAGTTCTTGAAACAAAAAATGGTAAAATATTTACAATAGCACAATGGTATCCGCGTATGTGCGTGTATGATGACGTAAGAGGCTGGAATACACATCCGTATTTAGGTGCTTCGGAATTTTACTTGGAATATGGTAATTTTGATGTAAAGTTGACAGTTCCTGCGAATCATTTTGTAGTTGCCTCAGGAGAATTATTAAATGCTCCAGAAGTGTATACTGCAGAACAACAAAAACGATTTAAAGATGCTGCACTAAGCGATAAAACGGTTATGATTCGTTCAGCCGAAGAAGTTGCAGCTGCAAAAGCTAATGGAAATGGAGAAAAAACATGGCATTATCAAATAAAAAATGCACGTGATTTCTCTTGGGCATCTTCGGCTGCTTTTATTTTAGATGGTGCTAAGATTAATTTACCTAGCGGGAAAAAATCATTGGCTCTTTCTGCATATCCAGTTGAAAGTGAAGGAAATGCTGCTTGGGGACGTTCGACAGAATATACTAAAGGTGCAATTGAAAATTACTCAAATAAATGGTTTGAATATCCTTATCCAGTTGCAACAAACGTAGCAGGGAATGAGGGAGGTATGGAATATCCAGGAATTGTATTTTGTAGTTGGGAATCAAAAGGAGAAGATTTATGGGGTGTTACAGATCATGAGTTTGGACACATCTGGTTTCCTATGATTGTAGGTTCAAACGAAAGATTATTTGGTTGGATGGACGAAGGATTTAATACATTTATTAATTCATTGAGTTCTGCCGAATTTAATAAAGGTGAATATAAAGATGCACCTAAGGATTTGCATAAAATGGCTGAGGCATTTACAAATCCTAAGTTAGAAACTATTATGAGTTCTCCAGATAATATGAAAGAGGCAAATATTGGGATGTTATGTTATTTTAAACCAAGTTCAGGTTTGGTAATTTTAAGAGAACAAGTATTAGGAAAAGAGCGTTTTGACACAGCTTTCCGTACTTATATAGATCGTTGGGCTTATAAGCACCCTACACCAGATGATTTCTTTAGAACAATGGAAAACGTTGCAGGAGAAGATTTAAGCTGGTTCTGGAGAGGTTGGTATGTTAACAACTGGCGTTTTGACCAAGGTATTAACTCAATTAAATATGTGAAAAATGACCCTGCAAAAGGAGTGATTATTACTATTGAGAACTTTGAAAAAATGGTAATGCCTGTTGTAATTGATGTGAAAACTAAAAGCGGAAAAGTTTCCAGAGTGAAATTACCAGTTGAAATCTGGCAAAGAAACGTAGAATGGTCTTTCAAATTTGACTCAACAGAAGAAATTGAAAGTGTTACTATAGATCCTGATCACGTTTTTCCTGATAGTAATGAGGCAAACAACGTATGGACGGCCGGAAGTGGTAAATTAGAAAAAGATGTTGTTTTAGACCCTTATTTAGGGACTTATTCTAGTAAAAAAACACCTTTAAAAATCACTTTTACCGAAAAAAATAGTGCTTTAACTGTAGAGCTTCCTAATTATCCTAAATTTCCAGTTCAGCCTGTTGCGAATGCGGCAGATACTTTTGAATCGGTGAGAGCTGGATTAAGATTTGCATTTACTAAAACTGGATTAAACATGACAATTTTAGAAAATTCGCAAGTATTAGAATTTACGAAAGAATAATTTGAATTGATAAATATTCAATAAAAATTATAATTTTTAGGCTTTTTTAAAGAGCAATAAAGATATAAATAATTAAAATCGGCTATTTGAGTTTAACTCAGATAGCCGATTTTTTATTAAAAGTTTAATTTTTAGTTGATTTTTTAAGTGTAGAAATGAGATAAATTGATAAAAGCAACATAATATTAAAAAAATGTTACAAATTATCAATAATGTATTGTAATTAAAAAAAAGATGTAAATTTGCACCAATGAATAAAATGAGTTTACATATAATTTCTATCTCACGGACAAACTTGCCTGTTACTTCTCCCGAAGTACGGATGCTATCTCTATAGCATTCACAAGAGTTTTTCGTCGTATGTATTTATATTCATTTTTTTGTTTTGAAATTACCTAAGTTGTCCTTTGGACAAACACATCCTACAAGTACATTTTATTTAAAATTATCTCAATGTCATCTTTTTGATATTAAGGGTTTTATGTATTTTTTATTTAATTTTGCTGAAGCAACTCTTGGGTTTCAGAAGAAAAATCATGTCTTATTTTTTAACCCTAACTTCAACTATTGAAATGAAGATCTCTATTGTTGTAACACAAGAAGAACATTATAAATATGCGCAAGAAATATGCGATACTATAGAGTCGTCTGCCTTATTGAGAGGTACCGGAATTGCCAAAAGAACTCCTGAATATATCCAGAAAAAGATGGAGAACAGAGATGCATTGATTGCTTTGGTAGATGGTAAATTTGCAGGTTTTTGCTATATCGAAAGTTGGCAACATGGCAAATTTGTGGCTCATTCTGGTTTGATAGTACATCCAGATTACAGAAATTTAGGTTTAGCCAAAAAAATTAAATCTAAGGTTTTTGATTACTCATTAGAAAAATTTCCAGATGCAAAAATATTTGGAATCACAACTGGTTTGGCAGTAATGAAAATTAATTCAGATTTAGGATACAAACCAGTTCCTTTTTCAGAACTTACAAGTGATCCAAGCTTTTGGGCAGGTTGCAAAACTTGTACAAATTATGAAATATTAAAAAGTAAAGAAAATAAAATGTGCTTATGTACAGGAATGTTGTATGATCCAAAAGAAAAACAAAAAGATCCGCCAAAACATCCTTTTAACGTAAAAGTACTCAATAGATTAAAATCAATTAAACAAGCCCTTTTCTTAAAAAAATAAAATTATGAAAAAAGTTGTATTAGCTTATAGCGGAGGATTAGATACTTCGTATTGCCTTAAATATTTAAAAAATGAAAAAGGATATGAAGTCCACACTGTACTTATTAATACAGGAGGTTTCGATGAAGAAGAATTAAATGCTATTGAAGAAAGAGCTTACGAATTAGGAAGTGCACAACATGCAAATCTTACCATCGTAGATAAGTATTATGATAAAGCTATAAAATATTTGATTTTCGGAAACGTATTAAAAAATAATACTTATCCATTATCTGTAAGTGCCGAGCGTGTTTTTCAAGCTATTGAAGCAATAAAATATGCTAAGAAAGTAGGAGCAGAGGCAATTGCACACGGAAGTACAGGAGCAGGAAATGACCAAATTAGATTTGACTTAATTTTCCAGACAATTGCCCCAGAGATTGAAATAATTACTCCAATTAGAGATTTAAAATTGTCAAGACAAGAAGAAGTAGATTATTTGTCTAAAAATGGCGTACATTATTCTTGGGAAAAAGCACAATATTCTATCAATAAAGGACTTTGGGGAACAAGTGTAGGAGGAAAAGAAACTTTAACTTCTGGTACACCATTACCTAGTGAAGCATATCCTTCGCAATTGCAAAAAGAAGGGGAAGAAAAAGTGACTTTACATTTTGAACAAGGAGAATTAGTTGGAATAAATGGTAAAACAGATAAACCATCAAATAATATTGTAGCGCTAGAGAAATTAGCAAATGCATATGCAATTGGTAGAGATATTCACGTAGGTGATACAATTATCGGTATTAAAGGAAGAGTAGGATTTGAAGCTGCTGCTCCGTTAATTATCATCAAAGCACACCATTTATTAGAGAAACATACACTTGGTAAATGGCAACAATATTGGAAAGAGCAATTAGGAAACTGGTACGGAATGTTATTTCACGAAGGTCAGTTTTTGGATCCAGTAATGCGTAACATCGAAACGTTTTTGCAAGACACGCAAAAAACAGTTAATGGAGTTGTAACTGTTTCGCTTAAACCATATCATTTTTCGCTTGACGGAATCGAATCAGATAATGATTTAATGAACACAGGATTTGGTCAATACGGAGAAATGAATAATGCATGGACATCAGACGATGCTAAAGGGTTTATTAAGATTTTAGGAAATGCTCAAAATATATTTTCATCTGTAAATCACTTAGACTATGATTAATGTTGGTATAATTGGCGGTTCAGGCTATACAGCTGGGGAGTTGATAAGAATATTGATGTATCACCCAAATGTAAACATCGATTTTGTATACAGTACAACCAATGCTGGAAAGCCACTTCATGTAGCGCACCACGATTTATTGGGAGATATCGAAATGGATTTTACAGATGCTCTTAATCCAGATGTAAATGTGTTGTTTTTGTGTTTAGGTCACGGAAGATCGATTTCGTTTCTTAAAGAAAATAAATTTGCGGGTCATACTAAAATTATTGATTTAGGAAATGATTTTAGATTAAACAAAGACGCTAATTTTGATGGAAAAGAATTCATTTACGGCTTACCAGAACTGAATAAAACCGCTATCAAAAAAGCACAATTCATTGCTAATCCAGGTTGTTTCGCAACAGCAATTCAACTAGCATTATTACCATTGGCAAAGAATGAGCTTTTAAATAACGATGTACATATTAATGCAACAACAGGGAGTACAGGAGCTGGAGTAAATCCTTCAGAAACGACACATTTTAGTTGGAGATTAAGTAATATGTCACATTACAAAGCATTTGATCATCAGCATTTGGGAGAGATAAACCAAAGTATAAATCAATTGCAGGCAGATTATTCAAACGAATTGTTGTTTATTCCGAACAGAGGAGATTTTGCAAGAGGAATTTTTGCAACTTTATATACAACTGTCGAAGAAAGTTTAGATGAAATCGTAACGAAATACGAAGATTTTTATAAAAACGAACCGTTTGTAACCGTAACGACTACCAATATCAATATGAAACAGGTGGTACAAACGAACAAATGTATCATAAGTTTAACTAAAAAAGGAAATCGGTTATTGATTACTTCAATAATCGATAACCTAACCAAAGGAGCTTCTGGGCAAGCAATTCAAAACATGAATTTAATGTTTGGATTACCCGAAACGACAGGTTTACATTTGAAACCAAGCGGATTTTAAAGAAATTGAAAGATTTAAGAATTAAAAGATTAAAAAATTATTTCAAAGTTTAATCTTTTTAATTAATTCATCTCGCAGAATCTTTAAATTATTCAATTTTTAAATCTTTAAATAATTAAAAGAATGAACTTATTTAACGTATACCCACTTTATGACATAACACCTGTAAAAGCATTAGATTGTACTATTACAGATAATAACGGAGTAGAGTATTTAGATTTATATAGTGGACATGGAGTAATTTCTATTGGACACACACAACCAGATTATGTAGCAAAACTTAAAAATCAATTAGATAATTTAGGTTTTTATTCCAATGCAATTCAGAATCCTTTGCAGGTAGAATTAGCTGAGAAATTAGGAAAACTTTCAGGATTAGAAGATTATGAACTGTTTTTATGTAGTTCAGGAGCAGAGGCGAATGAAAATGCTTTGAAACTAGCTTCATTCCATAACGGAAAATCAAGAGTTGTAGCTTTTGATAATTCTTTTCACGGAAGAACTTCGGCAGCAGTTGCAGTTACAGACAATAAAAAAATTGTAGCTCCAATAAATGCACAACAAGTAGTTACTTTTTTACCTCTTAATAATATCGAATTAGTAGAAGCAGAACTGGCAAAGGGAGATGTTTCGAGTGTAATTATTGAAGGAATTCAAGGAGTAGGAGGTTTAGACGAAGGAACAACTGAGTTTTTTCAGGCTTTAGAAAAAGCTTGTAAAAAATACGGAGCAGTTTTAATCTTAGACGAAGTACAATCTGGTTATGGAAGAAGCGGAAAGTTTTTTGCGTACCAACATCACAATATTAAAGCCGATATTATTTCGGTTGCAAAAGGAATGGGGAATGGATTTCCAGTTGGAGCCATTTTGATTTCGCCAGAATTTGAAGCTAGTTTCGGATTATTAGGAACTACTTTTGGAGGAAGCCATTTGTCTTGTGCCGCAGGAATTGCGGTTCTGGATGTAATCGAAAAATTGAAATTACAGGATAATGTAAACGAAGTTTCGGCTTACTTTTTTGAGCAAATCAAGCAAGTTCCTCAAATCATAAAAGTAAAAGGAAAAGGATTAATGCTTGGTGTAGAATTCGATTTTGAAATTGGCCCGCTTCGTAAAAAGTTAATTGTCGAGAAACATATTTTTACAGGAAGTGCTAACAACAAAAAACTATTGAGAATTTTGCCACCATTAACTGTGAAGAAATCTGATATAGATACCTTTATCGTTGCATTAAAAGAAAGTTTAGAAGAGCTTCAATATTAAATGAAAGCATTAAAAAATATTTGGGGTGTTATATTGGTAATTAGTGTTTTACTACCGATGTTGCTTTTTCTGAATCCATTTGCGTGGGGAATGAGAAGAGCCCCTGATTATGTTCCTTCTGTAGGACTTGAAAAAGTTTTAGGAAGAATGCAAAAAGAAATCAATAAACAAGAAGACATAGAAATTGATACTTATAATAATGAAGTTGATTTGTGGTATTTGAGAGATTGCGAAAATCTAAAGCTAGATTCTTTAGATAATTTTAAAATTGAACTTTCAGAAATCAAAAATGATTCTTTCATTAAAGAAAAAATTAATAAATATGCACCTTTGATTGAGAAAGAAATAGGCTGTAAATGTTATGATTCTTTGGTGTTTACTTATAAATTGAAAGAAGATAAAGTTCAGCCAAATGAAGAAAATGCTTTAGCTAAAAAATATAATTTAGTAAAGGAAAGTGAACCAAAAAAAACAGTTTATGGATTTAAAATTAAAGAACATGAACAATAATTTTTTGATTTCAGATTTGTTTCTCAAATATCAATCATTAGCATATTTGATTATCATTTTTTGGGCGATTTTAATTAGTAGCTTTCAAAGTTTATTTGTTATTTGGAAGCATATAGAAATGATAAACCTAATTCTTTTTTTTGTGTATTTTTTAATTGGATTATCTTCTGTTATAATATTGATAATGCAAATTTCAAGGATTTATTTTTCCTCGGATAATAGTATAAAAAGGAGAGTATGGATAGTAGTAAATATTTTACTTTATTACGGAGTTTTATACGCAGATTTATATCTCTCAACACAAACTAGATTTTAGAAAACAACCAAAAACAACCAACTACAAAAATTATGAACCACCATTTATCAATTGAAAAACGAAATTTGGTTTTACTCTCGATGGCAAAGCTTGTCGAAGAAGAAAGAAACCAAATTATTCTGACGAATCAAGCTGATTTAGCCGCTTACAATGGCGAAGATTTAGCAATGGAAGAACGTTTAAAAGTAGATAGCGCCAAGATTGACGAAATGATTCTGTCATTGAATCAATTGGCTTCTCAGGAAGACCCAGTTGGCGTGGAAAGGTTTCATTTTGTACACGATAACGGAATTAAAGTCAGTAATAAAACAGCAGCTTTTGGTACGATATTGATTATTTACGAATCAAGACCCGATGTAACCATCGAGGCTGGTGGAATTGCCTTTAAATCAGGAAATAAAATTTTGCTAAAAGGCGGAAAAGAAGCACTAAAATCCAATTTAAAGATTGTGAGTTTATGGCATCAGGCTTTAGCAGCGCATAATGTTTCGACAGAATGGGTGGAATATCTAAATTTTACTCGACAAGAAACTCAAGCTTTTTTAGAAAAACCAACACAAAAAGTAGATTTAATTGTACCACGTGGAGGCGAAAAATTAATAGAGTTTGTAAAAGCACATGCTACTTGCCCTGTAATCGTAAGCGGACGAGGAAATAATTTTGTTTATGTTCATAAAGAAGCAAATACAGATATTGCATTGAAAGTGATTCTGAATGCAAAAACATCCAAAATTTCGGCTTGTAATGCTGTAGATAAAGTTTTGGTAGATTCACGATTGCCAAATTTTGAGGGTTTTCTAGCCATTTTAATAGAAGAACTAGACGAATCGAAAGTTGAAATTATTGTAGATAAAACATTAGAATCTTTTGCAAATACAAATGTTCTAAAAGATGAAGATATTTGGTACGAAGAGTTTCTTGATTATAAAATCGTATTAGGAACAATCGATTCAGAACAAGATGCTATTGCAAAAATAAATAAGTATTGTGGCGGACATTCGGCTGCGATAATTACAAGAAATAATGATGTTGCCCAAGAATTTATGGAATCAATAGATGCAGCAGCAGTTTATCATAATGCATCAACTCGATTTACCGATGGAGGACAACTGGGCTTAGGCGGAGAATTAGCCATAAGCACAGATAAATTACATCAGCGGGGACCAATCGGATTGCAACATCTGGTTACCAATAAGTGGTATATTTACGGAGAAGGGCAAATACGATAATTAGACTTCTTAGATTGTTAGACTATCTTAGATTATTAGATAGTTAGATTTCTTAGAATTTAAGTCCCGAGGCTTCGGGATAGATTAATGATTCTCGATTGTTGGAATTTAGAATTTAAAATTTGGAATTTAACTATAGATATAGCTTTGCGAACTTAGCGTTTGTAAACACAAACAGAATATAAAACCTTGCGCCGTTTGCGGTAAAAACGTTTACAATATAAAAACTTAGAGCCTTAGTAACTCAGAACCTTAGCCACTTAAAAAAAATGACTAAAAAAAGGATTTTATTAAAAATAGGAAGCAATACACTAACCAAAGAAACCAATCATATTTCGAGAGGAAAGATTGAAGATATTGGAATGCAAATTGCTGCTTTAAATGACAAATACGAATTTGTAATCGTAAGTTCCGGAGCTATTGCAGCAGCGAAACAATTTGTGAAACTAGAGAGCAAAGGCAAAGAGATTATTGTAAAACAAGCTTTGGCATCGATCGGACAACCTCATTTAATGCGGATTTTCCATGAGAACTTCAGTGATTTAGGATTATTGACTTCGCAATGTCTGCTATCCTATTCAGATTTCGAAAAAGAACAATCCAAAATCAATATTGTAAACACAATTAATGTTTTGGTCGAGAATAATTACATTCCGATTATCAATGAAAATGATACCGTTGCAACCGACGAAATTCAGTTTGGAGATAACGATAAATTAGCAGCATTAACGGCAGTTTTGTTAAATGTAGATATCTTGATAATTGCGACAAATACAAGCGGAATTTACACGAAAGAATCTATACATAATGAAATGCCAGAAACGATAACTTTAGTAAATGATCTGCGGCTTTTAGAAAAAGAAATCGGAGAATCTAAATCGTCACACGGAACAGGAGGAATGCAATCAAAAATTGAAGCAGCGGCAATCGCCAAAGCAGCAAATATCGAAACCTGGATTGTAAACGGATTAGAAGATAATTTTATTCTAAAAGTATTAAAGGATGAAATTCCTTTTACCAAGATTGTATAAAGATGTTGATTTGTTTAATCGTTTATTCGTTTAAATGACAAACTATCTCTTTAATTCGAATTATGATTATTAAAAAGGAACACGGATGATACGGATTTTTAGAAATTATAATAAGAAAGAAAAGAAATCTGTTTTTATCAGCGTTTTCGCAATTGCGAATCAGTTTAATCAGCGTCCAAAAAACACAACAATAAATAAAGAAAACATAAACTATATTTTTAATTCAAATTATGATGATTATCAAAAGAAGAACGCGGATGATGCGGATTTGCTAAGGCAAAGACACAGATAAAAACAGATACTATTCTTAAAAATGTTGATTTGCTTAATCGGTGATTCGGTTAAACAATTAAACAAAAAACGATTAAACAATATATTATGAACTATATTTCAATTCAAGATATCAACTCATTATCAAAATGGGTTAAGAGTGCGTTAAAAATCAAGAAAAAACCACTAAAAAACCAACACCTGGGTAAGAATAAAACTTTAGGAATGTTATTTTTCAACCCGAGTTTAAGAACACGTTTAAGTACTCAAAAAGCAGCTATAAACTTAGGGATGAACGTGATGGTAATGAACTTTACCAACGAAGGCTGGACACTAGAGTTTGAGGATGGAGCGATTATGAACTCAGGAGCTTCAGAACATATTAAAGAAGCTGCCGAAGTAGTTTCACAATACTGCGATATTATTGCTATTAGAGCCTTTGCAGGATTATTAGATAAAGAAAAAGACTATGCAGAAACCGTTATCTCGGGATTCTTAAAATACGCTACAGTTCCAATCGTAAATATGGAAAGTGCTGTTCGTCACCCAATGCAATCTTTGGCAGATGCTATTACAATGGAAGAGTTTAAGACTAAGCATAAGCCAAAAGTAGTATTGTCTTGGGCGCCACATCCTAAGGCATTGCCACAAGCAGTTGCTAACTCATTTGTAGAAATGATGCAAATGCAAAAAAATGTCGACTTTGTGATTACACACCCTGAAGGATACGAACTAAGTCCAGAAATCACCAAGGATTCGAAAATAGAATACGATCAGGACAAAGCATTTGAAAATGCCGATTTTGTGTACGTAAAAAACTGGAGTAATTTTAACGATTACGGAAAAGTAACTAATTCAGATCCAAATTGGACAGTTACTGCCGAAAAAATGGCATTAACCAACAACGGAAAATTCATGCATTGTCTTCCAGTTCGTCGTAATGTAATTGTAAGCGATGAAGTTTTAGATGGCGAAAATTCAATTGTAATCGAGCAAGCCAATAACAGAACATACGCAGCACAATTGGTGTTACAGAAGATTCTTAAAAAGTTATAAATAAAGGTACAAAGGTGTAAAGGGATAGAGTTTTTTTTAAATAAAAGTTTAAATGAGTAAAATAGAAGAGATTATTTTAATAAATTCTAAGCTTTCAACTTGGAATTTGATATATAAGTATTTTGATATAAAGTGGAAAATAAGATTAATTTTGGTTTCAATATCTAGTTTGATATTTTGTATGTTAGGTTTATATTTTCTTCATATGAATATCTTTTTTACTATTTTTTGCTTTATTGTAGGAATTATTTTGGCAATATATTTTTTAAACTTTTCAAATGAAAAGGAAAAAATAATAATACAACAAAAATATGTTTATGTTCATTTAGAATTTGAAAAGTTTAGTTATAAAGCTATTCGAGAAATTCAAGAAGAAGAATTTAAAAAATCACTTAATAATGAAAAAATCTTTAATAAAGAAAATCTTTTATTTTTAATTGAATGTATTAAGAGGGAAATTGAGAATAAAAATTTCAAATATTCATTTTTAGTTAATTCTGTTATTATTTTAACAGGTATATATTTTGGGGCTTTTCTAGGAGGCTTTGTGAATTTTGCTAAAGAACTAAAAGATTATCTTGAATTTTATAAAGTAATTGGAGTGCTAATTTTTTTAATGTTAGTACCTATTATTTTATGCATTGAAATGACCTTTCTAAGAGATTTGATAGAGACTAGAAGAATAAAAAGAAATAGATTAGTAAGAATTTTAGAGAATATATACTTAGAAAAATACGCATCATAGTTTTTTTTAAGTTCAATCTATCACAACCTTTGAACCTTTGTCCCTAAGAACCTCTGAACCCATAAAAATATGCAAGTATCATTAATAAAAATTGGCGGTAATATAATCGATAATCCATCAGAATTGGAGAAATTCTTAACTGATTTCTCTAAGATAGAAGGACATAAAGTATTGATTCACGGTGGTGGAAAATCGGCTACAAAAATGGCCGAAAGTATTGGTTTAGTTCCGCAAATGATAGATGGTCGTCGTATAACCGATGGAGCAATGCTGGATGTTGTCGTGATGATTTATGCAGGACAAATCAATAAGAATATTGTAGCACAATTGCAGGCAAAAAACAATAATGCAATTGGATTTTCGGGAGCCGATGGAAATTTAATCCAATCGACAAAAAGAAACCACCCAACAATCGATTATGGTTTTGTAGGCGATGTAAAACAAGTAAATACAAGTTTATTGGCTACATTGCTAGAAAACAATATTGTTCCAGTTTTTTGCGCCATTACACACGATAAAAACGGACAATTGCTAAACACAAATGCAGACACAATTGCAAGCGAGTTAGCAATTGCATTATCCGAAAATTTTGATGTTACGCTTACCTATTGTTTTGAAAAACAAGGTGTTTTGTCAGATTCAGAAGACGATGATTCGGTTATTACCGAAATAAACGCCGAATTATACGAAAAACTAAAAGCCGAAAAAGTAATTCATTCCGGAATGATTCCAAAACTAGACAATTGTTTTAATAGCCTGTCTAAGGGAGTTCAGACCATAAAAATTGGACATCATAGTATGTTGCAAAATTCCAATATATTGCATACAACTATTAAATTATAAAAGAAAAAAGTTGCTAAGTTTCTAAGAAACCAAGACTTTTGTAATCTTAGAAACTCAGCCCCGAAGCTTCGGGATAGACTTCAGTACCTATCAAAAAATGAAAAATATAGAAACGCTTACTCAAGAAGCAATAGCATTATTAAAAAGTTTGATCGAAACCCCATCTTTTTCAAGTGAAGAAGATCAAACGGCACTTTTAATCGAAAATTGGTTCAATCAAAACGAGATTCCTTTTAAAAGAGAGAACAATAATGTGTGGGCTTTCAATAAACATTTCGACAAAAATAAACCAACACTATTACTGAACTCGCACCACGATACAGTAAAACCCAATCAAGCATATACCAACGATCCGTTTAAAGCAATTGTAAAAGACGGCAAATTATTCGGTTTAGGAAGCAACGACGCAGGAGGTTGTTTGGTTTCGTTATTGGCGACGTTTGTACATTTTTACAATAATGAAAACTTACCTTATAATCTGGTAATCGTAGCTTCGGCAGAAGAAGAAAGCAGCGGAAAAAACGGATTAAACAGCGTTTTACAACATTTACCAGAACTAGATTGCGCCATAGTAGGAGAGCCTACATTAATGCAATTGGCAGTAGCGGAAAAAGGATTATTAGTTCTTGATGTAAAAGTAAAAGGAACAGCAAGCCACGCTGCACACCAAAACGACGACAACTCATTATACAACGCTATTCCCGTAATGGAATGGTTCAGAAACTATAAATACGATAAAATATCCGATGTTTTAGGACCGGTAAAAATGACCGTAACCCAAATAAACGCAGGGAAGCAGCATAATGTAGTGCCGTCAGAATGTGATTTAGTAGTCGATATTCGTGTAACCGATTGTTACTCCAATACTGAAATTCTAGAAGTGGTAAAAGCTAATGTAAAAGCCGAAGTAACACCACGGTCTATGCACCTTAACGCTTCCTCAATACCAGTTGAGCATGGTTTAGTACAAGCCGGAATCGCTTTAGGAAGAACAACTTATGGTTCACCAACGCTTTCCGATCAATCGGTTTTAAGTTGCCAGTCATTAAAACTAGGACCAGGAGAAACATTACGTTCACACTCGGCAGACGAATTTATTTTTATCAACGAAATCGAAGAAGGAATCGAATTGTATATTAAAATACTAACCGATTTCTTTAAATTATAGTAGCATCTTTTCTCATCCTGAGCGGAGTCGAAGGATAAGGAGCTATTTCCCGCTATTCGTTACAATCTTTTCCTGGCTAAAGAAGCCAGAAAAAGGATTTTCACTGCTATCGGGGCTAAGGCATTTAGGAAATAAAGAAACATAGTAATAAAATTAAACTTTGTGAATCTTTGAGTTTTTCTTTGAGAAACTCTGTGAAACAAAACAATATACAGCTTATGAAACTTTGGGAAAAAGGAATTGCAACAGACAAACAAATCGAACATTTCACTGTTGGAAACGATAGAGAACTAGATTTGGTTCTGGCAAAATACGATGCATTAGGTTCAATAGCTCATGCAAAAATGCTGGGACAAATCGGACTTTTAACAGCCGATGAAACCAATTCGTTAGTAGATGCATTAAACGAAATTATTGTCGATGCCGAAAAAGGAAATTTCGTAATCGAAGATAGTTTTGAAGACGTACATTCCAAAATCGAATATTTGCTAACAGTAAAACTAGGCGATGCAGGAAAGAAAATCCATACGGCACGTTCACGTAACGACCAAGTTTTAGTCGATGTGCATTTATACCTAAAAGATGAAGTAAAAGCATTAAAAGAACAAGTAAAAAGTCTTTTTGACTTGTTAATGGAATCTGCCGAGAAACATCAAAATGTATTATTGCCAGGATATACACATTTGCAAATAGCAATGCCATCATCATTCGGGATGTGGTTCTCAGCCTATGCCGAGAGTCTTATCGACGATATTACGATGCTAAATGCAGCTGCCAAAATTGTAGATCAAAACCCACTAGGTTCTGCTGCAGGATACGGAAGCTCGTTTCCTATAAACAGAACATTTACAACGCAAGAACTAGGTTTTGAAACCTTAAAATATAATGCCGTAGCAGCACAAATGAGCCGTGGTAAAGCCGAGAAAACTGTTGCTTTTGCTATGAGCAGCGTTGCAGCAACGTTGTCTAAATTTGCAATGGACGTTTGTTTGTATATGAGTCAGAACTTTGATTTTATCAGTTTGCCATCACACCTTACAACAGGTTCAAGCATAATGCCACATAAAAAGAATCCAGATGTATTTGAATTGATACGTGGGAAATGCAATAAAATCCAAGCATTACCATATGAAATCACGTTGATCACAAACAATTTACCAAGTGGATATCACAGAGATTTGCAGCTTTTAAAAGAAGGATTGTTTCCAGCAATCCAAAACCTTAAAGCTTGTTTAGATATTGCGATTTTCTCTATAAAAGACATCACCGTAAAAGACCGTATTCTAGACGATAAAAAATATGATTACCTATTTACAGTAGATACATTAAATGAAATGGTTGTAGCAGGAATGCCGTTTAGAGATGCTTACAAAGAAGTAGCTGAACAACTAGAAAACGGTACGTTTAAGTCGCCAAAAGAAACTAAACATACACATGAAGGAAGCATCAATAACTTATGTTTAGATGCCATAAAAGATAAGATGAAGAGTTCTTATTAATTCAGGAAAATGCGCTATGAAATCATAGCGCATTTTTTTAGGTTAAAACCTTTTTTATTGAAAACAGAAAATTCATGCTAAATACATATATTTGATACATAGTTATCTTAACCCGTTGGGTGTAATTAATTTTAACACATAGAAACATAGGTTTTGTATTCTCAAAGTAGGCGTTTCACTTATTTTAAATGCACATAGCAAAGCTATGTGAAAGAAAAGTATTTCTTTTTGTATTCTTTTTTATACATAAAATCTATGTTTCTATGTGTTAAATGAAATTTTTACGACCGAACGAAGCGAAGAGACGAAGTAATTACACCCAATAGACTATCTTAAAGTAATAGTATGACACAATTTGATGAACAGGCAACTCAAAAACTTTTTGAGAACAACTTAATTACCGAAGAACAATTTATACAGGTAAAAGCCTATCGTAGTTTAGGGATTTTCTCGCTGCATAACGAATTAAAGTTATTTCTGTACCTGTCGGTTTTATTATTTACAACAGGAATCGGAATCTTAATTTATCAAAACATCGATACAATAGGACATGTAGCTATTTTATCTTTATTATTAATCGTAATAGTAATTTGTTTTTACTTTTGCTTTAAAAAATCAAAAGGATTTCAAAAAGAAGATTCTAGTTTTGAGAACCCCGTTTTACAATATTTAGTCCTTACAGCAACAATCCTCAGTTGTATTTTTGTAGGTTATATTCAGTTTCAATATCAGCTATTCGGTACCCACTACGGTTTAGCAACATTAGTTCCTACTATTATAAGTTTCTTTTGTGCGTATTATTTTGATAACAAAAGTGCCCTAACAATTGCAGTAACAGGTCTAGCTGCTTATATAGGATTGTCAGTAAGTCCGCAAACATTGCTAAATAATGATTTTTATACTACAGATACCTTAAGTTATTCGGCAATTATATTAGGAGGTTTACTAATCCTTTGGACTATTTATAGCACAAAGATTAATTTAAAAACACACTTCAATTTTATCTACCTTACCTATGCTTTGCATTTAATAAGTATTGCTTCAATCAATAATTTATTTAATGGTTATTGGTTAATTTTTGTAATTGTTTTAGGAGCTTCTACCTATTATTTTTACAATGTAAGTTATAAAATTCCCGCAATTTCATTATTTGTGTTTACAATTTTATACGGGTATATCGGTACAAATATTGTAGTTTTTAAAATCTTAAACTTTATAAATGCTTACGAATTTTATGGATTGTTGATATTTGGAACTCCTTTATATATTATAGGTTCTATTATATTGTTCATTAAATTAATTAAAAACTTCAATAAACAAAAAGCAAATGATAGTATACAATAAGGATTTATTGAAGAATATTTTCTTGGTCAATGAGGCTGAGAAATTACAAAAAGCTAATTTTATTACTAAAGAGCAATTAGATACAGTTTCTAAAGAATTACCAGTTCTTAAAAGTCAGGATAATATATTAATACGTATTGGGTTCTTTTTGTTAGGAGCATTTTTATATTCATCTATTTGTGGGTTATTATCTATTTTTGGACTTACTTATAATGATGATTATTTAGCGGTCTTACTTTATGTATATGCAATAATAGGTTTTGCCGGAACTGAATTTTTAGCACAACATAAATACTATGGTTATGGCCTAGACGATGCTTTTGTATTAGGAGCGCAATTAACTTTAGCAGCAGCTGTTGCAATGTCTTTTATAACTGGAATCTTCGGGATTAAAAGTGCTGATGTGTTATTTTGTATGATTACAGTAACCATAGTTTCTTTAATATTATACCTGCGTTACCTACATTTATCTTCGATATTGATTTTTTGTTTGGCACTAACTGCAACATTAGGATTTTTTATCTTTAAATATATTGAGCTAGGTGATGTGATTCTTCCGTTTGTATTAATGATTTACGCAATTGGAATGTATTGTGTGAGCAAAAAACTTCTCAAAGATTTAACTGAGCCATTTTATTATAACGGTTTTCTGTTAATGAAAAATTTCAGTTTAATAGTGTTTTATTTTTCAGGGAATTATATGGTTGTAAGAGAGTTTTCGGCTTTTCTATCAGGTACTTATTACGAGTTAAGTCCAGATGTTCCATTTTCGTTATTCTTTTGGGCTTTCACGTTTATAGTTCCAGTTCTTTATTTGTTTTTTGGATTACGCAATAAAGACAGAATCTTACTTTGGATAGGTTTTTTAGTCTTTTGTTTTTCAATTTTTACTTTTAGAACCTATCATCATGTTTTACCATTAGAAGTTGCCTTGACTTTTGGAGGTTTATTGCTTTTTGCCTTTACTTATTTTGCGATAAGAAAGATAAGGGACAATGAAAAAGGAATAACATTTAAACCAGATCGTATGGATAGCTCAAATTCATTACTAAATGCTGAAGCTTTGATTATAGCTTCAACTTTTAATTTAAAACCGGAAATGAAACCAGAAGAATCACCAATGGAGTTTGGAGGAGGAGATTTTAGTGGAGGAGGCTCAGGAGGGAGTTTTTAATTAAAAAAAAAACAGATTAAAATATTCTTGCTAAGACAGGAATATTTTAATCAATATGAGATTCATATTCTTGTATTTTTATTTGCAAACGATTTTCTAAATATTGATTACCACCTTTTAATTTTTCTAAAATAGTCTCAGCTTCATTTTTGTATTTTCTTTTTTTAAGACTATCCCAGCTTTTAGGAGGTTTTTGTAAGTTAGTTATCCTATCTGCTAATTTTACAGCCCAAACTTCTTTTCTTTGGGAGGAAATTCGGTTCAAACTATCAAGCATTCTTTCTTCTTTTGGTAAATCACCATTCTTAGTGAGGGCTGAAACACCTTCAGCTATTTCAGTTCCAAATTCAAGTTCTAATTCATCAAATGTTGTAGCTGTATCTTCTAAAGTATCATGCAATAACGCAATTTGAATAGCAAAATTTAAGTCAAATTCCTTTGAGTTATTTGCTGCAATTAAAATTTCCATTGCCACATTGCTTAAATGAACAACATAGGGTAGTTGAGAATCAGGAAGGAGCTGATTCTTTTCTGAATGTTTATGGGCAGCAAAAAGTATTGTCTTTTGATAAATTGATTGGATATTCATTTAGTTTTATTGAAAATTACACTTTTTCTTTCAACGCTTCAGCATCAATATCGCTATGAGAAGCATTATATATTGACTTTCCGTCTTTGATAAGTAATAATTGAGGAGATTGGTGAACAACGTTAAAACGAGAAGCTATTTCGTTCGAAACATCACGATACGCTATTAAATCAAGAAAATAAGCATTAACTTTATTGTCCAAATCGAACTCTTTTTCAAATTGTTTTAGTGCCATTCGGCTAATACTACATCTTGTACTATGTTTGAATATAAGAATTTGCTTATCTTTAGATGCCGTTTCGATTTCGTCTAATTGCTCCAAACTTGTTAAGGGAATCCAGTTTATTTTGGTTTCTGATGATTTATTTTGTTCAGAATCTCCGAATAGTGATGATAAAAAACTCATATTTTGTCGTTATTTATGACTTTTTGTCGTTTAAAAATGATAAAAATCAAATTTTAAGCGTCATTTTGTCTGTTTTGTTGTTGTGGAATATAATTTGAGAAATAATAAACAAAGTTACTTATTAAAATAGAATCATAAATCATAAATCAAATAAAGATGAACATAAATAAATTTACAATCAAATCGCAAGAAGCAATTCAGCTCTCTCAGCAATTGGCCCAAAAAAATGGTCAACAGCAAATAGAGAATGAACATATCTTCAAGGCTATTTTTGAAGTTGATGAAAATGTGGCGCCATTTATTTTGAAAAAACTCAATGTAAATGTGCCTTTATTTCTTCAAATTCTAGATAGCACCATACAAAGCTTCCCAAAAGTTTCGGGAGGAGATGTAATGCTTTCCAGAGATGCGAATAAAGCATTGAACGAAGCGGAAATTATTGCACAAAAAATGAACGATGAATATGTTTCAATCGAACATTTAATGCTTGCAATTTTTGATTCAAAAAGTAAAGTTGCTCAAATCTTAAAAGATCAAGGAGTAACAGGTAAAGGCTTAAAAGCTGCTATTGAAGAATTACGTAAAGGAGAACGTGTAACTTCAGCATCTGCCGAAGAAACATATAATTCTTTGAACAAATATGCTAAAAACTTAAATGAATTAGCACGTACAGGAAAATTAGATCCTGTTATCGGACGAGATGAAGAAATTAGACGTGTATTACAAATTTTAACACGTCGAACTAAAAATAACCCAATGTTAATTGGTGAGCCTGGAGTTGGTAAAACTGCAATTGCCGAAGGTTTAGCACGAAGAATCGTTAATGGTGACGTGCCAGAAAACCTAAAGGATAAAATTGTGTTTTCGCTAGATATGGGAGCATTAATTGCCGGGGCAAAATATAAAGGAGAGTTCGAAGAACGATTAAAATCGGTAGTAAAAGAAGTTACTGCAGCCGAAGGTGATATCGTCTTGTTTATAGATGAGATTCATACACTTGTAGGAGCGGGTGGAGGAGAAGGCGCAATGGATGCGGCTAATATCCTAAAACCAGCATTGGCTCGTGGAGAATTAAGAGCGATTGGTGCAACAACTTTGGATGAATACCAAAAATATTTTGAAAAAGATAAAGCGCTTGAACGTCGTTTCCAAAAAATTATAATCGAAGAGCCAGATACTGAAAGTGCGATTTCAATTTTACGTGGAATCAAAGAAAAGTATGAAACACATCATAAAGTTCAGATAAAAGACGAAGCAATTATTGCTGCTGTAGAGCTTTCTCAACGTTATATTACCAATCGTTTCTTACCAGATAAAGCGATTGACTTAATGGACGAAGCTGCGTCTAAATTGCGTATGGAAATCAATTCAAAACCTGAGGAATTAGATGTTTTGGATAGAAAAATAATGCAGTTAGAAATTGAGATTGAGGCTATAAAACGTGAAAAAGAAGAAAGCAAGCTTAAAGCTTTACGAATGGAATTGGCGAACCTGAAAGAAGAACGTAATGAAATCTACGCTAAATGGAAATCAGAAAAAGATGTAGTAGATGGTATTCAGGCTGTAAAATTAGAGCTTGAAAACTTTAAACATGAAGCAGATCGTGCAGAACGTGATGGTGATTACGGAAAAGTAGCCGAGATTCGTTATGGTAAAATTAAGGAAGCTCAAGAAAGACTGGATGTTTTATTGAAACAAATGCATGAATACCAATCTGGAAATTCTTTGATAAAAGAAGAAGTTACCAGAGAAGATATTGCCGAAGTTGTGGCAAAATGGACTGGTATTCCAGTAATGAAAATGCTTCAAACAGAAAGAGAAAAACTATTGCATCTGGAAGATGAGTTACACAGACGTGTAGTTGGTCAGGAAGAAGCGATTGAAGCAGTAAGTGATGCTGTAAGAAGAAGCAGAGCTGGTTTACAAGACATGAAAAAACCTGTGGGTACATTCCTGTTCTTAGGAACTACTGGGGTTGGTAAGACTGAGCTTGCAAAAGCATTGGCAGAGTATCTTTTTGATGATGAAAATGCCATGACAAGAATTGATATGAGTGAATATCAAGAACGTCATAGTGTGAGTAGATTAGTAGGTGCACCTCCAGGATACGTGGGATACGATGAAGGAGGGCAATTAACAGAAGCTGTGCGTAGAAAACCGTATTCAGTAATTTTGTTAGATGAGATTGAAAAAGCGCACCCAGATACATTTAATATTTTATTACAAGTATTAGATGAAGGACGATTGACTGATAACAAAGGGCGTTTGGCCGATTTTAAAAATACGATTATCATCATGACTTCGAATATGGGAAGCCAGATTATACAAGAAAAATTTGAAAACCTAAAAGGTGGAATCGAAGCTGCTACAGAGGCTGCAAAAGTCGAAGTGCTTGCTTTATTAAAACAAACAGTACGTCCGGAATTTATAAACCGTATTGATGAGATTGTGTTGTTCCCACCTTTAACAGTAGACAATATTAAACAAATTGTTGGTTTACAATTAAAAAGTGTTACAAAAATGTTGGCTTTGCAAGGAATTACAATGGATGCAACTCCAGAAGCAGTTGCTTATTTATCAGATAAAGGATTTGATCCGCAATTTGGTGCAAGACCAGTAAAACGAGTTATACAAAGAGATGTTTTAAATCAATTGTCAAAAGAAATTTTGGCAGGAAAGATTACAACAGATAGTATTATTTTATTAGATGCTTTTGATGGTAAATTGGTTTTTAGAAACCAAACACCAGAACTGGCTAATTAATATTTAATTTTTAGTAGTTTGAAAGCACCAGTCGAAAGACTGGTGCTTTTTTTTGTAAAAACTAAAAATCAGTAAATCATGAAACTTTTTTTTAAATTATTATAAAAAAAAATCTAATTAAGTTCTCACCTTTACGTAAGCAGAGTTAAACTAGAATTAACACGATATAAAAACTTAAAAATAAATATTATGAACAACATATTTAGAGGGTTAATAGCAGGTTATGGAGCCAAAAAGCTAGGTAGCGGATGTTTTGGTACTATTTTCGTTTTTGTAATCATCTGGTTGCTGTTAGGACAATGTAGTTAAAGAAAGTCAGATTGAAAATATTTGATTAAATCAGAAGAAAGAGATTTAAACAAAAAGTATTAGATTCGCACAAAATAACAAAATGCGTCAATTATTTTTTTGTGCCCTACACAAAGAGATTAGCGCAATTTTTAAAACAAAGATATGGCATCAGGTTTTTTCGTTCTATTAGATGATATTGCAGCAATTATGGATGATGTTGCGGTAATGAGTAAAGTTGCAGTAAAAAAAACAGCAGGTATATTAGGAGATGATTTGGCGGTTAATGCCGAAAAAGCTTCAGGATTTGTTTCTTCAAGAGAATTACCTGTATTATGGGCGATTGGTAAAGGTTCGTTTATTAATAAACTTATCATTTTGCCAATAGCATTTTTATTAAGTGCCTTTTTTCCAGTAGCAATTATTGTAATCTTGGTACTTGGTGGGGCTTTTTTAGCTTATGAAGGAGCCGAAAAAATATTTGAATTTTTCTTTCCGCATAAACACGCAAAAATAGAGGTTACAGCACAAACTTTTTCAGAAGAAGAAATTTTAGCTGCCGAAAAAGAAAAAATAAAATCAGCAATAGTAACCGATTTTATATTATCTGTCGAGATAGTAATTATAGCATTAGGAACTGTAATAGAAAAACCCATTCTAACGCAAATTATGGTTGTTTCGATAATTGCAGTAGTTGCAACAATTGGAGTGTATGGTATTGTTGCGCTTATTGTAAGAATGGACGAATTAGGTTTAAAACTTATTCAGCTTAGTAAAAAAGAACGTAGTATATCAAAAACTATAGGGAACTTTTTAGTGCAGGCACTTCCAAAAGTGATTCAGAGTTTATCAGTAATTGGTACAATCGCTTTAATCCTGGTAGCAGGAGGTATATTTGTACATAATATTGATTTTTTCCATCATTTAGTTCCGCAATTACCTTCTATCGTAAAAGAGTTTACTATCGGACTTGTGATCGGTTTTGTGGTTTTAGCGATTGTAACCCTAATCAAAAAAATGCTTCCTAAAAAAGAAGTAGCAGAATAAATAAAAAAAGCAATTATTAAGGAACATCAGTCTAACGTCTGGTGTTTTTTTATGCCAAAAATGAAAATTTTAAAATTATTAATTCATTGATTTTTAAGTGTTTGTTGGTTTGTTTGTTTTTTTTAACATTTTTATGAAGCAACCATAGTAATCTATTTGCATCTATGTTATAATTAACAACAATAATTATTTATATGAAAAATTTTAAATTAAAAACAGTTTTAGTCGTATTATTCTTGTCAACAGCATTTATTGCATGCAGCAATGATGATGATAAAGAGGAAGAAAAACCACCAACTCCTGAGTTTGTAATAAAAGGTGCTTTGGCAACAGAAGTAAAAGGTCCTGCAACTGGAAAATTAAATGAGGAACTTAGTTATGATGTAACTTATATAGTAGATAATACTTGTGGAGAATTCAGTAAAATTTCTGATGTAACAATTGGTAAAGACAAAGGATTACAAGTTGAGGTTAAATATCCAACAGGAGTTTGTACTACTCAAGTTCCGGATCCTAAAAAAACGATTTATAAATTTAAATCAGC
The DNA here is from genome assembly GCF_035013205.1 of Flavobacterium sp. PL02. Lineage (NCBI taxonomy): Bacteria > Pseudomonadati > Bacteroidota > Flavobacteriia > Flavobacteriales > Flavobacteriaceae > Flavobacterium > Flavobacterium sp. PL02. Next base: position 1,269,288 of record NZ_JAYGJP010000001.1, read on the forward strand.
TACTGCTGGAACTTTTGAAATAAAATTCAAAAAATCAGAGACAGAATTCGTGATACAGAAAGTTGTTATTGAATAGTTTATTGAATAAAAGTAAATAGTTGTTAAAAGCGTAATGCTTTATATCGCTAATTTAAAAACCGTTTTATTTTTATTTCTTTTATCAAACACCATTGAAAAGAAATATTTATAAAACGGTTTTCTGTTTTTATGTATTATATGTTCTTTGTTATTGAAAAAATATCAATAATAAATTTTCTTTTACATGGTCAAATTTATTAAAGGAATAAATTACGTTTAAAAACTTAATCTGTTTGTTGTAATTAAAATTATGAGTTATTGAGGTTCATACTGTTAATTTATCTTGAAGTCTAATTCATAAGAGTTAGTTGTATTGTTAATGCTCTTTTGTATTAAAAACATGTAAATTCTAGGGGCGTTTTAGTATTTTTGAAGTCTACTTATGACTTTTTTAATTATGATAAAAACTTTACACTTCTGCTTAATTGTCTTTTTTTCATTTTTTTGTTTGACTCCAAATTTAATGTCACAAAATAAATGGGAATTATTAAACCCCAAACCTTCTTTTAAGACAGGTAAAAATATTAAATTTATTTCTGAAAATGTTGGGTATATTTTAAATAATACTGAAATATTAGAAACTCATGATTCAGGAATAACATGGACGAAAAAACAAGATATTAATAGCGGTAATGATTTAAAGTTTTATAAGAATGTTGGTTATGTTATTGGGAATGATGGCTATATGCTAAAATCAGTTGATTTTGGAGCTTCATGGACAGAAGTAAAAAAAAAATTTTCTGTAAATTTTAATACCATTAGTATTATTAATGAAACAACAGTTGTTATTTCAAGCTCTAATAGTATAATTAAATCAGTAGATGGAGGGAATACTTGGAATAATCTAAAAGTTCCTAATGCTACTATCAATAAAACTTTTTTTACTACATCTTTGATTGGACATGCTGCATGTACTGATGGAAGAATGTTTAAGACTATTGATGGTGGAGCTAGTTGGTATGCAACTACAAACTCAAATGTAGTTGCTTATGATTTTTCTGAAGTTTATTTCTTAGATGAGAATATTGGTTTTTCGTCTACTAATCTGCATTCGAATCTTTATAAGACTACTGATGGAGGAGAAACTTGGTGGCAAATCCCAAATATGAATGATGCCTTTTATACTTTTTCATTTGTAAATGAAAGTGTAGGTTATGCAGCAGGATTATATGGAGTGATTTTTAAGACTATCGATGGTGGTCTTAATTGGAAATGGGCTAGCTTTCAAGATAGTCGTATATTTAATACTGGGATTTATGGAATACATTTTTTAGATAGCGAAACAGGATTCGCAACTGGAGCGAGAGGCAGAATAATCAAGACCACGGATGGTGGTAAAACATGGGTTGAAAATTCTCCCAATTATTATGATATTAACAATTTACAGTTTTCAACGAATGAAATAGGTATTGCTAAATCTGGAAATTTATTTTTTAAAACAATTAATTCTGGAGTAACTTGGGAGAAATTGAGTTCGATAGATGCTGATCGAATATCAGCTTTTGAATTTGTAAGTGAAAACTTAGCTTATGCGGCGATAGGAGATGGGGCATATGAAGGGATTGTTTTTAAAACATTAGATGGGGGAAGGACGTGGAATAAATCAAACGGAGGTCTGGCGGTTATGCATGGTGGAATTGACAGTATGTCGTTTCTTTCTGAAAACGTAGGTGTTGTTTCGGGTAGATTTGGTGTGAAAAAAACTACAGATGGAGGAAACACTTGGGTAGGACTTTCGGATAATAGTTTTCAAAAAATGCAATTTTTGAATAAAAATATCGGATATGGATATAATAGTTATAGCAAAAAAGTATATAAAACAATTAATGGAGGGGGTAATTGGGAAGTTGTTTTTACTGCTGAGGAAGATATAAAATCAATAGATTTTGTAGATGAAGATACTGGATATGTTGTTGGGGCTTATGGTTTACTTTTTAAGACAAATAACGGAGGGCTTAATTGGACGAAGCTTGAAATTCCATATAAAAATTATCTCTATGTTAAGTTTTATTCTAAAAATGTAGGTTATGTTTTTGATATAAAAGGAAAATTGTACAAGACTGAAAATGGAGGAAAAAGTTGGGATAATATATTTAAATTGGAGCAAAGTTATGAAACTTGTATTATTTCGATAATTGGAAAGGATATTTACGTAGGAGGAGCAAGTGGTATAATATTAAAAAGTAAAATCGATTTTAAACCAACTGTTTTTCAATTAAATCCCGCAGAGAATATTCTTGCACGAAGTGCAGTTTTATCTGGGAATGTAAGTGTAAATGAGGGGTCTGTTGATAATGTACGTGTTGAATATTTTGATTCTTCATTAATAAATAAAGTTAGTATTTCAGCAATTGCATTATATGCTACTTCTTCATTAGATTTTTCATTGCCAATATCTAATTTAGAGCCCAATAAAACTTATTATTACAGGATTGTTGGATCTCGTGGTAATGTTTCTTATTATAGTGAGATGATGACTTTTGTTACAAAAGAAGAATATTCATTAGCAATCGATGCTATTTCCAATGTATTAGCAAACAAAGCGGAAATCAAAGGAAATGTTACTTCTTATGGAAGTGATATTTCGGATGTTGAGTTCCAATATACTACTAAACAAGATTTTTTAAAATATGATGTTTTAAAGAGTAGTACCTTAGTTAAAGATAATACTACTGAAAAAATTAATGGGAATTTATTAGATTTAAAACCGAAAACTAATTATTATGTAAGGCTTAAAGCAAAACAAGATGGAAAAGAGATTTTTAGCTCAATTAGTACCTTTACAACATTATCAGAATATGAGGTAATCTTATTTAATCCTAGTGTAGTGGATAATAGTGTGACATTATCAGCTTATATTGATGCGTATAGTAATGATATAACTAACGTAGTTTTTGAATATGGGGTTTTAAACTATGAGAATAGTATTTCTACAAATGTAAGCCAAGTTTTAATAGGTACTTCAGCTTATGTAACAGCATTGTTAACCAATTTAGATTCTGATAAAATATATTTTTATAGATTAAAAGCGCTAAACGGAGCGAATGTAATTTATAGTAAAGATGGTATTTTTAATCTTTCTAAGAGGGTGTTTTTAAAAGCTGGAAACGTAATTGATAATAATAATCAAACGACACTAACTGGGTATATAAATCCTTTTGGAGCATTTTTAACTAATATAGAATTTGAATATGGAACTACAGAAAGTCTAGGGTCTAGTATTGTGAGTACTCCTAATAATGTTTATGGATATGCTGTATTTCCTTTTAATGCGGTTTTAGATAATCTTATAAAAGGAGAAAAATATTATTACCGACTCAAAGCTTTTGATGGAGATAATAATAAGTTCTTATATTCAGATTTGTTATCTTTTACTACTCAGACGTTAGGTATAGAAGTACCTATTTTAAAAAACAATATTTTTTTATATCCAAACCCAACCAATGGAGTTGTAAATGTTAACTTGATAGATAATAAAAAGGTTATTTCGGTTTATGTAATCGATGAACTAGGTAAAATTACTAATTATGAAAATAGTATAAAGGCAGGAGTTCTACAAAAAATTGACCTTTCAGGGAAATCTAGTGGGATATATATCATAAAAATAATAACGGATGATAACTCAATAATTAATAAAAAAGTAATTCTTAAATAAAAAAATATTTTAAACGAATAATCTAAATTAGATTTTCTGTTACTATCTAGAAAATTAACTATTTTTGCAGTCTAAAAATTTTAAGTCATGCCGAATAAGAAATATAAAATTGCTGTTATTCAATTGAACCTTAATGATGTTGCCGAAAACAACTTGAAAAAGTGTATCAGTTGGGTAAAAGACGCTGCAAATAAAGGTGCCGAAGTTATATTATTGCCAGAATTATATAGCAGTCATTATTTTTGTCAAAGTGAAGATGTTGATAATTTTGCTTTAGCAGAACCATTATATAGTACTTCATTTATTGCATTTAGTGCTTTAGCCAAAGAATTAGGTGTAGTTATAATTGTTCCTTTCTTCGAGAAAAGAATGGCAGGAATATACCACAACAGTGCTTATATTATCGATACAGACGGATCTGAAGCTGGATTATACCGTAAAATGCATATTCCAGATGATCCACATTTTTACGAAAAATTCTATTTTACACCTGGGGATTTAGGTTTTCAAGCTATTGAGACAAAAAAAGGAAAAATAGGAACATTAATTTGTTGGGATCAATGGTATCCGGAAGCTGCTCGTATTACAGCTCTAAAAGGTGCTGAAGTATTGTTTTACCCAACAGCAATTGGATGGCATCCGAAGGAGAAAGAGCAATATGGTGAAAACCAATATGGAGCTTGGATGAACGTGATGAAAGGACATGCTGTTGCAAATGGTGTATTTGTTGCTGCTGCTAATAGAATTGGTTTAGAGCAATATATAGATGGTACAGACGGAATTCAGTTTTGGGGAGCTTCATTCATTGCAGGTCCACAAGGTGAAATTTTAGCGCAAGCCTCACATGATAAAGAAGAAATTCTTATTGCTGAAGTTGATTTAGATTTACAAGAAAACGTACGTCAGAACTGGCCGTTTTTCAGAGACAGAAGAATAGATGCTTTTGGAGATATTACTAAAAGAGCAATCGATTAATTGAGTTGATTTATATAAAAGCAAAAAGGACAAAATTTACATTTTGTCCTTTTTTTTGTTTCTAAAAGTAAAATTAAATTTATTTTACCTGAAAAGTAACTCTTCTTACGATTTGACGAGCTTCTTTAGAATTTTTATTCACAGAAGTATCTTCACCGTTAGCAATAACATTTAATCTAGACCCGTCGATTCCAGCATTTAAAGCTACTTTTTTCACAGCTTCAGCTCTTTTTCTAGATAGCTCAGTGTTATAGCTAGAGCTTCCAATTTCGTCAGCATAACCTACGATATCTGCACTTTTTGATGGATTGTTTTTTAAGTATTTAACTAAAAAGTCAACACCAGATAAAGACGCATTTGTTGGTTTTGATGAGTTAAAGTCAAAATAAACGTTTACATATCCTCCGTTAATTAACTCCTCAACAGTATTGTTTGTAGCGGTAGTATTTTTTTGCCCGTAGGTTTTATCTAAGTAACTTTCTAATTCATCTGGAACACCATTTTGATTGTTGTCAATAGATTGTCCTTTGGTATTTACGGCAACTCCGGCAATAGAATTTGGTTCTAAGTCATATAAATCGGCTACACCATCTTTATCGCTATCGATAAGACCTGTTTCGATAAGACCAACTCTTTCTTCTAATTTGTTATACTTGTCGTTGTCTTCAGAATACCAATCGGCATGTTTTTCGTTTTTACCTAAGTAGAAAGTTAAACCTACAGAAGCATTTAATAATACGCCGTCAAAGCTACCACTTGTTGTTGGGCCCATCCCGTCGAAATTGTAATTTTGTCTTCCATTAACGATTCCGGTAAGATCTCCAGTTAAAGCAATTCTATTACTAAGTCTAACTTGTCCTGTAAGACCAAGAATTCCGTGACCTGTGTAATCTTTTCCATCAAAACCTGTGTCAGAACTTAATTGAGAAACTCCGAATCCACCATGTGCTAACAGACCAAAAGTATTAGTCCAGGTTTCAAAGTTTAAAGCTCTACCAAGGTTAATAACCCCTTGCAAGCTTGTTCTTAATTGTCTGCCTTCAAAGTCGGGAGTATCATCACGTTCTTTAAATTGATCATATCCAAAATCGAATTTCAAACCAAACTTTGGATTAAACATGTATCTTACCCCTAAATCTGCATGAAATGGGCTAAGTGTAGCAGTCGAATACCCTTCGGTCATTGTTCTGGTTGGTTTGTTTATACCACCATTTAATTCGATAGACCATTTATTATACGGATTTTTTTCAACTGAAGGTTGGGCAGAAGTTGTTGCCATGTTTTGGGCACCTGCTGCCACGGATAGTAATAAAAGCGATACGGAAGCTAATTTCTTTTTCATGATATCATTTGTTTAATTTGATTTTTGTGAGCTCTATTTTTTAAACTCAACATAAAATTAGAGTAATGATTTTAAAAGAGTGTTCTATCGGTATTATATAATTCCCATGTTTTAGGGCTTTGGCTAGAGTAAGATTGCTTTATTAGTATTGTATTTTTAATTATTTTAGAGAATATATATATTATAAGGAGAGGAAAAAATGAATATTGCACAATGATAAAAGTTACGAATGATTATCTTTGCTTTTTTTAATTTAGAACCTTTTTATGACAACGAATAATAGAAGATTTCCTGCTGAATGGGAAAAACAACAAGGTATTGTATTGTGTTTTCCTCATAATGGTAAAGATTGGCCAGGGAAATACGAGGCAGTTCAATGGGCTTTTGTAGAGTTTATAAAAAAAGTAGCTACTTATGAAACTGTTTTCTTGGTAGTTGCCGATGAAGTTTTAAAAGCTAAAGTGAATGATATGCTCGAAAGAGCACGTGTAGATTTAAACAATGTTACTTATATTGTTCATAAGACTAACAGAAGTTGGATGCGTGATTCTGGACCAATTGTGGTTAAAAATGGAGATAAAAGAGAAGCATTAAACTTTAATTTTAATGGTTGGGCTAAATATAAAAATTATCAATTAGATAAATTTGTTCCAGCTAAAGTTGCTGATGTTTTAGATATTCCGCTTACACAAGTAATGTATAAAGGGAAACCAGTTATTGTAGAAGGTGGTGCGATTGATAGTAACGGAAGAGGTACCTTATTAACATCAGAAGAATGTTTGATGCACCCAAGTATCCAAGTTCGAAACCCAAATTTTACCAAAGAAGATTACGAAGCTGTTTTTAAAGAGTATCTTGGAATAACCAATGTTATTTGGTTAGGAGATGGAATAGAAGGGGATGATACACATGGGCATATTGATGATTTGTGTCGTTTTGTAAACGAAGATACAATTGTTACGATTGTAGAAACAGATAAAAATGATGCAAACTACAAACCTTTGCAGGATAACTTAAAAAGATTGCAAAATGCAAAGCTAGAGAACGGAAAATCTCCAATAATTGTTGCTTTGCCAATGCCTAAACGAATAGACTTTGAAGATTTAAGATTGCCAGCAAGTTATGCTAATTTCTTAATTCTGAATAATTGCGTTTTGGTTCCTACTTTTAACGATAGTAATGATCGCGTAGCACTTAATATCCTTTCGGAATGTTTTCCTGATAGAGAAGTAATCGGAATTAGTTGTGTTGATTTTATTTGGGGATTCGGAACATTACATTGTTTGAGCCAGCAAATACCTGTATAATTGGTTTTGATGAGTTAATATGAAGTTTGAGAATGTAAAAGGTTAAATTACAGAAAGATGAAAGGAATGAAATTTAAAATGTTTTCAGTTTTAATTGTGTTTTTTGTTTTAGTAAGCTGTGTCTCAAAAAAGAATAACTTAACAAATGAAAATTTTGAATTTGTTAGTGGCAATGAAAAAGTAATTTTTGAAATTTCGACTGGAAATAAATATTTAGAATCGAATGTTTTAACGAAAACTAAATTTAAGTTTGAAAATATTAATCCAAAAAATGTAAATCTTTCAGGGAAGACAATTCGGATTCTAAAAGGAAATGATGAAAATGAATTACTGGTAGAAATGTCGCCCAAAAAAGAAGATTTAGAAAACGGAAAATTAAAGATATTTGTTTCTTATAGAAGTAATAATGAATTTAAGACATTTGAGTTTGAAATTCCAGTAAAATTATAAAATAGAGTAAAACTAAAAAGAGGCGATTTTAAATTTAAAATCGCCTCTTTTTTATTATTCTGAATCAAGATCTCTTCATTGTCTCACGAAAGGAGCAAGTAATTGGCTTGAAACTTCTCCAAAACCAATACGAACTTCATTGCTCTCGCAATATCCTCTCATAATTACAGTATCGTTATCCTCGATAAATTTACGTTCGCTACCATCATTTAACTTTAAAGGATTTTTCCCTCCCCAAGTTAGTTCCAGCATAGATCCACAACTGTCTGGAGTAGGTCCGGATATTGTTCCAGAACCCATCATGTCGCCAGAATTAACACGACAACCATTAGAGGTATGATGTGCTAATTGTTGACTCATCGACCAGTACATATATTTAAAATTCGATCTGGAAACTACCGTTTCTTCTTTATCTAATGGTTTAATAGAAACTTCTAAATTGATATCAAACGCTTTCTTTCCTTTAGTTTGTAAGTAAGGAAGCGGAGATGGGTCTTGTTTAGGTCCTTTGGTTCTAAAAGGCTCTAAAGCATCCATGGTAACAATCCAAGGAGAAATAGAAGAAGCAAAGTTCTTAGCCAAGAAAGGTCCTAGAGGCACATACTCCCATTTTTGGATATCGCGTGCACTCCAGTCATTCAATAAAACCATTCCGAAAATATATTCTTCAGCTTCATAAGCAGGAATAGGTTCTCCCATTATGTTGGCATCAGTTGTAATAAATGCTGTTTCTAGTTCAAAATCAATAGATCTTGATGGACCAAAAACAGGAGAGTTCTCTCCATTAGGAAGCGTTTGTCCCATTGGTCTGTGTACAGGAATTCCAGAAGGAATAATAGTAGAACTTCTTCCGTGGTATCCTACAGGAATGTGTAACCAGTTTGGGAACAAAGCATTTTCTGGATCACGGAACAATTTACCTACATTGGTAGCATGCTCTCTGCTTGAGTAAAAATCGGTATAATCACCAATTAAAACAGGTAATTGCATTTCGACATCATCAATTTTAAAAATGACTATATCTCTATCTTTTGTAGAATCTCTTAATTGTGAATTGTTGATGTCAAATATATCGGCAATACGGTTTCTAACCAATCTCCAAGTTTTTTTGCCATCAGAAATGAAATCATTTAGAGTGTCTTGCATAAACATATCATCAGTTAAATCAATTCCTGAGAAATAGCTTAATTGTTGCAAAGCACCTAAATCTATGGCGTAGTCGCCAATTCTTGTTCCAACCGTTACTATATTTTCTTTGGTAAGAAAAACACCGAAGGGAATGTTTTGAATAGGAAAGTCACTATTCTCTGGTACATCTAACCATGATTTTCGTTTAGTATCGTTGGCAGTTATCGGCATGTGCATGTTAATTATTTGTTGAAAAATTCTATGTCAAATATATCATAATCTAACAGTTTGACAAACGTTTTTTTGTATTTTTGCATCAAATTAACGAAAAACTAAAAAATGCAACGCGACGAACAAATTTTTGATCTTATTCTTGAAGAACAAGAGAGACAAATTCACGGATTAGAACTAATCGCTTCAGAAAATTTTGTAAGTGATGAGGTAATGGAAGCAGCTGGTTCTGTTTTAACAAATAAATATGCAGAAGGTTATCCAGGCAAAAGATACTACGGAGGTTGTGAAGTAGTTGACGTTATTGAGCAAATTGCTATCGATAGAGCCAAAGAGTTATTTGGAGCTACTTATGCAAACGTACAACCACATTCAGGATCACAAGCAAATACTGCTGTTTATCATGCATGTTTAAAGCCAGGAGATAAAATTTTAGGATTTGACTTATCTCACGGGGGTCACTTAACTCACGGGTCTCCAGTAAACTTTTCGGGACGTTTATATACTCCGGTTTTTTATGGTGTAGATAAAGAGACAGGACGTTTAGATTATGATAAAATTCAAGAAATTGCTACTAAAGAGCAACCAAAATTAATCATCGCAGGAGCTTCGGCTTATTCTCGTGATATGGATTTTGAGCGTTTTAGAGTAATTGCAGATAGCGTAGGAGCAATCTTATTTGCAGATATCTCACATCCAGCAGGACTTATCGCTAAAGGATTAATGAATGACCCAATTCCTCATTGTCATATCGTTTCTACTACAACACATAAAACATTACGTGGACCACGTGGAGGTTTAATCTTGATGGGTAAAGATTTTGAAAACCCACTAGGATTAACAAATCCAAAAGGAGAAATCAGAATGATGTCTGCATTATTAGACTTAGCTGTATTCCCTGGTAACCAAGGAGGTCCTTTAATGCATATCATTGCTGCAAAAGCGGTTGCTTTTGGAGAGGCATTACAAGATGAGTTCTTTACTTATGCAATGCAATTAAAAAAGAATGCAAATGCTATGGCAGAAGCGTTCGTAAAAAGAGGATACGATATTATTTCTGGAGGAACTGACAATCACATGATGTTAATTGACCTTAGAAATAAAGGAATTTCAGGTAAAGAAGCTGAAAATGCATTGGTAAAAGCTGAAATTACTGTAAATAAAAATATGGTTCCATTTGATGATAAATCACCATTTGTAACTTCAGGAATTCGTGTAGGAACAGCAGCTATCACAACTCGTGGTTTAGTTGAAGACGACATGGAAACTATCGTTGCATTAATCGATAGAGTATTAACAAATCACACAAGTGAAGAAGTTATCGAAGAGGTTGCTAACGAAGTAAATGAAATGATGAGCGAAAGAGCAATCTTCGTTTATTAAGAATATTTTATTTAAAAAGATTAAGGTTTAAAGTTTAAGGTTTTGTTGATATCGAAAGCTATCACAAAAGTTTTAAACTTTAAACTTTTTTACTTCCAGCCCTAACTCTAAATACTTTTTTAAACATTAAACAAAAAGAAAAATGGGTGTATTAAGATTACAGTTGCCAACTGACCCAAGATGGGTAAATATCGTAGAGAAAAATATTGAAGAGATATTAACGGATCATGCTTGGTGCGAACAAAAAGCTGCAACAAACGCTATCACGATAATTACGAATAACTCAGAACATCAAGATTTAGTTAAGGATTTATTGGCTCTAGCCAAAGAAGAAATTGACCATTTTGAGCAAGTACATAATATCATCATCAAAAGAGGATTAAAACTTGGTCGTGAGCGCAAAGACGATTATGTAAATGAATTGTATTTATATATGAAGAAAAGCGGTGACGGAAGTCGTGTTTCTAGCTTGGTAGAAAGATTACTATTCTCGGCGATGATTGAGGCAAGAAGCTGCGAACGTTTTAAAGTACTTTCGGAAAATATCAATGACGAAGAATTATCTATTTTTTATAGAGATTTGATGGAAAGTGAAGCAGGGCATTATACCACTTTTATTACTTATGCCAGAAAATACGGAGTAGGGATTGATGTAGAGAAACGTTGGAGAGAATGGCTTGCCTACGAAGAATCAATAATTACCAATTACGGAAAAGGAGAGACGATTCACGGGTAAGATTAGTATTAAGTCACAGTGTTCAGTTTCAGTTTCAGTAACAGTGTTTAGTGTCATCCTGTGCGGAGTCGAAGGACATTCCAATTATCCATATAGTCTAAAAATCTAAGAAATCTAACAATCTAAGAAGTCTAACAATCTAAGTCAGTCTAACAATCTAAGAAGTCTAACAATCTAAGTCAGTCTAACAATCTAAGAAGTCTAAAAAAAATGATTACACTTAAAACAGCATCAGCAACAGATATATCTACAATAAGAGAAATTGCATTTAAAACCTGGCCTAATACTTATGGCGAAATCCTATCTCAAGAACAACTTGATTATATGCTGGACAAATTTTATGAGCCAGCCCTTTTAGAAGAAAGCATTCGTAACGGACATATTTTTACTATGGCTTACGAGGATGATTTTTGTCTTGGTTATGCAGGATATCAACATAATTACCAAGACAAGAATGCTACACGCTTAAATAAACTGTATTTGCTTCCAGAAGCACAAGGAAAAGGTATGGGGAAAATATTAATTGATGTTGTTGTGGCTGCAGCCAAAGAAAAAGAAGCAGATATCGTTACTCTGAATGTAAATAGATTTAATAAAGCAGCTTCTTTTTATAAAAAAATGGGATTCGAAATTGTAGCCGAAGCTGATATTGAGCTAGATCACGGGTATTTAATGGAAGACTTTATTATGGAAATGAAAGTAAAGTAATAACCTACTTTATTCAATTCTTAAATAAATTAGAATTTTACTTTAGTAATGCCAAAATTGGGAATGTAGCCATGTTTTAAAAAACTTTTTTGTAATATTACTATATAAATCATTTATTGAATGAGAAAAATAAAATACAAAAAAGGCCGAAAACTACAACCCTATTCTTTAGAATATACAGGTCGGCATAAAGACACTCAGTCGGAAATGCAACTTTTTGTTTACGATGATTTAGAAATCACCGAATATGAGAATTTCAACATATTAGCTTTAAATGCGTGTATCGATTACACTAAAAATAATTGGCTAAATATTCATGGTTTAAATAATATAGATCTTATTAAGACTATTGGAGAATATTTTAAAGTAGACGGCTTTATGCTTGCTGATATTCTCAATACTACAAAAAGGACTAAACTACAAGAACAACAAGAAATACTCTTTTTTAATATAAAATCTCTTTTACCTTCTGAAGATTCGGATAATATTAGTGTAGAGCAGATTAGTTTTATAATCAAAGACGGTATTTTAATCTCTTTTCAGGAAAAACGAAGTGATTTCTTTACACACATTCGCGAACGTATTAGGCAACATGCGGGAATTGTGCGAACCAAAAAAGTAGATTACTTGCTTTATTTATTATTAGATGCTGTGATGGAAAATTTTTATATCACACTCGAAGATGAAGAAAACAAAGTAGAAGAATTGATTAATATTACTAAAGGAGATACTAATCCTGCTATTCTTGAGGAAATAGAAAAACACCGCGATAATTTCAATTTCTTAAAACGCTCTATTATACCACTTAGAGATTCTTTATATGATATAAAAAGTATAAAAGACGACAATACATTTAATGGAATCGAAAAGGAAAATTTTAGTTTTTTTGCACGTTTACATCAAAAAAGCTTAGAACTTTTAGAACAAATAGAGTCAGATATGAGTTCGTTAGAAAGCGCTTCTAATTTCTATTTTTCGGCGCAAAGCCGTAAAATGAATGAAATTATGAAGACATTGACCATAATTTCGGCAATATTTATACCACTTACTTTTATAGTTGGAGTGTATGGAATGAACTTTGAAAATATACCAGAACTTAAATATCAATATGGATATTATTCTGTTATGATTGGGATGTTTTTATTGGTAATTGCGTTAATAATTTATTTTAAAAAAAGAAGGTGGTTTTAGAGTTAATAGCTGATAGTGAATTAACTGTCGTTCCTTAATTGGCCTGTAATTACGGATAAAATTAATAGTGGACAATATTGTCCTTGATATGACAAATGTCAGTTGTAGTAAGGGGCAATTTCTCTAATTTTGCTTCTTTTTAATTGAAAGGATTTATAAGATGAATACCGATTTAATTAAAACTATTTTTAATAAATAAAATATAGGATCTAGACTATTTTTAGATGTTTTTTAAACAATAAAATTATGAGTAAAGCAGTATATATAGCAACAAGCGAGCAGAATAGTGGTAAGTCGATTATTACTTTAGGGTTAATGAGTATGTTGATGGGGAAAACTGCCAAAGTGGGCTATTTTAGACCCATTGTTGAGGATTTTATCGACGGAGAATTGGATAATCATATCGAAACTGTGATTACACATTTTAATCTAGACATTAAATTTGAAGATGCATTTGCTATCACAAAAAGTAAATTAATCAAGAAGAAGAATAAAGGCAAAATAGGAGAAGTATTAGACTTAATAATCGAAAAATACAAACGTCTCGAAGAGCGTTTTGATTTTGTATTAGTCGAAGGAACTAGCTTTACAGGAGAAGGAACAGTAATAGAACTGGATACAAATGTATTAATTGCTAAAAATTTAGGAATTCCAACTATTATCCTTGGTTCAGGAATTGGTAAAACATTAGATGAATTGGTAGATAACCTTTCTCTCGTATATAATTCTTTTAAAATAAAAGAGGTAGAAGTTCTAGCGGTTATTGCAAATAAAGTTCAAATTGAGAATGTTGAATTGGTAACTTCGGGATTGAAAAAAAGCCTTCCAGAAAGTGTTTTGGTTAATGCTATCCCGGTTATTTCGAGTTTGAATAATCCAACAGTTCAGGAAATTGTAAATGAACTAGATGCTAAGGTTTTATTTGGAGCAGCACATTTAAATAATCAAACGGGACATTTTAGTGTAGGAGCGATGCAATTGCATAATTATTTAATGCATTTAAAAGAAAATAGTTTAGTTATTACTCCTGGTGATCGTGCCGATATTATTTTAGGTGCTTTACAGGCTAATGAATCGGCTAATTATCCTACGATATCGGGGATTGTACTTACAGGAAATATTATTCCCGAAGAGAGTATTTTGAAGTTAATAGAAGGACTTTCGCCTATTGTTCCTATTATTTCAGTAGAAGGTGGAACGTATAATATTACGAACCAAATTGGCGCTGTTAAATCGAAAATTTATGCAAATAATGAGCATAAAATAGAAACTTCAATTAATACATTTGAAAAGTATGTTGATTTAGATAGTTTATCTGAGAAACTAATCACTTTTGTGGCAGAAGGAATGACACCAAAAATGTTCCAGTATAACTTGGTAACCAGAGCCAAAAAGCATCGTAAGCATATTATTTTGCCAGAGGGAAGCGATGAGCGTATTATTATTGCTGCATCGAGATTATTAGCGATGGACGTTGTTGATATTTCAATAATTGGAGATAAAAAACAAATAGAAAGTAAGGTGGCTGAATTAGGAATTACTTTTGACTTTTCGAAAATTAAAATTATAAATCCAATAGAATCTCCATTTTATGAAGACTATGCGAATACTTATTATGAGCTTAGAAAAAATAAGAATGTGACCATTACTATGGCAAGAGATTTAATGGAGGATGTTTCTTATTTTGGAACCATGATGGTTTATAAAGGGCATGCTGACGGAATGGTTTCTGGTGCTGCACATACAACTCAACATACAATATTACCCGCTTTACAGTTTATTAAAACTAAACCAAACTCATCTGTAGTTTCATCGGTATTTTTTATGTGTTTAGAAGACCGTGTTTCGGTGTTTGGAGATTGTGCTATAAATCCTAACCCAACGGCAGAACAATTGGCTGAAATCGCTATTTCATCAGCAGATTCTAGCGCGGCTTTTGGGATAGAACCAAAAATAGCCATGTTATCTTATTCTTCTGGAACATCTGGAAAAGGGGATGAGGTGGAGAAAGTAAGAGCTGCAACCGAAATTGTTAAACAAAAACGTCCTGATTTAAAAATTGAAGGACCAATTCAATATGATGCTGCCGTAGATAGAAGTGTTGGTAAAAGTAAAATGCCAGACTCAGAAGTTGCAGGACAAGCAAGTGTACTTATTTTCCCTGATTTAAATACAGGAAATAATACCTATAAAGCAGTACAGAGAGAAACAGGAGCACTGGCAATTGGGCCAATGTTACAAGGTTTAAATAAGCCTGTAAATGATTTAAGTCGTGGTTGTACTGTAGATGATATTATAAATACAGTTGTTATTACAGCAATTCAGGCGCAAGGATTATAATAAATTAAAAATCTGGAATTAAAAATTAAAAGACTAAGCCTAGAAAAGGAACTTAGTAACTTAGAAACTTAGTGCCTTAGCACCTAAAAAAATAACAATGAAAATATTAATTTTAAATTCAGGAAGCTCTTCTATAAAATATCAATTAATGAAAATGCCAGCAAATGAAGTGATTTGTTCTGGTATGATTGACAGAATTGGTTTAGAAAGTTCGAATGTAACATATAAAACAAAAGATGTT
Source organism: Flavobacterium sp. PL02 (assembly GCF_035013205.1). Classification (NCBI taxonomy): domain Bacteria; kingdom Pseudomonadati; phylum Bacteroidota; class Flavobacteriia; order Flavobacteriales; family Flavobacteriaceae; genus Flavobacterium; species Flavobacterium sp. PL02. The sequence goes on from NZ_JAYGJP010000001.1 coordinate 1,285,053, forward strand.
TCTTTTGAAGAAATTTTGCCAATTGCAACACATAAAATAGGATTACAAAAGGTAGCCAGCTTACTTTTAAATGGAGAAACAGGTGTTATAAAAAGTACTTCAGAGATTAATGCTGTTGGACATCGTGTGGTTCATGGCGGAAGTGAATTTACCAAAACAGTTAAGATTGATGAAAAAATAAAAGCCAAAATCAAGCAACTTTTCGAATTAGCACCATTACACAATCCTGCAAATCTTGAAGGAATAAATGTTGCCGAAGAAATTTTTGATACAGCGGAACAAATTGCAGTTTTTGATACTGCTTTTCATCAAACAATACCAGTTGTAGCCCACAAATATGCTATTCCTGACAAGCTTTTAACAGAGAATAAAATACGTATGTATGGTTTTCATGGAACAAGTCATAAATATGTTTCGGAGAATGCTATTAAATACTTGAAGAAACATACTGATACAAAGGGTAAAAATATCATTACAATACATTTGGGTAACGGTTGTAGTATGACAGCGGTTAAAGATGGTAAAAGTATTGACCACACAATGGGATTTGCACCTGCTAATGGTTTAATAATGGGAACACGTGCTGGTGATATTGATCATTCGATAATTTTCTATATGAAAAATACCTTAAATTATTCATTAGAAGAGATTAATACAATACTCCAAAAACAAAGCGGAATGCTTGGTCTTACAGGTTTTAGCGACTTAAGAGATATTGAGGCTCAAGCAGAAAAAGGTAATAAAGAATGTCAATTGGCATTGGCAATGAATGCTTATCGAATAAAAAAATATATAGGTTCTTATACAGCTGTTTTAAATGGTTTAGATGCTATTGTTTTTACTGCAGGAATAGGGGAGAATTCATCTTATATGCGAAAATTAGTTTGTACCGATATGGAGTTTTTTGGAATTGAATTAGATAATGAGAAAAATGAAATTCGTTCTAAATCTAATCGCGAAATCAATACAGAAGCGTCTAGAACCAAAATTTTGGTAATCCCTACAGATGAAGAATTTGAAATTGCAAATCAAGTTCATCATTTGCTTAAAAACTAGATATAACACATTATTTTATAAAAAAAGCTTCTCATCGAGAGGCTTTTTTTATATGAAAATTTGAATAAATGTGATTATATTTGATGATAAATACCAATATTTTGAAATCAAATCTTCTTAAATCACTTTTCCTTATTTTTATAGCGTTACAGGTTCATGCTCAAGAGTTACTCCCTTTTGTAGAAAACTATAATAAATCTAATTACGAAGGTGATAATCAGATATGGAGTGTTGCGCAAGGAAATGATAATGCGATGTATTTTGCAAACAATCATTATTTGGTGCGTTATAATGGAGTAGTTTGGGAAAAATATACTTTGCCAAACAAGACTATCATTCGCTCGATAATGGTTGAAGGAGATAAGATTTATTCAGGTTCCTATAAAGAGTTTGGTTATTGGTATAGAGAAGATGGAAAAATGAAGTATGTTTCTATCTCTAAAAATAGGGGAGTATTTGATGAAAATGAAAATGAAGAAGTATGGAAGATATTTAAATACAATGACATTATATACTTTCAATCATTTAATCAAGTTTTTGCTTATGATGGAAAAAAAATCAAGAAAACAAAACTACCTTTTTTAATCTCCTACTGTTTTATTATCAATAATCAGTTGCTTGTAGCTTCTGTAGAGCATGGTGTTTATGTTCTAAAAGGAGATAAATTAAGCCCAGTAAAAGGATGGAATACTTTAAGAAATAATGTTATTCATGCAATAGAAAAGTATAAGAATAAGACATACATTTTTACACATAAAAACGGAATTTTTGTAGAAGATAAGGGAACTTTAATTGCTTGGAATAATCCATTAAATGGAATCCTAAAAAGTGCCAATATAAATGTTGCCCGATTTTTAAAAAATAATAAGCTTATAATTGGTACCGCCGGAGACGGGATTTATATGTTTGACTTTAATGATAATTCTTTTAAAAACATCAATAGAAAAAATGTATTGATGAACAATTCTATCTTAAGTATAGGACTGGATAAAGAAAATGATTTATGGTTAGGTCTCGATAACGGAATAGCACATATTGAAGTTACTTCGCCAGTATCTATTTTTTATGATAATTCGGGAGTTTTAGGATCAGTATATTCAGTTGTAAACATCGAGAAGGGATATTTAATGGCATCTAACCATGGTGTTTTTAAATATGTAGATAAAAAGCTCTCATTGATTCCTAATAGTCAAGGTCAGGCTTGGAATATAAGTAAAATAGGTTCTAAATACTTTATTGGTCATAACGAAGGAACATTCTTGTATGAAAATGGACAGTTTTCTAAATTAAATACAACAAATGGAGGTTGGAATTTGACTAAGAGTAGTATTGGTAATTCTTATTTTCAAGCAACATACAGCGGAGTTGTTGTGTATAAAGACATTAATAACTTAGATGAAAAAGTGATCTTAAACGGATTAAAGAAACCTATAAAATATGTAGCTCAAAACAAAAAAAATGAAGTTTGGGCAGCTGATAATTATAGAGGTTTATATAGAATTTTATATAACGACGATTACGAGACAAAAAAGGTAGAAAACGTTACGCAACACAGTAAAATTAAAAATGATTTTGGTGTGAAAATATTTGAGTTTAGAAAGGAAATACTCTTTTTAATAAATAAAACGTGGTACACTTATAATTCGATAGCGAATCAATTAGAGAAAAACGAACTTTTTAATTCGAATTTTAGTAATATTTCTGATGTAGCTGCTATTGACGAAAGTCATTTTATATTGCTACAAGACGGGTTTTTGTATCACATTTATGCAAATGGCAATAAATTTATCTGGAACAGTATTCAAGAGAAATATTATAAGGGTAAAATAATTAATGACAATCTGAATATTTTTAAAAATAACAATAACTATTTATTAAATCTGGATGATGGTTTTATTTCTTTTCAGTTAAAAGACATCAATAAAGAAAAACTAAATTTAGAGGTTGAGGCGTTTAATAACGAAAACTTGATAGAGAATAATTCGAGTATAAATTATAATACCGAATTAAAAATAAATGTAATCTCAGGAATATTTGGGGCATCAAAACCAAATTTGTCTTATAAAATTAATGGAGAAAATAAATTTATTCCCATAAAAGACGGTTTAATTGTTTTGAACAATTTAAATAGTGGTTCCCACGATGTCGAAATATTTAATCATGATGGTTTAAGTTATAGTAAGATTGCAAATTTTGAATTTGTAGTTGCAAAACCATGGTATCTTTCTGCTTGGATGCTTTTGTTGTATTTGTCTATTATAGGTGTTGTTTTGTATATCTATTATAAATGGAATAACATACGCTACTTACAAAAACTTGAATTAAGAGAAGAAGAGCTAAGACATCAAAAGAAAATTCTGGAAATGGAATTGAAAGCCGAGAATGATTTAAATAGTCAAGAGTACCAAAAACATATTCTTGAACTAGAGTTACAAACTAAATCATCAGAGGTAGCAGGTAAATCACTTTCTATTGCCAAGCAAAGCGAAATGATTGAAAAGATACAAGGTATTCTAGATTCTGAAGCAGATTTTAATAAACTCAAAAGCGAAATAAAAAAAGCGATTAAAATAAATGCTGTTAATAAACACGAGTGGGAAACTTTTGAAAATAATCTGAATCAGATACACAATGAGTTTATCACAACACTTTCTCAAAAATATCCTAACCTGACTTCAAAGGATATTAAGCTTTGCATTTACCTAAAAATGAATCTTTCCTCAAAAGAGATTGCACCTCTAATGAACATCTCATTTAGAGGAGTAGAACTACATCGTTATCGATTAAGGAAGAAATTGAACCTTGTACAGGACGAAAACCTTTCTAATTTTCTATTAAATATATAAAAACACCCTGTTTTTTTAGGGATAATATATTATTTAACTTTAAATTTTATCATATAACAATACATCATTACTACATCAACATGATGTGTAATGGTGTTTTTGTGTTTTTTTAATTTATTAAAAATCATTAACTTAATGTGTTTTTTTGGTGTTTTGATGTAGTCATGTAGTATTTCTATTTAACGCACTATAACGTTGTAATTATCTAAGTTTGACAAACTAACTTTAACAATTTATTAATATATGAGAAATCTTATTTTTAGCTTATTAGCGCTCATTCTACTTCCAGCATATATGTCTGGTCAAGTAATTAAAGGTAAGGTTTTGGATTCACAGGGTATGGCAATTCCAGGAACAATGGTCGTTGCCACAGAATCTAGAACTTCAACAGACACAGATTTTGATGGTAATTTTGAAATTAAAGCCAAAGTAGGCGAGACATTAAAAATTAGCATGGTTGGTTTTGAAGCTTCGACTATTAAAGCAACTTCAACTCCTATGAGTATTGTTTTAAAAGAATCAGAAGATACAGCTTTAAAAGAAGTTGTTGTTATAGGATACGGAACAAGAAAGAAAATAGATAATACTTCGGCAGTAAACTCAATTAAGCCAGAAGAAATCACTAGAATGAAAGTAATGAACGCTTCTCAGGCAATACAAGGTAAAGCTGCAGGGGTTCAGGTATCATCTTCTGATGCTCCAGGAAGCACACCTTCTATAGTAATTAGAGGAGCTGGTACTGCATTAGGAGGAAGAAACCCATTATATGTGGTAGATGGTATGCCTACAGAGAATATCAATAACATTAATGCTAATGATATTACTTCGTATGAAATCTTAAAAGATGCTTCTGCACTTGCAATTTACGGAACAAGAGGTGCTAATGGTGTAATTATGATTACAACCAAATCAGGAAAAGGAAAACTTACTGTTGAATTGGAGAGTTTTACAGGTTTTAGAACTCCTTTGAAAAAAGTAAAAATGGCTAATAGTGATCAATACATTAGTTATAATAACTTAGCAGCTTTTGATGATTTCCCAAAAGGTAGATTTGCAGCTAATCAGCCATATAGTACAAATTGGATGGATGAAATAACAAGAACGGGAACTTATTCTCAAAACAATCTTGCTATTTCTGGGTCTACAGAAACTGTTAAATACTTTTTTAGTGTAGGTAATTATGAAGAAAAAGGAATTTTAAATGGATCGGATTACGGACGTACAACTATTAGAAATAATAATGAGTTTAAAATTTCGGATAGGCTTAAATTGTCTCAAAATTTAAGTGTAACTAGTATAAAAAACAGACCAATGCCTTTAGGTGCATTTTCTGCAGCTTATAGACAGTCTCCATTAGTTCCTGTACGTTTTGCTAATGGAAAATATGGAGTTCCATTTGTAGATGAAGCAACAGGAATCGTTTCTGAAAACGGAACAAAATCGTTTAACAATGTAGGAAATCCAGTAGCTCAGTTAGATTATACAGATGAACAACAACAAAGTGTGATTTTACAAGGAGGGTTAAAATTAGATTATGAGATTAGTAAATCATTAAAGTTTACCTCTCAATTTAATGCAGAGTATTATACTTACAAACAGTATAATTATGTTGATAACGTTGCTCTTTGGTTAGCAGCAGATCCTACTCGTATACAGGGAGATTATCCTAAGGATTTAAATATAAATACATTAACAAGAGGTAGAGACGAATATTTTAACTGGAATTTATCTAACTACTTAACTTATAATAAAGTATTTGGAGATATTCATGATATTGAAGTTACTGTAGGTATGGAGTCTAACGTAAATGGTACCAGACAAAAATTAACTATTGATAGAAAGAACGTATATCCAGATTCTAATTACTGGTCTTTAGAAAATGTTAATGTTGCTGGTTCAGTAACAGGTTATAAAGATGAAGCTCTTAATCAAAGAAGATTAGCATCTTATTTTGGTCGTTTCCAATATAAATTAATGGATAGATACTTACTTACAGGTACTGTAAGACGCGATGGTTCGTCACAATTTGCTAAAGATCAGCGTTGGGGAACATTTCCATCTGTTGGTTTAGGATGGATTGTAACAAAAGAAAGCTTCTTAGCAGATATTAAAGGGTTAGACTTATTAAAATTAAGAGGTTCTTGGGGTAGATTAGGAAATCAAAATGTACCACTTAATACTCAGATATTAACTTCAGGAGTAGATTACCCTGGTTTTGGTTCAGGAACGACAATCAATTCTCAAATAGATCCTAGTTTAGGTTGGGAGATTGTTGAGGAACTTTCAGGAGGTTTTGATTTTGAATTATTGAACAATAGATTAAAAGGATCTTTTGATGCGTATAGCAAAAACACAACAAATACAATTTTGAATGTTAAGCCATATTCAGCTTCAGGAATTACAGTACCTACACCTGCGCACGTTGGTGAAGTATCTAATAAAGGATATGAAGTTGCATTACGTTGGGATGATAGAATAAACGACAATTTTAGCTACTGGGTAGGAGGGAATTATTCTTACAATAAAAATGAACTTACTAGCCTTAAAAATGTTCAATTATCTCCAGTAATTGGTGGTAGTTTATCAAATGGACAAAATGTTAAATTACTTGATAATAGAGCGATTGGACAACCTTTAGGTAGTTTTTATATGTACAAATATGCTGGTGTAGATCAAGATAGTGGAGAAATGTTGTACTACAAAGCAAATGGTACTAAAGTTGTTCAGGAAGGTTTAGATGAACTTAATGATAAAAAGTATGTAGGTTCACTTTTGCCAACTTCTACTTATGGAATTACTTTAGGAGCAAACTACAAAAACTTCGATTTTTCTGTTGACGGTTACGGAACAGGAGGAGCAAAAGTGTACAATGGTAAAAAGGCACAACGTTTTGGAGGAGAAAATGTAGAAGCATCTTTAGTTGGTAATTACGGAACAGCTTCAACTCCTTTGCCTTTTAATAAAACTCCTGTTGCTTCCACTTTTTATTTAGAATCTGCAGATTTTTTCAGAATCAATAATATTACTGTAGGATACAAACTTCCTCTTAAAGAAGATCAGTTTATTAGCTTTTGTAGAATATATGTAAATGCAATTAATCCATTCATCACACAAAAATTCTCAGGATTTTCACCTGATATCACAGGTGATGGTAAGTTAGTTGAAGGTACTCAGGGAGTTGAGCTAGATGCTTACCCATCATTGAGATCATTTGTTATAGGTGCTAATTTAAAATTTTAATATTATGAAAAGATTATATATATCAATGTTTGTACTTTCTGGATTATTCTTTTCTGGATGTTCAAATGAGTTTTTAGATGTAGACCCAACTCAAGCTCTTCCAGCAGATCCAGCGTTGGTAAATAGTGATGCGGGAGCTTCAGGATTTGTAACTGCAATTTACAATCAGTTCTTAAACTGGGACATGTCTTCTTTTGGATGGAACGCAGTAACAAGTATTATTTCAGATGATGCCGATAAAGGTTCAGATCCTAGTGATGCTGGTACAGATAAAGACGTTATTGATGCTTTAACTTATAATGCATCAACTCCATCATTTCAATCTACTTGGGATGCTAATTATGCAGGAATAAACAGATGTAATCAGGCATTGGCAATGTTCCCTAGATTAGACAAGGTAACACCTAGTTTAAAAGTGAGATTAGAGGGAGAAGCTAAATTTATGAGAGCTTTTATGTACTTTACTTTAGTAAAAGGATACGGAGGAGTTCCTATTGTGGATCGTTTAGCTAATGTTCCAATTACAGAAGAGGACAGAAAAATGCAATTAACACGTAAATCTACTGCAGAAGTTTATGCTTTTATAGAGCAAGATTTAAATGATGCAATAGCTAATTTACCTGAAAAATCTGCTTACTCAGGCGCAGATAGAATGAGAGTTTCTAAAGGATCTGCATATGCGTTGTTAGCGAAAGTTAATTTATATCAAAAAAATTGGCAGAAAGTAATTGACAATTGTGATAAAGTAACCGGATACGTTCTAGTTTCAGATTATGCCTCAATGTATAAATTAGATGGAGAATTTGGTTCTGAATCTATTTTTGAAATTAATGGAGTAGGTTCTACTTCTAGCCCTGGATTTGGAATTCCAAATTACACAGCTTCTCAAGCACCTCGTGGAGCTGGAGGTTGGGGTTGGGGATTCAACACACCTACAGAAGGTTTAGCAAATGCTTATGAAGCAGGAGATGTTAGAAGAGCTGCTACCATTATTTTTAGAGGATCTACTTTATATGATGGAAGAGAAGTGCCTTCAACAGTTGCTAACGCAATGTATAATTATAAAGCATACTCATCTGCTTATTATAACCAAGAATTTACAGATACAAATCTTAGATACTTAAGATATGCTGAAGTATTGTTAATGAAAGCAGAAGCTTTAAATGAATTAGGACAAACATCAGCAGCTGTTCCTTTCTTAAATGAAGTTCGTAAAAGAGCAAAATTAGGAGATACGCCTTTTTCTTCTCAAGATGATGTAAGAAAAGCAATCTGGAAAGAAAGAAGAGTAGAATTAGCTTTTGAACACGACAGATGGTTTGACATCATTAGAACTGGTCAAGCTGAAGCTGCGATGAAAGCAGATGTAAGTCCTGATTTCCCTAACGGAAAAACTTTTATTGTTGGTAGACACGAATTGTTTCCACTTCCAACAACTTTCGTAAGAGAATCTGTAGGATACTCAAATCAAAATCCTGGTTACTAAAATACCAAATAATCACTTCCTTCATAGTATGGAGGAAGTGATATTTATTAATTGCATAAATTTTTATAATGATTAGAATTTCAGTTTTATTGATGTCTTTTGTTTTTTTTGGATGTGGTTCTACTGCGAACAATTCAAAAGAAAATGCAACAGTAGCTCCCTCAGTTGTAAAACTATCGGATGAAGAGCTTATGGATGTAGTGCAAAAACAAACTTTTAAGTATTTCTGGGACTATGCTGAACCAAACTCAGGATTGGCGAGAGAGCGTTATCATCCTGATGGGGTTTATCCCGAAAATGATGCTAATGTTGTTACGACCGGAGGTTCTGGTTTTGGGTTAATGGCGATTGTATCTGGAATGTCTAGAGGTTACATTACAAAAAAAGAAGGTGTTGAGAGACTTAATAAAATAGCTGATTTCCTAGACAAAGCCGATCGTTTTCACGGAGCTTGGTCACACTGGATTGACGGAAATACAGGAAAAGTAAAACCATTTGGAACTAAAGATAATGGAGGAGATTTAGTAGAAACTTCATTTTTAGTTAGCGGAATGATTACTGTTCGAGAATACTTAAAAAATGGTTCGGATGCGGAAAAAGCAGTTGCCCAAAAATATGACGCACTTTGGAAAGGTGTAGATTGGAAATGGTACACCAATAACAAGAATTTCTTGTATTGGCATTGGTCGCCTACTTACGACTGGCAAATGAACTTTCCTTTAGAAGGATATAACGAATGTTTAATTACTTACATACTGGCGGCAGCTTCGCCAACACACCCAATTACGTCGAAAGAATACCACGAAGGTTGGGCAAGAAATGGGGGAATAGTTACGGATAAAACCAAATATAATATTCCCCTAATTCTAAAACACAATGGAGCTGAAGAGTTCGGAGGTCCTTTATTCTGGGCACATTATTCGTATGTTGGACTTGATCCAAATCAATTAACTGATAAATACGCTAACTATTGGGATCTAAACGTAAATCACGTTAAAATCGATTATGAGTATTGTGTAGAGAATCCTAAGAAATTTAAAGGATACGGTTCTGATTATTGGGGATTAACTGCATCTTATTCTAGAAATCCTGACGGAACTACAGGTTACAATGCGCATATGCCAAGTAATGATGTAGGAGTTATTGCACCAACAGCGGCAATTAGCTCAATTGTTTATACACCAAAAGAATCTATTGCAGTGATGCGTAATTTATACGAAAATCATAAAAAAGATACTTGGGGAGTAGCAGGATTTTATGACGCTAGTAGTTTACAATACGGCTGGACAGCTCAACGCTATTTGGCGATAGATCAAGGTCCAGAAGTGGTTATGCTAGAGAACTATCGTTCAGGTTTATTATGGAAATTATTTATGAATGCTCCAGAGGTTAAACAAGGATTGATAGGATTAGGTTTTCACTCAGGTAAATACGGATTCTAAAAAAAACAGTTTTAATATGAAGTATAAATTAGCAGTAGTAGCTCTATTATTTTCGTTCATTTCTTTTGCTCAAACAACTGTAAATGGGAAAATAAAAACCGAAATCATTCAAAAGCATGAACTAGGCTACGCATTGCATATTCCAGCGGATATAAAAGAGAAGAAACCATTGCTAATTTTTCTTCATGGTTCTGGCGAAAAAGGAACCGATATAGAGAAAGTAAAAATTCATGGTCCATTTAAGTATTTAAAAGAACACAAACTCGATGCTTATGTTCTTGCACCACAATGCCCAGAGAATGAAGAATGGGATACAGAAGTTTTATACCGATTGATATTAAAAATCCAGAAAGAAAACAATATCGATTCAGATAGAATTTATGTTACAGGATTAAGCCTGGGAGGCTGGGGAACATGGAATCTAGCTTTTGCACATCCGGATATGTTTGCAGCAATTGTTCCTATTTCGGGATTTGTAGATTTAATACAATTAGAACAAACCTGTAAAATAGCAAAGATACCAACACGAATTTTCCATGGATTAATGGATGATGTCGTGAATATAGATTATGCGATTACAATTTATAAAGAATTAAAAAAATGTAATAGCAATGTAGAGTTGACCATTTTTGATGACGCTGGTCATGATAGTTGGTCAAGAGTATATGACAACCAGGAAATTTATGACTGGATGTTTAAACAAGTAAGAAATAAATAAAACCCATAGAATGAAAAACAAATTAGTAATACTCTTTTTAGGATGTGCTTTTTTGAGTTATGCTCAAAAAAAAGAAGCCAAAAAAACTGTAAAAATTAAGCCAAGATCAGAGTTCGTTTCCGAGTTGATGTCTAAAATGACAGTAGATGAAAAAATCGGACAGTTAAATTTACCAACTTCAGGAGATATAACAACTGGTCAGGCTAATAGTTCTAATGTTGCTAAAAATATTGAAGAAGGTAAAGTAGGAGGTCTATTCAATATTAAATCAGTTCAAAAAATAAAAGAAGTACAAAAGATTGCAGTTGAAAAAAGCCGATTAAAAATTCCATTGCTTTTTGGTATGGATGTTATACATGGTTATGAAACTACATTCCCTATTCCGCTAGGATTATCTTGTATTTGGGATATGAAAGCGATAGAGAGAAGTGCTCAAATTGCTGCACAAGAAGCTAGTGCCGATGGTATTAACTGGACATTCTCACCAATGGTAGATATTTCTCGTGACCCACGTTGGGGTAGAGTTTCTGAAGGTTCAGGAGAAGATCCATATTTAGGAAGTGAAATTGCAAAAGCAATGGTTAACGGATACCAACAACATGATCTTTCTAAAAACAATACTATTTTATCATGTGTAAAACATTTTGCTTTATATGGTGCGCCAGAAGCAGGACGTGATTACAACACGGTAGATATGAGTAAAATAAGAATGTATAATGAATATTTTCCACCATATAAAGCTGCTATTGATGCAGGTGTAGGTTCGGTTATGGCATCTTTCAATGAAATTGACGGAATTCCAGCAACTGGAAATAAATGGTTAATGACCGATGTTTTAAGAAAAGAATGGGGTTTTAAAGGATTTGTAGTTACAGATTACACAGGAATTCCAGAAATGATTGATCACGGAATGGGAGATTTACAAACCGTATCAGCATTGGCGTTAAATGCAGGTGTAGAGATGGATATGGTAGGAGAAGGATTCCTTACTACATTAAAAAAATCATTGGCAGAGAATAAAGTAAGCATAGAACAATTAGATAATGCAGTACGTCTTATTCTTGAGGCTAAATACGATTTAGGATTGTTTGAAGATCCTTATAAATACTGTGATCCAAAAAGAGCTAAAACAGAGATTTTTACAGCAAGCCATAGAGCCGAAGCTAGAAAAATATCTTCACAATCATTGGTTTTATTAAAAAATGAAAATCAATTATTGCCATTAAAAAAATCAGGAACAATTGCAGTAATTGGACCATTGGCTGATGCCAAAGAAAATATGCCAGGTACTTGGAGTGTTGCTACAAATATGAAAACAGCTATTTCATTATTAGCAGGAATTAAAGATGTTGCAGGAAAATCAACAAACGTACTTTATGCAAAAGGAAGTAACCTAGATTATGATGCTACATTTGAAGAGAAAGCAACAATGTTTGGTAAAACATTACACCGTGATAACAGAACTAAAGAAGAATTGCTTGCGGAAGCTTTAAAAGTAGCTTCACAATCAGATGTAATTGTTGCTGCAATCGGTGAATCTGCTGAGATGAGCGGAGAAAGTAGTAGTCGAACTAACTTAGAAATTCCACAAGCACAAAAAGATTTATTACAAGCATTATTAAAAACAGGAAAACCAGTTGTTGTGGTTTTATTTGATGGTCGTCCGTTAGTAATAAAAGAAGAAAGCGAAACTGTTCCAGCAATTCTTAATGTTTGGTTTGCAGGAAGTGAAGCAGGACATGCAATTGCAGATGTTTTGTTTGGAGATGAAAATCCTTCAGGAAAATTAACATCTACATTCCCAAGAAACGTAGGACAAGTGCCTATTTATTATAACCAAAAAAATACAGGAAGACCACTTTTAAACAAAGAAGGAAAATTTGAAAAATTCAGATCTAACTTTATTGACGAAAGAAATGAGCCTTTATATGCTTTTGGTTACGGATTAAGTTATACAACTTTTGACTATTCAAACTTAAAAATTTCATCTGATAAAATGAACTTCACAGGAAAACTAAATGTTACTGTTGATGTTACAAATACAGGAAATTATGATGGTAAAGAGGTAGTTCAGTTATACATAAGAGATTTAGTAGGATCTGTTACAAGACCAGTAAGAGAACTTAAAGGATTCCAAAAAATAGACCTTAAAAAAGGAGAAAAAAGAACTGTGAATTTTGAAATTACTGTTGAGGATTTGAAATTTTACAATTCAGATTTAAAATTTATTGCAGAGCCAGGACAATTCGACGTATTTGTTGGAACTGACTCAAATGCAGAGAAGAAAGTTAGTTTTGAGTTAATCAAGTAATTGGTTGGTTTGATTGATTCGTGTTTGGCCCTTCGTTATTGGTTTCGAAGGGCCTTTTTTTTAATTTAAAATGGCGCAGTTTTAAGCAAACTCGCTACCTATTAACTATTTTAAACCTAAAAATTATATACAATGAATGCTAGTAAAATATTTAGTGCATCACTTATGCTAACAATATTTGTTTTCACTTCTTGTAATGTCACAAAAAACGGAATTGTTGCACATCGAGGAGCTTGGAAAAAAAACAATTTACCAGAAAACTCTATAGCCGCACTTAGGCACGCTATCGATTTAAAAACGGTAGGATCAGAATTTGATGTAGTCATGACAGTCGATGATTCGCTTGTTATAAATCACGACCCCCATTATAACAAACTAATTGTAGAAGAAACAAAATATGCCGACTTAATAAAGTTTAGACTCTCTAATGGAGAAAAGTTGCCAACCTTACGAGAGTATATTCTAGAAGGGCAAAAAAATAATAAACACACAACTTTAGTGTGCGAAATAAAACCTTCGGGAGTAAGTAAGGAAAGAGGAAAAAAAATTGCATTGAAAGTTGTGGAAACAGTAAAGAAGCTTAAAGCTGAAAAAATAACCACATATATAAGTTTTGATTATGACATCTTGAAACAAATTCGCGAAGTAGATGCAAAAACGACTTTGCAATATCTAGAAGGTAATAAATCACCAAAAGAGGTAAAACTAGACAAGATTTCGGGTGTAGATTATCATTATTCTGTTTTTAAAAAACATCCAGATTGGATAAAAGAAGCAAAAGACAACAATATTACTTTAAACGTTTGGACGGTTAATGATGTTAGCGATATGGATTGGATTATTGAGAATAATTTTAACTATATAACGACCAATGAACCAGAGTTATTAAGTGAAAGAATAAAGATTAAAAAATAGAATTTTTTGAGAGAAAAAAAATCTAAAAATTCTCTATAAAAGATAAAATGATTATGATGAAAAATAACTATATACCGTATTCAATAGCACTTTTGTTGCTTTTGGTAGGATGTAAAATTCATACATCAGAACCTAAAACGAACCTTTTTGGAAAAACAGAATGGTTTGACCCAAATAAACCCGCATCAACATATTGTAATCCAGTAAATATTGGGTACAATTACACTACCGAAAATCATAACGGAATCCCCGAATCTCGCCGTTCGAGCGCAGATCCAGTGATAATTACCTACAAAAACGAATACTATTTATTTGGTACCAATCAAGCAGGATTCTTTTGGAGTAAAGATATGTCCAATTGGGAATTTGTTTACGGAAGTTTCCAGAGACGACCAGCCGATGATGATCAGTGTGCACCCGCAGCTTGGGTTGTAAATGACACTATGTTTTATGTAGGTTCAACTTGGAAAAAAGATCATCCTATTTGGAAAACTGCTGATCCAAAATCGGGTCGATGGACAAGACATGTCGATACAGCAATGTTGCCAACTTGGGATCCTGCAATTTTTCAGGACGACGATAAAAAAGTCTATATGTACTATGGCTCAAGCGGGAAATTACCATTAGTTGGTACCGAAGTAGATTATAAAACATGGCTTCCAGTAGGAAATCAAGCAGATTATGCAAAACTATACACAGCAACCGAAGTAGAAGATATTCAACATCCATATGGAGAAATAAAAGAAGTTGTAGGTTTAGATCCTGCAAATCATGGTTGGGAACGTTTCGGACCTAATAATGATATGGAGCCTGCACCTTGGGGAAATTTTATCGAAGGAGCGTGGATGACCAAACATAACGGGAAATATTATATGCAATACGGGGCACCAGCTACAGAGTTTAAAGGCTACGCCAATGGAGTACATGTAGGAGATAATCCGTTAGGGCCGTTTGAGTATCAAAAACACAACCCAATGTCATATAAACCAGGAGGTTTTGTAATAGGCGCAGGACACGGAAATACCTTTGCCGATAATTATGGGAATTACTGGAATACAGGAACGTGTAAAATCTCCATAAAAGACCGTTTTGAGCGTCGTATCGATATGTTTCCGGCAGGATTTGATAAAGACGATGTAATGTATTCTATTACATCTTATGGTGATTACCCGATAGTATTACCGACCAAAGAGCGTGATCAAACCAAAGGAGCTTCTGCAGGTTGGATGTTACTTTCGTATAAAAAGCCAGTAACCGTTTCTTCTTCAGAAGAGTGTATGGAAGTTGAAACACATAGAGTTGATAACGGAGGAAAAAAAGTGTTTGAGAAATTTTGCTACGATGCTACAAATTTAACCGATGAAGATATTCAAACCTATTGGTCGGCAAAAACGAGTAATCCAGACGAATGGTTACAGCTTGATTTAGGCAGAAAGATGCAAATAAACGCTTTACAAATTAATTATGCCGATCATAAAGCAACACAATACAATAAGGCAATGGATATTTATTATCAGTATAAAATATTTATGTCCGACGATGCTGTAAATTGGACTTTGGTTATCGATAAATCAAGAAATGACAAAGATGTACCACATGATTATGTCGAGCTAACAAAACCAATAAAAGCACGTTATATAAAAATGGTAAATATCCATAATGCTTCGGGATTATTTGCAGTTTCAGATTTTAGAGTTTTCGGAAACGGATTGTTAGAAAAACCAAAGCCAGTTTCTGAATTTAAAGTAGACAGAAATTCGACAGATTCTCGTAATGCTATGATTTCTTGGAAAAAACATTCAGATACAATAGGCTATACTATTTACTACGGAATTGCCCCAGATAAATTATACAATAGTATAATGGTTTACAATGAAGGTTCATACGATTTTAGAGGTTTAGATAAAGGAACAGAATACTATTTTACAGTTGAAGCTTTTAATGAAAATGGAAAATCAGAATTGAACAAGATTATAAAAGTCAATTAAAAATAAATTTTACTTAAAACAGAAGAAAGAAAATAGCAATCTTCTGTTTAAGTAAGGCAAAAGAAAGAAAATTATGAAGAAAATAGGAGTTGTTATGCTATTGGCTTTATTTACATATTGTGGAAGTCATAAAAAAATGACAAACAATTTGAGTCAAAAGAATAGTAATATTCAAATTAATAATATTGGGAAAACAGAATGGTTTGACCCAAATGCGATTCAAACAACTTATTGTAACCCTATGAATATTAGCTATGCTTATGGTGTAGAGAATCATAACGGTATTCCTGAATCTCGCAGATCTAGTGCAGATCCTGTAATTATGACTTATAAGGGAGATTACTATTTGTTTGCAACAAATCAGGCAGGATTTTTCTGGAGTAAGGATATGTCAAATTGGGAGTTTGTATACGGAAGTTTCCAGCGTAAGCCACACAGCAGCGATATTTGTTGCCCTTCGGCATTAGAGATAAAAGATACGTTGTTTTTGATAGGACCAGATAGATATATGCCAATCTGGAAAACAGCAAAACCAAAAGAAGGACTCTGGACACGTCACGTAGACAGTATCATTCATCCAGCGGGAGATCCAGGCGTTTTTCTTGATGATGATGGAAGATTGTATTCTTATTACGGAACAAGTGGAAAATACCCGTTAGTTGGTTGCGAATTAGATTTTAAAACATGGCAGCCTATTAAAGGGAAAGATTATGTTCCGCAAGCTGTGTCAGATTATACAGATCAGGAAAGTGCTGTTGATTTTGCCAAAAGAGGAATAAAAGAGTTGCTATGGATTCGCCCGAAAGAACATGGATGGGAGCGTTTTGGACCTAATAATGATCAGGAACCTGCGCCTTGGGGAGATTTTATCGAAGGAGCATGGATGAACAAATATAATGGGAAATATTATTTACAATATGCAGCTCCAGGAACTGAGTTTAAAGGATATGCAAATGGGGTTTATGTATCAGATAAGCCTTTAGGGCCTTTTACATACCAACCACATAACCCGATGTCGTATAAACCAGGAGGATTTGTAATTGGTGCTGGACACGGAAACACATTTGAAGATTTAAATGGTAATTTTTGGAATACAGGAACTTGTAAAATTTCAATGAAAGATCGTTTCGAACGTCGTATCGATATGTTTCCTGCTGGATTTGATAAAGATGGCATTATGTATTCGATTACTTCTTATGGAGATTATCCCATAAAATTATCTAAAGAAAAAAGAGATCAAACCAAAGGAGCTTCTTCGGGCTGGATGTTACTTTCGTACAAAAAGCAAGTAACAGTTTCTTCAGTAGATACTTGTGCCTTAACGCAAACACATAGAATAGATAATCAAGGAAAAAAAGTATTTGAAAACTTATGTTTTGATGCCAAAAATATAACCGATGAAAATATCCAATCATGGTGGTCAGCAAAAACGAGTAATCCAGGCGAATGGTTACAACTTGATTTAGGAAGAAAGATGGAAATAAAGGCGCTGCAAATAAATTATGCCGATCATAAAACGACCCAATATAATAAGGCAATGGATATTTATCATCAGTATAAAATCTTTATGTCCGATGATGCTGAAAATTGGACTTTGGTTGTAGATAAATCGAAGAATGATAAAGATGTACCACATGATTATGTAGAACTAACAAAATCAATTCAGGCACGTTACATAAAAATGGTGAATATTCATCATGCTTCAGGATTATTTGCAGTATCAGATTTTAGAGTTTTTGGAAACGGATTGTTAGAAAAACCAAAGTCAGTTTCTGAATTTAAAGTAGACAGAAGTGTTACAGATTCTCGTAATGCTATGATTTCTTGGAAAAAACAATCAGACGCAATAGGCTATAATATTTATTACGGAATTGCTCCCGATAAATTATACAATAGTATAATGGTTTATAATGAAGGTTCATACGACTTTAGAGGCCTAGATAAAGGAACAAAGTATTACTTTACTATCGAAGCTTTTAATGAAAATGGTATCGCACAAAAAAATCAGATTATAGAAGTAAAATAATTTAGAGTTAATGTTCAGAAAAGGTTATTGAAAATATCACGGAGTTGTAAAGAATTTTGTTCCTTTGTGAGACTGATTATAATAAAGTTAAAATCAGAATAATTAACCAAACAAAATGCTATATAACCAATGAAAAAAACATCTTTATTAACTGTTTTTCTTTTAACAGGATTGGTGCCGTTTGCACAAACACCAGATGAACAAAATTTAAAATCAATTTACAAAGCTGCGCTAACCCAATCTAAATGTTATACTTGGTTAGAATATCTATCCAATGATATCGGAGGGAGACTATCTGGAACAAAAAATGCTGCGGATGCAGTACAATACACTAAAAATCAATTAGAGAGTATTGGACTAGATAGAGTATATCTTCAAGAAGTTATGGTGCCACATTGGGTTCGTGGAGAAAAAGAAACGGCTTATATCTTAGACAATAAAATAAAAACTGTAGTGCCAATTACAGCTTTAGGAGGTTCTATAGCTACACCAAAAGCAGGAATTACTGCAGAAGTAATCGAAGTAAAAGGAATTAAAGAGTTAAACGAACTAGGAGACAAAGTAAAAGGTAAAATTGTATTCTTTAACAGACCAATGGATCCTGAAAATGTAGAAACATTTAAATCATACGGAGGTTGCGTAGATCAAAGATATGCAGGAGCAAAAGAAGCTGCTAAATTTGGAGCAGTAGGAACAATTGTTCGTTCTATGAATTTAAGATTAGATGATTATCCACATACAGGAGCACAAAGTTATGGTGATTTGCCAAAATCAGAATACATACCAACGGCTGCAATTAGTACAAATGGAGCAGAATTATTGAGTAAATCATTAAAGAAAAATCCAACTTTAAAATTTTACTTTAAACAATCTTGCGAGCAATTGCCAGATGTATTGTCTCATAACGTAATTGGAGAAATAAAAGGAACAGAGCATCCAGAAAACATTATGATTGTTGGCGGACATCTTGATTCTTGGGATTTAGCCGATGGTTCACATGATGATGGAGCAGGAGTAGTACAAAGTATGGAAGTAGTTCGTATCCTTAAAAACTTAGGATATAAACCTAAAAATACAATTCGTGTAGTCTTGTTCATGAACGAGGAAAACGGAGGTAAAGGTGGAGCGATGTATGAAGAAATGGCTCAGAAAAATAAAGAGTACCATATTTTTGCTTTAGAGAGTGATTCAGGAGGATTTAGTCCAAGAGGTTTCTCTTTTGAAACAGATGATGAGAATTTTGCGAAAATACAAAACTATAAAGGTTTATTTGAGCCTTATTTAATACATAGTTTTGTAAAAGGGCATAGTGGTTCAGACATCGGACATTTAACATCGGCTAAGCCACTTGTAAAAGCGGGATTAAAGCCAGATTCACAACGTTACTTTGATTATCACCATGCAGCTAATGATAAATTTGATGCAATCAACAAAAGAGAACTAGAACTTGGAGCAGCTACAATGGCTTCATTAGTGTATCTAATTGATCAAAACGGAATCTTGACAAAATAGTCCCACTATTTATAAATAAAAGCAAAGCCACTTAATTATATAAGTGGCTTTTGTTTTTTATAGCGATTATATTATTTACCCCAATCTATTTTTCTAGAAAAGTACATCACGGCTGCAAGAATTAAAAATAAACCTACGCTGCCTACCAATAATGCATAATTCTCTAATTGGATAATTACATAAATAAAAGTGTATAATCCGGTGAGTGAAAACCCAATAAATATCGGAAACTTTTTATTTTTTAATATCGAAAATGAATATGCCGTAATAAGGGATATAACTGCTATTCCAGATAATATATACGCCTTGGTAAAATTACTATGTTCAGTTATCGAAATTAATAAAGTATAAAACATAATAAGAGCCAAACCAATCATCGAATATTGGAAAATATGAATGCTAATTTTGCTCATGTTCTGTATTAAAAAGAAAATCAAAAATGTAAGCCCAATCACAAGAAAACCATATTTAGAAGCACGCTCATTTTGTTGGTATTGATCTACAGGAATCACAAAATCAACCCCAAAACTATACGAACTTAAATCAGGCAGAATATCAAAAGCTTGTTGAGAGAATGCTCTATTGATATGCAAAATTTTCCAATTTGCAACAAATCCAGTTTCGCTTATCTTTTTTGTTTTATCATCTGGCAAGAAATTACCAGTAAAGCTTGGAGAAGCCCAATTAGATTTCATTCCAACATTAGTAGTTTTTCCAATCGGTACAATCTTAATTTGTTTGCTACCATTGTACGTAATACCAAAACTATAATCGGTTTTAGGAGCTGCTAGTATTTTTGTTAAATCGATGTAACCCGTTTCAAGAGCTTCAGTAGTATCAGATTTTGACGAATTATATACAGGTTCAAAAACATAGTGAGAACTTCCGAATTTAATCTTCACTTCCTCTTTGATGCTTTTTAAATTCGTAGTTTTAATTAAGATAGTTGCTTTGTTCCACTGAATGGCTTCTGGAGCAATATTTTTGCTGCTAAAATCAGGTTGAACATAATTACCTTTAAACTGCATATTAGTTGTAAATACAGCCGATTCATAATTATTTCTATTCAATATTTTTGTGTCAATATTCGAATTGATATTTAGTTCTTGAGGGAAAAAATAGGCATATCTTGTAGAAGCTACTTTTTGTTTTACCGTTTCTTTCGTTTTTTCATTTATCGTTACAGTTTCTTCATAAGAAGTATACGGAACTTTTAATATTGGCCCGTAGATATAGACACTTTCTCCCCATTTATCATTGATTTCGGTAATAACATCGTTTTGTCTATAAGAGCGTTCCGAAATTAAATTCTTCACATATTCCAGAGGGATTAGCAAAAATAGAGTAAGTAAGCCTACCATAATCATCTTCGCGGTGTTAGATTGAAAAATAGAGGCTGGTTTTGGAGTTTCGTTTGTTTCCATTGTAAAGTTGTTTTAAGGTTTTATAATAAATTAAGTTTGATAATTATTGTATAGTACAAAAGCGCAATAGGTATGTTTGATAATAGAATTAAAATCTTGCGACCTATATAGTCTCTTTGGCTTGGTAGAGAAATGAAACTCTCTACTAAATGAAATAACATGATAGCATTAAGAAATAAAGCAGCAACGGTAAAAAGAAAGCCAACAATTAAGATATAAGAGTTGTCCTCTACAAGTACAAGCAGTGCAAAGAAGAGCGAACAAATTATAAGACTACCAATGGTTAGTTCAGTTGATGCTCTACATTCAAATTTTTCATCGTTAATTAAATCATCTTTCATAGTTTTAAATTTTAAAAGTTTTTTGAATGGATTGAATAGGGGTGAATAACATTTTGGAGAAATCCAAATGATAAAAAGGCATCGCTTTTTTTCCTCTTTTATATTGCTCTAAGAAATAACCTAGTTGAGTAGGATAGAATATAGTTCCTGATAAAATCACCATAAACAAATACAAGCTCTTTTTGCGATTACCCAAAAGATAGTATTGCATCCCGATTTCATCTACTACCGAAATCCCAGTATTTGTTAGAACATGAATGATGTCATGATCTTCTAATTTGGCTTGAATGTCAAAATTGTTTCTATGAAGGAAATCTCCCAAACCATATCCTAAACTTCCTTCCGGAAAAGCAAGTAATTCATCCTTGTTTATTTCCCAAGGAGCATTTTTCTTCATGTATTTCTGGTACGGTTTTCGGGACCACTCGTACATTTTTTCTATTAATAAATCCTTCATATTTTTTTTCGGTTAGTTTTTTTAAAAGTACTTTGTATTTCAAAGTTTATGGGTAAAAAAAAGGCTCACTTCTTCTGTATCAATTTTTCAAGAGCGTCAATGTGTGCAACAAATGCAAGTTTACCATCTTTAGTGGCCCTATAACTGGTGTTAGGTTTTTTGCCAATAAATTGTTTTTGTATCTCGATATAGTTTTCTAGTTCTAATGCTTTAGCATGACTCGCAAGATTACCATCCGTAACGCCTAAAAGCTCTTTCAGAGTACTAAAATCAGCCGAATCATTGACCATCAATACAGACATGATTCCAAGTCGAATTCGATGGTCAAAGGCCTTATTTATATTTTGAATGATGCTTTTCAATTTTTAATAGGTATCAATTACGGTTTTTAATAATTTCGAATCTACAATGTTAGAGGGAGCAACAACATCTTCCTCAAGCGGAATATTATTACCATATCGTTCTTTTAATATTGCTTTAACTCTAGGGTCTTCCAGATTAAAGTCTTTTAATTTCTGTAACGGGCATAACTCAATGCCAGCTCCATTTTTATAAATCTTCCAGATTAACTCTGAGCAATACATCTTAGCATCCGACCAGCCAAAATGTGGGTCATAATCACTATTAAGGAAATTACGACTATAAATCTCCATTTTTTCAATAGTAGTAGGAGTTAAGGTAGTTGTATCTTTAAGTCTTTTTACAAGATAATTTTGATCTTTACCATGCTGAATCCATTCGTCCAGAGGAGTTAATCTTACAGGCTGAACAGCTTCAAAAACAAAACGTTTACCGTCTAAGATATAAACGATTCCACAATGTGAGAATTTAGATTTTGTAGCAATTCTTACGGCTTCACACTGACTAGATTCAGAAGTTTGAAAAATTAAATCACCCGCATGGATTTTGTCCAACAGATTTTCCTTTAGCTTTGGATTTTCTGCTGTTGTTTTCGAAAACGGATTATTCGGAAAAAACTGTTTTGTAATGTATAAAGCAAAACAAAAGCTGATTATCAAGGTAACCCCAGCGAAAATGTATTTAAATTTTTTCATGTTTAACTTTTTAGAGTTATGACAAATAAAGATTATTTTCTATCGTATTTAAAGTGCATAATGCTTCCGTATAGAATATGGCAAACTCCAAAACCCAGTGCCCAGAATTCCAATGCATAACCAGAGAATTCAGTAGCTATTAATCCAAGGATAATTATAGTAATTCCTAAATAACGTACATCTCTCAAAGTATATTTACTGGCATTTACGCAAGCTAATCCGTAAAATAGGAGAGTGACAGGAGCGATTAAACCATAATAACCATTTCGGAGCAAAAGTAAGCCGAAAATACCACCAGTAACAAGTGGAATCAAAAAATTAACTAATACTCTTTTTGAAGTAGAATTCCATATTTTTTCTCCTTGCTTTTTGGCTTTGCTGGCAGTTAATATTGCTGCAGTTACGATAGAGAATAATAATACCAAAAAAGCTGTTAATAGAATTAACTTAAAGGTTTTACTTTCTAGAGTTACATAATAACTCGCATGGCTCTCAATAAGACCATTGGCGATGTGAGCGCCAATAAGAGCATATATTCCTGCCATAATTCCTGATAAACCACTTAATGAAATAAACTGTGAAGATTTATTCATCATGTTTTTAATTTCAGTAATATCCTGTAAATATTTATCTTCCATATAAAGTACTTTGAATTACAAAGTAAATGATAAAAAAAATAGTCACCAAATAAAATGATGACTATTTTTTAAGAATTTATAAGTTATAATCTGAAGATACCTCCGAAAGCAATAATTCTCTGGAAAAAGAAAAAGTCTTGAGAAGCACTATCATCATTACTTTGAGTAGTTTTAATGTCTTGCATATTAATATAACCACCTTTTAACTCCCCTTGAATATAAAAGTGTTTAAAGAAAGTTAAGTTAATTCCCGCTTTTGCAGATAAACCATATCCAGAAATATGAAAATCATCATGACGTTCTTTTCCTAAAAGAGTTGTATTTGTTTTAGGATATAAAATTCCGGCACCTAAACCTTCAGTCAAATTAATTTGAAATTTATCTGTATTAGGTAAGCCAAACCATTTTGAAACATCATCATGTCTTGAAACCTCTGTATTAACATAGTTCAAACCATCTGTATGTTCGAACATTAAAAAAGCAGGAGGGTTTTGAACAGTACCTTTATCAATCCCACCTTCCTGAGCACCATATAAAGACATATCTACAGGTGTATTATTGTAAATACCGTTGTAAAAAGATCCAGCTTCATCTGCAGGTAAATCAATATATCCATTAACATTAGCTGTTTGATTTTGACTCATTACATATTTCATGTGGTCTACACCAATCGTTACACTGTAATGGTCGCTAAAAAAATAACCTAAACGTAAATTAGTTTGAGGAATGGTCATTCTTGCAGGATTAACATAATCCATATGCCATCCTTTTGGTTTGTCATGAGCAGACATGTTCTCTACAGTAAAGTTGTAATCTTTCCCTCTAAAGGTAACGTCTGATTTGCTGTAACTTTCTCTGTTACCACCCCAAGAAACAAAGAACTTTCCTTTATTATGTGCAGTGTATTTTTCTTGTAACGGTATTTCTTCTTGTGCAAACGTGTTTATTGAAAAACACAACAAGAAAAATAATATAAAATTAGTTTTCAAAGTATTAAGTATAAAAAATTAAAATTGATTAATAGTTTTTCTGATGGCTACTAATTTGGTCATTAAATCTTCAAAATAGTCTAAATGCAACATATTTGCACCATCACTTTTGGCATTAGCTGGGTCAAAATGAGTTTCAATAAAAATTCCATCAACACCAACAGCAATACCAGCTTTTGCAACAGTTTCGATCATATCAGGTCTTCCACCAGTTACACCTACAGTTTGGTTAGGTTGTTGTAATGAGTGTGTTACATCAAGAACCGTAGTAGCATATTGTTGCATAGTTGGGATTCCTCTATAATCTACAATCATATCTTGGTAACCAAACATAGTACCACGATCCGTAACCATTACGTTTTGGTTGTTACAATCCAATACCTTTTGTACAGCATGTTTCATGCTTTCAGGACTCATAAATTGCCCTTTTTTTAAGTTTACTACTTTTCCAGTATTAGCCGCCGCCACAACAAGGTCAGTTTGACGTACTAAGAAAGCAGGAATTTGCAAAACATCTACATATTGAGCAGCCATATCAGCATCTTCATTAGTATGAATGTCAGTAACAGTAGGAACATGAAAAGTTTCAGAAACTTTTCTTAGTATTTTTAATGCTTTTTCGTCACCAATTCCAGAGAAACTATCGATTCTAGAACGGTTAGCTTTTTTAAATGATCCTTTAAATACATAAGGAATCTCAAGTTTGTCGGTAATACCGATTAATTTTTCAGCAATACGCATTGCCATTTCTTCACCTTCTATGGCGCAAGGCCCTGCTAGTAAAAAGAAGTTACCGCTATCTGTATGCTTAATTTGTGGAATATGTTGTATGTTCATAGTTTGTAATTTTTGAAAGTGCAAAGGTAGTTAGGATTTGCGATTTACAGATTAAGAATTAAGTTTTTTTTAAGAAGACTCTCCACACTATTGATGTACTATTTTTTATTTAAAAATGCTTTTTCATGGATTTGCAGGAGCTTCCGTTGGTCGCTCTGTAAATTCATGAAAACCAGCTTTCTTAAAAAATGATTTTCCACTTTATTAGGGCAATATTAAGGCATTGAAATAAACTAATCAATGACATTTATCATATATAGCGTATCGAGTTCTTTATGTTTTTCTTTAGTGAATTTGTTAGTATAAAAGCTGCGATGATAAAAAATTAGAATTTGAATAAAAGATATAATACGGAAATACAATTTATAGATTAAACAGAGAAAATGACAAAGGCAGTTTTTGTTTTTAATATATTACTTAATTGTGTTTTATGATTGAAAACTATTTAAGTTGTCTAAGTTTCTTCTCGTAAATTTTTTTGATGAGATACTGTATAATAATTGTTATTATAAGTAAAATGAAAAAAAATAATGAGAGTACAACAATTGTTGTAGCTTGGATTTCGCAGTTATATTCGTTTTGATTGTGATTTTGGTCAAGATCGTATGAAGCAATAGAAAGTGATAGTCCGGTGAGTACTATTTGTAAAAAAATACTAATTAAAGATATTGCCCATAATTTTGGTTTAATTATTTCTCCGATAGCTTTTACGCCAAATATAATTTGAAAGAGTAGTGGAGAGATAATTAAAATGAAACACGATATTCCGTACATTATTATTAGTTTAATTTACTTTTTTGCCTTCAAGGTCTTTTTTATAGAGTTTTATTTTACTCTTCTTTCTCTCCATTTTTTAATTAAAAACTGAAGAAATATAATAAAACACAGGACAATAAAAAGTAAAACAACGCCAAATATAACTCCTAAAAAAGGCATTCCGCATCTTGTAGTGTTTGGATGCTGGTCAAAATATTTCGAAAGATTATAATTGGCAATAAAAACAGCTGCAGTAGAAAAAATTATTTGAGAGATAAAGCTAATTGAGCTTATTTTTCTAAAGTTGAGTTTAGTTGGTTTTTTATCGAATATGTTTTTAGACCCAACTATTAATTGAAATAGTACAGGTAAAATGATTAAAATTAAAGGTGCAATATTTAGCATTTTATAGTTTTAAAAAGAATCGTTCTCTTTCAAGTCTATCATCTTTAAGTTTTGCTTCTCCAAGTCTTGTTTCTTTCCTCTTTAGGGCTTTTTTCTATTTTTTTAAAGTCAACCCAAGCGGAACCATTAAAACTCCCTTTTCGTAGATATTAAGATATAAATTGATTGGTTTTTTCTGTCCTTCCCATTTTATTTCATAAACATCAAGAAAACCTGCTCCCATATCGCTTCTTTTGCTCGGGAAAGGGCAGCAACTTTCAAGTTTAGTATAAGTTATCTTTTCGCCATTTGGTCCCGCCAGAGCGTTTAAAAAGCGTTGTTGGTTAATGACTTCATCTTTAGATGTTCTGTAAAATATATTTACAGGATAGTCCTTGTCATAACCATACTTTTTGTCTTTGCTATATTCAGTGATTATAAAGGTATTGTCTTTGCTTAAAGTTAAGTTTGGCGCATTATCATCTACATTTTTTAAAGTAGATTTTGTACTAACACAAGATGTAGCGGTAATAAGTAAGATGATAAAAAGAGCTATTTTTTTCATGATTTTTAGCAGTTTAATGATACAAATGTAAAAGGTTTTAATAAAATAAGCCACAGATTTAAAGGATTAAAAAAACGCTTCATGATTTGTTTGCAAAAAATAAGCCACAGATTAAAAATGATTAGAAAAAATCTGCCAAATCTGCTAAATCTGCGTGCAAAAAAAAATAATAAAAATCCCTTTAATCCGTATTCTCAGTACTTTATTTCGTTTTTACTGAATTCAGTTTTAAAATACCAATTACAATCAGATATTGTGCCATAAGATAAGTAAGCATGATAAAAAATGAACTTTTATAAATAGGCTCATAAAATTTATCCATTGCAAGGATACTATCCGATAAGACAAAAATAATAGCACCAACAAGGATGTAGGTATTTGCAGGTTTCTTCCAAATTAAATATCCGCTAAAAGCATACAAAAGCATTGTAGAAATAGTTAATGCGTAAACTATAACAGGAAGTTGCAAATCGCCAAGTTTTGGTAATAAAACGGTAAGCATTGTTGCTAAATAAACTAAAATAAGGGCTAAGCCAATAAAGAAAACACCTTTGTTTTTGGGAACATCTGGTTTGTTTTGTTTATTAAATAGTATAATATAAATGACATGAGATATTAAAAAAGCTACCAAGCCTAATATAAAATAGATTTCGGCCTTATCCGCAAATAATAAAATTACATCACCAATCCATGAGAATAATAAAGCGCCAAGAAGTATTTTTTTTGAAGGAAAGTCTTCAGAAAAATAAACAGCAAGCCATAAAATAGGAATAAGCAATCCTTTTAAGTACCAAGCAACATTTTCAAGATTGTAAAGAAGAATTAAAAGATAAAAAAAACTAAAACCAGTATAGAATTTTAGGAGTAAAGGGCTTTTCATAATTTGTTTTTAAGAGTTTACCAGAACTGGTTTTATATTTTTGAAATCTACTTTTACAAAATAAATCGTGATTAATAAAGAGATAATGTGATATCCGATAACAAGGATATTACCATACGGGAAAACAGAATTAAGCCCGAACCAATCTCCAAAGTAAATAATAATTGCCAGAACAGTTACTAAACGTAGGCTTTCCCACAAAATAGCAAAACGGTTTTTATCCATCAGTTCCGTATAACTATAAATCGTTATGAAAATAAAAAAGCCATAATAAAAGATATTTGGGAAACCAATCTTGGCAATATTACTAAACAAGTAGCTTACAAATAGTAATGTTATCATCACTTGAGTAATCGACCAATAAACGAGTTTGTTAGAATTATCGATTCCGTATTTAGTATAATTATATACATCGGTGATTTTATTGACAGGATATTTTTCTTCAAAATTTTCCGGACGCCAACCCGTTGGTTTAAACCAGATTGTAAATTTATCTTTCCAGTTTTCTGCTCGCCACGCATCACTAATCATTAATGCAAGATGCTGAAAGTTAATTCGGATAGGATTCCAGGTATTTGCTGGTCTTGTAATACCAAAAACAGGCGGAACAGTATCTAGTTCTTCTTGGAAGGTACCAAAAAGTTTGTCCCAGAATATGAATATTTGCGAGTGGTTTTTATCCAAATATTCAGGGTTAATAGCGTGGTGAACCCTATGGTGAGAAGGTGTTACCAAAATATGCTCCAGAACCCCCATTTTTTTGATATACTTGGTATGATACCAAAACTGCAAAAACAAATGAAGCGGTAATGTTATGGCGATAACACTAGCAGGAATACCAACTAATGCAGCAGGAATAAGCAGGAATGTAAATAGATTTACAAAACTAGCAATAGGTTGTCTTAATGCACAAGCCAGATTAAACTCTTCGCTACTATGATGAATAGCATGTTTGTTCCAGAGAAAGTTAATTTGATGTGATAAACGATGGCTCCAATAGCCATAAAAATCTATTACAAAAAATCCAACAATATAAGTGATTAAGGTGGTTTCGATATGATAAATGGCAATTTTAGAAACCAACCATTCATACGAAATAAAGGTAATAGTAAGTCCAAGAACATCCTTGACCGAATTTGTAATTCCCGAACTTATGCTAGAGACACTATCGATTAAAGGAACGTGGTCTTGTTTTATGTATAAACCATAAGATTTCTCGATTATTATTAATAATAAAAAAATCGGCATTGCAATAATTAGTATTTTCCCGTATTCTTCCATAAAAAAAATAGTGTATTTTATTCAAATATAGAATAAATTACACTATTTCTTAAATTATTGATAATTAAATTAAATAATCTCTGCGCTTAGTCCAGCTTCTAAAAGTTGTGTGCATTGAGGTTTTAATTTATCCATCGAGCCCGTTTTTACAGTACATTTTCCGTTATAATGTACAATAAGGGAGCATTGTTCTGCTTGTTCAGGTGTATGATTGCATACGCGAATTAAAGTTTCGATTACGTGATCAAAAGTATTTACATCATCATTATATACAATAATTTCGTTGTTAAACGATATTGCTTCTTTTTCCCGAACTTTTTCTCTTACTTTTTCTTTAGTACTCATTTTTTTAGTTTTTTGTACTGTTGTAATTCATTAATTACAAATTTACATATTTTAAAGAAACCCAATTATTTCTTTGAAATTTTTTAACATATTTCAATCCTTTTTCAGTACATGAAGCATCGATGTAAGGAATGTCTTCTTCATAAAAACCACTTAATAATAAAGTTCCTTTTGGGTTCAGACAATCAACATAACTTTGCATATCATTTAGTAATATATTACGGTTGATATTAGCAATAATCAAGTCGTAATTTTTACCTGCTAATAAAGCAGCATCACCTTCGTAAACGGTGATATGCTTGCAATTATTGCGTTCAGCGTTTTCTATAGAGTTTAAATAACACCAGTTATCGATATCAATAGCATCGATTGGTTGTGCACCTTTCATTTCGGCAAGAATTGCAAGAATAGCAGTTCCACAACCCATATCAAGCGTTTTCATTCCGTTAACATCCATTTCTAATAAATGCTGAATCATCATATGAGTCGTTTCGTGATGACCAGTTCCAAAACTCATTTTTGGCTCAATTACAATATCAAACTCGGCATCAGTTTTTGGATGAAAAGGAGCGCGCACGTGGCAATTTCCATCAACATCAATAGGTTCGAAGTTTTTTTCCCATTCTTCGTTCCAGTTTACTTGCTCGATTTCTTCAAATGTATAATCGATTTTAAATTCATCCGATTGTAAAATATGAATATCTTCCAGAATAGCTTCGTCCCATAAATCTTTTTGAACAAATGCAGAAATTCCAGTTTCAGTTTCAGTAAAACTCTCAAATGCTTTCTCGCCTAATTCGGCAATTAGTATTTCTGATCCTAGTTCTTTAGGCTCAATTGTAAAGTGATACCCGATATAAATGTTTGACATGTTTATTTTTTTTGCAAAGGTAGCAATCGAAACTTAAAATTGTTTAAAAAAAATAAAGAACCTTATTCTTTTATGCATTACATTAGCTTCAAAATTGTAAGTAGTATTAGAAAATGAAAAGCTTAATTATTATACTGTTGTTTGTGGTAATAAATAGCTCTGGATGTGATGATAGGAAAGAAGTAGTTCGCTCTTTTTGTTATTGGAAAACAAGTGCTTATTTTGATAAGGAAGAAGATTCTATTTGTAAGAATTTAAATGTAAAACATATGTATGTTCGGTTTTTTGATGTGGATTGGAATCCATATACCAATGAACCTCTTCCTGTTGCAACAATAAACCGAATAGATCTGAATGAAAGTACGCCAGAAATTACGCCAAGTGTTTTTATTACCAATGATGTTGTTTTGAAGGCGAGTAAAGTACAATTAGATAGTTTAGCCAAAAGAATTCAGAAAAGAATAAAAGAGATCGGACTCAATTATAATGATGAAAAAGCATATAAAAGAGCCAGTACTATTGTATATTCTGATTACGGGAAGCAAAACGGAAAGATTAGGAAAGCTTTAAATTTAGACTCCATAAAATCAATTGAATTAGCTAAGTTAAAAACCAATTTTAAAGAGGTTTTAATTGATTGTGACTGGACAGAAAAATCTAAAAACAATTATTTTTATTTATTACAGCAGGTTAAAAAAGAATTTAAGGATTCTCAATTATCAGCTACCATAAGATTATGGCAATATAAATATTGTGAAAAAGCTGGAGTTCCTCCTGTAGATCGCGGGTTGTTAATGTGTTATAATTTGTCAAGTCCTAACGATTATAAAACCAAAAACTCAATAGGGACAAGCGATGAATTAGAAAAATACATAACACATAGTGATTATGATCTGGATTTAGATATTGCTTTACCTTTATATAGTTGGTCGGTAGTTTTTAGAGGAAATGAATTTAAAGGAATAGTTTCCGATTATGAAGAGCTTATTAAAGATTCTACACGGTTTAAAAAAGTTGCAGCCAATAAATATCTACTTCAGGATGATGTTTTGATAGGGCAGACGTATTTGCGAAATGGGGATGAGATAAGAATTGAAAAAATCTCAGATGAGGAGATAAATAAGATGATTTCGATTATAAAAAACAGAATACCATTTGATAATCAAACAAAGGTTACTTTCTTTTCTTTTGATAAAAAATACATCCACGATTATGGCATCAAAAACATATCCGGGTATTACGCGCGTTTTCAGTAGCTTAGTTTTATTATTTGCTTTTCAGGCTTCGTTTGCTTGCGGATGGTATGAATCGGCAGAAACGAGTCGTCTAGCTTTGTTTAAATCAGAAAGAGATGGGTTCTTAAAACTGCATTATTTTTGTTATTCTGCCAATAGTTATCATGAAGTTAGCGAAGTTTCTAATAAAGATCAGGAATTAAATTGTTTAGAGTGGCAGCAGAAAATTGGAACAAAGGTTTATACATCAGATATTTATAGAATTTTGTACGAAACAGATTCTGATAAATTTCAAGCAGCTTACCAAAGTAATACTTTAAAGGAAGTTTTTGCAAAGAATACTTTTATTGCAACTTTGTTGCGTTTAAAAAATAAACCTTTCTTAGATTATTTAGTATTAGCTAAAAAATTAGAATATAATAATGTTCCAAGTTCAAAATGGGAATCTTGGAGCGGGATAAACAGTTATCCCGAAAATGTAAACACTGTTGCAATAGGCGATTATAATCAAAAGATTTTGTCTGCCAAAGATGCTTTTTTAAAACAACGTTATGCGTTTCTCATTCTTAGAGATCGTTTTTATAGCTCAGATAAAGCCGAAGTAATCCGTTTATATGATACTTATTTTGCAGGCAATAATAATACGATTTTAGCTCCTTGGGCATTGTATTATAAAGCTTTATGTATCGATGATTTTCCTCTTCAAAATTATTTACTGAGTAAAGTTTTTGCTTCTTGCGATGATAAATCGTTTGCAGTAATGCAGCATTACAATTTTAAGCACACAGCTGCTACGTTAAGTTTGGCGAAAAATGAGGAAGAACGAAACATGATTTTGATTATTGAAAGCATGCGAAATCCTGCGCCAGATTTAAGTACTATAAAACAAGTTTATAAATTCGACCCGAACAGTATTTATTTTAGTTTTTTGGTTCAGAGAGAGGTAAATAAACTCGAAGATTGGATTTTTACTCCCAAATATTCGATTAATAAA
This sequence comes from Flavobacterium sp. PL02, assembly GCF_035013205.1. Classification (NCBI taxonomy): domain Bacteria; kingdom Pseudomonadati; phylum Bacteroidota; class Flavobacteriia; order Flavobacteriales; family Flavobacteriaceae; genus Flavobacterium; species Flavobacterium sp. PL02. Next base: position 1,317,645 of record NZ_JAYGJP010000001.1, read on the forward strand.
GTTCCAGCAGTAAGTTTTGATAAAATGAGCTGGTATGATAATTATGAAAAAGCCAAAGCAGATAATTTTAATAAAGATATTTTTTATCTAAGAGAGTTAAAGCAGTTTTTAATTGATGCTCATAGCAAGGTTTCTGGAGAGCAGAAGGATTTTATTGCATCGGCAATTGCTCAATTGTGCTTTATAGATGACGAAATAGACTTGGGGAAAAAATATGTCAATATGATTTCTGTTAATGCTAATATTTCTATCCAATTACAAAAAAATATTCAGTTGGCTCTAGTGGCTTTAAAACAAGATAATTTGCAAGATAAAAATACCCAAAATAATCTCTTTAGTTATTTTAATGTAATTGAGGATTTAGTTCAAGAGGATATTAGCTTGCTTAAAAACTTGTATAGTTTGTATAGGATTGCAAGTGATGAATTCTCTAAGCAAGGAGATAAAGCGACTGCGGGTTTGTTGTTTTTAAAATCTAATCTTAAAAAAGCAGCATCAGATTCTTGGTATTATTATGCACCATCTTTTTATGAATACACGGGTTATTTTGAGAGATACGCAACTCTTGAGGATATGGATAACTTGATTGCGTTGTATCAAAAAGAAGATAAAACACCGTTTGAGAAATACATTTGTGCAGGAACAATGGCGCCAGACGTAAATTTTTATAGAGATGTAAAAGGAACAATTGCTTTCAGAAAAAATAATTTAGCAGTGGCTTATCAGGTTTTTGCTAGCATGCCAGCTAATTTCTGGCAGAAAAACTACGAGTATAGAAATAATCTTAACGAAGATCCATTTATTCCGAAGGTGTTGCAGAAAGCAAAGGAAAGAAAGTTTAATTATCGTTTTAATAAAGCTGAATTTGTTGCTAGATTAATTGAGCTAAAAAAAGAGAATACTGCCGCAAGTAATTTGCTATTGGCACATGCTTATTTTAATGTTTCTTATTGGGGTAATTCCTGGATGATGCTTGCTTATGATTGGTCTTCTGGTACAGGAGGTACAGATTCGGATTATATGTATGGAGGAGATAATTATGATGCTGAAATGATGTATCAAAATTCTAATTATTATCGATGCACGCTGGCTAAAATGTATTATGAAAAGGCTTTGAAATTATCTAAAGACAAAGAAGAGAAAGCATTGGCAAGTTTAATGATTTTCGAATGTAATTATTATGATTATTATCGAAATTCTGATGTTTCACCTGATAATCTTACAGTTTTTAAATCAGGAAAAGAAATTGCCGATTTTTATTCGGTGTACAATACAACAAAAACATTCAAGCAATATAATTGCCCGCTTTTGGAGGCATTTATAAAATAAGGTTTATGTTCTTGTTTCGGAAAGGGATGTTAACTTAAATTGTCTATAAAGTAGCAGATTAAAAACTGATTTATAGATAATCTAAAATAAAATCCGTTTAATCTGTGTTTTCGCTTTAGCGAATCCGTATAATCCGCGTTCCTTTCGCAAAGAGTTAGATATAATTAAGAGAATTTAACCGCAAAGCACGCTAAGATTTACGCAAAGTTCACAAAGCATATAAAAAACACAAAGCTTTGCGAACTTTGCGATTTTACAAAATCTGACTTATAAAAACTTTGCGAGCTTTGCGGTTAAATCAGCAAAACTGTTTAGCGAGATTAAAATATAAAACAAAAAAAGAGCGATAATTAATTTTATCGCTCTTTTTATTTATAAACTTTTAATAGATTTAGTGGTTATCTAAATTTCTTAATTGGTGTAATTTTTCTTTCCAAACATCAAGACTTTCTTTATGAAGCGCAATGTTTTTACGAACTTCCAGAACTATTGAGTTTTCTTTCTTAGCGTTTTTAGTATTGGTAAAGAACTGAATGTTATTCTCTAATTGGAAAATTTCATTTTGTACTTCTTCAATTTTACGCATCAAGAAAATTTTCTCATTGTCTAATTTTCTAGTATCATTACTTTCTGATAAATTATCAATTCTATTAGCAAATCGAATCATTTCTGTTTCTTTTTTGCTTAAGCTTAATTTTTCAAAAAGTGCATCAAGTATCTTATTGAATTTACCTTCGATATGACGTCTAGGAAATGGTACTTTTCCGAAGTTTTTCCATGTCTCGATGTGTAATTTTATAGCATCAAGATCTGTTTTGTGATCACCAGTAAGTTGGAATTCACGAATAGTTTCTAAGTAAGCTTTTTTATTATCAAATGCAGCTACTTCATCACCGTTTTCTTCGTTCTTGTGCTCTTTTAATTTGTCAAAATAACTATTACAAGCATCCTTAAATTCTTTCCAGATTTTATCAGAGTATTTTCTAGGAACATGACCAATTTGTTTCCACTCTTCCTGAATCTTTTTCATGACAGGAGTAGTCGATTCGTAATCGGTACTTTCTTGTAATTCTTTGGCTTTGGCTACAAGAGCCATTTTTTTGTTTAAATTGTCGTTTTGATCTTTCTTAATGTCTTTATAAAATGAATTTTTAAAAGTATTAAAGTTTCTAACGGCAGTTTTAAATGCTGTCCAAGTAGCTTCGTTTACATCTGAAGGAACTTTTCCTGCTGCGAAAAATGCAGAGCGTAAAGCTTCTACTTTTTCTATTTGTAACAACCAAAGTGCGTGTGTATTTACCTTTTCGGTAGCAAGTACTTCGATTTGTGCAATAATATTTTTCTTAACCTCTAGATTTTCAAGTTCTGAACCTCTAATGTTTTCAAATAAAACTTCGCGTTTGTCATGGATTTTTTTAGTTAATTCACTAAACTTATTCCATATCTCATCACGGTGCTCTTTAGAAACTGGGCCAATATCTTCTTTCCAGATTCTATGCAAATCTTGTAATTCTCTAAACGCTTTACTTACATCAGCTTCATTAACTAATTCTTCTACGCGAGCTACAATTTTTTGTTTTTGTTCAAGATTGTGTTTAAAGTCTAAATCTCTAGCTTCACGATCTAAATGCAAATAATCATAAAAATTCTCTACATGAAAATGGTAGTTATTCCAAACGTGATTGTATTTATCTTTTGGAATAGAACCAGCATTTTTCCATCTTTCTCTTAATTCATTAAAATGTTTAAGAGTATCTTTTATGTTTTCTTGCGGATTAATAAGCTCTTTTAATTCCTCAACAATAGCCAGTCTGTTCTCTAAATTTGATTTTAGATTGGTTTGTAGATTTTTAAAATGTGCATTTCTGTGATCTCTGAATATGTTGTAATATTCATCGAATTTCGTTTTTAAAGGAGAATGATATTGAAATTCTTCGTTTGGATCTTGATTCTCAGCATTAAATTCTTCTCTTTTTTCTTCGATAAGATGATTATACTGTAGTAAAAACGATTTCTTTATTTCTTCAATATGCTCTTTTACAGACATAACTTTGTCTGAAGAAACTAATTTTTTTAGTTCAGCAACAAGTTCGTCAAGCGAAAAAGTATTATAATCTTGCATCGGAAGGTCGTGACGCTCTTTTAGAGTTTCGTCTTCACTTTCTTCAGCATTAGAATTGGTTATTGCATCTAGGGCTGTCTGATTTTGAGTTTCAGCAACCGCTTCTGTATTCGATAATTCTTCCTCAGAAAGAGTTATTGTATTTTCAGATTCAGATACAATGTTCTCTGCTTCATTTTCAATAATTTCAACAGAAGTTGTTTCATTGTTTTCAGCAGAATTTGCAGATCCATTTTCTAATTTTCCATCTGCATCTTGCAGGTTATCATTCTTTTCTTCTAACATCTTGTCAATGTATAAGGTTTTTACTTTAAATCTAGAGCGAAAGATAGTAAAGGTGTTCGGAACTACAAAATAAATCCCTTATTTATAGTGTGTTTATGTTTAAAATTCTTACTAATGGGTTGTTTTTGAGGGGATAAAAGAGATTGTGATTAGTGTAGAATATTTAAAATTTTTTGAATTTTTTTATCTAAAGTTGTTTTTTGAGCTATTTTATGTTCGAAAAATGTTTTACAATTGTCTGATAAGTTTTACCTCCATTTTTTAATTTCCTTTCTTGTGTTTCTAGATTTACTGCGTATAATCCAAATTTTTTGTCATATCCTAAACTCCATTCAAAATTATCGATTAGTGACCAATAATAGTATCCTCTTACATCATAACCATCTTTTATAGCTTCGGATATGGCATATAATTCTCTTTCTATAAATAAACTTCTTCTATCATCTTTAGCGTCTGCAATACCTGTTTCGGTAATAATGATTGGTTTCTTGATTTGTGATATTCGTTTTATGGCTCTGTAAATTCCTTCGGGATAAACGGTATAATCCATATCGGTCATTTCTTCGCCTGCTACTGGCGAGAACATTTTTTCGTGTTCTATAAACTTGAAAGTTGTTGCATAATGCGAATAGTAATTAAGTCCCATAAAGTCGATTGTATTGGGAGCATCTTTATCAATATAATTTACATTGGCTTCAAACGGAACGCCAAAATGATATTTTCCAGTTTCAAAAAAGTTTAATGAGGAATTATTAAAATTGTCATTGGCAACTAAAGCTCCAATCCAATCGAGGAGATTCCATCTATTTTTAGGTTCAAAAAAGAAAATGTCTTTTACAATTCCTATTTGTGATTCTTTACCATTTGGTAAGGCTTTCAGTATTTTGTAAGCTTGTGTATGTGCAATTAAGATGTTTTTTAGAACTTGTCCGGCAATTTTAGAATTCTTCTTGCCTGGAGGAAATATATCCGACATAAATGCCAAATTGGTGTACACATTAATTTCATTAAAGGTTGTCCAGAAGGTAACTCGATTACTGTATTTTTTAAAAACGGTATTGGAAAATAATAAATAATAGGGGATGTTTTCTTTTTTTTCAAATCCTCCTTTATTCATGAACCAAAGTGGTTCTTCAAAATGGTGTAAAGTGATGTTAGGAATGATTTTCTTGGCCAATAAGCTATCAATTACATCTGAATAGTGCTGAATTGCTTTTTTATCAAATTCGCCTTCTTTGGGGTTTATTTTGCTCCATGATAAAGAAAAGCGATAGGAGTTAACGCCTAGTTCTTGCATGAGTTCGATATCTTTGGGATATAAGTTCCAATGATCTGTTGCAAGTCCGGCTTTGTCACCATTATCTATGCGAGGTTTCCCATCTTTATTTTTCTGATTTTCCCACCATGACCAATTACTATTTGTATGTCCGCCTTCGACTTGATGTGCGGCTGTCGCTGTTCCCCAATGAAAGTCTTTAGGAAAGTTTATATCATTGGTGTTTCTCTTGGTCCAATCCCAACTTATGACGGGATATTTTATAGAAAGATAAATAATTATAAGAAGATATAGTATTGCTATTACAACGAGTACTTTGAAAAATATATTCATACTTTATTTATCTATTTAACTGAAACAAAGCTAGAGTATTAAGGTTAAGTGATTATTTTATGGTGTTATGTTAGTATTAAAAAACGACAATTAATGGATGTGTTGTTATGTTTTACTGTTGTCTAGAAAAAAGGAACGCGGATTAAACAGATTCGCTTAGGCGAAGACGCAGATTAAAACGGATTTCATTTATAACTTTTTAAAAATCCATTTTAATCTGCGTTTTTGCTTTTGCAAATCGGCATCATCCGCGTTCAAATAAACGTCATCCGTGTTCTATTATTCGTGAAATAGTCGTAAACAAAAAAGACCACAATTCTGTAATTGTAGTCTTTGAGATATTGTTTTTAGAAAATTTCTATTTATTCCAAATCTTCCACGCTTTTTCAGCCTGAAAAATAAGCATATCGTATCCGTTTTTTATTACGGCTCCGTTTTCTTTTGCTTTTTTAAGAAATGTAGTTTCTTCGGGATTATAGATTAAATCGTAAGCGATGTGTTTTTTTGTGAAAAACTCGTACGGAATTACTGGACAAGCTTCAATATTTGGGCTTGTACCAACTGGTGTACTATTGATTATAATTTGATAATTATCAAAAGTTGTTGCATTGATTAAATTATAATCTATGATATTTTCTTTGGCTTCGCGAGAAACAAATGTGTATAATATACCTAATTCGTCTAATGCATAAGCAACACCTTTGGATGCGCCACCTGTACCCAAAATCAATGCTTTTTTGTGGTGTGGTTGCAATAAGGGTTTTAATGATTTTTTAAAGCCATAGTAATCGGTGTTGTATCCTTTTAATTTTCCGTTTTTGGTAAATTTTACAGTATTTACAGCACCGATTAATGTGGCTTTTTTTGATAATTTATCTAAAAAAGGTAGTATTTGTTCTTTGTAAGGAATAGTTACATTCAATCCTTTTAAATCGGGATTGTTTTTTATTAATCCTGTAAAATAGTTAATTTCCGGAATATCAAAATTCTCATAACTACATCCTTTAAAATGTTCGTCGTTGAATTTTTCGGTAAAATAACCTTTTGAAAAAGAGTAACTAATATTTTTTCCTAATAAGCCAAAACGCCTTTTTAAAGTATGAATCATTATTGTTTTTTATGTTTTGTAATATAATTTTGTACCATTTTTTTAGTCCAAACCACTGGGAATAGGTCTTCGATTAAAATATAATTGTCAAAGTTTAATCGTAATCCATTGCTTAAGTGAAATTTGGCTTTGGTATTGTCTTGTACCATAAAATACAATCCTGCCAAACGGTATTCGATTTCATTTTCTTCAGGGAAATATTCGGTTGCTTGCAATAATGTTTGAATTGCGCTTTCGAATTCGCCCAAGAACTGAAGAATATCTACCCAAAATAACCAAGTGTCAAGTGCATAATCGCCAAATTCGACTGCTTTTCGGTAACCAAATTCTGCTTCTTCAAAAAAGTTCATTTGTTTGTTTATCATCGCATAACGTTTCCAATACAAACGGTTTTGATTGTCGATTGCTAGTGCTTTATTGACAAAGAACAATGCTTTTTGAAAGTTTTTTTGACGTACATAAAAATCGGTTATGGCAATCCATCCTTTGTCTAAAAGTGGATCTTCATGAACGGTTTTATTGTAATACTTTAATGCTAAAGCTTTATTGCCTAGTTTTTCGTAACATTTTCCTATTCTTAATAGAGCGTACGATGTTGCATCATCTAGTTCGATGGTGCGGTTGTAGCTTTCTATTGCTTCGGCATATTGTTTTAAACGTTCGTAGGCTTTGGCTCTTTCCATAAAAGCTCCAAGAAACTCATCGTCGATTAGGGTTGCGTAATCAAAAGCACGGATTGCGCTTTCATATTCTTTTACGCCATAATGTAAGCGTCCTAGCTGATGCCAGGCAATTTCACTATAAGGGTTTTTGTTTATGTATTGATTTAAATAGGTGATTGCTTCTTGATTTTGATCTAAAAATTCAAAGCAATACACTACGTTGTATAAGGCCGATTGGTCTTCTAAATCTTCTTCTAGACATTTGATAAAGCTATCTTTGGCCATTTCAAGATTGTCCATAAAAAGATACTCCATACCGATTAAATTGTACACGTCGGCAAAATCATCTGTATATTCTAAAGCAATTTTAAGTAATTCGACTGCTTTTTCGTGTTGATCTCTTTTAGAATAGATGTTTGCTTTCTGGATGTAAATTTCTTCGTTGTTAGGTTCGATTGCATACAACTCGTTCAAAAGCTTTTCGGCTATTTCGAGTTTGTCATCATACACCAGCATCTCTACTTGTACTAGTTTTAAGCCTGTAGATTTTGGATGTTGATCTAGTGCTAGTTTTAAGGCTTTTTTTGCTAAATTAGCCTTGCCTATGTCCAGATAATGAAGGATAATCTCTTCAAATTCTTCTGAATCAAAAAAGAGTACTTTGTTAGTTTTTAACATGGACTCAAATTTGGATAGGGATAGGTTATAATCTTCTTCTTCGTTGCTTAATTGCATACTTTATTTTTTTGATATTAGCCTATTATAAAATTAGGCAACATGTTTTTGTTATGTGGGGAAAGAAGGAATTGTTGTGAACAATTTAATTAACAATATTTGCAGTACCTGCGATCAGTTTTTAGGTGAGTTTTTATAAAACTGAATGTATTTAAATTCCTAAATATTCTGTTGTCAACGATATGCTTTAGCCCAGATAAAAGCGATATCCTTTTGTTTTTTGCTGCCAAAAAACAAAAGATAAAGCGGATAGCTGGAAATAGCTCCTAATTATTCTGTTTGTTTAAAATTTCATCCATTACATTTAGGATGATGGCACAACCTTCTCTTATTTCTTCTTCAGAAATTGTTAACGGAGGTGTAATACGTACTGCACATCCTTCAAACAGCAACCAGAATAAAATGAGCCCTCTGTCCTGACAGGTTAAAATAACTTCGTTAGTTATATCAGCACTCTCTGTCATGGCAGCAAGCATTAATCCTCTTCCTCTAACTTCCTTAATCAAAGGATGTACCAAAAGTGTTCTGATGAGTTTTTCTTTTTCTAATGTTTCGGGCATTAGGTTTGTTTCAGTAATTTCTTTCAAAGTTGCCAAGCAGGCTGACGCAATGACAGGGTGTCCTCCAAAAGTGGTTATGTGTCCGAGTTTTGGGTTTTCGGTAAGTAGGTCCATTTTTTCTGCTGATGCTGTAAATGCGCCTACTGGCATTCCGCCTCCCATTCCTTTTCCCATAACTACGATATCGGGTACGACATCGTAATTTTGAAAACCAAAAAGTTTTCCTGTTCGACCAAATCCTGGCTGAATTTCGTCGACTATCATCATGGCTCCAACTTCGTCGCAACGTTTGCGTACTTTTTGAAGAAAGTTATCATGTGGCTCTATAAATCCCGCTCCTCCTTGTATTGTTTCGAGTATTATTCCTGCCGTTTTGGTGGTTATTTTTTGTAAATCTTCTTCGTTATTAAACGTAATAAAGTCTACATCGGGAATTAAGGGTCTAAAGGCTTGTTTGCGCTCTTCGAATCCCATAACACTCATTGATCCCATTGTGTTACCATGGTAAGCGTTATGACATGATATTAATTGGCTACGTCCTGTTGTTCTCCTAGCTAGTTTTAATGCGCCTTCAATTGCTTCGGTTCCTGAGTTTACTAAATAGGTTTTATTTAGTGATTCGGGAAGGAGGGAAGCCATGAGTTTGCAATACTCTACGGCTGGACTTTGCGAATATTCTCCGTAAACCATTACGTGCGAATATTTGTCTAGTTGGTCTTTTATAGCTTGATTTACTCTTGGATGCTGGTGGCCAAGTGTACAGGCTGAAACGCCTGCTACGAAGTCTAAATATTTTTTATTATTGGTGTCGTATATGTAGGATCCTATGGCGTGCGAAACTTCCATTCCTAATGGATATGGTGATGTTTGTGCTTGGTATTTTATAAAATCGGGATTCATTTTTTTTCTTTTAAGGTTCAAAGAGGCAAAGGTTCTAAGGTGCTAAGGTTTTTTCTAGTTTAAAGTTGTCAACTGTTGTGGTTGCTGTTACTAAAAACTGTGATTGAAAACTGTCACTGCGACTGTATACTAAAAATTGAGAGTATATACTACTTCTTTGCTTTAGTTGTTTTAGCTGACTTTGTTGCTGGTTTCTTTTTGTCGTAATCGAGTGTTTCTTTCCTAACTTTCATAGGAACATTTTCTTTGGCATTTTCGTCTTTTCCTTCTTGGACTAATTTGTCGTTTTCTTCATTATCTTCTTTTGTGAAAATATCGTCTTTGGACTTTATCTTTTCGTCTCCTCGCCAAACCATGCCTCGTAGTTTTCGAGCATTTTCGGGTAATTCGGCTTCGGGGAATATATCTCCATCGACTTGATTAAAGAATGTAATGGTTTCGATAGCATTGTTTTCTAAAATAAGATTGATTTTGCTACTTACGTTTTTATTGATTCCTATGAGTTCATTGGCATCATTACGCATATAGTAAACGACTTCGGTATTTTTTATAACATCGACATCGTGTAACTTCCCGTCTCTAAATTTCCCGAATAAGTTTAGTCCCTTGACTTGATTATAGCCGGTTCCTATGGTATCCTTGGAGATTATAAACGTGTTATTGAGGACTTTGAGCGAGTCTAGTTTCTTGGTGTTATTATCGCCAATAAGGTGCATGACATCACCTGTTATCTGACTTTCTCCGTTCCAGAGTATTGGGTTTCCTATTAGTTTTGTTAAAGCTGTTCTGCTATTAGAATGTATGGAATCGCATTTTCCGCTCATGTCTGTTTTAAAAAAGCGAACATTATTGAAAGCTCGTATAATACGATCTCCTTCTTTTCCTGTAATCATCAGTTTTTTTCCGTGGATGTAAACAGAATCATTTTCGACAAAGTTTATCGCAACGGCTCTTTTGGTTACAAACATGGAATCTTTTTGTTTGTATATTTCGGCATAATGTCCTTTTACGATTCCGCGATTTATAGAGTCGGTAATTTTTACATTTCTGGTTGCCGATGCAAAATCTTTATTTCGGTCGTAATACAAACTATCACCTTCTATCAAGCGGGTATCATAACGGATGTATGATTTCCGGAGAAAATGTGCCAGATTCCTTTTGGTGTCATAAAACCCTTTTTCGGTATAGATATAATCGGTTTTACTGGTAATTGTAGATGGACCAAATAGATAGGAATGTCCAGAATTACTATAATAATCTAGATGGTTTGATTTTATAACGCATTTAGGATTGGTTACCGTAACTGCGGTTAGGAACACAAACTTTTTTTGTGCTACGTAATATCTTCCCGATTTACTTTCGAGTGTGTTTTCTTTATTGATGATTGTTCCTTTGGAATTATAGAATACTTCCTGAACATTTCGGTCAAAATTAATAGTGTCGGTTTGTAATGTTGCATCTGGTGAACTCATAACGGCATTTCCAGTTGCAAATGCTTTTTTAGAATTTCCGCTATATTCTGCGTATTTACTATTTAAGAATAAGGTGTCACCTTGTACTATTTGTACATTTCCAAAGGCTTTTAGGTAATTTTCTCCTTGAAATAAATAAGCTTTATTACAGGTTAAAACCACACCATCGTGATTTACTTTTACGTTTCCGGTAAGTAAAATGGCGCCTGGCATTTCGATTTCATTTCTGTCGACAAAGTCAGAATGCTCGATGTTAATAATTTTTGGAGCTTGTGCCATTCCTAAATTAACACTTAAAATTAGCAAGCAGCTATATATGAAAAAGAGTGATTTCTTCAATTGATTAAATTTTTGTCAAATTTATGAAAAAGGAAACAACCTTAACAGATATTAGGATTTATTTATAACTGATATTATTTGATAAGGCTAAACTTTTTTTGCCATGAATTGCACGAATTTACTCGAATTGGGTTGATTTTGTTTAATTCTTTAGTTTGTGGGGGAAAAGAACGCGGATAAAACAGATTCGCCTAAGCGAAAACGCGGATAAAAACGGATTTTTTAATCTGTGGCAGAAAAAGTTTAACCGCAAAGGGCGAAAAGATTTACGCAAGGTTCGCAAAGATTTGAATCTATTTAATCATTTAATCTGTGGGGGAAAGGAACGCGGATAAAACAGATTTGCTTAAGCGAAAACACGGATAAAAACAGATTTTTTAATCTGTGGTATAAAAAGTTTAACCATTAAGGTATTAAGTTTTATTAAGGATTAAACTTAACTTTTCTTAATTTCTTAATGGTAAAAAAAGCTTTTAATCTGTTTAATCATTTTAATCTGTGGTAAAAATTAATAGCAAAATAATTGTTTACGCAATCCCGAAGCGTCGGGAGTAAAGTTTCAATCCTTTGAACCTTTGTGGCTATGAACCTTTGCACCTTTAATAAAAAGTTTAAGTTATCAACAAATAGATTTACTAACACGTTGTAGTGTTAGTAGTGAAACCCTTTTTTTAGTTAAATTTTATTCTAGGATTTTATGCTTTAAAAAATAGATTAAATTTAAAAATTGGTTAATGCATTTTGGCCTAAAAATTAATATAAGCACATTATAAAAATATGATAAAAGCACGCGTTATTGTGGCTGGTATTACCGCAATGGTATTAGTTACGGCATGTAAAACAAATGACATAAGACAGAATACGGACAAGAAAGAAGCCGTTTCTGAAAATAAAGTTGTTGTGTATCAGGTTTTCACCCGTTTGTTTGGAAATACTAACACGACAAATAAACCTTGGGGAACTATTGAAGAAAATGGAGTAGGGAAGTTTAACGATTTTACTGACAAAGCGCTACACGAAATTAAAGATTTAGGTGTTACTTATATTTGGTACACGGGTGTTCCTCATCATGCGTTGGTTCGTGATTATACCGCATTCGGAATTTCTAATGATGATCCCGAAGTGATAAAAGGAAGAGCGGGATCTCCATACGCTGTAAAAGATTATTATAATGTAAATCCTGATTTGGCAGTAAATCCTGCTAATCGCTTGCAAGAATTTGAAGCTTTGGTTGCACGTACGCATAAAGCAGGTTTAAAAGTGATTATTGATATTGTTCCTAATCATATTGCCAGAAAATATGAAGGAAAAAATAATCCATCTGGTGTAAAAGATTTTGGAGCCAATGATGATGTTACGGTGGAATACAAACGTGATAATAATTTTTATTATATACCGAATACTCCGTTTCAAATTCCTGATAATGATGTTCCGTTAAATGGAGAGAAAAACCCGCTTGTAGATGGTAAATTTGATGAAAATCCTGCAAAATGGACAGGAAATGGTTCTCGTAAGGCTAAACCTGATCAAAATGATTGGTACGAAACGGTTAAAGTAAATTATGGAATTCGTCCTGATGGTTCTAAAGATTTTCCTGAACTTCCTACTGGTTTTGATAAAAAATCATATCAAGAACACTATAATTTCTGGAAGGATAAAGATGTTCCTGATTCTTGGAAGAAATTTAAATCTATCGCTTTGTATTGGACTGATAAGGGCGTTGATGGTTTCCGTTTTGATATGGCCGAAATGGTTCCGTACGAATTCTGGAGTTATATGAACTCGGCTATTAAGGTTAAGAATCCTAATGCGTTCTTATTGGCAGAGGTATATAATCCTAAGGAATATCGCAATTACATTCATTTGGGGAAAATGGATTATTTATATGATAAAGTTGAAACGTATGATAAACTAAAAGATATTATAAGAGGGAAATCATCTCCAGATGAACTTTCGGTTATTCAGCATAATATGGTGGATATTGAGCATAATATGTTGCATTTTTTAGATAATCATGACGAGCAACGTTTGGCTAGTTCTGAATTTGCCGGAACTCCAGAAAAAGGAAAACCTTTGATGGTGGTTTTTACAACAATAAGCACTTCGCCAACGATGGTTTATTTTGGGCAAGAAGTAGGGGAGCCTGGAAACGAAAATGCGGGTTTCGGAAAAGCTTCGAGAACTTCGATTTTTGATTATATTGGGGTACCAAATCATCAGCGATGGATGAATAATGGTAAATTTGATGGCGGTCAACTTACACAATCGGAGAAGGATTTGAGAGATTTTTATAAACGATTACTGAATTTCTCTTTAAAGAGTTCGGCTTTGATGGGAAGTTTTCAGGAAATTCAATCTGTAAATCGCAAGAATACTACAGGATATGATACTGGTATTTATTCTTACGTGCGTTGGTCTAATAATCAAAAACTAATTGTTGTTGTTAATTTCTCTGCTGATAAAACCAGTGAATTTGAATTGAAAATTCCTGCGGATGTTATTGCTAAATGGAATTTAAGGGATGGTGAATATACGGCTACAGATCAATTGTATTTACAGAATAAAATAAAACTAAAGGTAAGCAATGGTGAAGGAAGTGCTAAAATTAAAATAGCGCCATCTGAATCGTTTATTTATGAGGTAAAGTAGGTTGGTAGTTTTTATGTTTGACCAAAAAAAAAGCTGATACAAAATGTATCAGCTTTTTTTTAGACTTTTCTAACCTTGGTTAGAGCAGTTTTATAATTTTCGTTTATCCTTTCCCAATTGATGATATTAAAGAAAGCATCTACATAACTATTTTTTCTGTTTTGGTAATCCAGATAATAAGCATGTTCCCATAAATCCAGAGCTAGAATTGGAGTTCCAGAAATTACGGCATTTTTCATTAAAGGATTATCTTGATTTTCGGTTGTTGTAATCTGTAATTTCCCAGCTTTATCTACAACTAGCCAAACCCATCCTGATCCGAATTGTTTTGTTGCTTCGGCTTTAAATAAATTTTTAAAATTATTATATGAGCCAAATTCTTTATTCATTGCACCAGCAAGAGTATCTGTAGCTTGCTCAGCTTCTGGTTTAGGAGTCATACATTTCCAATAAAGGGAATGATTATAATATCCACCAGCGTTATTACGAAGCTTAGCATCATTTAAGTCTAACTTACCTAAAATTTGCTCAATCGTCATATTTACATAATCAGTATTGGCAATAGCTTTATTTAAGTTGTTAGTATAGGTTAAGTAATGTTTTGAATAATGTGTTTCTAGCGTTAATGATCTAATATTTGGAGCTAATGCGTTATAGGCGTACGGAAGTTTTTCTAGTTGAAAAGCTCCTGGATTTGCTTTAACTTCATCTGGACTCCCAATTATTATTTTTTCATCTTTAGATGGTAGAGGAACTTCGACTACTTCGGTTAGTTTATTATTATCATTACAAGAAAGAATCGTAAGTGAAATCAAGATAAAAAACGAAAATCGAATACTATATTTTTTCATAAAATATCTATTTTGTTATTAGTGAATTAATGATTTCTATATAATTTTCTTTGGCTTCATCAACACTTAAGTGACTAATTTGAATCCATGCATTTGTTTTAAAGGCATTTCTTAAGTCAAAATTTTCAGATTGGCCATATTTTGCAGTACCAAAAGTTGCTTGTTTATAAAAAGCATACAGCCTCAATTGCACATCTTGTGGCAGTGAGGCTTGTGTCATTTTGGAAGCAATTTCGACAGCATCTAAAAATCGTGTATCTAAATCTTTTTCAGTCATTACCCTTTTGTAGCAATAATGGTTTTACCCCCAATTGCTTTTTGGTCTAATACTACATTAATTGGCGTTCCCAAAGGTAAGAAAATATCTACTCTTGAACCAAATTTAATAAAACCTGCATCAGTTCCTTGTACAACTTGCATTCCTTCTTGTGCATAATTCACAATTCGGCGCGCTAATGCACCTGCAATTTGTCTGTATAAAACTTCTCCAAAAGTCTTATTTTCGATTACAACAGTTGTTCTTTCGTTTTCTTCACTTGCTTTTGGGTGCCAAGCAACCAAAAATTTACCAGGGTGGTATTTACTAAATTTTACAATTCCGTCTAATGCATAACGAGTAACGTGTACATTAATAGGCGACATGAAAATTGAAATTTGTAAGCGTTTGTCTTTAAAATATTCACCTTCGTAAACTTCTTCAATTACAACAACTTTACCATCTACAGGAGCAAGAATCTGATTGATGTCTTTGATAACTGTTCTTTTTGGATTTCTGAAAAATTGCAATATTATGATTAACAATAATAAAGCACTAATCTGAATCAATAATTTAAGCCAATTGATATCAATAAAATGATCAGTTAACAAAAGTACAACACTAACGAATATAGTGCCTAATAAAATGGATTGGGTTCCTTCTTTATGAAACATAATTTAAAATTTGGTAAAATAAAAATACAATTGGTGCTACAAATATAACACTATCTAATCGATCTAGAACGCCTCCGTGTCCAGGCATTATTGTTCCGCTATCTTTAACTCCGGCTATTCTTTTAAATTTTGATTCAATTAAATCGCCGATAGTACCAAAAACACCAACTATTAAAGCGATGATTGTCCATATTAAAATAGACATTTCACTAAAATTAGGGTTAGGCTTGATATATAATTTTGAAATTAAATAACCTGCAAAACAGGCAAAAACAACTCCACCAAGAAAACCTTCGATGGTTTTTTTTGGCGAAATACGTTCAAATAATTTATGTTTTCCCATCGATTTACCTACCAAGTAGGCAAAGGTGTCATTTGTCCATATAAGAATAAATAATCCGATAATGATTTTTGGATTATAATCTTTTACTCCAAATGAAATTTTTGTAATAAAAATAAAAGGCAATGTAATGTATCCTAATAAGTAAATGTATTTTGATGCTCTGCTTATAGATTGTGTATCATCAAATAAAAAAACAATACATTTTATAGATATAAGTAAAGTAATTACTAGTAATGCCGTATTTAATTGATCTATATTAATGGTGAATTTAATATCGTCTTTTAAAAATTTATTAATGTAGTTTTCAGTTTCACTTTTGTAAAAACTTATTAAGGAAATGGTTGAGTAAAAAATGAAAACAAATAAAATGGAGAATATTTTATTAATGTGAGCCAGATTACAAAACTCGTAAGTTGCAATAATTAGAAAAACACCGAAAAGTATAATAAAACTTTCCGTTGAATATAGGATAGACGTTAGTAGTAATACTATATAAACGGCACCAGATAGAGCTCTCTTGAGGGTTTCATTCATCTTACAGGTCTTCTAAGAGCAATAAATATAAGTTCTTCGCTACACTTCCGTATTGCGTAAAGTCTTCTTCTTTTGCTTTTTCGAAATATTTTATAGTGGTAATATTGGTAGGATAATCTCTTTCGTACTTACGTTTTATGGCACTAAGACCGTCACTTTTTGCAGTAAGAATTTGACTTGTAGTTGCAAGAATAACAATGTTTATAGGCAACTCGTTAGGTTTGTTTTGTTTAATTTGTTTTGATGAAAACAATATAGAACCTTCTTCAGCAATTAGGTTTTCACAACTAGCTAATAAGAATTTAGGATTAGTTGGACTTTGGTAAATTAATTTATTTTCTTCAAGTAAATGAAATAAGGCTGGCTCAAAACATGCAGCTTCACTCTCGAACCAATCATTTTCTTCTAAGATGTTTTCAAATTGCTCCGTTACTTCCTGAATATTTTCGCAGTATAAAAATTTACCTCCATTCTTTTTAAAATTGAAAATGAATTGTTCATCTATAGAAAGAGGATTCTCAGAAAGTGAATTGCTATATTCACTTTGATTCTCTTCATCAGATGCGTCATGGCTTGAACCAAATAATTTTTTAAAAAAGCTCATTATTGTTGAAATGCTTTACATGTTAATTGAAAACGTTCAAAGATAAAAAAATCTTAATTCAAAAGTGGCTTTTGAATTAAGATTTTAAAAATAATTAAATTATTTGAATAGTATTATGAAACTACTTCTTCTAGGTTTTTATCAAAAGTACGTTTTCCGAAAATTGCTTCTAGGTCATCTTTAAAAATAACCTCTTTTTCAATTAAGATTTCAGCAAGTTGATTTAACTTATCTTTATTTTCTTCTAATATTTTTATTGCTCTTTGGTACTGACCTTCAATTAATTCTGAAATTTCACGGTCGATAACTTTTGCAGTTTCATCAGAATACGGTTTTGAAAAGTTGTATTCGCTTTGTCCTGTTGAATCGTAATAAGTAACATTTCCGATTTTGTCATTCAATCCATAAATCGTTACCATCGCACGAGCTTGACGTGTAACTTTTTCTAAATCGCTTAATGCACCAGTCGAAATTCTGTCAAAAGTTACTTTTTCAGCAGCTCTTCCACCCATAGTAGCACACATTTCGTCTAACATTTGATCTGTTCTTACGATTTGTCTCTCTTCTGGTAGGTACCATGCAGCTCCTAAACTTTGTCCACGAGGAACAATAGTTACCTTAATAAGTGGTGCAGCATGCTCTAACATCCAGCTTACAGTTGCGTGTCCTGCTTCGTGAATTGCAATTGCTTTCTTTTCGTCAGGAGTAATAATTTTGTTTTTCTTTTCTAGTCCACCTACAATTCTGTCTACAGCGTCAAGGAAATCTTGTCTATCTACAGCAGTTTTGTTGTTTCTTGCAGCAATTAATGCAGCTTCGTTACATACGTTAGCAATATCAGCACCAGAGAAACCTGGAGTTTGTTTTGCAAGGAAATCTAAATCAAGACCTTCTACTTTTTTCAAAGGAGCTAAGTGTACTTGAAAAATTTCTGCTCTTTCACGAATGTCTGGTAAGTCTACAAAAATTTGTCTGTCAAAACGACCAGCACGCATTAAAGCTTTGTCTAGAACATCGGCTCTGTTTGTTGCAGCTAGTACAATTACGTTAGAGTTTGTTCCAAAACCGTCCATTTCTGTAAGTAATTGGTTCAGTGTATTTTCTCTTTCGTCATTTCCGCCAGACATATTGCTTTTTCCACGAGCTCTACCTACAGCATCAATTTCATCAATAAAAATGATTGCAGGAGATTTCTCTTTAGCTTGTTTAAACAAATCACGTACACGTGAAGCTCCAACACCCACAAACATTTCAACAAAATCAGAACCTGATAATGAGAAGAATGGTACTTGTGCTTCGCCAGCTACAGCTTTTGCTAATAATGTTTTACCAGTTCCAGGAGGTCCTACAAGTAAAGCACCTTTCGGTATTTTACCTCCCAAGTTGGTATATTTTTCAGGGTTTTTCAAGAATTCTACAATCTCTTGTATTTCTTCTTTCGCACCTTCTAAACCAGCTACATCTTTAAATGTAGTTTTGATATCAGTTTTCTCGTCAAAAAGTTTAGCTTTTGATTTTCCAATGTTGAAAATTTGTCCGCCACCGCCACCAGCGCCGCCTGACATTTTTCTCATAATGAAAATCCAAACACCAATAATAATGATAATAGGAAGTAAGCTAATTAATATGTCACTCCAGTTATTTTTTTGAAGGAAATTAAAATCTTTCAGTTTGCCTTCGCTAACTGCTTTTTCTAATTTAGTTTGAAAAATTTGATCGTTACCAATTTCTAAAGTATAGTGAGGACCTTTATTAGGTCTGTCAAAAATGTCTTTAGATACTTTTTTTTGCGCTGGATCCTTAAGTGCAGCAGCATTAAGATACACTTCAGCTTCAGCTTTATTGTATACAATTACTTTGTCAATTTGTCCTTTTTCTAAAAAGTCATTAAATTTAGAAGAAGTTAATTGGGCAGGCTCTTGTAAACTTGATCCTCCGGTTGCAAAACTGATAAATAAAAATATTAAAAGTATTGCGGTATAAATTAACCAAGGACTTATTTTAAATTTACTCGGGGTTGGATTATTATCTTTAGCCATTTGAAGAAAGTTTCTTTAGTATTTGTTTTCGATTGTAGTGATTTTGGCATCTCCCCAAAGACTCTCGATATTATAATATTCTCGAATGTGTTTTTGAAATACGTGAACAACAATGTGCACATAATCCATAAGAACCCACTCAGCGTTATCGGTTCCTTCTACATGCCATGGTTTGTCTTTTAATTCTTTAGATACAGTTTTTTGTATTGAGCCTACGATGGCGTTAACTTGGGTATTCGAATTTCCGTTGCAAACGATAAAATAATCGCAAACTGCTGCGTCTATTTCCCTTAAGTCTAAGATACTAATATCATTTCCTTTTACTTCTTCGATTCCTTTGATTATGTTCGCTAACAGAACATCATTATTAACAGTCTTTTTCGCCATGAATTATTTTATATGAGTTTGTAAAGTTACCAATTTTTGTGATTATTTTTGAACCTTAACAAAATATTAAATTAAGTTATATAAATTATTTAGATGAAACTAATCAAACTCGATGCCATAGATTCAACAAATGAGTTCTTAAAATTATTAAGTAGCCAACAAGAGTCGGAGAATTTTACTGTTGTAACTGCTGAAAATCAAACAAAAGGGAAGGGGCAGATGGGAGAGGTTTGGCGTTCTGATATTGGTAAGAATTTAATAATGAGTGTGTTGGTAAAGGATTTCTTGCTTGATAATGAGCAGTTTTTTAATTTAAATATTATCTTTTCATTATCAGTAATAAAAGCTTTAGAAGAATTAAATATTCCTGAATTAAGTATAAAATGGCCAAACGACATTATGTCATATAATAAAAAGATAGGTGGTGTTTTGATAGAAAATACGCTCAAAAGTGATGGCACTATCGTGTCAGTAGTCGGTTTAGGTTTAAATGTAAACCAGACAAATTTCGAAAATCTGCCAAAAGCATCTTCATTAGCCGTGATTTGTAACGCCGAATTTAGCAAAGAAAATCTAGTTGTTTTGATTGTTGAGAAAATGAAAGAGAATATTCTTCTTTGGGAAGAGCAATCTACCATCTTTTGGAATGAGTATTTTAATAAATTATTTAGAAAAGGAGTTCCAATGCCTTTTAAAAATCTTGAGAATAAAAACTTCATGGGAATTATTCAGGGAGTTTCTCCAATAGGAAAATTACAAGTTTTGCTAGAAGATGATTCAGTTTCAGAATTTGAGATTAAGGAAATTAAGATGCTTTATTAAAAGAGGTACTAAGGTTCTGAGAGGCAAAGGCTCAAAGGTTTTATTTTGATTGTTTTTCATAGCCCTTAGTAACTCTGTGAAAAAATAAAATCACTTTGATTTTTTTAATCATAGACTTAAATAAAGTTCAAAAGTTTTTAAACTTGAACTTTTATTGTTTTTACGGTTTTAGATTTTAATTTTCTATTCCAGTATATTATATAGAGCGTTCCTATGATTGATGGTGTTATCCATGTAATTATATTTCCGATACCCAATCCAGCAACGATAAAAGCTGTTATTGAAGCGATCAGAGCGCCAATCATTTTTCCGATATGTTTGGATAACCAACCTTTATTTTTCTCCGAAAGATTTCTAAAATAAATAAAATCTTTCACAGTCATATAAAACCCAAATCCACCAAAGAAAGTAAATAAGATTCCGTTTTCAATGCTGTTTAATTGACAAAATATTCCAAGTGAAATCATTATTACAGAGAAAAATAGCATAGTTCCCGAAGTTATCTTATCAGTTAAATCAGCTTTTGCCTTGTTTTTAAAAGTCAAAGCTCTATTTCCTGAAATAACCAGGTATATTGTAAATAAACCAATCAAGAATAAAAAAATATTGTGGTGTTTTGGAAAACAACAAACTATAAGTGAAAGAATCGAACTAGTTAGCATTCCGATAGAGAATAGTTTTCCCATTTTTCGATGTAAAGGCTTTCCTTTTTTTACAAT
Organism: Flavobacterium sp. PL02; assembly: GCF_035013205.1. Lineage (NCBI taxonomy): Bacteria > Pseudomonadati > Bacteroidota > Flavobacteriia > Flavobacteriales > Flavobacteriaceae > Flavobacterium > Flavobacterium sp. PL02. Next base: position 1,338,644 of record NZ_JAYGJP010000001.1, read on the forward strand.
TACGCTTCCAATTCCAGTAATTAACCCAACTCCTCCAAAGAAAGCATGGATATAAATTAAAATCTTGATAGTTAGTTCCATTTTGATGTTTTTTAGTTAATGGTTCAAACTTCTGATAATAATTTCGTTCAGCATAAACTTAATTTCCGAACTGTATTTTTTTATAGATGAATTGTTCTTCTTAAAGGTACTAAGGTACTAAGGTTCTAAGAAGTAAAGGTTCAAAGATTTTTAGTTATGAGCTAAAATAAAAAGTCCGATTTAGTTTAGCTAAATCGGATTTTTTAAATTTTATAATTAACAATCGAAAACTAATAATTAAAGCTTAGTCATATTATTGGCAAGAGTTTCGATAAATTTCCCAATAGGGCCTTTTATCATCATTGCCATCATAGGGTTAAATTCCCCTTCAAAATCAAGTTTTACAGCACTAGAAGAGTCCGAAACAGTTTCGATGTTAGATACCAATGTAAATGGTAGTTTATCGCTTGCAGCACCCAAAACAATTTTGCTTGGAGCTGTTTTTTCTTTCATCTTTAATTTTATTTCTGGCATACCTTTCAATCCAAAAATAAAAGCATCTTCGCCAATTACTTCAAATTTAGCAATGTTATCTGGCATTAATTTTTCAAAATTTTTCACATCACTCAATAAATCAAATAATTCTTGAGCCGATTTCTGAACAGTAACTTTTGGACTTTCTAAGTTCATATTTTATTTTATTTTTTATTAAAATCAAATCATAAATCGTTAATCTAAATCAACAATCTAAATTCTAAAATTATTCTTCTTGTTTCCAAATAGCAGGATTTACACTCCATTCCTGCAAGGTAACTAAATCTTCTTCTGGAATATATTTTTTAGCAACAGCAAGATTCAGTAAATTCGAATAGTTACTCAATGTGTATAAGTCGATTTTTGCATCCTGAAAGTTTTTCTCAGCAACATCAAAGCCATAAGTAAATATTGCAGCCATACCCTTAATATTAGCTCCAGCATTACGCAAAGCCTCAACAGCAAGTAAACTACTATTTCCTGTGCTTATTAAATCTTCCACAACAACAACATTTTGTCCCTTTTGTAAAAAACCTTCTACTTGATTTTGTCTTCCGTGTTTTTTAGGTTCTGGTCTAACATATACAAACGGTAATCCTAAGCTCTCTGCAACAAGAATACCAATACCTATGGCTCCTGTAGCAACTCCAGCGATTACATCTGGCTTACCAAATTGTTTTTCAATGTTCTTAGCAAACTCATCTCTAACATAATTTCTGATGCTTGGAAATGAGAGAATTAGCCTGTTATCACAATAAATAGGTGATTTCCATCCCGAAGCCCATGTAAAAGGATTTCCTGGATTCAATTTAATTGCATTTATTTGCAAAAGCAATTCGGCTGTTTTTTCGGCAGTATCTTTATTAAAAATCATAGTACAAATGTATAAAGTTTTTGTGAACGACAAACCACTTTTTTTGACAAATGAAATCTCCAAAGAGACTAATTTTCAATTGTTCTTGTTGGAAAGTATTGACATAGAGCAAATTATTGTCAAAATGTTCCAAAATAAAATTCAAGCGGCGTATTTATATCATCCTGACGAAAAGGAAATTATGAAAACGTTAAAGTCAAAAATTCCTGTAAATAAAGCAGGAGGAGGATTAGTTTATAATAAAAAAGGAGAAGTATTATTCATCTTCAGAAATGGAAAATGGGACTTACCAAAAGGCGGAATAGAAAAAGGTGAGGAGATAGAAGACACTGCCATGCGTGAGGTAGAAGAAGAAACAGGCGTTGGAAAATTACGAATTACCAATAAATTACAAAAGACATATCACGTTTTTAAACGTAACGGAAAATACAAATTAAAAATCACGCATTGGTTCGAAATGCATTCCGATTTTAAAGGAACTCCACAAGGACAATTAGAAGAAGGAATCGAAAAAGTTGCCTGGTTGAATCCCGTTCAAATAAAAGAAGCACTAAAAAACTCCTACGAAAACATCAAGTTACTATTCGAAGAAGAAAATAAGATTATTGTAAAAGAATAAAGATGTAAGATGTTTTTTGGAAAATGCGAAATGAAAAAACTTAGCATCACAGAAACTTAGTTACTTATTACCTTAATAATGGCGTGCCACCATATAAAAAAAGACCCAATGAGCATTACGTTCATCGGGTCTTTTTTTATATGCTGTCGGGCTATACGCGCTACTTTGGTAGCTTGCTGCTATCCCTCACGCAGGATTTTGTTTGTGGTTAAGTATTATTCAGTCTCAGTTTTTATAAATAGTGTCTCCATTATTATCTCTTATATATATAAGTTTGTAAGTACTATCTGCTTCAAAAATATATTCTGCTAGAATTTTTGCTCCAAATTTATTATTTCCCCTAAACGAGAAGTTTCCTTTAAATTTATATTTATCTAGAGATGAATAAAAATGAATTTTTCTTTTAAGAAAACTGATTTGTTCTTGAGATATTTTATTATTTTCTTTCTCTAAGTTGCGAATGTCTTTTAAAATCGTTTGCATTTCTAGTTTACTTGTAAGGTATTCTATAGAATCTAAATGCATAGAATTGAATTCATAGCTACTAGGATCATTCAGATTTGGTTTAATGATACTTTCTATTTCATTTTGTAGATTTTCAATTTTGCTTTTTTGACATGAGATTGAAACAATTAAAATTAATAATAAAAGGATTATTTTATTCATTATAGTTAGGTTCTAAGTTTGTTTTTCAAAAGTAAAAACTTAAAACATAGTAATATTACGGAAAACCATAATTGGTTGAATGTAGAAAAGGATTCGTCTTTAGTCTAAGTTTACAATCAAGGGCGTAAGTAACTTTGATAAAAGCTCAAGTTTAAAGTTGGTCTGTGCATTTTGTCATTTCGAGGAACGAGAAATCTTCGCGAGAAGCTCGACTATTTAATAAAAAGCTGTGAGTTAGTTTCTTGCGAAGATTTCTCGTTCCTCGAAATGACAAGTTTGGAGTATTTTGTGTAAAATTAAAGTTCTTTACATCCAAAAGCACGGATTTTTAATTCCTGTGCAAAATCTCCCGACTTCGTACTCATCCCTATAATCGGCAAAGAGAATGAAAAAATTGGAACGAAATTTAGCAAAGGGTTTTTTAATCTGCAGGAAATGGTGACTCTACTGTTTTGACAGCACTTCCATTTAAACCATCTATTTGAATATTTATATAAGCTTGTTTTTCATAATTAGGATATCGAATAACCCAATAATTGTTATTATCTGGAATGGACTTATATTTAGATATAGTAGTCGTATAACCACTCTCTTTTTTTTCTAATGAGATTCCATTTTCTTGACAATATGAAAACACTTGATCATTAGTGTATATAAAACCATTGTCAAAATTTTCAGTAGAGACTAAATCTCCATTCTCTGAATAGCTATACCATTTACCTATTTTAAATCCAAACCAACAATAAATTCCTTTTATTTTTATTTTATTATTAGGATAAAATTCTTTATATATCCCTATTATTGGATTTTCTGAATAATCATATCCGGAAAATGCACTACCAGTTTCATATCCTTTGGAATAATATACGATAGTTTTCCCGTCCTTATCTCTAATAGTATATGAATTATCTGTTTTAGTTATATAAACATTTTTATTTGTTTTACTTGTTACAATTTCATCAGGAAGATTTGATATTTCTAATTTTTCGATAGAATTATTTATTACTGGTTTTTTTATTTTTATATTTTTATTTGTGGTGCATCCTTGGATAATTAATAATAATACTAGCGCTATATGTATTAAATATTTCATAAAATATGATCTTTTAAGGTTCTATTTGTGAAGCTTTCCTTGCTATTTTTCCTTGCCAATCCCATAATGATACAGGATCAATGTTTATTTTGTAAGAATAATCAAGTGTATTAACTGTAAGGTAAGGTTCATGTGCAAATTTAGCAAGTTTTGAGCCACTCCAATAATCTGCATAGAGAATCAAAAAATAAAATTGGAACGGAATATAGTAATGGGTACGAAGTCAGGAGACTTCGCACAGCAATTGCGAACACTACGTAGAACGGGTTATAAATCTGCGCTATCGGGTTTATGTTCTTCCCAAGATAGTATATAAAATTTTTGATCTTCTAACACTTTAATATCAAACTTATATTTCCCTTTCGTAACAGCTTCAATTCCAGTTCCGCAAAGAACAAATTGAGTAGTATCAATTTGTTTATCTCTTATGATTCCGTTAGGGGCTCCAAAGGGTAATCCATCTTGAATGAAAATTTTTTTGCAATCCTTAATTACCAGAGACTTTCCTTTTTCAATATTATAATATTTATTATCAATTTCAAGAGAGTCTATATTATGATTCGTTTTGTTGTAAACTTCTATTTGTAAGTCTTTAGAAAAAAACAAGTAATAAGCACAAAAAAATATAAATAAAACAATTGTGATTAAAAGTACTGAGTTTAGTTTGTTGTTTTTAGTCATTTCTATCATTGTAATATTTAGACTTAGTGATTTTTTAGATGTTTAATGTAGTTATCAAGCAAGCTTTCTACAGGATTAGCAGAATGCACATTAAATTTTAAATTCCTTAGATCAAGTTCAGATTCATAAACTAACCATTTTGCAGCAGCATAACCATCTTCGGCAATAGTATCGTTTTCGTTTAATCCTAAATCATTATCAAAACTAATTAATTCCGGAAGTCCATTTTCAATTATTGCTTTTTTGAAATCATGAAAATTTCTAACTATTACAAAATCAGCATCAGTTAAGTTCTTGTAAACCATTTTTACATCTCTAATATCGTCAAGAAAAAGTTTGTACGGCATTTATTTAGTTTTTTGTGAATTAATGTGCTATTTACCTTTGTCAAAGTTCAAAAAAACTTTGACAAAGGATTAGCGAAACAGCTTTGCGACCTTAGCGTTTTTACAAGAGAATCAATATAAAAAACCTTTGCTCCCGAAGCCTCGGGATTGCGGTTAAATTCACAACAATCGATATACTGGATATTGCATATGCGCCTTTTCATAATATGCAGAATGTTTGTAAACCCAATCCAGTTGTGCTTCGGGATCTTTGGCAAGTTTCGGATCCTTGAGTTTTGCTTGTTCCAAATCTGCTTTTAATTTTGGGTTGTCTTTTAGAAGTTTAGACGCTGTATCTTCAAAAACATACTCTGAGTAACCTTCTTTTTGTTGTAACATAGTATCGAAGAAATTCCAGTTAAAAAATGAATCAACGCCTTCGGGTTCTAATGTTTCTAATAGGTATTTAATTGCCTTTTGTTGGGTCGAGAATACATAATCGCCTTTATAAAAAGGTACTTTTGTTAACTGAGAAGTTACTTTAGTATTTCGGTGCAAATAATGTCCTTCGTAAGCCGAATTTGTCGTTTTAAAATCGGCAATTCTATAACTTTCAACTTCTATAATAGTATCTTTTTTTAGTTGGGTGTATGTAACGCCATTGCTTTTTAGTAAATCGATAACATTCCAGAATCCTTTAGGAATAATATACGCCGTAGGAACAGTAATATCCTTAACCGATTTGAATTCTTTTATATAAGGAATGTCTTTTTTGTATGGTTTTGTTCTGTCATAAAATAATCTATTACCAGTTGTAACTTCACTCTTTTTATGAGTTGCTTCATATCCTAAAAATGAAAAGGTTGTCATTTTTGTGCTATCAATTTCCCACTTAATGGTATAAGGTTTTTTAGGTGCATATTGCGCTTCGTTTTTTAAACGCATTTCCTTTATCTTTTTATAATTAGCATCTGTAAAATCAATTGTAGAAGTCATGTATTCGTATGTCGCTTTTACACGGTCGGCATAATTTTTAAGCATATGTGTTTCGACCACAAAACCTATTGTATTAAAAAGAGAAGTGTATCCTGTTGTGTAACGCGGACTATCCGAAAATTGTATAAAACCATTGTCAGGAGTTTCTTCAAATGCATTGACATAAGGTGTTGTTTCCAGATTTTTTTTCTGCAAATCTTTTACTAATGCCGGCATCATCTCCTGATTTAGATAATCTCCTAAAACAGTTCCTAGCTTATTATGTTGTGTCATAATATAAGTCAGCTTATATTGATAATCAGAACCGTTGCTTACATGATTATCGATAAACACATCAGGGTTTGTTTTATGGAATATCTCCACAAAACTTTTCGTGTTGCGAGTATCCGATTTAATTAAATCACGGTTTAGGTCATAGTTTCTGGCATTTCCGCGAAAGCCATATTCTTCTGGTCCATCCTGATTGGCTCTTGTTGTGGAGTTTCGGTTTAAAGCACCGCCAATATTATAAACAGGAATTGTTACTATTACGGTGTTTTTTGGTGTTTTTATCTTTCCTAAAGCCAAATCTCTAAACAGTTGCATAGTTGCGTCAATTCCGTCAGGTTCGCCAGCATGGATTCCATTATTAAGAAGAATTACTGCTTTATTCTTTTTGATTACCTCAAAATTAAATTGCTTGTCAGGATTAAAAGTAATCATATGTAGAGGATATCCACTATCTGTGAGTCCCATTTCTTCCATTTTGATAGTTGGAAAATCATGTGCAAGAAGCGTATAGTATTTTATGGTTTCTTGATAATTAGCAGATTGGTTTCCGTTTCCTTTTTCGAAATAAGTGTCGTATTTATTGTTTTTCTGAGCAAATATCGAACAGGTTAACAATAAAAAGCATAAAGTAAAAATTCTCATGGTTTGGTTTTTTAATAGAAATCAAATATAATTATTTTCTTTTAAGGCACTATCCCGAAGCTTCGGGACTAAGTTGCAAAGGTTCAAAAGGTTGCTTGATTGTCTAATATTATGCGACGATTAACTATAAAGAATATAAAGTTTTGTTTTGACTATAGTAAAGATTAACCGCAAAAGAGGCACGGTTTTACGCAAAGAGTGCAAGGTAGATAAAAGTGCCAAGAAGCTTTGCGAACTTTATGGTAAAATAACTTGGCGTTAAAATAAAGCCATCATTTTGAAACTTATAATCATATAACTTTTCTCATAAATTATATAACTTTTTTTATTTTATAATTATGACTTTCGTTATGTTTTAATTATAAAACCCCAAAACTATGAGAAATATTAACCAAATTGCTATTGTTTCGAGTATGCTAATAAGTTTATTAAGCTGCTCTAGTGATAAAGATGTCGATGTAAATCCAGGTACAATAACAAATCCTGTAGAAGGAAATGCTGCCAATACAACTTACAAACCAGCATTTGAAGGACAGACCCGAATTAGTGGTGTGCAAACCAATACACCTTATGAGGGAGTTGTTATTGCTACAACATTAACAAGCCCATGGGGAATTACAAGTCTTCCTGATGGTAGATTATTAATCACCGAAAAAACAGGAACGATGCGTATCGCTACGACTACAGGAGTTGTAAGTAGTACAATTACAGGTATTCCTTCCGTTAATTCTGCCGGACAGGGTGGTTTATTAGGACTATGTATTGACCCTGAATTTGCAACTAATCGTATGATTTACTGGGTTTTTGCAGAAGCTACAACTGGTGGAAACAATACAGCAGTAGCCAAAGGAAAATTATCAGTTGATGAAAAAACAATCGAAGGCGCAACCGTTATTTATAGAGCCAAACCAGCCAATGCAAGTACGCTTCATTATGGCGGACGTATTCTTTTCGATAAAACAGGTTTTCTTGTTGTAACTACCGGAGAAAGATCTGTGCTTGAAACCAGACCATTAGCACAATCAGTTGTGACAGGTTTGGGTAAAGTAGTTAGAATAACAAAAGAAGGGCAACCCGCAACAGGAAATCCTACTTTTACGCAAACTGGAGCTTTGCCAGAATTATATAGTATTGGTCATAGAAATCCACAGGGTTTAGCACTTAATCCTGTTACTAACGAAATTTGGGTTGCTGAGCACGGACCACGTGGAGGAGATGAAATCAATCGTATAAAAGCAGGTGCAAATTATGGATGGCCAACCATTACATACGGAATAGAATACAGCGGAGAAAAAATTGGAGCGGGAATTCAGCAACAAGATGGTTTGGAGCAACCAGTTTACTATTGGGATCCAGTGGTTTCACCAAGCGGAATGACTTTCTATACAGGAAATCGTGTTCCAGAATGGCAAAATAATCTTTTCATAGGGGCTTTAAGCGGAATGCATATCGTACGTCTTGCCATAAAAGACAATAAAGTTGTTGGGGAAGAAAGACTTTTGGCTTCAGAAAACCAACGTTTTAGAGATGTCACTCAAGGTAAAGATGGAGCATTATACGCTATTACTGATGGAGGAAGACTTTATAAGATTGACAAAAAATAACAATTAATTTCTTTGTATATCCTATTTTTAGAATTCTAATATCCTGTGGGGATTAACCGTAAAGAGAGTAAAGATTTTCACAAAGTTCGCAAAGCTATATTCAAATAGCTTTGCGAACTTTGCGTTTGTCAATACATTCAATATAAAAAAAATTGCGCTCTTTGTGGTTAAATAAACACACACAGTATTAACTTGAAACCTGAAACAAATTACTCATTACAAATGTTTCGCCAATTCTATAATTCCTTCTTCTATTTGTTGTTCGGTTAAGGAGGCATAACCAAGTCTGAATCCTGATATTGGTTTATCGAAACTAAACTTTTCGGGAGTCATAATTTTTATCCCTTTTAAAAGGAGTTTATCTGCAATTTCAGAGATGTTTACGGGTGAATTTGGTACAATCCAAAATGCTAAACCACCTTCGGGTTTTACGAATGTTGTTTTGTCTTTTAGGTATTTGTTGCAAATGGTTTCAAAGTAATCTCTTTTGGCTTTGTAAATGATTGTAGTCCTTTTTATATGTCTTTTTATTACGCCTTCATTTATAAGTTGTAAAACTGCTTCTTCCATAATATTATCGCCTTGCACATCGATTATTTTCCTGTGTTTGGCTACTTTTTCTATGGTTTCTGTATTGGTTACCAAGTAGCCAATTCTTAATGCTGGCGCGACTATTTTACTTAATGTGCCAATGTAAATCGTGTTTTTGGCATTGCTATAACTCGAAATTGGCAGGATTGGTCTTTGTCCAAAATGGAATTCATTGTCATAATCATCTTCTATAATGGTAAAACCGTAAGTATTGGATAATTTTACGAGCTTTAATCTTCTTTTTAAACTCAATGTTACAGTCGTTGGGAATTGATGGTGCGGTGTAACGTAAATAGCTTTAATATTCTTGTATTTCTTTACGTATTCCTCAACCTCATCAACTATTAATCCGTCTTTGTCAACAGATATTGGGAGTAATTGAGCTCCGGCATTTTCAAATGTTTCCCAAGCTGGTTTGTATCCAGGATTTTCAATCATTATGTAATCTCCTTTGGTAAATAAACAATGCGAGGCGAGGTACATGGCCATTTGGCTTCCTCGGGTAATGCATATTTCATCTGGAGTAATATTCATTCCTCTTTTAAAATTCAGCATTTGAACAATGGCTTTTCTAAATTCTAAATTACCAAGTTCGTTGCTATAACCCATTATTTGCCAGCGCGATTTCCGATTAAAAATCTGTCTGTAAGCTCTTGCGAGTTCATTCATTGGAGCAATTCGGCTGTCGGGAATACCATCATCAAAAACTAAAAGGGGTTTTACTTCTTTAGTTGTAGATTCAGTTTTTCTTTTATGGTTTGTGGTTTCTGTAGCAATAGGTAAAATATCGGCAACAAAAGTTCCTTTTCGTTCCATTGTAATAAGCCAACCTTCGGCTATGAGTACATCTAGCGCTTCAATAACTGTATTTCTGTTCACTTTAAGTAGTCCCGCAAGTTGCCTGCTTCCTGGTAAAGCGTTTCCACTATTAAGGATTCCTGTTTTAATGGCTTCAATAATGGCATCGGCAATTTGTAAATAAATTGCTTTATCTGATTTGTTATTTATCTGAATTTCTAATTGCCAAGGTCTTAACATCTGGACTAGGTATTTGTGTTTAAACTGTGTTATATGGGTAGTCCAAAGTTACGGTAATTTTGTAACGCAATAATGCAAAAACAAATAAATTATATGATTATGGAAACTAAGAAACAATTTTCATCAAAAGATTTTCACGAAACATTTGCACGACCAACTTTTGTGATGCCCGAAAAATTAATACACAGAGATGTTGAACAAGCCGGAGTTCACAATCAATTTTCTACTGAAAGAAAGCATCCCGTTTTCTTTATTGATCTTCCGAGTAAAAACGTGAGTATGACTATTGGAGGATTATTACCTGACCAAATGACAAACAGACACAGGCATACTTATGAAACTGTATTGTACGTAATCGAAGGACACGGATATACTGAAGTTGAAGATGTAAAAGTAGAGTGGAAGGCAGGCGACGCTGTTTATATCCCAAGTTGGGCTTGGCATAGACACAAGAATTTAAGTAATGTAGTTTCGGCTAAATATATAGCTTGTGAAAATGCCCCTCAACTACAAAATTTAGGTGTTGCATTGCGTGAAGAAGAAGGAAGAGATCTTTAATTAAAAAAGAAAAGTAAATGAAAAATACATTGTTTAAAGGTATAATTGCCTATCCGATTACTCCGTTTGACAAAGACGAAAAAGTAGATATTGTATTGTACAAAAAGTTATTAGAAAGATTGATTGTTTCGGGTTCTCATGGCGTTGCTCCGTTAGGAAGTACGGGAGTTATGCCGTATTTGACTGATGAAGAAAAAGAAGCAATTACCGAAGCTACAATAGAACAAGTTAATGGTAGAGTTCCAGTTTTGGTAGGTGTATCAAATTTAACAACCGAAAAAACAATTTACCACGCGAAGTTTGCCGAAAAAGCGGGTGCAGATGCAGTCATGATTATTCCGATGAGCTATTGGAAACTGACAGATGATGAAATTGTACAACATTATGATGCTGTTGCTAAGCAAATTTCGATACCTATAATGGCGTATAATAATCCTGCAACGGGTGGAGTAGATATGTCGCCGGAATTGCTAAAAAGGCTTCTTGAAATCCCTAATGTTACTATGATTAAGGAAAGTAGTGGAGATGTACAAAGAATGCATTATTTGAAAAGAGAACTTGGTGATGATGTTGCATTTTTTAATGGATCAAATCCGTTGGCATTGGCAGCATTTTCTGCAGGAGCAACGGGATGGTGTACGGCTGCGCCAAACTTAATTCCCGAACTAAATGTTGATCTATACAATGCTATTCAGAAAAATGATTTGCAGGAAGCTCAAAAAGTGTTTTACAAACAATTAAATCTTTTAAAATTTATTGTAAACAAAGGTTTGCCAAGAACTATTAAAGCTGGTTTAAAAATTAAGGGAATAGACGGAGGTTTTTTAAGAAGTCCGTTGAAACCATTAACAGAAGATGAAATAGCTGAATTGGAGTTGATTTTTAAAGAATTAGAATAGTAGGGTATTGAGTCTTTTAAGTATTTAACCGCAAGGAGCGCAAAGATTTTCGCAAAGTTCGCAAGGTTTATAAAACATGTAGCTTTGCGAACTTTGCGATTTTAATAAATCCGGCTTATTAAAAACTTTGCGTGCTTTGCGGTTAAATTTCATATATTTCTGTTCTCATTTCAAGCCTGAAACTTTAAACAAACAGTATTTTGACTACTTTTGCAAAATGAATAAGAAACACCATTCGAATAATATACTTTTGAATTTAGGCATCGAAAGCCTAAACGAAATGCAAGAAGTTGCTCAGGACGCAATCCTGAATGATAATAATGTTTTACTACTTTCTCCAACCGGATCAGGAAAAACTCTAGCTTTTTTACTACCAGTTTTAGAATTATTACAACCCGAAATCCTTTCTGTACAATGTTTAATCCTTGTTCCTTCGAGAGAATTAGGATTGCAAATAGAACAGGTTTGGAAAAAAATGGGAACCGATTACAAAGTTAATATTTGTTACGGAGGTCATTCTATCGATACCGAGATTAAGAATCTAAGTAATCCGCCAGCAGTTTTAATAGGAACTCCGGGAAGAATTGCTGATCATATCGACAGAGGTACTTTCCGTTTAGATAAAGTTCAGACTTTAATCCTGGATGAATTTGATAAATCATTGCAATTGGGCTTCCATGAGCAAATGTCTTTTATCATTGGTAAATTACCAAAATTGAATAAACGTGTGTTGGTTTCGGCTACATCGGATATTGAAATTCCAAAATATACCAGAGTAATTAATCCAACGATTTTGGATTTTATACCTGAGGAGGAAGATAAATCGAATCTTTCGATGAAAATGGTGGTTTCTCCATCTAAAGATAAAATAGGAAGCTTATTTAATCTTATTTGTTCTTTAAAATCGCAATCGGCTATTATTTTCTGTAACCATCGTGATGCTGCTGAACGTATTAGTGATACTCTTAATGAAAAAGGGATCTACGCAACTTATTATCACGGCGGAATGGATCAGGATGAGCGTGAACGTGCTTTGATTCAGTTTAGAAACGGAAGTGTGAGTTATTTAATCACAACGGATCTTGCTGCTCGTGGTCTTGATATTCCTGAGATGAATCATGTTATTCATTATCATTTACCATCTAAAGAAGATGAGTTTACGCACCGTAACGGACGTACTGCTCGTATGCTTGCATCGGGAACGGCTTATATCCTAGTTCATGAAAGCGAAAAGAAACTGGATTATATTAATTATGATATGGATGTTTTAAAGGTTGATAATGCTACGACTTTGCCTAAACCTCCAGAATTTCAGACTATATATATAAGTGGTGGAAAGAAGAACAAACTTAATAAAATTGATATCGTAGGGTTCTTTTCTCAAAAAGGAAAACTAGAAAAAGGTGACTTGGGATTAATTGAGGTGAAAGATTTTATTTCGTTTGCTGCAGTAAAATTCAATAAAGTAAAAGATTTGCTTCAAAACATCAAAGAAGAGAAGATGAAAGGCAAAAAATTTAAAATAGAAGTAGCTAGAAAAGTAATTAAGAAAGAAGAGGAGTAATTTATTTATACACAAATAGTTACTGTGTTATTGTTTGTGGTGACAAGTAATTATAAACAATAAATTATATTTAATGTCAATAAATTAACTGTCTAAGAAAGGAGTTAATTTTTTTTATTATTATGTTTGCCCCATAAAATAAATAAACCCCAAAGAATATTATGAAAAAAATTATTACTATTGCTGTTTTGTTTTTAAGTTTTGCATCTTTTGCTCAAATTAAAGTTATTGAAACTGTGCCAGTTGAAAAATTAGGTAAAGTGAACAATAATTATATCCAAAAAATTGGAGACGAATACACTGTATTTTATAACTGTATTCAAAGTGATGATGAAAACAATACTTTAAGAAAATTCACTTTCAAGAATATTGATAACGATTACCTAAATCTTTACAATATTATCGTAAACGGATTTACAGCAACTCCTTTGTATGATATCAAACTAGAATTACCTAACAATTATGTTTGGTTGCATTATACAGCAAGTGTTGATAAACCTACTGTTCAATTTATGGTTTCGAACAAAGAAGGTAATGCAAACAATGTTTCTGAGGCTTTAACAAAAGACCAAGTAAGTAAATTGTTTCAAAAATAATTAGATTATCTACTATAAAAAAGGAGGCTATTCATGATTTGAATAGCCTCCTTTTTTAGTTTTCAGTCTCAGTCTCAGTCTCAGTTTCAGTTTTCAGTTTCAGTATTGAATACTGTGACTGAAAACTGAGACTAAAAAAACTATATTTTCTTCACGTATTGTGTGATAATTACAATTTGCTGACCATCTACTTTTCCTTCGATGTATTCGGCGTTTTCATGGTCTAAACGAATGTTACGCACAGCAGTTCCTTGTTTGGCTACCATACTAGATCCTTTTACTTTTAAATCTTTAATTAAAACTACAGAATCTCCGTGTTCTAAAATTACGCCATTACTATCGCGGTGGATGATTTTGTTTTCGTCTTCTTCACCTTCTCCGGTTGCTTGTGCCCATGCTAGAGTATCTTCGTCTAGGTACATCATGTCTAGCAATTCTTGTGGCCATCCTGCAGCACGCATTCTGCTCAACATTCTCCAGGCAACAACTTGTACGGCAACATTCTCGTTCCACATACTGTCGTTTAAACATCTCCAATGATTTAAATCTACGTTATCTGGATTTTCTATCTGATCTACACATGTGCTACAAGCCATTACGCTTTCATCAATTCCGCCTTTTTGAGTTGGTAAAACTTGATATACTTTTAGGTTTTCGGTTGCGCCACAAAGTTCACATTTAGATCCGCTACGTTTGTTTAATTCTCTTTCTATGCTCATTTTTTAATTGTTTATTTGAAAATGCGAATTTACTTATAATTTAGGAGGGGGACAAATTTATATTTTTGTTCGTTTTTTGCCACAGATTAAAAGGATTAAAAAGGATTTTTTCGTTTTGTCTTTGCGAGGAACGAAGCAATCTCATTTAGTATGTCTATTCCAGTGATTTATCATTTTAGTGTGTTTGCTTCGTTCCTCGCAATGACTTACGCAAAATATTTACTTCTTAACCCTAACCGCATCTGGAACCAGCATTTCGTATTCTCCGCCATTTCGTAATACATCACGAACGATGCTTGAACTTATGTATGATGTTCTTGCTGCTGTTAATAAAAATACAGTTTCGATTTTGGATAAACGTCTGTTGGTATGCGCGATTGCTTTTTCGAATTCAAAATCGGCTGGGTTGCGCAATCCTCTTAATATAAAATGTGCCTTTAATTTATGGCATAAATCTATCGTAAGACCTTCATAGGTTATTACGGTTACTTTGGGTTCATCTTTGAAAGTTTCTTCGATAAATCGCTTTCTTTCTTCGAGTGAAAACATGTATTTTTTTTCGGCATTTACACCAATCGCAATTACGATTTCATCAAATAGTGAAATTCCTCGTTTGATGATATCTTCGTGTCCAAGTGTAATTGGATCAAATGACCCTGGGAATATGGCTTTTCTCATTTTTTTTTAAGGTTCAGAGGTTTTTTTTTAGAGTTTCTAAGGCTCTAAGATGCTAAGTTTCTAAGGTTTTTTTTAAGATTTTGAGTTTCTAATCTTAGGGACTTAGCATCTTAGAACCTTTTTTTGGGCTACGCCAAAGCCAACTCAATTGAATTTGTAAACAAATCTTCTAGTGAAATTCCTGCTGCTTTTGCTTGTTGTGGAATCAAACTTTCGGTTGTTAAGCCTGGGATTGTGTTCATTTCGAGCATATATGGTTCGTTGTCTACGATGATGAATTCGCTTCTTGAGAATCCTTTCATTTTTAAGACTTCATAAGCGCGTTTTGCAACTTCACTTACTTTTTGAGTCATTTCGTCAGATATTCTCGCTGGTGTGATTTCTTGTGATTTTCCTTCGTATTTTGCTTCGTAATCGAAGAAATCATTGTCAGAAACAATTTCAGTAATCGGTAATACTATAACTTTTCCTTGGTAATTGATTACACCAACAGAAACTTCGGTTCCGTCAAGGAAGCTTTCGATGATGATTTCGTTATCTTCTTTATAAGCAACTTCTATTGCAATAGGAAGTTCGGCTGCAGTTTTTACTTTTGAGATTCCGAAGCTTGAACCTGCTTTATTCGGTTTTACGAAACATGGCAATCCTACTTTTTTTACAATCTCGTCGGTATTGATAACATCTCCTTTGTTTAAATAGTAAGAGATAGCCGTTTTTATTCCGTATGGTTTTAGAACTGAAAGTAAATCACGTTTGTTGAATGTAAGTGCGGCTTGGTAATAATCGCATGAAGTTTGCGGTATATGCAATAATTCAAAATAGGCTTGCATTAATCCGTCTTCACCCGGAGTTCCGTGAATGGCATTGAACACGCAATCAAAAGTGATTTTTGTTCCATCTACGGTTACTGAAAAATCATTTTTATCTATCGGGAATTCGGCATCTTTTTCATCTACATAAACCCATTTTTCTTTAAAAATATGAATTCGGAAACCATTATATTTTGTTTTATCAAGGTATTGGTATACTACATTTCCGCTGATTAGTGATATTTGATATTCGCTAGAATATCCTCCCATGATGATGGCAATGTTTTTCATTTTAAATTTTAGTTTAAAGTTTTAAATATTTTAGTTTAAAGTTTTTCTGGTTTAAAGTTTTTTCCAGAGAACTTATTTTTTTAATTATGTTGTTATGAAAACGTTTGTTTTAGCCCCGATGGTAGCGGCATCCTTTTTTCATGCTTTTTTGCATGGAAAAAGATATAGCGTATAGCGGGAAATAGCTCCTAAATCTTAGGCTTGGCTCTGGGTGAGGAAATGTATGATTTACTGATCTAATAACACTCTTACACTCCGCTCAGAGCGACTATAAAGCTGCTTTCTTGTATTAAACAAAATTATCATTTTTTTTGGAACGAAATCTTTATCTTTGCCACAAATAAAAATAAATTTATGAGTTTACGTAAGTATCTAACTAGCCGAGTATTTTTTACGCAAATACTAATTGCTGTTGCAATTATTGCAGTTTTAGGTTATTTGTTTATGCATTGGTTAACATTTACAACTGATCACGGACATGAAATCGAAGTACCAGATTTAAGAAAATTGACCGAAGAGCAAGTGGAGGCAAAACTGGACGGACTGGATCTGGATTATGTACTTTTGGATAGTGTGGATTATAGAAGTGGATTCCCGAAATTTAGCGTTGTTGAGCAAGATCCTTTGCCAGGAACGAAGGTAAAAGTGGGTAGAAAGATTTATATTAAGATAAATGCATCTGGTTTTTCATCAGTTCGTATTCCGGATTTGATAGAGAAAACATATCGTGAGGCTATACCAACATTAAAGGCTTTAGGTCTTGAAGAAGGTACAATTACGTATATTCCTAATCTTGGAAAAGACATGGTTTTGGAGATGCGTTTAAAAGGAAGAAACTTAAAAGTGGGAGATCGCGTACTGAAATCATCAAAAATTGATTTGGTTTTGGGCGATGGAAAAGCAAGTTATTTAGATGAAAGTCAACCGGCAGATTCTCTAGCAGTGCCAGGAGACGAAAAAACAGCAAATGAACAATAATAATACCGATAGTTTAGATTTAGAAGAAGAGTTATATGAGCATTTTAGATTTGAAGTTCCTAAGGGTCAAGCGCCTTTAAGAATCGACAAATACTTAATGGGTTTAATACAAAATGCTACAAGAAATAAGATTCAGAATGCTGCAACAGAGGGTAATATCTTTGTAAATGACGTTATTGTAAAGTCGAATTACAAAGTAAAAGCGTTTGATGTTGTTACGGTGATGTTATCACACCCTCCGTATGAAAATCATATTATTCCAGAAGATATTCCGTTAAACATTGTTTACGAAGATGACGCTTTATTGTTGATCAATAAGGAGCCAGGAATGGTTGTGCATCCGGGACATGGTAATTATACAGGAACACTTGTTCATGCTTTGGCACATCATTTTGATAATTTGCCAATGAATAGTAGCGAGCGTCCGGGATTGGTTCATAGAATCGATAAGGATACTTCAGGACTTTTGGTTATTGCCAAAACAGAAGCTGCTATGACGCATCTTGCCAAACAATTTGAAGCTAAAACTTCTGAAAGAGAATATATTGCTCTTGTTTGGGGAAATGTTGTTGAGGAGCAAGGAACTATCGAAGGGAATCTAGCAAGACACTTGAAAGACAGAATGCAAATGGCTGTTTTTGCTGATCCAGAAATAGGAAAACCTGCTGTAACGCATTATAAAGTTTTAGAACGGTTTGGTTATGTTACTTTGATTTCTTGCCAGCTTGAAACAGGTAGAACACACCAGATTCGTGCGCACATGAAACATATTGGTCATCCGCTTTTTAATGATGAGCGTTATGGTGGTCACTTGATTTTAAAGGGAACTACGTTTACAAAATACAAACAGTTTATAGATAATTGTTTTAAAGCTTTGCCAAGACAAGCTTTGCATGCTAAAACATTAGGTTTCGTTCATCCTACAACAGGTGAAATGATGCGTTTTGATACTGAACTTCCACAGGATTTTCTTGATTGTATCGATAAATGGCGCAATTAC
This sequence comes from Flavobacterium sp. PL02, assembly GCF_035013205.1. Taxonomy (NCBI): domain Bacteria; kingdom Pseudomonadati; phylum Bacteroidota; class Flavobacteriia; order Flavobacteriales; family Flavobacteriaceae; genus Flavobacterium; species Flavobacterium sp. PL02. The sequence goes on from NZ_JAYGJP010000001.1 coordinate 1,356,691, forward strand.
TCGAAATCGCATAATACTGACGAAGAAGAAAGTTAAAAATATAAAGCCCCAATTTGGGGCTTTTTTTATGCTTTATCTGGAATAAAATTTTGAACCATTAAGAGATTAAGATTAATTAAGGTTTTACTTTTTATTTGCTGTTAGATTGTCTATAAAGGAACGCGGATGATGCGGATTTACAAAAAGTAAAGACGCGGATAAAAACGGATTTTTTAAAACAATCATAAATTCCGAAGCTTCGGAATGAGAGAAAATCCGTGTTTATCCGTGTTTTCGCCTTAGCGAATCCGTATTATCCGCGTTCCTTTCGCAAAGAGTTAGATCAAATTAAAAAGAAAAAAAAATCTGGGGCTGATTTTTTTTTCTTAATTTGCCTTAATCTCTTAATGGTGAAAAACTTTATTGTAAGCCAGAATCTAGCTTTTCTTCTTTCACGACTTTGGGTTCTTCTTTTTTGGAAGTTATCATTACACCAAACATCATCAAGAAGGCACAGATTAAGATTACTTGAATAATAAGGGATTCGTTTACTAAACCGATTTGATTTTCGACAGTTATACCAATGAATAATAATATGGTTATTAGTCCGCGTGGTGCTACGAAAAGTAAGGGTAATAAGGGAACTTTAGATAGATGTAATTGAATCGTTCTAATTATAAAAATAAGTATTACAATTCCAATTGCCCAAAAGATAGTGTCTGGGTTAAGTATTTCGGCTCTTCTGAGTGAATAGCCAAATAACAGAAAAAATAATGCTCTTACTATAAAAGCACCTTCGGCGGTGAGTTCTTTAAATTTCTGGACCTCTTTAGCTAGTGATTCTGAGCGAAGGCGTTCACTCCATTTATAGTTTTTTAACTGATTAAAATTATTAATTGAGAGACCAAATATCAAGATGAAAAGTAGTGCTGGTAAATGGTGTTTTTTTGAAATTTCATAAATTAAAATCATTAATAAAATAATAGGCACAAACTTAATATGATGTTCAATTCTATTAAGGATTAATGATAATAGCATGGTTGCTAAAAAGGAGATTACTATCATAATTAAAATCTGCAGAAAAAAGTAGCTAAAAGTTGAGAATCCAAAAGTGGTATTATAATATATGAAATTGAAAAATACTACGCCAAAGATATCCGATAAGCTACTCTCGTAAGTTACAAATTCTCGTTGGCTCAGGTTTAGATTTTGAACACTTGGAATTGCAATGGCACTACTAATTACACAAAATGGTATTGCATTTATTAAGCAGGCTTGAAGCGGGTATCCTCCATAATAATGGAATAAATAAGCCAGTACAAAGGCAAATGCTATAAAGGAAAGAAATGCACCTATTGCTGATTTTTTTATTAATGGCAACTTGGATTTGTCAAGTTCGAGTTCTAGTGCTCCCTCGAGTACAATTAATATAAGTCCTATGGTTCCTAAAATAGGAAGAAGATGGGTGAATTTAGGAAGCTCGATATCAAGGAATTTAGTTATTTGCCTTACTGTCCAGCCCAAAAGGAGTAATAATATTACGGATGGAATTCTTGTTTTCGATGAGGTTAAATCGAATAAGTAGGCGATAAGCAATAAGACACAAAATGTAATTATTATTGTCATTTTTGATTCTTTTTTAATTACTCTTAGCTATTGTTATTATACGGAACGAAAGGGAATATTGATGTAATTTACCAAATATCGCTAATAAATCATAGATTTTGTTAAAGAAATAATGACTTTTATCTCATTTGTAAAGTTGGATTTGTAACGATATACGCTGTAAAATAGTTACTTTTGTTGCGCTTATAAAAAAGTTATTTTGCTATTGTTGAAATATTAATAGTAGGAAAAAACTGTTTTTTATTAGTTCTCATCTTTTCAGATTTATATTTAAATAATGAAGCAATATTTTAACTTATTTGATTTCACACAAAAAGTAGATTATAAAACCGAAATTCTAGCAGGTTTTACGGTGGCTATGACTATGATTCCCGAATCGCTTTCGTTTGCCATTCTTGCCGGTTTTCCGCCTTTGGTTGGTTTATATGCTGCATTTATCATGGGATTAATTACGGCTGTTTTTGGTGGTCGCCCAGGTATGGTATCGGGTGGAGCAGGAGCAACAGTGATTGTATTGATTGCTTTAATGAAATCGCACGGTTTAGAATATGTTTTTGCTGCTGTGGCTTTGGCTGGTGTTTTGCAAATTCTGGTAGGTTTGTTTAAATGGGGTAAATTTATTCGATTAGTTCCTCAACCTGTAATGTTTGGTTTTGTAAATGGTTTGGCAATTGTAATTTTTATGTCGCAATTAAAGCAATTTAAAACGGTTGTTAATGGCGAGTTAGTTTGGTTATCGGGAAATCCTATGTTTATTATGTTAGGTTTGGTTGCTTTAACAATAGCAATAGTAATTTTGTTTCCTAAAATTACTAAAGCAATTCCGGCTTCGTTAGTAGCGATTATTGTTGTTTTTGGTTTGGTTCTTGGTTTAGGTATTCAGACAAAAACTGTTGCCGATATCGCCTCAATAAGTGGTGGTTTTCCTCCTTTTCATTTGCCTAATATTAATTGGAATCTCGAAACGCTGCAATTAATTTTTCCGTATTCTTTAATTATGGCTTCTGTAGGGTTAACGGAGGGGTTACTAACATTAAACTTGGTCGATGAACTTACAGGAACTAAAGGAAACGGAAATCGGGAATGTATTGCTCAGGGAAGTGCCAATATTGTAAATGGATTTTTCTTTGGGATGGGTGGTTGCCCAATGATTGCTCAAACGCTGGTAAATATCTCGGCTGGTTCCAGAGCTCGTTTATCGGGTATTATTGCATCACTAACTATTCTTGTTATTATCTTGTTTGGAGCACCTGTAATCGAAAAATTACCTATGGCAGCTTTGGTTGGCGTTATGTTTATGGTTGCAATAGGAACGTTTGAGTGGGCTAGTTTCAGGATTATTAATAAAATGCCTAAACACGATATTTTTGTTGGAATTATCGTTGCGGTGATTACTGTTTTTATGCATAATCTGGCTTTGGCAGTTTTAATAGGCGTTATTATTTCGGCTTTGGTTTTTGCTTGGGAAAGTGCCAAACGTATTCGTGCCAGAAAATATATTGATGATAATGGAGTAAAGCATTATGAGATATTTGGACCGCTCTTTTTTGGTTCTACAATGGGGTTTATGGAGAAATTTGATGTTCAGGATGATCCGAAAGAAATAATAATCGATTTTAAAGAAAGTAAAATAGTAGATATGAGCGCCATTGATGCTGTAAATAAAATTACAGAACGGTATGCAAAAATCAATAAAACGGTTCGGTTATATCATTTAAGTGACGATTGCCGATTGCTACTTAAAAATGCTAATATTATTGTAGATATTCTCGAAGATCCTACTTATAAAGTTACTGCTGATTAAGAATATTAAAAAGAGCCTGAAAATATTTTCAGGCTCTTTTTAATTATAGGGATTTTGATTTGATATTTCCAATTGACCCAGTTTCTGATGGAATTAATTCGAATATAGATGTAGGTGTTAGACCTGGTTCTATGCGATGAGAAACGTATAAGATTGTCATACTAGTTTCTTTGACCAAAAGATTAACTAGTTCAATTACTAAAGCTACATTTTCATCATCCAAACCTTCTACAGGTTCGTCTAAAATTACTAATGGAGGATGTTTTAATACGGCTCTAACGATTAATGCAACTCTTTGCTGTCCGATAGAAAGTTGTGTAAATGTTTTATTCTTTAAATGGCTCATTTTAATCACATCAAGCCATTGCGATACAATTTGTCTTTGTAAAGATGTTGGTTCCGTATATAATCCAATTGAATCAAAAAAACCAGATAGAATCATGTGTTCTAAGCTGTGTTTTTTCTGAAATAAATCAGTCATGGAAGTCGAAAAATAACCAATTCTCTTCTTGATATCCCAAACACTTTCTCCGCTTCCTTTCTTCTTTCCAAAAAGGAATAAATCTTGTCCGTAACCTTTTGGGTTATCACCAGAAATTAAGGATAGGATTGTACTTTTTCCAGAACCGTTAGGTCCAATAAGTTGCCAAAATTCATTCTTTTTAATTGTCCACGTAATAGCATCAACGATTTTTCTTTCGTCGTAACTTACAGAAACGGCATTCATGTGTATCAATACTTCTTCATCGTAATCTGTAGGTTCTGCAGGTTTAGGAATAGAGACTTTTACTGAATTTGAACTATTTTCGGTAGTTTTTATTTCGTTTAAAACAAAAGAATTATCTGTAATCTGAGCTTTATTCTGTATAAAAGGAAACAAATCGGCAGCACGATTTACCAATTGAATAATTCGAACTGATTTCGCCAATTGTTCCAGAGAATTCGCCAATGTAATACGTGAGGCATGATCTAAATGGTCTAGCGGATTATCAAAAATAATATAATCTGGATTTTGCTTTACGCAATAGTTTAAAAACTCTTTTTTACGTTCGCCCGAGGAGAATGTTCGTAGTTTTCTATTTGATTCTGCAGCAGCTTCAATCAGATCATATTGGTATTCTTTTTCTATAAATTTATCAATTGCAATGTCCGAAAATAGAATTCCGTTTAGGGAATTAAAAGCCGCTAATTCTCCTTCGGCATTTCCGTCAAGTACCGTTTCAATAAAAGCTTTTTTATTAACTGTATTAGATAAAAGGATATCCCAATGTTCTATAGTGTTCATTTGCGCAATTTAAGAATTCTATTTTGTTTCGGCAGTAATCATTGGGCGATTATTTCTTGACCATTCGCTCCAGGAACCAACATAAAGTTTAGGAATTGGTAACCCCGCATAATCTATTGCAAGTAGCGTATGACATGCTGTTACGCCCGAACCGCAATGTACAATTACGTTTTCAGGTTTTGTATTGCCTATTATATCTTGATATTTAGCTTTTAAAACTTCTGGAGATAAATAAGTACCATCTTCGTTTAAATTGCTCGTAAAAGGAACATTTGTTGCTCCGGGAATATGTCCTGCAATTAAATCGATAGGTTCTGTTAAGCCATCAAAACGGTCTTTATCCCGAACATCAATGATTATGGTATCTTGGTTCTTGCTTGCTTTGTCAATTTCGGTAATATCTGCCTGAGATAATTCCCAGTTAGAGATTGGATATAATGCTGCTTCGGCAAAAGTTTCAATTCCAGAACTTACAGGAAAACCTGCTTTTACAGCTGCTTGTAAGCCACCATTTATAACCTGTACTTTTTTGTGTCCAATTGCTCTAAGCATCCACCAGAAACGTGCTGCAGCATTCGAACTATTTTTATCATCATATATAATTATATGACTTGATGGCGATATTCCGAGTTTTGATAACACTTCGGAAAATTTTGATAATGAAGGTAATGGATGTCTGCCGCCATTTGCCGCATCAGTAGGAACAGTTGCCAAATCGAGATTTAAATCAACATAACGAGCATTTTGTAAATGAGATGCTTTATAGTTTTCTTTGGCATTGATTCCTGTTCTGGCATCAACAATTACAATATCTGATTTTTGTAAAGCTATTAAATCTTCTGTATTTATGATGGGTGATACTTGTTCTGACATTTTTTTATGAATTAAAAATTAAAAAAAATTAAAGTTTTCCTGTATTGCTTTTTAGCCACAATAACGTGTTTATAACCAGCTGACTTTGTGGTTCGTTTTCGAATGTGTACGAAAGTGTTTTATTGGTGTTATTCTCATAATCGATATCATTATGGCCCATATTAAAATAGACCATTTTATACTTCTTATTTGTCCAAACTACGGGATAATAACCACTATGCCATATCTCGCTTGGTTTTGGTCCAGTACCTAAAGGAAAACTAGTATCATCTATTGCTAAGAGTATATTGATATCAGGATTATCCCTAAGGTCATTTTGCCATCTGTACCATTCGTTTGGCGATGATTTAAATGTTTGAGGAACATCTTTGGTTATAATAAATTTGCTTTCAAGTCGTAGTATTGCCGATGTAGGTTTCCATGTATTGCTTCCGTATTCGCCAGATCCTAAAAATTGATTGTGGTACCAATCCCAGTTTTGTGGGTATTGAGAATCGTTTAAGGCAAATGCAGCGAAGTGAAAACCAATCCAGGCGCCACCATTATCCATATACTTTTTAAACGCTTCTCGTTGCTTAGTTTCTTCAGGTCGTGTATCCAAGAATATAACGACCTGATATTTTGCTAAGAACTTAGCATTTAGATTATCCCAATTATTGGTTGAATCATATTCAAAATTATATTTCTCTGCCATCTTAGGAAACCATTTATTGGCTTCATGCACAAAACTGATATGTGCTTGGTCATTTTTGGCAGTATAAAACGCAATTACCTTAAATTTTGAATTGCTTTTACTATTTTGAGAAAATCCTGAAAAAGCAGTTATAAAAAGTAATAACAACATACTTTTTTGGGCAATCGAATAGATTTTTTGACCTGAAAATTGCATTGAATAAATTTTGAATTGATGATTTTATTTAATTAATCAGGAATCTTTTCTATTAATATTTCATTTCCAGATTTATCGTAGTACGTACAAGTCATTTCGATAATATCTACTCTCCATTTAGCAATTCCACATTCTCCTGCTTGTTTGCAAAATGTTATATAATCTGTTTGTCCGTCTTGGTGTTGTAATAAGAATTCTAGAAAACGTTCTTTATTAACATTTGATGTTACTTTAATTTCATCGTATTTATCATCAGTGGCAACTCTATAATTGTTTACACCATAATATTCTACAGTACCATCATTTACATTGGTGTCATATCCTTTTACTCCTAAGATTATTAAATCTTGAATATAATTAGGAAAATCAGCTCCAGTTTTCACTTTTGAGTGTGCTTCTTTAATTTGCTCTATTGTAAACATATTAATTTGTATTGATGTTAGAATTATTTATTGTTTCAAAAATACGATTAATGGCAATACGTTTTCTTTTTATGAAAACAAAAAATTGCATAACAGATGTGCAGAGATAATTGTTTTATAATTTATGGTTAAGTTGTTACTTTAAGAATATCTCCGTTTTGAGAATATGTAAGTATGTGTTTGATTGTTAATATTTTGTAAGATATAATTGTAAAAATATTGCATTTTGACGAATAATGATGCACTTCATAGGACTTCTTTTATTAACAAGAAAAATATATGTAAATTAGATATATAATGTTGTAAGCTAAAACTGGAATTATGAAAATAACTATACTTTTACTCTTATTTGTTATACCCACATTTGCTCAAGAAGTCAATACATTTGATTTTGCAGTTATAAACTCGACTTTAATATCGCCAAATATCGATCTTGATAAAGGGCGAAGCGTTGTTGCGGGGAATAACAACGAATATTCAACCTATTTTCAATATGCTTTTGGAATGCGTTCGGATGATATCATTCTTGGAGCTGGAATTGATAAATCAGAAATTGACAGAACTTACATAGGCTATGTTGGTAAAATATTTGAGAATTTCAGAGCAACAATTGGTGTTGGTTACGTAGAATCGCGCAGTGGTTATGATGGAACATTTACTGGGCTTAATATTTCGTGGCATCCAAAAAATAATACTTTTATTGGTGGAAGTTTAGAAAATTTGCATTCTACAAGTGTTGATTATGAAACGGATGAAAGTTTTGATTATTATCAAAAAATGGCTCCAAAAGTATTTGCGAGCTACGAAATTGTTCCTAGAATAATAGTCTTCGGTCAATTGAGCAGTCGGGTTAATGATATTGCATTAAAATATCAGATTGACCGTTTTTCTTTAGGTGGATTTTACTCGGGTCATGGAGTTGAGGGTATTTTTGGAACTTTGAATATTGGGAGATTTGCTCTTTCTTGCAGTACAACTTTTGATAAAGTAAATTTCGGACTGAAGTTTCAGTAATAACTAGAGTTCTTTTTTTAGTGTAACAACTTGTTGTGGGAATGGAATTTCTATTTTATCGGCATCAAAACGATTTTTTATACTGTGTAATAAATCGCAATACATAACAAAACCATCGGTCGCATCTTTGGCCCAAGCCCAAACTTTTAAGTTTACGCTCGAATCGTTAAGCGCCACAACTCTTGCTACAACTAATGGAGCATTATTCTTTTTGTTTGCAGCAGTTCGTGTATCTATAAAAAGAGGATGCTTAGCAACTTCATCTTTCATTATGGCTAAGGCTTTATCAATATCTGAGTCGTAACCTATTCCTATTTCGATTATTTTGCAGCATTTTGAATCATTCATATTTGTGTTTAGAATAATCTGATTACTTATAACGGAATTTGGAATAATAATACGGTTATTTTCCATGTCTTTTAAAACCACTTGTCTTAAATTAATATCTTCGACTACACCGCTAAAATTATTGATTGTTATTTTATCATTTATCTTGAAAGGTTTAAAAATCACTAAGAATATCCCGCTCATAATATTGCTTAAAGCTTGTTGCGAAGCAAGTCCTGCAATAACCGAAAGTACTCCTGCACCAGCGAGTAATGAATGTCCTATGAGTTTAAATTCTGGAATTTGTATTAATGCAAATGCAATCCCCAGAATATAAACTATAGTGATTACTAAATGTTTCAAGAATTTATATCCTGTACTATCAAAATCATTAACACCTAATCGGCGGCGAATAAAACGGATAAAAAGCTTATCGATAATAGTAGCCAATATGATTGTTATAATCAGTATTATTACTATAGCAACAATTAATCTAAAGTCTTTTAAAAGGTTTATCATTGGTTGATTTTTTTACCATTAAGGTATTAAGTGTCATTAAGTAGTAAAAGCTTAATTTTCTTGATATCTGAATGGTTAAAGTTTTATTGTATGTTTCTAATGGAAACACAAATTTAATTAAATTCAGAGAAATTGAAAGCTTTTAATTCGCTCCAATCTTCTTTAATAATGCTATAATAAACATCGTCTTTGCTTTTTCCGTCAGCATCGATATAATTATTTCGAAAAACACCTTCTTTTTTATGTTTGATAGCGTATTTGGACGCGGATTAAACGGATTCGCTAAAGCGAAGACGCGGATAAAAACGGATTTATTATTTTGATGCGTGTTAAAAGATGAATAAAACGGATTTTATTGTTTTGCTTTTCTGGTATTTTCGAAAATTTTTCTTTTAAATTCAGGTTTTTTTCCAAAGTTTAAAAGTAATCCTACCTCGCAGTTTGTGCCTCTTAAATAATTTAGAACTTGATTTTCAAAATCTTTTACTAAACAATCAGCAGCTTTTAGTTCTAATATAATTAAATCTTCTACAATTAAGTCAGCATAATATTCTCCAACTTCTATTCCTTTGTAATAAACACTAATTTTCTTCTGAGCTTCAACTTTAAATCCTTTGTTTTTTAATTCTAAATACAAAGAATTTTGATAAATTTTCTCCAAAAAGCCATATCCCAATTCATTATAAACTTCATAAAAAGTTTTAATTATGGAATCTGTTAACTGTTGATGCAGTAATTTCATTTTTAAAAAGAGATTATGTAAGTTTTATATAACAATCATATTCATATAAAATCTGTTTTTATCCGCGTTTTTGCTTCAGCAAATCCGCATCATCCGCGTTACTTTTTTAGACAATCTTTATTCTTGTTCTTCGAAGTTGTCGAAGTACGAGAAATCCTTGGTTATTAATCCGTTTTCGATGGTAAAGATGGTACAAATTGGTAATTCGAAAGTCGAATCATCTTCAGCTGTTCCGCTAGAAACAAATTCTACAATTACGTATTTTTCTCCTGATGGATATACTTGTATCACTTTATCTTTTAAGTCTGGAAAAATCTGGTTTAACTCGCTGTATTTTTTTTCTATCTCGGCACGAGTTTGTTTTACAATTCGAGGCCCTAAAGACGGGTCTTTAAACTCGGCGGTTGGAATATACATTTCGGACATTTTTTTCCAATCGTGATTGTTGAAATGGGTAAAATACTGTTTGACTAATTCGGTGTTTTTAGAATCCATATTTTGTGGGTTTTGGTTGTTACATGATATTAATGATACAATTGTTATTAGAACTATGATTACTTTTTTCATAATTATGTTTTTTTAAATTGTTATTATTTTACAAAGAACCTTATAATAATTCCACACAAAATATGGACTTACCTATGCGTATTGATGAGGTATTATTAGGGCGTTTAAAGCCCTACAAAGTCTTCACTTTTTGGGAAGATGCTCAATGCTTCTATTGCGATTGATGGAGTAGGAGAAGCTAGTTTTCTTAGTTTGGTGTCCATCCATGCACCATCGACAGTAATGGTTGCACAAAGTTTCCCTTCTTCATTGATAAATTCATGTATAATTGACCAGCGTGATCCATCAGGTTTCATCTTTGATGTTTTGGTATGGATGAATATTTTATCCGAAAGTTTTATTTCTTTTCTAAAAATACATTCTTCTCTAAAAAGCACAGGACCAAAGCTTTGTTGTTGCATTACTTTTAAAGTCAAGCCTAGTTGTTCTAAAATTTCGATACGGTGTTGTGCTCCAAAATCATAATAAGCACTATGGCGTAAGTGAAAATTAGGGTCTAGATCAGACCAACGGAAAGACAATTCTTTGCTAAATGAAACCATTTTAATTCTATTTTATAGTTATTTTCGATGTATTGCTAATAATCAATCGATTATTTGAGGAAATACAATTTTTTTGAGAATCGAAAATACGAATAAAAATTGAATAGCTATTGCTATGGTAGTTAAAGTATAATTAAAGGAAAATGATTTTGTGATATTATTTTAAGAGCTGTTTATTGCTAATACTAAACAGTTTTTTGTCACAAATTGTACGAATTTCTACGAATTAATTTTATTAATGTAGTATTCTGTTTTTAGTAAAATTCGGTAGTAAATGGTTTGAAATCCTGTAATTTTGGCAATGGTCGTATTAGGATTTTCTTTTGGCTTTTGGTGGGTTTTTCATTGCTATCATCGTAACGCTCGCTTGTGCTTACTCGTATTCCGGTTGATAAATTAAAATCGACCATTCCCATTGTTCCTTGTCCATCTGAATATACTTCTGAAAAACCGATTAATTCGAAATTAGTATTCTGATAGCGAAATTTATGTTCGAAATTGCCTCTTGTTAGTTCGTTTTTAATAATTAAGATTCCTTTTTCGATAGTTATATCATAAAAAGAATTCCCATTGTAATATCCATTTTTGCCTTCTGGATATTGTGGGTCAATGGCTTTTATTGTTGAAACTATTAACTTAAAAGTACCGTAGGGTTGAGCAAAGAATATGCTTAGTTTATAAGGAGCTTTTGGGTTTATGGTATCTTGAGTTACAACAACTAAATCGGCTAGATTGTCTTTGTTTAAATCTCCTTTTACTTTTTTTATTTGAACAACAAAGTTATCTTTTTGACTCCTTTTTTGAGCTATCAATGATGATGAAATGAAAATAAAAAGAAGTAATACTATTTTGTTCATAGTGTTTTTGTAGAATGGTTTTATTGTAATAACCTGTTGGTTGAGATTAGTTTAAACAAATAGAAACATAAATATTTAGCTATGTTTCTATTTGTAGATGTCATTTTTGCGAGTTATACTCAACGGTTTATAGTAAAAATGTTCTCGAATTATTTATGGTTCGTCACACTCTGAAGTTACTTTTATAAACAGTTTGGCAAATTCTTTTGCCATAGTACCATCATCATTTATCTTGAATGTTGCGGCATTAGCGCAATTCCACCAGCCATAGGTCATTAATTCTATTTTAGCATTTAGAACTCTGTCTTTAGAATTGTATTTTTCCAGATGTCTTCTCATAAAATCTTCTGGACTACCATTATTCTTTTTTTGCTTTTCAGCCAAATTATTCCAGGTTTTCAGCATTAAAATGGAATCATTAGAAGTTAATGCTTTTGTATATTCTGTACAATTTTTAGAGAATCGGTTGTTAAGTAAGACTGAAGGATTGGAATAGGCCTCGATAGCTATTTTTGTTAGCTCGTATGTGTCCTTTAATTCATGTAACTTCTCCGCTTTTATTTTTTCCCAATACGGTGATGAAATCATTTTTTTGTTATAAAAAGCTTTTTTCTCATTGTATTCTGCGGTTAAATCAGAAAGGCTTAGTTTATCGATTTCGGCTTGAGAACTCGGGCTTGAATTGGTACTTAAACTGCCGCCTGAATTAGAAAACCATAAATCGTAGGTGTTCTTTAATTCTTCTTCGGTGTATTTTTCTGAGTCATATGTTCCTGTATTGGCACATAGTTCGGTATCCCATTTAAAAACGGCAGTTTTACCGCTAGTGGTACTGTTTTCTGTAGTAGAGGTTGTGGTTTCTTGTTCTGTTTCTTCTGTTTCTTTTTTTTGCTTATCGGAGCAAGATAATAAGAGTATTGAACTTAAGAATACTAATAGGGTTTGTTTCATTGGGTAATAATTAAATATAAAACTTGGCTTTTAATAATTCGAATTTAATACTATTTTTAATATCCTTTATCATTATAGATATTGAATTTTTCAAACGAAACTTCTCCAAAGTTTTTTACTGTTTTTAGTTTCTCATAATCAACAACTAAGGCTTCGGCATTTTTATCATTACCGTCATTAAGTTTGTAGTTTATATAATGGTCTTTGTACAGAAACCAATTGTTTTTGACTTTATTATATTTAAATGTAGTAACATTTTCCCAATGATGTCCTCCTGAAACGCCATGTTCTATAGAGAAATAACCATTTTTTATTGTTATTCCTGTAAATGGATCTCCAAAAAGTCCGCCACAATCTATGCAATACACGGCATCATTATTTTGATACGCTAGTTTGTAAGTGCCGTCTTTTTGTCCTAGTAGGATAAGTAGAGGTCTTTTATCAGGTTTGTTTTCGGCAAAGTTAGATGTTGATGCTTCGCTGCTTTTGCGAAGAACCAAAATGGCATCGGTATATTCGTCAAAATTAAGATTTCCTGATTCGATGCTTATAACGCTATATCCTTTTGGAACAAATGCTTTTAAATCTTGGTCTAAACTATCAATGGAGTCATTAAATGTTTGATGTTTCTCTATCGAATCCGATTTGATTTCTTCTTTTTGAATAGAGTCAGTTTTAGACTCTAATTTATCAATTGTTTTTTCTTTTGTGGCGTGATTGCAAGACAAAAGTATTAATGAAGCTAGTAGGAGGAATGCAGTATTTTTCATTGGTTTTATCAATGTTTTTTAATTCTAAGAAAAGTTTAAGAGGTTGTCTAAATTATGCCAGTCATGATAGCAATTACCTTGGCAATATGTATTTCTTCTTACGGTGTCCGAGATTTTAAATACCGAAATTAATATAATAAAAGTTTTTTTTATTTCATAATCGGGAAGTAATTCAATCTTATCCAAAGCAACTTTTAGGTTCTTATGTGTTTTTAAAAGTACAATAGCTGTTGCTGTTGGTTTTAAAGGTATTAATTGAATTGCTTTATTGAATGTTTCTTCGTTAGGATGAGATTGTATTAAACACTGGCTTGTCCATCTAATAATTTTTCTTTGAATTTGAGTATCAAAATCATTAAACCAATCCAAAATTTGCTCAAGATTGATTCTTTCTTGAGCAAACTTATTAATCATTATGTCTTTTACTGTAAGCAAACTTATTTTTTTTTTAAGAATATGTTCTATTTTTTCTTGATTTCTTGGGCTATTTTAAGGATATCCCACCATTTTTTATCGGAACTTGGTTTTGGATTATCTAAAATAGTTTCTCCGTTAAAGTCCAAAATGTATTCATTAGATTCAAAGTCGAATAAATGAATTTGATTATTTTCTATATTAAATTCTGTTTTTCCTTCTGGGTTTACCCAAATATTTCTTCCTCCAAAACTCCATATTGTTTCTCCACTTTTGGTTATTCTTTTAATATCGAGTTCTCCGTGGATAATAAAATCTTCTTCGACTTTATGAATAGAAAAATTGGTTATAAAATCTATTTCTTTGCGCCATATTAAATCTAGGCTTGGTATTTCTAAGCAATATACTTTATTGGTAACGCAAATCCATATTTTGTCATCTTCGATTATAAATGATTTTTCGGTTATTGCAGTTGTACCACCACTTTCGCAAATTATGGCACTTGCAATTTTATTACCAGGTTCTTTGATAATAATTCCGCATTTGCTGGTTGGGTAAAATTTATCTTCGATGCTTTTTCCCTGAAAGAAAATTTTATCGTAAACTTTTAAATTATCAGCCGAGTTTATCGTGTAATTGATGTCGTTTATGACTTCAATTTGATAATTTTTATAGTTAAGTTTTACCATTTATTATTTTATTGCTAAGGTAGTTTATTACTGTTTTAAATGCTTAATATAAATTAATTAAAATATATGGGCTGTAGCAAAATTTCTATTCACTAATATAGCGTAGCAGGATTAATGAATAGAAATGATTATTCTTTTTTTGCATTTACTTTTTTAACTACCCACGGTAATGTAAGTCCTTGCCCGATAAGGGTTAATAATACTACGGCTACTGATATAAATATTATGGCGCTTCGTTGTGGGAATGGACTTCCGTCTTCGAGAGTTTTGGGTAATCCCATTGCGATGGCTAGTGAAACGATACCGCGCATTCCTGACCAACTTATTATGAAACTATTTTTGGAATCGAGTAGGGCATGCTCGCTAACTTTTCTTCTTTTTTTGCCGTTGTTTTGAAATGCTTTTTGAAGGTTTAGTTTTTGGAGAAATATCCTTGTCATTCGTATCAATAATGCCACGATTGTTATTATTACTGCATAACCTATGTAAGGTAATATAAGCCCATTATCGATGTTTTTTAGAATGTACGGAAAGTTGAGCCCGATTAGGATAAAGATTAATCCGTTTAGGAGGAAGATTATAATATCCCACAATCCTTTGGATTGGTTCTTTAGGCTTTCTGGGAAAATCTTGTTACTAAAACGTGCTATTGCGAGTCCTAATATTACTACGGCGATAACTCCTGAAACATGCAGGTGTTCGGCAACCAGATAGGTAACAAATGGCATTAAGAGCATAAAACTAATGGTGACTATTGGGTTTTTATGTACTCTCTTGAGTACAAATGCCAGTATTTTTCCCATTGTAAAACCTACTAGGAATCCGCCGCCTAATAATAGTATAAATTGTAATGTTGCTTCCCATATTATAAATGAATATCCTAATGCTGCTGCAACGGCAAAGCGATAGGCTACTAATGCCGAAGCATCGTTGATAAGGCTTTCGCCCTCAAGAATTGTTATGGTTTTGTGTGATAGTCCTAATCCTTTGGTGATACTCATGGCGGCTACTGCATCGGTTGCAGAGAGTATAGCGCCCAATACAAATGCTAGTGGCCATGTCATTCCTGGTATCATATAACGGGCTACTACTGCTATCCAAAACGTGGTAAGAAAAACTAAGGGTATTGCCAGTGTGCCTATTGTATTAAGATTAGTCTTAAAATCTTTTGGTGAGATATTAAATGAGGCGTCGTATAGTAATGGTGGGAGGAAGAGTAAGAAGATAATCTCGGGATTAATTTCTATTTCGGGAATTCCGGGAATGAATCCTATGGCAATACCTACAATAACTAATAAAATAGGATAGGGTAGTTTTATTTGCTCTGCAAGTAGTGAAAGTCCTATTACTATTGCGAGTATAAATATGATGATGCTGTAATTTTCCATTTTTATAGCTTCTTTTTATTTTATTTAAGAAAGGTGCTAATCTAGTCGTTTCCTTAGTTTTATTTGAATCCTGTACGGTATTATACTATTAGATTATGCCAATTTTTTTTGATAATCAAGTTAAGATTAAGTTTCGTATTGGGTATGTCTTTATTATGGCGAACTTAACTTGTTGGAAAATATTCTATTAATAAATTATTTCCGTTTTTCCATTTTATCCATCCTGATTTTATTTCGCTTTTTACTTCATCACATTCAGATGTAAAAATCTCAATCCAATCGCCTTTCATCGATTTAACCTGAAAACACTCTTCACCTAAATATTTAATTGTTCCGGAATTTATATTTGGTAATTTATAAATCTTGTCAGCTTTTGATTTTCTTGAAATTCTAAACATACCCTGAAGGTACTTTTCCCAATCTTTAAATTCGGTACTTTTACTTTTCTTAATCCAGAGTGATTTCCCAGACTCATTGTCTACAATTATCTTAAACCAGTCTTTTTCTTGTTTCTCGCAGCGGAAAACAAAGAAGTTATAATCTAGCCATAGTATTTCTGGTTTTAACCATTTTTGCTGGTTTTTAAGATCTTTAATATTCCAGCTATTAATCGTTTCATCATTAAAAAAACGAATTGTTTTTATTGGTTGTTTATCATTGATTGAAGAATATAAGGGCAAAACTGTTTTGTCATTAAATTTAATGGCAATTAAGCCAATCCCTAAATTGGTCTGTGCAAATGCCGAAATAGATAAAATCAAAAAGAGTAACGTTAGTTTTAGTTTCATTTTTTAGTTTGGGTTAATATTCTGAACCTACTTATAGGCAATAGTATTTCTAAAAGCGAGCATAATCTTTTGTTTTTGTCAATTCTGACCATCTTGCAGATAAAAACTTAGCATAATTTGTTGCACTTATTCCGTAGGTTCCTAATGAATGACCATCATTTATTTCTACTAATTTCATAGTATCATTCTCATCTATACCAAAGTCTAAGGCGTATGAAGCCGGAGAACTTTTAAAATCTTTAACAGCATTTTTAATTATAGATAAGTCGAGTTTAGAATCCCAAACACCTTTGTACTGCCTAATATCTAAAATTTCGCCATATCTTATAAAACATCTCCATTCGGTTTTAAAATTCACTATTTCGGAACACCAAATTTGTGTTGGATTGTCGTTGTCGACGATTCCGATAAAGTCTTTATAATCCTTAACGACTTTTCCTGCGAATTTTTTTGTGTCGTTTTTTGGTTTTATAAAAACATTCCAATTTTGTTCGTCTTTAAAAATTTCTTCAATTGTAGCAACCCAAACCTTCCTGCCTAAATATTTTTCTAATTCTTTAGGATAGTCTATTTCATTAGAAGGTCGCTGTATTCCAAATTTTTCCAATTGTTTTCTCACATTTCCAATACCGCCTACAACTAAACTTTCAGGATTATTGTCTGTGATGTCGTCTATTGAAAAGTATTTTTCTGTTTCCCAGCCTAAAGCTTGAAAGCCTTCGTTGGCAACATAGGCGTTTACATTGTAGTAGTTTCCAGATTTGTCTGTTTGAATGTATGCTTTCATTGAATGTTCTTCTCGGTTAATGTTTTGGAAAGTGTTTTAATCTAGAATTTAAAAATAGTGCTAATCTAGTTATTTCCTTAAAATTATTTGAATTATGTACAGCATTATACGATTAGATTATACCAAATTCTTTGATAATAAAGTTAAGATTAAGTTTCGTATCGGTTATGTTTTTTTATTGTGACCTTAAAATTCATTGCATTTTGAATATTTATGTTTAAATTTATGTTTTTAATAACTTTTTGAAATATAGTATTTTATATAAGATTTGTAAATTTATATTTTTAGAAAGTATAAAAAATAGGATTGCATAATGGTTGTTCTAGCCCTGATGGAAACGGCATCTTTTTTCTGGCTTTTTTAGACAGAAAAAGATATAGTATACAGCAGGAATAGCTCCTGATAATGACATTGTATATTGGGTTATGACGTAAATGTCAGTAGGAAAAAATGTCATGTTGTCATATAATGTTTGGTATGCCAGTATGGAAAACTGACAATTTATATGGTTTTTTTGTATTGGCACAAAGATTGACTTATGCACCATGAGTTGTTAAAATAAGTATACATCAAAATTAAATATATAAAAAAATGGGTAAAATAATCGGAATTGATTTAGGGACTACGAACTCTTGTGTTTCTGTAATGGAAGGTAACGAAGCAGTTGTTATTCCTAACGCAGAAGGAAAAAGAACAACGCCATCTATCATCGCTTTTGTTGAAGGTGGAGAAATTAAAGTGGGTGATCCTGCAAAAAGACAAGCGGTAACGAATCCTACAAAAACGATTGCTTCTATTAAACGTTTTATGGGACACACTTTTGCTGAGACTACAAACGAAGCAAAAAGAGTATCTTACAAAGTAGTAAAAGGTGACAACAATACTCCACGTGTGGATATTGATGGTCGTTTATATACTGCTCAAGAATTGTCTGCAATGACTCTTCAAAAAATGAAAAAAACTGCTGAAGACTATTTAGGTCAAACTGTAACTGAAGCAGTTATTACTGTTCCTGCTTACTTTAATGATGCGCAACGTCAAGCTACGAAAGAAGCTGGAGAAATTGCTGGTCTTAAAGTTATGCGTATAATCAATGAGCCAACTGCTGCTGCACTTGCTTACGGATTAGACAAAAAAGGAACTGATCAAAAAATTGCTGTTTACGATTTAGGTGGAGGTACTTTTGATATCTCTGTTCTTGAATTAGGAGACGGTGTATTTGAAGTATTATCTACAAACGGTGATACTCACTTAGGTGGAGATGATTTTGACCACGAAATTATTGACTGGTTAGCTGACGAATTTAAAGCTGAAGAAGGTATTGACTTACGTCTTGACCCAATGTCATTACAGCGTTTGAAAGAAGCTGCAGAGAAAGCAAAAATTGAATTGTCTTCTTCTTCTGAAACTGAAATCAACTTGCCATACGTAACTGCTACGGCTTCTGGACCAAAACACTTAGTGAAAAAATTGTCTAGAGCACAGTTCGAAAAATTAACTGATTCTTTAGTTAAACGTTCTATGGAGCCAGTTGCTAAAGCATTAAAAGATGCAGGTTTAACTACTGCTGATATCGACGAAGTTATTCTTGTAGGAGGTTCTACTCGTATGCCAAGAATCGCTGACGAAGTTGAAAAATTCTTTGGTAAAAAAGCATCTAAAGGTGTTAACCCTGATGAAGTTGTTGCAATTGGAGCAGCTATTCAAGGTGGAGTTTTATCTGGAGATGTAAAAGATGTATTGTTACTTGACGTTACACCTTTATCTTTAGGTATCGAAACTATGGGTGGTGTATTGACTAAATTAATTGAGTCTAATACTACTATTCCAACTAAAAAATCTCAAGTTTTCTCTACTGCTGCTGATTCTCAACCATCTGTTGAAATTCACGTATTGCAAGGTGAAAGAGCGATGGCTGCTGATAACAAAACTATTGGTCGTTTCCATTTAGATGGTATTCCACCAGCACCAAGAGGAGTTCCTCAAATTGAGGTTACTTTTGATATCGATGCTAATGGTATCATCAAAGTTTCTGCAACTGATAAAGGAACTGGAAAATCTCACGATATCCGTATCGAAGCTTCTTCTGGTTTAACAGCTGAAGAAATCGAAAAAATGAAAAAAGATGCTGAAGCTAACGCTGACGCTGATAAAATAGCAAAAGAAAGAGCTGAGAAATTAAACGAAGCTGACAGCATGATTTTCCAAACTGAAACTCAATTAAAAGAGTTAGGAAGCAAATTAGCTGACGATCATAAAGTTGCTGTTGAGTACGCTTTAACTGAATTGAGAATGGCTCACCAATCTCAAGACATTCCAGCTATTCAAACTGCTCTTGACAACATTAATGCAGCTTGGAAAACAGCTACAGAAGCAATGTACGCTCAAGGTGAACAAGGTCAACAAGCTGCTCCACAACAAGAGCAAGCTCAAGGAGACAATGTTGAAGACGTTGAATTCGAAGAAGTCAAATAAGTACTGATTAACATCAGTTAATAAAAAGTGTTAAGCCGCTGTAAACGAAATGTTTATAGCGGTTTTTCTTTTTTGTTCTTTTTTGTTTCTGCTGTTTTTTAATCATTTTTCGCCATATATTTGTACCATATTTGTACCGGCACTTAAAAGGCGATAATGTGGCACTTATGTATACTTATGGCACTTAAATTGGGGATAAAGGCGATGAAAAGAATAAATAAACAATGTCTTAACTGCGGGGAGGAATTTCTGCCTAAAACTGTGGCTTCTGTTTACTGCTCACATTTATGCAGTAAAAAAGCATACAAACTCAAGATACGGTTCTGTCGCATCTGGGAATAACTTTTATCTTTAGAATTTTAAACCGATCAAAAGATGAATACTAAAGGTCATTGTTATCCAAAATATATAATTCTTCAGGCAGTATATTTCAAGCTAAGATTTACACTTAGTTACCGTGATGTTGAGGAAATAATGAAAATTAGAGGAGTGCTTGTGGATCATGCTACGATTCAGCGCTGGGTTTATAAGTTTACACCTTTGCTTGAGTCAGCGATGAAGAAGAGAAAAGGTAGCGTGGGAGGGAGCTGGAGATTAGATGAGACCTATATCAAAGTAAATGGTATTTGGTGTTATTTATATAGAGCAGTAGATAAATTAGGCAATACAGTAGACTTTCTTTTGACCAGAAAAAGACAGAGAATGAGTGCGCAGTCATTTCTAATTAAAGCAATTAGTGATAACTACAGGCCAAGAGTAATAAACATTGATAAAAGTGGTTCTAATACTGCCCCTATCAAAGTCTATAACAAGCGTTTATGCTCAAAGATTAAAATCCGGCAGTGTAAATATCTCAACAATATTGTAGAACAGGACCATCGATTTATAAAATGGCGAATACAAAACGGGTTAGGTTTTAAAAGTTTTGAATCGGCTAGGCGAACATTGAGTGGAATTGAAGTTGTGCATATGCTTAGAAAGAATCAGATGGTCAAACCAGGGAAATCTATGTTTAAATCATTCTGTAAACTGGCATGCTAAATTTTAAATCACTTAAATTCTTATATTTGATTCTGATAGATGCGACAGAACCTAATATAAACTATTTATATTAAATGTGAAATTGCTTATCTTTGCTCAAATGAGTAAAAATCTTTATATAATAGCAGGGTGTAATGGAGCAGGTAAAACAACCGCTTCATTTACAATACTTCCAGAAATATTAAATTGTAAGGAGTTTGTAAATGCAGATGAGATTGCGAAAGGTCTATCACCCTTTCAGCCAGAAAAAGTTGCTTTTGAAGCTGGCAGAATAATGTTACATAGGATAAATGAGCTATTATCTAACAATGAAGTATTTGCTTTTGAGACAACATTAGCCACAAAAAGTTATAAATCAAAAATAATTCTGGCGCAGGAAAAAGGATATAAGGTTATACTTTTGTTTTTTTGGCTTCAAGATGTTAATCTGGCTATTGAACGAGTAAGAACCAGAGTCCAGGAAGGTGGTCATAATATTGAAAATGATGTTATCAGACGCCGATATGCCAATGGATTAATAAATTTATTTAAGATATATTTACTAATAGTTGATGAGGCAATGATATTTGATAACACTAATGCAAAGGCAGAATTAATAGCACAAAAAACATTAGGTAATACGATTGAAATTTTAAATAAAATTAAGTTCGATAAACTAAAAGAATAACGACAAATGGAAAATCACAAAACAACATCGACTCAGAAGAAAGTTCTAGAAGGAATGGATAAAGTTTACGAAAAGCTAATTGAATTTAAAAAGAAAACAAACAGCGATTTAGTAGTAATGAAGGATGGTAAAATAGTCAGAATAAAACCTAATACATTGTAATTTTTTTTTGAAAATAAATTTTAAGCCCATTTCTATGGGCTTTTTTTATGCAGATATTTAAACAAAAGTAAAGATGAAATTTCTGACGGAGCCAGTAATGCGGTGCTTCATCTGCGATACTTTTATAATAAACGGTTCCATGTAAGGAATTTCTAATAAATATCAAGGATTTAAACCAATAGCCTAAACAAACGGTTCTGTCGCATCTGGGAATAACTTTTATCTTTAGAATTTTAAACCTATCAAAAAATGAATACTAAAGGGGATTGTTATCCAAAATACATAATCCTTTAGATAGTATATTTCAAATTAAGATTTACACTTAGGTATCGTGATGTTGAGGAAATAATGAAAATTAGAGGAGTGCTTGTGGATCATGCTACGATTCAGCGTTGGGTTTATAAGTTTACACCTTTGCTTGAGTCAGCGATGAAGAAGAGAAAAGGTAGCGTGGGAGGGAGCTGGAGATTAGATGAGACCTATATCAAAGTAAATGGTATTTGGTGTTATTTATATAGAGCAGTAGATAAATTAGGCAATACAGTACACTTTCTTTTGACCAGAAAAAGACAGAGAATAAGCGCGCGGTCTTTTCTAATTAAGGCAATTAGTAACAACTGCAGATAAGAGTAATAAACATTGATAAAAGCGGTTCTAATACTGCAGCGATCAAAGTATATAACAAACGTTCGTTCTCAAAGATTAAAATCCGACAGTGAAATTAATTTCAATCATACTATTTCAGATAGAATATATTTGTGCCTTTCCACATCATATTTCTTCTTAAACATTTTAAAACTTTTTGTGGTGTATTTTTCTTTTGGACTGCTTAAATGTACTAATGTTAATTAATCTTATTTATTCCTTTAAAATCTAGGTTTATAGGCGGTTTGGATGTCCCGTAGAGGAACAGGATAAATTTCTATAAAAATTATGGAAGATTTGAAGAGATTGGCTTACTACAGGTAGGAGCTGTCTCTACATGTCTTCAATATTTTGGTTTGGATGTCCTCTTGGGGATTGATGTAAAAAAATATACTATTTCTCAAATTATTTCAAGAAAATGTTACATGATGATTTATTTAAACTAAAAATAGACAGTCTTAACTTTTGTCGCAAGAATATAGTAGCTCCAAAATTATATGATCTATGATATTGCAGTAATGCTTATAATAATAATTTGAAGATCATGAAAAAACGATAGATTGTAATAGTTTAATTTTCATGTTTTTAAATTAAAAGTAACAATTTTATTTTCTGATTCAAACTTTGTTTTTATTGGAAAATTAGTATTAAATTTACTATTGCCTCAATAAACGAATCTTTTTAGACTTGTAATTTAAAATGATTATAATATTTAAGCAACAAAATTAAATTTAAGCATTTAGAATATTTTTTATTTTTTGAATTGATATTTCCTGTATCTGGTTACATATATTATAGATTCTTTAAACGATTAATTAAATAATAAATTTCCAAATTATGCAAAAATCACTTTTAATTTTTATCACTTTTCTATTTTTAACAAGCTGTAAAAAAGAAAGCTCTACTCAAAATGAATTAAGTCCTAAAGAAGCAAAAGCTCTTGCAAAAGAAGCATACATTTATGGTTATCCGATGCTGATGGGGTATAGATCTACGTACTACTCAACTGTAGATAAAAAAAGTCCTGCCTATCGAAGTGATTTTAATATTATAACACACGACAGACGACCTGCAGATGATACCCGAAAAGATGTGGTTTCAATGAATGCAGACACTCCTTATTCTTTATTTGCAATGGATTTACGCACAGAACCCATTGTTCTGTCTGTTCCTGCCGTAAAAGGCAGATATTATGTTTTCCAATTTATTGATCTCTTTACCCACAATTTTGCTTACGTAGGCACCAGGACTACAGGTACAGAAGCAGGAGATTATTTATTTGTCGGACCAGATTATAAAGGAGAAATACCAAATGGAAAGTTTAAAAAGATTTTTCATGTAGAGAGTCAGCTTGCAATTGGAATTGGAAGAACCCAATTATTTAGTAGCAAAGATTTATCGAATGTTACTCAAATTCAGGATAAATATAAAGTTACTTCAATGAGTAAATTTTTAGGTACTGCATCACCAGCAAAAGCTCCTGAAATTAAATGGGTTTCTGTTAATCCAAAAGATTTTGAAGATTTAAATTTTATTAAGTATTTAAATGTCTATTTAAACTTAGTTAAACCATTCAATAAAGAAGATGCAGACGAGATAGCAAGATTTGAAAAAATAGGAATTAAGCCGGGAGCCGATTTGGATACCTCGCAGTTTAGTGAGGAGATTAGAAAGGCTATTAATGAAGGTGTCGAGGAAGGAATTACAGCTATTAAAGAAAAAGCAGCCCATATTAGTGAGCAGAAAAATGGCTGGAATATGATGGATCCTTTTGGAGACCGAGCATTTTATAAAAAAGACAGACTTCTGCGTGCCGCAGCAGTTATGGTTGGAATCTACGGAAATGATAAGATTGAAGCTTTTTATCCTGTTGCTTACATTGATAAAGAAGGACAGACATTGAACGGAAAAACAAGCAAGTATAAAATTCATTTTTCTAAAGATGAGATTCCGCCTGCAAAATATTTTTGGTCTATAACCATGTATGATAAAAGTGCGGATGGCACAGGAGGATATTTGATTAAAAATCCTATTAAAAGATTTCTTATCAGTTCTACTTCTGAAGGACTAAATTACGATAAAGATGGAGGACTGACAATCTACATTCAAAATCAGAAACCAGACAAATCGAAAGAGTCAAATTGGCTTCCTTCACCAGCAGAAGAGTTTTATTTAATGGCTAGAATTTATGGCCCCAAAGAAGCAGCTTTGAACGGTAAATGGTCACCGCCAGCAGTTGAGAAAGTAGAATAAGTTTCTAAGTATTAATTCAAAAAAAATAATTATGAAAAAGAAAATACTAGTATTCATTTTGGTTGTAATAACTTTCGTTGGTTGTAAAAAAGTAAATAAAGCCGAAGAAATAAGTTCATCAAATCAGGATTCGGCTAAGGTTGATCTCAAAGAAATTAGAGAAATAACAAAGGAAGCATACATATATGGATTTCCTTTAGTAGATAACACCAGAATACAATATGCTTATTTTGTAGACAAACAAAATCCTGAATATAAAGCACCATGGAATACCATTCGTAATATTCCTCGTGTTTTTACATCGGAAGATAAAGCTGTTCAAACTCCAAACTCGGATACTCCTTATTCTTGGATTGGCTTAGATTTAAGAAGTGAGCCAGTTGTTTTTATTATACCTCCGATTGAAAAGAGCAGATATTGGAGTTTGCAGTTAATTGATTTATATACATATAACTTTGCTTATTTAGGAAGCCGAGCAACTGGAAATGGAGGAGGTGCTTTTATGCTTACTGGACCTCACTGGAAAGGAGATATGCCAAAAGGAATTACCAAGGTAATTCAATGTGAAACAGATATTGCATTGGGAATAATCCGTACCCAGTTATTCAACGCCGGCGATTTAAAAAATGTAGAAAAAATACAGAAAAATTATGTTATAAAAACACTTTCTGCCTATTTGGGTAAACCAGCACCACCAAAAGCAAAACCACTTGATTTTGTGAAGCCTCTTACTCCGGAGGAGCAAAAAAAATCATTAGAATTCTTTAATAATTTAAATTTTGCCTTGCAGTTTTGTCCGATACATCCTTCTGAAAAAGATTTAAGAGCTCGATTTGCTAAAATTGGGATTCAGGAAGGAAAAGTTTTTAATCCCGCAAGTTTGAGTCCTGAAGTTAAAAATGCTATGGATGAGGGAATAAAAGATGCTTGGGCAGAAATGGCTGATTTGAAGAAAAAAGTAGTGACTGGTGAAGTTTCTTCAGGAGATGGTTTTGGGACAAGAGAATTTCTAAAGAATAATTATCTTTTTAGAATGAGCGGTGCTTTTCTAGGAATATATGGAAATTCAAAAGAGGAAGCAATTTATCCGACCTATTACGTTGATGCAAAAGGTGAAAAACTGAATGGTAAAAATCGCTATATTTTGAAATTTCCTCCTGGACAGCTTCCACCTGCCAATTCTTTTTGGTCGATTACCATGTACGATCAGCCAGCAAGTCTTCTTGTAGCAAATTCACTTAATCGTTATTTGCTCAATTCAACGATGCTGGGACAATTTAAAAAAGATGCTGACGGCAGTTTAACTTTTTTCTTTCAATCTGATTCACCCGGGAAAGATAAAGAGTCGAATTGGCTTCCTTCACCAAAAGGCGATTTCGCTTTAATAATGCGATTATATTGGCCAAAAGAAGCTGCTTTAAACGGAACGTGGAAACAGCCTCAACTAGTTAAGATTTAATGTTTTTTTATTTTAAATCATTGTGTAAGTTATTGTGAATCAGATTCTATTTGTGCTTCTCTTAATATGAAATTTTATTAAATAGCAAATAAATTTAGAACCGAATTTAGGTGGTCATTTTATTTTAGCATATAAAGGTCAATAAAAATAATTTTTCCAATTTTCTAATTAAGATCTCATTATTTGGCTTTGAACAGCAGTTGAAAGTAATTTAGGAGAATATAAAACTTAATTTCTGGCGTACATTCTCGCTGTTCGAGTCCTGTTAGGCTATTATAAGCTAAGTTTTAAATTTACCTTATTTTTCATGTAAATACCTGTATGTTCTACACTTTGTTTCTTTGTTTAGTGTGATTCTAGAAAAAAGATAATAAAAAGTAAAAACAAGTAAAAGTCACTTATTTAATAGGGTATATAAAAAATGGCGCCAATTGTCTTCAATTGACGCCATTTGGCTGTGGTGACCTCTACGAGACAAATTTCTATAAAATTTATGGAAGATTTGAAGAGATTGGCTTTATGAATTTGGTTTGGATGTCCTGATGGGGATTGATGGATAATTCATGTATTTATTTTGATATGAGTTATAAATATTCGAGTTAGGAACTATCAAGAATTAATAAATTACATTCATTTACCTCTAAAGATAACATTACTATCGAATTTCGTTTTTTCAAACAAAGGATACACTTTATGATGCAAAGAAACGGGAGTAAATTCAATAAAATAAGTCAGCAGTTCTTTTGTTGTTGGGTAATTAGGAGTTTTTGATTTTAACTTTCCGTTAGAATTGTTCCAATCACGAATAAACTTTTTTAAAGCAAGATTCACCTTTTCTTCCCCAATATAATTTTGAAGTGCATACATAGCCAATATTCCTTTTGCAAAAGCGGCTCTATTTTTTCTTTGGAATATTTTTTTCATCACCATTAAAGCAGAATATTGGGCAAGGGTTCTCAAAATCATATTTTTTCCCTGAACATTAGCCGCTTGGAGCTGCATTCCCCACCATTGGTGTGCTAATTCATGGGCAATTCTATAGAGAATAATATCGATAATGATTGGTGGTCAATATTAAGCATAAATTCATTGGATTCAGAAAATGGTATTGCCCCGGAGAAAGACTCTGCTTGTTCAATGTAATTAGGAGTTTCTATGATAAGCATATTCCTATGTTGATAAGAGCCAAAATTCGTGGAAAAATAATCAAAAGTTAATTTGACAGCTTGGGTCATTCTGTGCACGTTATATTGATGTCCTTTTTGATAATAGATTTCTAAATCTACCGGAGTTGCCAAACGATCATTTTTAGGAAACCATTTGCTCTTGGAAACTTCATAATCTGCCGATATTATCGCATACTGATTTACTTTTGGTTTATCCGTTTTATAATGAAAACAGGAACGATTACCTAATGTCCAGTCCTTTAGTAAAGTGCCGCAAGAAATGGCTTTTTGACTTTTGTCTGTCCCAATAGTAACTTCAAAATTGAGTAAATCAGCATTACCTCCAGTACCTGCATAAGTTAATTCCGTTTTATCATTTCTTTTGGCCATTTCTTTTGCAGGTGTCAATTCAAATTCTGTCCTAATTCTTGTATTATCAAGCTCATATTCTTTGCTGTAGCCCAGAGTTGGTAACGCTTTATTTGTCAAGTATGTTCCGTTTTGAAGGACACTGTTATTAGAATCATTTTCTTTGAAACCTTTAGCTGTATAAGTCTGCTTAAATTTCATTTTAATAGCCTCACCTGCCTGGACAATGGTGTTATTTGTATAGAGCAGTTGATAGATCTGGTAATACAGTTGATTTCTTATTAACTAAGAGAAGGCAGATGATGAGTGCTCAGTTTTTTCTAATTAAAGCAATTAGTAACAACTGCATACCAAGAGTAATAAACATCGATAAAAGCGGTTCTAATACTGCAGCGATCAAAGTGTATAACAAGGCTTCGTTCTCAAAGATTATAATCCGGCAGTGTAAATATCTCAACAATATTGTAGAACAGGACCATCGTTTTATAAAGTGGAGGATTTTAAATGGTTTAGCTTTTTAAAATTTTGAATCTGCAAAGAGAACTTTAAGCGGTATTGAGATTGTTCATATGCTTAGAAAGAATCAGATGGTTAATCCTGAGAAAACTATATTTAAATTCTTTTGTAAATTGGCAGGCTAACTTTTAAATTACTTAAATTCTTATATTTGATTCTGACAGATGCGACAGAACCCAATAATTACGAACCGTGCTCTCGGACAGTTCCAGTTTTTTTGCAAATTCTACTACTGAAACGTGTGTCTTAAGTTTTTGTAGCAAATTAGAGGGTGACTTCACTTCGCAAACGCATTGTTAATCAAGCATTCTTTTTTTTTCTTCTTACAAAAAGTAATAAATATATGATTGAAAATTAAAGACATAGAGTTTTTTTTGTAACTTGGTATGAATTAGATTTAATTTTAACAAACAGATACTTATGAAATTATTCAAAATTTTTTTAGTTGAAGATGATCCCTTTTTTGGAGAAACTTTAAAGTATCACCTTAAGTTAAATCCTGATTTTGAAGTTTTTTTATTTAAAACAGGAAAAGAATGTTTGGATAATTTATTTCAGAACCCCAATATAATTTGTTTGGATTTTGGATTGCCAGATATAACAGGTGATTTACTTCTTAAAAAAATTCAACAAACAAATAATCAAATTCCCATTATCATTATAAGTGGTCAGGAAGAAATTGAAGTAGCCGTTGATTTTTTAAAATCGGGTGCAAAAGATTACATTGTGAAAAGCAATCACACAAAAGAGTTGCTTTGGAATTCAATTATTAAAATCAGGGAAAATTTAAACCTTATAAATGAAGTAGAAGAACTAAAGGAAAAACTCGAGCAAAAGTTTAGTTTTGAAAATACTATAATAGGGCAAAGTGAAGGAATAAAAGTTGTTTTTAATAAAATAAATAAATCTTTAAGTACTAATATAAATGTTTCTATAACGGGAGAGACAGGAACTGGTAAAGAGATTGTTGCAAAGGCAATTCATTACAATTCTGAGAGAAAAAACAAACCCTTTGTAGCATTAAATATGGCTGCTATTCCAAAAGAATTGGTCGAAAGCGAGTTTTTTGGACATGAAAAAGGAGCCTTTACCGGGGCAGATCAAAAAACGATTGGGAAATTTGAGCAAGCCGATGGCGGAACTATTTTTCTTGACGAAATAGCTGAGCTAGATTTAAATCTTCAAAGTAAATTACTACGAGTGCTTCAAGAACGCGAAGTGACAAGACTTGGTGGAAAGGCAGTCATTAAGTTTAATGCCAGATTAATTATTGCGACTCATAAAGATTTAAAAGAGGAGGTTAAAAAAGGAGCATTTAGAGAAGATCTGTATTATAGAATTATCGGTTTGCCAATAGAATTACCACCTTTAAGAGAGAGAGGTAACGATATTTTACTTTTGTCAAAACATTTTATTGATTTGTTTGTTAAAGAAAATAAATTGAAAACGATTACTATTACCAAAGAAGCTAAAGAAAAACTCCTTAAACATAAATTTCCAGGAAATATAAGAGAACTTAAATCTATAATAGATCTTGCTTGCGTTATGTGTGAGAGCAATGAAATTTATGTAGAAGATTTAACTTTTGACACAATAAATGATACCGATTTTTTCTTGTCTGAAGATAAGACATTAAAAGAGTTTACTTCTGAAATTATACTGCATTACTTAAAAAAGAATAATGATGATGTATTAAAAACTGCCAAACAATTAGACATCGGAAAATCTACGATTTATAATTTAATTCAAGCAGGTCAAACTAAAAAAAAAGATTTAAATGAAAGTAGCCACAGTTTTATTTGAAAGCAATTCTTTTGTAAGAGAATTAAATAATGATAATTTGGATTTTACTGATTCCGACTTAGTTTTAGGTTTTGGATCAAGAGATTTAGTTTCTGATGATACAATTTTTAATCAGTTGAAAAATAAATTTCCATCTTCACAATTAATATTATGTTCTTCGGCTGGGGAGATTTATGATAATGAAGTTCTTGATGATACAATAGCTCTTACTGCAATTAAATTTTCTTCAACAGTAATTAAAACTTATGAAGTAGATATAACAGATTTTAAAAATAGTTTTGAAGCAGGTTCTTCCTTGATTGAGAAATTTGTTCAGGAGGATTTAAAATTAGTTCTGGTACTCTCTGATGGAGGAAAAGTAAATGGGAGTGAGTTGGTAAATGGTATGAATGCCGTAAAAAAGGAAAAAGTATTAATAGTGGGTGGTCTTGCTGGTGATGCTGCAAAATTTGAAAAGACTGTTGTAGGATTGAATGCCCGACCAACTCAAGGTAAAATTATTGCTATTGGTTTTTATGGCCAGAAGTTATTGGTATCTCATGGCTCTTTGGGTGGCTGGGAAAGTTTTGGATTAGAAAGGATAGTTACAAAATCGAAAAGCAATGTTCTATATGAAATTGATGGTAAAAACGTATTAGATCTTTATAAAAGTTATTTAGGAAAATATGCGGATGAATTACCAGGTTCGGCACTACTTTTTCCGCTATCTATTAAGATTGAAGAAGTAGACGAACCCATTGTTAGAACTATTTTATCGATAGATGAAACCAATCAAACCATGACTTTTGCAGGAGATGTTCCCGAGGGGAGTAAAGTGCGTTTTATGAAGGCAAACTTTGACAGACTAATTGATGCTGCAAGTGACGCCGCGTCTTCTTGCTTAGAAGTAAATAGTTTTAGCCCAAAACTGGCTCTCTTAATAAGTTGCGTAGGAAGAAAATTAATTCTGGGAACCCGTATTGATGAAGAAGTTGAAGCTGTTTCTGATATTTTTGGAGGCGATACTATTCTTTCAGGGTTTTATTCCTATGGAGAAATTTCGCCATTAAAACCTTTTGGAGAATGCATACTTCATAACCAAACAATGACTATTACTTGTATAAATGAAATAGAGTAGTTATGGATATTCATAAGCTTTTGCAAAGACAAATTAATAAAAATATAAGTGATGATCTTAAAAATCATCCGGATTTTCAGTCTTTTATAAAAACGGTCAACGACTCGTATCTATCATTTGAAAGAGATAAAGATTTAATGGATCATTCTTTTAAAGTAAGTGAAAATGAATACAATGAAGTAAATCAGAGTTTAAAGAAAGAATATGAATTAAAACAAAAGTCTATTTTAAAGTTATATGAAAGCCTAACAGAATTGGATGAAGGGTATCGATTAATAAATGAAAGTGAAAAAAATGATCTACTTTTTATTTCAAAATATTTAAGTGAACAAATAACTAAAAGAAAAGAGACTGAAAAGAAATTATTTGAGACTGCCCAATTTTTAAAAATATTATTAGAAAGCTTACAATCGGGGATCTTAGTTGTAGATCATAATGATACTATATTATTTGTTAATCAGTATTTATGCGATATGCGCAATATCAATGCTCTGCCAGAGGAAATGATAGGAAAAAAACCAGCGGAATATTTAAATGATGCCCAGTCATTATTTAAAGATAGTGAAGCCTATAGAAATAGGATTAATGAAATTTTATCCAATAAAGAAATTGTAACTGGTGAAATACTTGAAACATTAGATAATCGTTTTTTTGAAAGAGACTACATACCAATTATGGTCAATAATGACTGTATTGGACACCTTTGGAAATCAACAGATGTAACCCAAAGAATTAGGAGTAAAAATTTACTAAAGCAAAGTGAAGAGCGTAATCGTATTATAATGAACTCCTCACTTAATGCTATAGTAACAATAGATGGTACTGGAAAAATAACTTTTTGGAACAATCAGGCCGAAATTATTTTTGGATGGAAAAAAGAAGAAGTTTTAGGTAAAACATTAAACGAAACCATAATTCCCAAACGTCATAAAGATAGTCATTCACAAGGGCTTAAGCATTATGAAGCAACAGGTAAGGGGCCTATTTTGAATAAACAAATAGAACTACCTGCAATAAATAATAGTGGACATGAATTTCCCGTAGAAATTTCTATTATACCTCTGGAGCAAAATGGAGAAGTATTTTTTTGCTCCTTTATGCAAGATATCTCAGAGCGAAAAAAAACAGAAACTAAACTAAAAGTTCAAGAAGAGAAATATCGCAACATTATTGCTAATATGAACTTAGGTCTCATAGAAGTTGATACTAATGAAATAATTCAATATGCCAATCAAAGTTTTGCTACTATCTCAGGATTTGAAGTTGAGGAACTTATTGGTTTGAATCCTTCAAAAACATTTGTCCTCGGTAAGAATATTGAAATGATGAATAGTAAAAATAAATTACGGGAAAAGGGTTTGTCAGATGTTTATCAAATGCCAGTAAAAAATAAAAGAGGAGAATTAAGATGGTGGGCCATCGGTGGAGCTCCCAATTATGATGATAAAGGTAAATTGGTTGGGTCAATAGGAATTCACTTAGATATTACTGAGCAAAAACAAATGGAGATTGAACTTGAAAAGCAAAAAATCAAAGCAGAACAAGCCTCTAAAGCAAAGGAAGCTTTTTTAGCCAATATGAGTCATGAAATAAGGACACCACTAAATGGTATAATTGGTTTTTTAAGAGAATTAGAGAGGCAACAATTAACTGATTTACAAAAAAAATACGTCGAGAATAGTACAGTAGCTTCAAAACATTTGCTATCGATTATAAATAATATATTGGATATTTCTAAAATAGAAGCAGGAGAGATGTCCCTTGAAGTAGAAGATTTTATTCTTGAGAATACAATTGCTAACGTCGTTAATGTACTCGAACCACTGGCAAAGAAAAAAGGACTAAAATTGATTTCGCAGATTTCTAAAGATGTTCATGGGGTCTTAAAAGGAGATATTTTAAGACTAGAGCAAGTATTATTTAATCTAATAGGAAACTCCTTGAAGTTTACTAATAAAGGTAAAATATATTTGAAATGCGAAGTATTAAAAGACACTAAAGCTTTTCAAAGACTACAGATTTCAGTTGTAGATACAGGAATAGGAATGGAACAAAGCTACGCTGAGAATATTTTTAATAAATTTTCGCAAGAAGACAAAGCAATTACCCGCAAATTTGGTGGTACAGGATTGGGTATGACCATTACTAAAGAACTAATCCTTCTTATGAAGGGCAAAATTAATGTACAAAGCGAAAAAGGTTTAGGAACTACCGTGAGCTTTATAATCGATTTAGAGAAGGGTAATATTAATAATATTAAAAAGATTCAAAATGAAATTAATGTAGACATTTCAGGCATAAATGTTTTATTAGTAGAGGATAATATTATTAATAGAATGGTTGCTATTAATTCATTAAACTATTTTAATTGTGTTGTTACCGAAGCAACCAATGGTATTGAGGCGATTGAAATTTTAAAAAATAAAAGTTTTGATATTATATTAATGGATGTGCAAATGCCCGAAATGGACGGTATTGAAACAACAGTAAAGATTAGAGAAGAATTACAATTGCAAACTCCTATTATAGCCCTTACGGCAAATGCTTTTAAAAGTGAGGTTGATAAGTGTAAAAATGCAGGCATGGATGATTATATCACTAAACCTTTTGAAGAGTTTGATTTAATAGAAACAATTTCAAGATTTACAAATAAACAATCAGATGCAACAAATAAACCTTGCAAAGAAAATAATGAAAAACTCTACAATTTAAAGTCATTAGATAGTATTAGTAGAGGCAACTCTGAGTTTATTACAAAAATGATAATGATTTTTATAGATCAAATAAAAGAAGTTATTCCAAACGCAGAAACAGCTCTTGCTTCGGGCGAATTTTTAGCAATGAGCAAACTCATACATAAGATTAAACCAAGTATTGAAGGGATGGGAATAACTAGTATTGCAGATAAAATCAAAACTTTGGAAAAGATCACTAAAGAAGGTAAAGACAAAGAAAAGATTAGCAACCTATTCTCTCAAATAAAAATGGTGTTGCTTACTGTGATAGAACAACTACAAGAAGAAATTTAAAGTTAATTTCTCTATTCCTTGGAATTATTTCCAAAAAATGGAAATAATTGCTTAAAAATAAAAACACAAACCCTTTGTTTTCAGTATTTTGAGGTTTTGGCTTGACTATAGCGTATATGTTATCAATATAAAAGTAGGATAACATGGAAACTAAAACTCAATTTAAATTCTTTATAGTAGATGATGATTTTTTTTGTGCCAATTTGTACAATCAATATCTCACCAACATGGACTATAATGACGTAACACTCTTTGCTAATGGTATTGATTGTATTGATAACCTGCATCTAAAACCGGATATTATTTTTTTAGACCATAATATGGAAGATATTACGGGATTTGAGGTATTGAAAAAAATTAAACGATACAATCCCAATATATATGTAGTTATGGTTTCGGGACAGGAAAATATCAAAACTGCGGTTGATGCTTTAAAATTTGGTGCTTTTGATTATGTGATAAAGGGAAATGATGTTAATGAAAAAATGACTGCGATTATTACTAAAATAATTGCAGTCAAAGAGCAATTAAAAAAAGTATGTCCAGGTTTAATTAAACGTTTGTTATCCATTTTTTAATCAAACATACCTACTATGAAAAGTTTACTTACATTTTTTTTAATAACGTTACTTTTTTGTTGCTGTAAAACTCAAAACTTACTAGTAAGTGATACAAAAGTAAATGATAATGAATCTTTTTTAAGCGATCCCAATTATCAATATAAAATACGAAAAGACGATAAAATATCAATCTCAGTATGGGGAGAGGATAATTTAAGCGTAGGTTCAGTTTACGGAATTTACAATTCAAACGAGGTCTACGGAAAATGGTTAATGGTAGATACAAATGGTACTATCGAAATACCAAAAATAGGCGCAATGACAGTTGTTGATAAAACTGTTCCAGAGTTAAAAGAGATGATTAAAAGTGAGCTTAAAAAATGGTTAATCAATCCTATAGTAGATATTAAAGTACTCAACAAGGAGATTATCGTTTTAGGAGAGGTAAGAAACCCAAATACAGTTGCGATAGATAAGGATCATGTTAGTCTTTTGGAAATGATTAGTAAAACGGGGGGATTTGAATTTTATGCCAATTTAAAATCAATTAAAATTTTAAGGCAAGAAGGAGAAAACGTAAGAGTTACTAATATCGATCTTACTCTTGGCAATAATATTGCAAGTATCAATATACAATTGCATCCAGGCGATATTGTTATTGTTCCATCCAAAAAGAATAAAGAGTTTGATAAGCGCGTAGCCACTATAATTCCATTGACTACAACAATAAGCGCTGCTGCAATAATAATGGGAGTATTATAAATTAAAATCCTATGAACGAAAATGTACGAATACTAAAACCTCTTTTTAGAGGATTGCCAATTATAATCTTAGCAATGCTAATTTTGATACTTGCTGCAAAAAAGTACCTTAATTACGTAACTCCAATGTACGAGAGTACAGCCAAGTTAAAACTAGCTGATGTACAGGAGGGAGTTCCTAGTGCCAATCTTTTTAAAGATTTTGATGTTTTTGCTTCGGCAAATAAAATAGCTACAGAAATAGAAGTTCTAAAATCAAACCTGTTAATAGGAAAAGCAATTGATGAGCTACCATTTAATAAAGAAATATATCGAAAAGGTAATGTACGATCTGTAGAGTTATTTAGGAACTCTCCAATCGTAATAGATGGTACTTTTAACTCTGAAAAGGCACTAGATAAAAGATATGGTTTAGACATTATCTCAAATAAAGAATTTGTATTCTATTATCCGGATTCAGAAAATGGTATACCTGGTTACTTTGGAAAATCTCTTTCAATTAATGGAGGTATTCTTTTAATTCATCTTAATGACCCCTTTATAAAATCAAAGAAAGACTTAAAAATTATAGACTCTTATGAATTTGAGTTTTTAAGTAAACAAAAATTAATGGATAAGATTAATAAGAATCTTGATATCGTAGCTGTTGATAAAGATGTACCTGTTATACGCATAAATCTTAAAAGCAATGTACCTGAAAAGGCTGCCTTATTTGTAAATAAATTGGCAGAAGTTTATGTAAAAGATTATATCGAAAGTAAATTTAGAGCAGCAGACACCACTGTCGATTTTTTAAAAAAAGAGATCAACACTTCTAATAAGAATCTTTCTGCTTCAGAAAATAATATCCAAAATTTTAGGGACAAAGAGCATATTATCAATATACCTCAGGAAACCGAGACAGATTTAAGAAAAATTGCCCAGCTGAAAATAGAAAAAGTTAACTTAAAAATGAATCTTGATGCAATAAAGGATCTAAATAAGTATATCGCTAATGCAAAAGGAAATTACTTAGATTTAGCTCCAAATTTTGAGGCTTTCACTGATTTGCTTTCTACAGAGATGATTAAGAACATGAAAAGTTTGCAAGCTGAAAAAAAAGACTTATTACTGACGTATACTCCTGAGAACGAAAAAGTAAAAGTAATAGATGCTAAATTAAAAGACTTGACAGATTATCAGATAGAAAGTATAAGAAACACAGAAAATAACTTACAAACAAAATATTCAGAACTTTCAAACGAAATTAAAGAGTCAGAAAAAGTTTTTATAGGCCTTCCTGAAAAAGAAAAAAAATTAACGATTTTAAACAGAGATTTTAACTTATATGAAAAAAACTATAATTTTCTTAATGAAAAAAGAATTGATGCAGAAATAGCAAAATCAGCTAAAATTGCTTTTCATAAAGTTATTAGTCCTGCCGAAATTTCGACTACACCCGTTTCAACAATACGTTCTATAATAATTATAGTTGCTGCTATAATGGGAATGTTTGGATCTATAGTATTAATATATATCGTTCATTTTGCAAAAGCAAAAGTTAATGACGTATATACTATCGAAAAAAACAGTAGTATCCCGGTGGCAATTGCAACCCCATATATCAAAGTAAATGCCCAAATTGAGGATCATTTTTTAAAAGAGGCATTACAAATAGAGTTAAAAGGGCTCGTTCAGGAAAAAGGAATTATAACAATTAGTTCTTATGATAATACAAGAGCACATTTGTTTCATTCTAAAAATCTTATCAAGGCTTTCTGTTCTCAAGGACGAAAGGTGTTGGTTGTTGATACTACTGGGGAGTTTCTGAATCAAATAGATCACAATAGCTATATCAACTTTTCGGACTCTAAATATTTAAGCGTAATCCAATCTGTTTTTAAAAATGAAATTGAACAAAAAATGGCAAGCCATGAGTTATGTATTATTCACAACCAAGCTATAAATAAAGGACGACTTGCATTATTGTTTATGAGTCTAGCATCTCAAAATTTTGTTGTCTTAGATAGTCGAAAAACTGCCGAAAAAACAATAATAGCCATTGAATTATTACAAGAAGAATATCATTTGCCTAATATGTGGTTTATCCTTAATAAATCAGGTTATAATCCCAGTATTTTTTCTTGTGTAAAAAAGGGGTATAGAAAATATTTAAATAAATAAGCTAAATGTACACACTAAGAACATTACTAGTCAAAGATTCTTTTTTAGTTCTCATAGATCAAGTAATTACTAGTGGTACAAATTTTTGTTTAACATTAGTAATAGCCCAAAAATTAGACATAAAAAGTTTTGGTTTATACTCTTCGGTTTTATTGATTGCATATCTTTTATTAAGTGTCAATAATGCCTTAATTATTCAGCCATTTCAAGTTACTATTGCAAAAACAGAAAATAAAGAGCAATATATTACCACCTTATTTTTCGGGATACTTTTTTTATTGATTCTCCCTTTACTAATAATAACGGGTATGTTTCATTTTCTTGAAGATCGAATTTTGTATCAAATAAGTCCAAGTACTGTTATTTGTTTTACAATAGGGTTTTTGATTAATGATTTTTTTAGAAAATTACTTTTAGGAGTATCCAAAATAAAAAGAGTATTGGTTATGGATATGCTATTCTTAATTCTGGCTTTTTTATTTTTAGTACTAAAGAAGTTAGACTTATCGGAGGTTTTATTAATCTTTGGAATCATTAATTTAATTTCAACAATCCCAGGGTTTTTATTTATGATAAAGAATTATCAAAAGCCTGTTTCCTGGAGGATATTTTTTGAAGCTCATTTAAAACAAGGTAAATGGCTATTAAGTGTAGCTGTATTACAATGGTGCTCTAGTAATTTTTTTATTCTTATTTCAGGGATTTATCTTGGTATTGAAGCATTGGGCGCTTTAAGATTGGTACAATCATTTTTTGGAATCATAAATATTGGTTTACAGACAATAGAAAATTATTTTCTTCCTAAAATAGCCATGATATATGATAAAAACAGTATCACTGCAAAAAAATATTTGTTAAGATTAACTATAGCAGGTGCCTTTGGATTTGGCATATTAACAATATTATTTTTCATTTTTTCTGATCAAATTATAGTATTGGCAGGAGGCCTAAAGTATGAACATTATGGTTATGTAATAAAAATGGTAGCCGTTCTTTATTTTTTTATTTTTTTAGGTTATCCGATACGAATTATGATTAGGGTATTGATGCTCAATAAAGTTTTCTTTACAGGTTATTTACTTTCATTTTTTATCTCGCTGGCTAGTTTTCATTTTCTATTAAAATATTCGGGTCTGTATGGTGCTGTTACAGGATTAATTATAAATCAAATCATAATGATTTTGTATTGGCAATATCAGTTAAACAAAAAGCAATTTCAATTATGGAAATAATTCACTTAATTCTCGGAAAAGCAAACCCTCAAAGGATGAACGGAGTTAATAAAGTAGTTCATCAATTGGCAACAAAACAACATCTTTATGGTGAAAAAGTTGCTGTTTGGGGGATTACAGACAATCTTGAAATAAACTTTGACGAAAGGAGCTTTGAAACACGATTGTTTAAAAAAATGGATTTTCCTTTTTCCTTTTCAAAAGAACTTAAACGGGCAATAATTGATAAAAAGGACAATGCAATTTTTCATCTTCATGGAGGTTGGATTCCGGTATATTATTCGTTGACAAAATTATTTTTTAGATATAATATAAAATTTGTCCTTACTCCCCACGGAGCTTATAATGTTATTGCTATGAAAAAGAATACTATTTTGAAGAAGGTATATTTTTATTTTTTTGAAAAAAGAGTACTTCATTTAGCTCAAAAAATTCATTGTATTGGTAAAAGCGAGGTACACGGTTTAAAAAGAATTTTTAATACTAATAAATTTATTTTGCTACCCTATGGCTTTGAAAATAACTTGCCAATAGCGTTAAAGACAATTACCGATGAAAACATAGTTTTTGGGTTTATAGGCAGATTAGATATTTACACCAAAGGCTTGGATACTTTAGTAAAAGCGTTTAAAAAGTTTCATGCTAAAGAGCCTTCTTCAATGTTATGGATCATTGGAGATAGTAAGGAAAGAAACACGCTGCAACGGCTTATTTCCAGATATTTATTAGATAGTAGCGTTATTCTTTACGGAAGCAAATTTGGTATGGAAAAAGATGCATTATTACAGAAAATGGATGTCTTTGTTCATCCCTCAAGAAATGAAGGGTTACCACTTTCGGTGATCGAAGCAGCTAGTTACGGAAAACCTTGCATCGTAACAGATGCAACTAATATTGGTTATGAAGTTGTAAAATACAATTCGGGCAAAACAATTTACAGTCAAAGTAGTAAAAAATTAGAAGGAGCTATGAGTGAAATTTTTGCAGACTATATAAATCAGGATAAATTTATTGTGATGCAGCGCAATGCTATTAAAATGGTAAAAGAAAATTACAATTGGAATGTACTACTCTTACAATTCAATACAGATTTATATCAAATATGATGGAAAAGCAAATCATTAACCACGAGCCTTTTTTAAAAACAATAAATAATTATATGTTTATTGTTTTACTACTTATGATAGCCTGTTTTTTTACATGGAGTGAAAATGTAAATATTACAAGAGCTATAAAAGTTGTTGGGCGCATGGGACTTATGCTTTCTTCAATAGCTATATATTACAAAATAATTCGGTATGGTGCAGTACATACATTAAGTTATAAAAACATTTTTTCACCCTTATTTTACTTTGGTTATTTAGCATTGGGATTTTTATCCTTTATGTGGAGTACAAATCCAGGTTTTAGTGCTTTACAGTGGTTTATGACTTTTCAAAGCCTTGTTTTTGCCTTTTTTTTTATTAAAAGTATAAAAACATTAGATGCCTTTTTTGAAGGGCATACAATTCGACTTTATCATCTTTTAGGCAATTCCGTATTTGTTTTACAAACCATATTTGTTGTGGGAATGTGGATCGATCCTGATACTTTTTTCAGGCTTACCAATGGAGGAGAAGAAGCCAGATTGGGAGGCGTAATGATGAATCCAAACGAGCTAGGAATGCTCGCAGGAGTGGGTGTTGCCTGCCTTATTTTTGATTTGTACAGAAAAAAAAGTAAAGTATGGACAATACTAAAAATACTTGTAATATTTTATGCTTTATTCATGACAGGCTCAAGATCTTCGTTAATAGGAGTACTTTTAATTATTTTTTTTCATATCAATCAAACTAAAAAGAAAGGATTAAAACTAGCTATAATAGCCGGAGTGCTCATGGTAGTTCCTTTTGCAATAAATCAAATTATCTTAAAAGGAGGTGATGAAAAGCGTCTGGAAGAAATACTAACCCTAACAGGGCGATTGCCTTTTTGGCAAGCATTAATAACCGAAGGCTTGCCAAGAGAACCATTACTAGGTTTTGGTTATATGAGGATCGATTATAAAGAGTTTTTTCAAAGTGTTCATACTTACCCTGGTAAGATGACGCATAATACTTTTATGCAGGTATTAATGAACTTAGGATTTGTTGGTCTATGCATAGCCATCTTTCAATTATTTTTTACTTTCCGGGCATTCATCTACGAGGATAAAGAAAATCGTCTGATGCTCATCGGAATCCTTATTCCTGTTTTAATAAATTCATTTACCGAGTTTGGAATTTTTGGCGAAAGCAATTATGGAATTTTATTTTATCAGATGATCATTTTTTCCGTTTGCTTTAAAACAAACAAGCATTTTACTTCAGAACAGAAAATTTATTTAAGGAAAAGAAGACCTGATCTTGTTACATAATTGATTTCCAAAAATATATATATATTCCAAAATATGGAAATTCCAAAATGATTTAAAACTTGTAACGTATTGATTTTAATGATTTTACATTTTAGGCACGGTTTTCCAAATAGATTGATTAATAAACTTTCTTATTATGGAAAATATATTTAGTAAAATCGGATACACTATTTCTAATCAAAAAAATAGTGAACAGGATATCGTTCAGAATGTTCTATTTATCAAAAATCTAAACGGGAGTATCAGATGGATTTGGAACGCAGAGAACAGCAAACCTCTTTTCTTGAAGTTTTATAACGTTGGAGGCATTCGGGCTAAGACCTTTACTTTGGCAGTTAAACTAATTTTTGTCTTGAGAGTACAAAAGATAGTTTTCAATAAAAAGAAATACTATTTTAAAAAAGAAGAAAATTCATTTTTTGATTGCCAGGAAAATTGGGCATTATTTACAGGCACCATGGGTTCTAATAATAAAGCTATTTTATATGCCGATGCATCATTCTTTAAAATAGCAACTACTGTTAAGGCTAAGAGATTAATTAAATCAGAGCATAAAATCTTATCGAATATCACTTTTGATTTTTTTAAAATCCCCAAATCAAAACAAATTTCAGAAAATGTAGTTCAATTTTCAGATATAACTTGTGGAGGGACACGTACTAATAAAATTGAAATTGCACATCTGAAAGCATTAACAGAAATGAATTTTAGAGGACATAATTTAATACAAATTAAAGATTGGGAATTATTTAAAGATTTAAAATTTGATTTTATTATGACCAATGATAGCAGACTTCCTATAAACATGATGAGAAAAATCAGCATGCTTTTAAACGAAATATCTGAAGATGATTATATTAATGTCTCGCTTTCTCACGGCGATTTTACATCATGGAATATGTTTGAGAGTGAAGAAAAAATTTCATTGTATGATTGGGAGCTATTTGCTTTTGACAGATCTACAGGATTTGATTATTTCCACTTTATTATACAACAAGGAATTTTGATAGATAAAAAATCCTGGAAAGAGATTTATATCGATATAAAAGAGCAATGTAGAGGAGAATCTGCCAGCTTTTTATTTGATTATGATCTGGAGATACTTCATAAATATTTAAAATATTATCTTCTTATAAACTGTATTAACTACCTAAAAATATATGCAGCACAAGATAAATGGCATATACAAGTTGATTGGTTATTGCAAGTTTGGAATGATGCTTTAAATAGTTTTGTCATAAAAGCAAAAACCGCCAGAGAACTTATAATCATGGATATTTTTGATGCATTGCAAAATCAAAAATATGCAACAATTAAATTTCATGATGGTTACCCTGAGCAACTTAGTGTTAATTCGGATATTGATATCTTAATAAATAAAGATCTATCTGCGTCAATTTTAAAGCTGATTAAAAGCCATTCATTAGTTGCCAAAGTTTCTCAAAACAAAAAGTCATTTATGAATTCATTACAGTTAGTAATGATTGATGGGACGATTTTAGCTATTGATTTAATTTGGGAATTTAAAAGAAAAAATATCATTTTTTTGGATGCTAAGAAAGCTTTGAAACATGCTTATGTTAACAATTTTGGAGTAAAAAGTTTATCCTTCAAGGATACTCAAAAATACATAAGTGCCTTTTATATTCTGAACAATGTAGCAATTCCTAGAAAATATAAATTGTATATCAAAGAAGAGAAGCATCAAGTAGTAAAAAAGACTACTAATAATAGTTTACAAAGCATTACTTCTCCAAAAACAGATTTGTTAAAACAGCTTTGGGAAAAAAGAGAAAACAAAGGAATCTACTATTTTAGAAATTCATTCTACTATTTGTATGATACGGTTTTTAGAAGTTTCTCCAGAGGATATATAATAACTTTTAGTGGTGTTGATGGAGCTGGAAAATCTACTATAATCGAAAACGTAAAAATTATGATAGAAAAACAACTAAGAAAACCAGTAGTTGTTTTGCGCCATCGCCCTTCGGTATTGCCAATTATTAGTACTCTTTTTAGAGGAAAAAAGGCTCAGGGAAGTTTTGAAAACACGCTTCCTCATTCAGGAACTAATAAAAGTTTAGTATCATCTTTAATTCGGTTTATGTATTATTATGTTGATTATTTTCTTGGTCAGTTTATTATTTTTATCAAATATACTATCAGAGGATATGTTGTAATCTATGATCGTTACTATTTTGATTTTATAGAAGATAGTAAAAGAAGCAATCTTATTTTGTCAAAAAAAATAGCATTATTAGGCTATAAGTTGTTGCTCAAACCTAAATTCAATTTTTTTCTTTTTGCAGATTCTGGAACAATTCTTAGTCGAAAAAAAGAGCTAGATGAGAACGTTATAAATGAACTAACTACAAACTATCAGAACCTTTTTAGTAAACTGGATAAAAGAAGTAACACAGCAGTTTACAAAACAATTGAAAACAAAGAAATTAATCAGACGCTGCATATTGTTTTACAAACTTTAATTAATAGATAATATGAAAGCTCTTTTACAAAAACTAATACAATTTCGTAACCCTGCTTTTAAGTTTGATGAGAGTTTAGATTCATTAGCGTTATTACAATTTTTTTGGATACAAGGCATCGCTATTATAAGAGGTTTATTTGTTTTTATTTATTTCAAAAAGGCAAAAGGACTTATGCTTGGCAGAGCAGTTACTTTTTTTAATCCTTCAAAAATTCATTGGGGCAAGTTTTTACGATTAGGTAATCATGTAGCAATTTCGGCCTTGGGCAAAAATGGTATTTGGTTTGGAAATAATGTAAGCATAGGAGCTTTTAGCCGAATAATTATTTCGACTTCATTAAATAATTTAGGCGATAGGATTATAATAGGTAATAATGTA
Source organism: Flavobacterium sp. PL02 (assembly GCF_035013205.1). Lineage (NCBI taxonomy): Bacteria > Pseudomonadati > Bacteroidota > Flavobacteriia > Flavobacteriales > Flavobacteriaceae > Flavobacterium > Flavobacterium sp. PL02. The sequence continues at coordinate 1,400,604 of NZ_JAYGJP010000001.1, forward strand.
GGGATTGGAGAATTTGCTTATCTAGGAGGAGCTGGCGGTCTTGAAATTGGAGATGATTGTATAGTGGGGCAGTATTTAAGTTGTCATCCTGAGAATCATAATTATGAGCAGTATGATATTTTAATAAGACATCAGGGAGTAACCAGAAAAGGAATAAAAATAGGTAAAAATTGCTGGATTGGAAGCAAAGTAACCATTTTGGATGGCGTAGAAATAGGCGAAGGTTGTGTAATAGCTGCGGGAAGTGTAGTTACTAAATCGTTTCCTAAAGATTGTATCATTGGAGGGGTACCTTCTAAACTTTTAAAAACGAGATTATGAGCACTAAAATCATTTTGGCTAGTTGTTATGCCGTAAATCCATATAAAGGATCTGAAGACGGAATGGGATGGAATTTTATAAGACAGATTGCTCGTTTTAATAAAGTAATAGCTGTTACCAGAGAAAATAATAAAGAAGCAATTGAATCGTACATGCTGCAAAATCCTGATGCTATTTATAACAATGTAACTTTTATATATTTTGATCTTCCGTACTGGATGAGATTTTGGAAAAAAGGAAGTCGTGGTGCCATGCTGTATTATTATATGTGGCAAAAAGGAATCGTTAATCATATAAAAAGAAAGAAACTCAATTTTGATATTGTTCACAATGTTAACTTTCATAATGACTGGACGCCAAGTTTTTTATGGAAACTAGAAAAACCTATGGTTTGGGGACCTGTAGGGCATCATCCACTTATTCCAAGTGTTTATTTAAAACCCTATTCATTTAAATATATTATTAAAGATCGCCTTACCTGGCTTATAAAAAATTTATTTTGGAACTACTCTTCAGGTCTTAAAAAGACTATAAAAAATGCAAGCCATATATGGTGTATGAACACAGGTGTGGTAGAAAAACTTAATCTTAGTGGAAGCTCTTATTCGGTATTCCCATCAGTAGCTTCAGAAGATTTTAGCAAAGCCAATGCCATCATAAAAAATAGCTTCCATGTTATAAGTGCCGGACGCTTTGTACCTCTTAAAGGGTTTGACCTCACCATTCGTTCTTTTATTGCGTTTTTAAATTCTATTTCTCTGCCAGAACGTGCTAATTGTAAATTAACATTAGTTGGATCAGGTCCAGAAAAAGTTTTTTATGAAAAAATAATAGCAGAGAGTAATATGGGGGATAATGTTGAAATAATTGAATGGATAGAGCGCAAAGAACTGATGAAACTGTATGATAAAGCAACTGTTTTTATGTTTCCATCACATGAAGGGGCAGGAATGGTTGTGGCCGAAGCTTTATCGTATGGATTGCCTGTAATATGTCTTGATAATATTGGTCCGGGCCAATACATTACAGCAAAATGTGGTTTTGTAATTCCTCATTCAGATTATTCCTCAACGATTTTTAATCTGAAAGAAGCATTAAATAAATTGTATTTGAGTAATACATTACTTTTAGAAATGAGCACTAATGCCAGAAAACGCTATATAGAAAGATTTACATGGGAGAGTAGAGGAGAGCATTTAAATACAATTTATAATAATTTATAAGATGAGAGTTATTGCAATTCATTTATTAAACGATTACAGCGGAAGCCCTAAAGTACTTAAGCAGTTACTTGCAGGATGGGCAAAAAAAGGCGTCGACTTGCATTTATATACTTGCAGTGGGAGGGAAGGTTTTTTGTCAGGACTACCAGATGTAAAATACCATTTTTACTGGTATAAATTTATGAAGAATCCTTTACTGAGACTCCTTTTTCTTACAAGCAGTCAATTTTTGCTAGCCTTTAAACTGTTGTTTAGCTTAAAAAAGAATGATGTGGTGTATATAAATACCGTACTTCCTTTTGGAGCAGCCATTGCTGGAAAAATAAGAGGTAATAAAGTGATTTACCATGTGCATGAAACAAGTATGAAACCTCTAGTATTCAAGAAATTTCTTTTTGGAGTTTTAAATTTATTTGCTGATGAGGTTGTTTATGTTTCTAATTTTTTAGCCAATAAAGAACCCGTAAATATTAAAAAAAGAATCATATACAATGTTCTAGAAGAGGATTTTGTGAAATTGGCCTTGGCCAATAAAAACCAGGAAAAAGAAAAAAAGATTGTTTTAATGATCTGTTCATTAAAGGGGTATAAAGGAGTAAATGAATTTTTAGAATTAGCACAAACCAATCCAGGATATATTTTTAAATTGGTTGTGAATGCAACAATTATAGAAATTCAGCAATATTTTAATGCTATAAAACTTCCTGAAAATTTATTCATTTATCCCACACAAACCGATACACATTCCTTTTATAGCGAAGCAAGTGTTGTATTGAATTTATCAGATCCTAAACTTTGGGTCGAAACATTTGGTTTAACAATTCTTGAAGCCATGGCATACGGACTTCCTACCATAGTTCCTCCTGTAGGTGGTGTTACAGAACTTGTTATAGATGGTAAGAATGGCTATTTGATTGAAAGTAAAAGAATTGATAAAATATCTGATAATTTAAAAGAACTTCTTGAGAATAAAGTATTGTATAAATCGATGAGTAATAATGCTTTTGAAATGAGTAAGCTTTTTAGTTTGGAATATTTTGAAAAACAATCAGCTGAAATAATTTTCCAATACATGAAAGGTAAATCCAAAATATGGAAGTTTTTAAAAGCGAGTAAATCGTAAATACCTGATAATTAGGTAGATATATTTAAAGCATGGTTTTGGCAAAGCATATTACAAATACAATAAGCTATGAAAAATAAAAGAATCGCCATTATTGGCACAGTAGGTTTACCAGCAAAATATGGGGGATTTGAAACCCTTGCAGATCATCTAGTAACTAACTTATCAGACAAGTATGATTTTACTGTTTATTGTTCTAAAAAGAAATATACAAAAGAAGAACAGCTAGTTTGGTATAAAGGAGCAAAATTGCACTATATTCCTTTAGAAGCAAATGGGATTCAAAGTATTCCTTATGATTCTCTTTCTATACTTCATGCCTTAATGAAAAATGATGTTTTATTAATATTAGGAGTAGCAGGAGCTTGGTTAATACCATTTATTAGGCTTTTTACAAGTAAGAAAGTGATAATCTCTATAGATGGCATCGAGTGGAAGAGAGATAAATGGTCGTTATTGGCAAAACTATATTTATGGTGGTCTGAGATGATTGCTGTTAAATATTCGCATATCGACATTTCAGACAATGAATCTATACAAGATTATACAGCCATACGATATAAAACCTTAAGCCGTGTTATTGAGTATGGAGCTGACCATACAATGAAAGTTATTCCTATAAAAGATGATTTAAAAAAATATCCTTTTTTAAAAACGAAATATGCTGTAAAAGTTTGCAGAATAGAACCAGAGAACAATGTACACTTAGTATTAGAAGCATTTAGAATAAATAAAAAAATGGCTTTAGTTCTTGTGGGTAACTGGAATAATAGTGTTTATGGGCAAAAATTAAAAGAAAAATATAAAGATATAGCCAATATTCATTTATTTGATCCGATATACAATCAGCGGGAAATCGATTTGATAAGAGGAAACGCAACGTTATATATTCACGGACATTCTGCAGGAGGCACTAACCCTTCACTTGTAGAGGCAATGTATTTAAAGCTTCCTGTTCTTGCTTTTAAAGTTTCATATAATATTACAACTACAGAAGGTAAAGCAATCTATTTCTCATCTGTAGAAGATTTAGTTAAAGAATTGGGTACATTATCTCCCCTAAAATTAATAAGCCTAGCCAATGAAATGGTATTAATTGCTGAAAGAAGATATACTTGGAAAAACATTTCTAAGCTATATGAATTGTTAATAAAAGAAGCTCTTTCAATTAAAAGTAAAGTGGGGGTTACTTCTGAATTACAAAATCTGGATGCTTCTTTTTTGCAAGAATTTCAATTGTTACACATAAATAACAGTAATTTATTTTACGAAAACTAACCAATCATGAAAACAATACTTGAAATTTTATCGTACGGATTATTATCCTTGATTTTAACCCTTGTTTTTGTTCCAATGATTAGGAAAATTGCAATAAAAGTGAATCTTGTTGATAAGCCTAATTATAGAAAAGTTCATTTAAGCGCAGTGCCTTTGGTTGGTGGAATTTCAATAGCTTTAGCTGTATTAGTTACTATTTTTACTTCAAGTTTCAGAGTTATTTTTCTTAAAGAATACTTCCCAATATTTGCGGCAGCAATGGTTTTGTTGATCGTTGGAGTTATTGATGATAAAAAAGATATAAAAGCAAAATACAAATTAATTATTCAGGTACTTTTAGCTCTTATAATTGCATTTTCAGGTACAAGAATAACATCATTATATGGGTTGTTTGGAGTTTATGAAATTGTAATTTGGCAACAATATATAGTCACAATTTTGACGATAACAGGTGTTGTCAATGCCTTTAATCTTATGGATGGAGTTGATGGTTTAATTGGAGGGCTATCTTTATTAGGATTTTTAATTTTATTTTTTGTGGCTATTTATTTTAATGATTATAACTTGGCTTTTTCAAGCGCATTATTTATCGGAGCCGTTTTAGGTTTCTTAAAATTTAACTTAGGCAAGAAAAAGATTTTTATGGGAGATTCAGGTTCCTTATTTATCGGTTTCATTTTAATTACAGAAGCAATAAAGCTTTTGCAAAAACAGCAAATATATAAAGACCACAATTGTAGTTACACTATAATACTACTTATTCTGTTTTTCTCAATTCCAGTTTTAGATTCTTTGCGGGTTTACATGGGAAGAATTAAAAGAGGTAATTCCCCCTTTAGTGCAGATAAATCACATTTACATCATTTACTTCTAGGAACAGGACTTAATCATAAAAAGACGACACTCGTGGTTAGTGCTATTTTTGTATTCTTACTTTTTATTGCGTTGATGTTGCGATATTTTGTGTCAATTACTTTTATAATAGCTATTAGTATTATTGCATTTTCAACTATAATCAGAGTGCTTTTAATGATTAATAAACTTCATCTGTGGAGACTTAAATTAAAAAAACTGGAAAATAGATAAAACGTTGTTTTATATGCAAAGACTTTTCTTAATTCTATTATCCTTTTTTAATAAAGGTATTATATAAAATAGAAGTTGAATAAGTATACCAAATGAAAGATTATCTTATCACTGAGAATGCAGGATCTGTTTAATATCTGTTTTTCAAATGAACTATGGTTTGGTAACATTTAAATTCTAACTAGTTAAAAAAATAATCATGAAAATTCTCTTAACAGGCGCAACAGGTTATATAGGCAAGCGAATCTTACCATTATTAATAAAGGAAGGTCATGAAGTTATTTGTTGTGTAAGAGATAAAAACAAATTTTATTATCCTGATAAATTTGAAAAAAATATAAAAGTTATTGAAGTTGATTTTCTAAATCCCGAAAGCCTAATAAATATTCCTAATGATATCGATGCAGCATACTATTTAATTCATTCTATGTCTGGTACAGCCACCAATTATAATGAATTAGAAAGTATTTCAGCAAATTATTTTATAGATAAAATAAATAAGACAAATGCGAGGCAGATAATATATTTAAGCGGTATTGTAAATGATAAGTCTTTATCTAAACATCTATCTTCAAGAAAAGCAGTTGAGGATATTTTAAAAACAGCAACAATCCCCACAACGACTTTAAGAGCGGGAATTATTGTAGGATCAGGAAGCGCCTCATTTGAAATAATACGTGATTTGGTAAGCAAGTTACCTGTCATGATTACTCCGAAATGGCTTAATACCAAATGCCAGCCAATAGCTATCACTGATGTTTTAGAATTTTTGAAAAAATCATTATTAAATACCAAAACATATAATCAGAGTTTTGATATCGGAGGCCCGGATATATTAACTTATAAAGAGATGTTATTGCAATTTGCAAAGGCAAAAAATCTCACAAGATATATTTATACCATTCCGGTAATGACTCCAAAATTATCATCTTACTGGCTATATTTTGTAACTTCGACCTCCTATAAATTGGCATCTGCTCTGGTTAGTAGTATGAAAGTGGAAGTCGTTTGCAATGATAATAGAATTAATGCACTATTAGAAGTGTATCCAATTACTTACGTGCAGGCATTAGAAAGTGCTTTAATGAAAATTAATGAAGAATGAATTGTTATGGGGTGATAGGAATTTTAAAAGTACTGTTTTTACAATTGAAAAAAATATAAATAGAGAGGGATGTAATTTAAAACAAAACCAGGATCTAAATTACAGATCCTGGTTTTTATTTAATTATTTATACTTAATGTTTATACTAATAATATCAGATGTCATGTTAGTAGTTCTGGTATAATGACCATACCTAATCTCCAATGTATTCCAATGTTTAAGACCGAAAATTCCATTAGGAGGCGTGTATTTCATCCCCATCCCAAAGAAACTACTATCGAACTTTGATAAATCATAGTTGCTGGTGTAGTATTCATCTGCAGCTGTATGTTCGCCATAAGGTTTAAAATACTTCGTTCCTGTTTGGGTATAATATCTGTAAAATGGACTTAATGAAAATGCTTGAGTTAATTTTACAGGAACTTCAATATCGGCCGTATGTGCTTTTAAACTCCAATCGTCTGAATAGTATCTATAATAAGCTCTTATAATAATGTTGTCTCCTAAAAAATAACTAGCTCTAATTCCCAAAGGAATCTTTAATCTGGTATCTGGCATTTTTTCCTGATGTACAGAACCATCAGTGAAATACACTCGATGAAACGGCAGACTTAAATACCCATTTTGGCTAATTACATCGCCTACTAGCATTACTTGCAATCTTTGGTTTATAATCTGAGCGTAACTTAAAGTTCCTGCAAAAGTGTTTCGATTCGCAGTATCATAACCCTCACTACCGGGAACACGAAGTTCGATTGGCGCAATTAGTTTTAATTGATCAATAAAAGTTTGGAATTTGGCTGTAAATTCTCCATTTCTATCTTTGGTTTTTTGAGAGAAACTTATATTTCCTCCAAAAGATTGATAATCAAATTCCGTTGAAGACGAAACTCCAATACCAATAGTTCTTCCTTTTGCTTCATTTTCTCTAAGATAAGATAAAGAAGGATAAAAGCGGTTGTCTGATGATGAGGCCGATGAATTAGCGCTTAAATCAATCATATCTGAAGAGGCAGAAGTATAATGATCAATACCTGCTTCGATATCAAAAGTATGTTTGATTCCTGTTTCTCCGTATTTTACCAGTTTAACATCGATGGTATTGGCAATATCTGTAAGATGTTGATCGCCAATTCCTCCGGTAACAGCTGAGTTATCTCCGTTTTGGTTATAATAACTAGAAACTAAATTTACTTCTTCAACTTTTAGTTTCTTGCTTTTATAACTGGTAGAATCTGTAGGAATGTTTTGTGCTCTTAATTGAAATAGTCCCAATAAGGCAAATCCTGTAATAAAAATTCTTTTCATTTGTTGATGGTATGAAAATTAGTTACAACCGCAGCCACCGCCGCTTTTTCCAGCATTTGCTCCGGAAGCTCCTTCACGGTAGGATTGAAAACTGAGTTCTGTCTTTTCGATTTTTCTATTAGAAAGTACCATTTCAGAATCGTTTATTTTTCCTTTTTGGTATTCTTTTACCGAAGTACAAGAGGTGAGTAGAATGCCTGTAAAAGCAATGCTACAGAATAGTACGAGCGCTTTTTGTTTTGGCTTTTTCATTTCAGGTTGATGTTTTTTGAAGTGTAAATTTTATTGTTGTCGTCAATGATAATACAATATAAATCGGGAATTTGATCTATTAAAAATAAACCTGCTTTAATCCCCATAACAGCAATTGGAGTTGCCATTGCATCTGCAAACTCGGCATTTGCAGCAATAATAGTGACACTTTTTATTCCAGTTACTGGTAATCCTGTTTTTGGGTCTATGGTATGCGAATATTTTTTACCGTTAATGGTTACGAACTTTTCATAGTTACCAGAAGTTGCTATTGCTTTATTAGAAATCTCCATATACGAAAATGCCGCAGTAGGAGAGTCGGGATTGGCAACTCCAATGGTCCATTTTTTGCCATTAGGTTGTAATCCCCATGCCGAGAGATCTCCGCTTGCATTAATGATTCCGCTTTGAATATTATGTTTTAAAAGCACTTGCTTGGCCATTTCAGCTGCATAGCCTTTTCCGATTCCACCAAAACCAATTCGCATTCCTTTTTTCTTTAAAAAGACAGTTGTATTTTTTTGGTCTAGGATAATATTTCTGTAATCTATAAGATGCACCATTTTTAATGCCGTGTCAGCATCTGGCAGTTTAGTCATTGATTTATCAAAATTCCAAAGACTTTTGTCGATACTTCCATAAGAAATATCAAATGCTCCTTGTGTAATTCTCGAAATACCAAGGCTTCTTTCAATTAGGTTAAAAACTTCCAGATCTACTTTTACAGGTTGAATTCCTGCATTATCATTAATCAGATTAGTTTGACTATCATTTTTATAAGTAGTCAAAAGTTTTTCAATCCGTTTGATTTCATCAATCGCCAGATTAATATTCTCGTTTCCAATCTTCTCATTTTCTGCAACAACAGTAATAGTAAAGTTGTTTCCCATGAGTTTTAGGGATTGTGAATATTTTTGATTTTTCAGGATGTTATTTTTTACTATCACAGATCGCTTTTATTTCGGCTGTCCACTCTTCGGGAGTCATTTCTGGTTTTCCATGCCAGGTTTTAATTACTTTGCCATCTGCATCCAGAAGAAGTGTTAAAGGGAAACTTCCTTCTTTGTTGTATATTTCGGCTAAATCCTCGTTTCGTTTTACTTGCTCTGGAGTTCCAATGTTTTTCTTCTTGCGGGGAAAATCAGCATTAACTAATACTAAATTTTCATTTGCCATGTCTGCGAATGACTGATTTTCCAAATAGTCTCTACGCGTTACAATACAAGGCCCGCACCAGTCTGAACCTGAGAAGTTCAATAAGATTAATTCGTGCTTTTCCTTTGCAATTTTTTTTGCATTATTAAAGTCGGATTCCCAATTTATAGGAAGTACTGTCAATAAAAGGAACATTGTAATTAGTTTCATTTTGCAGTTTTGTTTTTAGGTATTTAGGAAATAACGAATTGGGACTTTGTTTATTTTTTAGATTCGCTTAAGATTAGATTAAATTTAGGCAATATCTTGTTTGCTTCTTTTATATAGTTTTACAATTTCGTACCAAGCCACTGACACAAATCCTGTAGCAATTGCTATTACTAATTGATTGGTATTTAAAAAATCAAATTCAAAGAATAAGGTTAACGGTTTTATATAAAGGATTAACCCTAAAAGAATGATTGTAATTAAAATAATAAGTGGTACCATTGGATTTTTATATCTAATTGTTGTCAAGATTGAATAATAAAACGAGCGGTTAATTAAAGTAAGGAATATATTAGCAACTATTAGAACAGTAAAAACCATAGTTCTGGTTAATGCTTCATTATAATTATTAAAAGTACAATATTGATAAATAGATAGTGTTCCGATTGTAATAATTATTCCTTGCAAAAAGCTTGTAGATAATTCTTTCCAATTAAAAAAAGTTGTTGTAAAAGGTTTGGGTTTTTGAGACATTGTATTTTTTTCCATGGGTTCATTTTCATAAATTATGGAACATGTAGGGCCCATTATCAATTCAAGAAAAATGATATGTATTGGCGAAAAAATATTTGGATAGACCCACCCTAAAGCCAGGGGGATAAAGACTATTAATATTATAGGTATATGTATTGAAATTATGTATTGAATTGCTTTTTTTAAATTGGCATATATTTTTCGGCCTACAGCCACAGCTTCTACCATTTTTGAAAGATCATCTTCTAGTAAAATTAGTGACGCGGCCTGCTTTGCAATTTCTGTACCTTTTTTACCCATCGCTATACCAATATGTGCGGCTTTTAGTGCAGGACCATCATTTACCCCATCTCCGGTCATAGCTACAATTTGGTTATTTTGTTTTAAAGCATTTATTATTTTTAGTTTAGCTTCTGGAAACATTCTCGTAAAAATGTTTATTTTCATTACATTGGTTTGTAATTCATTATCATTCATTTTCATCAATTCATCTCCAGAAATACTTTTATCACAATCTTTAAACCCTATTTGTTTTGCGATTGCTTGTGTGGTTGGAGTATTATCACCTGTTATTATCTTTACCGAGATTCCTGCGTTATAAAAATTTTCCAATACTTTTTGGATGTTTTTCTTTGGAGGGTCATAAAAGGCTACAATTCCTAAAAACTTAAATGGAAAATCTTGCTGATTAAGAGGGAAAGTATTTCCTGTAAAAGTTGATAAAGCTACTCCAAGGACTCTATATCCATCTGCAGATAAGGTATTTATAGCGTCATGAGTTTGTTTTTTTTCAATCTCTGAGAGCATAGCCACTTTCAAAATGGCCTCGGGTGCTCCTTTAGCAGCTATAATGCGTTTACCATCAATGGCTTCAAATATATGAGTCATCATAGGAGGTTTACCACCAAGTGGGTATTCATGAATGAGTTTATAATTTGAACGATCGTCTTTCTGGCAGGTCTCTTTATATGCCTTATGCAATGCAATTTCCATTGGGTCAAAAGGAATTGGTTCACTTGCCCACATAGCAGCAGTTAGTAATTCTTTTTCTTCTTCTGTATCAATATTTTCTAAGGTTATTATTTTTTGGCTTGACATTAAAAATAATTTAGCAAGCGTCATTTTATTCTCCGTAATCGTACCTGTTTTATCGACACAAATTATTGTTGCGCTACCTAATGTTTCAACAGTTTTCATTTGTTTTACAACAACCCCCATTTTCATTAATCTCCAAGCTCCTAAAGCCATAAAAGTTGTAAAAGCTACAGGGATTTCTTCAGGTAATATACTCATAGCCAGAGTTAATGATTGTAGCAGGCTATTTATTATATTTTGTGAATACAAGTAATTTATTATCCAAACTATAGCAAAAACAATTGTCCCGACTATAACCATTTTTTTTACAAAGTCACTTATTTGTATTTCCAAAGGGGTTTTCTCTTCTTTAATATGCTCTAAACTAGTGCCTATTTTACCTAATTTTGTTTGATTCCCTATGGCAGTTACTGTTGCGATTGCCAAGCCTGTAGCTACAGTAGTTCCTAAATAAATATGGTTATCTTCTTTTGTCTTATCCTTAAATACAGATAATGATTCTCCAGTGAGGATAGATTCATTTACAGAAAAATCATTTGAATGTACTATAATGCCATCTGCTGCAACTGAAGTACCTTCTTCAACAATCAAACTATCTCCTACAACTATTTCTTCACTTTTTATTTCTTCTTCTTTTCCATTACGAATCACTTTACACTTTGGTTGTGCAAAATCTTTAAGCTTTTCTAATGCGTTTTTGCTTCTTGAGTATTGAAATAATGATATCGATACTTGAAAAATGATTGCTGCTACCAGAAAAAAGCCATCATTTGTTTTACCGCTTATAAAATAAATAAGTGCTGCAATTAGAAGTAAAATTATCATTGGTTCTTTTGCAATCCGTTTAATTGTACTTAACAAAGTATTCTCTTTTTTGTAATCTAGCTTATTTAGGCCATACTTTTCCCTGGAAAGAATTACTTCTTTATCTGTTAATCCATTTATATTAAAATTATTTACAGGCATATTTGAATTGCTTTTAGGGATGGTTTATTTATTATTTGCTTCGTAAGTACATTATATTTTGAAGTTAGATATACGTATCATTTAATTTTTAAGTAGTTTGAACTCCAAACAGATACCCTACTAAAGCAGACATCCCCATTGCAATGGTTCCCCAAATGCAAATTCGTGCAACGGCTTTTAAAGTATGTGATCCACCCGCTTTAGCAGCTAATACGCCTGAGAAAGCTAAAAAGAGTATTGAAAAACCATATTGATAAAATACCATTTCTTTTATCGGCGCAAAAATGGCAACCAGAAGAGGTAACAAACCTCCAATAATAAAGGATACTGCCGATGCGAAAGCAGCAATTAATGGATTAGCCTGTGTGATTTCATTTATTCCTAGTTCATCGCGCGCATGGGTTTCAAGAGCATCATGAGCTGTCAATTCGATAGCAACCTGTCTGGCTAATTCTTTATCTAATCCTCTTTGAATATAAATATCCGTTAATTCTTCCAGTTCTTCTTCAGGCTGGGTTTCAAGGGCTGTTTTTTCTTTTTTTAAATCAGCTGCTTCTACATCAGATTGGGAACTGACTGAAACATATTCGCCAGCAGCCATAGAAAGAGCACCAGCAACTAAACCTGCAATTGCAGCAAGGAAAATAGGCTCTCTGGTTGTACTCGCCGCCGCAACACCAATTGCCAAGCTGGTTGTGGATAAAATACCATCATTGGCACCAAGTACAGCTGCCCTTAGCCAGCCACTTCTGTTAATATGATGATTTTCAACATGCATAGTTCTAGTTTTTATTTTTGTTTAATCCAGTCTGGATCTTTAGTGGTTTTTTCAAAACCTCCAAAATTAGTCTTCAATAACTGTCTTATTTGTAATGCTGTTTTATTTCGGGTAGCGTTTTTCCATTCATTAAAATCATAAATATAAATTTGTTGAGCATTAGGATTAGTTGTAAATGCTATTCGGGATATTAAGAATTTATATTGTTTTATTTGCTGAGAAACATGACGATTAGGCACTACAATGAGTATTGTTTCCCAATCTAGATAATTCTTAGGAATATCCTCACGGTCTTTTAACCCTAAAAATTCAAGAAAAGCTACTATTTTTTGGTCATTAAGTTTGTGTATGTTTAAATCTACTACTTTTAAAAGGCTATGAAGCTTTGCTTCATCTAGGATAAGACTCATGATATAATATACTATTTTTTATATAAAATTACATTAACCAAGTATAATATAATGGTTTAGGGAGGATAGAATGATTCTAAATTTTATAGTTTTGTTTTTGTGTTTAAATAGTTGGTTATAAAGTGATTAAATTTATTTTGTCAGCAATAATCACAGCGGGGATTTATGAAGCCGCTGTGGATTATAACTGATTTCTGCAAACACATTGATGTTGTTGCTACCTAATTTCAGAGTGTCTAATTTCACCGCCAGTAGTATCTGTTTGTTGGGCAAAGTATAAAACTACAAGACAGTATGCAATTATAGCATACCCAATGTAATTTGCATATGATTTCTTTTTCCAATTGCTCCATAAAGCTAGTATTGAGGTTATACCTAATATATAAGATAATAGGGCAAAAACTTCCGCTTTTTCTTCATGTTCGTGAATTAAACTTTTAGAAATTCCGTCAATTTGTTTTACTACATCCTCAGCTCCCTCGCCTGTAGTTATAGCAGCAAATGTTGTTATAGCTCCCAGAATAAAAATACAATAAGCGGTTCTTTTTACAATTTCTGATTTTACAGTAAATCCACCAATGAGAACCAATAAGCCTACGATTGGTATAATAATCGGCAAGTGATTCAATACTAAATGATAATGCGCTCCGTTCATAATGTTTTGTTTTAAGTTATTAATTTTTATTTATTTTTCATCAATAGGGTATAAGCTCCATTGGTAATCAATTTTTTGTTTTTAAGTTTTTCAGGGTTTAGAATCTCCAAATAGCCATTTTCTTTGGCTCTAAATGAAAGAGCTATTGTAATAATTTGCACCTGATTATTGGTTATATCTGGAACAGCATCAATGGGTAGGTTAGTGGCTTCGTATGAGCCATAGCCAATCAGGGCAATTATAATAAGCCCTACGATGAGTTTATTCCTCACGGAAAACTCAATTATTTTAGTAAGCATAAGTTTGTTTTATTAATCGTCGTTATAAAAAATAAGGAATAGCAAAGACACACGCCATTAGATGTGAAAGTTTTTAAGCCAATAAAAAACGATTAACAGTTTCTGGGTGGCTGCCAGATAGACGAAAGTGAAATAGAAGAATAGGAAAAAGAATATGTATATAAAATTTCTTTTTTATACTTAAAATTGACTTTTTGTATTGTTTTATATTCTTGTATTAGTGGATAAAAGACAACTGAGGATATATTAGTATGTGATTTAAAAGGTAATTTCATATCCTTATCATAATCAGCATCAAATACATGTTGCGCCTGGTAATGAATATGTAAAAAGTTCAAAATAGTCAAATTACTATTTTGCTGTTTGTGTTCCATATAATGTTCTACCAAGAGAGGTAGCTTTATTAATTCACCTAATTGAGTAATTGAGAGTAGGTAAACAGATAAAAATAATATGGATAAATATTTTTTCACAGTACAAATATACGTAATAGTCGGATGTTTTTTTTAGTAACCAATTGTTTATAAGTGTTGTAAATAGTTAAAAGAGGTTCAATAGTTTTGTCTCATCAAGAGTCTAGTTTTCGTAGCGTATATAAATTTAGTTTATTTATTTAATTGTAAATCAATAAACTAAAGAAATCGATACAATGGGTGATTTATTTAAAAGTTAAAGGGTAGTAGTGTTATCTATATAGAGCTTGGCATACATTTGATTTTCTATTCACTTTATAGTTGAGGATATAAAAAGACTTAGGTTTTAAAAAGTTTGAATCTGCAAAGAGAACTCTTATTAGAATTGAGGTTGCGCACATGTTGAAAAAAAACAAATAAGAAATCGAGAGAATAGTAGTTAAAAACAACTATAAGTGTTTGTTTTTTTTTGATGCCGAAAAAGCATCCGAATATCTTTGCAATGTCGAATTAATAAAAAATAGTACTTATGCTAAATACTAAAATGATTGGCAATAAAATTGCCGAGGCTCGAAAAAGAATAAATATTTCTCAAGCTCAGCTTTCTCAGCGGCTATTCATAAGTTCTCAGGCGGTAGGAAAGTGGGAGCGTGGTGAATCAATGCCAGATATCACTACTTTTAGCCGTCTGGCAGAAATTCTGGGTGTCGATCTTAATTATTTTTCAGAGCATTCCCAATCTGAAACGACTGAAACAGTAATCGATGCGTCTATTGTTAAACAATCTGATGAATTGCAATCCTCATCTATTAAAGAGGAGAAAAAGATTAAGTGGGATTTGTCAGATGGTAACTGGATAGAAGCTGACTTTTCCGGATTGAAAAACCTGCATGAAAAATTCAGTTCCTCCAACATGCAGCGTTGCTTTTTCATTGGTTCAGATTTGTCTGGTCTTCTTCTAAAGAATAATAATGTTGATGGCTGTGATTTCTCAGATTCTGACATCAGCAATAGCCAGATTCAGAAATCCAATTTACACAAAAATTTATTTAAGGGATGCAGTCTGAAAGAGGCAGAATTTTCTACTAGTTATATTATGGGATGTAATTTCTCTGGAGCAAATCTTACCAGAGTGAATTTTCTAAAAAATAATCACGTTGATACTTGTGACTTTTCAGGTTCGGATATTAGCAGCAGTCACATTCAGGGCTCTAGCTTAGCCAATACTATTTTTAAAGACTGTTGCCTTAAAGAAACGGAGTTTTCAAGAAGTAGTGTCATGAGGTGTGATTTTTCTGATGCCAATTTTTCTGGACTGGCCTTTAAATCTGGAGCTTTTGGGAAGAATACAATTGTAAATGTTATTTGGAATCACACTTCTTTTACAGCAATGGAGATTGAAGATATAGTTTTTGAGGGTAGATTAGAAGACTGTTATTTTGAAAACTGTACCTTTAAAAGAGTAACATTCCAGAATGCTGTACTTACGAACACTTTCTTTAAAAATAATAATTTGAAACGGGTTAAGTTTGTAGACTGTCAAGCAGATCAAATGACCTATGAGTTTCTGAAAAGAGGAAGCGCGGATTTGACGGGTATCAAATTATTAACACCCTAAAGAAGATTTTTACAAAATAGCTTAATGAGAATTAACTATCAATATGAGTTTGGTGAAGAAAACCTGTAGCATCTTAATAAAAGGAAAAAAAAATGCTAAATCTTTCGATTTAGCATTTTTTTTAGAGCGTATTTTTCCTGAATCTTTTTGATTGTTTTTTTGTTTAACTAGTTTACCAACATTTGCCTCCTATCTGTATCAGAGGACATTTAATGGTTTGGTAAGATTTACTATTTAAGTGTGGGTGATAAAGCCTCATTTGTTATTGATAATTTTGGAAATTTCACCAAAGGTGTCGACAAAAGGGATTATGGGATCTAACTATATGATTTATCTTTTAGGAGTTCTAAATCTTTTAATCCATAACTAATAAAGGCTATTGCTTTCCAATTCAGAAGAAGTAAAATAATTTCTTTTAGATTATAGATTAAAGCCGAACTAGTAATAGTTCGGCTTTTTTTATGCGAAAAAACTATTCTAGAACTATTTTTTTAATTGTTTCATTAATGTTTTTTTATTAGGAAAAATTAGATTTAATTTGCCGAAAACTAACAAATAAATATGAAAAAAATTTTAGGAACAGGATTAGTGATTTTATCATTATTCTTTGCAGGATGTAGTAGCGATAGTGGCGATGATACTAATGACGCAAACAATGCTAATAATGCAAACAATCAGGCTAGCTCAATTACTGCAAGTATTAATGGTGCTGCCTGGACAGGTAAGGTTAATAGCGTAACATTAATTCGTGCAACAAGTACAAAAGAGCAACGTTTTGATATAAGTGCTCAGGATGCATCACAATTATTGTCTTTGACATTTTCTAGCGAATTAACGACTGATAATGGGATGCCTGTGCGTACTTATTCTTTTGATGAAGAAAGCGAAACAAGCGATGCATTATTTATAAATACGTATTTAATAGGGAATAGTACTTATACTGAGCATGCTCCTAAAATAGGGAAAATAACAGTTACCTCTAT
The DNA here is from genome assembly GCF_035013205.1 of Flavobacterium sp. PL02. NCBI lineage: Bacteria > Pseudomonadati > Bacteroidota > Flavobacteriia > Flavobacteriales > Flavobacteriaceae > Flavobacterium > Flavobacterium sp. PL02. Next base: position 1,417,413 of record NZ_JAYGJP010000001.1, read on the forward strand.
TGATAAAGAAAAGAAAACTATTTCGGGAACATTTAGTTTTACTGCTATAAAAGCTGGTTCGTTGCAAAATCAAATTGTAACTCCAGAAACGGTAGAAGTTAGCAAAGGTGTTTTTACAAATTTATCTTATAAGGTAATTACGATAGATTAATTATTCTAAAAGCATAAAAAAACCGAGTCATTTCTGGCTCGTTTTTTTTATGCTTTATACTTTTTAAAATTCAATGTATTCGTCTTCTGGATTTCTTATGATTATTGCTCCAACCGTAATTATCATTTCATCTTTAGAGGCAGTAGTTTTCTTTAAATTTATTTTAATTTTTGGGTTATGGGTAAGTTTTAATTCTACATTATCATAAGTAAGATAAGATACTTGTAATATATCTCCTTTTTTTGCCTTTATAGAGAATTTACCATCAAAAGCAGTATGCATACTTCTTCCTTTTATCTTTATAGTTGCTCCAGGCATTGGTAGTTTTTCTTCGTCATAAACGGTTCCTGTATATGTAATCTCGTCTTTATCATCGGCAGAAATCGTGTCGTTGGGGAGTTTTATATCGGTTTGTTCTGTTTTTATAGCTTCTTGTGCTTTTACACTTTGATTTCCTAATCCTAAGAAAGTAATTACAGACGCGGCAGCTATCATCCAGAAAGAATTTTTTTCTTTTGGAACCATAATATTGCGGTTAAGCTGTGTGTTATTAAAACGTCCACATAAGCTATTATTCTTGGTATATGCTATAAGAATTTCTCTATCTGATGCTTTTGTAAAATCAATCACATTTTTCTGGCAGTTGCTACAAAATCTACCTTTTTCGGTTGGTGTCATTTCTAGCCAGTTTTCGTGACAAGGTTTTGGAATTGATATTTTGATATTATTTTTCATTTTAATTTTAATTTGAATTAAATTTTCATCAGACAAATAATATTATGGAGTACATTTTTTGTGTGTGCCTAGCTTTTGTGAGTTTTATAAATGTATTTAATCATCTTCTGTTTTTGCTGTAACGACTTCTCCTATAAAATAATAATTTTTCATTATTGGTTTAATTTTAATATCATTTTCAAGTTTAAATTCGGTGGTTAAAAAATCTTCATGTTGAAATATTAAAACTGCTCCTTTTTTTGCCTTTATTGTAAACTCTCCGTCAAAATTAGTTTTGGTTTCAATTTTGGTTCGTTTTACTTTAACATTAGCATCTGTTATTGGGTTATTTTGAGAATCATATAAAGTTCCTGTATAGGTTATGAGGTCTTTTTTAGACTTAACCTTTATATTGTTTTTAAGTTGTTTGCGGTCTGTTTGTTCTGTTTTTGCCTTTTCTTGTGCTCTTATTATTTGATTTCCTAATCCTAAAAATGCAATTGCTGATGCTGCAGCAATCATCCAGATTGATTTTTTTTCTTTAGGAATTATCATTTTTCTATTAAGTTGTGTACTATTAAAACGTCCACATAAGCTATTATTCTTGGTATATGCTATAAGAATTTCTCTATCTGATGCTTTTGTAAAATCAATTACATTTTTCTGGCAATTGCTACAAAATCTGCCTTTTTCGGTTGGTGTCATTTCTAGCCAGTTTTCGTGACAAGGTTTTGGAATTGATATTTTGATATTATTTTTCATTTTAATTCAAATTAAATTTTCATCAAACCCATAATGTTATGTAGGCACATTAGCTGTTTAAAGATGCAATAAATATGACATATACACTTCTTTTTGTTCCAGATTGCTTTTACGAGTTTAAAAATAGGGATTAATTGATTAAGGATCTGAATATTTTTTTAAATGATTAAAATTTTATAGAGGTTAATGTCAAATTATCTTGTCAAGATTAATAAGAACTTGACTCAGGTTATCTTAGGGTTATACTATTTTATCCGATGTTGTTTTTAGTGCATTCTTTTAGCTAAAACATTGGTTTCCATTATTTTTTATTCTTTTTATTTGTAGCAAATCAGACATAAATAGTCTTTCCTTTTTCTAACTTTAAAAACCATAATTATGTATTCAGAATTTTTAGTTTCAATACTTTTATTTGTTGTTTCAATGGTATTAATGCTTTTTCCACCAAAAAGAATTAATCGCTTTTATGGTTATCGAACTAAAAAATCGATGAAGAATATCGAGAATTGGAATTTTTCAAATCATTTTGCCTCTATTGCAATTTTTGTAATCTCAGTTGGTAATATTATAGGGTTTTGTGTTGCGTCTTTATTTGTAGATGGAGTAAATAAAATTGTTTTTGCTGTAATTTTATTAGCTGAATTGGGATTGGTTTTTCTTATTACTGAAAGAAAATTATCTGAATATGAAAAAATAAGTAAATAGGATGACATCTATTTTATTTTTTAAAAAAATGAAAGCACTATCATTGGTAGTGCTTTTTTGTATATCGGGATATTCACAAGAAGTTTTTACATATGAGAAAGAGATCAGTGAAATCGGAAAATATGACTCTACTGAGATTGAAATCGAACAAACCGAAGAAAAAATAAAACTTTATGGAACTTTAATTTGTCCTAAAACAGAATTTGATAAAGTAGTAATTATTATACCAGGTTCAGGTAAAGATTCCAGGAATAGTCATTATATTTTGGTAGAAGAGTTATTGAAGAATGATATTGCCGTTTTTAGATATGACGAAAGAGGTGTTGGGAAATCTGAGGGTAAATATAACATGGTTTCTTATTGTATATCTGACAAGATAAATGATGTTATTTATGCAATTGAACATATCAAAAGTTTACCATTCTTAAAAGATAAAAAAAATGGTGTAATTGCACATAGTGAAGGTGGTTTAGCAAGTATTGGAGCAATTGAAAAAGGAACAAATGTTGATTTTTTAGTCCAATGGGCCACACCAGTAGAAAAGCATGGAGCTTTCTTAAAATACCAAGTAAAAACTGGAGTAAATTTACAAGAGAGGAATCTTCAATATACAGATTTAGAAACTAAACTCGAGGTTATGGACTTGATCCATAAGATGGTAGAAGAAAATAAAAATGATGCTAACGATTTATTAAGAGAGAAAATTAAAATTTCTTTAAAAGAAAAAGGCTTTAAGAAAAAACAATTCGAATGGTATATTTCTTTTCCTACCTATTTAGATTTATTAAGAAAGAACTACGAAGACACGTACAGAGCTCTTAAAACACCTACACTTTATATAATTGGAAGCAACGATAAATTTGTAGATCCAGTATCGAATATCAATATTTTAAAAAGCTTTGACAATGATAATATTGAAATAAAACTTTTTAATAACCTCAATCACTATTTGACTTATGGTGAAATAAAAGCAATGAATTTTCATTTATATGAAATAGATAGTTTGGCCTTAGTAGAGATTATTACTTGGGTTAAAAAGATTTAGTTATTCTTTGCTTAAAATAAAATAGGTGTTTTTAAGGTAAATGTCTGGTCTTATATTCTTTAGAGAAAATAAAAAGCAAAGTAATAGCATAAATGATTTTATAGCTTAAAAATTAAATCATAAAGGCGAATAATATTGTGATAACACCATTTTCACATTCATATTTTACCGTATTTATGAGAGAAATCTATTTTCGGGAACTAAAAAATACGGTTGAGGTCTAAAAAATGATTCTTCGGTAATTTTAGAAAGAGTCTAAACGAATAATTAAGGAACTTTACTTCTATAATTATTTAATTGATATATTATGACTTCACCACTTACTATTATTGCAGCTACAAATTTTTCCGATATAGCAAATAACGCTGTTGCTTATGCAGCGGGACTTGCAAAAGCCACAAGTGCCAAGCTTGTTTTGTTTAATTCCTTCTCTTTGGGTTTACATAGTTCTAATGCTCATATTACTGCCGAAGCTATGCAAAAGCAAATCGAGAAAGCTACCGAGAAACTAGAAATTTTCGGGAAAGAAATAGCAGATCTTTATACTATTGAAGTAAGTTGTTTTTGCAAATATTCTTTCCTGGAGGATCAGCTTACATCGATAATTGATGATACTAATGCTGAGTTAGTTGTCATGGGAATGGCAGAGCGATCTTTTGAGCAGGAATTATTAGGAAATTCGACAACATCGGTAATAAAGAACTTAAATATACCAGTATTGGCAGTTCCTAAAAATGCTAGTTTCCAGAACATACAAAAAATACTCTATGCTTGTGATACTTTAAGTTTCTCTTCGATAAAAAGATTTAGTTGGTTAAAAGATATTGTAGGTAATCTTGGTGCCGAGCTAGAGTTTTTTAGTGTAGATGAAAAAATAGACAATCTTAAGCAGGAGCAGGGGGTACAGCTATTAAATTCTTCGCTTGAAGAAGAGTTTAAAGAAGTTAAATATATTTATAAAACGGTTAAGTCTAATGCTGTAATTAATGAGATCAAGAAAGAAATCAAGAATTATAATGCAGATATTTTAGTAATGGTACCACAAAGGTATGGTTTTTGGGATTCTTTGGTGCATAAAAGTAAAACCAGAATTATGGCAGTCGGTTTAGATATACCCCTATTATCTTTTCCTAATTTCTGATGATATTTTTATTTTATATAAAAGCAAAGAAATAACAATATAATCGATTAAAAATGAATGCAACAATTACGGCTATAGGTGGCTTTGTACCGACTTCTATACTAAGTAATGAGATGATATCTGAAACGGTTGATACAACTGGAGAATGGATTGAAAAAAGAACTGGAATAAAAGAACGTAGACTGGCTACTGGCAAAGATCAAGCAACCTCAGACCTTGCTTGTGCTGCAATTGAAAATTTATTGCAAAACTATGATGTTGACCCAAAGGAAATAGATGGTTTATTGCTGGCAACGGCAACTCCTGACCATCTTTTGACTCCTACAGCAAGTAAAGTATGCGAAATAAGCGGACTTACTAATGCATTTGGACTTGATCTTAACGCTGCTTGTAGTGGTTTTTTGTACGCGCTAGAAGTGGGTACTGCCATGATTGAAAGTGGTCGATATGAAAAAATTATTGTGGTTGGAGCAGATAAAATGAGCTCAATTGTAGATTACGAGGACCGCAATACCTGTATTCTTTTTGGTGATGGGGCTGGTGCAGTCCTTTTGGAGAAAACAGATTTAGAATATGGAATGATGAAAAGCATCTTGCGTACAGACGGAAGCGGCACATCTGCATTATTAGTACCTGGAGGCGGTTCTAAGCTTCCTGCTACAGTGGGAACTATTGTAAACCGAGATCATTATATTAAGCAAGAAGGGGCTTTTGTATTTAAAAAAGCTGTTGAATCTATGAGTAGTGTTTCTCAAGATGTTCTTGCTAGTAATGGCTTAAGTGTAGAAGATGTTGATTGGGTTGTGCCACATCAGGCTAATTTAAGAATCATTAACGCTGTAGGCGAAAGTTTAAATATTGGAACCGAAAAGGTTAAGGTGAATATTGATAAATATGGTAATACAACATCTGCAACGATTCCGTTATGTCTTTGGGATTTTGCAGCTGATTTTAAGGAAGGCCAGAACATATTAATTACCACCTTTGGAGCTGGTTTTTCGTGGGGAGCGACTTGTATAAAATGGGGAGTTATGCGAAAACAGAAACCTGTAAAGTCTTCAAAAAACGATAAAAAATCAGAATATGCTTTAACACATTAATAGAGATTTCAATTACTTTAATAATTTTCTTAATACAACAACTGTTCTTACTTATTAGCTTATGAATTCAAAAACACAAAATAAAACTAATGGTAAGAACTTTTTCTATAAATATTATAGGATTATTGTAATACCAGTTGTTTTTTTAGTGTACCTGTCTTCTTATTTTGTTTTAAATCCTTACAGAAGTTATGGACAAGATTCTTTATGGGATTTAGATTGGACTCTTGATATATTCTTGATTTTAGCATATTGTGCGATCCTTACTGAATTAAGTCTTTTTGTAGGACGTACGCTAAATCATTGGATTAGCTGGGAACAAAAGCCTATTTTTAGGGCTTTTGTGCAGTTTTTGTTTCTCATTATAGGTAACATTCTTTTAAATTATTTGTTTTCTTTTTTATGGCAATTTTTTTATCCCTGGACTCCGTTAAAAGAAAGTGAACTTCTGATTATATGGCAGTCAAATTTGATGGCAGCTATATTGTCACTTTTCATAAGTTTTATTCATACTAGTATATTTTTGCTTAATCGATGGCGCGTCACTTTGGATGAGGCTGCGGAGCTCAAAATTAAGGCTTCTCAGCTGCAAGAAGCTGTAACCCGCTCAGAGTTAGAGTCTTTAAAACTACAGCTTGATCCCCATTTTACGTTTAATAATTTTAGTACTCTTACCGAATTAATTCACGAAGATCCACTATCGGCAGCTTCATTTTTAGAGAATATCACAAAGGTTTATCGCTATATGATTTCTAACCTTAATAAAGACACTATTACGGTAAGAGAAGAAATTGAATTTTTAAATGCTTATTTTTATCTTTTAAAAAAACGCCTTGGTGATAAGGTTGAATTGAAAATACAAGTGAATATGACTTGTCTAGATTTTCATTTACCACCTTTAACACTGCAATTACTGGTAGAAAATGCTGTAAAACATAACGTGGCTACGTTGTCTAATCCGCTTATAATTTCTATTTATTCAGATGTTGGAGATATTGTTGTTAGGAATAATTTGCAACCTACATCAGGTAAAAGTTTTGATTCTACAGGTGTAGGGAATAAAAATATTGAATTTAGATATAAAATATTATTTGATCGAATGCCTGTCTTTTCGGAGTCTAATGGTTTTTATTGTGTTCGTTTGCCTTTAATAAAATAGTATGAAAATTTTAATTGTAGAAGATGAAATTATCAATGCCAATCGTCTTAAAAGATTGTTGGAAGAATTGGAGCCAGATTGTAAAATTCTGGATGTCATAGATACGGTTCAAGGTACGGTAACATGGTTAAATACCAATGCCATGCCCGATTTAATTACAATGGATATTCGTCTGGCAGATGGTATAAGTTTTTCTATTTTTGAAAAGGTAAAAATTACTTGTCCCATCATATTTACTACCGCTTATGATGAATATGCAGTGAGGGCTTTCAAGGTAAATAGTATCGACTACTTAATGAAACCGATTGAAAAGAATGAATTACAAGATGCTTTAACTAAATTTAAGTCTTTAGCAAAAGCAAAACATAATACCGAGGATATTGCAGATATTTTAAAAAAATTTGTTCATAAACCTTCCTTTAGATTGCGTTTTTTAGTTACTTACCGTGATGGATATAAAAGCGTGGTTGTTACCGATATTGATTTTATATACTCAGAATTTAAAACGTCGCATCTTTTTCTTAAAAATGGTACTATTATAGCCATTCCTCAAACAATGGAAGAGCTTGAAGAAGAACTCGATCCAAATATCTTTTTCAGAGCCAACAGGCAATTTTTTATACGGGTAGAAAGTATAAAATCTATTTCGAATTACTTTAATGCCAAGCTTAAAATACTACTTTACGGAGATTCTGAGCGTGAGGTAATCATTAGCCGAGAAAAAGCTCCTTTTTTTAAGCAATGGATGGATCGCTAATGCACTTAAAATTAGGTATAACTTACTAGTTTTATAGATACTACTCTTTTTTATTGCGGTAACTATTTATCATTTATTCAATGATTATTTAGTCTGTCTGCATTACAAATCCAAAAAATAAATTCAATTTTATTTCCTCATTGTAAATCAAACTAATAGTTCGGAAACGGATTGTAAACACAAATAGCATAAACATTGCCAACAGTTTCAAACGTTGGAACGCAATGCATTATCGCAATCTGTACCGCATGCTTGAAACCGTGGGCTTAGTTTTTTTTCCTTTGGTAACCTACGTATTCGTTTCAGTATTGAAAAATTACGGTTGGGTAATCTTCTAATAATTTAAGAGGGGTTTGGGGTGTTATTTTGTCGTCAAATTCGATGTATTCATTCAAAACGAAATAAAATGACAAAACAGTTTTTCCAAAATAATAAAACACTCAGCAAAATGGTAGTTTTATTGATTATCATTAGCTTTTCTTCGTGTGGAAAAGGTGGGGCAGAAGCTTTAGAAGCTCCAAAACCAGAAGTAGATTTTTTTCAGGCTAAATCTATGACAGGCGAAGTTGAAAAAAAATACCCAGGAATTATCGAAGGTTCAGTTAATGTAGATATAAAACCTCAGGTTTCAGGATATCTTGAAGCAATTTATGTAAAAGAGGGAGAGTATGTAAGCAAAGGACAATCACTTTTTAAAATTAAAGCAGATGTTTTTGTAGAGCAGGTTAATAATACTCGTGCTGCATATAAGAGTGCTTTGGCAAATCTTGCAAACGCCAAATTAGAGATTGAAAAGATTAAACCTCTTGTAGATGCTAAAGTATATTCGGATATGCAATTAAAAACTGCACAAGCCAATTATGAAGCAGCAGTAGCGCAAGCAGCTCAGGCAAAATCGGCTTTAGGATCTTCACAACTTAATGCTGATTTCTCTTTGATTAAAGCACCGGTAAGCGGTTATATCAGCCGTATTCCTAATCGTGTAGGTAATCTGGTTACCCCAACAGATGCTGTTCCATTAACTATTCTTTCTGAGATTAATACAGTATTTGTGTATTTCTCCTTGAGCGAAGCTGATTATTTGTCTTTTTCAAAAGATTCACAATTAAACCAATCTGTAAGTTTGATTTTGGCAGACGATAGCTTGTATGAACATCAGGGAAAACTAGAAGTTGCCAGCGGTAATATTGATCGTACTACAGGAACTATTGCATTAAAAGCAATTTTTCCAAATCCAAAGAAACAATTACGATCAGGAGGTTCAGCAAGAGTTGTATTAAATAGTAGTTTGTCTTCGGTAATTAGTGTTCCAATGGCAAGTGTAAAAGATATTCAGGATAAATTTTTTGTTTATGTTTTAAGACAAGGCAACAAAGTAGCGATGGTTCCTATTGAAATTACGGGTAGTGCAGGTGCAAATTATTTTGTAAAATCTGGTGTAAAATCTGGTGACAAGATTGCATTAAATACTATCGATGCACTTTATGACAATATGGAAGTAGTTCCAAAAGTAGCTGCAAAAGCGCTAAGCAATAAATAAATTTCGGTTTTAATATAAAATAACATTTTCCATGTTAAAAAAAATAATAGACAGGCCTGTACTGGCTACAGTTATCTCCATTGTATTGGTGATATTAGGTGTCATAAGTCTTACAAGATTATCGGTAACAAGGTTTCCAGATATTGCACCACCAACAGTTATGGTAAGTGGTACTTATCCCGGAGGAAATAGTGAAACCGTTATTCGTTCTGTAGTAACACCACTAGAGGAACAAATAAACGGGGTTGAGAATATGCAGTATATAAAATCTACTGCTAGTAATGACGGATCTTTTTCTATCAGTGTAATTTTTAAACAAGGTGTAGATCCTGATCAGGCTGCGGTAAATGTGCAAAACAGAGTACAGCAAGCAACACCAAAATTGCCGCAAGAAGTTATCAGAATGGGGCTTACGACCTCTAAGCAGCAAAATAGTATGATTGTTATTTTTAATCTTTATACAGATGATAATAACAAATACGATGAGTTGTTTTTGCAAAATTATGCCAACATTAACTTGGTTCCGCAAATAAAGCGAGTTCCGGGAGTAGGTCAGGTTCAGATTTTTGGACAAAAAGATTACTCTATGCGAGTTTGGCTTGATCCACGCAAAATGGCAAATGCGGGCTTAGTACCGTCAGATATAAGTCAGGCAATTGCAGATCAAAGTTTAGAGTCGGCTCCTGGGAAATTAGGAGAAGAATCAAAGTCGGCTTTAGAGTACGTAATCAGGTATAAAGGAAAGAAAAATAAGCCAGAGCAATATGAAAATATTGTGGTTAAAACTGATGGGAATAATATTTTAAGACTTAGAGATGTAGCGCGAGTAGAATTTGGTTCAATTTCTTATAGTGGAGACAATAAATCTAGCGGAAAAAACGCCGTTACAATGGCGATATTACAAACATCAGGTTCGAATGCAAACGACATTGAAATCGGGATTAATAAAGAAGTAGAACGTTTATCTAAATCTTTTCCTCCAGGTATTAAATACGTTAACGTAATGAGTACCAAAGAAAGACTTGACGAAGCAACAGGACAAGTAAAATCGACATTACTAGAAGCTTTTATTCTGGTTTTTATAGTAGTATTTATATTCCTGCAAGACATTCGCTCGACGATTATCCCAGCTATTGCAGTTCCGGTAGCAATTATAGGAACGTTTTTCTTCCTGCTCGTATTTGGATTCACCATAAATATTCTAACGCTTTTTGCCTTGGTTCTTGCGATTGGTATTGTGGTCGATGATGCCATTGTGGTGGTTGAGGCCGTGCATAGTAAGATGGAAGAAGATTCTGGGCTTTCCGCCAAAGAAGCTACTCATAGCGCCATGACAGAGATTACAGGAGCGGTTGTTTCGATAACACTGGTAATGTCGGCAGTATTTATTCCGATTGGATTTATGACAGGATCATCAGGGATTTTCTACACGCAGTTTGCTTATACACTTGCTATTGCAATTATCATTTCGGCAGTAAATGCACTTACGCTTACACCAGCATTATGTGCACTTTTGTTAAAGAACGACCATAATGGTAAACATGAAGGGAATGATCATAAATCAGGATTTAAAGAACGTTTTTTTGTAGGATTCAATACAGGGTTTAACAACTTAACGGGTAAATATATTAAAGGAGTTCGTTTTCTTATAGGCAGAAAATGGCTTGCAGGAGGATTAGTTGTTGGGATAAGTACTATTGCTATCGTAATGATGATGTCTACACCTAAAAGTTTTGTGCCAATGGAAGATGATGGCTTTATGCTTTACAGTTTATCGATGCCTCCGGGAACAGCATTAGATCGTACTACAGCAGTAGTTGAGAAGATTGAAAAAGAACTTTCGACAGTAGAAGCTATTGATAATAATACCAGTATTACAGGTTTTAACATTCTTAGTAATAGTGCCAGTCCTGCCTACGGATTAGGGTTTATAAAATTAAAGCCTAAAAAAGACAGAGGAGCGGTTAAGGATATTGATGAAGTACTAAATATGGTTACGGGCAAATTATCGGGTATAAAAGAAGGTTCGATTATGGTACTCAGAATGCCTCCTGTAGAAGGATTTGGTGTAACAAGTGGTGCCGAGATTGTGCTTCAGGACAGAACAGCGCGTGATCCGGCTACATTAAAAGCGATGACTGATAAAGTGATTGGGCAAATTATGCAACAACCAGGAGTACAATACGCCTATACTACATTTAGAGCAGATTATCCGCAGTTTGAACTAGAAGTAGATGAGGAGAAAGCCAGCCAAATGGGAGTTAACATACGTGAACTTTTAAATAATATCCAGACTTATTTTGCAGGAGATCAGTCGGCAGATTTTACAAGATTCGGAAAGTTTTACCGAGTTAATGTTAAGGCAGATGGTATTTTTAGAACAGACCAAGACGCGTTTAATGAAATATTTGTTAGAAATGCAAAAATGGAAATGGTACCAGTAAAATCTCTTGTTAAGCTTCATAAAGTTTATGGGCCAGAATCTGTAAACCGTTACAATCTTTACAACTCGGTTAATATTACTGCGGTAGCCTTACCAGGATTTAGTAATGGAGAAGTTATGGGTAATCTGGAAAAAGTTCTGGATAAACTCCCATCTGATTATAGTTATGAGTGGACAGGATTAAGTCTTGAAGAGAAAGAGGGAGGAAATCAGACTATTGCCATATTTGGGTTATGTCTTCTATTTGTTTTCTTTTTATTAGCTGCACAATACGAAAGTTATTTATTGCCTCTTGCAGTATTGCTTTCTATCCCAACAGGTATATTAGGAGCTTTTGCGGGAGTTAAAGCAGTAGGGCTTGATAACAACATTTATGTTCAGGTTGGTTTAATTATGTTGGTCGGGCTTTTGGCCAAAAATGCTATTCTTATTGTAGAATTTGCACTTCAAAGACGTTATGCAGGTCTATCTATTACAGAAGCGGCTATCGAGGGAGCCAGATCGAGATTGCGACCTATTATCATGACATCTCTAGCTTTTATTGCGGGTATGATACCATTAATGTTTGCCACAGGAGGAACAGCAGTAGGAAACAGATCTATAAGTGTAAGTGCGGCTATAGGAATGTTTAGTGGCGTTGTTTTGGGAGTTTTTGTAATTCCGTTACTTTTTATACTATTTCAATATTTACAAGAAAAAGTATCGGGTAAGAAGATTGTAATTAAAAATATAAAAGAATAATAATGAGAGTACTATATAAAATTGGAATTTCTTTATTTGCGGGTGTTTTACTAACATCCTGCGTAGTAGGGAAAAAATATTCTCGCACAGATTTAAATGTTCCCGAAAAATATCGTGAAGAGGTAACACTAACCGGAGATACTATTTTACATCCCTGGAAAAATTACTATAAAGATCCATTGTTGGTTGATTTGATAGAGAAAGCCCTCGTTAAAAATAACGAGGTGCTTATCGCTATAAAAAGCATGGAGCAGCTAGACCTTAATTACAAACAAGCAAAATTAGGTCTATTACCAACGCTTGATTTTGATGCAAATGCGAGCCGCAGTTATCAGTCTAAAAACTCACTTAATGGTTCTTTGAGCGCACAGTTTACCAGTAAGGATTATATGGACGATTATAATGCCAATATTCAGTTGTCTTGGGAAGCAGATATATGGGGGAAAGTAACGATGCAGAAAAGAGAGGCTAAAGCCAATTATTTTGCTCAAAAAGAGAATCTTTCGGCTTTAAAAACCAGAATTATTGTTCAGGTTGCGCAATCGTATTATAATCTTTTAGGATTGGATGAACAACTTAAAATTGCACAGAAAAACATCGAATTAAGTGATAACACTTTAAATATGATGAAGCTGCAATATAATTCGGGAGCAATTAGTTCCTTGGCACTTTATCAGACTGAAGCTCAGAAAAAAACAGCTGAGTTATTGGTTCCTTTAGCGAAAGCAAATATTGCAGTTCAGGAAAATGCATTGCAAATTTTATGTGGAGAATATCCGGATAGCATATTACGATCCGGAAATCTGGAAGTAGCAGAATTTGATGTTGTTTTGCCTTCAGGGATTCCAGCATCACTTTTAAGCCGAAGACCAGATGTAAAAGCTGCCGAATACGCTGTTATGTCTGCTAATGCTAAAACAGGATTGGCAAAAGCTACTATGTATCCAACACTGAGCTTGAGACCTTCAATCGGAAAAAATTCATTTGAGTTTGATACTTGGTTTAATTTTCCAGGTTCAGTTACTAAAACTATTGCAGCTAACTTAGCACAGCCAATATTTAGAAAACGTGCTTTAAGAACTGCTTATGAAGTTGCAATTATAGAACAGGAAAAAGCAGTTATTCAGTTTAAGCAATCGTATATAACTGCTGTTGGAGAAGTAAATGATGCCATGTCTCAATTAAAATATGCCGATGAACGCATGGAACTCGCGACAGAAAAAGCAGTTTCTTTAGACAAAGCAACTTCTGATGCGACATTGCTATATAAAAGTGGTATGGTAACTTATCTAGATGTTATTGTTGCCCAAAATGGTGCTTTACAAAATGACTTAGATGTTGTTAGTATAAAGTTAGAAAAACTAAATGCTGCAATAAATCTATATCGTGCTTTAGGCGGCGGAGTGCAATAGATAGTTTTAAGTAAAAAACCTGTTGGGTGTAATAAAATTTAACACATAGAAACATAGATTTTGAATTCTCAAAAAAAGTCGTTTCACTTATTTTAAATACACATAGCTAGAATTATGTGAAAGAAATGTATTTCTTTTTGAGTTCTTTATTTACACATAAAATCTATGTTTCTATGTGTTAAATAAAATTTTTAAGATACAAGCAAGGAAACAAACGGAGTAATTACATCCAAGGAGTTAAAAGAATCCATCGTCTCTATAAATTATTATAAAGATGATGGATTTTATTTTTCTCCCATTTTACAAGGGTTGCAGCGTGTTTTTGATTTTATTTGTTCAAATTTCAGCTATATTAAAAACCAAATCGAATGTTATGTCGTAAATGCTTTTATAACTAAAAAATTAAATTATGAAAACGAAAAGCATTTTAGCAGCAGCATTTTTTGCATTAGTATTTGGAGCAACTTCTTTCGCTCAAAAATCAGTTATGGTTGGTGGAGCAGCAATGTACCCAAACAAAAATATTATCGAGAATGCCGTAAACTCAAAAGACCACACCACATTAGTAGCAGCAGTAAAAGCGGCTGGTTTGGTAGAAACATTAGAAAGTAAAGGACCCTTCACTGTTTTTGCTCCAACAAACGAAGCATTTAATAAATTACCAAAAGGAACAGTTGAAACATTATTGAAACCAGAAAACATTAAAACGTTGCAAAATATTTTGACCTACCATGTTGTGGCTGGAAAAATGAATGCAGCCGATATTGCCAAAGCAATAAAAATGGGTGGAGGTAAAGCAACATTAAAAACTGTAAGTGGTGGGACACTAACAGCTTGGATGAAAGGAAAAGATTTGTATATAAGCGACGAAAGTGGTAATAAAGCAAAAGTAACCATCGCAGACGTAAACCAATCAAATGGTGTAATTCACGCAATTGATACGGTATTATTACCAAAAAAATAAATGCACTGATTGTCCCAATAATCAAAAAAAGTCCTGTATGTTGTACAGGACTTTTTTGTATTTATTAGGAATGTATAGATTTAATCTAAAGCACGTTTTGTAACGTAATAACGGTAACCAATTATTGCCATTTGCCATTTTTTGGCTTTTGTAATATCAAGTCCTCGCTTGGTAAAACTGGGTAAAATCAATTTGTTTATCTGAGCTAGAATTTTATACATAAGAGTAGGATTTTTTTCAAAGATATAAAAAAAGACTTTGTAGTGTTACAAAGCCTTCTTTCATTGGATTCTCAAATATTATTTTACTAAAAGTTTATCTATTTTGGTTAGCATTTCTTTTGCATTTGCATTTTCTGGCGAAAGAGCTAAAACTTTTTGATAAGTCTGTTTAGAAATCTCAAGTTGACCATTATTAAAATAGCCTTCGGCCAGGCTATCAAATGCATTTCCTGATTTAGGATTTTCTTTTGTATTTAATTCGAATACTTTTATAGCATCATTTATTCTTCCGTAATTCATTAGAGTATAGCCAACAACGTTTAATCGGTATTCAAAATTCCATTCAGGATGATTCTTTTTCAAGGCAAGATAATTTTGCTCAGATTTAGCAATATCTAATTTTAAAAAATCTTGTGTTGTCTTTTCATCTGCTAATAAGTAATCATCGATTAAGATTTTATCTACAATTCCTGCTACATGATTAATTACTTGAGACTGTACATATAAATTATCATATTTATGTCCATTGGATAAAAAGATAATTGTCATATCGTTTTTAACGAACTTTCTAAAAGCAGTTTCATTACCTCCTGTAAAACCATACGAAAGAATTTTGTTTACAGGGTAAAAGTCCCATCCATATCCAAAGTTTTCATCACTTTTAGTGTATTTAAACGGCTCCCACATCGAATATTTTGTTTCCTTTTTTAAGAAAGTATTCTTATCCAGATTTTCATTCCAACGAATAAATTCTGGCAACGTTATGTTCAAACCATTAGCAGAATGACCATCAGAACCACTATTTAAAGTGTTTTTTACATACTTTTTGGTTTTACTGTCATAGTTATATCTAAACGCACTATTAGGAAAGCTTTTGCCAAAGTCTGATGAAAAATAAACACCTGATTTTACTCCTGGAAATTGATTTTTTAAGATGTATTCTTCAAAAGGTAAACCAGTTATTTTTTCAATAATCTTAGCAAGAAAAAAATAATTGGTTTGATTATAACTGTATTGTTCTCCTGTTGCAAATTCCATTGGTTTGGTTGATAATATTGCAATTTTTTTATCATAAGGTAAAGTAATCGGAATATCTTCGAACATTACAATATCTGGCAAACCAGAAGAATGAGACAATAAATTAGCAACTTTTATCCCTTGCCATTCTTTTGGGAGATTATCCAGATATTTTGATATTGGATCTTCCAGCGATAATTTTCCTTTTTCTATAAGTTGAAATATCCCAACATTTGTAATTAATTTTGTTGTAGAGAAAATCTTGAAAGCGGTGTTTTTATCTACCTGTTTATTATCCTCAAAAGAAGCTGTACCATAGTATTTTTCATAGATAACTTTTCCGTCTTTAATAACAGCCAGTGCTACTCCGGGAATTTCATTTATTTCGATTACTTCATTAATGTAAGTATCGATTTTTTGCTTTATTTCCTTTTGATTGCTATCTGCTTTTTGACCAAAACAGATGCTAAAAATGAGTAGAAATATTGAAATTAAAAATGTTTCTTTCATAGTAACAATTAAGGGGTGATGCATGTATTCTTATGATTTTTGATTAGAGATGGATGACGTTTTTTATTTGGATTTATTTTCCTTTTCAAATTTTCGCATCTCCTTTTCATGGTTCTTCATCTCTTTTTCATATACTTTCATCTCTTGATCGAAATTCTTCATTTCCTGATTAAAGTTTTCCATTTCTTGATTAAACTTCACCATTTCCTTATCATAAATAGCTTGACGTTTTGCCATTACAGCTTCTACTTCTTTTTCATAAGCAGACATATTTGGTTCAAAAGCATCCATCTTCTTCTGAAATTCTTCCATTGCTTTGTTGAATTTTTGCATTGCTTTTTCATCATTTACATCTTTTGGATGTACAGGAGGTTTAGGCATTTTAGACATGTCAATATTTGCAACAGGCATTGGTCCTTCAGGAAATTCTGGAGCATCAGGTGGTGTTGGAGGCGTAGGAGGTATAGGAAAATCTTCATCGTTATTATAACTTTCGGCTCCTTCTGAACTTTCACTTAGAGTTACAGGCTGATGAGTTTCTTTGCCAGTTTGCAAATTAATAGTTTCAGTACCATCTTCATTTTTTATTATAACAACACCAAAAGGTTTTATGGCTTCGTTACCGCTAGTTTGCATGATTTGCGATTTACCATTCTTTCTTTTTATGTCAACTCTTATTCCGGTTAATTCATTATCAGAATTTCTTGTTACTTCTGTAAATGCAACAATTACTTCATGATTTGTTTTTAATTTTTGCACAATTTCATCTAATTCTTTATCAGTTGTATTCTTTTTAATTTTGTACACAAATACATCCTTCGCGTCAGATTTTGTATTTATAACAATATCTTCTTTTGCTTCTTTTGCTTCTTTTTCCTGGGCAATAACTTTAACTTGAAATAAGAATACAAATGCTCCTAATACGGGAAGAACTAAGGCATACTTCCAGTAATTTTTCTTTTTTGATTGATTTTTGTTTAACATGACGATTCGTTTTTTGATTAATGATTGATAAAAGTGATTGGTGATTGCAACACAATTTTCATGTGTTGTTATTTTTAAAAGCGTGTATTGATACGCTTTTTTGTCGGTAATTTTTTTCAAAGCTTCAGCATCGGCAATGAATTCTAAGTTTTGCATAATAGCTTTCTTGTACAACCAAACGATTGGGTTAAACCAGAATACGATACAAAATATCCTAGTTATCAATACGTCGGTAGTGTGATTTTGTTCGCTATGAATTTTTTCATGTTCCAGAATATTCTCCAATTCGCTCGTATTGTACAGTGATGAGTTGTACACGATATAATTGAAGAAAGAAAACGGAGCAATATTCTCAGAAACATCTACAAACTTAAAATCGGCTTGGTTTTGAATGGTTTGTCCTTTAATAACCTTTTTAAGACTATAAAAGTCGAAGGCAAATTTTAATAATAATAAAGTGATGATTGAAACATATAATATAACGAGACACAGGTTTAAATGTGTGTCAAACCAACTTTGCTCTACAGGAACTGTTTTAATTGTGGTATTTATAGAAGAGGTAAAATTGGTACGAGTAGGAGCAACCCAAACTATTTTGGTGTAAACTACAAATGGCAATACAATCGATGTGATTAATCCCGATAATAAAAACCATCTATTGCTATTAAAGAAAGTTTCTTTTCGCAATAAAATGTAATACGCCAAATAAAACAAGGTGATTAGTCCGCTAGTTTTAAGAATATAGATAAAAATTGCCTCCATAAATTATTATTTTTTGTTTTCTATCATGTCTAAGATTTCACGTAACTCATCGGCCGAAATTTTTTCTTCTTTGGCAAAAAAGGAAACCATATTCTTATACGAACTATTAAAATAATTATCAATTGCGGTACTCATAAAGCGCTTGCTATATTCTTTTAGAGTTACTACAGGATAGTATTGGTGTGTGTTTCCAAAAGGAGTATGTGCCACAAAGCCTTTCTCTTCTAAGTTTCTTACAATGGTCGATAGGGTGTTGTAATGCGGTTGATCCTCAGTAATTTCTGCTTGGATTTCTTTTACAAAAGCTTTATTCAACTTCCATAAAATGTGCATTATCTCTTCTTCTTTGTTGGTTAACTTTTGCATGTTTTCTAATTTTAATTCAAACTTACAACTAATTCTATAGTTATACAACTATAAATGCAGTTATTTAACTATTTTTATAGTTAGTTATAAAATAGATAGATGCAATTAGAAACGTATTTCAGGTTTAAGATATTGTTTTACAGTGATTTAATTTGTTTTGAGGAAAGGGTTTTGTGTTATTACAAAATGCTATTTTCTTTTTGTAATTCTTTTTGAATCCAAATACAACATGCGGTTGCAGCCAATCCGATAGTTCCCATTATAAACCAATTAGACTGATATCCTAATCGGGTAATGAATTCAAAACCTACTTTAGAACTAATAATATGTGCCAGACTAAAGCTCATGGTGTATAAAGCCATGTATCGTCCTTCTTGACCGCGAGGGGCTCTGCTTAAAGCAAAAGCATTAGAGAAAGGAAAATTCAATATTTCGCCCACCGAAACCATAATCATTGCAAACACAAGTACTCCAGCCCAAACATTAATTAATAATAGGTAGAAACTAGAGGCCATTAATAAGGTTCCGTAGGTAATTATTTTTATTTTCGGGAAAGCTTTGCGTTCTAAATAACTTACTAATGGCATTTCTAATGAAAATATCATAAGTCCGTTTAAGGTCATTAATAGCCCCGTTTGTAATTCGCTTAAGCCAAATTTTTCATTGTGATATAAAGGTAAAGTGGTAAAAAGCTGGAAGAAAACCATTGCAGTTGCAAAACTCACAAATAAGAACACCCAGAATATCTTATCTCTAAATACCGATTTTGGTTCGCTTATTATATCATGGCTACTATCATAAACTGGTTTTTTCTTCTCTTTTACTAATAATGCAAAAATTGAAATCGAAAGAATACAAGAAGCTCCATCTACCCAAAATAATCCCTGATAACCAATTCCCATAATAATTAAACCTCCTAATGCAGGACCAGCAGCAAAACCAAGATTTACCGCAAGACGTACCAATGTTAAGGCACGGGTTCTATTTTCGGGTTTGGCATAAGCACTAAGGGAAACATACATTGCAGGGCGAAACATATCGGCAACAGTCATAATAGCAAACATACCCAAACACAATGACCAGAAAGTGGTTATGTATTGCAAAAAGAATAGGGCAACACCACTTGTAAATAAGCTAAATACCATTATTTTGTAAAAACCTATTTTATCGGATAGTTTACCACCAAGCCAGGAACCTAACATAGATCCTAAACCAAATGCTACCATAATCCAGCCCACTTCGTTATATGTAAACTGAAGGTCTTCTTTTAAATACTTGGATAAAAAAGGGAGAACCATAGTTCCTGCACGGTTAATAAAAGTAACAAGTGTAAGTATCCAAATCTCTCTAGAAAATCCTCTAAAATTATTAATATAGCGTTGAAAGGCGGTGATTAGCATTATAAATGGGTTATATATGCAAAGTTATAAAACTTTGTAACTTACAGACTTTGTTGCTTTGTTACTTTTAAACTATTTTTGCTAAAATTTATACGATGAAAAACCTAATTCTATTTTTGACGCTTTTGGCTTTAAATTTTGGTATTGCCCAAGAAAAATTTGATCGTGCTGCTGCCGAAAATTTCCAAAAGACAATTAATGGAGAATATGCAGATGCAAAGACGAGTCCGTTATTGCCAGAAGATTTAAAAACATTCCAGACATTAGATTTTTATCCAATAAATGAAAAATATGCTGTTGTGGCTAAATTTGTGAAAGCCAAAAAAGAGAAACCTTTTGAGATGAAAACTTCTACAGCCAGAAAGCCAATGTATATAAAATACGGAACCGTATATTTTACCATTGATGGAGTAGACTTACAACTAAATGTATATCGCAACATCGACCTTTCTAAAAAAGAGGAATATAAAGATTATTTATTCCTTCCATTCTCGGATTTAACTTCTGGGAAAGAAACTTATATAGGAGGAAGATATATTGATTTAAAAATTCCAAAAGGAAATACAATCGTAATCGATTTTAATCAGGCATATAACCCATATTGCGCTTATAACCATAAATATTCTTGCCCGATTGTACCTTTAGAAAATGATTTGAACGTGGCGATTGAAGCAGGCGTTAAAAAGTTTCATGATTAATGCAATTTTTTAATTTCCATACACATAAATCAGCAAATCATCCAGATGTTCTGGATTTAGTAAATCAATACCCTAATGAATTTGACGAAACTATTCCGTTTTATTCTATCGGGATTCATCCTTGGTATATTATAGAGGAAAGAATTGAGGCTGAACTGGAAATTATAGATAAAAAATTGGCTACAGCAAATTGTCTTGCCGTTGGCGAATGTGGTTTGGATAAACGAACAGAAGTTTCGTTTGAATTACAGAAATCAGTTTTTGAAAAACAATTACTTCTAGCCGAAAAGCATCAAAAACCAGTCGTGATTCATTGCGTAGCAGCGTTTCAGGAAGTAATTGCTTTAAAGAAAAAACTAGGAATTACTGTTCCTATGATTATTCATGGTTTTTCTAAAAATCAGCAAGTCGCCAAGCAACTTTTGGATAACGGATTTTATATTTCTTTTGGAAAATATCTAATCAAGAACCCTGATTTGGAAGCGGTTTTTAAAAATATTCCCAATAATCGATTTTTTTTAGAAACAGATACAATCGAAGAAACGATAGAAATAGTGTATGCTTTGGCAGCAAAATATAAAAACATAACAATTGAAGAATTACAGCAGTTAATATCAAGTAATTTTGCAACTGTTTTTAATAAACAAAAATTGGATTTTTAAACTTCAATAACATTAAACTTTAAACAAAAAATATATGGCAGAGTGGACGGAAAGAGCCGAATTATTATTTAAAAAAGAAGGATTAGATAATCTTAAAAATTCACACGTTCTTGTAGTAGGATTAGGAGGAGTAGGGTCTTTTGCAGCAGAGTTTTTGGCAAGAGCAGGTGTAGGAACAATGACAATTGTAGATGGAGATGTAGTAGATATTACAAATATAAACAGACAATTGCCAGCATTACATTCGACAGTTGGGCAACCTAAAGTTACAATTGTTGGGGATCGTTTGATAGATATTAACCCAGAATTAAAATTAATACGTGTTCAGGAGTTTCTTTCGCCAGAGCGCGCTTTTGAGATAGTTACTGAGGAGTTTGATTATGTTTTGGATTGTATTGATAGTGTTACTCCAAAACTAAATTTGATTATTGCTGCCAAACGCAAACGTGTAAAAATCATTAGCAGCATGGGAGCAGGTGGAAAGATGGAAGCTGCAAAAGTGAAAGTAACCGATATTAGCAATACTGTAAATTGTTATTTTGCAAAAACCATCCGCAGAAGATTAAAAGAGGTTAAAATAGATAAACTGAAAGTGATTTTTTCTTCAGAAATTCAGGATGAATCGAGTTTAAAAATGACTGACGGATCTAATTTCAAAAAATCATTTTATGGTACAAACAGTTATATGCCAGGATTATTTGGTTTATATGCTGCCGAAACCGTGATTCGTTATTTGCTCAAGAAGTAGTTTTGTTGTAAGATGATAGATGCAAGATGCAAGATGCAAGATTTATTGGAAGTATCCATTAGATTGTATAAACTCATTTATTCTTTTAAATCTCTGCGACGTAAAGAATAGTGAATAGTCTATATTATAGTAAATGCTCTAAATAAATAATATTTCCACAATATAAAAAAACTATGCGTCTTTGTTACTTAGTGCCTCAGAACCTTAGAAAAAAACCTTTGAACCTTTGCAACTTAGAACCTTAAAAAGAAAAAATGATAAAAACAGTAATTTTTGATATGGACGGTGTAATTGTAGATACGGAACCCGTACATTATTATGCTTACCACAAACAATTTGAGGAATTAAATATCGATGTAACCGATGAGGTTTATGCTTCGTTTACAGGATTTTCGACTCGAAATACGTTTCAGAAACTAAAAGAGACTTTTGTGATAGAGCAAGAGGTGGAAGATTTGATTCAGAGAAAAAGAACTATTTTTAATGATGCTTTCGATACCAAAGAAGATTTATACCTGCTAGATGGTGTTGAGGATTTAATTAAAGATTTATATGTGAATGGGATGCAATTGATTCTGGCTTCATCTGCTTCTAAAGTTACTATCGAACGTGTTTTTACTCGTTTTAATTTGTATCAATATTTTACAGACATCGTAAGTGGGGAAGATTTTCCTCAATCGAAACCAAATCCGGCAATTTTTTTACATGCAGCATCGTTGTCTAAAGGACCTAAAGAAAACTGTATTATTATCGAAGACAGTACAAATGGAGTAAAAGCTGCAAAAGGAGCAGGGATATATTGTGTGGGATATAATAGCGAGCATTCTAAAATGCAAGATTTATCTGATGCAGATGTAATTATCAACCATTTTGATGAATTAAACTTTGAAAAAATAGTAAAAATTAAGTCTACCATTAGGTAATTATTAACAATTAAAACTAATTGAATTCGTAATTTTGAGGAAACAAAAAAACTATATATAAATGAAAAAAATACTTATTGCCCTAGCAATTGTTATTGCTCCATTTGTTGCCGAAGCACAAATGAAAACACCTCAATCGAGTCCTAAAGCTGTTGTAAACCAAATTGTTGGTCTGACAGATGTAGAAGTGGTTTACTCTAGACCTGGTGCTAGAGGTAGAGCAGTATTTGGTAATTTGGTGCCGTTTGGTAAATTATGGAGAACGGGTGCTAACGAAAATACAGTAATATCATTTAGTGATGATGTTGTAATTGACGGTAAAACATTGAAAAAAGGTAAATATGCTATTTATACTATTCCAAAAATTGAAAGCTGGGATGTTATTTTTTACTCAAAAACGGATAACTGGGGATTACCAGAAAACTGGAATGAAGCTGATGTAGCTTTAAAAACTACTGTAAAAGAAGAGGCTTTAAACAAAGCTGTTGAAACGTTTACTATCGGAATCAATAATTTAGATCCTAATTCTGGAACTATCGATATTGCATGGGAGAATTCTTCTGTATCAGTAAAATTTGAAGTTCCTACAGATAAAATTGCTTCAGAAAGTATCAAAAGAGTATTGGCTGGACCAACATCAAATGATTATTTTAACGCTGCACAATACTTTTTTCAAACTAAAGGAGGCGATATCGCTAAAGCAAGAGAATATGTTGACAAAGCATTAGAGTTAAGCGCTGATAAACCATTCTATTTTTACAGACTTAAATCATTAATCCAAGCGAAACAAGGAGACAAAAAAGGAGCTGTTGAAACTGCTAAAGTTTCACTTGCTGCTGCTGAAGCTGCTAAAAATCAGGATTACGTAAAAATGAATAAAGACAGTATTTCTGAGTGGAGTAAATAATAATTTATTCTATCTTAATTTAAAAATCCCATTTCGGAAATATTCGAAATGGGATTTTTGTTTTGAGTGGTTAGATGCGTTTATTTATATAAAAGTTCTTGAGGATATTCTTCTATTAAATCACGTAAAATGTAATCATAATAAGCCTTTGAGTATTTAGGATTTTTCGCTTTCATGCTATCTATTTCCTGTAATGTTTTATCTCTGCCATTAAGATATAGTTTCATGACAAAATATTGTGTATACAGTAAGGAATCGTTGGGAGTACTTGTAATTTTATTTTGTATTAAATCGATATTTTTATAAATATACTTTTTCGAAAGTTCCATATCTTTCTGATTGTTTAAAGACTTAATTAAATTACTGGTAATTTCTTTTTGATATTTATCGAGTATAGTATCCTCTTGTAATAATTTTTCTAATTCATCATATTTTTTCATGTACATTAATAGGGGTAAGACTAACTCTTTGTTGTCGTTGGTAATACCTTCTTCCTTATAAACTGTATTCTCATTTAATGATTTATAACTCTTTTCGAGAAACTTTTGATTCTTTGTTTTATAATATTCAGTTAAATACTGATTTGCTATTTTAAGCGAATTAGTATCGTTTAAATTATCTTTTTTATTACACGATAATAGTATTACACAGCTTATTAAATAGATTAAATTTTTCATAGTTTATTTGTTAGTCAAAATAAATTTTTAGTCTATTTGATACTTACTTCTTTTTAGAATAAAAAAAAGTAATAAGGTGATAATTAAAGCGGTTAAAAACACATAAAGTCTAAGATTGGTACTAGTTGTTCCTCCTACATTATCCCATGGCGCGCCTAATGTAATTGTAGTAAGAATTGCTTCTACAAGACCAATGAATATTCTACCAAATATCTCACTTATTCCTTCGCCACAATCTTTGCAAACAGAAAAACCATAAATAAATCCCGTTAATGGAAACGAAAATATAATTCCTATAATTGCGGAAATAAAGAGCAATTTTCTTTCTGATGTTGTCTTTTTTTCCATCGATTAATTATTTTTCGAGTTACTTAATGGTTATGACTTATTTATGTATTGTGTTTGCTACGAAGTTAGGAGAGTTCATAGAGTAATCAAAATAATTATTTAATTATATGACACATAGGCTTCTATTTTTCGTGTTCTTTTGATTTAAAACGCTTGAATTCGGCATAGTATTTACTTGTGCAACTTTCGTCCAGGAAGATATCCGGTAGTGCTGATTTGTGATCTGTGCCTTTAACGGACTATACAAAAAAAAGATAAGTTATATTGTTTGTGAATACAGAAAGAATTTTAGCGCTATCGTTGTGTACATCCGAGCCATCTAGTTATTCTTTATCTTGTCCCGTTGCTTTCATATAATCTCTAAATTGTTGTTCCCAAATAGGACTTTCATAACTGATTCCTCCATAAAGATAACTTCCGTCTTTTTCAGTATTAAGACCGAAATTTTTGGTGCATTTTTTATTTGTTATCATGTTACTATGACTTTTTCCTCGAATAAAATTATTCTTATTTTTATCTAATGATTTTAAAATTCTATCATAAAATTCTGGTGCTTTCCTAAAGTCTCCAATATTTACTTCAAAATCATATGCCATAAGTATATTGTCTTTAAATTTTAAATTAAACGCAATAGTTTTTTTTTCTTTCAGAAGGATGATATTTTCATTGAATGTTACAATATCAATTCCATAAACACTTTCTTTCTTGAATTTTCTTTTTAATGATTTACTGTCCTTTATAAATTGAGCATAATTTGTCCCCAATGTAAAATCCCTTATACCTATTTCTTTAAAAAATAATTGACAGCTATCTTGTTTCACGTTTTGTGAAATTGCTGTAAAATAGAATAAACTAAAAACTATAATGATTGCTTTTAATTTCATGTTTTATTCCCTTTATCATCATATACAGTTGAATAAGAGTACTTATAAAAGCCATTGTCAATTAACTCCTTTTGCGTTATTGGTTTATTTAGATAGTGATTGATTTTATCTGTTTTTTGACAGGAAATAAGGTGCAGTGCTATTAATAATGGTAATATTATTTTCATTTTGTTGTTATTTTTAATCCATAATCTTCCAATTCTCTCAAGATATCTCTTTTCTCTTTTTTGGGCTCCTTATCTGCTCTTTGAGCAGATATATAACCATTTGCACTTTCTCGTTTATACTCTTGGATTACTGTCATTTCATCCAAATAAACTGGTCCTTTTATAGGGAAAGTGTATTCTGCAAGACTAAATTGTGGTTCTATACTTAAAGGCAGTCCTAGGATTTTCATGGCAGTATCAGCTATTATAGGAGTTTTTCCAGGTGTAAACCACAGCTATTATCCGTTACGTTTTTTTTTGTTTAAAAAGTCTATTCTTATAAAGAACCTATTAATCTAAATCCTTTCTTATTGGAATGGGGATGAAGTCGTGAGACTTCGTACAGCGATAACGATTATAGGAACACTTCGGAGAGCGGAGTTTTTCATTTACAACAAATAATGCATTTCACTTATATGTCCAGAATACCAATATTCTCGAACATTATAATAAGTAGAGTTAGTTAAATAATTTGTAAACATTTCGTAATATTTTTCTTTTTCGGAGAAATAAAAACGTGTTTTGTAATTATCAATCATAAATTGTCCTGGATATATTTCTCCTGTTTTACTATTTTTTATTACCGGCTTTATAGAAATTTTCAGACTATCATAATATTTAATAATTTTTCCTCGACTAGTAAAATCGACTATTTCTTTGTGCTTATTATCAAAAACCTCTACATGAATATTTTTATAAAACAAAGAATCATTTCTAAACAGATAGGTAATAACCCTACTATCCAATTTGTTTTTGAGATAGTAAGCATTTTTTTTCTCTTTAATTGAATCTTCATTATAAAAATTCCATAATTGTGTTGGGCATAATTTTCCTTCTTTATTTCTTTCTGACTTTACATTCGAATACATATCATATTTTACTATTGACCTGATTGTATCATCAACTTTATCTTTATCATCGATTGTGTATGTGTACGAATATTTATAAAAACCATTGTCAATTAATTCCTGTTGTGTCACGGGTTTGGTTAAATAATGATTGATTGTATCTCGTTTTCTACATGAGAAAAGAGATAGTAGAATTATCAATAGTATGATTGTATTTTTCATTTACAATAAATAATATATTTCACTTATATGTCCAGAATACCAATATTCTCGAATATCATAATAAGTAGAATTGGTTAAATAATTAGTAAACAGATTATATGATTTATTCTCTTCGGAGTAAAAAAAACGAGTTTTGCAATTATCAATCATAAATTGGCTTGTATATATTTCTCCTGTTTTACTATTTTTTACTACTGGCTTTATAGAAATTTTCAGACTGTCGTAATATTTAATAATTTTTTCCCTACTAGTAAAATCAACTATTTCTTTGTGCTTATTATCAAAAGCCCCTATATAAATATTTTTATAAAACAAAGAATCATTTCTAAACAGATAGGTAATAACCCTATTATTTAGCTTATTCTTGACATAATCAGCATTTTTCCTCTCTTTAATAGAATCTTCACGATAAAAATTCCATATTTGTGTTGGGCATAATTTTCCTTCTTTATTCCTTTCTGGCTTTACGTTCGAATACATATCATATCTTGCTATTGACTTAATTGTATCATCAACTTTATCTTCATCATCTAATATTGCAGTGTAAGAATACTTATAAAAACCATTTTCGACTAATTCTTGTTGTGTTATAGGTTTGGTTAAATAATGATTGATTGTATCTCGTTTTCCACATGAAAAAAGAGAAAGTATTGTGATTAATAGTATACTTATATTTTTCATGTTGTTACTTTTTTTATTTTTAGTCCCCATTCTTCTAATATTTTTAAAATATCTTTATTTTCTCTTCGAGGCTCACTGATTTTTCTTTGAGATGATACATAGCCATTCACACTTTTTCGTTTATAATTTTGAATTACTGTTATTTCATCAAGATAAACAGGTCCTTTTATAGGAAGAGTATAATCTGCAATGCTTACCCTTGGGTCTATGGTTAAAGCTAATGCTAAAATTTTAATACTCGTATCTGCAATTGTGGTGGCTCTCCCTGGGATGAAACCAATTGTAGATAATCCTATACCTAAAAGGCTTAGTGTTTTATTTATCTCCTCTCTATTTGCCATTACTTTCATATTGGTATAGTTAACATCGGTACGGCGGTTGCAAAGAGAAGCCTGACAAATATATTCGTGAAATTTATTTAATAAATATATTTTCCCGTTCCTGAAATTAATTTGCTTGTTTTTAATGACATGATTATGCAATTCTTCACCATCTACACAAAGTTCTATTTCTTGCTTTACTTTAAATGAAGTGTTTAAAACATCTCTATTTTTGGATTTAAATGAGCTTAAATCTAGTTAACACTTTCTCTCCTTTTATTATTTGGCCTTTATTGTCTATATAAATTGTCAAGGCATTTAAATAAAAATTTCTAAGAGATTGGGAAATAAATATTCGCATTCTTTTTTCGGGTTCCTTTCTTATTAACTTCTTAAGTCATTGATTATCATTGGGTATAAATTTATACGACGAATTTTCACCGTATAAATCCCATACTAACTTATCCTCATCTCCTCTTTTTTTACTTCTATAATAAGTAATCATTTCATTCCTGTCTGATAAATAAAAATAGGATTCATAATTATTAATTATAAATTTAACGCGTAATCCCATACTGTCATTATGATTACGTAGTCTTTCAAGGGGAACTTCTTTGTTTGTGATTTTGAGACTATCGTAATACTTTTTAATGTCCGTTTTAGTTTTAAATATTTCTTTTCTATTTGCCCTAGCATAAATTGGCATCATTATACTTTTAAATTCTAAAGTGTCATTTCTAAAGAAGTATGTAATTATTTTTCCATTTATATCATTTTCAGAAGCATTTATAAATATTGGGAGAGGTCTCTTAGGAATTCCATTTATTATTTGTGGCTTAACATTAGAATAAGCCTCAATGATAATTGTGTCAAATTTAATTGGAACGTTAGGATCCTCTTTAGAACTATCTATAAATTTTAGTTTCTTTTCAGAACTTCCCTCCAAATGAGTCATAGAGTATCTATAAAAACCATTCGAAATCAGCTCTTTCTTTGTTACTTTTTGATTGCTATAATGATTTATATTATCATTTTTCACACAAGAATACATAAATAAAATCAGCAATAACACGATTAATTTTTTCATTATATCATTCTTTTTTTATATTCTACAATTGGCAAAATTCCGTCTAAAATATTCTCTTGTCTTTGTTCTACTTTTCCTTGTTTTTTTTGGTAAAACTCTCCATCTTGCCCTTGTACTAGAAGATAGTCTTGATGGAATGATTTTTTCCCTATCTGATACATGTCATACATAGGAAAGGCTTTGTCTAATGTATTAATTTCAGAATCAATATCCAATAGAAAACAAAACACGTTTACGACTTCTTGCGCAACTATTAGTGTCCCAGCAGATTCAGAAATAGGAATAAAACCTATTATACCTCCAACTATTGCGAGTCTACCAAGTATCTTTTCTATTTCAGATTTATCTTCGGTTATCATTACCCTTGTATAATTCTGATCAAGTGTTCTATTTACGATTGTAGCTTCTTTTATATAACTAAGAAAAGTATTTAATACATATTCGTTCCCGTTTCTAAATCTAACTTTACCCTCTCTAATTACAAGATTATGCAATTCGGTACTTTCTATTAATAGTTTTTTTTCTTTTTTTACGCCATAAACTTTATCTAACGTTTCATTACCATTTCTATCAGCAATAGTTCTATAAGTTGTCAATACACAATCACCTCCAATTATTTCACCTATGTTATTAATGTATATATTTAAAGCACTCGCATATATATTCTTATCTTGTTGATATGGATAGCCATCAGCTTTTTCGTATCCATAACCTGAATATTTTTTTAAACTTGTTAGAGCAGTTACACAATGCCTAAGCCCATTTATTCTCATAGAAATACTTTGCGTATAATATGCCCATTTTAAATCTATTCTAGGGTGTTCCTCCCAAGGTTCTTTTCTTTCTTCTGGCTCATAATCGCCAAGGCTAATTGATGTTCCCATTTTTTATAATTTTTTCTGTACTGTTTAATTCAATATTTCCATAGGTAGCTACTATTTTCATAGTTTCTGCTGTTTTTTCTATTTCGCTTGCCAATATATGATAGCCTTTTGTAATCTTGATTGTAATGTTTTTTGCTCGTTTTATAATTGCCATAATAATAGTTTATTTAATTAAAATTACTTTTTTCACCGCTATTGGCTATAATCGATTTAGATGCCTTTAGGGTCATATCTCCTTGAGTGGTATTTAGACTTATTTTTTCGGCAACTTCGGTATATTCGGCAGAGGTTACTGTAATTTTTTCGTCTATAAAATCTAATTTTTCATTACCCATTTCGGTAATTTTTCCACCAGCACTTATATTAACATCATTATTTGCTTCTTGGATAATATCTTTGCCTGCAGTATTAGTAATACTCTCTGAAGCATTCAGATTAATGTTTTCGGCATTTAAATTTATTGTTTTTAATGCAGTAATATTTAGCGTATCTCCTGTACTGTCAATATGAAATTTGTTTCCTTTTTTATCGGCAAGCGTTATGTTTTTTAACACCTCAAATTCCAGATACTGTCCTGAACGATCTTTTATTACTTTAAAATCATTTTTCTCGGTTGCATATTCACTTTTTTCTTTACCGTTATAATAGGTGCCTGATATGTAAGGACAATCGACATTATTGCCTTCAAAGCTTACTTGTACTTCATCGCCAATTTCGGGTATAAAATAAAAACCCCGACCTGTTCCTGCATAAGGTTGTACCATACGCATCCATTCACTTTTTGTGCTTCCAGCTGCCCAATAAAAGTCTACTTTTATACGTCCTATTCCTTCGGGGTCGTTGTTATCTGTTATTCTTGCAGGTTGGCTTTCGGCAGTAGCAAATACTTCGATATTGGTATAATGTGGTGCAGCTACATCGGCAGGAATGGCTATAAACTCACAGTTATAATTACCGTTTACTTCTGAGTGGTGTATTACTTCTATTGCAATAAGTTCGTGCTCTACAGTTTGATTCTGGATTGTAAATACTTGTCCTAATCCTATTGGCAAATAGGAGATTCCGCTATAAAAAACACTATTTGCATCTCTACCCGCTGTTTGTAGTTTTACTATTTCGGTAATTTCGGTTGCATCTTTTGCCTGATTAGTATAAGCGGCGATACTTAAATCGGGTTGTGCTACCGATGCTTGTCTGTCGCCAACTACTCTCGCAAAACTGTCGGCACTTCCTGCACTGGTTTTTGCTTCGGCACCTCTTAATGGTGTTGCATTGGTATAATTATATCCTGCAAATGAGGTTTTATGCGATACCAAATTGGTTTCAATACTAAAATTGTGTAAAGTTGCTCCATTGATTAGTTTTACTTTGGATGTTTTAGTTTGCCCAAATTGCATACGCATTCCGTCAAAATAAAACCATTGTCCGTAACGTGCCGAGAGTCGTTTTAGGAACTCAAAACTGGTTTCGTTGTATTGTGGTTTGTATTCAAGGTATTTTGTGTATGTAGGTTCAATAGCATCTATTTGGTAAAACTCGCCAGCCGTTTCTTCTGAAAATATTTTTAAAGCTATTTCTTTTATACTACGATCAAGAAAGGTTCTTGATTTTTTCATATCGTCCAATAAAATCGTGTGACTTATACCTTCTACATATAAACCTACTGGGCTACCGTTTACATCAACAGATTTTAGCTTTGAAATTATTCCTTTAGACATTAATCTTGTTCCGTTGACGATGAAGGTAAAAATTACTTCTCGTCCCTTATATTTGCGAAGTGCAGCAGCTTGGTCAGCGGGTTTAATCACTGCTTTGCCTGTATATTGCCATACAAACGAAAAATGATGATGATCCATCATAGTTTGCGAAAGCTTTAAGTCATAATAAACTACATTTTGGGTAAATTCATCAATTGTTATATGTATTTGTTCTGAAAATTTTGACATGATTTCTTAGTTTAATTATATGACAAATAGGCTTCTATTTTCTCGTGTGTTTTTGATTTAAAACGCTTGAATTCTGCATAGTATTTACTTGTGCAACTTTCGTCGAGGAAAATCAGATAACTGAATTTCTTTTTTATTCCGTAATTGTTGTCTGTAAACTTTTCAAAATAGGTTGTTGCAATTGCTATAACTGCTTCTTTGGTAGTAAAATAATATTTTACGCCATTTTTAAGCGTAAACTCATCTCCAACTACTGGATAGTGAACGGTTTGATTGATAATGAAAGATTTGGGAACTGTTACCCAATAGTTTTGGTCTTTATCTCTATAGCTGTATATAGCATTATCTGATACTGTAAATAAAGTACCATTATCGGTATCGAGAATGCATTTACGTCTAATATCTCGATTACTAGCAAAAACAGCTATTTCTGAAGTGTATTTTTGTGTCAGTAATTCGGTTACCTTTTTTTCTATTTGCATAATAATTACTTTAGGTACAGTTGATTGACTGTAAGGTTGAGGTAAAAATATGTTTAAGGCTGTTTGGCTGTAACCCAAATAAATTATAAGAATGATATAATAAGGTATTTTCTTAAAGCGAAAAATAGAAGTATGATTTTTAGGTTTTAGCCCTGATGGGAACGGCATCCTTTTATGGCAGGGTTTGCCATAAAAGATATAGTGTACAGCAGGAAATAGCTCAAAAAAAAAATGCTATAAAACTAAGTCTTACAGCATTTTTATACTAAATGTGATTTATGTTAAGCTACTATGGCTTTTTGTTTTCTAAAGATTGTAAGTTGCATTAGCAAGGAAAGGAATATGGTTAATATTGCTCCGATAAAGTTGAGCCATAAATAACCTAATTTTTCTTGCCCGCTTGGATAAATCCAGATTGAGTAATAAAAGATGATAAATATGGTGATCTGGCTAATAAGTGCACTATAAAAGACGGCTTTAGACTGTACGTGTTTGATATAAAAACCAACCAGGAATATACCTAAAACTGTTCCGTAAAATATGGATCCGATGATATTTACTAATTGTATTAAATTCTCGAATAAGGTTCCTACACAAGCAAAAAGTATGGCGATAATCCCCCAGAATAGAGTAAAAAACTTGGTTGCATACAGATAATGCTTGTCTGATTTTTCGGTTTTGAGGTTACGTTTGTAAATGTCGATTGCTGTTGTCGATGCCAATGCATTTAGCCCTGAAGCGGTAGATGACATGGCTGCCGAAAGGATTACTGCCAATAACAACCCGATTAATCCTTTTGGTAAATAGTGCAGGATAAAGTGGAAGAATACATAATCTTTGTCGTTGGTTTCACTATTACTGTCGGCTTTTATAATGATTTCTTTAGCTCGCTCACGCAAATCTCTTTCTTTATTAGATAATGTTACCAATTCTTTGCGTAGAATCGGATTGTCGTAATCCTGATTTAACTGATCGATGTATAATAAATTGATTACTTTTTTATCTTCAGAAAGTACGTTGAGTTTTTTCTCGAGCGTATGATATTCGTCTTTATACGCCGATTTCTCGATTATGACTTTGTTATTTGGATTAAAATTTAAAGGAACTGGATTGAACTGAAAAAATACAAATACCATTATTCCGGTTAACAAAATAAAGAATTGCATAGGAACTTTTAAAAGTCCGTTCATGATTAATCCCATTTGGCTTTCTTTTACCGATTTACCCGATAAGTACCGTCCTACTTGTGATTGGTCGGTTCCGAAATAGGCAAGGGCAAGGAAAAATCCTCCTGTGATTCCGCTCCAAAAGGTATATTTTTCTTCTGGGTTAAAAGAGAAATCTACGATATTCATTTTATCATTTGCTCCAGCAATATGCATGGCATTAGTAAATGTCATATCGTTTGGCAGGTAATGTAATATCAGGAAAAAGGTAATAAACATTCCCGACATGATGACAAACATTTGCTGTTTTTGGGTAACGTTTACTGCTTTTGTACCGCCTGAGAAGGTGTAGATAATTACCAGTAATCCGATCATGACATTCATTAAAGTTAGATTCCAACCTAAAAGTGCTGATAGGATAATTGCTGGCGCATATATGGTAAGTCCTGTTCCTAAACCTCGCTGAACTAAGAATAGTATTGCTGCTAGTGAGCGGGTTTTTAAATCGAATCGTTTCTCTAAGAATTCATAGGCTGTAAATACTTTGAATTTGTGGTATAAAGGGATAAAGGTTACGCAAATGACTATCATAGCAATTGGTAATCCAAAATAGAATTGCACAAAACCCATTCCGTCATGATATGCTTGTCCCGGAGTTGATAAAAAAGTAATGGCGCTTGCTTGTGTTGCCATTACCGAAAGTCCTACGGTGTACCAAGGAGTTTCGTTATTGCCTAGAATAAAATCTTCGACATTTTTGCTTCCTTTGGTTTTCCAAGATCCGTAACCAACAATAAATAAAAGTGTAACTATGAGTACAATCCAATCAAATAGTTGCATATGTTATGAGTATAAGTGCATTATTAAATAAAAAATCAGAATATAGATGGCGTTGGCTACAAGCACATAGGTGTAGCTTTTTTTCCATGTTTTTATTTTTTTCGTTGCCATATTAAAGCTTTTAATTCTTAATTTCTTTATTTGGGATTTGTACTGGTTGTTTTAATGAGATTATATTTGATAATAATCGATAAGCTCCGGGAACTCCTTCGGGTAATTCTCTAAAGAAGCTTAAGCCGGTGTAAATATAATATCCTTTTCCGTATGGGGCGACTAATAACGCGCCCTTTTTAGCCGATTCTCCTTTGTCATGGGAAGATAGGATAGGAGTGAAGGCTTTGTCGTATTCACTTGGGTAATACAACCCTTGTTCTTGTTTCCAGCCCTCAAAATCTTTGGAAGTAATTTTATTAGGTGTACTTAAAACAGGATGATTTGGTGCCAGAAATGTAACTTCGGCGTTTTCTTCGGTTACTCTATCTGAGGAAATTTTTAGAGGATATGGCGCAATAGTATCGGTTACAAGATCTCCTGCTGTATTGTATTGTACTATCATTGTTTTTCCGTTTTTGACAAAGTCAAATAATACAACTTGTTTATTAGCAAGTGCCTGAATGGTGTTGTAGGCACGGATTCCTGTTATTACGACATCAAAATTATCTAGTCTTGTTGGTGTAATTTCTTCGGGTTTTAAGATGGTTACTTTGTACCCCATTTGTGCCAGACTATTAGGAACTTCATCGCCTGCGCCCATAATATAAGCAATTGAATCTCCTGTTGTTTTTAGGTCAAATCGAATACATTTGGCTTCTGCTGGGGCTAAAACCTGCTGTTTGGTGATATGACTGTAATCGATGATGGTTTGGTCTTTATCGTAGCGTTTATTGCCTACAATCGCTACGCTTTTTACTGTTGCGTTTTCTGGGTTTACTGGTGGTGTAACTTCAAAATAAACAATTTGTTCTATTCCTTTTTTGGCCAGGGTAAACGGAATTTGTTTTGGAGAAATTATCCAGCTTTTAGGTAATTCTAATTGTAAATTACCACTTACATCATCTTTTCCTGCTTTTATTTTTACAGCAACTGTTTTGGTCTGAGTATCTTTAAATAGTAATACTTTTTCTAGAATTGTGGTTGTAACTTCGGGAACAATATCCAAGAAATCATACATTTCGCCTTTTACATCGTCATTATATTTATAAACAACGGTACGCTCAAACGGAATTTCAACATTGTTTATCTTAATATTAAAAATAACTTTTACATCACGAATAATATCTGGAACGCCTATGTTTTCCTGATTAGAAACGGTGTACATTCCTATAGTTGCTTTTTCGGCTAACCAATACGGTTGTGTGTAGGGAATTGTAGTTGGTAATTGAGTTTTTAAATTGATTTTTTGATCTTTATTATTAATTAAATCAATGTTTTGAGGTGTAGTTTTTTGGTCAGGCAATGTTGTTATACTTACTAATTGCATAGGAACCGAAGTACGATTAATAGCTTCTAGTTTTAGGTTTACAGTGCTTCCTTGTGTTGTTTCTTGCTGTTGTGCAACTGCTTCCAGGTATAAACCAGAACAGGCTGCTATTATTTTTTTGATTTCTTCAGATTTCAAGACTTTCCAATGATTTTCATTTAATGACTGAATCATTGTGTAGGCTTTTACCAAATCGGGTATGCTTGCCGATGGATTATTAAAATTGTATTGTGTCAGGATTGTATTGATTAATTCTCCAATAGGTTTTCCTCCTTTAATACGATTCCAAGTAGTATCGATTCCGTCAAAAATATTAGATGGGTCTTTTGGTGTATCTCCGTTAATAAGTTCCAGATATTCGGTATCCTGACCACGGCTTCCAGTTGCACCAAAACCTTGTGATTGATGACGACTGCGGCTTAAGGCTGCGATTTCCTGATTAGATTTTCCTATTCCGGGATAATAAACCCCAGTTTCTAATGTTGTAAATTTAGATTTATTGGCTGCTTCAAATTTTTCCTGACTGCCGTAAAACCACCATGAAGTATTAAAGAATTGGCGCTTAGGTTGCCATGGCGTTACATATTTTAATTGTTCGGGATATATGCTGGGATTATTGGCCAGATCAAAGCTCTCGATGCTTAACATCGCCGATGAGGTATGATGCCCATGTGTTGTACCGGGTGTGCGATGATCAAAACGATTAATGATTACATCGGGTTGAAACTTACGAACTGTCCATATGATATCGGCAAGTACTTTTTGTTTATCCCAAAGAGTTAATGTCTCATCTGGTGTTTTTGAGTAACCAAAATCATTGGCACGTGAAAAGAATTGTTCGCCACCATCAACTTTTCTGGCTTCGATAAGTTCTTGCGTTCTAATTACTCCTAATAATTCTCTTAATTGTGGTCCTATTAAATTTTGACCACCATCGCCTCGGGTTAAAGATAAGTAGCCTGTTCTTGCATTTACTTCATTAGATAAATAAGAAATTAATCTTGTGTTTTCATCATCTGGATGTGCAGCTATATAAAGTACCGAGCCCAAGAAATTTACTTTTTTTATCTGATTGTAAATTTCAACCGAATTTGGTTTTTGTGGTTTTTGGGCAAAAGCAGCTTGTAAGCTAATAAGAACTAAAAGGATAATCTTTAGAAGGAGTCGGTGCATCTGAGAATTATTTAATTTTTTAAGATTGTTTTCAAAAATAGTAATAATAGAAACTGGTAATTGTTAATGACATGTAAAGATGTTAAAGTATTTGTTAAAAAAAAAGAGAGCGCCATATCTTGGCACTCTCTTTTAATTACGAAATGTTGTTTAATGTCTTCCGTGTCCACGACCATGTCCTCTTCCGTGATCATCATCATCGTCATGGTCGTCATCACGGTCATGTCTGTCATGACGATTGTGTTTGTCTTTTTTGTAGTAATCATTACGATCTTTTTTATAATAACCGTATGTTCTTTGCGGTTTACCACGATACCCTTTGCAATATTGAACTCTATGTCTGTCAAAATAAGCATACGGAGTTCTACCGTGATAATCATTTAAAACTACTTTGTATCCTCCGTACAAATCATAATTTCTATATTGTCTTGGTAAACTGGTTGATCTAATCCATCTTCCTCCACCAAAATAAATAAACTGTGTGGCACGAACGTCATAATAAGCCTCAACGTCTGGTAAATAATAATATTCTGTTTCAGCATATCCAACTGGACCCCATTGTGGCGGTGAGCCTATGTTTACGTTTATCGAAACTTGAGAATGCATGGTACTTGAAATAAATAGAAATATTCCGAAAGTAATAATTTTTAGTGTTTTCATTTTTTCTGGGGTTTTGGATTCTTAATTTCAATATTGAAATGTTTGACTATTTCGATATCTGATTTGTGAAATCCAAAAGTTGTGCCACAAAAAGTTTTTAAAATGATAAAAAAAGACAATATTTATTTATTTAAAAATAAAAACGCTGATATATAAAGTGTTAGATTGGTTTTTATTTTTAGTTTTTTTCTGAAAAATAAAATAAAATGAGGGAATATTCTGTGCCTATCTATACTCGACTAATCTTGGTTTAGCTAATTCAAAATTTTGTAATCCAAAATCGGTGGTTTCAAATGTGTTTGTTTTAAAAACATTATCGCCTTCAAAAGGAATTGTTGGGTAGTAAGAAATAGATAACTGAAAGGAACTAAAAACTAAATAGTCATTACTTATTAGTAATCCCAGAGTTATTTTAGAATATACTTTATTTCTCATCATTGCATCGCCAGTACTTCCTAATACTGCAGCGGTATAATTAAAAAAGGGATTCACACGAAAACCTACTACTGCATGTGGCGCATAGGTTTGGGTTTGTAATGACAATACCATTTTGCTAGTACCATATATTGGACTGTTAAAACCTTGCAGACCATTATTTCCATTAATATTAAGTTGGTCACCGACAGTATTTTCTCGATTAGCACCAATAACTAATGCAGGTTTTACAAACTGTCTTAGTTTCCAGTTCCCTATTTTTACTAGGTTTGTAAAATAATTGGCTTCAAAAGCAAATGCGCTTTGGTAGGTTTTAGATTGATGAAAGAAAGTTCCAAATTCAAAATCGGCACTAAAGAATCCCCATTTATGATAATCTCCAAATGATGCCTGAGCACCTATATAAGGACGCCAAAATGTATTTTTATATTGATATCCGGCTGTTATCCCAAAGATTCTTCCTGTGGCAACATCTTCGGTAGCTCCATTTCTAAATATATAATTGTCTTTAACAAACTCTCGGGTGTTGATTCCGATTCCGGTAAGCAATAATTTTTCGTCCGAATAAAAGCCAATAGGGTCGTATTGTGGCTCGGGAGATTCTATATAGTCTACATTTAAAATACGCCCTGAGATAATTAAGTTGGTTTTTCTTTCTTTTTCTTTAAAAATAGGAAATGCTTTTCCTAACCATGCATCTTGCGTATTGTATTTGAAATTCTGAAAGCTGTACTTAAGATCAGGTCCTTGCAAGGAATCTCGTCTAAATTGCTGACCAATATAAACTCCGCCTGCCCATCTTGTTAAAGGGGAGTAGAAAGGTCGCTCAACCGCAATACTTTTATTATAATTGTCATCTAAATCGATATTATATTTTGCAGTGGCATTGATAAAGGTATTTTTTATATTAGGAACTGTATAGGTAAAATCATTGGCGTTTTTTCCATCACTAAAACGGTTTGTAAATTTATATTCTAATTGCTGACCTGTTCCGAAGAAGTTTTTATCTTTTATTCCCACACCAACCTGATTGCTGGAAATAGAAAATTTAGGTATGTAACTCCAGGAATCCAGAACTCGAATTGTAACATCTACCGAATCAGATTGTACGCTGGTTAATTGCTCTGAAATACTTACAGTATTAATATATTTTTGAGATCGGATGATACGCTCCGATTCTTGTACTTTGTAGGAATCGTAAGGCGTATTTTTTTTAAATAATAATAAATTACGTATTGCGAATTGTTTTGTTTTTAGATGAAGCCTATTTCCGGTTCTTTCTCCCCAATTTCTAGGTGTAACTGTCGAGTCACTCTCAGAATACCCAAAAGGATCTAGGGTTACAATGGTAATTTTGCGTATAATTTTTCCATCATAATTGGTAGTATCTACTTTTTGGATTATTTCCTGATTTTTTTTTGGACGCGTAGTTCTAAAAACAAACCGGTGAAAGAAATTAGTGAACTTATGTTTCTTGGTATATGATTTAAGCTTAGAATACATTTCGGTACTATCTTTTTTAGGCTCATTTACCTGCGAAAAAGAACTAGTATAGCAAAAACATACTATGATGAGTAATAGGTATGTTTTATATTGAAATAGTTTTATTATCAAGTTAGGTAATTTTTATGAATTCATTTTAAATAGTATATAAAACGGCATTCTATTCTTTTAATTTTGTTTTCTTTATTTTCCAGCTAAATTTTTTCGGCAAATCATTCCCTATTAAATATCCCCAAGGTTCTAAAGATTCTATCCTGTCAAAAATTATTTTAAGAATAGCCAGTAAAGGTATTGCCAGAAACATTCCTGATATTCCTGCAACTCCGCCACCAACAATAATTCCGATGATGGAGAATAGGGCATTTATTTCGACCTTAGTATTTATAATTAATGGTACAAGTACGTTATTATCTATTAGCTGAACAATTATATTTACTATCAGAATTCCCAGAATTATAGAAATTTCGGGAGTTCCTGTAAGTGATGCTAAAACGGTTAATACGCCTGCAATAAAAATCCCTATGTACGGAATCATGTTTAAAATTCCAGTTATAAGACCTAATAAAACAAAATATTTCACCCCAATAATATAAAGGCCTAAGCTTGTTAATACAGCCACTACAATCATTTCTATAATAAGACCTACAATATAATTGTTTATCGATACTTTTATCTGAGTTAATATCTCTTTTAGTTTAGTATGATGTTCTTTCTTAAACAATTTAGCCAAGAAAAGGGTAAAGTGTTTTTTATATAAAAGAAACAGGAATATAAAAATAGGTATTATGGTACAATCCAAAAGAACATCTGAAAGAGATCCTAATGCTGTTCCTAGTTTTTCTCCTCCATTTTTTACAGAATCAGAAGTAACGTTTTCAATATATTTTTTTTGTTCTCCATTACTGATATTAAAATTTGCTTTTATAAAATTCTGCAAATCATTAAAAACGGCAATTGCATTTTTCTTAATTATAGAAAAATCATTGGCAATATCACTAATTTGATACGAGATAAATGTGAGTATCCCTATTATTACAAGTACAAAAATAAGAACTGTAACTATAGATGCTAAAAAATGTGGAAAGCGTAACTTTAAATGCAATAATGAAAATAAGGGTAGTAATAATACTGAGAATAAAAAGGCTAATAGTACTGATGTTATGATGTCTTTACCAATAACAAATATAAAACCAATACAAATTATACTTATTAAAACACACACAAGTTTTACATAAAAAGGCAATTTAATTGATTCCATAACTGATTTGTTGAGGTTAAAAAGCTTTTATTACCACTAATAAAAGCTAAGTTAAACAAATGTTATGCTTTATTCCTCTTTTTACGTTCTACATTTTTAAAGTTAGCTTATAAAATTCCCATAAAAGAGCTTAATCAAAAAACTCTTTGTCTTCAAATTGAGCTGGTATAATTGAGATTCCTTTTTGCAGAAGCAAATTATTAGGATAGATTATTTTTTCTCCTTCTTTGGTTTTTAAACTTACGTGAAATGCATTTATATCTTCGATTTCGGCTTCGATAGGGAAATCTTTATCATGAATTTTTATTGAATCTCCTATTTTAAACGGAAAGGAGAAAAACAAAATAATTCCTGAAGTTATATTACTTAATATAGACCATTGTGCAAACATTGCCACACCAATAACGGTTGCTATAGAAGATACGGTAAGGAAAATATCATCGGTTTGAACACCCCAAACAACAAATAAACCTATTACAAATAAGATATTGGTTAGTAAATGAATGTATTTGATTATCAAATTGGTTCGATGCTCTAAGAAATGCTCTTTTTTAGCGTATCGTCGTACCAGTTGGGTAATAGTAACTCTTACCGCAGCCGTTATTACAATAAGGATTCCTGTTGCAAATATTTCTTTGGCGTAATCGGTAAAAAAAGTAGTCATAATTGTATATTTTTAATCTAATGTACTTAAATATTCATAAACTCTGTGTGTAGGAAGCCCCATAACGTTGGTATAAGACCCTTCTACTTTTGCAACTCCTACAAAACCAATCCATTCCTGAATACCATATGCGCCAGCTTTATCGTATGGTTTGTAATTTTTGAGATAATATAAAATGGCTTCATCGCTCAATACTGTAAAGGTAACCTTTGTAGTTTCGTTTATAACAACCGATTTTTCATTGGTCCTAAAACAAACAGAAGTAATTACATCATGAGTTGTATTCGATAATGATTTTAATATATTAAATGCATCTTCTTCGTCTTTTGGTTTACCCAAAGCTTTATCATTATGCCAAACAATTGTATCACTTGTAATCAGGATTTCGTTTGGTTTTAATTGACCGTCAAAAGCTGCTGCTTTAAGTTCAGCCAGATAATCGGTAATTTCGCTTCCTTTTAATTCTGGAGGAAAGATTTCTTCTACATCTTTTAATCTAATTTCGAAATCTAGATCCAGGTCTTTAAAAAATTGCTGACGTCTAGGTGAGCCCGAAGCCAGTATTAAAGTATATTTTTCTAATTTTTGCTTAAGCATTGTATTTAATATTAAGATTGATGATTAAAATAGACAGGATCCCGAAGAATAAAATCCATTTTAAAACTGCGCTCAAATGATGAAACTCTTTATTGGTTTTGGCAGTGATTATTTTTGCTATAAAGTAAAATAGTGGTGCCAGCACAAATACAAACGCATATAATGTAGCGATGTACAGATTATAAGCTACAAAATAATTATTGATATAAATTAGTAATAAACCGATTGGAATTATTGCAAGCGCAAAAACTACTTTGGCAGTTCGGCTTGTGCCAATTGCGATAGGTAATGTCTTCATCCCTTGATTATAATCGCCATTTGCATCTTCGATGTCTTTTACAATCTCACGTATAAAATTAATTATAAAAGCAAATATGGCATAATCTAAAAGAATAGAGAACATACTCGCCATTTGTGCTCTATTGCCGACGTCTGTAGCAGGAAAAATATCAAAAACTCCGATTATTATAACACTAAAAGATAATACTAAGGCAACAACAACATTGCCCAAAATCATGATTTGTTTTAAAGTTGTAGAGTAAAAATAAAGACTGGCAGCAATTAGAATAAAAAGGGTTGCAAAACCTGGTCTCATAATTACATTAGATAAATAAAACCCAATAGCAACTCCTGTAATATTAAGCGCTACGTATATGTTATATGCAGCAGTTTCAGAAATGCTTTTGCCAACTACAACATCGCTTGGTTTATTAATTAAGTCAGTTTCCTGATCAAAAATATTATTTATAACATATCCAGCTGCCGCAATTAAAACAGTGCTTAAAACCAATAAACCATACTGCCAATCGGCTAATGCCAACGGTATATTTTGCAATTTTAAGAAACCATAACGAAATAGTATTTGCATAAATGCAAGCATTAATAGGTTTTGGTAGCGAATGAGTTTGAGGTATTTCATTTTTTTTTAAGGTTCAAAGGTTTTCTGTAGAGGTGCACCGCAGTGCGTCTATAAGAGATCCAAAGGGACAAAGGTTTCTCGTAGAAGCGCACAGCTGTACGTATTTATGCGAGAATCTAAGGTTCTAAGTTTTTTGTATTGCGTGAATTACGGATTATTTATATTA
The DNA here is from genome assembly GCF_035013205.1 of Flavobacterium sp. PL02. NCBI lineage: Bacteria > Pseudomonadati > Bacteroidota > Flavobacteriia > Flavobacteriales > Flavobacteriaceae > Flavobacterium > Flavobacterium sp. PL02. Next base: position 1,460,691 of record NZ_JAYGJP010000001.1, read on the forward strand.
TATACTACACGCATTAAGTCTTACTTCTTGCATCTATCATCTTTTTATCTACCATTTCACAATTAACAATTAAACTAATCGTGTTTTCCGTTAAAATGCTCCATCCATTTCCCTTGTACTTTCATAACTTGTTCTATTACATCGCGTGCAGAACCTTTTCCGCCTTTTACGTGTGAGATATAACGACAAATTGTTTTTATTTCTGGGCTAGCATCTTGCGGGCAAGTAGGTAATCCTACCAGTTTCATTACGTGGTAATCAGGGATATCATCACCCATGTATAATACGTGCTCAGGATTAATGTTGTATAATTCGGTATATTCTTTAAAAGTTTCAACTTTATCCGGAGTTCCTAAATGAATATCTTTAATTCCAAGATTGCGTAATCGTACACGTACACCTTCATTGCTACCGCCAGAAATAATACATACGTTATACCCACTTTCTACAGCCGCTTTCATAGCATAACCATCACGAATATTCATCGTACGAAGAATTTCTCCTTCATTGGTTACAAAAACCGAACTATCAGTAAGTACTCCGTCAACATCAAAAATAAAAGTAGTGATGTCGTTCATTATTTCTTTATAACTTTTTGCCATTATTTTGTATAGATTTTGTTAGTAATGTATATATGTTTTTTTGATTTTCATCAGATAAATAACTCAAATGAGCTTTAATTGTTGTAGCATCTTTACGTTTTGCAGGTCCTGTTTGAGCATCAATAGGAGGAAGCGTATTGATTTTATTAGCTGTTTCGGCTATTAAAGGCTTAAGGATTTCGAAAGAAACGCTATGTTCCGTGCAAATTTCCTGTCCGATTTGGTATAGGTGATTGGTGAAATTATTTACAAAAACGGCAGCTACGTGCAATGCTTTTCTTTGTTCAGAATTGATAGGATATACGGCATTCGAAATGATCTTAGCAAGCTTTTCGAGTACTAAATAATCGGTTCTGTTTTCGGCTTCCAAACAAAGCGGAACCTCCTTAAAATTGACTTCTTTATTTTTTGTAAATGTTTGTAAAGGATAAAACACCCCACTTCGGTTTTTTATATTAATTGCTTGTAATGGAGCAGTTCCTGATGTATGAGCAACCAGTTTATTTTTAAAAGGTAATTGCTCCGAAATAGTAGAAATAGCATCATCAGAAACAGCAATAATATACAAATCGGCTTCTTTTAAAAGAGCCAAATCAGTTACAATTTTGCTAGAATCGAGTAGAGGAGATATCACTTTTTTTGTTCTGGAATACACCTGAATAAGTTCAATCGCACTACTTTTTGCGAAAGCATTTATTAAATGTTGGGACACATTTCCCGAGCCAATTAGTGTTATTTTAATCATATTGCAAAATTAGCATTTTTTTTTAAAGGACTCTCGTTACAAAGTAAGTTCGTACAGAAACTCTTTTTGGTAAGAAAAATAGCTCTTTGTAGCTTGCTAAAGTGCTTTATTTTGGATATTATTAACAAATCCACGAATATCTGAATCAACATTTTTGAGTACTTTTGTGCCACTTTATAAAATGTAATTCCTCAATAATGGATAAAAAAATATTCTCCTTTTTGTTTTCTACACGATTAATGGCTGTCCTTTTTTTAACATTTGCAATTGCAATGGGAGTTGGGACTTTTATCGAAAGTAAATACAATACCGATACCGCTAGAATTTTTATTTACAATGCATGGTGGTTTGAGGTCATAATGGTCTTCTTCTTAATTAACTTCTTCGGAAACATAAAAAGATATCAATTACACAAAAAAGAAAAATGGGCTACCCTAATGGTGCATTTGGCTTTTATATTTATCCTTTTAGGAGCATTCATAACACGTTACATTAGTTACGAAGGAATGATGCCAATACGCGAAGGCGCTGCCGAAAATCAAATCTATTCAGATAAAACATTCATTACCATTTTTGCCGATGGAGAGTACAAAGGCGAGATGAAACGCCGTGTTTTCGAGAAAAGCTTACTATTATCTCCAGTTGCCGATAACGATTTTAGTATTTCGGGTAAATTCAACGAAACTCCATTTGAAGTTGAGTATAAAGATTTTATCATGGGAGCAAAAGAGGTTATAAAACCAGATCCTAGCGGAATCGTATATTTAAAACTAGTAGAAGCTGGTGAAGGCGGGCGAGAAGAACATTTTCTTAAAGACGGAGAAGTTCAAAACATACACAACGTTCTGTTTGCATTAAACAAACCTACAGACGGAGCTATCAATATTAATACAACAGGCGAAACCTATACGATACAAACCCCTTTTGAAGGAGATTTTATGCGTATGGCCGATAAACTTAAAGGAAAAGTAACTAAGGATAATGTACAGCCATTAATGATGCGTTCATTATACAGCATTGGCGATATCCGAATTGTTTTCCCAGATCCAGCCGTAAAAGGAGTTATAGCTTATGAATCTAATAATGATTATAAAGCCAAAACCCACGAAGACGCATTAATTGTAAAATTAACAGCCGAAGGACAAGAAAAAGAAGTAACCTTATTAGGGTCTAAAGGTAAAATTGGAGACTTTAAAACAGTTAAAATCGGAAATATCGATTACACATTCTTCTACGGAAGTAAAGCTTACGTATTGCCATTTAAGGTTAAACTGAATGATTTTATTGCTCAAAAATATCCAGGAACCGAGAAAAGTTATTCTTCGTTCGAAAGTAAAGTTACCGTTATAGATTCAAGTAAAACATTTGATGCCAGAATTTATATGAACCACGTATTAGATTACAGAGGATTCCGCTTCTTTCAATCTTCATTTGATCCAGACGAAAAAGGAACAGTATTATCTGTAAACCACGATTTCTGGGGAACTAATATCACCTATTTAGGTTATTTTATGTTATTCTTCGGGTTAATGGCAATCATGTTTACCAAACATTCTCGTTTTGCCGACTTAAAACGCAAACTAGAAGTGGTGAAAAATAAAAAAGCAAAACTAATTACTATTTTAGTATTAATGTTGAGCTTTAACGGATTTGCACAAGAACAACATGATCACGACCATGACCACGATCATGCGGCACATAGTACAGACCCAAATCATGACCATGCGAAAGATCATAAACATGATCATGCACCACAAAGCACAGATCCAAACAATCATGCAAATCATGTAACAAGACCACCAAGTCAGAAACAACTTGATTCGTTAATAAATATCTATAAAGCGCCAAAAGAGCATGCTGCTAAATTTGGACGTTTAATCATTCAGGATGCAGGCGGAAGAATGAAGCCTATTAATACTTTCTCATCAGAATTATTGAGAAAAGTAAGCCATGACGATACATATAACGGAATGAATTCAGACCAAGTATTTTTGTCAATGACACAATACGCACAGGTTTGGATAGAGATCCCGATTATATACATAAAATCAGGAAATGATAGTATTCGTAAAATTATAGGAGTTGATAAAGATGCAGGATTTGCACCTTTTATTAAGTTTTTTGACGAAAAAGGAAACTATAAATTATCACCTTATTTAGATGCGGCTTATAAAGCAGCAAATCCGAATCAATTTGAGAAAGATTTTATCGAAACCGATAAAAAAGTAAACCTTATGGAATCGGCTTTAAGCGGAAGTATGCTTAAGATTTTCCCGATACCAAAAGATCCAAACAATAAATGGATTTCATACCTTGAGATTAGTAATGCTGGTTTAAAAGGAATGGACGAAACGTACGTAAAGCAAATACTACCAATGTATTTTGCTGCTTTAAACAACGCTTCGATAACCAAAGATTTTAAACAAGCCGATGAGTTACTAGAAAGTATTAATGGGTTCCAGAAGAAATTTGGAAGCAAAGTACGACCAAGCGAAGAGAAAATTACATCAGAGTTATTGTATAATAAATACGATGTGTTTAAAAAGCTTCCGTATTGGTATATTACAGCTTCAATCCTGATGCTTATTTTTACAATTCTGAATATTTTCTTCGAGAAAAAGTCATTAAGAATAACAGTTAATGTTTTCCATATAATTATTGGAGCCTTATTTGGGTTGCATACATTAGGATTAATAGCACGTTGGTACATTTCAGGACACGCACCATGGAGTAATGCTTACGAGTCTATTATATATGTAGCCTGGGCAACAATGTTCTTCGGGTTGGCTTTTGACAGAAAATCTAAGCTTACCGTAGCATCATCTGCATTTGTAACAGCAATGATCCTAATGGCAGCGTATATGAACTGGATTGACCCAGAAATAGCCAATTTACAGCCAGTTCTTAACTCATACTGGTTAATGATACACGTAGCAGTAATTGTTGCTAGTTACGGACCATTTGCATTAGGAATGATATTAGGATTTGTATCGTTGGTGTTAATATTCTTTACCAATAAGAGCAATAAAGCCAAAATGGATTTAAATATCCAGGAAATTACCTATATCAACGAAATGGCATTAACAATCGGATTGATTATGCTAACCATAGGAAACTTCCTTGGAGGACAATGGGCCAATGAAAGTTGGGGACGTTACTGGGGATGGGATCCAAAAGAAACTTGGGCATTAATTAGTATTATGATTTACGCATTTGTAATTCACGCTCGCTTTGTACCAGCCCTACGCGGAAAATGGATATTTAACCTAATGAGTATGTTTGCGTTTATCTCAATCTTATTTACATATTACGGAGTAAACTTCCACTTAGTAGGATTACATTCATACGCAAGCGGAGAAGCGCATTCACTAGACTGGATTTGGTATTCATTAGCAGCAATTACCTTAATAGGAGCTGTGACATACCCAAAATACCGCAAGTATTATAAAAAATAACAGATTATTAATTCACATAAAAAGGTTCAACTGCAAAGTTGAACCTTTTTTTATTTAGCATTTTTCTTAGTAACAGTACAGCTTTGCGAACTTTGCGTAAAAGCTTGCGTTCATTGCGGTAAAAAAAACTTAGTCTCTTAGCTACTTAGTATCTTTATTCCTAAAATTAGAAGCTATTTCCTGCTGTCCACTATATCTTTTTATTTTTAAAGAAAAAATAAAAAGGATGCCGCTCCCATCAGGGCTAGGACACCCGTTTTCATGATAAAGCAATCAATATAACTCTGCTTAATCAGCTAAATCTGCGAGAGTCATTGAGAAACGGGACTCCATCGATATCAAACCGATTAGTAATAACTCTCCAAACTGTTTAGAGTTACTAGTGGAGACCCTTCCTTCGTCAGGGTGACAAGATTGAGAGATGCTGTGGTAAAACTAACTGCAAAGAGTGCAGGGATTTATACACAAACTAAGCAACCTTAGAACCTTTGCAACTCAGAACCTTAGTACCTTTTAAAAAAAATCCGTTTTTATCCGCGTTTTCGCCCAAGCGAATCAGTTAAATCCGCGTCCAAAACCAGAGTAAGTTGCTCTCCAAACTGTGTAGAGTTACTAGTGGAGACCCTTCCTTCGTCAGGGTGACAAGATTGAGAGATGCTGTGGTAAAACTAACTGCAAAGAGTGCAGGGATTTATGCAAAGTTCACAAAGAAAACCTCACAAAGATTTATACACAAACTAAGCAACCTTTGAACCTTTGCAACTTAGAGCCTTAGTATCTTTAAGAAAAAGAACCTTAAAAAAAGAACCTTTTCCTAAACCAAAAAGCAACATTAACCAAAGCAATCAAAGCGGGAACTTCGACTAATGGGCCAATTACGCCAGCAAAAGCTTGTCCGCTATTGATTCCGAAAACCCCAATGGCAACAGCAATCGCAAGTTCAAAATTGTTTCCAGTAGCTGTAAATGCAATTGCAGTAGCTTTAGAATAATCGGCGCCAAAATATTTTCCTGTAAAAAAGCTAAATACAAACATTATTGCAAAATAAAGCACGAGCGGAATAGCAATTCGTATAACATCCATTGGGATTTGTACAATTAATTCTCCCTTTAGGCTAAACATTATTAATATGGTAAAAAGCAAAGCAATCAATGTAATAGGGGAAATAGCAGGCACATATTTAGTCTCAAACCAAGTGATACCTTTTAGCTTAATAAGAATATAACGACTACCAATACCAAGTGCAAAAGGAATCCCTAAATAAATACCAACGCTTTCGGCAATTTGACCTATGGAGATATTTACATTAAAACCCGTATATCCAAAGTAAGGAGGTAAAACAGTAATAAAAAACCAAGCATAAATGCTATAAAGCAAAACCTGAAAAATACTGTTTAGTGCAATTAATCCAGCAGCATATTCACGGTTTCCATCGGCAAGATCATTCCATACAACAACCATTGCAATACATCGGGCTAAACCTATTAAGATCAAGCCAATCATATATTCAGGATAACCATTTAAGAATAATAAAGCCAAACCAAACATTAAAAAAGGACCTACAACCCAGTTAAGAAAAAGAGAAGCACCCAATACACGAGTGTTTTTAAAAACTTCACCCATGAGTTCATACTTAACTTTTGCTAGCGGAGGATACATCATAAGTATTAAACCAATTGCTAGCGGAATATTGGTAGTTCCGCTAGAGAAAGAATTGATAAAATCTCCGCTAGACGGAACAAAATAACCAATAGAAACCCCAGTTGCCATGGCAATAAAAATCCAAAGCGTTAAAAAACGATCAAGAAAACCTAACTTTTTTCTTTCGATAGTAGGGGCGCAAGTATTTGCAGACATATTATTTGTTTATTTGTGAGAAAACATAAAACATTTCGGTAGCAATTTGCAAACTGCGCTCCTGATATTTCTCAAGTTGTAAAGGTGTATTATCAAATGCTTTTGGGTCTTCATAAGTAATCGGAATTCGCTTCTCGGCACCAGCAATAAATGGGCAATCACCATCGGCTTGAGAACATGTCATGATAGCCGCAAATTTGCTATCGGGATTGAAACTAGCGTCAAATGGTTTAGAAAATCCAATAACAGGATGTTCATTCGATGCAAATTTTATTGAATAAACAGGGTTTTCTCCCTCAGAAATAGCTTCGATTTTAAAACCAGATTTTTCTAATGTTTTTACTACCATTGGATACAAAGCTGTGGCTTCAGTTCCTCCCGAATAACTAGAAACGTTTTTTATGTCAAAATGTACCGCTGCAGTTTGCGCCCAAACTTGAGCCAGATGACTTCTTCTTGAATTATGAGTACAAATAAAAACAAGCCTGGTTTCTTGTAGCGTATTTACTTTATCTTGTATATAAACGATTAAAGGCAGCAAAGCATTCTTTCGTTCATTGGGAATAGATTTAAAATCAAAAGAACGAATTGTGTTTTCGATTTCAGGAAATAGTATGCTCATATTTAAGAGATTCAGAGATTAGCAACAACTACCGCCCGGAGTACAAGAACTAGATTGATTTGATATATCCGAAAGACGAACTTTTGGTTTTTCAGATGGAATTCCGCATTGATCTTGAGCCAAGCAAGCCGTTTGTTTATTTAGTAAAACAAAATCTTTACCATTAAAGCCTAAATCATATTTACCGATAGTAGTATCTTGATATTCAACTTCAATTTCAAAATCTTCGATCCCGATAGCTATCGGGACTAAAACCTTTTCCGAAAGTTCGATGATATGAACTAGTTTTTGAGGTTTTAATCTATGTTCGTAATCATTGGCGTCCCAAAGTTGAAAGTTTACAACCGTTTCCTTGCGAACAGTCCCGCCACAATCGATAAAATTCTTGGTTATTAAACCAACTTCAGTTACGTGAAAATATTCGGGTACAAAAGTCCCATTTGGAAGCTGAAAATTAATAGCTTCAACTGTTTTTAAGATGTTTTTAATTTCTGAAAGTTTCATAATTTTTATTTTTTAATATTTAACAACATTCATTATTTCTTTTCTCCAAATGCGTTTCAACATGTTGGAAAAAGACTTTAATTTTTTCAAATCCCGATTCGTTAATGCAATAGCAAATAGCGTTTCCTTCGATATTACCTTTTATTAAACCTGCATTTTTAAGCTCTTTAAGATGCTGAGAAACCGTAGGCTGCGATAGAGGTAATTCGTTTACGATATCACCGCAAATGCATGCATTTACTTTTAGTAAGTATTCAATAATGGCAATTCTAGCAGGGTGACCCAATGCTTTTGCCAGAATAGCAAGTTCGTTTTGGTTGTCTGTAAAGAAATCTGATTTAGTTGCTCCCATTGTTATATTTTTATATTGCAATATTACGATATAGATTTTAGAAAATAAATAAAATTAAGAAGAATTTATTATAATTGGTTTGTTTTGATGTGAGTAGACTTAAAAATTAGAGTATAAAAAACAGTATTCTTTAAATCGATTTTAGGCGATAATAGTAGTTATTCTGGGGGAGAAATAAATTCTGAATTAAGTATTTTTGTTACAGATTTAAAATGATCATTCATAGACTAAAAAATATATAGATATTATTAATTCAAAAAATATGATAAGACAAATTGCCGAAAAATTATTAGGGCGTTCATTAACAAACAATGACGGATTTGATGTAGAAACAATTGAAAATGCAGAAACGAAACTAGGACAATCAATACCAGTAATACTGAAAGAGTTTTATATTACCGTAGGTAAATTGGATATTTTTATGTCTTCATTTCAGCGATTTCTAAAACCCGAAGATTTGTTTTATGAAGATGGAAAATTAGTTTTTCTAGAAGAAAACCAAATGGTTTGTTATTGGGGAGTTAATATAACAGATACTTTAGTTTATCAAACTCAAAATATAGATAATGCAATATGGAATTCAGAAGAAATATTGCTTTCAGATTTTTTACAAATGATAATGTACGGACAATGCGCAGAAGGTGGCTATCCGTTTTCTGGTGCAATTTATGACATGGATCAGGATGAGTTATCAGAATTTATAGAAGAGATAACCACTAAAGATTGGCAAAAAGTTGTAGATCATAATAACTGGATTATTTATGAAAATGACAGAAAGCTAATTTGGTATTTTACAGATGATAATGGGAACTTATCAGAAGATTATCCCTTATTTGTTTCAACTCCAACCAAAGAAGACTTTTTGAAGATGGAAGAAGAGTTTGGTTTTTCAGATTTAGATTGATTTTTTTATAAGGTTCTGAGGTACTAAGAGACAAAGGTTCAAAGGTTGCATAGTTTGTGTAAAAAAAATAATCGCAAAGGGCACAAGGTTTTACGCAAAGTTCGCAAAGCTATTGTGATTATTTTATGTGCAAACTATGCAACCTTTGAACCTTTGCAACTCAAAACCTTAGCTCCTTTAAAAAACCTTTGAACCTTAGCTTCTTAGTTCCTCAGAACCTTTATTTCTCAGAACCTCCAAAAAATCCTTTTGGAAACATAATTGCCAGTAAAACGCAAATCAGTAAAAAGTTATATTCCATTCCGTTTCTTCCGCCACCTACAACAAACCATCCTTCTTGAAAATGAACCAGAATAATCCCCATAATAAGAACTAAAATAGTAACGATTGCAGCAAAGTTGATGTATTTATTGATAAGCAAAAGTACAGCAGCTACAATGTGTGATAGTTTTATAGACCAAGCGAGAAATACACCAAAAGGAGCAAACCCAATTTGGTTTAAATAGAGATTCCCAAAATTATTAATGCCATTGTCGAATATTCCGAAAACGCTGTGTGTAAGTAAGATAATCGCAACTGCAACTCTTAAGATTAATGTACTGTTCATAAATTGGTTTAGTTATTGGTTAGTTTAGATTTTAAAAATAATAAAAAAACGCATATTAATTTGTTTTAATATGCGTTTTGAATTTTTATAATAAGTTGGTTTTTAAACCTTTCCTAAAGTATATAATTGATCCATTGTAGGACTTGGACTTCCGCCTTCAGGTTCGAGTGTGATTCCAAAAGCTTCGGCATAACCAGTATTTTCTACCTTGAATATTTTTTGATTGTTAGAGTCAAATTCAGTCAACAAACCAATGCTTGTAGGAGTAAGTACAGGACTTAATTTTAAAGCCCAAACCTGATATACTTTTCCTTTTGGAGGTTTTGGTAATCCAGCAGCATCAATATAAGTTACTTTAGTGTCTTTATTCCAATATGCTTTGGCAAAAGATTGTGGCGCAACTGCTTGTCCGCCCAGTGTAACTCCAGTGTTTTTTATATCCCTTACAATCGATAAGTTTTTCTCGGTGATTTTGCTTTCTTGGTCTAAGAGTGCATATTCACTTTTTAATTTATCTTTTTCACTACCTACAACTTCTATTGCTTGTTTTGTTTGGGTAAGTTGCACATACTGATAAGCAAAACCTAATAAGAAGAGTACAGCCGCTGCCCAACCAACATATTGAGACCAAGTAGAAGCTGGTTTCATATCGACAACCTTGCCGTGTTTAAGTTCTAGTTTAGCTTTAATTTTAATTTTTTCAAAATTAGCTACCGAATGAAAAGGAGAAAAACTTGAAGACAATGCAACTATTGCTTTTTCAATCGCAATAATCTCATCATTAATTTCATCATGTTTTTTAGCCATTGCGGCTACTTCTATGCTTTCAGACTCTGTAAGTAATCCGTAAACATAAAGCTCTAAAATTCCTGATTCTATATATTCTTTTGTTTCCATTATAATTTCAAATAAATTCGTAAGTCGTTAATACAATTTCTGTTTTGCGTTTTTATAGTTCCCAAAGGCATCGCAAGCTCTTCTGAAGCTTCTTGTTGCGTATATCCTTTAAAGAATAATAAATCGATTATTGCAATACATTTAGGTTTTAGTTTTTTTACAAACTCATGAATACCAATAGTATCTATTTTATTGACGAGTTTGTTACTGTCGTCAAGTAGATGTACGAAATTATCTGAAGAAAGGTTTTTTTGACTGTTATTGAAATTTTTTGATCGAAGTTTATCAATGGATGTATTCCTGGCAATATTAAGGATCCAGGTATAAAATCGACCTTTACTTTCGTGGTAAGAATCGATGTTTTTCCAAATTTTAACAAATACTTCCTGAAGCACATCTTCGGCTTCTTCTCTATTTTTTATAAGAACATTAATTACAGCAAATAAACTTTTGGAATACATATCGTAGAGATGTGTAAAAGCTTTTTCGTCTTTCTTATAAATTAATACTAATAACTCTTCTTGACTCATATTCTATAGATTTAGGGTGAATAAACGCATGAACTTTAGTTTATAAATGGGGAATATTGGTAAAGTTGGTATAAATATAATTCAAAAATTTAAAGAAATTGTAATTTATTTCTAACAAGAAAACTTCCTAAATACGTGAAAAATAAAATATTACCTTTTTTTTATTTTTTTAAAACCAAACTCAAACCAATCTCGTATATACAAAATAATGAAGGTCTGAATGGGGGATAATTTAGACTTAAATATTTGTTTTTAATCAGGGATAGGTTTCCATTCTAATGTATTTAGGATAGTAATGGTAAATATGGGGGATAATATTTTGCCATTTTCTACAGAGCAGATGAAGGAACGAATTCGGAAACCTTTTCCTAATTAAATTGCATTCTACTTCAAAATTCCATTCACCAAAAGTTAGATTTAACCACAAAACGCTTAAAATTGAGTTATTAATGTCGTTTAAGGTTTTAAATTAAAGTTCGACTTGGCGATGAGTTATAAAAAGAATATTTTTGCCAAAAAAAATGTAAGAATAATCAATTCAAAATCTTGCATGCAAAAATAATTCAGATTATAAAATTCCCCAATGAAAAAATATTTATTAATACTCCTGATGACCTTTGGGTTAAAAAGTTACAGTCAAATTTTAAAAGGTATTGTGGTTGATGTAAATGGAAACACTATTGAAAATGCCTATATTTTTAATACAAAATCCGAAAGTCACGCACATACTAACGAAATTGGAAATTTTAGTATCGAGAAATCTACCATTGGAGATGTTTTAAAGGTTAGCGCTTTGGGATATAAAAAGACAACCTACACAATAACTGACTCAGATATCATAATTGCGCTAGAAGACGATAGTTTTAAATTAGATGAAGTTGTAATTCAGCCTAAAGTACTAGCTATGAATGTGATTTCGAAGATAGATTTGGAGGTAACTCCAGTAAACTCTTCGCAAGAAATTTTACGTAAAGTGCCAGGATTATTTATTGGACAGCATGCTGGAGGAGGAAAAGCCGAGCAAATGTTTTTAAGAGGGTTTGATATAGATCACGGAACTGATATTGCAATTACAGTTGACGGAATGCCTGTAAATATGGTTTCGCATGCACACGGACAAGGATACTCAGACTTGCATTTTGTGATTCCAGAAACGGTAGATAAAATAGATTTTGGTAAAGGAGCATATTATGCCAATAAAGGCGATTTTGCAACAACAGGATATGTTGATTTTAAAACCAAAGACAAACTAGAAAATAGTAGTATCGGTGTCGAAGTAGGACAGTTTAATACCTTTAGAACCGTTGGTTTATTTGACTTATTAGGAAAACAAAAAAAGCAAAGCGCTTATATTGCTACCGAATATATTATAACCGATGGCCCTTTTGATTCTCCTCAAAACTTTAATAGAGTAAATTTATTAGGTAAATATTCGGCGATACTTAATGATAATAGCAAAATATCGATTTTAGCCTCACGTTTTTCGAGCAAATGGGATGCATCAGGACAAATTCCGCAACGATTGGTAGATCAAGGGATAATTTCGAGATTTGGATCTGTAGATGATACAGAAGGAGGAAACACATCTAGAACAAACTTTAATGCTTCTATTCATAAAATAATTGACGAAAACACATTCTTAAAAGCCAATGCTTTTTATACCAATTATGAGTTTGAATTGTATTCTAATTTTACTTTTTTCTTAAATGACCCAGTAAATGGAGATCAGATTAAGCAAAAAGAAAATAGAAATATTTATGGAATGAATGCCGAATTGAACAAAAAGGTTAAAACAGATAAATTAGATTTAGGTTTTCAATGGGGAGTTGGATTTCGTAGTGACGCTACAACCGATTCTGAACTTTCGCATACACTAAACAGAAGAACCGTTTTAGAACAAATTAAGTTAGGAGATATCGATGAGTCTAATCTTTTTACTTATTTAAATTCTGAGATAAACATTGGAAAACTGATTATAAACCCAGCTGTAAGAGTCGATTATTTTAAGTTTAATTATCAGGATAAATTAACGATAGATTACAAAACACAATCAGAGAATAAAGTGAGAGTTTCGCCTAAGCTTAATTTTATTTATACTCAAAACAATAATTTACAGTATTATCTTAAATCGGGTTTTGGTTTTCACTCTAATGATACTAGGGTAGTAGTGGCTAATAAAGGAATAGATATTTTACCTATTTCTGTTGGAGCAGATTTAGGAACAATCTGGAAACCATTCCCTAATTTAATCGTAAACTCGGCTTTATGGTATTTATATTTACAACAAGAGTTTGTGTATGTTGGTGATGCAGGAATTGTTGAGCCAAGCGGTAAAACCAGGCGTATGGGAGCAGATTTAGGTTTGCGTTACCAATTAAACCAATGGTTGTATTTTGATTTTGATGGAAATTATACCTATGCTCGTAGTATAGATGAACCTAAGGGAGAAAACTATATTCCGTTAGCACCAGATTTTACGACAACAGGAGGATTAAGTTTTCATAAATGGAACGGGTTTTCGGGAGGAATACGTTACCATTACTTAAAAAATCGTCCTGCCAATGAGGATAATTCTATTGTTGCAGCAGGTTATTTTGTATGTGATATGAATGTGAATTATGATTATAAAAAATTCACTTTTGGAGTTTCAATCGATAATTTATTTAATACAGCATGGAATGAAACCCAGTTTGCAACGGAATCGAGATTAAAAAATGAGCCAGAAAGTGTCGAAGAAATACATTTTACGCCAGGAACTCCCTTTTTTATGAAAGGAAGAATTATATACAAATTTTAATAAGATAATTTAATTTGTTTGTTAAAGAAGCCTAACGTTTATAGCGTTAGGCTTCTTTGGTTAATTAACAATTGTTCATCATAAAATAAAGTGAAGAACGAAATCAGGTAAATCAAATTTGATTAATTTTATAAAAAATTTAATTATGAAAAATATATTGTTTCTATTCTGTGGAGTTATGTTTTTATTTAGCTGTCAGAATCAAGCACAAACTAAAAAAAATAAAAACAGCAAAAGCGAAAACGTCATGGAAAAACAAACCATTTATCAGTTTAAAGTAGAAGACTTATCAGGAAATCCGTTTGATTTTGCTTCTTTAAAAGGGAAAAAGATAATGATTGTAAATACAGCTTCAAAATGTGGATTAACGCCACAATACAAGGATTTAGAAGCGATTTACAAAGAATATAAAGATAAAGGTTTTGTAATTGTTGGGTTTCCTGCAAATAACTTTGCCTCACAAGAACCAGGTACAAATGAAGAAATTGGCGCTTTTTGCCAACAAAATTACGGCGTTACTTTTCCTATGATGGACAAAATCTCAGTAAAAGGAGATGATATGAACGAAGTATATAAGTTCTTAACTCAAAAATCTAAAAACGGAGTGCAAGATTCAGAAGTAGAGTGGAACTTTCAGAAATACCTAATCAACGAAAAAGGAGAATTAGTAAAAGTAATCTCTCCTAAAACATTGCCAACTGATCCAGAAATTATCAATTGGATTAAAAGCTAATTAGCATTTAAAAAATAAAAAAAAAGCGATTTTCATTATTGAGAATCGCTTTTTTTTTATGGGTAAAAGTCTATTTATTTAAGTGATTTAGATTCTTATTTTTAATCGCAAACAAAATAGAAAGTAAGGATAATGTGATGAGTATTAAACCAAAATTTTGAACTAATCCAGAAATAGCCAACCCAATTCCTATTAGAACATAATACATTAGTCCAAATAAAGCACCAGCAGTACCTGCAACATCTTTGTATTTAATTAGAGCCTGACTTAATATATTTGGAATTGCCAGACCATATGCTACGATAATTAGCATCATAGGTATTAAAAAGTATAAACTATGTTGTAATAATAGAACTCCTAAACTCCCTAAAGATGCAATTATTGTCGCAATTAGAATTAGACGATCAGCAGAAATGTTATTATGAATCAGTTTTTTATTTATCATACTACCTATAAAAGAGCTTATCGCTAAGATAATCCCACTATATCCAAACTGAGTTGAATTGTATCCTAATTTTTCAAAGATAAATGGAGTAAGCGAATAATAGCTAAATAACATTATGTTAAAGACACTAACCAAAAAGGTGTTTAACCAAATAGATTTATCATTAAGTAACTTAATCAGGGTTATTTTGAAGTTAAGCTTGTTTGCTGAGTCTTTTTTTGTTTCAGGAAGAAATTTAAAGGACATTAAGCTCAATATAAAAGCTAGTAGCAGGAGAATTGAAAAAACTCCAATATGTCCATATTTTTCAGCAGCTATTCCTCCAGTTATAAGCCCAATGACAGGACTAATGGAAAGTGCGATTCCTACTATCGAAAATACTTTACCAAGTTCTTTTTTATCATAAATATCTCTGAGGATAGTTTGTGTTACTACAGAACCAACTGCTGCTCCAAAAGCTGATATTATTCGGGCAATTAGGATTATATTAAAATTGCTGGCTAATATGGCAAGAATTGACCCAATTGTGTAGATGATTAAGCCAGAAAGCATAGACTTCCGCCTTCCAATTTTATCAGATAGGATGCCCCAAAATACAACGCCAAGTGCAAACGCGATAAAATATATTGATATGGTTTGGGAAGCTTCTTTATTACTAACATCAAATTGCTCGACTATACTTGGTAGCGCAGGACTATAAATTGTCTCTACAAATTGAGGAAACATTATTAAAACAATCAATATAGTTATAGTTGGTTTCTTTTTCATTGTGGTTCAATTGTAATTATTTTTTATTTTTAGCAAAAGTATCTTTATGATTTAGTATCTTATTAACGACATTAAGACTAAAAACATCAAAATAAGGACAAATGGCATTCATTTTAAAAGACAGTTATTTTAATCCTGATGATTTAGAGGCATCAGTTATTGGTATTGCATCAGATTTTACTAATCATGATTCGGGGTTGCATCAGCATGAAAAGGCACAATTTTTATATGCCCCAAGTGGTTGTATTACAGTTATTAGTGAAAACAAAAAAAGTATTTTGCCTCCCACTATGGGAGTATGGCTTCCTGCAAATTTTCCACATAGAGTCATTACCCGAAATGTTGTGGCTTATCGTTCTATATATTTTGATACCGCTTTGTTCCCGGAAATACCTGTAGGATTAACAATTTTGAATGTAAATAATTTATTAAAAGAGATAATAGAAAGAATCTCTTTTTGGGAATGGGATATGCCTTTTGATTTGCAAAAAAATGTATTATCTGTTTTTTGGGAAGAGTTTTATAGTGCTGCAAAAGAAAATCTAACATTAATAGTTCCTCAGGATTTAAGAATTAAACCATTTGTAGAGCATTGGAATCTGGGAGAATCGCTACCACCTTTTTTAAAAAAATTAGCCATAGATGCTCTTGTAAGCGAAAAAACAGTAAGTCGTATCTTTTTAAAAGAGACTGGCATGTCATATCAGGAATGGAGGCAACAATGGCGGCTTCAAAAAGCAATTGAATTACTGGCTGAAGGTAAAAATGTTGGCGAAACGGCTTATGCTCTCGAATTTTCAAGTGATAGCGCTTTTATCGAATTCTTCAAAAAATATTTAAGAGCAACACCAATGAAGTATTTTCAATAACCTTAATTTAATAATTTCGGGTATCAACAAAGTTTATTCTTCATGAATAAGAGGTGTTGTATCAGGTCATTACTTTAAGAGCTCTTGTTTTAAGGGCTCTTTTTTTATTGTAATACTTGTATGAATAATTTTTATATTTACGTAGTGCATTTAAAAAATGTCTTAATCTGATATTTTTTAAACATATTGAGCCGAAAATATTGTTTCATTTTGCAGTCTGGTTTTTTAGAAATAGAAGATAAATAACCAGATTAAGTAGTATTGACTCTATCATTGCCCCGCGATAGTTGATTAATAAAATACAATCCATTAGATTTTTCATTTAAATATGGAGGTTTTTTGAAATTAAATTAACGCAAAACCAACTTTGTTTTGTAAAAGGCTTAAGTAAAAAATTCATGAAGAAAATCACACATCATTACGGGGTAGAGTTGGACTGGGTAGAGCCCCTGGCAAATCAACTTGAAGGAAAGGTTGATGGTAATTTTATTGTGGTACCAGATCATATTCATACAGGTTATAGGTATTTTTTAAGTTGTGACTTTGGAATCTCAGCACTTTATCTGGATGTTTTGTATCATTCAGACATTCATTACAGGCAAGAGAATAAAACAGATGATTTTATAGGTGTTTATTATAATCTTACCGAAGGAGAAGCAGTTTTTGTATCAAATGGTTTATCGAGTCCTATTGGCAGGTGGAATTATAATTTAGCTTTTGTAGACAGTAGCTTATATCATGATTACTTTGTTAAATCAGGTAGTCAGGTGCTTTCGCTTTGTATTTTTATAAAAAAAGAAGTGATAAAAGGGTATTTTAAAAACAATCCTTCTATAAAAGATCATGCAGATGATATTTTTAATCCAGAGCTTAATACGATAGTTAAATTAACAAGGATGACTAATGAAAGTTATAATCTTTTGATGAATTTAAAGGCTCAGAAGCCTGAGGATGGATCTTTTGAGCTACACTTAAGGGGTACGGTACAAAATCTTCTGGCAGAATATATAGAAAAAATGATTCTGGATGAGATTGTAGTCGACACTGTCAATGAGATTGATTTGGGTAGTATCATAAAATCACAAGCCTATTTAATTGAAAATTTAAATCACACCTTTCCAAGTATCAATTTCTTGGCGCAAGAGGCAAATATGTCCGAATCAAAGTATAAAAGCCTATTCAAGAAGATTACAGGAATGACTCCTAATTCTTTTTTCTTAACCAATAAACTCTTAGAAGCCAAACGACTTTTACATGAAAAACAATTAACGATAGCTCAAGTTTCACATGAATTAAATTTTACCAACAATTCTTATTTTACTGCTAAGTTCAAGGAATTATTCGGAATGTCTCCAAAGGATTTTATTAAACAACTGCAATAATGATCGAAATTAGTCACACTTATACTTTAACATCGGTATGGCAAAAACAACTTGTAAAACAACTTATTGAGCAACTTGGAGCAGAGTTAATAGATGATAAATTCTTGCAGATGCCTAAAAAAGTTGGAGATGGAGGTTTTTACTATACCGAGGTTGTTCCTGGACTATCTGTTGTAATTTGGGATTTAATATTTAAAGAAACTATTCTTATAAGAAAACTTAAATCCGATGAGGCTTTATATATAATTCATTATGATTTTAGCGATGAGATGAATCTAATTCATATTCAGGGGATAAAACATAAAATAGGATATAAAGCAAATTTAGGTTTAGGAGTATTTGATAATGCTATTGATAAGGTTTTTCAACCTGTTGTGGGAGAAAGGGTTTTTGCGATGCGATTATTGGTTGCTAAGGATTTATTAAAATTTTCGGTAGTAAACGGAGCTATAAAAGATGTTAATAAGCGTAAAATAAAAAGCGGAAAAAACACACTTTTTTTTTATGATCATATAGATAGTGAAAGCAAGGTCATTATGCACGCTATTAAAAGTAAATCCTTTCTGGATCCTGCTTTTGAAATATATTTACGAGGAGTAGCGCTTAGATTACTGGCAACATTTATTGATCGGTATTCTAATCTTGCACCCATGCTTCATCATATACCAGAAAGAGAGGCGGAAATTTTGAATACTACCAAAGATTATTTGTTGGATAATTTATATACAGGGTTTGTTGGAGTTGAATTTTTGGCTGATATGGCAGGAATGTCAGTTTCAAAATATATGTCTTTGTTTAAAAAAATGTTTATTAGTCCCCCGAATAATTTCTTTGTAAGAGAAAAAATGATTCTAGCCAGTGAGCTTCTTAAAAGCGGCAAGTTTGATTCATTGCTGGATATTTCTCAAGAACTAAATTATACCAAGCTAAGTTATTTTACTTCAAAATATGTTCAGCAATTCGGAAGAAAGCCTTCTGAAGATTTTGTTAAAGCCTCTTATTAAATCTTTTTATTCGACTCTGTTTTACTACTTCTTTTTGTTTAATAAATAATTCGCATTTATTTGATATTTAGATGCTTGTTGTTTGCTTAATATTCAAAGTATGTCTTATTCTGTTACTTTTTAAACATATTGTGTCAAAAAGTTTGTGTCATTTTGCATTCTAAATTATTTAGTAATGGGAAATAAAAGAATAAGGCTAATACTAGTAGCACTATTGGTATATAGTGCTGCTTGGGCGCAGCAAGATTCGCAATACACACAATACATGTACAATACAACAAGTATAAATCCTGCTTATGCGGGTTCACGTGGCGTAATGAGTATTTTTGGTTTGCATAGGAATCAGTGGGTTGGGTTAGATGGCGCTCCGCTTACCAATGTCATATCTTTTAATACGCCTATTAACAATAGTAATGTTGGTTTAGGAATATCGGTTATCAATGATCAGATAGGACCAATGACTGAGAATGACATTGCGGTCGATTTCTCTTATACAATTAATACTTCGGTTAACTATAAATTATCTTTTGGGTTAAAAGCTACGGCAGGTTTACTTAATGTCGATTACACCAAACTAAATATTTATGATCCTTTAGATCCCAATTTTCAAGATAATATCGATAATAAGTTTTCTCCAAATATTGGAGCAGGAGTTTATTTACACTCAGATAAATTTTATGTTGGATTATCGATTCCAAAAATATTACAGAATAGTTATTTTGATAAAAGTGCCTATAGCTATGTTGCCAAAGAGCGCATAAACTATTATTTAATGGCAGGATATGTTTTCGATTTAGACTACAATTTAAAATTCAAACCCTCCTTATTGACAAAAATGGTTGATGGAGCTCCTTTACAAGTGGATATATCGGCTAATTTTTTATTCGATGATAAATTCACCGCTGGAGTTGCTTATCGCTGGAGTGCAGCTTTAAGTGCAATGGTAGGTTTTCAGGTATCTGATGGTTTGTTGATTGGCTATGCTTATGATGCCGAAACGACTAAGTTGGCAAATTACAACTCGGGTTCACATGAGATTTTTCTACGGTTTGAGCTTTTTAAAAATTATACCAGAATCATTTCTCCCCGATTCTTTTAAGATCCAATTTATTACAAAATAGAACTACATATGAAACTAAAATTACTATTTATATTTCTGTTCAGTATCAGTATTGCTTTTGCTCAAAAGAGAGAAGTTAAAGCAGCAGATAAAAACTATGATCAATTTGCTTATATCGATGCTATAAAGGTTTACGAAAATATAGCGGGGAAAGGATATAAATCGACGGACTTATTTCAGAAACTAGGAAATGCATATTATTTCAATGGTGAATTGGCGAAAGCCGAAAAATGGTACACAGCACTTTTTGATTTAAAAGAAACCGTACCAACAGAGTATTACTATCGTTATGCACAAAGTTTAAAAGCGATTGGAGATTATAAAAAAGCTGATGCAATATTGGATCAATTCAGCCTGAAATCTGGTCAGGATAGCAGAGCTCAATTGTATAATAAGCAAAAGGACTATCTGGAAGTGATTAAGAAAAACTCAGGAAGATATATTGTAGAGAATGCAGGAATCAACTCAGAATATTCGGATTATGGAACTAGTTTTCTAGGTAATCAACTGGTTTTTACTTCGGCAAGAGATACAATGGGATTTGTAAAGCGCAGAGATAAATGGACAAATCAATCGTTTACCAATTTATATGCTGCAATTATTGATGATAATGGACATCTAAGTACTCCGAAACGATTTTCGGAAGTAATAACCACTCATGTAAACGAGTCAACTCCGGTATTTACCAAAGATGGGAAAACGATGTATTTTACCCGAAATAATTTCTTGGATGGGAAGAATCAAAAAAGCAAAGAGAAAATGATTCTTTTAAAAATATACAGAGCAGTTTTAAAAGATAATAAATGGACAAATGTTGTCGAATTACCTTTTAACTCCAATGAATATAGTGTAGCACATCCGGCGCTTAGTCCAGATGAGAAAACATTTTACTTTGTTTCGAATATGCCCGAAACCAAAGGAGATTCGGATATATTTAAAGTATCGATTAATGCTGATGGAAGTTTTGGAACCCCAGAAAATTTAGGAGATAAAATTAATACTGAAGGAAAAGAAACATTCCCTTTTATTTCGGAGGCAAATGAATTGTATTTTGCTTCGAATGGGCATCCTGGATTAGGCGGACTGGATATTTTTGTATCTCCATTAGAAAAAAACAATACCTACCAAAGAGTATTTAATATTGGGGCACCAGTAAACAGCAATAATGATGATTTTGCTTTTTGGATTAATTCGCAATCCAAACATGGTTTTTTCTCGACAAATAGAGAAGGCACTCTGGGTTATGATGATATCTTCAAACTAAAAGAGAAACTTCCCTTAACCTATAATTGTGACCAAGAACTTGTAGGTATTATTACCGATGATGTTGCAGGGATGCCTTTGGCTAATGTACAAGTACAATTATTCGACTCGAAATTTAATTTATTAAAAGAGGTTTATTCCAATGATAACGGAGCATATACTCATGAAGTTGTATGCGAAGAAAATTATTATGTACGTGTTTTACAGAAAGACTACGAAACAAAAGAAGTTAATGTTACGACTTCTCAAATTAAAGGAAAAACACAACAAGATTTTGCTTTAAGTAAAAAAGTAAAAACAATTACTACAGGAGATGATTTAGCAAAAGTTTTTGGGATCTCTAATATTCATTTCGAATTAAATAAATCGAATATTAATCCAATTGCAGAGCATGATCTAGCCAAGATTATAGCTGTTATGAATGAATACCCGACAATGAAAGTTGACATTCGTTCTCATACAGACAGTCGCGCAAGTATAGCTTACAACCAAAAACTATCAGAAAAAAGAGCGCAGGCTACTATGAAATATTTGATTAAAAAAGGTATTGATAAAAGCCGACTAACGGCAAAAGGATATGGAGAATCACAATTGATAAACAGTTGTAATGA
Organism: Flavobacterium sp. PL02; assembly: GCF_035013205.1. Lineage (NCBI taxonomy): Bacteria > Pseudomonadati > Bacteroidota > Flavobacteriia > Flavobacteriales > Flavobacteriaceae > Flavobacterium > Flavobacterium sp. PL02. The sequence continues at coordinate 1,482,758 of NZ_JAYGJP010000001.1, forward strand.
TGGTGTATCGTGTACAGAAGAGCAACATCTAGCCAATAGGCGTAGTGAGTTTATTATAAATATGGGTAAATAGAAATTATTTAGTTCAAAGAATTACAATATAAAAATATGAAGAATATAAAATTACTAATATTGCTTTTGGTTTTTTTGCCATTAGTAGGAGGAGCTCAAGTACTTGATTTTACGACAGTGAGTACACCAGCCTTTTGTGTAAACGATGGTTCGATTACAGTAACGGCGACTAATGCAGTTGGAAGAGTACAATATGAACTGGTAGATTATAAAGTAACCCGATCAGTAATTGGTACTCCCCAAGATGATCCTGTTTTTTTAAATTTGGCACCGGGTACTTATACCGTAGGAGTATATGATGACAACAATGCATCGACTCCAATAACCAAAGAGGTTATTGTACCAGATTATGGATCAGGAAGGACATTAACAATAAATAATATTTATTCTAACCGATTGGCTTATTGTGCTACGGATACAAATCCTGGGGCAAGATTAACAGTTGTTCCCAATGGAGGTGCTGTTCCTTATACAATAACAATATTAGATACTAATGATGTAATAGTAAGAGAAGAAACTTCATATAGTAGTTATAATTTTCAAGGTATGCCTGCTGGCACTTATAAAATAAGAGTAAAAGACAATTGCGGGACAATTGTAAACAGTAATAGTCCTTATGTTATTGCCCCAAATATTGTTTATAATTTTACTGTTACTACGCCTACATACTGGTATTGGGACAATAATGTTAAAGTTGCTCATGGTGGTGCAGGAACAATATGTGACCCTGTTACTGATGCTTATTATGATTTTAGTTATTCTGGTGGGATTCCTGTAATTACAGGTAATGATGTGTTTCCTATTTCGCAAGTACCAGGAATGACAAGAATGTATGCTGTAGAATATGATGGTGTAAAAACGCCTTATATGACTTATAATGAGCTTATAGCTTATAAGCAACCTTTGCCATTGGATATAAATGCGTGGAAATCTATGACTTTGTGGGTTTCTATTTGCGGAATAGAAAAATCGACTATTTATAACCTGCCATCTCGTAAAAATGAATTTTTGCCTAAGCTTATCGCAAATGCGGGATTAACATTTTACTTAGCCGATGATAAAGCAAGTACGCTTTGTACCCCAACAGGTTTAGTCACATTATCAAGATTATCATTACTTTCGGGTTTTTGTGATCCACTTACTTTAACCATTACTGAAAAAAATGGAGTAGTACCTCCAAAACAATACACTATAACGGCAGCAAACCAAAATGATTTTGAAGCACAGTTAGCGATAGGGAATACTTATACTTTTAAACTTACAGATATTAATGGAAGTGAATTAAACAGACTTTCTTTTGTAAACGTAACAAGAGGGCAATGGATAAACATGAATTCAAGAACAGAAGTGTTTATAGATCCAGCTAATTTTCGTTATTATAATCAAGATGAATTACCGCTTGAATTGGCTAGTATGGCCGATTTTAAAAACTTTGGTAAGAGTCAGCTTGGTATTAAATTAGATTATTATATGCCAATGCCTTATACTATAGCAGTTACAGGGCCCAATGGCTTTTATCTAGAGAAAACGGTTAACACGATGAGCTATAGTGGTACATTGATTAGTGATAATCTGGAAGTGGGCAATTATTCTGTTCATATTACTTCGGCAACAGGATGTTATGACAGGACTTTTACAACTACGTTAGACAGAGCAATAGATAGTATTTCGGTTACTTCAACCATTACACCAGATCCTGTATCTTGTGATCGTTATATAAAAACATTTAATTATAAAATTAGTAATCAGGGATTATTAAGACCTTATCCCAGTACGAGTTTTGAATCTATGTTCAATGTTCCCCAAATAGGTTTTAAAGTAATTGATGGTCCAGCTGGTTATACTGAAACTAATGCAATAGTAAATAGTAGTTATAGTTGGCCAATGTCTTTCCGCGAAACTGTAACAGCAGCTTTTCGAGGCGATATTACAGGACTTTATAAAATAAACCTGGTCGATTATTATACTCCAACAAATGTGTATGGAGGACCTTGGGAACTTGATGTAAAATCAGAATTTCCTGTGTTTGACATGAATGGTTCCGGTGGGACAATTTGTACAGGATCTACAACCGGAACACTAAGTGTTGTGGTAAAAAATGCAACATCGCCAATGTATTACTTAAAAAAGACAACAGATACCGATTATCCTGTAGTAGGGCAAAGTTCCTCTGATTTTCCTAATCTTACCGCAGGTGTTTATATGGTAAAAGTAGAAACGGCTTGTTATCCAACAGCATTGGAAGCTTCTTTTAAAATGGATTATGTTAGTAATTTAGGGCATGTTATTACGGGAACCAATGTTTTATGTGATACAGATACATTGAATTTATCAGTTAAATCAATAGGTCCGATAACTAGTGCCGAATGGAGGCTGCCAGATGGAACTACTCAAACTTCTAATACTTTGGTACTTGATAATCCTCAATCTGGAGAATATACGGTAAATATTATTACTCGTTCTGGATGTATTGTAACAGATACGGTAGAGGTAAAAATAAACAGGAGAGCCACTGCAGCCGATATTACTGGAGCTTCTAATTCAACAATCTGTGAGGGAACTGGAGTTGATATGCTTTTATTCTCTAGTATTACTAATCCAATATTTACTTGGTATAGTGATGTTGCCTTGACAGATGTAATTGCGACAGGCGAAAATTATGGTGCAATGCCAACCGTAACAACTTCATATTATGTAACCGTACAAGGAGATGATATTTGTGAAAATTTACCCGGCACAGCCAAAGAGATAGTTATAACAGTGAAACCAAGACCAGCAATACCAACAGGAGATGCCGTGCAAAAATTTTGTACAGCCACTACAGTAGGCAACATTGTAACTAATGAAACTGGGGTTGTTTGGTACACAGCAGCAACAGGAGGTATTGCAATACCAAACAATACATCTTTAATAAATGGAAGAACATATTATGGGGAGTTACAATCGGGTATTTGTGCTAGTCTCTCTCGATTAGCTGTAACAGTTACAATAAATCGATTAGCAGTTGCTGCCGATATTAGTATTCTTGACCAGACGATATGCCCAGGTATAGGTATTACGTTACCTCCTTACACAACAATAAGCAATCCTATTTTTACTTGGTATGATGATGAAGCGCTAACAAACCCAATAGGTACCTCGCCAATATGGTTAGAACCTCTTGTAACAACAACTTATTATATAACTGTAAAAGGAGATGGTGTTTGTGAAAATTTGGCAGGTACCGCTAAACCGTTTACTATTATCGTAAATCCACATCCTGACACACCTATTGGAGATGCCAATCAATCCTTTTGTGAAGCAGCTACAGTTGCCGATTTAGTAGTATCGGGAATTAATGTTGAATGGTATGATAGCCCAGAGTTTGGTAGGTTTGTTACGCCGAATACTCCTTTGGTTAATGGAACAACTTATTACGCAGCTTCACATGTTTACCCACTTTGTGAAAGCGAAATTCGTCTTGCAGTAACGGCAACAATTTATCCTGCTTTGGTTGTAACGCTACCAGTTCCACAGATCTCAGGCAACCAATGTATTTTTCCTGATATTAATTTTGATAGTAATAATCCAGGGACTTTATATGTGTGGAGCGTTGATAATTGGAGTATAGGTTTAGAAGATAATTGGATTTCAAGTCCTAATATACCCTCTTTTAAAGCAATTAATAGTGGAACAAAGCCCGTAACAGCAACAGTAACGGTCCATCCAATTGGAACTGTTTGCGGAACGGGGTCTTTTACATTTACCATTACTGTAAATCCAGATATAATCTTGACTAAACCAACTGATAAAGAGGTTTGTACCAATAATATAGTTTCAGAAATTGTTTTTGATAGTAATATAACAGGAACTACTTATGGTTGGACAAATGATAATCCTAGAATTGGTTTAGCTGCTGTTGGTACAGGAAATATACCTGCTTTTACAGCGATTAATACTAGTGATTCTACAGAAATTGCTACAATTACAGTAATGCCTACAGCTGCTGGCTGCACAAGTATTCCAGTTGTATTTACTATTAAGGTAAATCCTGAAGGAGTGATAGATAAAATAGAAAACCAGAAAATTTGTGTAGGAGAAACAGCAGTATTAACAGCAAGTAGTTCTACAGTTATCAATCCAGTATTTACTTGGTATAGAGATGCAGCTTTGACAGATGTTTTAGGTGTTGGAGTTAGTTTTACTACACCTGTATTAACATCTAATAAAATTTATTATGTAACAGTTAAAGGTGACAATGCATGTGAAGCGAATGCAGGTATGACAGTGATGGTAACTGTTAACGAAACACTACCTCCAACTGGAGATGTTACTCAGGAATTTTGTTTAGCATTTAATGCTACAGTTTCAGATTTAGTTACTAATGAAAACAATGTCATTTGGTATGATGCTCCAATTGCAGGGAATATAATTCCGACAGGAACAGAATTAGTAAATGGAACTATTTATTACGGATCCTTAACCGTTGGAACGTGTGAAAGTGCCACACGTTTAGCCGTAACGGCAATAATTAATGATGCAAGAACACCAACAGGAGATGCTAACCAAGAATTCTGTTTAAATGAAAAAGCTACAGTTGGAGATTTGGTTACTAATGAAAGCAATGTTATTTGGTATGATGCTCCAATTGCAGGAAATATAATTTCGACTAAAAGAGCATTAAATCATGGAGCAATTTATTATGGTTCGTTAAGAGTTGGAGCTTGTGAAAACGTAGTACGTTTAGCTGTAACAGCAATTATTAAAACCGATTTACCAGGAGAAACCATTGGTTGGAATACTACAGCATGTATTGGCGATGAGGTAACCTACAAAACAACAGTTGCGATGTCCGATTATAATTGGATTGTTACAGGAGGTGTAATTAAGGCAGGAGGGCAATTAAATGATGATTTTGTGACTGTTACATGGACAGCAGCAGGAAATGGTTCAATCGAAGTAGAGTTTATCAATGTTTTTAATTGTAACCCGATTGTTACGATACATTTTCCAGTAACAATAGCGGTTTGTTCAGATATAGCAATAGGAAAAGTGGTAAACAATCCAACATCAACAATTGGAGAAAACGTAATATTTACAATAACAACAACCAATATTGGAACAGGTGATTTTAAAAACGTAAGCATCGACGAAATGTTACCATCGGGGTATAGTTACGTAATGGCAACAACTACTTCAGGCAATTATAATAGTGTCAATGGTGTTTGGAATCTTCCAGTTTTAGCTGCGGGAACAACCGAAACATTAACGCTTACAGCAAAAGTATTAGAAACAGGAGATTATCTTAATGTAGCCTATTTAAAGGATTCAACACCTACAGATCCTAATCCAGATAATAACCGTGCAGAAGCAGCAGTTGTTCCTACAGGTATAGTGATCTATAATGCAGTTTCGGCCAATGGAGATGGGTTAAATGATTATTTTAAAATAGAAGGGCTGCAGCATTATCCGGACAATACCGTAGAGATTTATAATCGCTGGGGAGTAAAGATTTATGAAGCCAATGGATACGGATTAAACAATAATGTATTCCGTGGTATATCTGAAGGAAGATCAACGGTTAAAAATGGAGATATCGTACCAGCTGGAACGTATTTTTATATTCTGCGTTATAAAACAAATACAGAATCAAGAATTGAAAAAAGCGGGTATTTATATATTAATTAAGCCCAGCAATAAGATTAGATTATAAAACAAAAATTGTTCAATAAATGATTTTGGACAGTTTTTGTTTCTCAATTTGTATTGATAAGTAAGGATACAAATCAATACTATAAGAATATAATAACAGTTTTGGGTTTTGCTCAGAGCTAAATTATTAGGAAACGATGAAGAAAAAAAGAGGATTGGTATATGATAGCCAGAAATGCTTTTCGAGATTCTTAAAATATGAATTCAAAGAACATTTTGCATTCGATGTATATAAAAATTTTAAAAACTTCGATGGAGAAGTAGAAGAATATGCTGTTATGTTATTTGTGGTTTATTCGGATAAAGAGTTAATAGATTTAATGCAAATACATAGAAGAGGAGTTCCATTAATAGTTTCGACCCTAAATGAAGAAATGAAATCAAAATTAGAAAAAATAGAGGATATACTATTATTTGATCCAACCAAAGTTAAATCAGAAATGAGAGCTGAATTAAAGTTCTATCTAAATATAGTTGCATAAAAGGGGTTATAATAAAGTAAAAAACAAGTATGCCGTTACTCTTTGATAAAGTTAAATACAGAAATACTAATTTATATAAAATAAAGCTAGATAAGCTAAAAGCTATATACCTATTTATAGATAAGTTTTTATCTAAAAGAATCCCCAAAGCAATTGCTTTAAGAAAACAAAAAGCAAAATTTAAACTATCAGAAGAGCATTTTCAATTTGCATTAGAAGCGTCCTCCATAGGAGTTTGGGACTGGGATATAAGAACAAATACCGTTTTTTATTCGTCGCAATCAATGAAAATACTTGATTTAAAATTGACAGATACTTTTGATAATTCACAACGTTGGGATAAAATAGTCCATCCAGATGATTTAGAAAAATATTATGCAACCATTCAAAAACACTTTGATAAAAAAATACCCTTTTACGAAAATTACCATCGAATAATAACTTCAGATGGAGAGTATAAATGGATTCTGGACAAAGGTAAAGTTATAGAACGGGATATAAACGGGAGACCATTAAGAGTTATAGGAACGCATATTGATATCTCTTCCCAAAAAGAGAAAGAATTAGAATTAAAAAATAAGATAGAATTATACCGCAAGCAAAAACATCGCTTGTTGAATTTCTCATATATCGTTTCACATAATTTAAACACCCATATAAGTAATATTAAATTGCTTTTGGATATTAATGAATTAAAAGGAAATAAAAACGATATCGAAACTTTAATGAATCTGCGAACAGTTTCTAATGACCTAAACGACACATTAACAGATTTGTCTCAGATAGTTAATATTCAGAATAACCTAAACATAGTGGTTAAGCCATTAGATATAAATTTTTATTTCATGAAAGTTTTGTCTTTAATTAATGGATACAATCATAAAAACAAAGTAGCTATAGAAAACAATATTCCCGTAGGAACTGTTGTTAATTTTAATCCGGCCTATTTAGAAAGTGTGTTGTTGAATTTTTTTACAAATGCAATTAGATATGCACATCCCAATCGTTTTCCGATAATTAAATTAAACTTCTTTATAGAAAACGAAAAAAAAACGCTGACAATAGCCGATAACGGTTTAGGAATTGATCTGGATAAATACGGGGATTTATTATTTGGAATGTATAAAACATTTCATAGACATAAAGACGGACAAGGATTAGGTTTATATATTGCAAAAAATCAAATCGAAGCCATGAAAGGGCAAGTAAGTGTAAGTAGTAAAGTAGGTGAAGGAGCAACTTTTAAAATTGTATTTAATGATTGATTCTTCAGAGATAAAAATATAAATGTAGTAAGATGAGTATTATTATAAAACCAATAGTAGATCACGAAAAATATATGGTCAATGAGCATTTAGTCTATAGAGACAGGCTCTGGAACTGGTCCTGCAAAGATGATTTGTCAAACAAAGAACTCCAAGCTTTTAAACTCTATGAAAAATTGATTATAAAGAATTCAAGAATAAAAAAACATATTAAAGCAGTATATAACATCAATAATGTAAAAAATAGGTCCTAATTGAACAGTTTGATACTAATTCAAACAAACTCTTTTTAAATAAATGAATTAGTGAAAATTGATGCAAAAAATTAACCGCAAAGACCACAATCCCGACGTTCAATGTTATTAAGTTAAGGGAAAATAGAGAAAAATGATTGATGATTTTTGATTAACGTCCCGAAGCGTCGGGATTGATTTCAGATGAATGAAACCTAAGAAAAATCGACAATCTTACTATTTACAAACACCATACCTTCAATCTGAAATTTCTTAACTTAATGACATTGAGTGTCAGGACGAGAGAAAATCCGTGTTTGTCTGTGTTTTCGCTTTAGCGAATCTGTGTCATCCGCGTTCCCTTATAGACAATCTTTGTTGAGAATACAATTAACCATAATTGGCTAAAAAAGAGCTTAACTTAATAACATTGAACGTCGGGATATGCAAAGGTCACAAAGTTTATAATTAGTAAAAATTAGTGGCTAACTTCTTTTTAGTTGTTTAAAAATGTAATAATTCTATTTTCAATTGCAGGTTCGGTGTCAGAATGCCCTGCATTTTCAATATATAAGACAGAATTATTTAATTTTTCATGTAGTTCCTGAGCATATTCAATTGGGCAAATTACATCGTTTTCTCCGTGAATTATAGTTATTGGTATACTATCTAGTTTATCCACATTTTTAGTAATATAGCCTTCTTCAATAAAACAATTATTACCAAGATAGTGTGCTTCTAATATTGAAAGAGAATGATAAGGAATTTGTTTTACAATAGCATCAATTTCCTTATCTGATAATTCTTGTTTAAAAATAGATATTTCGTAGAATGCCCATTCGTAACAATAGAATTCCTTGTTTTCGGCTGTTCCGTTTAACATCTGTGATAGATAATATTCAGATATTTTTTGCCTAGAGTTTATGGGGACATTATTTTCAAACCGATTCCATTCTTTTGGGTACTTATCTTTGATACCGCCATTAGTAAAATGGTCAATTGATTTTTTATCTCCCAGAAAAACAGCTCTAAGCAATAGACTTTTAGTTTTTTCAGGATTCTTAATGGCATATACAAGACTTAAAGTTGTTCCCCATGAACCTCCAAAAATGTTGATTTTATCAATATTCAGATGATTTAAAAGTGTATTGATATCATCAACTAAATGTTGAGTGTTATTTTCTTCTATACAGCCAAAAGGTTCACTTTTAGAAGAGCCCCTTTGGTCAAAAAAAATCACTTTATGTTTTTTAAAATCAAAGAAACGCTTGTCATTTTCAGAAAAACCAGCACCAGGCCCTCCGTGAACAAATAGGTACGGAATTCCATTTATATTTCCGCAAACCTCATAATATATTTTATGAAGTTTACTGACCTCAAGAAAACCTTTTACGATAGTGTAGTTTTGTTCCAATAGATTTTTATTTAAGAATCAATTGCATGAAAACCAAATCCAGCCAATGGTCAAATTTATATCCAACTTCACGAATAGTTCCAGTTGCCACAAATCCGAACTTCTCATGAAAAGTAATACTTCCTGCATTGTCGGCATCAATTGCACCAATCATAACGTGATATCCCTGTTCCTTGGCAAGCCGAATTAATTCAGTCAATAATTTAGAACCAATACCTTTGCCAATAGTGTTTTCTGTAACATACACAGAATGCTCTACAGTGTATTGATAGCCAATTTTTTCTCTAAACGGACCATAACTACCAAAACCAATAACATCACCGTCTAGCTCAGCTACAATAACGGGCAGGTTTTTAGCATTCTTATCTTCAAACCATTTTTGCTGAACATCAATAGTCTGAATTTCATAGCTATAATTAGCCGTAGTATGTAAAATAGAATAGTTAACAATATCAAGAATTTTTTCTAAATCCTCAGAGGTGGCTTGTCGAAGTGTAACAGACATATTGAGTTGTATTATTTGTGGTTTTATTTAAGTTCTGCAAGTAAAGCGTCGGCATCTTTAGAATCCCAATCCATTTCCTTGCAAATAGCTTTTGCTTTCTTAGCATATACCAATGCCGATTTTTTGTCTTTAATTTTAATATAAAGGCGGGATAACAGTAAATTGCCATCATAAGAATCATTTAGTTCTAACGAACGTTTTACCCATTCTATTGATTTTTTAAGACTTTCGACATCAGTAATGTTTTTTAAGTATACTTCACCGATTTCTTTTAAGATACTTGGAGTATTCCACATATATTTTTGAGTTCCATCTAAAGTTGTTTTCTTATAATATCCCCAATTAGTACTTCTTTCTGCAATGGTTAAATCATAAGAAAAAATAAGAGAATCAGTTTTTTGAAGCTTAATCGTCTTAGCAATTTCCCTTTGTTTGTAGTAATTAATAGTATCCAGGCTTTCGGTATAAGGACGAAGTAATTCGGTAACGATATTAATTATTTTTTTCTCTACACGATCAGCAGAAGCAACGGTTTCGAACTCTTTTTGGTGTTGTAATACATATTGAAATTCATGCGACTTGATATCACTCACACCATTGGCAATAATGCGCCAGTTCATTTCGGTAAGCAATTGAGCGTCAGATTGTGTGGCAAGATAAGTATGAGTAGCTTTAGATAAATCGACTCTTTCACGGCCTTTTCTTAACGTATTTAAATAAGCCAAACATTTATTAGCATTACTTGGATCAGCCATAAAAACAGACTCCAAATAAGGCAATTGCATTTTTGGATTTAATGCATTTTTAATTTCGTTTAAAAAGTCAGCAGTTTTTATTTCACCTTTCAAATTATATAAAACAGTTTCATTAGCATCAACAATCAAAAAACTAGGCAAGGATTTAGTGTCAAACTTCGTTTTTAGAGCAAGACCTTCTTCCTTATCAATATCTTTCCAGACACAAATATAATTATCCTTTAAAAAAGCCATTACCATAGCGTCCTGAAAAGTGCTATTTTTCATTGCATTACAATGTGGGCACCAAGTAGCATAAAGCATGATAAAAACAGGTTTGTTTTCTTGTTTAGCCTTAACCAATGCATCTTTATAAGTAATATCATCGTGAACAAATTGTTTTTGAGCATTTCCGGTATGAATAAAAAGGATAAGTAAGGATAGATAAATAAAACGCATGATTCTACTGTTTTTAGTAAAGATAATAGTTACAAATATATTTCCTTTTTCTATAATTAGATGGTAATATATTGTTATTTATACCCTAAATCATTTCTGAACTTACTAACTTTGTACTTTATAATTTCCAAGAAAATGATTTACCCCAAAATACCTCTGGCTCAGAGTATCATTCAGATTTGTTTAGAAAAAGGAATCACCAACATAATTATATCTCCAGGATCACGAAATGCACCTTTAACCATAGGATTTGTTAGTAATCCGGCTTTTCAGTGCTATAGTATAGCCGACGAAAGGTGTGCTGCATTTTTTGCATTAGGAATCGCACAACAAACCAGGCAACCAACAGCGTTAGTATGTACTTCGGGTTCAGCATTATTAAATTATTATCCCGCTTTTGCAGAAGCATTTTATAGCCAGATTCCACTTATTGTAATCTCAGCAGACCGTCCTCAAAGCAAGATAGATATTGGCGATGGGCAAACCATTCGTCAGGAAAACGTGTATATAAATCATTCCATATACAACGCCAATTTACACGAAGATGTTTCGCTCGAAAACGATAAAAAAATAAACGAAGCAATAGATACAGCCAGAGCTCAAAAAGGGCCAGTACATATTAATGCACCTTTTGAAGAGCCATTGTATGAAACCGTTTCAGAACTTGCCGTAAAACCTATAATAAACACTTACGTAAAAGAAAACCAGCCAGAAACAATCGGAGATTTAGCCGATATGATTGCTGCTTGGAACAAATCGGCTCGTAAGATGGTTCTTGTGGGAGTAAATGAGCCAGACACTATTGATAAAGAAATAATAGACGGATTGGCAAATGATAAATCAGTAGTAGTTTTAACCGAAACAACGTCTAATTTACATCATCCGAGTTTTATCAATAGCATCGATACCTTAATTACCCCATTTACAGCCACTGATTTTGAAGATTTTCAGCCTGAAATTCTGGTAACTTTTGGAGGAATGATCGTTTCTAAACGTATAAAGGCATTTTTACGAAAGTACAAACCAAAACAACATTGGCATATAGATACATTAAGAGCTTATGATACATTTGGAGCTTTATCAAAGCATATAAAAACAAACCCAAATGATTTCTTTAAAGCCTTTTTGCCACAAACGGAAACTATAGCGAGCGATTACTTTTTAAGAATTAATAAAATAAATGATTTAAGAAAAGTAAGAGCAAAGGAATATTTAAGTAAAATCCCGTTTTCGGATTTTAAAGTATTCGAAAAAGTGATAGCATCATTGCCAAAAAATAGTCAATTACAAATAAGCAACAGTTCAGCCATTCGATATGCACAATTAATAGACATCGATTCATCTATTAGCGTATTCTGTAATCGTGGTACAAGCGGTATCGATGGTAGTACATCGACAGCCATAGGAGCAGCGGTTGGCAATTCTAAACCAGTAGTTTTTATTACAGGAGATATTAGTTTCTTGTACGATAGTAACGCTTTATGGAACAGTTATATCCCTAAGAATTTTAAGATTATAATCATAAATAATGGAGGAGGAGGAATCTTCCGTATTTTGCCAGGACATCAGGAACAACCAGTGTTTAATACCTTTTTTGAAACATCACATCATTTAACCGCCGAGCATTTGGCAGGAATGTTTAAGATGAATTACATAAAAGCAGACAATGAAAGTTCGTTACAATCAGGACTAGAAACACTGTATAATGTAAATGAGGCATCAGCTATTTTAGAAATCTTTACACCAACAGTCGAAAACGATAAAATATTACTTCAGTTTTTTAAAGAGTTATTGTAGGTTTAATTTTCATAAAAATTACTTAAAATAAAGGCTTGTATAGAATAAATGCTTAAATTTGAGAATATAAACTAGTATTAATCAAATATTAAAATTTTATTTATGAGCGCAAGAGATGAATTAATTGTAAAGTATGCTGCTGACTTAAAAGATAAATGCGGCGTAACTCCGAATATGGATTTATTGACAAAAGTAACCATCGGTTGTGGGCCGTCAATATATAACGCAGATGCAGCTACAGTTGCAGGAACTCAAAAATCGGAATTAGATACTGTAAAGAATAATTTTTTAATCAAAAAATTAGGCTTGCCAGATGGTCCCGCTTTAGATGCAGGAATTGATGCAGTATTAGAAAAATACGGGCGCTCAAACAAACATAAATACAGAGCAGTAGTATACTACTTATTAACGCTACATTTTAAAAAAGAAAGTGTTTATAAATAGTATTTAAACTTCCAAATATAGAAAGCGCCTTAATGGCGCTTTTTTTAATAGAATAATTTTTATGCTTCTCATTTTCAAACTTCGTACCTTTGCGACTTAGAAACTTGCTTAAATAGCAATACAGAACTTTAAAGAAGATGATTGAAATAGGAAAATACAACACCCTAACTATATTACGTGATACCAAAGTAGGATTGTTTTTGGGTAACCCCGAGAAAGATCCAGAAGGAATCCACGACATACTATTACCAAACAAATATGTTCCAAATGAATTTGAAATAGGCGAAGAACTTATCGTTTTTGTTTATTTAGATCACGAAGAACGTCCAGTTGCAACAACCCTAGAACCATATATTTTGTTGAACGAGTTTGCTCTTTTACGAGTAAATTACATTAACCAGATAGGTGCTTTTATGGATTGGGGAATGGAAAAAGACATTCTTGTTCCGTTTAAAGAACAAGCGCGCCCTATGGAAAAAGGAAAGCGTTATTTGGTTTATTTATACATGGACGAAAAAACCAATCGTTTGGTGGCTTCAAGTAAAACAAACCAATTCTTAAGTAATGATAACCTAACGGTAGAAAAAGGCGAAGAAGTAGATTTAATCGTTTCGCATATTACCGAGATAGGAATCAATGTAATTATTAATGAAAAGCATAAAGGATTATTATACAAAGATGAGGTTTATGATGATGCCATTCGTACGGGAGACCGTATGCGAGGATATATCAAGAACATACGTCCTGATAATAAAATAGATGTTTCATTACAAGTGCAGGGATACCAAAGTATCGAACCAAATGCTGAGAAAATAATGGACGAATTAAGAGCAAGTCGTGGTTTTTTAAGACTCACAGATAACTCGCATCCAGAAGACATTAAAACGGTGCTTAAAATGAGTAAGAAAACATTTAAGAAAGCGATTGGAGCTCTATACAGAGAGAAACTAATCGAGATAAAAGAAGATGGTATTTACTTGGTAAAAGAGTAATACTAAGTTACAATAACAAAAAAGGCTAATCATTACGATTAGCCTTTTTCTTTTTATTCTAGTTTTATAAAAAAATTGTAATTAAAAAAAAACAAAAATAAAAATAAATCTACTTTCATCACGAAAAGTGAATAGAACCACACAATATGTAATACTGTACTTAATCTTGTTGCGTGTGACTTACTACTTTTTCAGATGGGTTTGTCTTGAATGGGATAACAATTTCTTACATGCTGAAATTGATTTCACGGCAGAACCTTTGGTTTATTTTTAATATTTTTAAAGATGATTAAACAATAATAAGTACCCATTTGTAGAGTAGTTTAATATATCTTTCTTGTTAACCGTAGGTGTTACTATCTCTTTTTTGCAATTTCGACAAATGCTAATCTCATTTGCTCTTTGTCTAAAGGTTTTAAATTTAAAACCATAGAAAAATGAGCGACAAATTTTTTAAATTTTCTCAAAAAATCATTTTTTAGGTTAATAAATCAGTGAAAGAAAATTAATCTTAAATGTGTACGAAAAATAAATGTATTACATTGATTAATAGAGGGTAAAGATAAATATAAAAAATAGAATACACTATAAAATGATTGCAGTTTTTAATTGAAAAACAATATTTAACATTTGATCAAAATTTTTTTAGAATAGACTTCATGATGATTGTATAGTCTAAAGTGTAAAAAATGATTTATTTTTACACTATAATTAATTAAAAATACATCTAATGGATTGGATTACTGCCAGAGAATTTGAAGATATAACCTATAAAAAATGTAATGGAGTTGCAAGAATAGCATTTAACAGACCTAATGTACGCAACGCTTTCCGCCCAAAAACAACATCCGAATTATACCAGGCATTTTACGATGCACAAGAAGATACCTCGATAGGAGTAGTTTTATTATCTGCCGAAGGACCTTCGACCAAAGACGGAGTATATTCTTTTTGTAGTGGTGGAGACCAAAATGCAAGAGGACATCAAGGATATGTTGGAGAAGATGGACAACATCGTTTAAATATTCTAGAAGTACAACGATTAATTCGTTTTATGCCAAAAGTGGTCATAGCCGTAGTTCCAGGTTGGGCAGTAGGGGGCGGACATAGTTTACACGTAGTTTGCGATATGACATTAGCGAGTAAAGAACACGCTATTTTTAAGCAAACAGATGCCGATGTAACTAGTTTTGATGGCGGATATGGATCAGCTTACCTTGCCAAAATGGTAGGACAGAAAAAAGCACGTGAAATTTTCTTCTTAGGACGCAATTATTCAGCTCAGGAAGCAATGGATATGGGAATGGTAAACGCTGTTATTCCTCATGATGAACTAGAAGATACTGCTTACGAATGGGCGCAAGAGATATTACAAAAATCGCCAACATCTATAAAAATGCTAAAATTTGCTATGAACCTTACAGATGATGGTATGGTAGGGCAACAGGTTTTTGCTGGAGAAGCAACCCGTTTAGCATATATGACCGAAGAAGCCAAAGAAGGAAGAAATGCCTTTTTGGAAAAAAGAAAGCCTAATTTTGGCGAAAATAAATGGTTGCCATAAAAAGAGTTTAAAGTTTAAGGTTTCAAGTTCAGGAACCTTAAACTTTAAACCTTAAATTTTAAATTAAATAAAACATAAGAATGAAACATTGGATTGAAGCCGCTAGATTAAGAACATTACCCTTATCAGTTTCTGGGATTATCGTCGGTAGTATGTATGCTTTGGCAAATCCCACAGAAAACGTTTATACGCCTACAGAAGTTTTTAATTGGAAAATTTTTGGTTTTGCACTTTTAACAACGCTAGGATTGCAGGTATTATCCAATTTTGCCAACGATTATGGCGATGGAGTAAAAGGAACCGATAACGAAGACAGAATTGGACCAAAACGTGCTATACAAAGCGGAGTAATAACGCCACAAGCCATGAAAAAGGCTATAATCATTACTTCATTGTTAACTTTATTATCGGCAGTTACATTGATTTATTTTGCCTTTGGCGAGACAAATTTTGTGTATTCAATCTTTTTCTTATTATTAGGGATTGCGGCAATTGTTTCGGCAATACGTTATACAGTAGGAAACTCAGCTTATGGATATAAAGGCTTTGGAGATATTTTTGTATTCGTATTCTTTGGCTTAGTAAGTACATTAGGCGTTAACTTTTTATACTCAAAAGAAATAGATCCACTTTTAATCCTGCCAGCAGTAGCCATAGGATTATTAAGCGTAGGAGTTTTAAACCTAAACAACATGCGTGACGAAGCCTCAGATAGAAAATCGGGCAAAAACACAATTGTAGTAAAAATGGGCGGACAAGCTGCAAAAAAATACCATTACTTCTTAATCATAACAGCAATGATTTCGGTAGTTGCATTTGCTATTTTAAGCGATTATAACTTTGATCAATACTTGTTTTTATTGGCTTACATACCATTAACCAAACATTTAATTGTTGTTTATAAAAACCAAGAACCTAAATTACTAGACCCAGAATTAAAAAGAGTAGCACTTAGCACATTTTTGCTTTCAGTATTATTGACTTTGTGCATGATATCATTAATTTCAGACATTATTGTAAACCTCTTCTTAGGAGGAAGATAATTTATTAAACTTTAAATTTGTATCAATATGAAAATTACATTTTACGGTCATGCATCATTAGGAATCGAAGTAGGAGGAAAGCACATTCTGGTAGATCCTTTTATCTCAGGTAATCCATTGGCATCACATATCGATATTAACACATTAAGAGCCGATTATATCTTGCTAACGCATGCGCATGGAGATCATATTCTAGATGCCGAAGCAATTGCAAAACGTACCGAAGCTGTAATCGTGTCTAATGCCGAAATTGCGAGTTATTTTGCCCAAAGAGAGCTAAAAGCACACCCAATGAATCACGGAGGAAGCTGGCAATTTGACTTCGGAAAAGTAAAATATGTAAATGCTATACATTCAAGTTCATTTCCCGATGGTAGCTACGGAGGGAATCCAGGAGGATTTGTAATCGAAGGTGAACACAAAAATATCTATATCGCAGGAGATACAGCACTTACGATGGATATGAAGTTAATCCCGATGCGTACCAAGCTAGATTTAGCGATTTTACCTATAGGAAACAACTTTACAATGGATGTAGATGATGCCATTATAGCATCAGATTTTATCGAATGTGATAAAATTCTAGGGTATCATTATGATACCTTCGGATATATCAAAATCAATCATGACGAAGCAATACGTAAGTTTTTCGATAAAGGAAAAGACCTAATGCTTATAGAAATTGGAGAATCTATTGAATTGTAAATAGCATTATTCTAAGAGAAATTGAAGAATTAGGAGCTATCCCGATAGCTATCGGGACCCGCCATACGCTTTATCTTTTCCTGGCTAAAGAAACCAGGAAAAGGATATCGCTGCTGTCAGGGCTAAAAAAAAACACACATCCAGTCAAGAAAATGAAATCTAAAAAACTGATTTTAGTACTTTTATTAAGCTCGTTTTATTCAGCTTTTGCACAAAAAGAAGGATATTGGGACAAAGAACGATCCACTACAAAAGAAATAATCGTTTCAGCCCGCGACAGAATCATCATTCCAACCGAAGATTTACCATTAGGAACCACCGAAGTAATATATAGGATCACTCTGTTGGACGAAAACCAACAATTGGCAAGTAGCTTAGTCTCGGTATTAAAATCGATTCCAGATCCATCAGGAATTAGTCAGGGATCTGCCGGTGCAGTATTCCTAATGTCAAAAATATCAGGAGATGATAAGTGTAAATATGCTTTGTTTACCGATCAGGCAATTGCAAAAAGTTATGTACAAACAGGAAAAACCGATAAAGCCTGTTATGCACAAGAAGAACCAGTAAGCAAAGACGCAAAACGATTATCATTAGATAAAACAAGTTGCTTACAACCAAATGTAAATACAATTTGGTTTGGATTCGAAAGCAAGAATTGGCTTTTAAAACAAAAAATAGTGCTAGAAGTAGTGCCGTGGGTTGATGTAAAGCTAAGTCGTGGTTGGAATCAGGAGAATAAAAAAGAAATTATCAGCCAATGCAAGACCTCAAATCTGGCACAGAAAATGGCAAGTTCTGATGAATTTTGCGTTTGTATCCTCGAAAAAATCCAAAAGCAATACCGTTACACAGAGTTTGATAAGCTATTGGCAATGGAAAAAATCAAAGCTTATAAAGATTATGGGAACACCTGTTATAACGATACCAGTATCTCTAAAAACATTTATAACGATTTAAGAAATCAGGCTTCTAAATTAATTAAAAGTCAGAAATATGGTGAAGCGATAACATTGTTAAACACTGTAATTGCTGACAAAAAGGCTACAGCACTAGATTATAGCGCTATTGGATATTGTTATATAATAACCAAACAATACGAGAAAGCGATTAAGTTTCTAAAAGAAGGAGAAAAACTAGATGAAACAGAGTTGCAATTAAAACTCAACCTAGCTCATGCTTATTTGGTAAGCGACGATTATAAAGACGCCAAAGCTATTTATAAAAAATACCAAACACAAAACGTTACTGATAGTTTAAGCTGGATTCAAAAAGTAAAACTTGATTTTGCAGCTTTTAAGAAAGCAAATTTACCTTCAACAAACTTTGATAGAGTTTTAGATCTTTTTAATTAATAATTAATCCTATAAGTGATGCAAGCAAATATAAATTGTATTTTCTAAATGCTTTATTATATGAACTTATATCACTAATATGTTTAAAAAAAGTAAATAATATTGAAAGCCACTTACCACAAATATATTCTCAATTTTAAGCGCCCATCGGGAACTTCCAGAGGTGTAATGAACGAAAAAGAAACTTGGTTCATTGTTATTGAAGAAAATAATAAAAAGGGAATAGGCGAGTGCGGAATCCTTAGAGGACTAAGCGCAGACGATCGAGACGACTACGAAGAGAAATTGCAATGGAGTTGCGATAATATACATCTTGGCGAAAAAGCCCTTTGGGAAGCCTTATTAGAGTTCCCTTCAATACAATTTGGTATAGAAATGGCTTTCCGTTCATTGCACAGTAAAACGCCCTTTTTACTCTATCCTTCACCTTTTACTACGGGAGAGAAATCTATTGCAATAAATGGGTTAGTCTGGATGGGAGAACCAGAGTTTATGAAACAGCAAATAGAAGAGAAGCTGGCTTCAGGTTTTCGCTGTATAAAACTTAAAATTGGTGCTATCGATTTTGATAAAGAGTTGGAATTACTGGGTTTTATCCGCAGCCACTTTAGCCCGGAAGAAATAGAAATACGAGTAGATGCCAATGGAGCTTTTAGTTTAGAGACAGCTTTAAATAAGCTAATTCAGCTTAATGCATATAAGTTGCATAGTATCGAACAGCCAATAAAACCAGGCAATACACAGGTTATGGCTAGTTTATGTGAGACAACACCTTTTCCTATAGCACTAGATGAAGAATTGATTGGAGTGTTTACATTACAGGAAAAAGAAAAATTACTGCAAAATATAAAACCACAGTATATTATTTTAAAACCAAGCTTTATAGGCGGTTTTCGAGGGACTCAGGAATGGATTGCATTGGCAGAGAAGTATAATATCGGTTGGTGGATAACATCGGCTTTGGAAAGCAATATAGGTCTTAACGCAATTGCACAATGGACATTTTTGCAAAATAATACTATGCCGCAAGGTTTAGGAACAGGAGCATTATACACGAACAATTTCGATTGTCCGCTAGAAGTTACACAAGGACAATTATGGTATAACCCAGATTTAAACTGGGAAATAGATATTGATGCCCTATAAATAAAACGGCTATCTACATCTTTGTCAAAGTTCAAAACCAAGGCTGTAGCTTTAGTTTTATACAAAATTGTCATAATCTTTGTCATTCGACTAAGGAGAAATCTCCGCGAAGCTAACTTATTATTCTTTTCATTGCTTAAACTCTTCCAATTTTGGTCATGGCCCACGGTTTCAACCGTGCGGTACTGTGATAATGCATTGCGCTCCAACGGTTGAAACCGTTGGCAATGTTTGTAACATGTTATTTGTGTTTACAATCCGTATCTAGCCATTAGATTGATTTACATTGTTTGAGTTTCCTCATATCAAAAGACAATATTGTGTCCGTTTCTATAAAAATAAAATAAAATCCTGAAAGCTAGTTTTTGCAGTTTTTATTCAAAATTTCAATAAGATTTTATAATCTGTTTAAAATTAGAAATAAAAAAAACTGGCATAAAGCCAGTTTTTAAATTTTAGAGAATAAAAATTATTCTTTTCCGCCATCTAAGACATCTTGCCATTCTTTTAATTCTTTCCATTTTCCTTCATAAGCCAACTTAGCTTGTCTTGCCCAGGTTCCAGGATTATGAATTGCATAGTTTTCACCAGCGTTATCTAGAATAGTTTGAGATTTTTCTGTTGGTGTTTCCGATAAAGCCAACCAGGTTTTGATTCCAGCCTGATGATACAGCTCTTCGATTTTAGGACCAATTCCTTCGATTATCTTCAAATCATCTTTCTTTATTTTTTTGCCAAATACAGTTGCTGCCAATGCAGCATCAAAAGCAATTTCTGGAATTGTAGTTTTACCCACAAATGATTGTGCAGATGCCGAAGCATTATTTAACTTAGCTGCTAAATCTGCTTCAAGCGAAGATATTTTGGCATTTAAGTTCTTAGTATTAGCTCTGCAAGCGTCTAAATCAGCTTGTAAAGAAAGCAAATCAGAATCGTTTCCTTTCGAAGCCATTTTTCCTATCAAGTAACCTAAAATTCCACAGATTAACCCAACTAAAGCTGGTATTAAGATACAAGGTATATTCATAATGTTATTTTTTTGGATTAATTATTTTATTGTAACTACAGTTCTACGATTATTTGCTTTACCATCGGCGGTTGTATTATCTCCTACAGGTTCATCTGGACCTTTTGATTGAGTTTCGATTTTACTACCATCAATGCCATTTTTAGACAAATAATTTTTAGTAAAGTCAGCACGTTTTTGGCTTAACACAACATTCGATTCACGGTTTCCAACATTATCAGAATGCCCAACAACCAATAATGCGCCATCATTTACATGAAGAATGTAATACGAGATGTCTTTAATTTTCTGACGATCGGCAGCATTTAGATTATTATTGGATTTATTGGTATTAAAATGAAGAACCAAAGGATCAGCATTTATTTTGGTTTTTAAAGCAGCAAAATCTTCACCATCTGTTTTTGTTGCAACCGAATCCGTCGAAGTATTAATTTCGAAAGAAACTGGACCTAATAGCGTATCTCCACTTGTTTTCCAGCTATCGATTATTTCGCCATTAGTATTAAACTTTCCAGCCGATAGTCCTTTTGATACAAAATAATTTTTAACATCATTTGCCCTTGCAATACCAAGATTAGGGTACGTTGTGGTGTTCTTTTCATCGGTAGTCGCATATCCAGTTATGGTAACCTTTTGCTCTGGATTGGCATCTAAGAAAGTTTTCAGTTTTTCAATACCAATATTAACAGAGTCTTTAACTGGCATAATCACCGAAGCACTATTCTTCAGGAACTTCAGATTGTCGCTACTGCGGTAGTCAATACCGGTACCATTAATTACAAAAGGAACAATCTCCGTGACCGTTTCTTTAATAACAACTACTTTTTCGATATCGTCTGCGGGTTCTTTCGTACAGCAATTGCAGCAAAATTTCAGATACAGGAATGTACCTAAGATAATTGTGACTACAATGCCTAAGAGATAAAGTGTTTTTTTAGACATAATTTTTATGAGTTAAAATTCTCTCAAATTTAACAAAAAAATAAATGTAAAACGTTACTAATCAGTTATTTTAATATTATTGTTAAAAAAAGAGGTTTTTTATGTTTAAGAATTTACTTACTTTTTAAAATTAACAATTAATTTGAATAATTGTAAGGAGAAAATCTTAATTCGCCAATTAATTAAAATGAGTAACTTGCTAACTGAATTTAGTTATGGATATGATGGTCGAAATAGAAAGAAAATTTTTAGTTAAAACAACCGATTTTAAAGAGCAGGCTTTCGCCAAAAATCGAATTGCTCAGGGATATTTAAGCTCCGAACCAGAGCGAACAGTACGTATACGTATAAAAGGCACGAAAGGGTTTATTACTATAAAAGGAATAGGAAGTGATAGTGGAATGTCACGATTTGAGTGGGAAAATGAAATTCCGCTAGACGAAGCACAAGAATTATTGAAATTGTGTGAGAAAGGTAAAATTGAGAAAACGCGATTCGAAATAAAATCAGGAAACCATGTTTTTGAGGTTGATGAGTTTTATGGAGAAAATGAAGGATTGATAATTGCCGAAATCGAGCTTGAATCAGAAACAGACACGTTTGATAAGCCTGATTGGTTAGGAGAAGAAGTAACCAGTGATCCAAGATATTATAATTCTTATTTAAGCAAGCATCCGTTCTCAGAATGGAATAAAGAATAATGTTTATGGCAATTGAAGCATATGATTTGATTATAGTAGGAGGAGGACCAATAGGTTTAGCTTGCGCGATCGAAGCACAAAAGAAAAATTTAAAGTATTTAATTATAGAAAAAGGAGCAATTGTAAACAGTATTTTTAATTATCCGCTGTATATGACGTTTTTTTCTACAGCCGAAAGACTAGAAATAGGAGATATACCTTTTAATTGCCTGGCTCCGAAACCAGGCCGACAAGAAGCATTGGAGTATTATCGCAATATTCACCGTTATTTTGACTTCTCCATTCATTTATTCGAAAATGTGACCCAAGTTATCAAGCAAGAAAATTCGCTTTTTAAAATAACCACAAATAAGGCATTGTATGAAGCCAAGAATGTAATTATTGCAACAGGCTTTTATGATATTCCGATTTATATGAATGTAAAAGGCGAGGAGTTGCCACAAGTGCGCCATTATTACAAAGAGGCACATGAATATGCTTTTAGGAATGTTCTTGTTGTAGGCGCAAATAATTCATCTGTAGATGCAGCCTTAGAATGTTGGCGAAAAGGAGCTAATGTTACGATGGTAATTCGCAAAAGCGAAATAAACAATCGTGTAAAATATTGGGCTAAACCAGATATCGAGAATAGAATAGCCGAAGGAAGCATAAAAGCTTATTTTGAATCGAATATTACTGAAATCAGAGAGAATGAAGTTGAAATTGAAACTCCAAACGGAAAAGTGACTATCGAAAATGATTTTGTTTTGGCACTTACTGGTTATAAGCCAGATTTAACGTTTCTGGAAAAAATGGGAATTCAATTATCTGATAATGAAAGAAAAGTACCAACATACAATCCCGAAACAATGGAAACCAATGTTACAGGATTGTTTTTGGCAGGTGTTGTGTGTGGCGGAATGGAAACTCATAAATGGTTTATTGAGAATTCCCGTGTTCATGCCAATATGATTGTAGATTGTATTACTTCGAAATAGAAAAATATTGCCATGATCCGAGCGCAATGTTATTAAGTTAAGCTTTTTGGACTATAATTTTACTCGCAAAACCGCAAAAGCGCAAAGTTTACACATTCTTTCTTTGCGTTTTTGCGACTTTGCGGGAGATTTAATTCGACAAAGCATTATAAATATTCCCTTTATTTAATGAAATTGCGCTCGGATTGTGACAAAAAATAGCTAAGAACTACAAGAAAGCATAGAACAGCCTACTTTGTCTCTTGCCCAATCTGGACGTTTGGCAAACCATTTTTCGTATTCTGGTTGCTCATCGTAAGGATTTTTAAGTAATAAATGTAATTCCTCTATTAGAGAATAATCACCTTCATCGGCAGCATCAATACTTAGTTGAGCCATGTAGTTACGCAATACATATTTAGGATTTACTTTGTCTTGGCTTGCAGCACGTTCTTCATTAGGTATTTTTTCAGTATTTAAACGCGTTAAATACACCGAGAACCATTCTAGCCAAGTATTTAAAATAGTGCCTTTAATTTCTTCAGGTTTATAAAAAGCATCCTGAATGCAGGCAAATGCTTCTTCTGCAGATTGTTCTTTTTTGATTTTATTTAAATTTCTAAAAAAGATAGTCATATCTGTTTCAGATAATTGCAAGTTGGTTTCTAGATCTAAGATGATTTTATCATCAATTTCTTTTGATGTAGAAATCCCTAATTTGTTTAGCATCATTTCTTTATACTCTTCATCAAATGAATCAGAGAATGATTCTAATATACTCTCTAAACCTTCGGCTTCATTGATTAAAGGGTATAATGCATTTGCTAACTGAAATAAGTTCCATTTAGCAACATTAGCCTGATTACCAAAACGGTATCTTTTATGTTGATTATCGGTAGTATTTGGTGTCCAATTCGGATCATAATCTTCTAACCAACCATAAGGTCCAAAATCTATTGTTAAGCCGTGAATCGACATATTATCGGTATTCATGACCCCATGTACAAAACCTACACGTTGCCAATCCAGAATCATCTTACGGGTTTTATCAGCTACAGTTTTAAAAAACTGGATATAAGACTTCTTAGGATCTTCCTCGGTTATCTCAGGATAATAATACTTGATGGTATAATCAGTAAGAGATTTAAGATTTTTAAGTTCATTACGTGCCGTTAGCATTTCGAAACTTCCAAAACGAATAAATGACGGTGCTACACGACATACAATTGCCCCTTTTTCATAAGCAGGATTGCCATCATATAGTTTATCGCGCAATACTTCGTCACCAGATAACATTAAAGCAAGAGAACGAGTGGTAGGAACTCCTAAATAAAACATGGCTTCGCTACATAAATGTTCTCGTATAGAGGAACGTAAAACTGCTAAACCATCGGCAGTTCTCGAATAAGGTGTTTTTCCTGCTCCTTTAAGCTGTAAAGTGTAAAACTGGTCATTGTGTTCAACCTCGGTTAAATTAATCGCTCTACCGTCTCCTAATTGTCCCGCCCAATTCCCGAATTGATGCCCTGCATAGCACATCGCGTATGGATGCGTTGTTGGCAAAACTTCTTTACCCGAAAAAACATTCAGAAATGATTCCGATTGAATGTCTTTTGGCGAAAGCCCGATTAACTCAGCCACAGCTTCAGAAGCGTGAATTAATTTAGGTTCAGCTGGAATTCGAGGGTTAACATATGAGAAACAAGTATTTAAAACCTGCCTTATTTCGTTAGTACTTAGTGGATCTTCGGGTAGTTCGGCTGTAAACCGATTATGTATATTTAATTTTTTCATTTTATTTAATTTCAATAACAGTAATACGTGCTTGTTTATGCGAGTTTATCGGCATACATTTTTCTTAGTTTTTGCACTTTAGGGTCGATTACCATTCGGCAATAACCAGCTTCCTGATTATTGTTGTAATAATTTTGGTGATCTTCCTCAGCTTCATAAAACACTTCAAAAGGTTTTAATTCAGTTACGATTGGATCAGCATAAAGAGGTTTTACAGCTTCAAAAACTTGCTCTGCAATTACTTTTTGTTCCTCATTATGGTATAAAATGATAGAGCGGTATTGTGTCCCTCTGTCAGCTCCTTGTTGGTTTAATGTCGTTGGGTCATGACTCGTCATAAAAATGGCAATTAAGTCATGGTATGAAATGATTTCGGGGTCGAAAGTGACCTGAATAACTTCGGCATGACCTGTTCTCCCAGTACAAACCTCGCGATAAGCTGGGTTTTTGATATGACCATCGGCATAGCCTGATTTTATTGATATTATCCCCTTTAAGCGTTGAATAACTGCTTCGATACACCAGAAACAGCCCCCTCCAAAAGTAGCTATAGATAAGTTTTTCATAATATATAATTTAAATAATTATTGTTCTTTGTTGATAATGAGTAACATATTTAAAATAGATACTCAAATTTAATTCTAATTTGTTGGTTTTGCTAAAAAGAAACCTGTTTAAGAGGTGTTTATTTAAAAATAACAGAAATTGTAGTACAGTTTTCACTTAAGTATTAACAAATTCACAATTATATAAAAAATATATACCTTTGTCATCAAATCAGTTTATAATGAATATCAAAAACAATACCACGGCTTTAGAAGCTTATTTCCAAGATTTTCGTAAAAATATCATTGGAATCGACCAGGAATTTACCTCTCCTTATGGTAAAAAACAGATAATTTATACCGATTGGACTGCCAGCGGACGATTATATAGACCGATTGAAGAGAAAATTATAAACCAATTTGGACCTTTTGTCGCAAATACGCATACTGAGACCACTGTGTCAGGTACTGCCATGACAAAAGCGTACCATCATGCCAGAAATATCATCAAACGTCACGTTAATGCCAATCAGGATGATATTTTAATTACTGATGGAACAGGAATGACTGGTGTTGTTAATAAATTTCAGCGTATTTTGGGTTTGAAAATCCCTGAAAACCTAAAGGATTTTACAACTATACCAGCTGATAAAAAACCAGTTGTTTTTATATCTCACATGGAGCACCACTCAAACCAAACGAGTTGGTTAGAAACGATTGCTGATGTTGAAATTATTCCTGCTTGCGAAAAAGGACTTTTTAGCCTTGAAAGTTTAGAAATTTTATTAGATAAATATAAAGACAGAGCTTACAAAATAGCTTCGATCACTTCTTGTTCTAACGTAACAGGGATAAAAACACCCTATTATGAAGCGGCTAAGTTAATGCACCAACATAATGGAGTTTGTTTTGTAGATTTTGCGTGTTCTGGACCGTATGTAAAGATAAATATGCACCCAGAAGATCCAGAAGCGTATTTGGATGCGATTTTCTTTTCTCCGCACAAATTTTTAGGAGGCCCTGGAACATCGGGAGTTTTAGTTTTTAATAAAAAATTATACAAAAACATGATTCCGGATTGTCCTGGAGGAGGAACTGTAAGCTGGACAAATCCTTGGGGAGAGCATAAATATATCGATAATATCGAAGACCGTGAAGATGGCGGAACTCCTGGCTTTTTGCAAGTTATAAAAACTGCTTTGGCAATTGAGCTAAAAGAACAAATGGGAGTAGATAACATGCTACAACGTGAGCATGAAATCGTAGATTATGTGTTTAATGAACTAAATGATATCCCGAATATTAAAATCTTAGCAGGACAACATCAGGAACGTTTAGGAGTAGTTTCGTTTTTTATCGAAGATTTACATTTTAACTTAGGTGTGAAAATTTTAAATGACAGATTCGGAATCCAAACCAGAGGAGGTTGCAGTTGTGCAGGTACTTACGGGCACTTTTTGTTACATGTTGACCAAGAAACATCTAGTAAACTGATTGATCAAATTACTATTGGAGATTTAATCCGTAAACCGGGATGGATAAGAATGTCAATACATCCTACAACTACCAATGAAGAGATTGCTTTTGTTTGCGAAAGCATCAAAGAATTAGCCAAAAACCATAAAACATGGGCTTTGGATTACGAATACAATAAAGAAACCAATGAGTTTATTCATGAAAATGTAACTTCATTCGAAGACGAATTAGTCGCAGGTTGGTTTGCATCATAAAACAAAAAAATAGCTTCAATTGAAGCTATTTTTTTTTGATTTTTTTTAACCATTAAGATATTAAGGAAAATTAAGAATGCTATTAGAAAGGCAAGTTTTGATTATTGAATCTCGTAAAGCAGCCAAGTCGCAGTTTTTAAAGAACATTTTAAGAAATTTAAAATAACAGTAAAAGCTTAATTTCTCTTAATTTCTTAATGGTTTAATTTATTATCGATCAACCATTTTACGCGTCTAATAATCGGCGGTGATAGTTTATTTGTCCTAAATGATAGGCGAGGTGAGTGGTGAGATGTGTTAGGATAAAATCGGTAGAATTTTTACCTTCAAAAACAAATACAGGAAATTCATGTTCCAAATCTTCTTCGGATAAATTACTTAAAGCGGCATCAACAACACTAATTGTCTCTTCAATTTTAGTAATTAATTCTGTTTTTGGGATGTTTTTTAGAGAAAACTCTAATTCTCGATGTCTTATATAACCAGAATTACCCAATGCAGCGCCTATATAAGTGTTTAAATTGCCAATTAAGTGTAAACATAGATTACCACCCGAATTTAGAATTTGTTCGCTTACGAGCCAGATTTTAGCTTCGTTTTGATAAGATTCTATTTCGAGTTTTAATTTATTAAGATCTCGGTTAAAAAGAGCCCTTAATGTCTCGAGATGTGCCATTATTTCTTAGTTTGATAATTATGAAGTGATAATAAGGCTTGTTCTTGTATTTTTTTCTGAAAAAAACCAGTCCAGCCCAATAAGTATCCTGTAATACCAAATGCTTGTTTAGACCATTTCCAGACATCAAATGTATCGGTATGTTTGATGATTAAGCCATCCTGAAACTGAAATTCGGCAGAAATACTATTGATTACCTTTCTGTTTGTTTTGCTAAAGTTGTAAGTAGCAACCCAATGCGCTGAACCTACAAAATCATCGGCTTTTACATCCGAGAATTCTATTTTTATGTTTCCTTTGCTTTTTTTAAGTAGCATTTCCCACATTTTAGAAACCTGATTCTCTTTTAATAAACCAAAAGCAGGATCACGAAATTGTACTTTAGGATGGTAACATTCGCTCATTTTGGCTGCGTCGGCATTGGCAAATGCAGTATAAAATTTCGTAATTGTGGCTTCGTTTGCAGTCATTTTTAATCTAATTAGAATATAAATGTACAGAATTATTGACTATTTACTCCAAAAATAAGCTTATAAACCTTGAATTTCTGTTGCAGTATCAAAGCTTTTTTTAGTTTTGTCAAATTTGGTCGAAAAATAAGACTTCTTATTTACGGCAGTAAAATTACCAATTTGGCTACTAAACTTATTTGCAGTCCCTGTTATATTGAATCTAATAGATTGTATATCAGTTTTCTTTAGTTTATTCATTTCAATAGCCGAAAGATTGTAATAATTTGCCGTTTTATTTTCGGCAGCTTCAGTATTTTTTTTATCAATACATACAATAATCGTATTGTCTACTAAGTAAATATAGGCAACGCCTGTAATTTGTAATTTAGGATCTGTTGTGGCAACACTAAGTTTTAAGAGACCTCCCGTTTCTGTTTTTGCAATTTGCACCTTGGCTTCGCCAGATAAAGCATAATTTTCGCAGATAAAATCCCAAGATTGGGTAGCTGGATATGTTTTTCCTTTAAAATTAAGCGACTCCTGAGCATTAACCAAAATGGATAAGAAAAAAAAGGGTAAAATCAGTAGTGTTTTATAATTCATATGTAGATAGTATTTATTTTTTAAAGGAATATGGAATTTGCATATCTTCATTGGTATTTGCGACCAATTTTCGGTAATGCTCATTTCATAAGGTTTTATTTTTCAATTAAATTCGACTCGAATGTTTCGTCCCAGTCCAACGATTTTATGGCAGAAATCAGATTGTCTTCGTTTACATACACGCGAAGTTCTTTATTGGCTACTTTTTTTTCATATAAAGCTCTGTATCTGTAGATGGTTTCATGTTTGGTTTTATAAACACCATCTAATTTAAGATCTTTAAATGCTCCGTACCATTGTCGGAATTTCTGGCATGTTTTTGTCAATCGTTCTTCTGTTGTATTTGCCATAACCGATGGCGTAACTTCAGTTTCGTTAAAAGGCTTAAATTTTGAGGTATTACAAGTCAATAAAACTCGTTTTCCTAAATCGTAGGCCTTTTTTTGTTGGCTATTATCTACTTCTGTAGGTAAAACTTTTGATATTTTTAAATCCTCTGTTTTGTTTCCTCCTGTTTTAGATTTGCAACCAATCAACAGAAGCAAACTTAGAATAAATAGTACTTTTTTCATCGTTCTTTATGTTATTTTTAATACTAAATTGGGATTTGGGCAGTTGTTAGCATAATAATCTGCGTCGATTTTACTGCAAACACCTGGATAATCGCCAAAATTATCTCCAATATTTTTTATAATCTGAAAGTGCAAGTGTGGTGCATAATCCCCATTTACATTTGATTCTCCTAAAGTGCCCAAAATTTGTTCTTGAATAAAAACATCTCCAACTTTAAGATTCTTTATACTTTCTAACGATAAATGCCCGTATAAAGTATAGAAAATATGATTTTCGATATCATGTTTCAGGATAATTGTAGGGCCATAATCACCCAAACCAATATTGTTTTTAAAACTATGCACTGTTCCTTTAAACGCTGCCAATACTGGAGTTGAGGCTTTTATCCATAAATCGACACCAATATGAATATTACGTTCTGGTGTAGCAGAATTATTGAAATTTTCACTTCGTTTGTATAGATTGCGTTCCTCTAAATACCCGCCAAAAGCAACTTTTGCATTGGCGTGAGCTAATAAATTATCGATATAATTCTCAAAATCGGCAGCAGTTTGTGGCTTGTTGTTTGCTAAATCCTGATTTGTGATTGATAAATCCAAAGGCATATACTGAGCATAACCGATTGTTGCATCGATTACTTTTGCTGGAGCTAATTTTTTTAAAGTAGTTTCTAAATCAGGCATATATTTTACTTTTTTTAATTTTCTATTTAACACTTTGTGGAAGGAACGCGGATTAAGCGGATTCGCTAAGGCGAAAACGCAGATTATAAACGGATTTTTTCCGTACAGATGCTTTGGGATTAGTAAGGGATTGGGATTGTTTTTGAAAATCCGTTTAAATCCGCGTTCCTTCGTAGACAATAAACAACTCGTTAAATAAATTTACCGCTAAGCTAGTTTTTCAATAATTATCAATTCATTGTGCTCTTCGATTCGAGGAAGCATTTTTACAGTATGTTGATCATTGTTTATCTCCGAAATATATTTTTGGTTTCGCACATTATGCTTCTCATCCAGAATCATAGTATTGAAAAGTACAAAACCGCTATTTTTTAAAAGATCACAAACCCTATTACTGAAGAAACTTTCAAATAAAAAATTTGGCATCGTAGTATCTTCAAAAACATCAATTATTATGAGGTCGTATTTTTTATTTGTTTTTAGTACAAATTCAAAAGCATCATCAATAATAACTTCGAGTTGTTTTATTTTATTTAGATTAAAATATTTATTGGCAACCTGAATCATTTCGGGGTCAATTTCGACTCCAGTGATTTTGCCTTTGTATTTTATTTCATCGACCAATGTTTTGATTACACTTCCTCCGGCAACACCAAGAAGTAAAATATGTTTCATTGGAGTAATCTTTTCGAAACCAATATTTTTTAAACCATATCTTAGAATGCGTTGCAAACTTCCGTAAGAGTAATTGGTATTTTCGGAATCTAGGACTAATTCTCCGTTTGCCCAAGTAACTTCAATTGCTTTACTGCGGGCAGATTTTTTTTCAAATATTTTTATAGGAACCAGGTAACTGAATATTTTCTTAATCATTCGTATGCGTTTTTACCAAATTTAAGATTTAAATTATTTATTTTGCAGGTTAAAATAAAATAATGAAGAAACAATTATATAAATTCATCTTTCTGAAGTTGATGGGATGGAAAATTGTAGGGGTTGAAAATGCTGAGGTTAAAAAATGTGTATTAATGGTAATGCCACATACAAGTAACCATGATTTTTATTTAGGAATTTTTACCCGAGGTATTTCAGGATTAGAAATGAATTGGGTTGGAAAGAAGGAATTATTTAAATTTCCTTTTGGATATTATTTTAGAAGTGCAGGAGGAGAGCCGCTGGATCGTTCAGGAGGTTTGAACAAAGTCGATTCTATTGCAGCCATTTTTGATAGAAAAGAAACTTTTCGATTAGCAGTTGCTCCAGAAGGAACTCGCAAAAAAGTTTCGGAAATTAGAACAGGATTTTATTACATCGCTCTAAAAGCAAATGTGCCTATTGTTCCTGTTGCTTTTGATTGGGGTAAAAAAGAGGTTAATCTCGGAAAACCGTTTTATCCGACAGGAAATTATGAAGCTGATATGGAAGTTTTAAAACAACATTATAAAGGCGTAGTGGGGAAAATTCCAGAAAATGGATTTCAATTATAAAAAAATGCTCAGTGAGCTTTCTTTTGGATATAAAAAAAAACACAATTTTCTTTAGTGGTATCGGAAATTGTGTTTTTTATTTAAACGAGGTGCTCGTTTATTTTTTTTTGACGTCTTTTTTCTCAAAAAAGCCTTTAAAAAAGCCTTTTTTTACTTTTTCTTTATCGTCTTTTCCAGTAGCTACAAGATGATCTACATATTCCATGTACGTCTTGTTGCGTTCCTCCAGAAAACCTATCAAATATTCTTCAGAGGCTTTAACTCCGCTAGCTTCCTCAATATGTATTAACTTTTTATACAAAGGCTCTATAAACTTTACTATAATGGCTTCAGGAACAGATTTTCTTGTTCCAAAGAATCCCGCAATTTCTCCATCTGAATCGGCAATTATTTTAAAATCGGTAATTACCCAATAGTATCTACCGGTTTTAGACATGTTTTTGATAATAGCATGTATGTTCTTGCTTGCTCTAATATTATCCCACAAGAATTTAAAAATTACTTTAGGCATATCGGGGTGTCGTATAACATTGTGAGGTTGTCCAATTAGTTCAAACTCATCATAACCTGACACGTCTATAAAGGCTTCATTTGCATATAAAATTGTTCCTTTTGTATCTGTTTTACTTAGCAGTACTTTAGTTTTGTTCCAATCAACTTCTCTATCAGATGGAGTCGGGCGAGTAGTTCTTGTTTCCATAAATTTTTATTTTAAGTTAATATATGAGTTGGTTTTTTTATAAAAGGTGTGATATTTTTTATAAAGTAGTGCTTAGTTAAATTCTTTTTCTAAAGTTGCTAATAGGTCATTTATTTTCTGGAAAACCGTACCTAATTCATCTTCTAGCCAATCAGGCAGCGTATCATCATTTACTAATCTCAAATGTTGGATATCGCTTGCAATATGAATGATTTTCTTGTATTGAAAGTCGAGGTTTTTAACGGTTGCATTGGTGCTGTGTTTGCTTAATAATTTTTCAACTTCTTTGCCAAAACCAGTTTCAGATACTACCATATCCCTTGGATTTAGCGCGATGTTGTTTTTTAAAAAATCATCAAAAGATTTTTTCCAGGTAATCAGTGTTTTATTTGCTGATTGAAAATCATATTCTGCCATAAAATAGAGGTTAAGGTTACTAATTGATTTGGAGGGAAATAACAAATACGCCTAAAATTTGGAAATAAAAAGTTTAATTCGCCATATGGTTTGCCGATTTACCGTGGATATCATTGACCAAGCCATCTATTTTTTTTGTATTTTCTTTAATCATTTCAAAATAACCAAGGAGTTTCTCATTGTCGGTTTGCCCTTTAGAAACTTCGATTAAAGTGAGTACGGAGTGTACAGGTGATTTTAAATCTTGTGACGTTTTATAAATAAAACTATTAAATTCATTGTTTGCAGAGAGAGAACTATATTTTGCCGATGCCAATTTGATATTTTCCAATTCGTATTCATCAGAAATTTTAGAAATATGATTTTCACTATGTTCTTTAAAATAATAAGACCAATAGCCATTCATAAAAAATACAACAGCAGCAAGGACAACGTGAATGATAAAAGTTTCTATATCAAAATTAACTTGCGAAAAATATATTTGAGGACCATTAGCATCATTGTAAACAAAATTTTGCAAGTAAGCCAATGCTCCATGATGAAGTACAACTAAAAGCGTAAGCGGAATTTGTAATTTCCAGTTCTGATAAATAATCAAAATCGTACTGGCGATAAATACTGTAAAATGCATTTCGAACAAACCATGCATTTGGTAAATATACTGCGCCATAAATATAGCCAGAACTACAGAGAGAACGTATTGATAGAATTTAGATTTTTTGAGAAAAAATTTTGCAGAATAATAGGCGATGAGATTAAGTGCTCCAACACCGACTCCAATTTCCCATGTATCATATTTAAATGCCAAAGCTATTCCGAAGAGGAAATAGAACGCAAGAACATAGTTGATAATGGTATCAGATTTTTGTGTCATCGTAGACATAAAATTGTGCAGGTAATCTCGTTCATTCAAACTTGCTTTTGTTTTCATAGTAATTAGAAATTGGTTAAGGTTAGATTTATTTAGTACATTTAGGTAATGAACATCCATAAGCTTTAAGGGCCAAAGCATCAAAAGAAGGTTTGTTGTTTTGGATTAATAAAGAATCAATTGCCATTTGTGCATAATTAGTATTTGCATCAGTGCAATATCTTGTCTTGTTATAATTTCCTCGATAATATAAATTTTGGGAAGCATCAATAAGAACCGCTTGAGGTGTAGAGAACACACCGCATTTTTCAGCAATATCATTATCAAAGAAAACAGGAACCTTAGAATCAAATTTGTCTTGAATTTCTTCTACTGTGAAATTTTTTACTTTGTTGAGAACTACGATATTGAAATTAATCTTATCTCCATATTTTTTTATTAATTCACTTACATGTGGCACGTTAAAACGGGAGCATGGACAATCGGGATTAAAAAAATGGATGAAAACAGGTTTATTTTTAGTAGTAAACTGTTTTCCTAGATTAATGTGAGATCCCATAGCAATATCGTGATGATTTTTTGGGACGGGTGTAGGTAAACTGTATTGGTATTCATTTTGCCAGAACAAAACTAAGATGGCACCGAAAAGAAATGAAAACCACACGGCAAGAAGGAATTTTTTCCTCATAAATTGGTTGTTTTTTTGGTTGAAAATATAGAATTAAACACTTGTTAATTATTTTCATTATAAAACACATTTAGTTAATATGAATAAAAATATCATATTTAAATACTATTTAAATAGATAATAATAAGATATTATTGTTAAAATATGTTTTTCTTAAGCCGTATCAATGTTACAAATAAAATCGATAAACAACAAATAAAATGGACAAATTGCGATAAAAAAAGCAATATGTAAGAATAGGATTAATTATAGGAAAATATCGTACAATTTTAGGTTAAACAAAAAATACTTTGTTTTAGAAGTAGCTTTTGCAAACAAGTCTTGATTTTGCAGTAATAGTTTGAGAGTAAGACAGAAGAGAGGTAGTGTAGAGGATGTTTTTTTCTGTCTTACAAAAATCGAAAAGGGCTCGCTTATTTTTAAGGAGTGTAAATTTTAAAAGTTCCATTTTTATAAAAAAGCACAATTTTTTCTATTTCTTCGGAAGAAGAAGAATTAGGAATTACGTTTTTTATTTCAGGAGTATTTTTTTCAATTGGTTTTTTCTCCGTTGGATTTTCTATCTCTAAGAATATATCTTCGGGGATAAAGCTTTTAGTTGGAAAAATAGGAGCGATGGGTTTTTCAATTTCTTGTGGAATTGAATTTGTAACCACTTCGATATTTTCACTTTTAGGAAAAGTACCTTTTCCGTTCAAGACCCAATACAAATCTACATCGGGAAAAATCTCAATAATTTTTAATATAAAATCTAAGCTAGGTTTGTTTCTGCCAGAAAGTAGGTGAGACATACTAGAGCGTTGCACCCCAATTTTGTCTGCGAAAGAAGAAGCATTTAAACCATAATAATCTAGTATGGTTTCCAATCTTTTTATAAAATCCTCGATGTTTACCATTGTAAATTGTGTTTTAAATTAAGATGGTTTACAAATGTAACTAAAATATACCGAAGCACCAATTATACAATTGTAAATTGCCTAATTCTAGCTATTTTACTGACTACATGGCTTTATGTGATGTTGTGTAAGTTATTAGTATTTAGTGTTATAAGTATGTTTTTGTAAATAGGTAACAAATGTCACCAAAACCAAGGGAAATGGAGGTTATTTCGAGAAAATAAGCGTTTACAAATGTAGATTATGGCAAAATTTAATTGTTTACAATTGTAAAAATAAAGATGTTTACTTTTGTAAACCAAACAATACGACATGAATTTAGAAGAATTATTTAGCTTACATAAAGAACAAAGTATTCAAGGAAGGTATCTTACACTAGATGCAATTACTCCCTTATTAGACAAATTAAATACTAATAATCAAGTTAAGATTATTGGTAAATCAGTTTTGGATCAACCTATATATAGTTACGAAATTGGGTCTGGTAAAACACGAATTTACCTTTGGTCGCAAATGCATGGAAACGAAAGCACGACCACAAAAGCCTTATTTGACTTTATTAATGTCTTAAATAGCGGTTCAGATTTTGCAAATAAAATGCTAGAAACCTTTACTTTTTATTCCATTCCTATACTAAACCCCGATGGTGCGAAGTTATATACCCGAGAAAACGCTAACAAAGTCGACTTAAATCGTGATTCACAACAGTTAACTCAGCCAGAGAGTAAGGTATTAAGAGCTGCTTTTGAAGCGTTTAAACCTCATTATTGTTATAACCTGCATGATCAGCGTACTATTTTTGGCGCAGGAGACACAGGAAAGCCTGCTACGGTTTCGTTTCTGGCACCTGCATATAATGAAGAGAGAGAGATAAATGAGTCCCGTACAAAGGCTATAGATCTGATTGTTGCTATGAATGATGTTCTGCAGCAGTATATCCCTGGGCAAGTAGGGCGTTTTGATGATTCTTTTAATATTAATTGCATAGGAGATACGTTCCAATATCTGGGAGTGCCTACAATTTTATTTGAGGCGGGGCATTATCCGAATGATTATGAAAGAGAAGTTACTAGGAAGTATATATTTTTCGCCTTAATTACTGGATTTAAAGCACTAAGCGAAAACGATATAGTTGTCAATGGAATTAATAAATATTTGAATATTTCACAAAATAAAGTCGTTTTTTATGATTTTATGTATAAAAACATCAAAATAAATTATGATGGTATCGAAATAATCACGAATTTTGCCGCACAATACAAAGAAGAATTGATTGAAAATAAAATTTGTTTCACTGCTTATATTACCGAAGTTGGTGAATTAGAAAATTATTACGGTCATTTTGAATATGATGCTAAAGGGGCAACATATACTGATGATTTTAGTAATATTCCGAAAACAAGTCAGAAAGCAGATTTTTATTTAGATAAAAACATAAAATTTGTTAATGGATTGATAAAAAGTTAGTTTTTTTGTCATTTTGTTATTTTTTATATATATTTTTATACTTTGTAATAGCAATTAGTAATATTAATTAAAGAATTATGAGTAAATTTCGTTTGGATGAAGTAGATCACCAGATTTTAGACATGTTGATAGACAACACAAGAGTACCGTTTACTGACATTGCAAAAAAATTATTGATATCTGCAGGAACAGTACATGTAAGGGTGAAAAAAATGGAAGATGCCGGAATAATAATGGGATCTTCATTAGCCTTGGATTATGATAAATTAGGATATTCATTTATAGCTTATGTAGGTGTTTTCTTGAATAATACATCTCAAACAAAATTTGTTTTAGAGCGTATTAATCAAATTCCATTCGTAACAGTAGCATCTGTAACTACAGGAAAATTCAATATTTTCTGTAAAATAAGAGCAAAAGACACGAAACATGCTAAAGAAGTTATCTTTATGATTGATGATATCGAAGGAGTTTACAGAACAGAAACTATGATCTCGTTAGAAGAAAGTATTAATGATAAGAAGCGTTTGATGCATACTATTTTTAAAAATATGTAATTGACCTTGAATGCTATATTGAATATAACCTCAAGTTTTTCTTGGGGTTTTTTTATGAAAAATTAACTATTAACAACCAACCAACTATAACACATTATGTATACGCTTCCTAAAATTGAACGTTTTAATCAAGACGTTCTTTCTAAATACCATATTTACAATAGTGTCTTTATTACATTACCATTTGATTCTATTGATAATACTGGGGTTTTGCTTCCTTTATTTACCGAAGTTTGCGAAACAGGCTTCAAAAAACAAGAAACACCTAAAGAAATTGTGAATTTTTTCTCAGGAAAGTATTTAAATAATGCTTCCGAGAAAGATAAAATCGACTTAATGTTTCGATTTATTCAATATATCGAGCGTCAAATTGTATTGTTTGATGCTATCGAAGACGCAGCATTTCCTACTGTAAACAATATGGAAGGAAGAGGATCGCTTCGTGATATCAAAGAAAAGTCTGATGCTAAAGAAAAAGAAGATGATTTAGTAGAGTTTTTAGAAGACTTTAATGTTCGTACCGTTTTAACTGCGCATCCTACACAATTTTACCCAGGGCCAGTATTAGGTATTATCAATGATTTAACCGATGCGATTCGTGCAAATGATTTGCTTAAAATCAAGAAATTACTTGCTCAATTAGGAAAAACACCATTTATACAAAACGAAAAACCAAATCCTTACGACGAAGCGGTAAGTTTAATTTGGTACTTAGAGAATGTATTTTATGAAACTTCGGGCGAAATAGTGCATTACCTTCAAAGAAACATCTTTCACGGAAAATCAATTCAAAATCCATTGATAAAACTAGGATTTTGGCCAGGAGGAGACCGTGACGGAAACCCATTTGTAACCACTGCAATTACCTTAAAGGTTGCAGAACGTTTGAGAACTTCGATTCTAAAATGTTACTATGTAGAGATACGAAACCTAAAAAGAAAACTGACTTTTGCGGGAGTAGATACATTAGTTTCAGATTTAGAGTTTAAATTATATCGTTCTGTTTTTTATTCAAAAGGGGAAATTTACATTACTTTAGACGAGTTTAAAACACAATTAAACAAGATAAAAGATATAATTATTGATAAGCATCAGTCGTTGTATTTAGACGAATTAGAGGCGTTACTTATAAAAATTAACTTGTTTGGTTTTTATTTTGCAACACTAGATATTCGTCAGAATAGTAAAATACATGATGCTGTTTTTAAAGATGTTGTAACATATTACTTAAAGTCTGACTCTACAGTTTTTCCTGCTAATTATTATGATTTATCAGAGAACGAAAAGATAGCAATCCTTTCAAAAGTAAAAGGAGATCTTAACTCTAATGTGTTTGAAAACGAAATTACAAAATCAACAATAGAGTCAATTCAAGCTATTAAAACCATACAAGAAAATAATGGCGAGTATGGAGCAAATCGCTATATAATTAGTAATAACGAAAGTGCGCTGAATGTAATGGAGACTTTTGCATTGATTAGATTAAACAATTGGGAAAGTCCAACGGTTGATATAATCCCACTTTTTGAATCTGTTGATGATTTACAAAAAGCCCATAAAATTATGGAGCAATTGTACACAAATCCAGAATATGCAAAACACCTTGTAGAGAGAGGAAACAAGCAGACTATAATGTTAGGATTCTCAGACGGTACAAAAGATGGAGGGTATTTAATGGCAAACTGGAGTATATACAGAGCTAAAGAAGCGCTTACTGAAATCTCAAGAAAATACGGAATTAAAGCTATTTTCTTTGACGGACGTGGAGGACCACCAGCTCGTGGAGGAGGAAAAACGCATAAGTTTTATGCTTCATTAGGTCCAAAAATCGAGAATAACGAAATTCAGATTACAATACAAGGGCAAACAATTAGTTCAAATTTTGGAACATTAGATTCTTGTCGCTATAATTTAGAGAATTTATTAAGTGCCGGAGTTACAAATCAGGTATTTAGTAAAGGTAAAAATGAGTTGACTGTAGATGAAAAAGATATATTAGATCAACTAGCAGAACTAGGGTATCAAGAGTATTTAAGCTTTAAGAATCATCCTAAGTTTATTCCTTATCTGGAAAAAATGAGTACTCTAAAATATTACTCTAAAACAAATATTGGTAGCCGACCATCAAAAAGAAGCAAGTCAGAGAATCTGGATTTTGCCGATTTACGAGCTATTCCGTTTGTAGGTTCTTGGAGTCAGTTAAAGCAAAATGTACCAGGTTTCTTTGGAGTAGGTTCAGCTTTAAGACATTTTGAAGAAACAAACCAATGGGAAAAAGTTCAGGATTTATATGATAATTCATTATTCTTTAAAACCTTGTTAGAAAATAGTATGATGTCATTGGCAAAATCATTTTTACCATTAACAGCTTACATGAGGAAAGACCCTGAATTTGGAGAGTTTTGGCAAATTATCTACGATGAATTTTCGGAAACTAAACGCCTTTTATTAAAAATTGCTGGACATAAAGAGTTAATGGAGAATTATCCTGATGGTAAAGCATCAATTCAGATAAGAGAGCGTATAGTATTGCCATTGTTAACAATACAACAATATGCTTTGTTAAGAATTAATGAATTAAACAAGCAAGATAAAGTCGATGAAGACCTAATTAAAGTTTATGAAAAAATAGTAACGCGTTCGCTTTTCGGAAATACAAACGCAAGTAGAAATTCAGCTTAAATTTAATTATTATGTTAGGATCACAATTATTAGAAAACGAGTATTCTGGAGGATTTACAACTTATATCCGCG
This sequence comes from Flavobacterium sp. PL02, assembly GCF_035013205.1. NCBI lineage: Bacteria > Pseudomonadati > Bacteroidota > Flavobacteriia > Flavobacteriales > Flavobacteriaceae > Flavobacterium > Flavobacterium sp. PL02. Next base: position 1,523,178 of record NZ_JAYGJP010000001.1, read on the forward strand.
AAGCAGGAAATGTTAATTTGATTGAAGAACTAGAAATTTCTTTGCATGATTTTATAAAGTTTGTTCAGAATATCCCAATGGATAAATTTGATTATCGTTATGCCGAAGGAAAATGGACAATCAAAGAAATCATTCAGCACATAATCGACACCGAACGTATTTTTGCATATCGTGCTTTACGTTTTTCTAGAAACGATAAAACAGGATTGCCAAGTTTTGATGAAAATGATTATGTAGATAATACGAATGCAAACGCAAGAAGCATTCAGGATCTATTAACGGAACTTTCGGCAGTAAGACATTCGAATTTATTGTTCTATAAAAGTTTATCAGAAGAGCAGCTCAAACGAATTGGTACAGCATCAAATAATCAGATATCAGTTAGAGCTTTAGGGTTTGTTATTATTGGACACCAAAAACATCATCAAAAAGTCTTTCAAGAAAGATATTTGTAGCTAATAAAATGCTACAATTAAATATTAAAAGTCCTGTGAAATAGTAATTCACAGGATTTTTTTTTGGAGCTAATCCTGCTTCCCGATAGTTATCGGGACACTATATCTTTTTATTTTTAAAGGAAAAATAAAAAGGATGCCGTTCCCATCAGGGCTAAGGATTATCCTAGTTTCTAAAAGATTTTGTGATTAAAGTTTCAAATTTGTCCTCCTGAGTCGAGTCGAAGAGTAATTGCAATTTGTCTTGTTTTTGTTGATATGCGAGTAGTTTGTTTCCTTCGATTCCGCTAGAAAGTCTTAAAGGAACGTAGATGATACGGATTTGCTAAAGCAAAAACGTTGATAAAACGGATTTTTTAAGCGAATAAAAATGGAATTCGTCTCAATTTTGATAGATAATTTTCTGTAAACTTGCTTTTTTGAGTGCGATAAATCTCTGTAAGAAACACAATAATCTTTGTCAAAGTTCAAAACTTTGACAAAGATTTAGAGGTGTAATAGCGCTTAATGAGTACGTGAATTCATCATATTTTAATAATTCTTCTCAATAATCGCCAGGCCTAAACGTATTTTATCATAAGAAATTTGCTCTTCAAAAAAGTCATAATAGGGTTTTAGTGTTTCAGGATTTTCAAGTTTTACTTGGGCTTTTCTTATCTGGATAACTTCGGCATCAGAAACATAATCAGATAAATTAATATCATGCCCATCAACATATAGCTTGGCTAAGTGAGATGCAATTGTCGAAATACCAAGTTTTCTTTTTGCTGCGATAGCCTCAATAGAAATTCCTTCCTGAAATAACTCTAAGGTTACTTTATATGTGCTGCTTTCCTTTTTAGATTTTGCCTTTGGAGCTTTTTTGTTTTTGAAAAAATCGATTATAGCATTTACAAAATCGGAACCATACTTCTCGAGTTTGGCTTTTCCGACTCCGTCAATTGCGATAAGTTCATCATCGCTCATTGGTCGTAATAATTCCATTTGCCTTAAAACAGCATCACTAAAAATTACATAAGCTGGGACTTCTTCTTCTTTAGAGATCTTGTAGCGCAATTGTCTGAGTATTTCAAAAAGAGAATTTGGCTTAGCTTTAGTAGTTTTTTCTTGTATTTCAATTTGCTCAATAGCTTTCTTAACTACGGTTGTAAGCTGAACTTTTTCTCCTTCAAACAATACTTTTTTGGCAAAAGGAGTCAGTAAAATTTTATTATGCTGGTGAAAAGCAATTTCGCAATAGCCTAAATTTATCAACTGAATCAAATATTGGTTCCAATCGTACCAAGAAATATCGGCACCAATACCATAAGTTTTTAAATTCTGATATTCGTTTTCGTAAATATGAGCGTTTTTAGAACCTCTAAGAAAGTCGACAATTACTGCTAAAGTTTCTTTTTCTTGTAAACGTGTAATGGCTGATAGCGCTTTTTGAGCAATAACGGTTCCATCAAAAAACTTAGGAGGATTTTTGCAAATATCACAGTTACCACAGTTTTCATTTACTAATTCACCAAAATAAGAAAGCAAGATTTTTCTGCGACAGCTTAAAGCGTCCGCATATTGTTTCATTCGTTCTAATTTTGCAAGTTGTACTTCGGCGTTTAAACCTTCAGAAGCAAATTTTTGCAACTGAATAACATCGCTGTAACTTTCGAACAAGATAGTTTCTGATGGCAAACCATCACGACCAGCTCTTCCGATTTCCTGATAATAACCCTCGATATTTTTGGGTAAATTGTAATGTATAACCCAACGCACATTTGATTTATCGATTCCCATCCCAAAAGCAATTGTAGCACAAACAACCTGGCAATCGTCGTTTATAAAATCATCCTGAGTTTTAGAACGTAGTTTATTATCTAGACCTGCATGATATGCTTTGGCGTTAATTCCTCTTTTTTGTAATTTTTGGGCAAGTTCTTCGGTTGTTTTTCTGCTTAGGCAATAAACAATCCCAGATTCGTGAGGTTTCTTTTCGATAAAATCTATAATTTGTTTTACTCTGTCGAGAGCAGGACGTACTTCCAGACTTAAATTTTTTCTATCAAAAGAAGCAACAACCGTTTTCGGGTTATTTAAATTTAATTGTTTTGTAATGTCGGTTCTCGTCGCTTTATCGGCAGTTGCCGTTAATGCAAGGACAGGAGTAGAAGGGAAGCGATTTTTTAGATATCCTAAATTAGTATAAGCAGGACGAAAATCATGTCCCCAAGCCGAGATACAATGCGCTTCGTCTATTGCTATTAAGCTTACCGTTAATTGATTGAAAATGATATCTAGATAAGATAAGCTTTCGGGAGCTATGTAAACCAACTTTATAGTGTTAGATTTTAAGCTTTCCATATAAAATTGTTGCTCTTGCTCAGATTGGCTACTGTTTATAAAACAAGCAGCAATTCCGTTTGCTTTCAAGCTATCGACTTGATCTTTCATCAAGGCAATAAGTGGAGAAATAACGATTGTAATTCCTGGTAATACTAATGCCGGTAACTGAAAACAGATAGATTTTCCGCCACCAGTAGGCATAATTGCTAAAGTATCCCGACCAGAAAGTATTGTATTTATAATATCTTCCTGGTTTGGTCTGAATTTTTCAAATCCAAAATTTTCTTTTAGCTTGGCGTGTAATATTTCTGTTTTCATTGGCTTATATTTTTGTAGGTAATTTGCTAAATAAAAAAGGAACTCATAATATGAGTTCCTTTTTTATTTTGAAATATTCAGATTAATTAATCTTCATCATCTTCGTCATCATCCTCATCGGCGATATCTTTCTCACGGTCTTCATCGTCATCATCTCCGTCAAGATCTGGCTTGTCTAAGTTTTCATCTTCATCGTCGTCATCGTCAGCAGCGTCGTCGTCTAGATCAAGACCTTTTATTGGTTCGATTGTGTCAACATCTGCATCGATTTCATCATCTTCATCGTAATTTTCAATTCTATCAGCAAGTTTAGTACTAATTTTTACTAAATAGATAGTATCTTCTGTACGTACTTCAACGGCTTCTATCAATTCGTTTTTAGCATTTCTAAAACGGATAACATCCGAATCATCATAACCATCAGGAAATTTATCAACTAATAAGTTTAAAATTTCATTGGTAAGTTTAGCGTAATCAACTATTACTCTTTTCATAAAGTTATTCTATAAATCTAATAAATATGCAAAAATTAACGGTGCTACAATGGTAGCGTCTGACTCTATAATGAACTTAGGAGTTTTAATATCTAATTTACCCCAAGTAATTTTTTCATTAGGAACGGCTCCAGAGTATGAACCATAACTGGTTGTTGAGTCTGAAATTTGACAGAAATAGCTCCAAAACGGAACATCGTGCATTTCCATATCTTGGTATAACATTGGTACCACACAAATTGGGAAATCTCCAGCAATACCACCACCAATTTGGAAAAATCCAATTCCGTTAGTGCTATTTTTAGGGTACCAATCTGATAAGAAAACCATATATTCTATTCCAGATTTCATCGTAGATGCTTTTAATTCACCTTTGATTACGTATGAAGCGAAAATGTTCCCCATTGTGCTATCTTCCCATCCTGGTACAATAATAGGTAAATTTTTCTCTGCTGCAGCATACATCCAGCTATCTTTTAAGTCAATTTCGTAGTATTCTTCTAATACTCCAGAAAGTAACATTTTGTACATGAATTCATGTGGAAAATAACGCTCTCCTTTATCATCTGCATCTTTCCATATTTTGTAGATATGTTTTTGCAAACGACGGAATGCTTCATGCTCAGGGATACAAGTATCTGTAACTCTGTTTAATCCTCTTTCTAATAAATCCCACTCATCCTGAGGAGTTAAATCACGATAGTTTGGCACTCTTTCGTAGTGAGAGTGTGCTACAAGATTCATGATATCTTCTTCTAGATTTGCACCTGTACAAGAAATGATTTGAACTTTGTCCTGACGAATTATTTCGGCAAAAATCTTTCCAATTTCGGCAGTACTCATTGCTCCAGCCATACTTACCATCATTTTGGCTCCATTTGCCAATTGTTGCTCGTATGCTTTTGCAGCATCAACTAAAGATGCAGAGTTAAAGTGTAAATAATGTTTTTCAATAAACTGACTAATTGGTCCTTTCATTTTTTCTTTTTTTTTTTGAATTCAAAGGTTATAAAAACCCTTAAAGATTGTTATGCAAATTAATAAAATTTATAAAAATATAGTACAATTTGCGATTTTTTTTATTGTTTTTTACTGTACCCTAATATCTTCAATACTTGATCTGATGTTTGCTCTTCTGAAAAGACTTCAGTTGCCAAAAATCCATTCTCATCTCTATCTATCAAAATGTGCTTAGGTTGTGGGATTAAACAGTGGTGTAATCCTCCATAACCACCAATCGTTTCCTGATAAGCTCCTGTATTGAAGAAACCAATATATAAAGGCTTTTCTTTATTATATTTAGGTAAGTAAATAGCATTCATATTTTGTTCGGAATTGTAATAATCGTCACTATCACAAGTAAGTCCGCCTAATAGAACCCGTTCGTAAGTATCATTCCACCGGTTTACAGCCAGCATAATAAATCGTTTGTTAATTGCCCAAGTGTCAGGTAAAGTAGTTATGAAAGAAGAATCAATCATATTCCATTTTTCTCTGTCATTTTGTTGTTTTTGGTAAAGAATCTGATAAATCGCACCACCACTTTCACCTACGGTAAATGAACCGAATTCAGTAAAAATATTAGGAACATCTACTTCAGCTTCATCACAAGCAATTTTAATTTGATTGATAATTTCATCAATCATGTATTGGTAATCGTACTCAAAAGCCAATGAGTTTTTAATTGGGAATCCACCTCCGATGTTTAAACCATCTAGAGTAGGGCATTCCTTTTTTAAAGCTACATAAACTTTAATACATTTTACCAACTCATTCCAGTAATATGCATTGTCGTTGATACCAGTATTAATAAAAAAGTGCAACATTTTTAGTTCCAAATTTTTATTTTCTTTGATCTCTTTTTTATAAAAAGGAACAATATTTTTGTATCCAATTCCTAATCTCGAAGTATAGAACTCAAATTTTGGTTCTTCTTCGGCAGCAATTCTAATTCCGATTTTAAATTTACCTTTTATTTCTGCCTGAAGCAAATCAAGTTCTTCGTAATTATCAATAATTGGAATGGTGTTTTTATGACCATTATTTATAAGTCTTGCAATATTAGTTACGTATTGGTCTCTTTTAAAACCATTACATATTATATGTGTATTTTTGTTAATCTTGCCATTCTCCAATAAATTTTCAGCGATATTGATGTCAAACGCCGAAGAAGTTTCTATATGGATATTGTTTTTGAAAGCTTCATTCATGATAAACTCAAAATGCGAACTTTTAGTACAATAGCAGTAATAGTATTTAGCTTCGTATTTATTTTTTTCCATCGATTTTCTAAACCAACTTTTTGCTTTGTTGATATTATTAGAAATTTGAGGTAAATAAGTAAATTTTAATGGCGTACCATATTTCTCTACTAATTTCATCAAATCGATGTTGTGGAATTGAAGGTTGTCTTTGTTTAAAGTAAATTCCTCTTGAGGAAAGTAATAAGTTTGATTGATTAAATCAGAATATTTTGTATTCATTGAGATATGTATATTTTAAATTAAATTATGTGGTAAACAATAAAATAATCTAAAATTCAAACCCGAATATTTGCATACACGATTTGTAGTTTCTCGTGCTCCGCTTTTGTACATTGAAACAGGTCAAAACAATAGTTTCCTTTTATATTATAAAAACGGTTCAATATCCTCAGGAATGAAGTATTGACTTGGTTCTTGTATGAACGGAATTCTTTTTGTTTTTGATTTTTTTTCACGCTGCAAATGTAAAAAATATTATATACGTAAAGCAAAGCTTTTTTATTAAAAAATACGTTAAGATTTGTAATCTTGAAAGGACTCAAGAATTAATTCATTTTCAACCGATTGATTGATCTTTATTTTCCCGATTCCTTCTATTAATGCAAACTGAATTAAGCCATATTCGTTTTTCTTATCATGAATTAGTAATTCTAAGATAGGTTCGATATCATTTTCTTCAATAACAACATCGTCATAAATAGATTTTATAGCCGATTTTATCTGTGAATATTCCTCTTTTGTAATTAAATTTTTGTGTAATGATATGTAACTTTCCAGAATCATACCTATAGCAATTGCCTCACCATGTAGTAATGTTTTCTTATTTTCATTCTCTAAAAAGTAACTTTCGATAGCGTGTCCTAATGTATGTCCGAAATTTAAAGCCTTACGAATATGTTTTTCAGTAGGATCTTGCATTACAATCTCGTTTTTAATCTCTACCGAGCGATAAATCAACTCGTCAAGATCTGCAAAATCGATAGCTTTTAAATCTAAAAATTTCTCCCAATATGCAGCGTCGTAAATTAATCCGTGTTTTAGCATTTCGGCAAGACCAGAACGCATCTCGCTTTGAGGTAGAGTTTCCAGGTATTGCGTATCAATTAATACCATTTTAGGTACATTGATTACACCAATCTGGTTTTTTAAATTTCCTAAGTCAACACCATTTTTACCACCTACAGATGCATCAACCATAGATAATAAAGTAGTTGGGATGTGTATAAAATCAACTCCACGTTTAAATGTAGAAGCTACAAAACCACCCAAATCGGTAACAACGCCACCACCAAGATTAATAACCAATGTTTTTCTATCAGCGCCAAGCTCCGTTAGAACCTTCCATATTTCGATGCAAGTTTCAATATTCTTATTGATTTCGCCCGATTCAAACTCGATAATTTCGATAGTTAAGTCTGTTTCTAATAAAGGTAAAAATTTAGGTAAACAATATTCATTTGTGTCAGTATCTACAACAATGAACAGGTTTGAATACTTATTTTCTTTTAAATGATTATTTAAAGCTTCGTATGCATTTTGATTAAAATGTATCGGATAATTATTGGCGTGAATTGATTGCATGTTTTCTGTAGTTAATTGAAAGCGCAAAAATAAGGCATTTTAAACTAAAAAATATTCAAACTCACTCTCTAATTTGTGTAAAATACTAACTAATGAGTGAAAAATTATTCAATAACAAACAACATGCTTTTTGGTTAAAAGCAATGATATGGAAATTAAAAGGGCGTGTTTTCCCTTTGTAATTGGCGAAATAAGGCTTGTATTACTTACAGTTTAGATTTAATTGCTGCTGAGCATCAGGAAAGTTTTTGGCTTTTGAAATAGAAAAGTACTTACAGGCATTTTCTCTTTCGTTGGTTTTTAAGTAACAATTACCTATAAAAAATTCGGTACGTCCAGATTTAAACTCACGACGTTTTAATGCTTCCAGAAAATATGATTTAGCATCTTGGTATTTGCCTAAACTATAATAATAGAATGCTAAGTTTTGCATTGTATCGGGATTATTTGGGTCAATTTTTAATGCTTTCTGGTATAATTCCAAGCTCTTTTTTAAATCATTTTTCAGGAATAAATCCCGACCTTCGTTGGTATATTTTTGAATTAAAATGTTGTTTTTCTGTTTAGTCAAAAGAGTGTCGGCAGGATGGTATCGCAAACCGTTGTCTATAAAACGGAGTAATTTGGAGCTGTTATAATTACTTTTTTGTAGTTCCTCTGCGGCAATTCCCCATGCTTCGGGAATGTTTCGGTATTTAATAAAGAGGTTATGTTCTTTAAATATCTCTGAAGTATCGTTTTTAGCACGTGCAAATTGGGCAGACATTTTAAAGAAATTTACATTTCGAGGTCGTAAATAAAATGCCTGTTTTGCATAGATATAAGCGCTATCTATGTTTCCTTTTGCATTCGATATAACCATTTTATAAAAGAAGATTCGTCCGAAATGAGGATTTATTTTATCAGCTTTCGAAAGGTATTTTAATGCGTCGTCATATCTTTTTTCGTTCGTATAATAAATACCAGCATATTCATAAAATGATTCGGCTGTGCTAAGTGTGTTTTTATATTTTGGTATTCTCTTAAGTAGTTCATCACCAGTTAGGTTATTTGTAGCAAATAAACTTTCAACATCTTTTTGGATTAAATATTCAAGACTTGAAGCTTTGTTGTTTAAAAAGGCAAAATAGCTAGTTATTATGCTTATTGTAATCAGTATTAAATAGGATTTACTTTTGTTAGTTTCAAATTCAAGGCTTGATGGAGGTGGAGTATTTATGATTGTTAATACGAATATTAAACACAAGAAAATTAGCATTGCTGGACGAAACATCGGGAAGTTTATAGCAGAATCGACTCCATAAACAATCGTCATCATCAAGGTTAGTAAGGCAATTGTTTTGCGGTTAGTTTCAGCTGATTTGAAGATTCTTTTTATATTGATAAAAGTAATAAGAATAAAAATGGATAGATAGATCAAGCCGTTTAAGATTCCTGTTTCGGCAGCTACTTCCAGGAAATCATTATGTGAGTGTAAAGAAATAGAAGAATTGTTATCTAATGTTTTTTCATACGGAATAGATTCTACTTTATAATTTCCTAATCCAACTCCTGTAATTGGGTTTTCTTTGGCTAATTGTATCGAATTTCCCCAAATTGTTATTCTGGTTTTAATAGATTCATCCTTAAGATTTATTTGTTCTACTCGGTTTCCTAATGATATGTAACGTTCTTCGTTTGCAGATCTTTCAAAAACTAAATTGGTAATAAATACAGCTATAATAATCGGAATTGTAAGAGATATGGAAGTTGCTAATGAGGATTTGTTAACCGAATTATTTTTTAGATAAAAGATTATGTAAACAATATAAACTAAGAATAGACTAATAAATGTTGCCCTCGCTGCAGTAAGAAGTATTGTTGTGATAGCAAGTAGTAATGTGATGTATGAAAACAGTTTTTTATAACCCGAAAAAGTAGTGATTCCGAGTAACAGAAAAGGAATTTTTATAGTTAAGCTTGAGGCTAAAATATTGATGTTTCCCGTGGTTTTCACCATATTCTGAAGTCCAAATGATATTGTTCCTTGAGAAGCCAATAGTTTTAAGTTGTATATCTCTACACAGGATTGTATAAAGGCTGTTATGCCTACAATAAAAACGATTTTATTAAATAAATCAAGTCTGTTTTTTAATAAAACAATAAAGTTAACCACTAAACAAAAAGCAATGATTAGCTCTGTTATTTTTTCTAGAACTAAAGTTGTGTTTTTTGTATTGATAGCTGATATAGCACAAAGGATAATAAATAGTAGGTATAGTCTTAAGAGATAGCTCTTTTTTAATAGCGGAAAGGTGTAGGTAGAAATGACGTTAGGATTAAAATAAAAATACAATCCCATTACTAAGTTTAGTCCCGATAGATATAAAAATTGAGGATAAAGTAGGTCGATTGATTTGGGATGGGGCAGGAAATTTGTGAGTAAAAGTAATATTATGAAAAAAATAGCAACGGAGTCTGAAATATTCTGTTTGTCAATATTGTTTGCCATAAGAAAACATTTTATCGATTAATATTTTTTCTTTAACAAATATAACTTTTTTTATTAAGTGAAAATTTACATTTTTGCGTTGATTTTATTTATTTTAAGCATTTAATGATATAAAATAATGCATTTTTAACAAAAAAAGTATTCAAACTCTCTCTATATTTGCACAAAAAAATCCCTAATAATGGAAAAAATATTTAATAATACACAAGTTGCATTTTCGTTAAAAAGTGATACAGAACTTGAAAGAGCTTATTTTCTTTTTAAAATGATTGCTAATCAGCCTTTAGTTCGTATAGGAACGGCTGTAACTAACTTTGCTTTAAAAGCAAATTTACCAGTAGAAAAATTAATTCGTGCTACAGTTTTCGACCATTTTTGTGGTGGTGTAAATGAGGATGATTGTATTACTGTTGTTGATAAAATGTACACTAAAGGTGTTTGTTCTGTATTAGATTATTCAGTAGAAGGGAAAGAAGAAGAAGAGCAATTTGATGCTGCTTTAAAAATGACTTTAAAAACAATTGAGTTTGCCAAAGAACGTGAAGCAATTCCGTTTGCGGTTTTTAAACCAACAGGTTTAGGTCGTTTTGAATTGTATGAGAAATTAGGTGAGAAACAAACTTTAAACCCAGCTGAACAAGCAGAGTGGAATAGAGTAATAGGACGTTTTGATATTGTATGTAAGGAAGCGCATAAAAATGATGTGGCTTTGCTTATTGACGCTGAAGAAAGTTGGATGCAAGATGCAGCCGATGATTTGGTTACCGATATGATGCGTAAATACAATAAAGAGAAAACCATTATATTCAATACATTACAAATGTACCGTTGGGATCGTTTGGATTATTTGAAAAAATTGCATGAACAAGCTAAAACTGAAGGTTTTTTCATTGGTATGAAACTGGTTCGTGGTGCTTATATGGAAAAAGAAAACAAAAGAGCTGAGGAGAAAAATTACCCAACTCCAATTTGTGCATCTAAAGAAGCTACGGATATCAATTACGATGCAGCCGTTTTATATATGTTAGAGCATTTGGCAACAATGTCTATTTTTGCTGGAACTCATAACGAAAATAGTTCTTATACTTTGATGCAATTAATGCAAGAAAGAGGAATACAACATAATGATCATAGAATTTGTTTTGGTCAGTTATATGGTATGAGTGATAACATTAGTTACAATCTTGCTGCAAATGGCTATAATGTTGCTAAATACTTGCCATTTGGACCTGTGAAAGATGTTATGCCTTACCTTATCCGTCGAGCGGAAGAAAATACTTCGGTTGCGGGACAAACAAATAGAGAGCTTGAGCTTTTAAAAACAGAGCGTAAGAGAAGAAAAGGATAGTAGATTTTAATCTCAGTTTTCAGTTGCAGATTACAATCTCCAGTTAATAAAAAAAAAACTCCAATGAAAATTGGAGTTTTTTTATGGAATTTACTTTCCTAATTTGATATTTAGAACTTATGAATTACTAAATTGTAGGTTACTTAAGTTTTTATATGTTCCGTTTTCTAGTGCGATTAATTCCTGGTGCGTTCCTTGCTCAGAAATAATACCGTTATCTAGAACCAAAATTTGGTCGGCACTACGAATCGTTGAAAGGCGATGAGCAATGATTATGCTTGTTCTTCCTTGCATTAAAATCTCAAGTGCTTCTTGTACTAGTTTTTCGCTTTCGCTATCTAATGATGATGTTGCTTCATCAAGAATTAAGATACTTGGGTTTTTAAGCAATGCACGTGCAATGGCTATACGCTGACGCTGACCACCAGAAAGTTTGATTCCTCTTTCTCCAACCAAAGTGTCGAATTTTTCAGGAAAACCTTCAATGAAATTAAATGCATTGGCTTGTCTTGCTGCTATTAAAATTTCTTCTTCGGTTGCGTCTGGTTTACCATAGGCGATGTTTTCTCTAATGGTTCCACCAAATAAAATTACATCTTGAGGAACTATACTCATGTTTCCTCTTAGGTTTTCTAAATCGTAATCGTAGATGTTTTTCCCGTCTACAATGATTTCTCCAGCATCTATATCATAAAAACGTAATAATAAAGATGAGATTGTCGATTTTCCAGCTCCACTTGGTCCAACAATTGCAATTTTCTGACCGAATTTTGCAGTGAAATTAACATCTTTTAAAACTGTAATTTCTTTTCTTGATGGGTAACTGAATTGTACATTCTTGAAAGTGACATTTCCTTGTATTTTTTCGATTGCAGTTGAATTTTGGTGCGAGTTTATTTTCTCAGGATGTTCGTCTAATAATTCAAAAACACGTTCTGTTGCTCCAATAGCTTTTTGAATTTGAGCATATAATTCGGCGATTCCACCAAAAGAAGCTCCAACAAAAGTGGAGTAGAGTACAAAGGATATTAATTGTCCTACGCTCATTTCGCCAGCAATACTCAATCGTACGCCATACCAAACTACAGCTACGATTGCTCCAAACAAACAGAAAATGATAAAGGAAGCAAAGTAACCACGGTATTTACCACCTTTGATGGCTAGTTTTACTACTTCTTTAATTTTTCCGTTATAACGTGCAATTTCGTACCATTCGTTAGCAAAAGCTTTTACAATGCTAATTCCTTGCATGGTTTCCTCGACGATTACCTGACTCTCGGCAACCTGATCTTGTACTTTCTTAGAATATTTACGGATAAAACGACCAAAAATAACTGCTGCAACTGCTACAAGCGGAACTACAGACAGCATTAATAAGGTTAGTTTTAAGCTCTCAGTAGCCAATAAAATAACACCTCCTATAATTAATATAAACTGACGTAAAAACTCGGCAATTGTAGAGGTTAATGTATCTTGTATCTGAGTAATATCGGCGCTTATACGGCTATTTAATTCTCCTACTCGTTTTTGAGAGAAAAATGACATTGGTAACTTTACTAAATTACTGTAAAGCGCCGAACGAAGGTTGGCCAGTGTATTCTCGGTAAAATTTACAAATAATGATAATCTGAAGAATGAACATATAGATTGTAAAAAAAGGATAACTACTAATCCTAGTGCAATCATATTTGCCTCAGAATTGTCTTTGTTCTTAACGCAATCTATCAGCATTCCCATTAATTTAGGAAAGGCTAGGGCAGTTGCTCCTGTAAAGAGTAAGAAAATCAATCCGACATAAAATTTCCATTGGTGTTTTCCTGCGTATTTAAAAATTATGGTTGCTTTATTGAGTGAAGTAGCGGTTATTTTTGATTTTGGTAAATCATTTTCTTTGAATCTTGCCATTGTGTATTATTTATAAATGCAAATGTATGACTATAGCGAGTTACTACAAAAGAATTGTCCCATTTCGTGAAGTAATTAAAGTATTGGAAAATAAGGAAGTAAAAATAACTTTGAAATTATTTTGAAAAAAGGCTTGCAGATACCAAATCTAGCTGTATATTTGCACTCGCAATCAGATAACGATAGCAACCTAGTAAAATAGGGCGATTAGCTCAGCTGGTTCAGAGCACCTCGTTTACACCGAGGGGGTCGGGGGTTCGAACCCCTCATCGCCCACTAAAAACTCCATTAGTAATATTGGAGTTTTTTTATGTCTTTCCCCACTTGTACTTTACTGTTGGGGTATGGATTGCAAATTTGCACAATCGGCCTCGTGGCGCAACTGAATAGCGCACTTGATTACGGCTCAAGAGGTTACTGGTTTGAATCCAGTCGAGGTCACAAAATAAAAAGCTTCAAATCACTGATTTGAAGCTTTTTTTTATGGTTTTTTCTTGCTACAACTTTTTTATTGATCCATCAGAAAGTAGTAAAACTTCCAAAATGCATATTTATGATAGTATCTGGTAAACTAAAAGTCATTTGATGATTTATTAAGAATTGTTTTTATATTAGTATAAAATCTGAACCAATATCAGACACAATGAAGAAATACTTACAGGTTTGTGCTTTGCTATTTATACTTTTTCTTTACACCTCTTGTCGACAAAACAAAACAGAAAGTGGGGGAATTATTATCTACTCCAAAACTGAGGATGTAATTACTTCCTATGGACCTCAATGGATAAGTCGAAATATTATACAGGACAGAAAGAATAATATTTGGATTGCTGCATTTACTGGTATTTTTCGGTACGATGGAAAGTCTTTTACTAATATTACAAGTAAAGTGATTTCGACTCGTTTTTTTTCTCTTTTAGAAGATAGAAATGGCAACTTGTGGTTCGGTTCTATAGGTTCAGGTGTTTATTATTACGACGGGAAAACCTTTCAGAATTTTACAATTAAGGAAGGTCTTCTTAATAATGAAGTTACAAGTATTTATGAAGATAAAAAAGGTAACATTTGGTTTGGTGTTTCCGGAGGAGCAAGCCGTTACGATGGGAAATCCTTTCGAAATTACATCATAGATGGGAATAGCATGAATGAGGATAGGACAGGGAAAACTTTTCCGAATAGACGTCCTTATGAAGTTAATTCTATTATAGAAGACAAAAAAGGCAAGTTTTGGTTTGCTACAAGAGGTAACACCTTTACTTATGATGGAAAAACATTTTCTGTTTTCACGCATAACGACAAACCTTTTAAAAATGTTCGTTCTTTAATTGAAGATAAAAAGGGAAATATCTGGCTTGGTGGGTTCGATGGTCTTTGGCGCTATGATGGCAATACATTTATCAGTTTCACGAAGAATTTTGTTGGTTATATACTTGAGGATAAAAAAGGTAATATTTGGACTAGTTTACAAAGGGACAATAGTCAGGTTTGGGCACTTTTTCGGTATGACGGAAAATCTTTATCTAATAAAAAGCCTACTGTAAGCGAAATTAAATCAGGAGGAAACGGTCTTTTTGGTATTTTAGAAGCTCGTGATGGGAATATTTGGTTTGGATCTATGAACGGAGTGTATCGTTATGATGGAAAGACCGTCACGGACTTTAAAAATAAAGAGGGTCAGAAATAATATTTACGCCATTTTAAAAACTACAAAAGTATGGATAGCTATAAAGAAACATTTGAAACTTGGAACAAAATTGCTTCGCTATATCAAGACAAGTTTATGGACTTGGATTTATACAATGACACTTATGATTTTGTATGCAGTTCATTTGATAAAGCAAATCCAAAAATTTTAGAAATCGGTTGTGGGCCGGGGAATATTACAAAGTATTTATTATCAAAAAGGCCAGACTTTGATATTTTCGGGATAGATATCGCACCAAATATGATAGAACTTGCAGGTAAAAGTAATCCAACAGTAAGTTTCGCTGTAATGGACAGTAGACATATTGACGAAATCAAAACAAAATATGACGGAATAGTTTGTGGCTTTTGTTTGCCGTATTTATCTCAGTTAGATAGTCAAAAATTTATCAGTGATTGTTATAATCTATTGAATGAAAATGGACTGATTTATATGAGTTTTGTAGAGGGCGATCCGAGTAAATCTGGCTTTCAAGTTGGGAGTAGTGGTGATAGAATTTATTTCTATTTTTATAATTTAGGTGACTTAAAAACGCAATTTGCTGAAAATAAATTTGAAGAACTTCAAACATTCAAAGTAGAATATAAGAAATCAGAAACCGAAATTGAGATTCATACAATATTAATTGCGAAGAAGAAGGGATAGTATTACGGTATAAAAACTAAATATTTATACTCATTTATTAAAATCACGTATTTTTACTTATAGTGTGAGAATTAAAATATACTAGTTTTGAGTACTTTATAATTTATTTTTGAAACTATAGCAATCATTTCTTAATAGTATAGTTTGTAGATTATTGGCAACTTAGATAGGACATAAAATATTCATATTTTATAAATTCTACAATGGTAATTTGTTTGAATATTAGTATTTTAAGGAGTGTGTCTGGTTTTGATGAATGTAAAGTCTAATTATTTAATCAATAATACCATCAAATTATGAGCAATTATCCAGCACTAAATTGGGTTACATTTGAGAAAGGCGGTATAAATAGTTTTTTTAATGACTACCGGCCAGCAATTGGTCCGGACGGTGAAGCCGTAGTATTTGAAAGAACATCATTCAATATTGAATTGGAGCCGTCCGCCACCCAGCTCTTTATTGTCAATAATCTAAAAAATCCTTCTCCGCAACTTTTTCTTAATAACTGTGATTCTCTCCAACAAACCAGACCTGATTGGTCTGGTGATAACATAGTTTTGAATTTAGAATATGAGAAAAAGGTTACTGTTTGGACAGTTGATGCCAGAGGTAATAACTTGAAACAGATTAAAAATACAACGAGTTGTATTTATCCGCAATGGGCTATCGATCCAACATTTAAAGGTTTCGTTGTGATGAACAATAAACAGCCAAAACCGCACAGTACATTATTAGATATTGACGGTAATATTGTTATTACCAACATGAACGGTAAGGATACTAATAACAATATGATGTTAGGCGGTATGCCTGCTGTTTTCCCAAATAAACCAAGATCAATAGCATTTGCTGGCCAGTCTTCATCTAGCGGTAGTTATAATCAGGAGGATAACTATATTTTCCTTAATGTCGAGGACGGGAATGAATTTTTATCGATACCTATGGAGCGTTCAGCAAATTTAAAACCGATCGATAAGCATTTTCAAGGAAGGGCTCCTGCTATTTCGCCTGATGGAAACTATATTGCTTTCGAGAGCAATAGAGATGGGGGCTATGCAATCTATTTGTTTAATTTAAGTAAGCCTGAAAATCCTCCTGTCCAGCTGACAGATTCAAAAGTTAAGCTCAATGCACAGCATCCAAAATTCTTTCCTGATGGTAGTCGACTAATTTTTAGTGCAGTATCTCCTGGAAATACTTATAATAGTATTGTCTGGATTGATATTTCTGAATACTTATAACATTTTTCAATTTTCTTCTTGCATTTATATTACGTCATTTGATTGTTTTTGATAGTGTTTTGTTTTAGAAAATAAAAAAGCAGTTTTAAAACATTGAATTTTAAAAAAAAACGTGTCTTTTGTAAAAAGTCTACTGACTTACAAATAAGATAAGTAAGCAGTGTAGAGTGGAACTTTTTTAAATTATTTAAAAAAAAGGCTTGCAAATACGAAATCTAACTGTATATTTGCACTCGCAATCAGATAACGATAGCAACCTAGTAAAATAGGGCGATTAGCTCAGCTGGTTCAGAGCACCTCGTTTACACCGAGGGGGTCGGGGGTTCGAACCCCTCATCGCCCACCACCTATTTTAGGAATGAGTACATAAAATTCCACAATCTTACTAAAAACCTGCAAAATCAACATTTGCAGGTTTTTTTATTTTTATCTGTTTCTACAAAATTTTCAAAAATGCTCCAAATTATATGGCATTTTTATGGCACTTTTAAATTTTTAAAAAATGTGCCACAAAATAAAGATTAAACAATTGAAAATCAACATGTAAAGCACGTTAACGACTTGATTTTTAGACGCTATAATTCGATATTTACTCATTTAATTTATTGGATTATGTTAGAAAGCAGTTTTGGACTAACCTTCTTTTTGAAGGCTCCACGAAAAAAAAGTAATATCAGGTATATTTACCTAAGAGTTATCGTTGATGGAATTCCTAAGGAAACTTCCACCAAACGCAAATGGGATATCACCAGATGGGATCAAAAAGCAGAAAGAGCAATAGGTACAAAGGAAGATGCCAGAAGCACTAATTTTTTTCTTACTACAATTGAGACGAAAGTTAACCAGTACAGAAATGATTTAGTTTATGCGGATAGCTCGATTACGTCCCAAAAGATAATAGACTTTATTATGGGACGAATAGCCCCAAAAGTAAAAGTCCTTGAAGAATTCCTTAAGCACAATGACGAATTACTTGCTCTTGTAGGCAAGGGAGAATATGCTATTGGAACTCATGAACGTTTTGAAATATCCAAAAAACATGTAAAAGAATTTTTATTGTTCAAATACAATTTGGAAGATATGGAGTTCCGTGATTTGAATTATGAATTTATAAAGGATTATGAATTTTATCTCAAGACCGTTAAGAGCTGTAATAACAATACTGCATTAAAATATATTACAAATTTCAGGAAAATTGTACGACGAGCAATTGATAAGGAAATTATTAAAGAAGATCCTTTCAAAAAATTTACAGGAAAAAAGACAAAAACGAAGAAAAAAGCACTCACAGCAGCAGAATTGTATAAGATTGAAAATCATACTTTTTCTACTCCACGATTAACAGTTATACGAGATGTTTTTATCTTCCAATGTTATACTGGTCTTGCCTACATTGATGCCTTCCAACTTAAGAAAGAAGATATTAAAATCGGTATTGATGGCGAATACTGGATTATGTCTGACCGTCAAAAAACAGAGTCCGAAACAAACATTCCATTGTTGCCGAAAGCTCTTGAAATTATAGAAAAGTACAAAGAGCATCCGCTTTGTCTTAGTAGAGGAACCGTCCTTCCAGTGAAATCAAATCAAAAAATGAATGCTTACCTAAAAGAAATTGCGGATCTATGTAGGATTACGTCTGAATTAAATACCCATAAAGCAAGAAGGACTTTTGGCAGTACAGTTACACTTGCTAATGACGTGCCAATTCATATTGTGAAAGAAATGCTTGGACACCAATCAGTACAACAGACTGAACAATACGCAATAACCGAGCAGCAGACAGTTGGTCGAAAGATGATTGAATTAAGAAATAGATTAAATAAAAAAGCAACATTCGACTCTGAAGATAATCTATTATTAACCTTAAAGAAACTTGAAAATGACATTTTAGATTTAAAGAAAAAAATAGCCGTAAAAACAGAAAAAATGGTTCCTAAAAATTTCTTTTAAATAATTTGAAGTTACAAGCTTTCTGAAATAAACCTGACAAGACCGACCTGACATTTGATCTTGAACGATTAAATCATACTTATTCCTATACTTTGTTAATAACAATTTCTTGTTTTACGGTTTTCCTCATATTACTTGCGTTTGCTTTTTTGTATTATTGTAAGAATATAAATATTTCAAAAATAATCAGAGTTGTCTACAAATAAGCACGCCATAATAAAATACCAAAATTTGGATAATGCTTTCCATAATTCAGGAAAGAATTATAAATATCTTATTATGTACAACATCAGTATTAAGAATTGTTAAAATATACATAGAAACTTTAGTATGTTAGATAGAAACATCCGTATAAATAAGGTTTTAAGGGAACTAAATATTTCTCTTGATAGAGGTGTCGCTTTTTTAAAAGAGAATGGAATTTTTATTGAAAGTAATCCAAATTCTAAGATTAATCAAATTGAGTATGAGATTTTATTGAAGCAATTCTCTTTTTCAAAGAGAATTGCTGATTCTACAATATCTGAAAGTAATCATTTGAATACCAACAATGAAAAAGCATCATTTACTTCTAAAGTTATCATAACTAATCCAAAATTAAAAGAAATCAAAAGTAATATAAACCTTTTTACACCAGGTAGCATTGT
This sequence comes from Flavobacterium sp. PL02, assembly GCF_035013205.1. Lineage (NCBI taxonomy): Bacteria > Pseudomonadati > Bacteroidota > Flavobacteriia > Flavobacteriales > Flavobacteriaceae > Flavobacterium > Flavobacterium sp. PL02. Next base: position 1,542,550 of record NZ_JAYGJP010000001.1, read on the forward strand.
AAAGTGTACAATATCAAAAATTATAGTACCGTCTCAAATCATAATTGAATATATAGATGGCTATGTAGGAAGACTTTCGTTGATTGATATTTCTTGGTCCCTTCCTCAAAGTGAACAGGCATTTAAAAAGTATAAAGTTGGAGATACTATAGAATGTGTTGTTTTTGAGGTTAATGAAGCCAATAAGCAAGTCATTTTAACTCAAAAACATCTCGTTGAACCGATTAATCAAACAGTCAAGTGGAAAAGGTTAGAACGAGGACAAGAGTATGATGTAGAAATAATTCAAAATTTAAATAATACCTATATAGTTCAAACCAAAAGTAAATTATTTGGAATTGTTAGAAAGTCGCAACTTAATAACCAAACTGAAAATTTAAGATTAAAAATTAATAGTAAATTTGAAGATTCAAGTTTAATTGATTTTATTCCATCACATCAAGAAAATGATGATGAAGATTTAGTTGAAGATTTAGTTGAAGATCGTCTAAATTTTATTGAAGAAGATTTACAATCATTTTCTAAATTCAAAAGATCTGTTCTTGGTAAAAATGCTTCGGATAAACAAATTCAAAAATTAAAAAAAGGATTTGAATTAGACACTAACCTTTTTAGTAAAGACATTGATACTGGCGTGGTATTGTACTTGCAGTTTATACTTAATAGTTCCCCTTTTGAAACTGATTTAAAGCAAAAAGCAATACCATTTTATTTAAATCAAATAGAACATAATATTGAAAATGAAAAAGCTGTCCTTGAAATAGTTTCAAATAAAAAATATTGGATAAATATTAATAAACGTAAAGAAGAAAATAAAAAAAACAATAAAGAAATTATTGAAGTACTTGATTTTTCAATTTATAATGAAGAAATAAATTTTTATGGACTTATCGAAATACTTAAGGATAAAAAAAATGTAAAATTTGGGATAACAAATTTTAGCGTAGGCCAAAATTTAGGTTTTGCTTCAAGAACAAAAAAAAACAGCACTAAAAATGGTTCATTTCTTTTTAATAATAAATTAAAAGTTATTAGTCCATTAACTCCTTTACCATTTGATAATTCTCAAAAAGAATTTCTTGATTATTGTTTATTAAAACTAGAATGTTTTGAAATAGTTAATGAATTAAAAAAGGAAACTGGTGAAATATTAAAACAAGAAGGTAGAACTTTAGAAATAATTGATAAGTTTTTAGAGTATCAAATTAGTTTATTATCTAATGATGCAGAAAATAATGTTTTTGTTGAAAAGTTTGATAAGATAAACAGTAATTTCATAGGTATTTCTATTAAACTTCCAAGGGAAATTGGAGATAAATTAGAATTAGAAGAAGGTAGTGTAATAAATGTTAAACAGTATGATAAAGAAAAACTATCCAAATTGTCTGATGGCTTTATTTCGATACAAGAAGATAATTACATATTAAACTTCTACAAAGATATAAACCTTGAATTGTTACAAAATGGATTTTACCTTGATAAGAGAGTTTCTACAAAACAATTTGATATCCAAAGGGAAATAATAAAAGATTTTTTAGAAAAAAAAATCAAAATAGATCATATTGAAAATTTATTGGTCAATCCATCAACAGTTAAATTTCCTATTTTAAAAAATATAAAATTTAATAATGAAGATTTAATAAGGACAGAAATTGAACAACCTGATAATACTCAGGTTAGAGCAGTTAAAAAGGCTGTCGGAAATAAAAATGTTTTTTTAGTTCAAGGACCTCCAGGAACAGGTAAAACGACTGTGATTGCTGAAATTATAGAGCAGTTAACTGCTATTGGAGAAAAGATATTAGTTTCAGGTCAAAACCATGTTGCAGTAGATAATGTACTTGAAAAAATTGCTAAAAATCCAAACCTAAATCTTTTACGTGTTGGAAACCCTGAACGTATTAATAAAGATTTATTAAGATATTGCTACGAGAATCTTGTTAAGGAATACAGGGAAGATTATAAATTGTTCATTAGAAATCAAAAAAAACTTGCTGAACTATTTTTAGATTTTGTAAAAAAAAATGTAGATACTAAAATTAGATTGAAGGTTTATAATGAGAAAGTAAACGAAGTAATAAAAGAGTATCGTTTCTTACAACAAACTTTTAAAGATAAACATCATATTCTTAGAGATAATTTAATTGGTTTGTCCATTAATGAGCTTTTCGAAACAATTCAAGCTTTAGTTAAATGGGATGAATCTTTTAGTAATGAAAGTGAAATTTTATTACAACCAATTATTTATAATTCCGTTGATGTCGTTTTTGCGACATGCATTGGTATCAAAGGGGATAAAGTTTTTAAAGAAAGTAATTTTAAATTTGATACGGTAATAATCGATGAAGCTGGAAAAGCTAATATAGCAGAAACTTTAGTCGCAATTGAATTAGGTAAAAAAGTAATTTTAGTGGGTGACCAAATGCAGCTACCACCTTATATGGATAGTTCATTAATTGATAAAGAGGATCCTAAAAGTTTTCCTAATTCTGTTTATGGTCATGGATTTACTGAAAATGAAATTATACATGCTTTAAAAACATCTTTTTTTGAGTTTTTAATTAAAAGAATAGATGATAGTAAATTCCCTTCAGAAAACAAGGAAATGCTTAATTATCAACATAGAATGCATCCAAATATTGGTAATTTCGTTTCAGAATCTTTTTATGACTCTAAAGTGTTAATGGGTAGTCGAACTCATTTAAATAAAATTGATTTACCTGCCCCTTTTGATAAAGAGGTCATTTTTTTTGATACTTCTAATTCAAAAAATCCTTATGAACAAAAAGAAGATAATTCAATAAAGAATGATACTGAAGCAGAATTTATAGCCGAATTCATTTTACCTAAGCTCTTAGATAGCAATATTAATACTGAAAATATTGCAGTAATTGCTCCATATAAGTTTCAGGTGGCAAATATTAAAAAATATTTAAATAAATCAACTTCATGTCAAAATAAAAATATTGATGTTTCGACTTTAGATTCATTTCAAGGTAAAGAATATGATATTATTATTTTTAGTTTCACAAGGTCAACAGATCATTCTATAGTAAGAGCTATTAATGGTAAGAAAAAATACAGCAAAGTAGGTTTTTTGGATGATGCAAGAAGGTTAAATGTAGCTTTTAGTAGAGCGAAAAAAAAATTGATTTTAGTCGGAAATGAAAAAACTTTAGCTGATCCCCGTTCTCATTTTGATTTAATTTTTAAGTACACAAATTTATTTGCAAAATTAGTACAGCTTAGCAAAAATGACAAAATAGGAAATTTTGTAAATATAGCAGATTATCATAGTGTGACAACTCCATTTGAAAAGTTATTAGATAAGTATAAGAAAGATGATGAAGTAAATGCTGTATTTAAAACTTTAGGTGTATTTGAAGGTAATATGTTTGGGGCGTTTTTTTATGTAGAAGGTTATGAGTGTTTATTACCAATTTCTTTGATGCCTATTCAGTTTAGAAATGATGTTAAATCATTTGAAGCAGGTCACCTGATTAAACTTTTTATACATGAATTTAATAAAATAAATGAAAGAGTAACATTAAATTTAAAAGTACCAGAAAGAATAAATGATAATAGAGATAAGATTAAAAAAGTAGAAATTAGAGAATCAAGAATAGATAAGAAGCAAAGGGTATGGTCTGAAAATAAAGACAAAATAAAGATAGGGTTTAAATGTAAAGGAAAAGTAGTTCATAAAGCTGAATATGGATACATTGTTGAGTTAGAAAACACTTTAGACGGATTGCTACACATTACAAAAATTCCTAAACAAATTGAAATTAAATTATTTGAGACTATTGAAGTTACAATAATAAAAATTAATCTTGAAAAACAGCAAATCTCTTTAAAGTTATAATATGGGATTATTCAGTATAGATTTTGAAAAATTATATGAAGATTTATCTTCAAGAGATGAACAAATATTGGGTATGTTTTGCATCCAATATCCTATTTATTGTATTCATTCATGTATATTAGACAGTACTAAGGATCCTTTGGATAGTCTAGATAAAGTAATTATAGATTTTTTTATAGCGAAACCTGATTATTCGATTCAACAGGTAGGAGCTTTATTAGGATCTTCAAAATCTCTTGTAGAGTTCAGAATTAATAAATTAATTTATGACGGTCATTTAATAGCAAAAAATGATGGTTATTTTTTAAGTGAAGAAGGTATTGATGTTTTTATTAATAAAATCTTAATTCGACAACATAAAAAGTCGTATGATTTTTATGTAGATGGAATTACTTTAAAACCACTTCCAAAAGTGTTTTATACGTTTTATAATTCAAAGTATGTTAATGAAAGTGATTCTTATTCATATACAAATTCTTTTGGAAGTACAAACACGATTAGGCCATTTGGTCCGGATATAGTTCATACTCCACTATCAAAATCTTTGATTATTGAAGAAATAAAAAATATTGATTTTCATAATAGAGAGGATATGAAAATTCCATTAGGATTAATTGATATTGAAGATTTATCATTCTCAAAGTTATCATTCAATTGTATAGTTAATATAACCAAAAAAGATGGTTTACTAAAGAAAGAACTATTAGATGGATATCCGTTTTATTTGTTATCCGATAATAATTCATACTATGAGGCTGCTCGAAAAAATATAATTTCTTTTGAAAATAACATTAAAGATAAAGTAAGAGACCTTCAGTTTAAGATTATAATTCCAAGACAAAGGGAAGGTAATAATGTAAATTCTAAACCTATACTAGTATCTAATTGGCAAGAAATAGATAGATATAAAAACAGTGAAAATAAATGTTTTTCTTTTAGTACTGAAGATTTATTAAAAGTAATAGAAGGTGTGTTTAACATTAAAAATGCAAGCCTAGAGAATATTGTAAATGATGATTCTGAAATTAGTATTGATATAAATAGTGAGATGCTTTTAAACTCACCTAATAGAAGAAAATTAATTTCTAATATTATAAGAAAGAGGGATTATGAGTTTGGAAAAAGCGATAACAATGTATTTATTTTATATATATATTATAAAACTACAGATGTATTTGTTAATAAAGTAGTGAAGTTAAAGAATGTTTTGGATAATTATAAAACTCATCAAATGGATATGGTTGCTTTTAAAAATAAACATCCTGAGTATAAATATGATTTAAAGAAATGTTTAGTTGCAGCAGGAGAATATGATTTATTAGAAAAACTGGATATTAAACAATTTATGATAGAGATTTAGTAATGATAATAGAAATTAAACATACGGACAAACTTGAGACAGGTGCATTTATAATTAATGAAAATGCAAAAGCATATAGTGTTTATCCTGAAAATGAATTAATTTATCTAACTCAAAATAGTAATTTAAGACTAAAAGAGGAAATAATAAATATTATTCAAGCAAGCAAAGTTGTACTTAAGATTTGCAGTTTTATAGTAACCGATAAAGAAATTTTTGATTTAATACTTGATAAAGCACAAAATTCAAACATCTCTATCTTTATCTTAACTCAACTTGACAGCTCTAAACTTGAAAATTTTGAATCACTAAGTGAGTATTTAACTGAAGAAGAGTTAAACACCAAAACTTCCAATCAGCATTTGTCGAATATAAAAATGTTATATGATAATGGTGTTCATGTTAGAGCTTCTGAATCAGCTCATGCTAAGTTTATTATTACAGATAGAGTTAAAGGGTTTATTACAAGTGCTAATTTAACCACGCCTTCCTTAAATGAAAATACAGAATCGGGGGTTTATATAGACGAGAAAAGTAGTCAAGAATTAGATAAACTATTTGATTTGATTTACTTAAAAGGAACCAATTATACTAAATTTATAAGTACTTCTAAAAAGAATAAAATGATGGTAGTTAATACCGATATTGACTACACATTTGATAATTTACCAAGATCTATTGATTCAAATTTAAGATTTACGTATTTAAATATAACTACTAATCTATTAGATGAAATCATTAATATTATTAACAAGGCAAATGAGTACATATACTTATCGACATATAGCATCGTTGGACTAGAGAATATTCAAGAACTCATTAATACAATTAATAATGCTATTATTAGAGGTGTTAAGGTTTCTATATTTTGTAGAGGTATGAATTATAGAAATGACCATTTACTTGCAACAGAAAAATTAGTTAAAATTGGCTGTAATGTTTTTGGTAATTATGACAATCATTCAAAGGGACTTATTTCAGAAAATGAAGGGTTAATTTTTACAGCAAACATTGATGGTAATCACGGTTTAATTAATGGCTTTGAAGTTGGATATAAGTTGAATGAAAAACAAAGAGTAGAATTTTTAGAATTTCATAAGTACTTAATCCAAAATAGTAATTATATATATAAAATCAGACCACAAAGAATAGAATTAATAAAGGCATATATTATTTACGAAAAGTATAAAAAAATGGAACCCCCTCAAATTCCTTCTGACCTTTGTATAAAAGCACAATTAAATCTAAATATTGAAAAAGATGATTTCCTAAAGCTACCAATATTTTATAGTATATCAGGAAAAAACACTCACTTAACAGTTGGTAAGTTTACTTATGATTCTGTTTTTGAAGGTAATACCTTTTCAATAAAGAAAAAACTAAAATACCAATTTAATAGAGAAAAATACCTTCTTAAATTCTTTAATTTAATATTAGAAATAGAATAATGAAAAAGCAAATACCTTATTTAGACGAGTGGCTTGAACTTGCCAATTCAGGTAATTTTAATAAAGCTCAAGAAATTTATTATGAAAACCTTTTTGAATCAGTTATAGATAATTTTATAAGCAATTATAAAGATATTATTCCGTCAGGTGGAGTATTGTTCTCCATTTTAGGATTTTCTCCAGAACCAATTATATTAACTGCAAAAGCATTGGAACCTGAAAGACATATCATTTTCACAACCAATAATAAAAGTGATGGTAATGATTACTTAGAAAAATTTCTAGAATCAAAATATGAAATGATTTATATAGAAGATGAAAATTTTAATACAATCTATAAAGCTTTAAAAGAAAGTTTGATTTTGAATCCAAATTCAAATATGACACTCGATATAACTGGAGGAAAAAAATCAATGGTAGCAGCAGTCAGTATATTTGGAAAAGATTATGGTTGTAAAATTGTTTATGTAGATTTTAAAGAATATCTAAAAGAATTAAGAAAACCAATGCCAGGTTCTGAAATTTTAAATATTGTATATGATCCTTTAGTTAATCAACCAGAAATATTTCTTTTATGAAACATCAAATCGTATTGGTTGGAGGTCAGTTGTTACCTATATATATTGGGATTAAAGAATTTAGTCCTGAAAAAATTCATTTCTTAGTTTCAAAAGAATCAGTTGAAAGCCTTCATAATCTGAAACCTATGATTAAGAGAATCTCTCAAAGTGAATATAGATGTAATGCCTTTGATTTCTATGAAATAAAAGCAATATTTGAGAAAATAATTCTAAAAATCAATCCAGAAGACACTGTAACATTTAACTTAACTGGAGGTACTAAAATAATGGTACTCGCTTGTCAAGCTATTATACACGAAAAAGGCTTAAGTGGATTTTATATAAATCAAGATGATTCGTATCTAGTACTTCCTTCGTATGAAAGAAAAAACATAATTTCTGAATTAACAATAAAAGAGTTCTTTGATATTAATGGGCATAGTACTTATAATTTCAAAAAAATAAGTGATTTCACAAAAGAGGATATTAAAACATCCGAAAAAATTAAAATTTTCGCAAATAATACTTCTAGATATAAATTGATAATTGGGTTTTTTAGAAAAAAATTTTTCGATAAAAATTTGGCGTTACCTATAAATGGTTTTGAATCAATTAATAATAGCCTTAAGGTTACTTGGAATCAAACTTCAATAAGCATAGAATCAAATAATAAAAACATCTTAACAATAAACTCAAAATTAGCTCACGATTTGCTATTTAAAGCTCTCTGGTGGGAACTTTTAGTAGCAAATGAAATTAGTATTTCAAACAAATACAAAGAGGTATTATTGAGCTTTGAACTTACTTTTAAATCAAATAAACAAGTTGCTAAAAATGAAATTGATATTTTAATTAATACTGGAAAAAAATTAATTTTCATTGAATGTAAATCTGGACTTGTTAAACAAGAAGATATTAATAAAATGAAAATCGTAAAACAAACGTATGGTGGTGTAATAGCTAAATCTATTCTAGTTTCTCGCGAATTACCAAATCCATCAATAAGAGAAAAGTGCAAAGAGTTAGATATTGAATTGTTCTTCTCATTTGCATTAAAGCAAGAAGTAAATCCATTAAATAAATTATCGAAAGTAATTAATGATTTTGAACGTAAAGCATCAATTTAATTTGTTACTATTATAATGACAACAATTTTTTATAGTAGATATACTAACTTAAAATATATACACTTATAATTCTATTTCATAGCAATTTTCTTTAAATCCTATAAAAAGGTTCTTAAGTTTGCTCCGGAATACCCATTAATGGATAAACCAGTTCATGATTAAGGACCATGACCAATTTTAGGAATGAGTACATAAAATTGGAAAGATCTTGAAATTATAGAAAAATATGAAGCCTTTGTTTTAGTAGAGGAACTGTACTTCCAGTGACATCAAATAAAAAAGTGAATGCTTACCTTAAAAAATCGCTGATCTATGTGGTATTACTAGCATCTTAAATACCCATAAGGAAAGACGGACTTTTTGCAGTACAGTTACAAGCTGACAAATAACGTTCCCTTGCTACAATAGGTTTGGTGTTAAATTGGAGCTTATTTCCGGATTTTTTTAAACTTCCCAATTACAAAATCATATTAACACTATGCCAATTGACCAAATTGTAGTAAGTGTTGAGCAGAAGTCATTCTTCCGAGGTTATTTTTTTGAAATTATTATGACTAAACATAATTGATATTACATTCGCTGGACACGGTCTTTTTTCAATTGCTTTTTTAAGTTTTTCAATAGCATAATCGTATATTTCATCAGTTTTACATACAACTAATTGAATATACCAAATATCTTCTTTGTTGACATTTTTATATCTTTTATCATCAATTGCTATTTCTTTAGCAATCTTTAAACTGTCTACTATTTTTATATAATCCATTTGAGTATCATTTGACACTTTACTCGTGTTGTATTGGTCTCTAATAAATTTTAATTCTATTGCTATTGCTGGACCATCTTGGAAAAACCCCTTATTAGGATAAATTTTTACCATTTCTAAAGTATTGATGTCAATATTAGAAGGATCGCAAATTGTTAAATCAACTTCAAAGCCACTATTTTGATTTGGTTTAAACCAAGTAACTTGAGAATGTATAAATCCACTTTTCCATCCTTTGGATTTAGTAGGTTTAGTTTGTGAGAATTGTTCCGATTGCGAAAGTTTGAGAAAGAGTTGACATTCTAAATCTCCTTCAGTAAGAATTAAGCCTTTTTCTGATGAATATAATGTTTGTAAATCATTTATAGCTTTTAAAACAGCATTTAACCATTCCATATTATGTTTTTTTATGATTTCTACAGATGGCTTTAGCAAAAGTCTTTTATAATTGTTTCTCTAAATTCAGTGTAAAAATCATATAGTTCAGCCAAATTATTTAAATTCTGCGCTTCTATTTTTTTATTTTTTAAAAAGTATAAAAATTGTTCTTTGTCTTTTACAGCATCTTTTTCATTTAAAGTCAAATTATAAATAACACCTGAAATACCATTTTGATTAAAGAAAACAATGTTTTTGATATTTATTAAAGGTGAAATATAAAATAATTCAAAACTCAATCCTTGTTTTATAGAAAATGGATATTGATGTTCTTTTTCGATAACTCCAATATATTCAGAAAGTTGTTGAAATATTAAACTTCTTTGAGTTTCAATTTTTGTTTCTTGAATCGCTTCTTTTTTTAAATCTAATAATTCAGTCGTAAATTTTAAAAGTTCGATTTCGGTTTCAGAATGTGGGTAAACTTGAGGATATGAAACTTTTGATTTTGCAATACTCAGCTGATTATTTTTATGTTCAATTTTTTCGATTAATTCTTTCATATTCAGTATTTCTGGTTTTTTTATGATTTCTGCTAACGTTTGATCGCTTGCGGTGTGGCTGACTAATAAAGCATAATCTTTCGGTTAATGACTAATTTTCCAAGTACAAAACCATCTTCAAATTAAGCCAAATCCCACCATATTACCAAACGAAGGTTACCAGCAATGTTTTTATCTCAGTTTATTTATTCTTTATATGTACTTCTTGAGAAAAAGTTCCGCCTGTATACATTCCATTCATATTTGAGATTGTAGTTGCGTATGTTTTCTTTGCTTTTGATGAATCTACTTTTTCAGAATTTGTTATGTCTTTTTTTAGTACTTCACAAGCCTTTTTAAAATCTTCAATAAAAGTTTCAAGTACAAACAATGTACACGAGTTGGGTTCTTTACTTCCAATGTTTTTAAGATGTTCATCGCCATTTTTTATTTCAGCTTCAGTAGTTAGAGCAATTCTTTCAGAAGGTCTCCCTGAATGTGCAAATCCACATCTCATTCCATAATATATATCTTTGATGACACTTTGGTATTTAGTATTTTCAAATAATTCTAAACCTTTTTTGAATCTCTTATATGGAAGTTCAGGTTCATAATCTCCAAAACTAACATTATCATAAAAGCTTCCTAAAAATTCTATTGTACAAGAAATGACTGAAAAGCAATAAAAAGGTTCAACTTCTTTAATTTTTTCTATTCCAGGAATAAGTATTTGATCAATATATTCGGATGGTTTGTATTTTTTTGATGCCATAAATATTTATGATGTTTAGTAATAAGAGGGTATTTGTTTTCTGCGGTAACATTGCTTGTAGCGTTTGTACTGGCTGGTTATTTTGTCGAAATTACAATTAAATCACAAATTTGCCACGTTTCTATTGGTAAAATACAGCTTTCAAGTTTCTGTTTTCGATTTGTAATTTTCGACGTATTATTTTCAATTATTCATTTTTTAATTTCTGCGCAAAACTTTTTAAGTTTCTGCTGGTAAATTCCAATTTTCACGCTTCGTTGTCGTACTACAAAATTGCTTATTTAAAATATTTCATTTTTTACAGAATAGGAATTCCTATCCAATGCATAATAAGCATTATTACAACAGTTATTCCAAAACTGCACAAAGTAAGAATACGCCAATAAACAGACCTTCCATTCCCAAATCTCCAAATTCGTTCACCAGTTTCTTCTCTGTTTGATTTCAAAGTTAATTTCGACAATATATATGTTGAAATAATAAAAATAAAAATAGCAATTAACCAAAATTTTATCATAATTTATGTTTTTTAAATATCATTAAATTCTTTCGTATTTCTTGAAAAAGACCGCCAACTGCTTTGTAAACTTTCGGCGGAAACAAATGGTTATTTTCAAAAGGAATTTACCTCCGTAATTTCGGTATAACTAGCCAGTAACGGTCGGTCGCTTGGCGATGTGGCGGATTAAGAAAACCTAAACTTTCGGTAAATTACTAATTTCCCAAGTACAAAACCATATTTTAATTAAGCCAAATCTCGCCATAATGCCAAACCACGGTTATCTGCAGTATTTTATTTTTTAATTTCAATTATGACTGAATAAGCAAAAAAAGTTTTATAAGCTATTTCGCCAAAATCATCTCCGTCAAATACATGTAAACCCTCATAATCTGAAAGTTCAATTGTATTTGTATTAATATTAGAAATTATATTTTTATTACTTAAATCAGATAAACTTTGCTTTAGCTTTGTTATATATTTATCTCTTTCTTTAATCAAGTATTCTCTGTTCTGTATTTTTTTTTCTGTGTTGTGGTGTTTGATAAAAACTATAAATCCTCCCTTCAATGAGTTACAGAAATATGGTATTTCTGCGTTGATATAATTTTGTATTCTTTCGAAATCTTCTTTTAATTTATTAATAGTAGGATTTATTGCCTTTACTTCAAATATATATTCAGAAATATTATTAAATGTGTCTTTTTCTGTTGATAAAGCTATATCGACTTTTCCTTTTCTTATTTTTTTTAAATTTTCTAAAAATTCTTGAAAATTACTTGAAAATATTGTTGGACTAAATATGCTGTCTTTATCTTTGGGTTTGTAGTTTTCAAAACAGTCCTTATACAAGTCAAACGTATTCTTTTCTGCCTCAATTTTATATGGATAATGATTTTTTTTATTCCAATTTAAAAGTTCCTTACATAAATTTACTGTGATAAAATATTCAGTCATTTTTGTAACATTACCATCAAATGATAAATTGAAAATTTGGCTTTCTACATACGATTTATTTAGTGCTATAAATATTGATTCTTCAAATTGAGATTTTTTCATCATATTTTTGGTAATATTGCAGATAACGTCAGTCTGTGAAAAAACCTTCGTTTGATTAGAAACAAATATAGGAAAGTATTATTTTAAAACAGGATTTTTCGTATTTTTAGTAATGCAACATATCCTAGGAATTTCCCGTTATCAGATGCGTATTTCAAGTTTAGAAGACGCAATAAGTCCAGACAATCAGGTTCGTTTTATAGATGCTTTTGTATCGTTTGTAGATTTATCTAAGCTTGGTTTTGAAGTTAAAACGCTCAAAAAAGAAGGCCGCCCGAGCTATAACAATCAACTGTTTCTTAAAACCTATCTATATGGTTATCTCAACGGAATAAGAAGCTCTCGAAAATTAGAAAAAGAATGTTTTAGAAATATAGAAATGCAATGGCTATTGGAAGACATTCGACCGAATTATCACAGTATTTCTGATTTCAGAAAAGACAATCCTGTAGCATTAAAGAACTTATTCAAACTCTTTGTTAGCTTTTTGAAAGATGCCGATTTAATAGCAGGGGAAATCATTGCTATTGATGGCACCAAAAGCCGGGCGCACAATAGCAAGAAAGCAAATTTCAATCAAAAGAAAATAGACAAACATTTAGAATACATTGAAGCTAAAACCCAAGAATACCTAGATGCTTTGGAAGAAAATGATGCAAAAGAGAATCCTGTAAAACCCCAAAATATCCAGCAAAACATAGAGCGTTTAAAACAAAACAAAATCCGCTACGAATTGCTGGAAGAAAAGCTAAAAGCAAGTGGCGAACCTCAAATTAGTACCACCGATAGTGATGCTAGAGCTTTGTTGGTACAAGGTCAAGTGGTTGAAATATCGTTTAATGTCCAAGCAGCAGTAGATGCTAAACACAATCTTGTAGTAGCTACGCACACTATCAACAAGAACGATCGCAGTGCTTTATCGGCTATTGCTATAGAAGCTAAAGAGAATTTAGGTATTGAAACCTACACGGCTTTGGTGGACAAGGGCTATCATAACGGTAAACAAATAGAAATATGCAAACAAGCCAATATCACTACCATTGTGGCACAACCCGAGCAGGGAAAAAGTAACGAAAACGGTACGACCAAGGATTATTTAGTAGCCCAGTTTCAATACGATCAAAACACCGATACTTATACTTGCCCGCAAGGCGAAACATTAAAAACTACGGGCAGTTGGCATAAGAAAACTACGGATAGAGACAGCTATAATTTTAAAAAATACCGAACACCTAAATGCAGAGAATGTCCCGTAAAACATTTATGTACTAGTAGAGCAGGTGGCAGAGAAATCGACCGAAGCCAATATGCTGATGCAGTAGAAGAAAACAACAAACGCTATCATGCAAATGCGCAGTTGTATCGCAAGCGACAAGAAATCAACGAGCATATCTTTGGAACTATCAAACGGCAATGGGGTTACAATCACACCAACTTAACGGGATTAGAGAAAGTAAACGGAGAACATAGTTTAATCATGTTAGTTTACAATATCAAACGCAGTATCAATATACTCGGGGTTCCTGATCTTATTGCCAAACTCCAAAAATGGAACTCACCCTACAAGACAAAAGTCTTATTTTTGACAAAAACGAGTTATTTAAAGCTAAATAGAACATCTGATTTTTATCCAGAGAAATTGGCTGCCTAAAAAAAGTGGTACAGCATAAGGCTTTATTTGAATTATATTGCGTTGAAATTTGAGAGGTTTAATTAGAAACAGAGGTTTTTTCACAGCCTGACGTCCCCTTGCTACAAGAGGTTTGGGTTTAAATTAAGCCTTATTTTCGGACTTTCCTAAACTTCCCAAATACAAGAACATTTTCAAATTAAGCCAAATGCCCAAATCTATTGTAGCAAGGTGTTACCAGTAGTTTAATCTTCATAATTATGAATCAAATTTTCATAACTATGACCAATGTAATTCTGTGATTTTACTTTCGGACTTTCTATTATATCTGCGATTAGATTTTTTGTTTCAACGAGCATTAGTTTTAAAGTGTCTTCATTGTAAAATAGTAAAGGTTGATTTTGCTTAAACTGATAGTCAATGCCTTTGTAAGATATAGCTTTGTCATCTTGAGTATGAAAACCCTCTGTATGCATTGTATTTCTTGAATAAGTTACTAGATTTATCAATTCCTTATAGTCAAAGTTTAAATTTAATTCGTTAATTATTTTTTTACTTAATGCGTTGATTTTATCACCCGATAAACCTAAAGATTTTGAAATTATCTTTATAAAATTTTCAAAGCGGATAAATACATTTACAAATAATCCTTCTCTCAATTCATTTACAATAAAAGTCAATCGATTATTTATAAAGTCATTTTTCTGCGTTTGATTAGTAAACTTCTGCAACTCCCACAAACTAATGTCTCCAAAATGTTCATCAATTAAGTACAATAAAATAATTATGCTTTGAACAGGTTCAATCATAAGTTTCAAGGAAATAATTCGAGTGTCTTTTTCTTCGTCCCAGCCATTTTTTTGCAATTCGGTAAGTAAATCTCCGAATTCAAAACGAATGCCTGTGTATAGCTTTATTAATTCTTTTGTGGTTGTTTTTTTATGGTTGATTGTTGTCATAGTTTTCTTTTAGCAGATTGCCGATAAATTGCTGGTAACTTACTTATATGCGTTATAGAATCACACAAAGTCACTTCATGAAGTTAGATATGTGTGACAAATACACGAAAAATTTGAGAACGAATATATAAATAAATTTTTACAAATCATCAATCGGACTTTTAATTTGCTGTAAGTTTTTCACACTTACATTGTATATATTTTGTTTTTTTGCTGCTGTTATCACTTGATATTTTTTTGCATTTCTAGTAAATAGGCGCCACTTTCAAAAAGGTGCATGATATAAATGTCAATCTTTTTACAAATTCCAGATAAAAGAAAGTTATTTACCTATTTCAAGTTTAGATTGACATTTGTTGTTATTTTTTTAGCTCATTATGCCAGTAAACATCCTAATCCTTTTATCCAGAACACAAATTATCTATTAGTGATTTTGGACATATTACAAACCCAGTTTTATAGCTTTATCAGTAAATCAATTTTACTTCTATAACTAGGATGATAAGATGGTATATATCGGATATATTCCATTTCCTGCAATTGCTTAAAATATTTATGGTATGTGGGTAAAGTATGGATATGTGCTAAGTCCATAATTTTGCTTCTACTCACATTTATGGATGTTTTTTGTCCCTGACGATATCCTAAATACAGAATAGCACTCAACAGGGCAAAATGCCAGACATTAAGTCTGCTGTCATTCTCAATGACAGCCAGATAATCTAATAATTCTCCTAAGTCCATGATTATTATTCTTCGCTAAACAGCTTTATGAGGTCGGTCTTATTATAATAATAGGAACCCAATACTTTCTTGAACCTCACTTTTCCTGTCACCCTTAAATTTTGCAATGATCCAGCAGACATATCCAGCAATCTTCTTACGACCCGGCTTTTGAGCCATTCAGGGTCCAGGGATTCTTTCTCAACCGTTTGATTCTCGTCTATTATTTTACGAATATCATTTAACAGAAGCAATCCAAATTGCCTCAAGTCATCCTTTGTTACACTATCACTCATCATCTGCTTTCTTTTTTTAAATCTGATTATTAGAATTTAAAAGTACATCAGAACTTACTACTTCTTACAGCAATGTCTTTTCATGGAACTATTTGGCTGGCTGAGTCAGTTCCAAAACTGTTTTGTTGTTCTGCATTGATACGCAGAATAAAAATCGAATCCAGATACCAGAATACTTTCCAATACGAAAAAGGATAAAAAGGCAGCTAAGGTATTATGGACACCCGCCGCATCCCCCGTCAAAAGACTACGGCATAAACGGTTTCCTCCCCTAAAGGGTACCCCTCCAATTATTCCGTTTCCTTTTGCCCTTCCGCATTGTCCATACCTTTTTATGGCTTTCTTTTTTTCCGTTTTTTCTTTTGGATAAATATTTTTTGAGGCAGGCAGGTTAAGAGAAAAACAAACGTAAGGGGATTGTACAACATTAAAAAAAACAAACTATGAACATCATTGGAAGGGTGACATCAGATGCGCAGGTACGTAATGTGTCGAACAGCAAAACAGTAGTAAACTTTTCAGTAGCCATCAACGGGAGCTACAAAAACAAAGCGGGCGAGCGCATAGAGCAGACAACGTACTTCGACTGCGCTTATTGGATTAGCTCCAAGGTTGCCAAAATACTCACAAAGGGTTCTCTTGTAGAACTCACAGGTACAGTAAGCGCAAGGGCATGGACAGGCAGTAACGGGGAAGCTCGCGCAGGACTGAATTTCAATACCTCCCAAATCAAACTGCATGGGGGCGGTAAAAAATCGGAAACGGCACAGGCTGCCAAAGGAACAAGCAATGAGAAGCCTGAAAACGACCTCCCATTTTAATCAATAAGTATTCAAATAATTATCAAATTTTTAAATCATTTTATCATGGCACATAATATCAATTTCAACGAGAAAACTGGACGCTATTCATTCTTTAGCGTTCAACAGAAAGCGTGGCACGGTTTAGGGCAAATCGTTTCAGAGTACCCAACAAGTGAAGAAGCTATCAAACACGCAGGATTGGATTACCAAGTCGTAAAATCCCCACTGTTTACCAAAGGTTCGGGTATTATTGAGACGGCTGACGGTATTGAGATAGGCAGTAACGAATTGGAAGTACCCAGCTACTTTGCCAACATCCGCACCGATAACAATGCCGTATTGGGCGTTGTGGGAAAAGATTATCAAATTGTACAAAACCGTGAAGCCTTCAACTTTTTTGATGCCATTGTGGGGGGTGGCGATGGGATTCTCTACGAAACCGCAGGGGCATTGGGCAATGGGGAGCGCATATTTATCACAGCCAAACTGCCCGATTATATCCGTGTGGGCAATGGCGATGATGTAACCGAGCGTTACATTTTCCTAACGACTTCACACGATGGTAGTGGAAGTATCACCGCCGCATTTACACCCATTAGGATTGTATGTCAAAATACCCTTAATGCTTCATTACGTTCGATGACCAATGTAGTGCGTATCAAACATACTTCAGGAGCAAAACAGCGTATCGAGAACGCTCACAAGATTATGGGATTGGCAAACACACTCAGCAGTCAATTGGAGGGCATATTCAATGAGTGGACAAAAGTTAAAGTAACTGACCAAGAAGTAAGAAAGCTTATCCAATTGGCACTCTGCCCGAACAAGGAAACCCTTGACCTTATCAAAAAAGGTGCGCAAGATGAGATTTCAACCGTGTTCAAAAACACCGTTGATGATGCTTTTTCCTATGCGATGATAAGCGACACCCAGCAGATGGACACCACAAAAGGCACTTTGTTCGGGGCATACAATGCTGTTACTGGCTACTATCAAAATGTGCGAAGTTATAAGGACAACCAAGCCAAGCTACAGAGCATTGTAATGGGTGGAACGGCACAAATGAAGGGGCAAAAGGCTTTTGAACTGTGTACCTCATTTGCAACTGAAGGTGCGGAAATCCTAAACCTTAATTAATTAACCACAGGCTACCGCCTTAATCGGTGGTAGCCTAAATTAAATTATGAAGAAATTAAAATCATTAGAAGGAGCGAAAAGCCACGCTAAGGCGAAAAGTATTGACAAGAAATACAAAGACAAGACTTTATATATCATCCATTGTAACCGAACAGGAAATTTCTATGTAGATACCGATAGCTTAATACGAGTTTGGGAACAGCTTTTGGGCTACTACAACAATGGAGTTTATACGTCAGAAAAAGCCCCCTTATAAAGCTATACAGGGATAGCATGAGAAAATAATGAGACTTAATTAACTTGAATAACATAAAAATCATGTTACAGCAAGACGGAAACAATTTTGAATTTGCGGAATATCTCTATAATGAATTTGTAGAGAACCACCGTAAATATGGTAAAGATGCCAGAGTGTATTGGTATGTTTTGGGCAGTTATATAAAACTTGGTCTTTCAAAAGAAAATCAAACAGAGGAAAGACAATATGCCCAAAAGCTTTCCAATATAATCGGGGAAGCCGTAAGGGATTGGAACACCCATCTGCTACTCCTTAGAGGAGAGAAGGGAGAACAGGAATACAAACAACGGATGGAGCAATTCATCAAACGCCTTTGGGCGTTAGGGCATGATGAACAAAGTATCATAGAATTAATCATTAAAAAATTAAAATTAAATTATGGCAACGATAACTAATTTTTTCAATCAGATAGCGCAGTTGAATTTTACAGGTAACCTGCAACTGACCATAGCAAAGGGAGCAGAAAACAATCTTATAATATCGATAATGCTCCAAAACGATGGGTGTGCAGATACTGCAAAGAACATCATACCGCCCCTTAATCTTCGGGGAACAGCCGAGGAACTTGACAACGGTTTTTTTGAGACCATAACCACGCCCATACAGACCGCTTCGGGTTTGATGGTAGATATGGAAGGCTTTATGAAGCAGTTGGAAGAAGCCAAAAAGCAATCGGCAATGGAAAAGGAAAAAGCCGATAAACAAAAGAAAGAACAGGAAGCCAAAAACAAGAAGTTTAATGATGCCATGGCAAAGGCAGACGAACTCGAAAAAGAAGGCAAATTCCGTGAAGCATGGATGAAAGTCCCCGAAATGACAGCCTTTCCTGAAAAAGCAGACGAGATACGCAGACGCAGAACAGCATTGTCAGACAAGTTTGCGACACCGAGCCTTTTCGGAGCAATGGAAGAAGTGAAACCCGAACCATCCAAAGAGGGACTTTATCCCGATTATATGGCAGACGATGCAGAACAGGAAATGGAGTTGGAAAATGAGGACCAGCAGGAGTATTAACCCCAAAATCAGAAACTATGTTATTAGCAACGCAATTGGAACGAGTGTTTATACTCAAGGATAAAGGA
Source organism: Flavobacterium sp. PL02 (assembly GCF_035013205.1). Lineage (NCBI taxonomy): Bacteria > Pseudomonadati > Bacteroidota > Flavobacteriia > Flavobacteriales > Flavobacteriaceae > Flavobacterium > Flavobacterium sp. PL02. The sequence goes on from NZ_JAYGJP010000001.1 coordinate 1,561,854, forward strand.
CAGGACATCAGACTGACCGACCCTGAACCACGCTGGAGCGTGGAAGCCGTAATGAATTTTTATGCCAATACGTACCCAATACTGACCACTGCAAAAGTATCTGCACCTCAAATCAGGGACGATGCAGTGGAGTACAAATTTGAGAGCGTAATGGGAACAAAAGGTTAAACCAAAACAGTAAAAACGATGAATTATGCAACGCAACATCATATCGGGAGTTATCAGTCTGCCCGAACAGAAACGACAACAGCAGTTGTACCGACAATTGGGCGAGTTCGCCAATTGGATGCAGAGACCCAAAGATGCAAACGAGGTGCGCAAAGACAAACAGAAATCCGTACCTATAACGATGCTACCAATGGTATTCTAAAGTGTACATTTCTGCCTAAACTGAAAACAGCACCATCCGTACAGGTTTGTAAGAAAACAGCAAAACTGGAAAGGGATTTTTATAAGTCCCTTTCCCAACTTGCCGAGCATTACAGCATTGAACCGATGCAGACACAGCTTTACGGCTATCCCTACAATATGGCTTTGGCGATGTGTGATATAGAAACTAAATTAAAACGCACCCATAAAAATTGGGATAGTTTGCGATTGGTACAGGACAGTAACAAAACTTTTTTTGTAAATGAGGAGCGATACAATACAGGAACTACCTTGTATTATATCCCCATAGTTCCGCTCTTTAAAATGCTCCACGACCCGAAGCGGAAAAAGACCGCACAATTACTTCTGTCGGTTTGCAGTTATCTGTACCATATTGCCGACATTCCGTATTACAGACAGGAAAACACGTACCTCTATTGGATGTATGAAATGATGAACGATTGGGTCGAGCAGGACGATGAAACGGACGAGACCGAAATCTGTAAAAGCGAGTTAAGGCAAGCCGAAGAGGTTGGCGACAGTATTGAGCAGAAACTATTCAACCGTATCAATTTACAGGTATTTGAAAAGCGTTTAAATAGTTTCAAAAGCCTTGATGCCTTTGACCAAGAATGTGAAAAAGTAGCTTTCGATGCCTTTACCCTTTTTACGGAATATCCCACAGCAGGCATTTTCCGAAATGCACCCATTTCCGAACAAGACCCTGATAATGACAATGATGACTATGACTATGAAACCATTGGAATGCAAAAGTACATTTCCTTTATAGCCGATACCAAAGGCTGGCTGTATGAAAACCTTTCCGACAGCATCAACAATGAATTTAATGAGTACGGGGCAATGGAAGAACCCACTATTTGCAAACACTTTGACGCAAGCGAAATAACAGCGGGAAGCCTTGATTTTGAGAACCGCCTGTTTCCCCTATTAAACGATTTATGCGGGTTGTTATATGAATATAAAACGGAATAAAAATGAACAATTTAAATGACATCACTGAGAGTTTCGGGACATTATACCACCCGAAATCTGCTTTGGTTTTCTATGAAACCAACGGAACTGATACTAATATGTATGTGGAGCATTTTGATATGGACAAAAACGGAAATCCCATCAATGCCCATCCTTTGACCGTAAAGGAAGCCAATGTATTGGCAAAGTCATTGCAGAGTGATGAAGAAAAAAGCAAAGCCTTTTTAAAGCCAAAAGGAATTTTACCAATGAATATTCTGCACATCAATCCGAGCGAAAAAGGAACGGTACTTTGGTACACCAAAGCACAGAAGCGACAATTGTTTTTTGTGAATGGTTTGGACATTTCGAGCGGAATGTCTTATGTTCCACCAATGGTTTGGTATGCCAACAAAAACAGCCTCTCCGTATTTGCCCTTGCAGGCGAGAGAAGACCCACAGAAAAAACACCATTATATTATGCTCCTTTTTTCAACGTCTATGAAAACGGAAACGTATGTATGGGAACGGTAAGTATAGACATTAAAAATTCAGCTTCGGTAGAGGAATTTACCACTGCTTGGGAACATTACTTTTTCAACAGCTATTTCAGCCATTTATTGGGAAACTACAATCCGATAAAAGGAAATTGTACAATCCTATGGAAAAACCTAATTGGCACAGATAAAACCTTCCCGAAAGAAGTATTAAAACCCAATAACAAAACAATTAAAAATCTACTCAGATGAACACTGAAAAAATAAAAGTCCATTTTACGGACAACTATCTGATTAATCCCACCAATCCGATTGCCATAAATTTAATTGGTGCAGGTGGCACAGGCTCAAAAGTCTTGACTGCTCTGATGGAAATGAACCACAGTTTAATTGAACTCGGACACGCAGGATTATCCGTTCGACTTTGGGATGATGATGTAATAACGAATGCCAATTTAGGAAGACAGCGTTTTGCAGAGTGCGAAACAGGATTGTACAAATCCGTTGCTTTAATCAATCGTGTCAACCGCTTTTCAGGTACTAATTGGAAAGCGGAAACGGTAAAATTTGAAAAGGACAATTTCGGCAGATTACGCCAATTTGCATCCGCTACCCTTTATATTACTTGTGTGGACAGCGTACAGGCAAGGTTTGGAGTGGCTGAAATCCTAAAAGAAGCAAGCCACCGCAGAAACTACCAAGACGAGCCAAAATATTGGCTGGACTTTGGCAACAGCCAGCACACAGGGCAAGTCCTGCTATCTACTATCACAGAGATAAAACAGCCTAGTTCAGAGAAATACCAAACGGTGGCAAGCCTGCCAATGGTCACAGATGAATTTGCAGAACTGCTCAAAGAGTCCGAACAGCAGGACGACACGCCAAGTTGCAGTTTAGCAGAAGCATTGGACAAACAGGATTTGTTTATCAATTCGTCTTTGACCCAGATGGGATGCTCATTGCTTTGGGGATTGTTCCGCAACGGAATGACCCTGTACAGGGGATTTTTTCACAATCTGAAGGACTTCCGAACCCATCCGATAAAAGTTGGGTGAAAACCAATTTTCGGCGGCAAAAAGACAGACCCTTCCGATGGTCGGGACAGTCTTTTTGCATAAAATTGGAACAACCACATTGGAAAAATGTCCCTTTTCCTATTCCTCTTCCTTACATTTTACCAAAGCGGTTGTGACGTTTTTGGTAGGGATACACATCCCTCAACTACATTTTGGACTTCTTTTCTTTCCACATCAGCAGCTAAAGAAAAGCAAAAGAAGGTCTCTTTGGAGTCAATCATTTTGTTGTCTTTTAATATTGCTGAATTAGTTTGAAATATTTGTAAAAAAAATACGTATAAATACCTAATCTCAGGAAAAAAAACTTTTTTAATTTAGAAGAAAATATTCTGATTAAAAGGAGATCTATTTTTTAACCTGACATAACACCTTTACTTAGTGAATATTAAAACTTGAATCTTATGAAAAAACTTCTACTATTTTTTTTAATTTTAAGTAGTACTGCTATTTATTCACAATCGGTAAAAGAAAAACAATTAAAGAATAAAGATAGTATTGTATTACAAAAAATAAACACGGCTTTATCTAATAAAGATTTCAACGCAATAATTCAAACTAGCTTTTCAAAACTAATTACCGGGCAAACCGCTAATAACGTTGGTAGTTATGCAGGTGTGGATATTGAGAAAACTGAAGTGACTTTCAGTCCTACATTTATTCGTAAAAATGGCAATATCATTACAGGTAAAATGATAGGAGGAATATCTGACGGAACCTATGCTGTTTTTAACAACTCTAAGTTAAATACTAATATCAGTTTAGAAGTTCAGTATCATTTTTTATATAAAAAGACTCCAAGAAAAATATATTATTATCAAAGTGACTATGATAAGAACATAGAAGATAACGATAAAATCATGAAAGACTACGACAAGGCTAAAGCTAAAATCTTAGCATCCTTTGATAACAATGAACGTATTATTGAAAACGATAAATTAAATACGGAAAATAAAACACTTGATGGCGATATTGCAACACTCAACGAAAAGTTGAATACTGCAATCACACATGATGAAAAAGAATTACTTACTGCTCAAAAGAATAACAAAACTTTCAAAAAGGAACAAAATATAGCTAAGATTGCTGAGAATGACACCCTTAATAAAAATTACAAAAAATCAAAAGAACTTCTCAAAATTGGTAATATCAGAGCCGACAAAATAAACGAAAATGATATTTCAAAGTTAAAAGTAGCTGGGTACCAATTCTCTTGGTTTTCATTGGCTTATAAACTAAAAAATGATGAGTTTCGATTGTTAAATCCAAAAGAAATTTATGAGAATCAAATCACCAAAGACAATTATATCAGTCACGAATTTAAAACACAGTATTCTTATGTTAATTTAAATCCAACCAATTACAAAACAACCTACTTTACTTCTTCTTTAACAATGAAATATAAAAGTAATTTTAATGATTTAAAGAAAATGGAAGTAACCCAAACCAGTACCATTGGAACGAGTTCAAATCAAGTAAGAGAAACTTCTGATAAATTCTTTATTTACTCAGGAATCTATAAAACTGGCATAACTGAATTAAATGTTGATATCGATTTTTATCATTTTCCATTTAGCAAAAGCGCTATAGGGTTTCATGTTTTTCCGAAAAGTAAATATACCCAAAATATAAAACCAGTTTACAACGCTGGATTTGGTGTCGTATTTCCATTCATTGATAAAAAGAAAGATAAATCAACTATCAATGCTGAACTGTATTATAATTTCACTAATATTTTTAATTCTAACGACGTAGATTATACATTAATTGAAAGAAACAACATTGGTATACGTTTGGTTTTCCCAATTAATTTTAACCTTAACTAATTAATATCATGGCAAAAAATAACATTTTAAAAAGTGATTCCTTTACATTAGTACGTCAATACACAGCAGTTTGTAAAGAAAAAGATCTTAAAATTGAATGGAGAGACACAGAGGACGAGGCAATCTTGGATGCTTTAGCGCACCAAGATGGGAATATTTCACATAGAGTAGATATAATGGTGCAAGAAAAGCAGAAATATATTCTAACGATTGGACAAGATAAAATTGATAAAGCACTTAAATTAAAGTAGTTATAGTAGTATTTTTTGTCAGGTAATTGCATTTTAATTAATTTTCTGTTTTAAAATTGTAATGTAAAGAAGTTAATGTACAAAGTCTGAATATTGAATAAAACAATAAAAATTGACCTGCATTATTTTAGCAGGTCAATTCACTTTATAGCAATCGTTACTAATTTTATCTCTTTACGCTGTTTAACTCAAAACTCAATTGTTTTTCATTCCCAAAATTATCCGAAATCCATACTTCGAAAGACTGGGAAACGTTGGAATTTGAAGTGTAATACAACCTGAATTGCTCCGCTGATATTGGATACAGATCATTGGGCTGGTAAGGCGGTTCATTGTAATACCGCAAGGTTCCCTGCCCGTCAAACTGAAAGTAGCGGATGAAATAATCCGTGCCCGTGTAATTACCTGCTGGCTGTATCGTTAACCTTATTTCTATAGTATCGCCACTCGAAATGTCTTTGGGTACGGGCATCACCTTTACCTCAAAAGGAAAATCATTCTGTATTTCCAGTTCATCCTTATCACAGGAAAAAAGTGTAACAGAGCTTATCAGGACTGCCAGCATTAACGGCAGTAATTTTATTCTGAACTTATTAAAAAATGTTTTCATCGTTTTTCGTTTTAAAAATTAAACCTTAATCCCACACCCGCCGATGGCCGAAACTGTTCAAGATCCGTACCCCAAAAGACTTTTGCACGTCCCTGCAGCACTAACACAAATCGGTCAGACAGGTAAGTTTCAATAGTCAAACGCCCGCCAGCTCCGTAGATGAAATTGTCCTCGCTTAGTATTTTCGCTCCGTCATACAGCATAATTTCGCCCCGATTGATGCTTTCATAACCAACAACGCCGGTTATTGCGGCATTCAGCGTGATGTTCTTACGCGCATCTCCCAATAGGAAAAAACTGTAACCGCCCTCAGCTGTAAAGGTTTCCTGAGGAATGCGGAGTTCTTTATAATCGTGGTATTGATGGGAATATTCCAACGACCACAGCTGGTAACTGCCATTTTTGCCGTTGACGGTCATACCGATATTGAGGTAATAATCATTTCCGATTTTATCATTGGATAATACACCTGCATTTACTTCCAGTCCTTTTTGCTTAGGCAGCATGCGTTGTGCCTTTGCCATTGTGATGCTCATCAAAACGAGCATTACGGTATAGATAAACTTTTTCATTTTATTTCGATTGTTTTTATGGATTATTAAAATTTCAGGTGCATATCATTAATGAGTCGGGCTTTTATCAAATCCGAATTTTCTACCGTAAACGTTTGGTGTCTGCCTCCGTTTTTCTCGAAAATCTCTACCAGCAGTACTTTATCATCGGCTATGGTAAACTGGTCTAACAAAAACACGTTTTGTTCGCTTGCTTTTCCGCCAATCTCATCTAGCGGCTTGTAGCTGCGAAGCGGTATCAGTGATCGTTGCTGTATCACGGTGCGCTTGGCTATTTTCTTATCCACCACTTTGAAATTGATAAAATCAATATGGAAAGGAACATAGGTGCGGTTTCCCAGCTGGGTATGGAAATAGTATTTACCGTTGTGGATGTAAATGCCTTTCAGGATAAACTGAATACCAAAACTTTTCGCCCCGATATGCTTTACAAAACGTTTGTCCTTTTTATAGATGGTTTCCAGCAGCAGTCCTGCCAGAGATGGCGAGTTGCTGCCCAGCTCTTCAAAAAGCACATCTTGTGCGGCAGATTTATCTACTGCCTTTTGCATGGTGATAAGGCTGTAGCTTAATGTGTCTGGAGAGGGATTATAATACACGTTGAAACTGTAAAAGCGGCCGTCATCGGTAATCACCGAAAAATTGGTTTCGGCTTCAAATTCCTTTACCGATGCTTTTACACGAAGCACATTTTCAGCATCCTCAGCCTTTGCAGCAATCAGGTATTCGCTTCCGAGATCCACATAACGGATGGCAGTGGGGAAAATCAGATGGGAAGTCTTATCATAAGTTACTTCCATTTGATAGGGTTCTATCGCCCCCATAGTAAGTGGCGATTGTACGGCATCCTGTGCCATAGAGGACACAATAGAGCCGATTATTAGGGCAAAAGCCCAAAAGGTTTTTAAATGATTTTTCATTATATAATTGATTTTAAGTTTACTATTATTTTTTATTTTTTGAAACAAGAAAAACCTGATGCCCGGCCTTTAAGGTAACTTTCGGTGTCCTTACTTTTTTGGAGAAGTAACCCGAAATCCCCTGAACCACTCCTTTGCTCATCTCTGCGGCTATCTGCTGTCCTGCCGATTGGGTCAGCATGAGGCTTGTTCCTGATTGCTGGCTCATATTGCCGGCCATTTCGCTAAGGGCGTTCATTTCCGGTGAATACGGAACGGGCAAGCCCTGCTGTCCGTCAAGGTCATAGATGTTGATTTCGACAGGGATGATAGTACCGTCCACTTCTATGGAAGTAACTTTTAGCTGTAAACGCCCTGTCTGAATCTTAGCCGCAGCCGTTAAGATGGTACCTTTGGGAATGATACTTCCAGAAGTCTGGGCAGATTCCAATAAACGCAGCTGTACCAAGCTTTCACCGATAATGGTCTGGGTTTGCTGTACACAGGCTTTGATGCTGTTCTTTGGCTGTACCTCTTGTCTGGAGGAGCCCGCCGTATAAAAACTGCGGTTTCTGGCGCCACTCCATTCTGCCAAAAAAGTACTATCGCTGGGTTCGGGGTACAGGGATGATACTGTACTTTTTCTTGCCGGACTGAGCGGGGCAAAATTTCCTTCCTGTATAGCCGCAGGAGTAACAGTACTTGTACTATTGCTGTTTGGAACCTCAGTGGTAACGGTTCCTGAGGGAAGGTACTTGGCAGCCATCTGATAGGATTTCTCCATGAGTGCCAGTTGGTCAGCTGCCGTTACACTGGCGGGTATTTCCTTTTCAGCCAGCTTTTCCTTTAGCTCATCGAGTTGCCTGCGGAGTTCCTGTGTTTCGCTGTTATCGTCCTGATAAAAGGAACTTAGTGTACTTTGTGCGTTGCGATAGCTATTGAGTGCCGGGTTGCCGGGTTTTCCAGTACCGCCGCCAGTTCCATTTTCTGGATCTTCTTCATCAGCTGCTAGCGCTGTTGGGTTATCGGCTGAATTGTCCTGGTTCCAATAGTCTGACAGCGTGGTAAGGGCACTCTGTTTTTCCTGGTCTTTCTCTTCCAGCATCTCCTGTTCGTAGGCCTTTTGCTTGTCTGCCTGCATTATTGCATCACTTGCCTGTGGTACGGCATCGTTGAGTCCGATGTTTTCGATTTCCTTTTCCGAGGAAGACGGTTTAAATATCAGGTACATACAGCCTAAAAATACGATGCCCATTAAAACGAATACCAGTGGTTTTTTAAGCCGTTCCTGCTTGCTTTTTTGATCATCAGCAAGATTGGATGTGTTGTTCTGGCCGCCTTCTTCAATAAGAATACTGACCTTTTTTTCATTTTCCTTCATAATTTTTATTTTTTAGAATTGTTATCAAACTATCCCCTAAAGTCGGAGGACTTTCTTTCTTTTTCAGGGCAGGGTTTTCAATATGCCTGATCTCCATATCATTATCGGATCCCGCCGTATCGAGTACTGTTTTAAAAATGACCCCTGCAGTAATCAGTACATATCCTGCAAAAAAGTACAGTGTACAGCTGTGCTGTTTTTCTACTGGCAGTGCCTGCCAGCGCTGATCCAGCCTGTCAAACCACTCGCTCATATTGGTTCTTAGATTTTTCATAATCATATTGTTTTCTAGCTATAGCTTGAAATGCCTGCGGGCGGGCACAGTTTCCTGCTCAATCACATCACTAACCATAGCAATTGCTTCACTCGCTTTTGGCATAGTATCTACTGAAAGATTTTCTAATTTCGATTGCTTTAACAGCTGTCCGAACTGGTCTTTTTGGGTTATTTCCATTTTTTGAAGCTCGAAATTTCCGTTTTCATGTTTCACCCGCATACGGCATTCAATTCTCGGGTGTTCATCACCTGTCCATTTAAGATAGCCGGTGAGCGTAAACTCGCTGTTAGAAAAAACTTCCTTTCCTTTTTGGCAGCTTTCCAGATAGTCACTGATACTTTCTTTTAACCTGCCGGGATGTGCAGACTGCGTATGGAAATAGCCGTTATAGCCTTTATCCGAAAGGCTTTTTGAGAATGTTTCTAAATCAATTATCTGTTTCATGTCTTTTTAATTTAGCGTTTAACGACCTCAATATCCCTGTTCTCTGTCACGGCGAACTTTTCGATATTGAAGCCTTGCGGGTTATTGTCCGAACGAACGGAGTTTACCAGAAAACAGGACGTAACCAGGTTACGTTTTGTCACGTTGCTCGAACGGATAATGAACTGTTTGGCATAGGTATGTACTGAATAGGGATAGGTCTCAAAGCTGCAGGACACACTGTCTATTTCGATGCGCTGCTGCACATTGCCCGATATAATACGGTTGTAATATCCCTTCTCGGAAAGATCTTTGTAATAGTCAAAAGCACTTTTATCGGCAAGATTAAATGCCCTTTTCATATTGCTTTCAATCGCATTTTTATCCGGAGCGAGCGTAAAGAAGAGTTCATGGAACCGCCTTACGTGTTCCCGTGCTTCGACGGGACGGTTGATTGAGGCATCCTGAGCGAGTGCCAGCATGAGCGATTTCCCATTATCCAGCACATAAATTTTCTGTCTCTGCTGCTCGGCAAAACTGTAGGACTTCCATACCGCATATCCTGCAACACCTGTGCAGAGCAGGGCAAACACAATAGCATACAGGCGTATCTGCCTGAAACTGTTTTCTATATTTCTTAGCGTTTTAAATTCCATTTTCTTGAATAATTAGTTGTGTTATTTGTTTATCAGCCTGCCGCCGATATTTCCAACTGCCGAACCCGCTCCGGCTCCGGCAATATTTCCCGATTTCATTGCCGTTTGGTTGACATTACGGGTAAAGTTTCCAGCACCGCCGGCTTGGATGATCCAGCCTGTCACCGTAGGAATAGTGAAGTAGCCCACAATACCGATAATCATAAAGATGATATAAATACTGTTTGAGGTATCGGGAATGAAAGTCGGATCGGCTAGCATTTCAATATCCCTTTCAACAATCAGCGATTGTATCTTGGCAAGCATAGAACTGAACAGGTCTGCTACCGGAAGCCATAAATAAACGCTGACGTATCGGCTGAGCCACTGCGTTAGTGTAGACTGAAAGCCGTCCCATACCGATATGGCAAATGCTATTGGTCCGAGTATGGACAGTACAATCAGAAAAAAAGTTCGAATGGTGTCGATCACGAGTGCTGCTGCCTGAAAAAGTATTTCCAGCAGATTACGAAACCATTCTTTTATTGCTTTCTCTATCCTATAAGCCTCTCTGTCCATATACAGTCCTGCCATTGTCCCGACATCGGCGGGTGACCAGCCCAATTCATCGAGTTTTTTATCAAATTCTTCGTTTGACACCAAATAAGCTGTTTCCGGGTTGCGAAGCATTGCTTCACGGTCGAGCTGGTCTTTTTTTGCCTGCAGCTCGTTCAGGTCAAGCACCTGATCTTCGAGGATGGAGTGGGTACCTGTAACCACGGGACTTAAGACCGCATTGATGGTTCCCAGTACAATGGTGGGAAAAAACATGATACAAAGCCCTAAAGCAAATGGGCGGAGCAGCGGGTAAACATCAATAGGCTCTGCACGGCTGAGTGCCTGCCAAACTTTTAGTGCCACATAAAACAAGGCTCCAAGACCAGCCACCCCTTTAGCCACTGCCGCCATATCGGCGGACAGCGGGAGCATCTCATCATACAAAGAGCGCAGTACCTGATGAAGGTTATTAAATTCCATGGCTTACCAGTATTTTTGGTTGGGTGTTCCATAGAGTTCCAGCACTCTTTTGGTATTGTGCTGCTTTTTCGCCCTTAGAATGCTTACCGAGATATTCTTATTGGTATAGTAGCGCACCAGGCTGTGGTATTCTTTGACTTCTTTGTACACTCGGTCAATGATATCCATGCGCTCTTTGTCATTAAGTGACAGGCTGGAGGAATTTACAATCTGTTTGAGTTCTTTCAGCAGCTCGGTACTCTCTCCCAGAAGTGCCGAATAGCCATTGGCAATAGCAGCCAGTTCCTGGGCGGAAAAATTGGGGTCATTCATCATTTTGCCAAAATTCTTTACATACATTTCCGATACATCACCCACCAGCAGGACGGTCTGCTGCACTTTGCGCGCATCTTTCACCAGATTGTTTACCGCTTGGAGTTTGTCGTAATATTCTTTGCCCTGCTTGTATACCTTTTCCACTTCCTTGAAATTTTTGACGACATTGGATACCGTGTTAGAGGTCTGTACTATTTCATTGGCGCTGTTGAGAATACCTGAGGCCAGATTTGCCGGATCGGTAACTACAAATTGAGCTTTTACGGAAGGTGCTGCGGCAAGGATAAGCGCCGTATACACCAAAAACATTAATTTTTTCATGTTGTTCGATTTTTAAATTAGTAATTATTATTGATTTGTCTGATCACGCCGCCTGATGGCAATTCGCTTAATGGCTTGTTCGACATTACCGCCTAGCTCTTGGGCAAGCTGCATCACTTCTAGTTTTTCGGTTTCCTCAGTGGTATAAGCCAGATACTCACAAAGGCTTACTTCTGTAGCATACACAGCAGAATGCGTTCCACCCAGTCCTATCCAGACCTCTTTGTACAATCGCGAAGGGTCATTGTTCATGTTGATGGACAATACCTGCGCTTTTTCCTTGTCGGTCAGACCCAGCATGGCCTGTATATCATCAAACTTGTTCATGTACTTGCGCTGATCCAGCAGGATCTTACAGTCGGAATTGTTGATAATACTTTCCTTGACAATCGGTGACTGAATGATATCATCAACTTCCTGAGTCACTACAATGGCTTCTCCAAAAAATTTACGCACAGTCTTAAATAAATAGCGGATATATTCTGCCATACCTTCTTTGGCTATCGCTTTCCAGGCCTCTTCAATCAATATCAGTTTGCGTATCCCTTTGAGCCTTCTCATTTTATTAATAAAAACCTCCATAATGATAATCGTTACGATCGGGAAGAGTATTTTGTGGTCTTTAATGGCATCAATCTCAAACACGATAAAACGTTTGGACAATAAATCAAGCTGTTTTTCTGAATTCAGCAGGTAATCGTATTCACCGCCTTTGTAATAAGGTTCCAGTACATTGAGAAAATTGGCAATATCAAAATCTTTTTCCCTCACTTGTTTTTCCTCTAATACTTTTCGGTAATCGGTTCTTACATAATCATAGAATCCATTAAAAGACGGTTGAGTATTTTCCAGTTTAATTCTTTCGATATAGCCGCTTACTGCATTGGACAGCGCTACCTCTTCTGAGCGGGTTGGCGGTTCATCATCCCTTTTCCAAAGCGTAAGGATTAGGGTTTTGACACTTTCTCTTTTTTCAATATCAAATACGCCATCGTCGGTATAGAAAGGATTAAAGGCAATCGGATTGTCTTCCGTATAAGTAAAGTACACGCCGTCTTCTGCTTTGGTTTTACTTTTGATAAGCTCACATAATCCCTGATAACTGTTTCCGGTATCTACCAAAAGCACGTGGGCTCCCTGTTCGTAATACTGCCTGACCATGTGGTTGGTAAAGAAAGATTTCCCGCTTCCTGATGGCCCCAATATGAATTTGTTACGGTTGGTAATAATTCCTTTTTTCATCGGCAGGTCGGAAATATCCAGATGGATGGGATTTCCGGTCAGACGGTCTGACATTTTGATTCCGAAAGGCGATAGTGAATTTTGATAATTCGTTTCTTCTGTGAAAAAGCACAAAGCAGGCTCTATGAAAGTATAAAAACTTTCTTCACTTGGAAAATCACCGGAATTGCCAGGAATACCAGCCCAGTACAAGGTTGCTGTATCGGTAGTGTTGTGTCTTGGTTTACATTCCATGAGCGCCAATGCACTCCCGGTATCGTTCCTTACTTGTTTTAATTCGCTGGGGTCATCCGACCATGCCATCACATTGAAATGGGCTCTTATTGAAGAAAGTCCGAAGGAATGTGCCTCGTTCAGGTAACGCTCAATCCACTCTTTGTTTATCTGGTTGCTTCGGCTGTAGCGTGCCAGGGAATGCATATTCCTTGCAGACTTCTCAAATTTTCTAAGGTTCTCATCACTGTTATCCAGAAACAAGTATTGGTTGTAGATATGATTGCAGTTCAATAACAATCCTACCGGAGCAGCAAACGACAATCGGCAATCGCTTCGGTCTGTGGAAAGCTTTTCGTAACGGGTGTCTGCTGATACTGTACCGGGCAGATCATCTGTGTCGGACAAGGTGTGCAGGCACAGTCTTTTGTTCCCGATACGAACTTCTTCAGCACCCAGGACAATGTCCTGCATCGGTGTCCCGGCTTCTCTTGAGAGTGTGAAGTATTGCTCTAGTAATCCCTGCTTTTGATCTGTCCCGATTATTTCTTCTTCACTCAGCCTCGCAAGTTTTACAAATCCGGAATCGTTAAGAATTCTTTCAAATTGCGATACGGCTTCCATAAAGCGATGAATGGTTTCTTTATCGCGAATTTCTTTTGGTATTAAAGTACCTTTACACAAGGAAGAGAAATTACTCTGGGTGCGCATTCTTTCTTTAGTGGTTTTGGTCAAAAAGAGATAACAGTAATGATTCAAAAATGGACGTTCATTAAAATGCTGCTGATAGGATTTCCCTAAAAAACTTACCTCTTCCTGATCCATTTTTGGAGCATAGTCTTCTTTAATAAACCAATCCTGCTTGTGTACCACTGTAAAATCTGGCAGTGTTTTAATTGCTTTATGCCAGGCGGAGTGAATGGCTTCATATTCCGCAGAAGCTACTGTAAACAGCTCAGGTAAATGCACCTGAAAACAAGCCGTTATATCAGCATCCTTAGAAAGGATGCAATGGTTTTCTACTGCCAGTAAAGGAAATTTATTTTCCAATGTGGCGGCTTTTGAGGTATTTCTCATAGCTGTTTGGTTTTTACTGATGAAACATAGCGGTAGATAGGCTTTCGACAAATAATGTATCGTGGGTGCCTTTTTTTTGCACCTGCTTTCATGAGACCATGTTCTCCATACTTTTTATTCAGCGAGAAGGTCTTCCAGATAATAAGTGATGCGCCACCGATACCAAGCCCTAAACAGATATAGGAACTCATCCCAATGATATACAGGATCATCACCAGGACAAGAATACCCAGCAGACCACCTGCAAAAATGAACAGATACTGTGCTTTGAGCCCTTTAAATTCCACTGTACTTCCAATCCCTTTATTGATATTGTAATTGTTCATATATCAGTTTTTAAAGGAAGAAAGAACGAAGAATCGTAGCAGCTACAATAAGGAAGATACAGGCACCAAACCAGCTTGCGGCCGTCTTACTGGTATCGGGATCACCGCTGCTGAATTTGTTGTATACCTTAACACCGCCGATTAGCCCAACTACAGCACCGATAGCGTAGATGAGCTGAGTTGCGGGATCGAAATAAGAGGTGACCATCTGGGTCGCTTCATTGATACCGGCCGTACCATTTCCCTGTGCGGATGCACTAATTCCTGACAGCATTGCCAGGCCTGCCAGCAAAACTTTTTTTCTTTGTTTTTCCATGATTAAAACAGATTAAATTGTTGTTCTTTTCCCGCATCCTGCGGGATTTGAAGACAAAGATGTTATGGAATATGATGTGTTATAACAAATTGGCAGTCAGTGGAATTATTTGGCATTTGGTGGCATTCCCGGCACATCGAAAGCATAAAAAAAGTGCCCACTTTTTGAAAGTTTGACACTTGGGATTGTTGTTTTCTACGGGATCTGTTTCGTTTACATTTTTCGCCATTTGCATCTACTTTGCTCTGGTTGGTCAGCTTGATGCTTTTCTGCAGTTTGCTGCAGGCGCTTCTCAATGCTGCGGTTGAGTTTGATCAGATCATAAATAAAGGTCTCTTTCCAAGGGATATTCTTTGCAGTAAATTGTAATTTTAAACCTTGCTTCACCAGACCATGCCTGATGTCAAATCCATACATTCGGTTCCAGCCAATCCTGTCCAATAATCTTTCAGATGGAAATTCAACCGCGATTAAATCCTTCGGATATGCTCTTATGCTGTTATAATCAGGCTCCTGAAATTGGTGTGTTTTTGGATTATAGGGAATGGTATATGTTCTTTTATCTCCGTCATAGTAGCTTTCAATATCTGAAAACACAATACCTTGTGAAAGGAAATCGTCTTTAGGTCTTAGCTTATCCATTCGTATATCAACATAAAAAGTATGCCCTGCAATTTCTATAGTGGGTAGCAGTCCCTTATTTATGCGTAAATCAAAAGCTTTCTGATCCACCATTATTTCAAAGTTGGTCTTTTGACGGATATCATCAAGTGAACAGTTGTACTTTTTACACATACCCAATGGATCCATTTCGGAAATTCTGGGTATTTTGACGATAGTAAAAATTTGTCCTGCTGTATCAGATGCATCTATTCTATCGGCAGTCCTGGATTGGTCAATACCTCCGGAATTCCTATCGTATACAAACTCATAATGTGTACCGCAATCGTTCATATCCTCCAGTAGTAATCTATAGTCAGGTCTTTCTTTTTCAAGCAAAGCCATTTGGTCAATGTCGAATAGGTATTGTATTCCCTCAATTTCAATTTCGGGCAGTTCTCTTTCCATAATTTCATGTTTTTATAAAATGACAACGGGAAGTCTATACAAACTCCCCAATGTCAAAATCATTCAAATCATTTTTCCGCACAGTGGAAGAACCGGCGTCAGTTTCAGAAGAAAGGCTCCCGTCCAATAGCTCGGCTATCATGCGGGAGGCACTTTCCACAGAATTTTCTAACAGGCTGAATAATTCGGTTCCCTGTAGTTTATGAACTATTCCAATTGCTTTTTCCTTTTGGGATGGCTTCAATACGTTTTGTTGCAGCAGCATCCCCAAGGAGCTTAGTTCTTCAAAGGTAACCCCTTGAGCAAAACCGTTATGCCCGCCAGATATTCCATACCCGTTCCATTCTTCCTCTTCATCATCAAAATCAGGTATTTTTCCAAAAACTTTATCCAGTTCTTCCTGCGGAATTTGTATGTTGAAATTTTTTAGGTCGATTTCAATATCAAAATTATCAGTTTCTATTTCCGGATCTGTTCTTTGGCTTTCGCTGGTGCTATTTGGCTGGAAAAGGCTTCTCATAGGTTTAGGCTGCCCCATAATATCGGGCAGATTTGGATTAACTTTTTCCTGAGATGACTTTTGCTCTGTCCGTTTCTTGATAACAATTTTATCCTGTATCAGCAGGACAATAATGACCAGCAGGCATATTACAATAATTGTTTCCATAACTAAAGAATTGGTTTGTTGCGTTCATTGAAATAATCCGTGATGTCCTGGCTAAATTCCCTGAAGTGATGTTCCATAATATTGTCAATGTATGAATAGAGCGTAATTTTTTCTTCTCCTGGTAATTGGACAATGCGCAGTAGACGCTCATGGTACTCGGGACGCAGGTATACTACTTTTCCGCTTCGCCCTGAGGGAAAGCGATTGACCATAAACAATTTTTTAAATTGTTCTTTACGGTTCTCGTGAATTTTAATTTTTATCTTCATGATTAGTTTATAAAATAGGTTTGTATTTCTCATTGAAACTTTTGGTAATCTGTTCTCCAAATTCCTGAAAGTGATACTCCAGTACATTGTTTAGATAGGCATAAATTGCTAGCTTATCTTCACCGATAACCTGAACGATACGGGATAATTTTTCATGAAAATCAGGCTGAATGTATACCGTTTTGCCATCTCGGGCATTGGTATGGGTCTTCTTAAAAAAAATGGCTTCATAATCTGTATAAGTTCCTTTTTTTATTTTCATGCGCTCCTTTGTTAAAGGCTTCTCCTGTAGCGGCTCTGGTGAAGGTTTGTGCTTTTCTGCCGGAGGTGTTAATCCTTCTTTTTTAACGCCATCGGCCATTATATCCATCATCAGCGCTTCATCGATCTCAGGAGTGACTTTTTTCTTATTTTCTTTTTCCATAGCTTTACAATTGAACAATATTTAAAAATTCTGCCATAAACTGGTCTAACCGGCAAGCCTTCATCAGATGTTTGTCCGGAGGCATTAAAGTGGAGCGGAAAACAGATTTTGTATCGAGTTCGCTTTCTTTTCGAAATCGTGTGCTGTTCATGATGCTGCACTGCATAAGGCTAAATCCCAAGTCATTGATAAGTTTGTTATAGATGCCATATAAAGGGGAGCGTTCCCGGCCATCTACCTGGTTCCAGAACAGGTTGATACTTTTAATGGATGTTTCTCCTTTTTTCATAATGACATCCCGCATCAACTGTGTAAAAACAAGGGTGCTTTCCATCACTACACGATCAGCAGTAATGGGGGTGAAAATGTGATGCATCCCTGCCAAGGCTTTCAAAATTCCGGGTGTATTTACAGTTCCGGGAAGATCAAAAAAGATGACGTCTATCGGGACTGTTGAGGATTCTAAAAAATCATTTGCCGCCTCCAAAACGCCTTCAGCTTTATGCTGGATAATTGGATAGGCTTTTTTGTTTATCGTGGTAAACTGCGTGTATGCCATTCTTTTTAAAATCTCATTTTCCATGACCATTGCCAGGTCACGGGTTTTCATTTTCATTAAGCTAAGTTGTGGAAAATCGGCATCGAATACTGCAACATTGTAACCCAGACGATAATGAAGCGTACTGGCAGCAAGTGCAGTGAAAGTGCTTTTGCCCACACCTCCCTTTTGGGAAGAAAAGGCAATAAATACGGGTTTGTTTTCTGTTTTCATTTTTTACTGTTTTAAATTATTAATACTTATTTATCTCTGTAGGTAATCAGACAGGTAATTCTCTCTCTTTTAAAGTACACAAGTAGTTTTGTCTTGTCCTGCGTACCTGATTAAATGTGTATTATCCTAATTAACTGCCTAGGTAGGTATAGTAATCCCTTTTGAGATAGTAATGCGCATATTTAGATAATCATCCAATTACATCTGCATTCCTATAACCCAATCTGTAGGTTTGTAACCACCGAGCTGCTTTTCTTTATACCACCATAGTGAATTAGCCGCATATCTGCATTCCAATTTCAATATCTACGCTGCTCTGTAAATAAATAGAGAGGTAGTTGTAAAACTACCCGGCTATCCTTCTGCATGCCTGTATCTGCTTTCTTCTACAAAGGAATGTAGATATGTATGCGCTTTTATTAATGCAGCGGTACTTGGCATTCAAAGGCAGTTTTTGGCATTGCAACACATAGCATTACTCTGTTAAAGAGCCCTTTACTTTGTAAAACAATTTTTAGTAACAGTCTCATGCAAAAGCATTATGACATATCAGGTAAGAAAGTGAACGGCCAAAAGCCGTTTTTCCCTGCTAACATTAATCCGCCTGAAAGAGCGGATTTTCCTTTCACCGGAAAGGAGCAAGTTGTGTTTTGAGCTGCTGGAAATGAATTCCGCTGCTCAAAACAACTTGCCCCGCCGGGGGCTGGAAAACATTCTCCAAAGTCGATGTTTTATAAAATTATAAATGGATTTATTATGGATCAAAGCAATAACAGACAACAAAAGAAATCAGGACGCAATCCTAAAACGGATCCCGCTGTATTTCGTTATTCCATATCCTTAAATGCCGAAGAAAACGCCCGTTTTCTTTCTCTTTTTGAGCAGTCACAAATGAAAGTAATGGCCCATTTTATCACTGCCTGTATCTTTCAGAAGACCATTAAAACCGTAAAAGTAGACAAGGCCACAATGGATTATTATATGCGGTTAACCACTTTTTATGGGCAATTCCGGAGCGTTGGAGTGAATTACAATCAAATCGTAAAGCTGCTTTATCGCAATTTCTCCGAGAAAAAAGCCGCAGCTTATCTCTATAAACTCGAAAAACATACCGCTGAAATGGCAGTATTGTGTCAAAAAATCATACAGCTTACAGGGGAATTTGAAGCAAAATATAGTAAAAACAACAAGTGATATGGTAGCTAAAATTGGCAGAGGACAAAATTTGACCGGCGTACTTTCCTATAATCAACTCAAAGTCGAGAAGGAAAATGCAGAGATTCTCTTTACCAATAAGATGCTGGAAACTCCTGATGGTCAATATTCTGTTGCCCTGCTGCAGCGTTCTTTTGAACCTTATTTGCTCGCGAATCGTAAAACGGAGAAAACGGTTCTGCATATTTCTCTGAATCCGGATCCAAAGGATAATGTCAGTGATGAAAAATTTAATGCAATTGCGCAGGAGTATATGGAAAAAATGGGATACGGCGAACAAGCTTATGTAGTGTTCAAACATACCGACATTGAACGCACCCACATTCATATTGTTTCAGTTTGCGTGGACGAGCAAGGCCGTAAAATTTCCGACAGTTATGAGCGTAGACGTTCGATGGATATATGCCGTGAGCTGGAACAAAAATACCAATTAGCTTGTGCTGCTGAGAAAGAGTCTAAACACAACCAGAAGGCATTTCACCCAGTAGATTACAAGAGCAATGAACTTAAAGGACAGGTCGCTTCGGTGGTACGGTACCTGCCCAAATCCTATCAATTCCAAAGTTTAGGGGAATATAATGCTTTGTTATCGCTGTTTAATATTACAGCAGAAGAAGTCAGTGGAGAGTTACATGGAAAACTCAAACAAGGGCTGGTTTATTTTGCCTTAAATGAAAATGGGGAAAAAGCAAGCAATCCTTTTAAAGCCTCACTTTTTGGAAAAAGTGCAGGCTACATAGAGCTGCAAAATCATTTTACAACTTCCAAAGCGTCTCTTAAAGAAAGTGATGCGGGAATTACAATTAGAAAAGCAATTGAAACGACCCTGCAATGGGCAACTGACGAACCGGACTTTAAAAAGCAATTGGCTGAGAAAGGAATTAATGTTGTTGTCCGCCGAAATGAAACAGGCCGTATTTACGGCATTACATTCATAGACCACAATTCTAAATCAGTTTGGAATGGTTCACGTTTAGGAAAAGAATTTTCAGCCAATGTATTCAACCATTGGTGGAACGAGGGACAAAAACCGGAAATCATAAATGCAGAAGAACCACAAACAATTTCCACCCAAGCAGCAATATCCGAAAGCTTACCAACAGACAAAATTCACGATTTGTTTGATTTTCTACATTATGAAAGTCCTGCATATGCTGGTGACGGTCCTAGTACTATAGAGGGTTTAGGTGGATTATTGCCCGAAGCTCAGGGAGAAGATTTTGACGAACAAGCCTTTGCAGATCGTCTCAGGAAAAAGAAAAAGCGAAGAAACAATAATAAATAATTAAAAAATAACAGCTATGCAGGGAGAAGATGACTTAAGGGGATTAGCCAAGATTATGGAGTTTATGAGAGCAGTCAGTATTTTATTAGTACTGATGCACTGCTATTGGTTTTGTTACGGGTTCTTCAAAGAAGAAGGGTGGACATTATCTATTATTGATAAAATATTAGGGAACTTTCAGCGGACTGCAGGACTGTTTTCACATACGCTGTATACGAAACTATTTGCTTTGGTTCTTCTGGCGTTAAGCTGTCTGGGCAGTAAGGGAGTGAAAAACGAAAAAATTACCTCGGGCAAAATCTATACAGCGCTAACGATAGGCTTTGTTTTTTTCTTTCTCAATACCCCATTACTCAGTCTGCCTGTTGAAATGGCAGCATTTTTATATATGTTCACCCTGAGTTTGGGATATATTGCCCTGCTGATGGCAGGTGTATGGATGAGCAGGCTGCTCAAAAACAGCCTAATGGATGATGTCTTTAATACTGAAAATGAAAGTTTCATGCAGGAAACCGAGCTAATGCAAAATGAGTATTCTGTCAATCTGCCAACTAAATTCTGGTACCATAAAAAACAACATAATGGCTGGATAAATATTGTAAATCCGTTTCGGGCAACCATTGTTTTAGGCACTCCGGGTTCCGGTAAATCTTATGCCATCGTAAACAATTACATCAAGCAGCAGATTGAAAAAGGTTTTTCCATGTATATCTATGATTTTAAGTTCGATGATCTCTCTACCATTGCCTATAATCATTTATTGAAGCATACGGATAAGTACAAAGTAAAGCCCAAATTCTACGTCATTAATTTTGATGATCCGCGAAAAAGCCATCGTTGCAATCCGATCAATCCCGATTTTATGACTGACATATCCGATGCTTATGAATCCGCTTATACCATTATGCTCAACTTAAACCGCTCCTGGATACAGAAGCAGGGTGATTTTTTTGTGGAAAGCCCGATTATCCTTTTGGCTGCCATCATCTGGTTTTTAAAGATTTATGATAACGGGAAATACTGCACTTTTCCTCACGCAATTGAATTATTAAATAAAAAGTATGCCGATGTATTTACCATTTTGACGACATATTCCGAACTGGAAAATTATTTGTCACCCTTTATGGATGCGTGGCAGGGAGGTGCACAAGACCAATTGCAAGGTCAGATCGCATCAGCAAAAATACCATTGTCGCGTATGATCTCCCCAAGCCTTTATTGGGTCATGACCGGTGATGATTTTTCATTGGACATCAATAATCCTAGCGAACCTAAAATCCTCTGTGTGGGCAATAATCCTGACAGGCAGAATATTTATTCCGCTGCATTGGGTTTGTACAATTCCAGAATCGTGAAACTCATTAATAAAAAAGGCCAGCTCAAAAGCTCGGTAATCATAGATGAACTGCCAACCATCTATTTTCGAGGACTGGACAATCTGATTGCCACTGCACGAAGCAATAAGGTTGCCGTTTGTTTAGGGTTTCAGGATTATTCACAATTGACCCGCGATTATGGGGATAAAGAAAGTAAGGTAATTCAAAATACAGTAGGAAATATTTTCAGTGGTCAGGTAGTGGGAGAAACAGCAAAAAGCCTTTCGGAACGTTTTGGTAAAATATTGCAGCAGCGTCAAAGTATGACTATCAATCGCAATGATAAATCAACTTCCATTTCCACACAACTGGAAAGTCTTATACCGGCCTCCAAAATATCTACCCTGACACAAGGAATGTTTGTGGGAGCCGTTTCCGATAATTTTGAGGAGCGTATCGAACAAAAGATTTTCCATGCAGAGATTGTGGTCGATAATGAGAAAGTGGCCGCGGAAACTAAAACCTACCAGAAAATCCCAGAAATACTTTCTTTTGTAAATGAACAGGGAGAAGATACGATGAAAGCCGAAATTGAGGCTAACTACAAACAAATAAAGAAGGATATTATTGAAATAGTGTCCGTTGAACTGGAACGGATTAAGAACGATCCGGACCTGCAGCATTTAATACCAAAAACAACTGATAAAAAAAGTAAAGATGAATAGAGTTTAACATTCGACATAAAGAATTTTGTATTCAATAATCGACTAAATAATTTAGAATTAATTTGATAAATAATTGCTATTTTAAAATTTATCGACGCTTCAAAATCTTAAGATTTGTTGATTAATTATTATATATTTAAGCTCTTTTAATATATAATAATTGTACTATGCCAGTAAGCCGTAAGAGAAAGATTGTAAAAAAAAATAAATCTTCTAAGAAAAAATATAAGCCTTACCAAGCAGTGACACAAAATCTTTACCGAATAGACAATCCTTTTCAAGAAGACATAAGTTTTGAGCAGAGAATAAAACCATTTTTAGAACTAGCTGAAAGATCGACTCTCGAGTTTGAAATTGAGTTTAAAAAATTGCAGGAGTATTTTAAGGACTATGATCCACTATATTTATGTTCTTTTTGCGTTTTTTATTTTATTGCTGAAAAAGAAGGCATCGATAAAGAAGCAATTGACGGGAGACTAGATTTTCATATGTTTTATTTAGAGATTCTACAGTGTTATTCCTTATATCAAGAGAGAACTCTAAGTGCAAAGCCATTAAATGAAAAAGTAGAGGATTTTAAAAAATTATTGCAAGATTTAAATCAACATCAATCGTTTGCCTATTTTAAACTTTCCGATAAAGCAGCAACTGAGGAGGAATTTGGTCCTGTCATGTTAAGACTGGAAATGATGCATCATACTCTTGCAGTTCGCAATTGGGCATATGAGGGACAAATGCAAAAAATTGCTTATGAGTTATCAGCTCGTATAAGTGCTAAGTTCGAAGATAAATTAGGATTTAATCCTGAAGTATTTCTGGATGTTTTATTTGGTCTGGCTGATCTAAGTACCAAAAAACTTAATGTGCATAAGAATAATATCCGCCCGGCAATGATGGCAAAAAACTTTAATGCAGTATTTGATGCGTATGAAAATAATATGCCTGGTGTTACCCCAATTAATGCTCTATCAAGATTGAATTTATGGGAAGAATTCGGAAAGAACCTGCAAATGTTAAAAAGCTTCTTTATAGAGCATTCGGATTTAAAACTTAAAGATATTTTTACTATTGATTTTGAGGAAATTAAAGCTTTAACAAATACTTCGCTGAGCAACGAAGATATAAGCCTAATTTTTGATCAGCTGGCATACCGTTTTGGTGACTTATCTAATATAGACAAAAACCATGTTTTTTTAAATAATCCAATTCATTCAAAACCTTTTATCAGGCTTGATGAGAATAAGTATTTTTCTGCAGTGCCATTTTTATTCTCGCATCTTGGAATTGATTTGCTTGAAACTTTTATTGTACAAGAGAAAACCCTTAAAGATCTTTATATTAAAGAAAAAGGTAAATATCTGGAAGAAAAGATAGAGAAACTTTTTAAAGATGCATTTCCTGATGCAAAAATTTTTAGTGGAAGTCTATGGACTTGCCCAACAACTAATAAAATATTTGAGAATGATCTGATAGTCCTAATTGAAGATTTCGCTATAATTGTTGAAGCTAAGTCCGGAACCGTAAGTAATCCTGCAAAACGTGGTGCGCCTGACAGATTATTTCAAACACTGAAGGATTTAGTGGTAGCACCATCTGAGCAAGCTATAAGGTTTAAAAATTACCTGCATAATAATAGAAAATTACATGTTTTTAAGACCAAATCTGGTGTAAAAAATGAGCTTGATTCCAACATGATAAATTACTATGTTCCGCTTGGAGTGACCCTGTCTAATTTAGGATCAATAGGATGTAATTTAAAGAAACTTATTGAAGCAAAAGTTGTCACACATAAATTAGAAGAATTAGCACCATCAATAAGTTTCACAGATCTTGAAGTTATCTTTGACATTCTTCCTTTACAAAGTGAGAAAGTACATTATCTTTCAAGAAGAAGGGAGTTTGAAGCCCATGTTGACTTTCAAGGTGATGAGCTTGATTTATTTGGTTTTTATTTAAAAAACGGTTTTAACATAGGTGAAGATGAGTACAATAACTCCACCTATTTGAATCTTACTTTATTATCTAAAGAGCTCGACCCCTATATGATCGCAAAAGGAAGAGGAAAACAAGTAAAAAAACCTTTTTTGCAAAAAACACAGTATTGGTCAGACATTCTTAATTATATCAATAGCAATGGTAATAATTGGCTGGTGGCATCCTTTATTTTATTAAACTTACCAAAACAAGATCAATTACTATTTGAAAAAAAATTAAATGAACTGAAAAGTATGATAGTAAGAGGCAAAATGAGCAAACCACATAATTGGGTAAGCCTTACCTGCGGGCCCGAAAGAAGACAATATGCAATAGTCGGTTATCCATATAAAGATATTGACACTGCCACGAGGAATGATGTGTTAGACCAGATATTAGAACTGGAAAGTAAAGAGAATTTACGTGGAGTCGTTGTTTTAGGTTTTAATCTTAATAATCCAAATTATCCTTATTCCTTTATTGCAGGAAATTTAGAAACGAATTTGTTTGATAAACTGGATCTGACAGATAATTAGTACTGCAATCAGGAGATTTTCAGTTTCTGAATAGGCTGTGATGTCTGATCATCTTGCAGTTTTTGTTCAGGATCTTCTACTTGTTGTTCCGGAGTAATGGATAATTGAATTTTTCGATCCAGAGCTGCTAATTCTATTTTTAACTCGCTTAGCGTATTATCTTTAGTCCACACACTATTTACAACTTCCTGAAGTACAGGAATATCTTTTTCAATGGCGTTAATCTTCTTTTGTTCCTGTTGGATTAATCCGGGTATTTTTTCCAATGCATTTAAAAAATTTCCGGCAGCCAATTTGTGATCAGTCGCAATTTGTCCATTGTTGTAGGTGTATTTTATATTTCCTTCTCCCTGAATAAAGAAACGGTTGTCACGGATGTCCATCCCTTCTTTTTGTGTCATTTCCGTTTTTACCAAAAGTGTAAAGCCGTACAAAGTGCCGATTTCTTCATACTGTCCTTCGGTACGCGTTTTATTAGCCAGTAGATGAAGTTTTTCACCAATCTGTTTTACATCTGCATTTAGAGGTAATCCAATCAGTTCAATAGGGTTTAGTACTGTATCTTCCTTATCTCTTCGGATGCGTTTTTGAAGGTTCTGCCAGTCCACAGAAAATCTTTCAACCATCGATTTTCCAGTTTCAACTGTTGCCATATAATCTTCGAGTTTATATCTTGACATGGATTTGGAACGGGTAAAAGCCTGTTTTTCGTTTTCAAGTGATGTAATTTTTTTTTCCAATTTGGCTTTCTCCAGCAAATCGGTATTACCTGAGAGTATGGCAACATATTCTGAGAAATTCATTCCTGATTTTTCATCAATACCTCCTTCGTCTATGGTACGCTTACTAAGGCTGTTGTTTTTTAGTTGATCAATAAACAGCTGTTTATTATACAACAGGTTAAATTTATAGCTGTCCAAAGACTTTTCGACGGCGTAAATAATCACATCGACTTTATTATCTGCGAAGAATTTTGCAATTTCATTGCCCTTACGGATAGCCCTGCCGTCCCGCTGGGCTAAATCGCTTGGTCGCCACGGCGTGTCCAGATGGTGTACCGCTACAGCTCGTTTCTGGGCATTGACTCCGGTTCCCAGCATATCGGTTGATCCGAAGAGTATCCTGATTTTTCCTTCGTTCATCATGCTGATGAATTCCTTACGCATCTTGTCGGTTTTCGCCTCCTGGATAAAACGTATTTCATTGGCAGGAATGCCGTGGTCTTGTGCCAGCTTGCGTTTAATTTCCGAATACACATTCCACTCAGTGGGTTTGTAGGTGCCTAAATCAGAAAATACAAACTGGGTTGCCTTTTGAGCATTAAAACGAAAATAATATTCGGCCAGCTTTGCCGCACAATGGGAAACTTTGTTATCGGGATGGTCATCATACTTCTGACTGATCATCCGCATATCCAGTGACATTTTGCGGGCATAGTCCGTGGCAATCAACATTTTCGCTTTCTCTTCACTTTGTGACAATGGAGCGCGTCCAAGCAATGTTGCGTTTCCCGATTTAGCAAACTCCATCAGGTTTTTGATAAAGATTTCCTGCTGTGGTGTTGGTGGTATATTGTGCAGTATCTCTTTCTTTTTCGGGCGGTCGATGCCAATGTCTTTCGCAGTACGATAATCTGTAATCTCCGAGTAAAACTGAGCCAGTTCAGGCACTTTAATAAAATAGCGGAACCGTTCTTTCTGAACGATATTATTGGCTACCGAAAACTCATAATCGGTAGTTTTTCTTGTGTATATAGCTGCCCAAGCATCAAAACAATTAATGCCCTGTTTTTCCAATGCATGCGGGCGAAGATATTTGAACAAAAGATACAATTCAGTAAGCGAATTACTAATGGTGGTCCCGGAAAGAAAAGTAGCCCCTAAATCTTTTCCGCTTCGTTCCTGAATGGTTCGAATGGCAAACAGCAGGTTCAACGCCTTTTGGCTTCCCTGCATATTACCCAATCCCGCAACACGATCGTGGCGGGTATTGAACATCAGGTTCTTGAAACGGTGGCTTTCATCCACCAATAAATGATCGATGCCCATCATCTTAAAATCGACCACATCATCCTTGCGGTTTTCAATATCGTGCTGCAGGGTCTTTAGCCTGACTTCCAAATTTTGTTTTCGTACGATAACACCCTTGAGCATCGCGCGGGATACTTCTTTGCCCTGGGATTCAAGAGCCGATAAATTTTCTTCAACACTATCGAGTTCCGTCTGTAATATCTCTTTTTGCATTTCAGGCGATTGCGGGATCATCCCGAATTGGTCATGGGTCAGGATAATACAATCCCAGTCATTGTTTTTAATCTCCCCGAAAATACGCAGTCGTTTTTGAGGTGTAAAATCCTCTTTGCCTGGATATAATATTTTAGCATGGGGATAGGCTTTTCGATAGGTTTCCGCGATTTCATGAACATTGGCTTTCAGCCCAATAATCATGGGTTTATGTGCCAGTGCCAGACGTTTCATTTCCTGGGCGGCTGTACACATAATGAGCGTTTTTCCGGCACCGACTTCATGATCGCATATCGCTCCGCCGCTCAGTTTGATCATCCATACTGCATCTTTCTGGCTGGAGTACAGGTCTTCAATCCCCAATGCCTTTCTGTCGAGTCCGGGAAAGTCCTGATGGCTGCCATTGTATTGTGGACGGACAAAACAATTAAAGGTATCATTGTACTTATCGGTCAGGCGTTTTTTAAATTCATCATTCTGAGCATACAGCCACTGGGAAAACGCTTTACGGATTTCATCAATCTTGGTATTAGCCATCTGGATAGCTTCCATATCCCGTACTTTTATCTCTTGGTCACCATGCATTACTTTTTTGGTAATATCAGGGGTGGTATTAACCAGACCATGTTTAAGCAGCGTAATTCCATCATAAGACCGGCTTTGCGATTTTATAGCATATTTCTCGGTAATATGTATATTTTTGGTATCACATTTAATTGAGAAATTATCTGTATTCTCGTTATAATAAATGCGAACATCCGTATTAAACATATGCGAAGCAAAATGATTGTAGATTCCTGTTGGTATCCAGCGCTCGCCTAAATTAAAATCCAGTTCTTCAAATTCAATACGTCTGGGAAAGGCCTGTTCAAGAGCGTGAAGGCTTTCTCTGGTTTGGGTATCGTCTGGGTTTAGCTCTACATAGTTTTGTATTGCCTGGGCTTTTTCAACTACATTTCCTGCAATCCACCGTTCTGCTATTTCATATTCTTTTTCCAAAGGATTATAGAAAATACGTCCGTGAAGTGCCTCTTTCAGATTATCAGTCGATAACCCGCTGATCTGCGACATATAATCCAAACGGGTTGCTCCATATTTGTTAAGCGATGCTGCTAATGCCTCATCAGGATTATCTGTTGTCATGGCAGTGATTGAAAAGCTGACCGGATGATGGAAGATATCCGATTTGTGGACCACACCGCCAACTACACGTTCCAGATATGGAATTTCATTTCCGGCACTGTCTGTCTTGATGAGTTGGATGTTTTCGGCACTGTTCAGGTTTCCATATCTCTTCACAAAGGCATCATAGAAACGGTTTAATATTTCTCTTTCCTGTTTGTGTTCGGTTTGTTTTTGAGTTTCTTTCTCATACAATTCCTGATAAGCATCACGCACGTTGATATAGGATTCTGCCCTTATTTTTTGAATTGGTGCAAGGGTAAGGGGATGAAAGAATGCTTTTTGTTCTTCCGGATTTATATCTTTCAGATAGCCTACATACCCGTTGTGAAGCACCAGACATTCATTTCTATAAAAAGACTTCAATTTGTCTTGATAAATACTTACTTCGGTAATAGGTAAAGTTTTTAGTTCACCAGTATCAGAGAATAAATCCCCCATTATCTGTTTATTTTCACTATTGTGTACTTTTTGAACTGATGGCGTAGTTTCATTTTGTCTGATGGGTAAATCGAATAAGTTTCCCTGTCGAACCGGTGGAACTATTTTGCGTTTAGATTGAGGAAAATTTTTCTTTTTTTGAGGTATGCTTTTTATTGCAGGAGTATTTTCATAGAAGTTAAACAGGCTCAATTGTGAAGCTGCTGAAAAGTCATTTGGGGTTACAGATTGGATTTTATCCTGTTTCTCTTTTTCAATATCAATTATTGGTATTATGGGTTCAGATATATGAATCGTAGAAGTAATGTCTGCCTTATTTATTCTATTATATAAGTTAAAATCCAAATTATTGGAGAGATCATCAGAGAGCATATTTTTTAAATCTTTTGCGATTCCTTCCACGCCATCCTTATGCTCATAAATCCACGAGGGTTTACCATATTGATTGGTTCCTTCATACAATGAAGTATGTACGATACGCTGTCCCTTTGCAAAAAGCAGGTTATTGGTGATATTCTCAGAAGTGATATAGGCTTTGCAGAATTGCTGCTCGATTTGGGAAAGCCCTGATTTAGACTTGTTTTTTTGCAGTACAATCAAATCACTCCCAACTTCGGTACCGGCATAATCGGTGAACAAATTATTGGGTAAACGGATAGCTGAAACCAGATTACAGCTTTGCATCAAAGCCTCACGTATTGGTTCATTTTTGGCACTGTTAAGAATCCCTTGTGAGGTAATAAATACTAGTACGCCACCGTCACGGAGCATATCTACTGATTTTATAAAGAAATAATTGTGAATGCTTCGCGCAGCCTGCACGCGGGCAGTTTCTTTACTTCGTACAAAAGAAAGGTCAAAAACTGATGTATCCCCAAAAGGAATATTACTGGCAATGACATCATAGGTTTCTTTCCCGCTGTCTGGGATTTCTTCAAATCCGGCAACCCTGATGTTATTATCAGGATAAAGTTTTTTTAGTATTTTTCCTGTGAGTAAGTCTTTTTCGTACGCTGCTATATGTGATATACCTTCATTCTTAAAGGCTTCAATAAAGGATCCCGTTCCTGCAGATGGTTCCAGGAAGCGCTCTATAGGAATTTGGTTTTCCTGAAAGGAATTTGCAATGGTATCAATGATTGCAGGCGGGGTGTAAAAAGCCGTCAGGACGGAAGCTTTTATACTGTCTAGATAACGATGGTATTGTTTTTCATCTAGGGCATTTTCACGTAAAACCTGATGAAGTTTCTGGGTAAGTGCAAATAAATCCTGTTCAGATTTTACCCAGCGGTCAATATCATCTGCCTTATCGGCCGGATTGAGGACAAATTTAAGACCACCGAAACCACTATATTTCATGAGCAATTGGCGCTCGTTTTCAGCAGCTTGGCGTTTTTCTTTCTCCAGCAGGAAAACAAGCTGCAACGCCTCAATATTCTTCTTTAAATGTTCTCTTTTATTGAAGCCCATTATCTTCTATCCAGATTTGAATAGTGCCGGTGAGTTCGGTGTATAGCAGTTCAAATTCAGGGCTGTCCGCAAAGTCATCCGTAAGTTGGTATTGTTCAAATACAGGGATGCTGACAGGGAGCATTTTTAAGGCAAATGGTCTTAATTCCTCATCAGCCATGATCGTGTCGAACTCGTTGCAGACCACTTTAAAAACAGTGTCGAATTTGGAGAAGTGTAATCCTTCAAATAATACATATTGGGCAATCTCATTGCACTGCTCAATTGTATTACCTGCTATAAAAGCATCATTGTAGACTTTAGCAGCTAATTGTCCACGTCGTTCAATAAATTCTTTGTCTGTGGATAACTCAGGAAAACTGCTGTTGAGCAATTCCTTTAATCGTAGTGCGTAATAGGATATTTTATTCTCTGCCGCCATAAATAATGAGTATTAGGGATGGTAAATTTACTTTATTAAAACAAAAGCAAAAATATAACGAAGGAGGCTTTTCAATATTTTTAAGGCATTATTTGACTGGTAACGGCTTTAATTGACTGGTTTAAATGGTAGCAAAGGAAGCACTAGCTTTCTCTTTGCTAATTTTTTTTATGCGCAGTTATTAAATAAAAATGATTGTAAACGATTTAACTTTGCCGTTTTTTTGTAAGTGTTCTTCTTTTAATTCTTCCTAATTTGCAACTTGGAACAGAATATTTAAATGCATGATTTTTTATGAAAATGAACTTTTTATCCTGTCAATCAGCAATAGCATTATATCTTTAGAATTCAAGTCTAAAACAATTATTAATCTTTCAGCTGCGCAGAATATTGTTGCGACAAGATTACAATTACAGGCGAAAAAAGTCTACCCTTTATTTTTAGATATGAGAGGTGTAACAGATTCTGACAAAGCAGGCCGTGATTATTTAGCCCAATACGGTTTTATGCTCACCAAAGCCGTAGTTATCGTTGTTAATCCAGGAGTTTCATCAGTCATAACGTCTTTTTATCTTAAAAGGTATACAGCTGAAGTTCCGGTTAAAGTCTTTACAGAAAAATTAAAGGCGATGGAATTTTTAAATACATTCATATAGCTCATAAATCTCTGCATGGATTCTCAATTTCTGGATATGGAAAGGGAAATAGATCAACAGCGAATGAGAAACATATACCATATGCTTCTGGAGATGTCAGTAGGTAATTTTACGTACCGTATACCTCGTACCGAAAATGACGATGATTTAGAGGGATTAGCGGTTCTGATCAATATGTTAGCAGAAGAAATGAAAGAGTCAATCTTCCCTGATGGATACATCAATAAAAACCACATCCACAATCACATAACTGAAACCAAAGAAGATTATAAAGCTTTGATCAAATCTTTACCCAAAAATTCAGATGTTATAATTCGATCATTGGAAGCCCGCCTGATTCAGAATGTTTACGATTACATTATAGGACATTTGGATTCCCCATTGCCGTCCTTAAAGGAATTATCACAAATTTTCGGCATCAATGAATTCAAATTGAAGCAGAGCTTTAGGGAATTATTCAGGACAAGTATATACCAGTTTTATAATGAACAGCGACTTAAAAAAGCACATCTCTTAATAGAACAAAGTGTTCTGCCTTTAAAAGAAATAGCCTACATAAGCGGTTTTTCAACCTATGCTAATTTTTCAAAATCATTTAAGAAAAAATTTGATTATGCCCCCAACCGCGTAAAGAGGCAAGCAAGAACATATAAATAAGATTTTCTTTTAAAAAACTATAGTCATGGTCTTTGCTGTCCGTTTTTGACATACGATTATCCTGAATTGACAAGTGTTATTTATTTGTTTTATAGAATTTTACATCACAAATTCTCAATAACCTTTATCATGAAATTTAGCCAGCGTTATAAGTATATTTTTGTAGAAGTAGTCTGTTTTCTATATATACTGCTATTTGTTTATGCAGCGGTAAGTAAATTACTTGACTTTGAGAACTTCCGTGTGCAGCTAGGGCAATCTCCTTTATTAAGTGCTTTTGCAGGTTCGATTGCATGGCTAGTGCCAATACTAGAATTGCTTATCTCCTTACTGCTTGTTTTAAAAAGATGGAGATTAATCGGTCTTTTTGCAGCCCTTAGTTTGATGGTTATGTTTACCGCATACATTTATATAATTTTAAATTACAGTTCTTTTATTCCGTGCTCTTGTGGAGGAATTCTTGAAAAGTTAGGATGGAGGGAGCATCTTTTTTTTAATTTAGTTTTCATAATTCTGGCAGCAGCGGATATTCTGATACTAGCCGGGATGGTGCCAAAACCTCATCTTATTTCAAAACCTGCCGTACTAGTCAGTGCTTTTTCTCTGTCTTTTTTGATTAGTTTTGGTATAGTTGGTGTGCTATTTAAGTTATCCGAAGATATCATAGACCATCGGAATAATTTTGTACGTCGTTTTCCTGGTCGTGCCGTAAAATTGCATGAAATTGATCTTAAGGTTAATTCTTATTATTTTGCAGGTTTTACTGACGACAAAATATATTTAGGTAATCAAACAGCACCTCTTTTGGTTATTGCTCTGGATACCGTTTTGCAAAAAAGAAGTGAATTTAAGATTCATCTTAATCGGACCGATTTTCAATTCCAGTCTACTCAGCTTCGAATTTCACCTCCTGATTTTTATCTCATAGACGGTTCTGTTCCCGTAGTGTATAAAGGTCAGGTTAAGGATTGGAAGGCCTATATGAAATGGAATGGAACTCCAACTTTTTCTCACTATGAGCTTATTGATTCGCTCACCTTAGCATTTCGCTCTAATAGCAATACAAACGGTGAAAGCATATTAGGATCTCTGCACTTTGGAAATGAACCCAAAGTACATTTAAATCCAAATCTATTACAAAAACAGATCGATGGAATTTTTGATGTAGATGGCGTACTTCATTATGACAAATCACTTCACAAACTGGTATACACTTATCTGTATCGTAATGAGTTTATTGTAGCAGATCATGAGCTTAATCTTACCTATCGAGGAAAAACAATTGATACCATTAGTAAAGCTCAAATTAAAGTTGTTGAGGTTACAAGCAGAAAAGAACGGAAACTGGCGGCACCTCCTTTGATAGTCAATAAAGCAAGCGCTGTTTGTAAAAATTTATTGTTTGTGAATTCCGTATTGCCGGGGAAATATGAACCTGCTGAAATGTGGAAAGAAGCCAGTGTTATTGACATTTATGATCTTAACACCAATTATTATAAGGGCAGCTTCTA
Organism: Flavobacterium sp. PL02; assembly: GCF_035013205.1. Taxonomy (NCBI): domain Bacteria; kingdom Pseudomonadati; phylum Bacteroidota; class Flavobacteriia; order Flavobacteriales; family Flavobacteriaceae; genus Flavobacterium; species Flavobacterium sp. PL02. Next base: position 1,595,319 of record NZ_JAYGJP010000001.1, read on the forward strand.
TATCTACCATATCAAAAATGAAAAGCTCAAGAACTTTTTTGTACTTGATAATAATTTTTACGGGTTTATTGGCAAATATTTAGTCCATTACAAATTAAGCAAGGGACTTACAAATTCATATCAAAATAAAAAATAGAATTCAATGATGAAAATATACTGCAGTGTCAGGGAAAAGATCGAAAACCTGTAAAAGAGTAGATCGCTAACATTTAAATTAGAAATCATGAAAACAAAATTTGCAAAACAGGTTTTACCTGTTGCCGTATTCGTTCTTGCGATAGCAGGAGCTTTTACAACCAATGCCATGACTGAGCGCTCTAAAACCGCGGCGCCAATTCAAGGGTATCTTAAATTGAATGAACAGGGAAATTCTTGTGAAGAGCAGAATGACGAATGTTCAACAGTTAACAATGGAGTCGTTTGTACAGTCGATTTAAATCCGTCTGGTGCTCAATTATTTGGCAAAAATTCAGCTGGGGATTGTGTACGTACTATTTACCATCCATAGTTATCTTCCTTTTAGGAAAGGCAATGCAGCTCCAAAAGGAACTGCATTGTTTTTTTAAAGAGGTTATTTTTTTAAAACCATACGGGTTTTTAATTTTCTTTTAAGTAATAATCGAACCATTCTTCTATCCGCTCAGTGAGGTCTTTTTGATATTTTTTGTTCATTAACACATGATCCTCTCCGGGATAAAGCAACATCGTATTTATTTTACCAAGACGTCGGAGTGCTAAATGAAATTCAATAGTCTGATAATAATGCACCTGTGCATCCTGTTCGCCTGCCCATGATAATAGCGGGGTATTTACTTTGTGAGCATGAAATATAGGAGAATTTCTCAGATATCCTTCATAATTTTCATACAAGGATTTTCCCATTCTGAGCTGCCCGAATTCATAATGCCAAAAATTAGGTTTTTCAAACCCCCACGTGATCCACAAATAACTGCTGACATAATCGTTAATAGCTGCACCAGCTACTGCTGCTGCAAACATATTGCTTTGGGTGATGATATAATCCGTTTCAAATCCGCCGTAGGAATGACCCGTAATACCTATGCGGGTTCTGTCAATAGCTTCACTGGCGATGATTTTTTTTGTAGCAGAGACCACACAATCTACAGCTGATTGTCCCGGATTTCCAAGTTCATAAACAATATCAGGCAAAAAAACAAAGTATCCGTTTGAGGTAAAATTGGTAATATTAAATCCTGTGGGGTTGTTCTGCGACGGATTTACATATTTGTATAATTCCTTAGACTGCCTTTCGTATACATGTACAACCATAGGATATTTTGTATCATTTTGATAATTAGCAGGAAAGAATAGAACGCCATTTAAAACGGTGCCTTTGGAATTAGTATAGCTGATCAGTTTGGAATGTCCCCAATGGTATTTGAAATGCTGTTGATTGCTTTGAAAAAGTATTTTTTCTTTTGAATTAGAATTTTCTTTAATGATTAACCTGGGCGGTAAATCATAATTTTCTTCCCTGTAAACATAACTGCCATTCTTTGATGATGGGATAAATTGACTGGTGTGCATATTTTTGTCAAGCAAAGACCGTACACCGTATTTCTTATCCCAAAAGCAATAGCCTGTATGATCTATTGCTTCGGTTTTGATTAGTAACCTTTCGTTTGCCCCAAATAGTCCTTTATAATTACCGTCGTAATTCATTTTTTTAGATTGCTCTTTTGATTGGGAAACTATTCTATAGGTCGTTTTATTTTCACGTCCTTTGGTCAATCGAAGTGCACTTGATCCATCTATGGCAATACTCCATATATCATACTTGTCATAAACAAAAAGTGTTTTACTTTCCTGTATCCATCCCGGATTTCCGAAAGGACTCGATTCTTCAGGCCAGTCAGTTTCTTCATCTGAAAAATACACACCGAGATCTTTGGTAAGGTTTTTATGTAGGCCACTCTCTATATCATATACCCACCAATTTTTATCTTTAAAATAGGCAAGCTGTTTTCCGTATATGGAAACAGTAGTTCCAGTTTCACCGCCTAATTGATTTTGTAGCACTAATTCCCGCTTTTCGGTTTGTAGATCCAATATATAAATATCCAGCGGAGCTTCTCGGTTTGCTTGTGGTTCATAGTGCTGTGGATTGTAGAGGAACGCGTATTTTTGCTCTCCGCTTAACATCATTTTCGGGTATTCATTGTCCGTAATGCGATTAAACTTATTCTCCAATGGCCACCATACCGCTACTTTTGCGATTCTGTCCCAACCTTCATTTTGCACTTTGGCAGTATATAGAAACTTATCCTGTGCGTTCCAAATTTGCGTTTGTGCGGTATCAATAGAAGTAAGCGGCTTTTGCAAACCAAAAAATATTCTTTTCCCATCCTCAGAAATGCTAAGATTTGCAAAAGAGGAGGAGATAATTTTCATATCTACGGGAAAATTATCTTGTGTTACCGGATTGAAAGTATATAATTTACGATCTGCTATGGTATAGTATCTGACATTGGTGTGGGTTGTTTTTTCTTTATCATCCAAAGGCCGCTCCAAAAATGCCAATGAATTTCCGTTCTTTTGCCAGACCAAATCAGAAAATGCAAAGTCTGTATTTGTACTGGCAATGGTAGTGACAGCGTTATCATACAAATTTAGCAGGGCAATTGTTGTAATATTGTCAACTTTTGCGCTGTATGCTACTGCATTAGCTTGTGCATTATACCAATAATGATCAACATTATTTGTAATAACAGATTTACCATTAGCTACGTTTTTTAGTTCTAATTGTTTTTTTCCGGCGTTTCCTTTCTTCAAGATTATTAGATTTCTGGGATCTGCGCCTAAATCGTATCGGAGTGCTCCTTGTATAATTTCCTGTTTGGAAGTAAGTAAGTCAACAATTTTCAGCTCTTCCTTTGAGCTCATCATTAAAAACCAGTTCTCTGCGATAAATTCACCTTTACTTGCACCGGGAAAGTTATAGGTCTTTGTTTGTTTACTGTTCTTAACAAACAAAGTATCTATGCCACTTTGATAATGAAGATTAAAACTTACCCATTTTCCATTTTCAGAAAGTTTATCAGTGTTGAGATATGCCCATAATGAATAATCATTTACGGTAAGTTCTTTTTTAGAATTGTTTTGACTTAATAGGGTGAATGGAACGAAAAATATAACCAAAATTAAAAAGAAGGTTATTATTTTGTGTCCAGATGCAACGCAATTATTTATATCATATTTTTTGTGATGGGATTTCATTTTAATTACCGGGGTTTTGTGGATTTAGATTGGGATTGAGTATGAGTTCTGACTCCGGTAACGGTAGTAATCTATCTGTTGGATTCCATCCTGCTTTGACAGGAGTTAGCGCCCCGTCCAAAAGATTTGCTCTTTTTAAATCGAAAAATCGATTTCCCTGTTCCGTGAAAAACTCTACTCTACGCTCTTGTAGGATGGCATTAAGGATATCTTGTTTGCTTACAGCGGTAGTACCTGAAAGTCCTGCTGTAGTTCTGATTTTATCCAAATCTTCCTTCGCTCCTGTAAGATCTCCTTGCTCAGCACGCGCTTCGGCACGAATCAGGTATTGCTCTGCCAAACGAAATACAATGGAATATTCTAAAGAACTTGGAGTCTTTGATTTTTGTTTGTATTTATTGACGTGATACCATTTGTCTGTACCTTTAGTGATCGCTTTTACCCAATGTACTTTGCGCTGATCTCCCGTCTCAAATGAATTTATGAGTTGAGAACTTAAGCCAGTAAGTGACGGTGGTCCAGCGTTGAATATAAATGTTTCGCCCTCCTGAGTGTTTTGTCCACTGGTGCGTGGTATAAACTGCCAAATTGTTGTGGTGCTTGCTTTAAGAAATATGGCATCCAGATTGGTCTCCCAAACATAGGTCTGTGTATTATTAATTAGGTATGAAGCAGCATTGGAAGCTTCTGACCATTTTTTGTTATAAAGGTACACTCGCGCCAGCAATGCCATTGCTACCGATTTATTGGGACGGATACGGTCGCTGGAAATATAGGCATCGGGTAAGAAGGACACCGCCAATTCCAAATCACTGATAATATGGGAATACAACTCGGCAGAGGGGATTCTGTATACTACTTTATTTTGCTGATAATTGGTGGTGATAATATAAGGGACATCGCCGTACAGGTTTTGAAGATAGAAATGCATTAATGATCTTACAAATAGTGCTTCTCCGGTCAATTGTTTTATATCTGTTTGATTCAACACTGTCGAAGCGTTTACTCCCTCAATAATCGCATTGGCCGCATAAATCTGATTGTAACTGGTGCTCCACCAGTTAAAAACTTCTGCATTGGATGGCAGGATCGCATTGTTATAAAAATCACGGGTTTTACCGGTAATACTTCCATAATACACCAGTTCATCTGTGTAGTTGCCCATTTGATTGGACAAACCCGAAAGATTACCGCTAAGAATACCGGAATCTCTCATTTTTGCATATATACTCGCCATAGCAGCATTTGCGGTAGCCTTATCTTCAAAAACGGCACTGGCAGTAAGTTGAGAAGTAGGAAGATCAACTTCGACAAAACTATCACAACCATGCACAAGAAGCATGCAGAGTACGAGTAATCCAATAAGAAAGTTATGGTTTACTGTTTCTATTTTATGCTGTTGCATAAATCGAAAAACTAATTTTTTTTTCATGATTTTTGAATTATAATTTTAAAAAGTGAGCTGGAGTCCAGTTGTAAATACCTTTAATGGCGGAAGGCTCATACTAAATCTGGACTCTGGATCAGCACCTTTGAATGACGTAATTGTAAAGAGATTTTGCCCCTGAAATACCAGTCGGCATTTTACTCCTTTGAGCCACTGCTCGGGAATATTGTACGATAGGGACACATTTTTGAGACGGACGTACGAAGCATCTGTTATCATGGCATCGCTTTGATAATATTTATTAAATGCATCTGCTGCCTGACTATTTACCCCTGTAGAATATTTTTGATACGTTGCATTATCTCCGGGATTTTGCCAATGGTCGATTACTGCTGTTGGTTGATTTCTCATACTGCCGGGTAATCCTGTTCGGTAAGCACCGTTATAATTCAATTGGTTCACAAACTGGAACAAAAAATCAAATTGCCAATTTTTGTAAGTAATCGTATTTTGAAAGCCTCCAAAATATTTGGGATTCAAATCTCGTATAGATTGTTTATCCTCTACTGCTGTAATTGTACCATCGCCATTGTAATCTTCAAATTGGTAGATGCCTGTTTGTGGATTTATGCCGGTGTAATGGTATACTTTTTTAATATTTAAAGGCTCTCCTATTACAAATTGGTTCTTGTAGGTTGATTCTTTTAGATTAGGAAAAGACAATAGTTTATTTCGCACAATGGTTAAATTAAAACTGCTGGACCAGTTAAAGGACTGCCTTTGAAAATTGACTGTTCTAAGAGTGAGTTCGATTCCTTTGTTTTGTACTGTGGCATCTAAGTTTGACTGTAGAGAATTGAATCCTGTTGATGCCGGAAGTGGAATCCCGACGAGTTGATTCGATGAGCGATTACTGTACCAGCCAGCGGTTATAAAGATTCGGTCTTTAAAAAATCCGGTTTCTAATGCCAGTTCTAGTTTTTTATTAATTTCCCAGCCAAAATTTGGGTTGAACAAGCGTGTGGGCTGCAAGCCGATAATACCACCATAATTATTTCCTGAAGATCCATAGGTGTCTAAAAATTGGTAATCTCCAATCTGGTCGTTTCCAGTTGTACCATAACTTAGCCTCAACTTTCCAAAACTTAAGAAATCAAGATTATTTTTTACAAAAGGTTCATTTGAAAAAAGCCACGCACTTCCTATGGCTCCAAAAGTGGCAAATTGTCTGCCGGGACCAAATCTGCTTGAACCATCCCTGCGCCCGGTTAGATTAAGGATGTAACGCTCGTTCCATGAGAAATTGGCTCTCCCGAAAAAGGCTTGATATTTATAGACTGACTGACTATGTGTGTCATTAAATACGGAAAAAGCAGAAGATAGATTATAAATCAGCCTATTGCTGCTGAATCCGATGGCTTCCTGTACAAGCTGGTTTGCCGTTTGCTGTTGATAGGTAGCACCTAGGAGTATTTCCGTTTTTCCTTTGCCAATTTTTTTTGACCACGATAATTGAGGTTCAATAATCCATGATTCTCTTGACGTGTTATTGACATCGATAAATGAAGATTCGCTTCCTATTCCAGCGGCAGGGTCATACATAGTAGACGGTTGCGTGCGGCTATCATCAAATCGTGTATCGGTAAAACCAAAACTTGTTTTAGCAATTAAATTGGGCACGATTGCATAGGATAATAAACCATTGACAAAAAGGTCATTGCTTGTTGACTTATATTTTCCTTCAAGATTACTCAACGGATTGTTCCATGTACTGTTCTCCCAATTCAAATTTCCCTCAGCGTTATATAATGCTGGAGCATTAGGGGCAAGAAGAATGGCCTGTTGTGTGATATCAACTCCCGGTTGATAGTTTTTTTGTACAGTATAGCCCATTGAAAAATTGATATTGAATTTTTTATTTTGGGACTCATGATTCAGGTTTGCGAGCAAATTACCTTTTTTGTAATCATAGTCACCGGGAAACACCGTCGTTTCTTTATGAAAATTACCACTCACAAGAAATTGTGTCCCTGAAGAACCTCCTGTTAAGGATGCTTGCACATCATTGATCTCAGAAGTTCCACCAATGAATACTTTCTGCCAATTGGTATAGCGGCTCTGATCCCAAGTTCCATTTACATCATAGTCTGTTGGTCCATATGGTATACCATCGTTGGTGAAAGCTTCTCTGCGCATTTGCAGGTATTGCTGAGTATTCATTAAATCCATTAGTCGGGTTACTTTTCCAAGTCCTCCTGAGACATTTGCGGTAAAGCGGGTTTTGCCTTCTTTTCCTTTTTTTGTGGTGATAAGCACTACTCCGTTAGCACCTCTTGAACCATAGATCGCTGTAGCATCGGCATCTTTAAGCACCTCTATACTATCTACATCACTTGGGTTAATACTATTTAAGGGGCTTGTAGGACCAGGAAGAACAACTCCGGTGAGATCTGAACCTACTGAATCAGAAGAGTAAGGAACACCATCAATAATATAAAGAGGTCTGTTTCCATCGGTACGTAAACTATTTTGTCCGCGGATTTGGATATCGAAACCGCCACCGGCTACACCAGTATTTTGGGTTATATTCACGCCAGCCATTCGTCCCTGCATGGTAGCGAGTACATTTGTAACGGGTTGTTTTTCAATATCCTTCGAACTGATTTTTGAAATGCTTCCGGTGCGCTGGCTTTCTTTAACGGAATAATATCCCGCATTTATTTTTACTTCCTGAAGAGCTGTAGCATCTTCCTGCATTTGAACATTGATTACTGATCGACGGGCAATAGGAATTTCTATTGTTTTAAAACCAATGTAATTAAAAACAAGAATATCAGTAGGTGATACTGCTATCGTAAATTTACCGTCGAAGTCTGTAATGACAGTATTTTTCTGGTTTTTTACCGAAATACTGACTCCTGAAAGTGGAAGAGTACCATCAGTAACGGTGCCAGTAACCTGCGCTTGTTGTTGTGATGTGGAAAATCGCAAGGTATTACGTGCTAAGGCTGGTGTACAAAAGAGGTAGAACCCGAAAATAAACGGATACCAAAGTGCCGCCAACCCTTTATTCAATGAAAAAATTTTCATAATTTTGGATTAGTTAAGTGAAACAATGTTTTATTTATTCTCCGGCTCTCTATTCGTGCGTCAACATTGGATAGAGGGCCTTTTTTTGTTTAGTTTCAAGAGGAAACCTTGTTAAAAATGAGAAAGTAACATGAGATTTAAAAGCCCATACTGTTTTACTAATTCAAATAAAATTTAAACAGTACAGGCACTAAATATCACAAAGGTTTATTTCATAGGCAGGCAAATGATTAATTGTTAAACAAAAAATGTTGATGCGACACTAATGAAATAAAGAAGATTGCTAAGAATAAAGCAGAGAAAAATTAAGACCTAAAAAAAGGCGCGGAACTCAGCTTATCGAACAGAGGTACTGGTATACCCACACAACAATAAGAGAGCCCACGCCAATAAAGCGTGAGCATCATACTTATCATCTCGCGTGTTAAAAATTACCAGTTTTCTGTTCGAGATTCAAAGCGAATGCTTCAAATATTTTTATATGAAGAATCGCAAAAATAAACAATCATATTCAGATTTTCTCATTGAATGATTATTTAATTTTCAAATATAATAAAAAAACAAACACATCCACCTGTAGATGTGTATATTTTTAAAAAAAGGCATTTCTTTCATTTTTTATAATCATGGAAGAAGAAGTAATAGAAATAGTAATTTCCCAATTAGATTTTTATTTAATTGAAAAAGTTAGAGATATGAGAATTAGTGCAATTCCTTATATTTCTCAAGTGGCTTTGTCACAAAAGTTAGATTTATCTGAAGGATTTGTGAGTAAAGTAGAAAACCTCAAACAAAGGGCAAGGTATAATATTCGTCTTGTCAATAGAATTGTCAACATATTTAACTTACAAAATTATGCAGATTTGTTTCCACCAGAAATTATTAAGCATGATATTGTTCGAATAAGAATAAAATTGTTTAAAAGTGCAAAGCCTTACTCTAAAAAAGTCCATGAAGAAGTTTCAAAAAAAAAATATGAAGTAATTTCTACAACACCATTAAGCGAAGAAGAATTTTTATTGTGGAAATCAGATAAATTAGAATATCTGACCATTATAAAGTGAGACACTTACTTATACTTTAATATAACAAAAAAATAAAAAGAATGAGGTTTTCCGAAAATTACTTTCGGAAAACCTCATTCTTTTTAAAACGACTCTAAATATTCTTTTAATAGTTCTAATTCCATTATCCGATAAATAATGGTGCCGTTAATTGTTTGCTTTTTCCATATTTTTAAATCCAATCATATAAGGCTACGCTAATAATTTCTAATAGAGAATAGATTTAAAAATTTAATAATTTATTTTTTGCTTTGTCAAACTCAAAAACTGTCTTCCCATCCGCACTAAGCACCACATATGCATCAAATTTCTTTCCAGACTTACTCATCATACCTTTTATAAGAGAGGTACTTCCCTTATTAACTAAATTTTCTAAATTTTCTATACTTAGCTGAACTCCGCAAATATTCCTAAATTGAATCCATTTGCAATTGTCATCGGGACATTTGACAAGTATATCTTTGATGAGTAATTGGTTGTTTCTACATTTAGGACAAATTAGGGTTGGAGAATCTTCAGTTTCAATGGTGGTACTAAGAAGTTCTGCAGTGATAGAAGTTGCATAAGCTTCAATTTCTTTTTGGAATATATCAGAATCAATGTGATTATGTTCTATTTTTTCTAAAGCCAATTCCCATTCGCCGGTCATTGCTACATCTGCAATTTTCTTATCTTTCACAAGATTATACACTTGCAGTCCTTTTTCAGTTGGTATCAGGGATTTTTTTTGCCTCTGAATATACTTTCTGCTAAAAAGTATCTCTATGATACCAGCTCTTGTCGCGGGCGTACCTATTCCAATATTTTGTAACGCTTTTCGAGCATCTTCACTTTCAATTTCCTTTCCGGCAGTTTCCATAGCAGATAAAAGCCCCGCTTCTGTATATAAAACAGGAGGCTTCGTTTTCTTTTCCAGTACAACTGCTTCTTTGATTTTAACTTCATCGCCAACTTTTAGTTCTGGCAGCTCCTGAATGTGTTCGCTGTCTTCGTCAAAAAAACTTCCTTTAATGGCACGCCATCCTGCCTGCATGACTTTAGAGCCTTTCAAAGAAAAATCATGATGCAAAACATTTAACGTTATGTCTGTAATTTCTTTTATACTAGCCTCGGAAACCGCTTCTAATAACCGTAGGGCAATCATGTCATAAATAGAATTTTCCTTAGCAGGTAATACAGATGGTATTTTCTCTGTAATAAGCAGCCCATGATGATCGGTCACTTTCAGGTCATTAACTATACGTTTATTCAATCGTCCCCATTTTATCTTGGTAAAGGCTTCTTTACAAGAGGCTTTCGTTTCCAATGCTCTGACCAGATTAGAAATTTCATCCCAAAGATCTTCCGGGATATATTTGCTAGCGGTTCTTGGATAGCTGATGAATCTCTTTTCGTACAAGCTTTGGACAATAGAGAGCGTTTCTTCTGCTGAAAAGTTCAGCTTTTTATTGGCCTCTTTCTGTAGGCCCGTTAAATCAAAAAGAAAAGGAGGATGTTCTGTAATGGTTTTACTTTCTACCGAAGTAACATTCGCAGTTTTGCTTCGCTGTATGGACTTGAAAATAGCATCAGCTTGTTTTTTATCATCCCATTTGTTTTTGGAGAGGCTCATAAAGTTAATAAACTCTTTTTGATGGCTAAGCTGCAGCTGCCAGTACGTCTGAATTGTAAAACTTTTGTTTTCCAAATATCGTTTACAGATTAAAGCCAGCGTTGGTGTTTGTACTCTTCCTAATGTATAAATACTATTGCCTGCGGAAATACTGAGTGCCTGTGAGGCATTGATACCTACAAGCCAATCGGCACGGCTTCTTGCCCTTGCGGCCAGATACAAACCATCAAAATCACTGCCTGGTTTGAGATTATCAAATCCCTGTTTGATGGCTTTCTCAGTAAGAGAGCTAATCCACAACCGTTCAAATGGTTTCTTACATTGCAGGTATTGGTAGATATAACGGAAAATCAATTCTCCTTCACGTCCGGCATCAGTAGCCACAATGATACTGTCACAGCTTTTTATTACCTGTGCGATGATTTTAAGTTGTTTCGCAGCACCTGTATCAGTAACATAGCCTTTATCATTTTTTACTTTTCGAACTTTTAACAGAAAAGGCTTAGGCAATATTGGCAAGACATCTTTTTGGAAGCCTGAAAATCCATAATCTTCAGGCAAACCAAGTCCTACCAAATGCCCCAACGCCCAAGTTACCGTATAACCATTTCCTGTATAGAAACCATTTTCCTTATTTGCTGCGCCTAATAATAAGGCTATTTCACGGGCAACACTTGGTTTTTCAGTAATCACTGCTTTCATATCTTAATGTTTTTATGATTACATTTTTCTGCCTTTGCTCTTGGCTGGTGTGTTATCTTGCTCTTGTTCTTCCTGTTGTTTCTTGCTGTCAGGTTCTTTTTGTCCTGATTTTAGAGGTTCTGTGCTATTTTTAGTAGCCTCATTGGTTTTACCTTCGGAATTGACAGCTGTCTGGGTTTTATGTTCTTCGGCTGGCTGTACCTTCACACTGTTAGGATTGCTAAATGAAAACCCGGCTTTACCTGTATCTTTATTGAAAGTCAGATACCCTTTGTATTCTTTACCTTGTTTATCCACCAATCCGTCTACATAAATGGTTTTTCCTACTGCAAATTGTTCGTACTGCTGCTCACTGAGCTCTTTGCCTCGTATGGTTTTTGGAACTTCCTGGTTTTGCTGCTGACTGTTTTGGGTTTGACCAGTACTCTGGGTTCTGTCAAATTGGAATTCGACATATCGTTTATCGGCATTAAACTGGACAGTAGCGTTAAATGGATCCCCTTTTTTAGAGATCATACCCTCGATGTAAAGCGGTTTGCCTTCCAGTAAGGTTTGTTTTTGTTCCTCATTAAGTTTGATTCCTTTGATTTCATCCGGGATTTTTATCTTATCCACATGAAGGGCTACTAATTCATTGGTAAGCCTGTCTACACTGATGATTGAGGGAACTGGTTCTCCTGTTTTGAGATTGGTAAGATCTACAACACGACCCATATTGCCGGTTTTAAGCAGGTTGTCCTTATCTTCTTTGCTAAATTCATGCCCGAAAAATGGAAAATTTAATGTTGGTTCTTTCCTTATACCGTGAATGGCAACTACAACCTGTCCTTCTTCATTTGACTGTAATGACAGCCTTGCATCCATTCGTGTGATAGCAGTTCCTAAATTAAGGCTGATGGGAACCAGCTCATTCGACTTGTACCCTTTAAGTAACGGTTCAAGCAGATTCATCTTTTCTAGTTTTTCTTTGCTGAGCCCCAGATTGTTCATGGTATCCCAATCGATTTGTTCTGGTTTAAAGCGATACTCGCTTGTTTCTGTTGTTGTTTGTGTTGTTTCCATGTTTTTATGATTTTCTACTTTGTTATCTTTTTGTAATTCCATTTTAACTTCATATTCTTTCATTAGTTTTTCACCTTCCGGCTTTGGATTATCAATCTGTTTTTGCATTTCTGCAGCAATATCTACAGACAGCAGTTGTGGCACTTTGAAAAAGTTGAAACGGGTCGGATTTTTTAGCTGGCTAAAGAAATTGGAAAAGAAGTTGGACAGCAAATCTCCTTGTTTATCAACCCGCATAAATTGATTTTGATTTTTTTTATCAGCGGGAACTGTTTCCAATTCTCCATTTTTATCAATTCCTTTTACAGCCACAATTTTCATTTTTTCCTGGTCCAGTACTAAAAGAATGTCTGTCAGTTGCTCTGGAGTTTCTTGTTTGGGTTTCTCTTGTTCACTCATAATATATTTTCAGTTTTGTTAAAGTAGGATCGAAAGTAAACCAAAGCTCAATAGCCAGGCTCTTCAAGTCTTTTTGAGGCTTTATTTGTCCGGAATTGTCTTAATCTGTTTTCTCAGTGGAGCAGAAAAGCTATCGCGTACAAACTGGTTTACATCAGATAGTTTATAGTACAGTTTGCCGCTAATGGTATAATAAGGAAGCTTACCCGAGGATCGGTAACGCTGTAAAGAACGAGAGCTGACCTTCAGCATCATAAACAGATCCTGACTGTCCAGCAATTCTTCCCCATCAATAGCGCTCTTTTGTTTCTGGGCATTTTCAAAGTGTTCGCCCAGTATATCGAAGCGATCCATTATACGCTCCATCCATGACATAAATTCCATTCTGTCGATATTCATAATAGCTATGTTTTATCAATTACTAATTCTCGATTAATGATCTATGCAAAATTGGAACGCATTAATGACATTTTCTGCCAAGGCTTGCCAATTGAAAAGTATTTTTTTTGAGATTTCAGAAAAATAAACAATGCCTTGTGTATCAACGTTTGTTCATTTTTATTGGTTAATAAACTAAGTCCGCAGGAGTATTATGCCAATGGGTGGATATGGGCAGATAATAAAAAAAGCAGTGTTTTTATGACACTGCTTTAGCTAAGAATGATATGTGTGAATTTTATAGATCTTTATCCATATACTGATCTAAAGAAGTTTTGAGCTGGTCTAAAAACAAAGTACGATTACCTGTGCGTTCTTTCATACGGTGAAAAGCATGGTGGATATCTCCTAATTGGATACGAAACACGATTTGAAAGATTAAGCTGATTTTGCGTATTCCTGTTTTGCCGTTAGAAATTGCCCCGGAAACATAAAGTGCATAAATCAATTCTATCAGTGCATTTTTCGATTCTGTCCAGAAAACATCTTTTGCGGATTCAGCATTCTGCAAAACCATATCGGGCTTGTCAACAGGATTAATTTTGATAATCAGGTAATTGTAGAGCAGTTCATCCGCTATGATACGGGAAACTTTGTAATCATAGTAAGTAGAAAATTGAGTGTCAACTTCAAAAATAAAACTGTTAAGACCAGTGTTTAGATTTATTTTTCCTAATTTAAAAAAGTCATGGTCTCTGTCGGTTCTCCCTGACCGATAATACCGGTAAAAATCAGAATTGCAAATATGTTCTTTATATTCATTCTTCAAATGCTGCAATTCACCGGAAAAATATTTATAATACATTTTTCCTCCATTTACCGGACAGGATGTTTCTATCCTGTAGACTTTATTATAATAAATCAACTTTCCAAGTATTTGTGGCTTAATAATTCTGAAGAATTCAATTTCTTCATTTGCCTCTGTAAAATGATGCTCCAAAACTTGATTTTTCATTCCTGACAATAAATCCTGAAGGAAAATAATCATACGATAGGACTCGTCTATTACATGCACGGATTCCAAACTGATTTCCTGTTCTTTTTTCACAATACTGTAAAGGACATCTTTGTAAGGGGATTGTATCATATTAATAATATTATGCAAACAATATAATTTCATCTTTCAGGTTCATTCAGATCTCAGCCTTAAACGGTACTCCGAGGGGGACATGAAAGTTGATTTTCTAAAAAAATTGCTAAAAGATGAGGAATTACAAAAATGTAATTCCTCAATAATCTGCAAAATGGTCAAGTCATCATTTTGAAGCAAAATTTTAGCTTCCAAAATAAGTGCTTCTTCGATAAACTGCTTAACGGTCTTATTGGTGACCTGCTGTACGGTTTTACTAAGGTGTCCTTTTGTTATTAATAATGCATCAGCATAAAACTTGACACTATGCTCTTTTGCACAATGAAGCTCTACCAGTTGTAAAAATTGGAATACCAGTTTTTCCTTTCGGGTATGTTTTTCTTTTACATTACAGGAATCTTTGCTGTATATTGAAGCAAGCACATACAACAAAAGATTGAAGCTCAGCGACACTACTTCGTTATAAAATGGATATTCACTTGTTTTGTATCTTTTGTTTCCTGTTAAAGCAAACAAATCATTCAGCAAAAGAGAATCCTCATCCTTGAGCTTTATTTTCGATGGAAATTTTGCAATAAAAAATTCAAAGAAACCTATGTTTGGTTTTCTTATCGTATTCTTAAAGATAAAACCTGGTGTAAAAGAAAGTAGAGAAATCTCCAATGTTTCACTCATCAATACAATCTCGCAAGAAGTTCTAACCGGTATTACAAGCAGCTCACCTGGGTATAAATAATACTCCAAATAGTTTGCCCGCAAGGTTATACATCCTGAATTTATCAAAATTATAATGAAGTAACTACTGTTAAAGTATTGTTCCAGTGCAGCTTTCGAACAAAACCTTTCAAAAGTAAAGACCTGCAGGTCTGAATGTCGATATAATAAACTTTTCTTTATCAAAACATTAATTTTAAACATTTGCTATAATGAACCCTAAAGAAAATTTTGGATCATTTTGTATCATCAGTCTTGATAGGAACTATTGGACATTAATATCCACATCAAGGAAACAGACACAAATAATAAATTGGCAAGATTATCTGTAAAAAACAGAAAAGCCAGCGGTCGTACAGTACGGGTTTTTACCTCATTTATGGATGGATAACCAATCATTTCATCAAACTTAGACAGCTCATAAATGAAATAAAGCTCGATAAGATTAAAAATGATTAAAAACACGCAAAAAACAGTTACAATTCTTTTTTCAATCTTGGGTGATAGATACATAATTTCTCTCTTTATAAATTATTTTGAATAATTCCTGACAGCAAAGCCATTCTTACCGTTTTAAAAGTAATTTCATCTGTGGGGATAAAATTATCATCCCTGTTACCAATAGCTGTGTCCCAATCTTTATCCCCACGCTTTTTTTCGTAAAAAAGGGAAGAGCTTGCAATCGAAGATATAGCGAGTATGACACACTTATCTTCCGATGTATAGGAAGTATCAGTGCTAATATTAGATTGATAAAGTGCTATTGACTGGAGCATACTTTGGTAATCACCATTATTGAATTCCATAATGTTTTCAATAAAGTTTGACAGACTGGATTTCCCTGCTGCTGTCATAGAAGGATTATCGACGTTTAATTCAAATAGTCCCTGCGATTGGTTTACTGCATTTCTGATTGCATCGATTGATGAATTGGTCAGGTTTAAATTGCCCGCAGCCAATGATACTGTTGTATTTCCAGTGGGATGGATCGCCTGATTAATTGAAAGAATTGATTCAGAATTGAAAGTACTCTGATCATAAAATTGCGATAGCAGCTGATCGATTTGCAGAGTAAGTGAATTTTTAGCGAAACTGGATACATTGGATTTGTTCAGCTTAGAGGTTGAGCCCTCAAGGGAATTAATTTCTTTTAATTCGCTATCCGCTATAAAATCATTTGTACAGGAAATCGACAGAATTGTAATGGTAAGTACCCATAGTGATAAATTTTTCATGATTAAATTTGTTAAATGTGACCGGCTACTTTTTTTTTCGCCAGTTCATTTCCCCGGGAAGCAGAACTTTTATTTAGCACGATGCCAAACATTTTTGCTTTTGAATTCGGGACAAAGCTAGAAGCTGGATTTCAATCTCACAAAACATGTATTGTCGATTTTCGGAAAATAGCATATCGATTTTCGGAAAATCCATACCCTATTTTTTGAAAATATTCACCTCATTATCAATTGTTTATATTATATTTGATGTGCTTTTTTTTAGAAAAATGGCTCAAGAACATTTCTGGAAGACAAAACCCCTTTCTTTAGAAATTATCTTACAAGAAAATAGTATACACTTTTATCTTAACCTATGATTAAAAAATATCTTCTCGTTTTTTTCCTATGCCTGGGAGATCAGATTACAGCACAAGAAAGTGCCTTTAAAATTCCGGACTCACTTCTGCGTAAAGATTATGACTATCTCTATGATAGGATTGACCAATCGCAAGGTGATACTATCAGGCAGTCCTTGTATTTAAAATCATTTTTATTAAAATCGAAGTCTGAAAAAAATTTCGAGGAAATAGTCAATGGATACAAAAATTACCTCCATCATTCGCCCGATAAATTAAAACTCATTTATGCCGACAGCATGATATACAGTGCTAAGCAGTCTAAAGAGAATAATCTTATCGGTTCTGCTTATTTATCAAAAGGGATCGTTTACTATGGATTGAAACAACATGATCAGGCATTGGACAATTACCTCATTGCAAATGATTTTATTTCAAAAACCAAAGACAATTATTTAATTCATAAAGTAAAGTATACGATAGGCCATATAAAATATTATTTAGGTTTTTATGACGAAGCCATATCGTTATTTCGGCAATGTGTTGCTTTTTTTGAAAAAGAAGATCCCAGAGGTTATCTAAACTCACTTCATTCACTTGGATTGTGTTACAACAGAATTGGGAATTATGGCTTATGTTCCCAAACAAATAAAAAGGGCTTGTCAGAAGGAAAAAGGTTGGGTATCACTACGATGGATTCTTATTTTATTCATTCTGAAGGAATAAATCAATATGCACTTAAGAATTATAGGGACGCTATCAAGCAAATCAACTATTCTTTAGCTGTTATAAAAGAGAAGAAAGACTTTGCAAACCAGGCTGTTGGATATTTTTATATTGGAAAAAGCTATTGGCAGCTAAATGAATATGAAACAGCATTGCCTTACTTTAAAAAAGTCGTTCAGATTATTGAAGCTAAAAATTATATTCGGCCAGATCTTCGTGAGAATTATGAACTGATGATACGTTATTATAAGTCTAAAGACGATCTAAACAACCAGCTTTATTACATACAAAAGTTACTAAACATAGACAGGATATTAGATCGCAGGTATCGATATCTATCCCATAAGATCCATAAAGAGTATGATACCAAAAAGCTGTTGGCAGATAAAAAAAGTATAGAAAATATTCTTAACAGAAGAAAACACAATGATTTGATTCAGGGTTTGGTTATTGCCTTCTTATTTTTTTTCTTAGTCCTTTTACTATACCGGAATATAAGAAATAAGCGTATTTACAGACAAAAATACGAAGAACTAATGACTAAAGGTAAATCCCCCAAAGTTGAAGAGAAACAAATAACAAGTGTAATTGCTGATATAAATCAGGATAAAATAAAAACATTGTTGAAGCAATTGGAGAAATTTGAAAAGGACGACAAATTTCTTGAAAAAGACGTGACTTCTAGCAAATTAGCTGTAGTGTTTGGCACAAATGCAAAGTATCTGTCAAAAATAATTTACCATTATAGAGGAAAAAAGTTCGTCGATTACATTAATGACCTCAAAGTGGACTATTTAATTTTTCTACTGCAAAATGATAAAGCGGTTAGAAAGTATACCAATAAAGCTTTGGCTGAGGAAGTAGGATTCAGCAGTACACAAAGATTCACCAACGCTTTCTTTGCGAGAACCGGAATGCCAGTTTCCTTTTTCATTCAGGAAATTAAAAAAGAAGAAATGACTGATTTAGATGAAAACATAGGCGATAAACTTGACTATTGAAATTCCCTATTGTAATTACATTCAATAATTACACTTTTTGTTTTTGGATGTGCTAATTTATAGTATTATGACTATAAAATCTTAAAAAGTGATTAAATTCACAATTTTAAGGCACATTTTGTTATTTAACTCAAAAATAGTCTGTAATCGGATTAATTAGCTGTTTTATCGATGATTGCTCGTACTTTTTTAAATATTAATACATATATTCGCAAAAATTATTGTGAATGAAAGTACTATTACACTTATTAATATTCTGTTCTTTTTTTAACGGTGCTCTTTATGCACAAAATGAGACTAATATCACCTACGGATTGAAACTTGGAGGAATTTATTCTAAAATCGGTAATTTACCCGAAAGTATTAAAGGACGGGATAACACTTTTGATAACAGCGTTATGAAAGCCAAAGGCGGATATGGTATCGAAGGCGGCTTCTTTTTAAACTGCAAACTTTACGATACACGTGTAGCCATTCAGCCGGAACTTTTATTCAGACAGTCATCTCAAACTGTCAATTATCACGATACTACAGGCAAGGAATTTGAATTAGGCTTACATTATTCCTATTTGGAAATCGGAGCTTTATATAAAGTATACCCCTACGAAGGATTAAATTTAGGATTTGGTGCTTTCTACGGCATCAGTTTATCTCCCAACAATATTACTTATACCTCTAACGAGGCTGGTGGAATGTACGATGTTGCCACCAGACAATTCTATCAGGATGGTCTGGACGGTGCAGACGATTTCTCCTTGTGCTTTGCGCTGGGTTATGAACTGCATCAAAGTATCCACTTCGATTTACGCTATTATTTAGGCGTAAAAGATGTAGTGAAAAGTAATGCATCTTCTTTTCAGTTTATCGAAAATCAAAACAAAAGCGGTGTCGTTTCTTTTTCGTTAGGCTATAGTTTTCATCAATGGTAATTTCAATAAAAAACATGAAAAAAATTATTTTGCTCTTACTATTAGTGAGCACAAAATCGCTGTTTGCACAAGGCGACAGAGAAATTACGTATGGTCTTTTTGGCGGTGGCATTTATTCTAAAATGTCAAATCTTCCCGATGTGATAGTTCCAAAAGGAATTTATGAAGGCTATACTTTAAAAGAAGAAGGCAAATTTGGCGGAACGGCAGGTCTGGTAATCAACTGGAAATATCCGTATGCAAATGTGGCAATCCAGACTGAAATCTCCTATTCAGGTCAAAGTACCGATTTAAATTATGAAGACATAAAAGGTTTGAAATACAAAATGACTTTTGGTTACAGTTATATCAACGTTGGTGCACAATTCAAATATTATCCCATTGAAGGATTTTACATAGGAGCTGGTCCTTATGTTGGATTTAATATTGCCAGCGATAATATCAAATACAGCTCGAATGCACAGGAAATATTTGCTGATTCGGGCACTTATTTTGAGCCGGATACCAATGTGCAAAAAGTACTCAAAGAGTCCTTAACGGGGAAGAATTATTTTTTTGGAATGCTCTCTGCCGGATATGAATTCAGTTCCAACTTATCTATTGGAGCCCGATATACTTTAGGGCTTACTGATGCTTTGACTACAGAAGAAAACGGGCATCGTTACAGCGAAAATAAAAACAAAATCAATAGTATTTCACTCATTATTGGGTACTCTTTTGACTTTGATGATCTGGCCAATTTCTAAGGGTAGATTTCATTTTAAAACATAGAAAATTATGTATAGAAAGATTTTTTTAGCATTGGTTTTTATAAGTGTATCGGCAAGTAATATGGTTTTTTCGCAGCAAAAAGTAGTGCCTGGCAATGTTCAGGAACCTGATTTTTGGATTAAATCAAGAACTAACGGAGATGCCTATTATTGGGAAAGCCTCACGAAAAAAGAAGGCAAAATATCAGCTAAAAAGCAGACCGGAGCCGTTTTTAATTTTAACCCGAGTATTGTTTTTGATACGGCCCAGGACTCTCTGATCTTACCGCTGGGCATAGAAAGTAAAAGACGTCAGACTTTATTTATGGTCTATAAAGTAAAAGACAGTTTAAAGGAACAATTTTTATGGACGATAAACGACCCTCAAAAAACACTTTCTGTAGCGACCAATAAACGCCTGGTCGATCTCAAAAAACACTCCTATCAATCGTACCCGGAAAAGATAAAACCGCATAAAGCCAACATTCATTTTTTTCAGCAGAATGTAACCGATAGTGTAGCAAAGTTATCATCATTAACGATTGGGCAAAAGTCTAAACTGGAGAAATTACCTCCGGAAGAGTTTAAAGGAAATATAAGTGAAATTCTGGTCTATAACAGGGTTTTATCTGGTAAAGAAACCCAAAAAGTAGCCAGTTACCTCGGAATCAAATATGGTATTTCGCTTGCGCAATTCGAAAGTAAAAACTATCTCAACAGTCAGGGAGAAACGATTTGGGATATCGATCAGCATAAAGGTTTTGATGCCTCCATTACCGGAGTTGGCAGAGATGATGCCAGCGGATTACTACAGCCAAAGAGCAGCAACATGATCGAGGAAGGACTTTTGACCATGGAACTTAAAAGTAAATCCAATATAATCCCCAATAATTATTTTGCCTTTTGGAGTGATAACGGAAAAAATCTCTTAGTCAAAAAACAGGAACAGGGAGAACCAATTGGTATTGCCAGACAATGGCAATTGGATTTTACAAACCCGGGTGACCTTAGTCTTGACTGGTCTTTAAATCCCAATTTTATAAAAGGCAATTTGCCCAAAGACACCTTTTACTGGCTGTTGGTTGATTATTCCGGAAAAGGAACTTATGACGAAAACAATTCCGAATATATTCGTTTGGCAAGTACGTCAAGTACAGAAAAATTAGTTCTAAACGATTTTAACTGGGACAAACAAAAAACAGGAAAAACCAGGTTTACAATAAAAATCGCACCCGAAATGTTTAGCAGGGTCTGGATAACGGAAGCTACTTGTGGCGTATCAGGATCCGGACAGTTAAATTATACTATTGAAGGTGGCGAAACTCCTTTTACTGTTACAGTAAAAAAAGAAGGTAGTGAAACTGTTGTTAAACAATGGAATCAGGCTGCAAAAAGCACCACAGGATTACAACTTTCCTCTGGAACTTATGATTATATTGTTCGTGACGCAAAAGGTAATTTGTACGCAGAAACGGTTTTTGTTGCTGATAAACAAGGAACATTTCCTAATCTAAAATCAGATTATTTATTGACGGGTGGAAATGCCATAACACTTGATGCAAGTGCTGGTTTACCAGCAGGAAATTATGAGTATGAGTGGTTTTATGAAGGCGATTTTATAGACAATAGCGCAAAAATACTGGTCGATCAGCCGGGTAATTATGAACTTCGATTGATAAATGGTCAGGAATGTAAAACGGCTACCAAAATTGCAATTGCTACGGATGGAAAAGAATTTACCGATTCGAGTGTCATTATTTTATATCCTAATCCAACTACAGACGGTCATTTTTCTCTTGCCATGCAATATCCACGAAAGACAGATGCAACTATTCGTATGTACTCCCTGACAGGAGCTCTTATAAAACAAAAACACCTTACTCAGATAGAAACTTATTTGTATGAGGATACGATCAATAGTACATCTGGAATGTATCTGGTGTCTGTTAGTTCAGAATTTGGCACAAAAACTTTTAAAGTTATTGTGAAATAGTTTAAAAATAAACGATCCCCATAATCGATTAACCTGCTTTATGAAAAATAAAATTATAATACTGGTATTTTTAATAGGTACATTTTTGTTCGCTGCCAATTTTGGACCGTACAAAATAGCTTCTTTATTTACTGAAACGGCTTCCGAAAAAGAATCAGCTGCTTTTAAAAAAGATTCGATAGCTATTGCTAAAAACGAAACCAAAAGCACAAAATCATTTTCGGCAGATATTCCCGAGGGAATTATTGGCGTTGCAAGCACAGAAGATGTTGATGATGCCTATGATAATGTTTTTCACCTTAAAGTCGATGTTTTACCATCCAATGAAGAAAGTGCTTATCTAGAATATGAATTATACGGATACGATCAAGCGGCTTCGATTTCCAGAAGTTTAAACAATCAGCCCAGTATTGGAGGGCAGTTTTTATCTCAGAATAAAAACTGGACCAGACAATCGGAACTGCTTTCTGAAAAATCATTACGAGCCGGAGATAACGTATTGTTGTTTACTGCGCCTGAAGGAAATTCAAATTCGTACCGAATCAAAAATGTCCATATAGTTTACAAATCGGCACTTCCTTCAACCGACTTTACGTTATTGAAATCAGAAAATAAACTGTACATCAAAGGGACTAATTTCCCTTCTCAGATAAAAAAAATGAGTATTGGCGGTATTGCCATTGATATGAGTCAGCCTGAATTTGAATTAATTTTTGATGCGGCAACAATAGAAAAATCAATAACCCTTACCAAAGAAATGGCAAACGGCGTTATTGCGACTGAAAAATTAGAATTAAGACAGTTTTTAAAGGTTGATAGCTACAGACCATTAGAAAATGCAAAAGGCAGTGTTTTTAAAACTATAAATTTTGAAACAGAAAACACACTTGCTTATAAAGATTTCTCGGCTGTTTTTCCTGTTGGCGCTTTAAAAAATAATGTTTCGGTTTCGATTAGGGGTTTACGTAAAATAGATATTGCTCCGCTAAACTCAGCAATGGTCAATGTTACTGCAACAAATGCTGGTTTTCGATTATTGCCACACGGAACTATTTTCGAAAAAGGCGTGACATTATCATTACCATTTGATAAGAAAGCAATTCCGGAAGGTTATACCGAAAAAGACATCAATGTATTTTATTTTGACGAAAACAAAAGACTGTGGCAGGAAGTAACCAAAGATTCACTGGATATTAAAAAAGGAATCATTAAAGCGAAAACCACTCACTTTACCGATTTTATTGCCGGAATTATCAAAATGCCGGAATCTCCGGAAACTTCAGGTTATACGCCAACAAGCATAAAAGATTTAAAAGCGGCAAGTCCACTTGTCGGAATACAGTCAATAGCACCACCATCGGCAAACGGAAGAGGAACGGCAAGTACAGGGTTTTCTATCGTAATTCCTGGCGGAAGAGGCGGCATGCAGCCTTCATTGAATTTGCAATACGACAGTGACGGCGGACACAGCTGGGCTGGTATGGGCTGGGATATTTCGGCACCAGCCGTGAGTATCGAAACCCGCTGGGGAGCACCAAGATATGACGCAGACAAAGAAACCGAAACTTATACCATTGCCGGAGAACAATTAATTCCTAATTCACACAGAGCAGAATGGACTTCAAGAACTGCCGATAAACAATTTTACCCAAGACGTGAAGGTGCTTTTCAGCAGATTATTCGTAAAGGATCATCACCAAAAAATTATTATTGGGTTGTAAGGGACAAAAGCGGTGTAGCGAGTTATTATGGAGGAAACGCTTCAGGACTTGCAACTGCAGGAATTTTGCAGGATGGATCTGGTAACATCGGACAGTGGGCACTTTGCCTTCAGGTTGATTTAAAAGGAAATACCGTCGAATATGAATACGATAAAAAGGATGGGGAACTCTATCTTAAAAAAGTATATTATACCGGTTTTGGTGCAACAAAAGGAAACTACAATGTTACTTTCATAAAAAACTCTGATTTAGGAGAAGCAAACAGATCTGACGTTCAAGTTTCAGCAAGGCTAGGTTTCAGGCAATTGAACAATCAGTTATTAAGAAAAATTGAAGTTCGTTACAAAGATCAAATGGTTCGTAGTTATGAGCTGATTTATAAAGAAGGTGCCTTCAAGAAAACTTTATTAAAATCAATTTCAGAATATGACTCAGAGTCTAATTTATTCTATACCAATACGCTGGATTATTTTGATGATGTGCGTGATGCTTCCGGGAAATACAATCCGTTTGGACCAGAACAGAGTTGGACTGTGCCGGATGACCATTTAAAGAATAATATTTTACCTAATATAGATCTTTCGGGTAAGCATACACTGGGTAATAGTTCTAACGGTAAATCAGGGGGAATTAATTATAGAATTGGAGTTGGATTGTCAACTGATTCCGGAAATTTCAAACAAAATACGGTAGGAGCCCATGGAGGAAATAGTTGGGGATCATCTGAAACTATTGTAACTCTCGAAGATTTAGATGGCGATCAGCTGCCGGATAAAGTGTTTAGAAAAGGAGATAATGTTTATTACAGAAAAAACCTTTCTAATCAAGGTTCTAATTCGTTTGGTGAAATTCAGGAAATAACATTAAATACTATAGGGAATTCATCGAGTAAAACTTTTAACTGGGGAGTAGATTTAACGATAGGATACTCAAAAGTCAGCGCCAATGTTGGTTTTGACAAACAATATTCGAAGAGCAACACCAAAAGTTATTTCATGGACTTTAATGGTGACGGATTGGTAGATTTTGCCAATAACGGACAGGTATATTACAACAGATTAGTCAATGGAGTGCCTACTTTTATGACAGGAAGCAAAGGAACACCTTCACCGGTTTCAGGCGATGGGAAACTTACTTTAAGTTTTCCGGCCCCGGCAATGACTTTTGAAGAAATGCAGGTAAAAAATCCGCTGCATGACGTAGTGCGTATGTGGGAAGCACCGGTAACCGGACAAATTCAGGTATCGCATACTTATGAATTGCAGAAAGACGTATCAAAAGAAAGAACAGAATATCTGACCAATGATGGAAAAGATAAGGCCGATGGTGTACAGTTGTTTTTCCAGAAAGGAAATGGTTTAGTATGGAAACAATCTATTGCCGCAGATGACTATATAAGTAAATCTAAAGAAGATTTAATAACAGTAACAAAAGGGGAAAAACTATTTTTCAGGGTAAGTTCTGTTATGGATGGAAGCTTTGACCAGGTTCTCTGGAGTCCGAAAATATCTTATATAACCATAAATGATAATACAGGAAGTTTAGTTCCCATACCAGATAATGCTGTAGATGCCAACTTATATTCATTGAAAAATTACGATGCAGAAAAAGACTTTTTAAGCAGTACAAATTCTGGTTTATTGGTTTCTAACGGCAGTATTACATTTGCCGGGAATTTTGTAAAACCCATTACATCAGATCATGTTACCCTTAAGATTTTTAGAAAAGATCTGGATGCAGGAGCAGTTGAAACCATACTTTATCAGAAACAGTTTAATGCAAATGAAGCCGCTTCTTTTGACCTAAGCAGTATTGGAGTTGTAAATAACAGTACTACGTCACAGATTCGTTTTGTTTTAGAGAGCCAGACCAATATTAACTGGAACACGATTTCTTTTAATCCTTCGATAAATATGCCTGCAATAGCGCCTGCAGCATCGGAGAATAAAAAAATAGATGTGTTTTTGCAACGCTATAAAAAACGAAAAGGAGATTATCTTATAGAAAAAAAATCTTCTGCTATTGACGGAGTTTTAGCACTTAATTTAGCCCTTACCGATCTTAATCTGCTTCCAGCAGGATTTAATAATCTAAGATCAAAATTAAACGGTGCAGTTATCATTACTGCAAAACAGAACAATCAATTAGTAGCCCGGAAACGCTACAAAATGGTTAATGCTGTTTTGACAGAAGATTTAAGTGTTCCAGAGCCGGCAGCTCTATTTACTACAGTACTACAAGACCAGCCCATTGATTTAGAAATCAGTATTCCTGCTTTAGAAAGTAATGAGGTAACACAGCAATGTGTAGCTCTTTTTCAAATGCCGATTTATTTAACTGTACAAAATGATACCCCGGGTTTATGGACAGCAGATACAAACCAATATGCTGTTTATTCTAATTTTTATACAGAAGAACTACAGCTGGGATTAGGACATAGGCAGTGGGGCGGATTTGTGATCAATAATACAGGGACTTTTGCTTCTGATTTAGTAGCGGTTTCTCAATTAAAAACATCCGATACTTACAACGCAGAACCCAACTTAGATCCCGACAATCAATCAGAAACAGAACAGCAAGGCTATGATATTGCGAAAGTGTACTTTGTAAGCATGCAGAGCAGCTATAGTAAAAACAATATGATTGGTCTGGAAGAAACCACTTTTATAGACAGTCGATTTATGGGAACTTCCCGTCTTGGCGAAGATGATATTGTGTCTTATTTTGATGCAAGCCTTCCAAGTTTGGACGGTGGTGGTACTATGGCATTGAACATCTTAAGTGAAAACGAAAGCACCAGTTATTCAGCCGGACTAAAAGTGGGGCCGCTTGGGCCAGGAGGAAGTAAAGGAGAAGGAAAAAGTTACGTAACCCAGACCATGGCCGATTTTAACGGTGATCGTTTTCCGGATTATGTACGTGGAAAAGAAGTGCAGTTTACTTCTCCAACAGGTGGTATCAGTAGTAAAACAACCGAAATTTACAATTACAGCCATGGAGAGAGTAAATCAGACGGAATTAGTTCTGATGGAAGTTATTCGCATGCCTTTACCAAAACCGTTCAAAAAAGTATACCTATTACAGATAGTAACGGCTGCATTACAAATGAAATTGTGTCAGAAAAAGAGGCAACAGGTATCTCTGCAACCATGTCGCTGTCCGGTAATTTAGGAAAGAACGAAGATGAATCGCAGTACATGCATATTGATATCAATGGAGACGGGCTTGCTGACAGAATCAAGAAAACAGGTGAAGTAGCTTTAAACTCAGGTTACGGATTTTTACCGGAAGAAAAATGGAATTTTGAAGGGCTTGCAACTGGAGCTTCAGAAAGCTGGGCAATTAGTCCTTCAAGTGGTATGTCTTATAAAGGAGGATCTTTTACTGGTGGATTCAATTATGGGAAAGGAACAGATAATTCGAATACTTTAATGCTGGATGTTAACTCAGACGGACTGGCTGATAAAGTAGAATATACCGGTGGGAAGATGATGGTGGCACTCAATATGGGAGATAGTTTTATGACTCCTATTGCTTATCCTAAATTCTCAAGGATGAACGAAAACAACAGCACCAATTATGGTATGAATGTAGGTTTTAGTTATGATATTCCTATTTTCCTAATCAGGATTACCCCTAGTCTTGGAGGTTCAACAGGTTTTAGTACCAATCGTACCGAAGCTACTTTTAATGACATGGATGGAGACGGAAATCTGGATTATGTTTTGTCTGATGATGAAGATCATTTGGTTGTTCGTCTCTCGAACATCAAACGAACCAATAAACTAAAAGGTGTAACCAATGCGGCTGGAAACAGTTATGTTGTAGATTACGAACTGCTAAAACCAAGCTACGAAAATCCAGCAGCCAAATGGGTATTGCAGTCTGTAGATGTTTTTGACGGACATACTGGCGATGGTATCGACCATTCGATTGCTAAATTCAGATACGAAGATGGTTATCAGGACCGTCGTGAAAGGGAATTTTATGGTTTTGGAAAAGTGATTCAGGAACAGATTGATGCGGCAGATAATTCTGTTTTCTCGACGACTGTTCAGGAATTTTACAATCAGGATTATTTTCGTAAAAATCTGTTGAAACACAGTTATACGTTGGATAAAAACAACAAAATGCGTCAGGAGTCAGAAAACGAATACAGTTTTATTGATGTCGCGACCCAGGCAATTGTTCCGGTTTCAGAGTTGAGTTTGCCTTCGTGCGATGCCAAACGTATTTTTGTGGGAATGATTCATGCCAATCAAAAAATGTATGAAGGCGGAAACGATGATCTGGAAACCAATACCTATAATAAATATGACACCAACGGAAACATTATAGAGTACATAGATTTAGGCAATGGTGCAGCATATAAAAAAATAACTGCAAAAATCAGTTATTACGAAAGTACATCACCTTATTATGGCGGAATCCCAAAACAATTAGAAGTATTTACAACTGAAGGATTAAAACGTAAAAGAGCCACAATAATCAATCCCACAACGGCAGAAGTAACGCAGATTAAAAACTACGCTGCTGCAGATAAGATTGCCACCACAGATATTGCCTACGATGCTTACGGAAACCTGCAGAAAATTACGGGCCCGGCGAATCATAAAAAACAGCGCATGACTTCGGAGTATGTTTATGATGCAGACAACTATCAATACATGACCGAAATTAAAGATGCTTTTGGGTATCAGAATAAAATGGAGTACAATTATCGTTTCGGTATTCCTGTAAAAACAACAGACCGTAACGATCAAAGCACGATTTATACGCTGGATGGTAAAGGAAGAATGGCAACGATAAAAGCACCTTACGAAATAGCTTCTGGAAAATCTTATACTATTGCTTACGAGTATTTCCCGCAGGCAAAGGTACCATATGCCAAAACAAAGAATTACGATCCGGAATTAGACAAGGATATTGAAACCTACACCTATACTGATGGATTAGGCAGGGCCTTGCAGGTCAAAAAAACTGCAAGTTTATTTACTGCGGCAGGAAGCCCGGACAAGGAAGCACAAATCGTTTCGGGAAAAATAATTTATGATGGATTGGGAAGACCAACAACCAGTTATTACCCAACGACCACAACAACTGTAGATAATAATTTCAGCACGGCAGTATCAACTGTAACCCCAACCAAAACAGAGTATGACGAAGTGGGTCGCGTCATAAAAGTAACGCTGCCGGACGGAAGCACCAATACCACCACTTTTGCACTCGATAATTATGACGGCCTGCTGGTTTTACGCACCACACAAACCGATGCACTAAATAAAACAAGCCAGACCTATACCGATGCAACAGGCCAGAACCTGGCTAGTATGCAGAATGATCTGCTGACCAAGTTTGAGACCAATGCATTGGGCGAAACCATAAAAGTGACTGATGCAATGGACCATATTACCAAAAGCAGTTACGATTGGTTGGGTAGAAGAATTGAGTTCACCCATCCTGATGCAGGAACAGCCACCATGCAATATGATCTGGCAGGTAATTTAACGAGCCGTGTTACGCAGGACATTAAAAATACAGTTCCAAACGATGGTGCTATACTGTACGAATACAACTATAACCGATTAGAAAGCATAAAATACCCGAAGAATCCGCAAAATAATGTGCAATACAATTACGGCAAGGCCGATGGAACAGCATCACGCCGAGGCAGATTGTGGTTTGTACAGGATGCCAGTGGCGGGCAGGAATTTTTCTATGGAAAATTAGGCGAGATTGAAAAAGAAATCCGCACCCTTCGTATTACCCCTACAGACATTCAGACCTATATTTCGGAATTCGAATACGATACCTGGAACCGGATCCAAAAAATGACCTATCCAGATGGTGAGGTTGTTGAGTACACCTATAACCGCGCAGGAAACCTGCAAAGCATGCAGGGCAAAAAAGAAAGCCATACTTATAATTACATCAAACAATTGAGTTATGATGAATTTGAACAGCGCAAGTATTTAAAATACGGCAACGATACCGAAACCAATTATACCTATGATGATGTAATGCGGAGATTACAGCAACTGCAGATAAAAAGCGGCACCAGAGAAGTCATGAATAATAGTTATAGTTATGATTTGGTTGGAAATGTTCTGGGCATAAAAAATACAGCTCCAATTGTAAACAATACCTTGGGCGGAACATCAAATCATGAATACCAATACGATGATTTCTACCGGTTAAAATCGGCAAAGGCAACCTATCAGGGCGAGTTTACAAAAGCCAGTTATGAGCTGAATATGAGCTATAACAAAATGCATAATATAACCAAGAAAGATTTAGTTCATACGGTAAACAAAGAGCAGAAAGGCTATGTGCTGGATTATAATTATGACAACGAACTGCATCCTAATGCGCCAAACAAAATTGCCGAATCAGGAAAAACCGAACCAAGGGAATACGTATACGACGGAAACGGAAATCCAACCAGTTATACTGAAGAAAAGAGTTTCAGAAAAATGACATGGGATGAGGAAAACCGTTTAATGGGAATTAATGATAATGGAAGGATTTACCAATACACCTATGATGCAAATGGAGAGCGTGTTATAAAAAGTTCCGGAGATTCTCAAAATGTGGCGATTAATGGGCAAACAGCCGCTACAATAGTACATACGGATGACTACACGGGTTATGTTTCTCCTTATTTTGTAATCAGTAAAGGAAAATTCACCAAGCATTATTTTGAAGGTGCGGGTCGAATTGTGAGTAAACTAGGCAATGGATCATTTGCGCAGCCATTAAAATTAACTGCAGGAGGAGTAAATTACGGCAAGCTTACTGCCGAACAGCAAAAAGCATTGGATAATTATGTTAAAACATTAGGAGTTCCTCCCGGTCCCCCAACCCAGCATGGAATTTATGCTACACCTGAATTTACTGGCGATCCATATCCGAGTGAAGTAATCAAACCAGTAGAAGAAAATCAGGAACCACCGGAAGGCTGGCCAAGAAATCCTGTGTTCAATGCGCCTGGAGATGTGCCGGGACCTCCGGTACAATTTGGTCCTCCAGTAGAGCCGACGACTGTAAAGTCAGGAGAAGGATTTACCGGAATTGGATTGCCGGAGAATGATATTTTTTATTTTCATCCCGATCATTTGGGAAGTACTTCGTATATTACAACTAAAAACGGAAGTATAGGCCAGCATGTCGAGTATATCGCCTTTGGGGAAGTTTTGTTTGAGGAGCATTCCAGTTCGTTTTCTTCGCCTTATTTATTTAATGGTAAGGAATTGGACAGGGAGACTAATTTAACCTACTTTGGTGCCAGATATTTAGATATGAAGACCAGTTTGTGGTTAAATGTTGATCCATTGGCCGAGGAATTTTTACATCAGTCCCCATATAATTATTGTTTTAATAACCCACTAAATTTAATAGATCCTACAGGGATGGGACCAGAGGATCCCAAAGGAGATCCACCAGTAAATGGAAAACTAACTGGTAGTTCCAATTTATTAATATTTACAATGGATTCTAGTGGTATTGACAAAGAAAAAATGAATAAAACTAGTGGAAAATATGATTGGATAGCAGTAACTAGCCCTGAAGAGGCTGAAGCTGTATTGAGAAAAGCTTACGGTGATAAAAAAGATTTCATTAAAAATTTAGCATGGAGGTCACACGGTAGCGTTGCAGGTGCAGAATTGACCTCGGGATTCACTAATCCAGTAAGTGATCCAGTAAAAAGCCAATCAATGGTTTACATAAAAAGTCTATTAACTGATAATGCAAATGTTATGTTTACAGCGTGTGCCTTGGTTGCAGGATCACTACAGCCTAAAGATGACAATTATGCATCAGGAAAAAAATATGGAGAAAATTTTTCCTCTTTTTTTGTTAGTAATTCAAATAGAAATTTATTTTTAAATTATACAACGACAAGTGCCACTAGTAATCGTTATTTTAATGATTTTAGATTTGATAAGAGACTTAATGCACAAGATAGAGCTGGATTTTTATGCTTTACAAAAAGAGGTACAACATCTGCGTTTTTTAATTTAAAAATTAATAGCTCTGGAGGAATGGATATTAAATATTCAAGACCAATTAACAGATTCGGAGCAGTACCAGAATCTAAAAAGATTTTTCGACCATTAAAAAATTAGTAATTTAAATAATAAATAAAATGATAAAATATAGCCTATTCATAGCATTCCTTTTTGTTTTTTGCACAAACAAAAAAGAGTCAGACTGCAAAGACCAAGGCATCAAAATCGAATATCTAACGGATATTGATAAACTAGTTCAAAATGGTTATAAATGCGATAACCATTTTGATAATTTTGGCGTTGATGAATTAAAGAGATGTCAAGTCGAATTTTCTGATTCGAATTATAAAGTTCTGTATAATGGATTTCGTAGCAGGGTGCTTTTTGATAAAAAAGAGAATTTGAAATTAGCTATAAATTCACTTTCGCCAGATTTTAGACCTGTAAAAAATCGACCTTTTTCATTGTATGTACTTAATGACAGGCTTATGCCAGTTTATGGAATTACCAAATTTACTAATGTTGGTTTATCTGTATTTAAAATAGAATATAAGAACAATAAAATTGTATTAAGTGAAGCAATTAATAAAGAAAGTAAAAATATCGATGTTAATAAATTAACTTATCAGCAAATACTTGAACTAATAGAAAAAATTAAAAATACTTTTAAATATAAAGTTAGGGAAAAAACTTTAGATGACTATTTTTATAAAGTGCCTTATTGGACAGAAGGTAGGGAATAGTAAATGAAACACCTGTCTTGTCCTATAATAGGTTTGCATATTTAAGAATATATATATGAAAAAAGCAATTATTTTTAGTTTACTTATCTCTTTTAGTTGTACCAATAAGCAAAAAGAACCAGACTGCAAAGACCAAGGCATCAAAATCGCATATCTAACGGATATTGATAAACTAGTTCAAAATGGTTACATATGCGATAATCATTTTGATGATTTTGGTATAGATGAATTAAAGAGATGTAAAGTCGTATTTTCTGATTCGAACTATAAAGTTTTGTATAATGGATTTCGAAGCAGAGTGCTTTTTGATAAAAAAGAAAATTTAAAACTGGCTATAAATTACTACTTCCCGATTTTCGAGCTGTAAAAAACCGACCATTTTCTTTGTACGTACTGAATGACAAACTTATGCCGATTTATGGTATTACTAAGTTCGGGCGTGATAGTTTGTCTATATTTAAAATAGAGTATAAAAACAAGAAAATTGTATTGAGTGAAGCACTAGATGAAGAAAGTAAAAACATTAATGTGTGTAAGCTTTCATACAGTGAAATAGTAAAACTAATAAAAAATATTAAATATGATTTTGTGTATAAAAAGCAAGATACAACACTAGATGATTATTTCTATAATGTTCCTTTTTGGACAGAAGGTAGGGAATAGTACAGAAGAAAAAACACCTGTATTGTCCTAAAGATATGTTTACATATTTAAGAATTATATATGAAAAAAGTAATTGTTTTTAGTTTAATTATCTTTTTTGGTTGTACAAATAAGCAAAAAGAATTAGACTGTAATGATCAAGGCATCAAAATAGAATACTTAACTGATCTTGATAAACTAATAAGAAGTAAATATATATGTGATTATTCATTTAATACATTTGGAAAAGATCGATTAGATAAATGTAAAGTTTTATTTTCGGATGTAAACTATAAAATTATTTATGATCAACGTAAAACAAGACTACTTATTGATGAAAAATTAAATTTAAAATTTGCTATTGTTTCAATTTCACCGGATTTTAAGATTACAGAGAAGGTACCAAATTCTTTGTATATATTAGATGATAAACTAATGCCTATATATTCAATAACAAAGTTTGGAAAAGATAAATTTCATACATATAGATATAAATATAATGAAGGAAATTTAATTATAGAAATAGCAATCGATAAAGAAAGTAAAAACATTAATGTGGATAAGCTAACATATAAAGAAATAATATCATTAGTATCAAAAATGAAAAATAAATTTACTTACCAAATAAATAAAGGTGATTTTGATGAATATTTTTATGATGTCCCTTTATGGACAGAAGGTTACAGATAATTTGAATAAATCTTATAGTCTATCGACGCATTTATATTTAGAAATAGCACAATGCCCCAGACTTTTGCATTTTCGCATGGCTGGTGCTAAGGTCCAACTCGTAAACGCAAAGAAATCCTTGAAGCATGATTCTTATGAAAGTTACTTTTAAAATATCGGAGAAAGAATTACTAAACGCAAGAAATAGTATTTTTAAAGATTATGGGATTCCTGAGCTGGAAAAGAATGGCTATGTTAAATCTCCATTTAGAACTTCTTGGTTTGGACAATACGATTCTAATATTCGCGGATACTCCTATGAATTAAGTAAGCTTGCAGATCAAAATCATCTACATATCATTACAGCTGATATGGTTAAAGGAGATAAATGGATAAAAATATATTTAAATATTTTTGAACTCAACAAAAAATTAAATTCAGTTGATGAATTAAAAGATTGTGATGGAATAAATTTTAAGCTCCCGCCTAATGATTCAACTACTATGCAATTAAGAAGCGATGATTATAAAGGCCCTCCTTTGTTTTATATGTTATTTCTCTCAGAACACAAACTAGGAAAAATCAACAGTCAAAGTAAT
The DNA here is from genome assembly GCF_035013205.1 of Flavobacterium sp. PL02. Lineage (NCBI taxonomy): Bacteria > Pseudomonadati > Bacteroidota > Flavobacteriia > Flavobacteriales > Flavobacteriaceae > Flavobacterium > Flavobacterium sp. PL02. The sequence continues at coordinate 1,629,468 of NZ_JAYGJP010000001.1, forward strand.
TTCGAAAAAGAAGTCATTAAATTAAAAGATTTGGTAAAAAAAGATATGACCAATATTGATTCTTTTGTACATAGATGGTATGAATTGCATGTGCCCTATATAACAGACAAAGAAGGTAACGTAGTCAAAAAAGACTAACGTAATATATTATTTAATTAGAGTTAAATTTTTTAAATATGAAAAAAATAATACTACTTACGATTGCGCTATTATTCGCAACAACCGGACACGCTAAATTTATTAAAGCTGTTTTATTTATGGAAGACGGATCAACAAAAAAAGGACTTGCTGAAATGGTTGAAAGTGATGATTCTAAAGTCTATTTCAAAACGGATGAAGAAGCTAAAAAAGAAAAAATTGAAAGTGTCAACATCAAAAAAATCGAATATGCAGATTCTGAAAGCAAAAAATATATTGCGGAACGATTATATGCCACAACAGCTAATATTTTAACAGGCAAATTTTCGAGATCAAAGAAAAAACTGTGGTTTTATATTGTTTATGATAAAAATGTAAAAATAGGTGCGATTGCCTCGGATGGCAGTAATCGTAGAAATGCAGCAGGTACGAGTACTGTAGTTACTTTTGCGAATACAGCTTATTATTTTGGTAAAAAAAATAGTGAAGAATTAGTATTTGGTTATGCTACAACAGGATCAAATGGTTTCGCAATTGGAACAGATTCATTAATCAGAAAAATGTCAAGAGAAGCTTTTGCAGACTGCTCAAAACTTATTGATGCAATTTCAAAAGAAGATTTTAAATCTGGATCTGTCATGGATCAATTAAAAACTATTTTTGAGAAAATAAAATGCAAGTAAACATTTTAGTAGTGATTAGTATATTGAGTGTCATTTTTCTTTTTTGACTTGATTTACAAATTTTAGGTGATATTAAATTTAAAAAATAAATTTTTCAATTAAACTTAAAATAAACATTTTAATTCATTACTTGAATACGTAGAAATACCCATTTTAAACTTATTTTTAATAATATCTGGCAATTATCAACATATTTTTTTAATATTTACAATTCAATTAATTTCATTTGTCCGATTTTATAGTTTTCATAGAAAATGTTTTAATAAGTTATTTTGATTTTACGTAAAACCGTAATTTATAAAGTCTGAAATAAAATAACTTTACAAGTTAGAAAATCTTTGAAGCCAAAAGGAATCAATTAAACATATCTTTGATCCCTTTTCAAATTTATAGAGTGAATTATTAAAAAAAGTGCAAAAATATTTTGCAAATGTTTACATGAGAAAATTACGTTTTATAGATTTATTTGCAGGTTTAGGTGGATTTCATCTTGCAATGTCCCATTTAGGACATAAATGCGTTTTTGCCAGTGAATTAAACGAAGAACTTCGAGAATTATACGAAAGAAATCATAATATTGAAATATCAGGAGATATTAATTTAGTAGAAGTAAGAAAAATACCTAAACACGATATTTTGTGTGCAGGTTTTCCTTGTCAACCATTTTCAAAAGCTGGATCTCGATTAGGTTTGGAAGATCCAGTTAACGGAAATTTATTTTACAAAATTATGGAAATCTTGGAGCAACATACTCCAGAGTACATTTTCCTTGAAAATGTATCAAATTTAAAAGGCCATGACGGAGGTAATACATGGGAAGTAATTCACAGTGAACTATCGAGGCTTTACCATATCAAAGAAGAAATTTTATCTCCACATCATTTTGGAATTCCTCAACATCGTTCCAGATTATACATAGTAGGTCGTTTAAAAACTAAGGGGGATCTTTCTAAATTTACATTTCCGGCGATCGAGCGTGCGGAAACAAGTATTCATAAAATAATTATTGAAGACGATTCAGATTTTATTGCAATTAGAGAAAGCACTAAAAATCATCTTTCAGTATGGCAGGAGTTTTTATCAAATCTAAAATCAGAGGATGTACCAAGATTTCCAATTTGGGCGATGGAATTTGGTGCCACCTATCCTTTTGAGGATATAGCACCAATTTTACAAGGTAAAAATGAGCTAAAGAAGTACAAAGGTCAATTTGGTTGCAATATCGAAGGGCATTCTTTAGATGAAGTTTTAGAATGTTTACCTACATACGCAAGGGACGGCATAAAATATCCTCAAAAAGAATTTCCAGTTTGGAAAAAGAAGTTTATTCGTGAAAATCGTGCATTTTACAAAAAACATAAAGAATGGATTGACAAATGGCTCCCTAAAATAGCGGAATTTGACAATAGCCATCAAAAACTTGAATGGAATTGCGGTAATCAAATTGATCTGACTCTTAATGATAAGATTATACAATTTCGTCCTTCAGGAATTAGAATAAAAATGCCCACATATTCACCAGCACTAGTATTAACTACAACGCAAATTCCAATCTTTCCATGGATGAACAGATATATGACAAGAAAGGAAGCGGCTAAACTTCAATGCATGGAAGATTTAAAAGAACTCCCAGTAACAGTACCAAAAGCTTTCAGAGCTTTAGGAAATGCAGTTAATGTTGGAGTTGTAACTAAAATCGCGAAAAAATTTATTGTATGAGGAACTTAGAAAATGTTTCAATAAAATTTAAACCAGCTGCTTATAAATTATTTCAAAATCTAAAGTACAAGGTTTGGCTTGCGTTATCTGAATATGTTGATAATTCTATTCAAAGCTATCTTTCAAATCAGGATCATTTGAAAGGTAATGATCTAAATTATCAATTCACAATTGATATCCAGTATACAAAAGATTACATAATAATACGAGATAATGCGGCAGGAATAGATACGAAAAATATTCAACGTGCATTTGAGCCAGCAAACATTCCAGAGAATAACACAGGATTAAATGAATTTGGAATGGGAATGAAAACAGCTTCTATTTGGTTAGCTAAGAATTGGAGTGTTAGAACAGCCGCACTTGGAGAAGATTTAGAGCGTTTTGTAGAGTTTAATCTTGACGAAGTTTCAAAAAATGGGAAAGAAGATTTGCCAATTAATTTTAATCCCAAAGAAAAAGACATTCACTTTACTGAGGTTACTTTGCAACAACTAACTGAAAACGGTCAAAATAGGCAAATTGATAAAATAAAAAAACATATCACAAGTATTCATCGAAATCTTCTACGAAGCGGAGAACTAGTAATAAAATTCAATGATGAAATTCTTGTATTTGATAATCCAAAAATTTTATCAGCTCCTTTTTACAAAGAAGAAAATGGAAAAGATATTGAGTGGAAGCAAGAGATAGATTATTCATTCGGAAAATATAAAATAAATGGATTTATAGCAATTTTAGATAAAATGTCAACTTCCGTTGAAAATGGATTTTCACTTTTTAGACGTGGTAGAGTAATCGAAGGCAGTCATGACGAAAAATTCAGGCCTAAATCACTTAGTGGTCAAGTAGGTTCTCCTCGTTACAAAAGAATATTTGGAGAATTAGAGGTTGAAGGATTTGATGTTTCATTTGACAAGGGCTCTTTCAGTAAGCCAGAAGAACTAGAATACTTTCTAGAGCAAGTAAAAAATGAAATAATTAAGGATAAAAATAATGTTTTTGCTCAGGCTGAATATTACAGAGTTCCTAAAAAGAAAGCTGAAAACGTTAAAGTTGTTGAAAAAGTAGTAAAAGATTTTGAGAAAGAACAGCAGGAAAAAAAGGAAAACCCACAAAATACATTCGAAGATATTGTTAAACTTATCTCGAATACTCCTGATGAAATAATTCCTGAAGTAATTGACCAATCAACAAAAGTAGGAGGCGTTTCGGAAAGTAGAGAATTATTAGGTAAAACTGTTCACTTAAAAATTGATTTTATAGACGATAAAAACATTACGCATTTTTATCAGTTAGAAACCATAGATGTAGGAAATGAAACTAATGTAATTTGCAACATAAATCTAGCTCATCCTTTTTTTCGCAAATATGAAAATAAGGATAACTTTTCACCAATTTTACAAATTATAAAAAGTTTAGTTTATGCTGAACTAACAGCTCCATCAAAAGGGACTACAAAAGCAGGAAATATTAGAGTGAATTTTAATCAATTTATGAGAGATCTTTAAAATGGAACAACGAATAGAAATTATAGAAAATAAAAATACTACTTCTACTATTGTTGTTGGTGAACAAACCAATCAATTGATAGGTAGATTTAGTCAATTAGATTCAGAAGAAATCGATACATTACTTAGCGAAACAGCCGGCATTTTATCAAATTGCGTTCCTCCAAATGTTGACGGAAGTGAAACTGGCATTGCTATTGGATATGTCCAGAGTGGTAAAACCATGTCGTTTACAACATTAAGTGCAATGGCATACGACAACGGCTACAGTGTCATAATTTATCTGGCCGGAGTAAAAAATAATTTATTATCGCAAACCAATAATAGACTCAAAAAAGATTTACTAACTGGTTCCACTAATTCGAGAATTTACAAAGTTTATGACAATCCTAAAATTCAGGATGATGCAATACGAAATATCTCTAAAAATTTGCAATTAAGTAAAAAACCAGCAATACTTATTACAGTTCTCAAACATCAATTACATATAAAAGAATTAGCAGAAATATTTTCCCATTATGATGTCAAAACGGCCTTAGGAAATAAAGGTGTTTTAATAATTGACGATGAAGCAGATCAGGCAAGCCTAAATAATGCAGCGAGAAAGAATAGTAAATTACAAGATTGGGAGGACAAAGATTTTAGTTCAACTTATTCCAATATTTTAAATCTACGAGCTGCCTTTGATAACCATAGTTATATACAATACACTGCCACTCCACAAGGACCATTATTAATCAATATACTCGACCTGTTGTCGCCAAATTTTCATACAATCCTTACACCTGGTAAAACTTATACCGGTGGAAAAACATTTTTTAGGGATAATCCAAGTTTAATTAACCTCATTCCTCAAGAAGAAGTTTATCATGGAAAAATAAATCCATTAGATGATTGCCCCCAAAGTCTTATTAATGCAATCCAAGTTTACTTAATTGGCGTTGCTATTGTAGTAAATATACAAAATAAGGAAACAATGTTATCGATGATGATCCATGCTGATAAAGAAAGAGATGCAAGTAAAAAGTTTAAAGGATGGGTAATCAATCTTATTGAACAATGGGAGGAAATTTTAAGATTATCAAAAAATGATCCAACAAGGAAAGAACTAATAGATGAATTCAAAAAAAACTATTTGGAAGCTACAAAATTACTGGACTCTGCGCCAAAATTTGAAGAAGTTATTGAAGAAGTTTTAGAAGTTATATTGGACACGAAAATTCATTTAGTTATAGCAGGAAATGCAGGAATTGATTGGGATAATGCTACGTCACATATTTTAATAGGAGCAGATATGCTAAATAGAGGATTCACAATCGAGGGTCTTTCAGTTTCATATATGCCAAGAAATACCAAAAATAAATCTAATGCCGATACGATTCAGCAACGAGCACGTTTTTTTGGATATAAAAATAATTATTTAAAAAACTGTCGTGTTTATTTGCCTCAAGGCTCTATTGACGAATTTGATTATTATATAGAGCATGAAGAAATTATGCGCGAAAATTTGAAGAAGATGACTTTAGAGCAGTATGCTCAGACAGTAATTCTCGATGAAAGTATGAATCCAACAAGAAATAATATACTTTCAATTGATATTATTAGAAATAAGATGGCAGGTTGGAAACAATTTAATACAATACAACATGCAGTTGAAAACATAGATTTCGTCGAAAGATTTATTAGCTCCTTAAATTTGCAGTTATTTTATGATTATGGTTCTACAGATAGAAATCATTTATATTGCGATATATCAATCGACGATGCTATTGGTTTCTTAAAAAAATACAAAGCGTCCAATATTCCAGATACGTTACGAAAATCTTCTACTATTCAATATTTGAAATATGTAAAAGATACTAAAGCAATAGATAAAGTATACATATTCCAAATGGCTTATCAAGTAATTACTGGACGCCAGAGATCTTTAAAAAACGAACGAGACAGGTATGTTATAAAACAAATTTTTTCAGGTTCCAGTGGAAAAACCAGTGGAAATTATCCAGGAGACCGTTCAATTAAAAGAGAAGATGCTCTTTGTATTCAAATTCATAAGATTTCAGTAAAAGATAATCCTGATCCGCAAAAAATAAGTCCTTTATTTTACACACTTGCTGTATATTATCCAAATGAAATATCACACTCATTTGTTGGGATGCCAAATACATTTGAAGAAAATGACTGAACTATATAATGTATTTAGCTCATTGAATTCAAATGACAGAAATGATGAGTATATTGTTGGTGAAATTCCAAAATTAATAAATCATAAAATAGGTGTTTCATCAGAAGGTTACCCTGTTTTTTTTGTAAAAACCTTAAAAAGCAAGAAAAAAATACTGAATAAGTCTCTGGAAATCATAAAGATAGAATTCAATAAAGAATGTGCTTTGTTTGTGAATGGTAATAAAGAAATAAGCAGTTATACATTGATAACCTTAAAGTCGGAAACGCCTGAAATTCAAAGTTATTTTTTAGAAATTTTATTGCTTTCTATTGAAAAAATTTCTCCAATTCCAACAGTTGACGAGATAGAAGGCCAGCTAAATTCACTAATTGCTTTATTTAGAGATTTTTCAAGAATACCATTAAAAACTATTCAAGGAGTTTGGTCAGAAATGATTGTCATCGAATCTGCAAAAAATGTAGACTACCTTGTTCAGTCATGGCATAGTTCAATATTTTCAAAATTTGATTTTAATGATGGTATTGACAAAATTGAGGTTAAATCAACTAGTAAGGATAGAAGAATTCATCGATTTTCTCTTAGTCAATTGTCAAGAAATACTTCCTCACATTTAGTAATAGCATCTATTATGACTTCTGAGGTAGGCATTGGCTGCAATGTTTTTGACATTCGAGAAAAAATATATCAAAAATTAAAAAACAAAAATTTAATAGTTAAAGTTGATGAAATTCTTAGTAAGACGCTTGGAAATAATATAGAGAAATCCATAGATTGTTTTTTTGACTATAATTCTGCTTTCGATAGTTTACAATTTTATCAAAGTGAATCAATACCTAATATAGATGGAGAGATTCCATCACAAATAAGTAATATTAGTTTTGATTGCGATATTTCTAATGTAAGTCCTATTGAAATACTATCAACAGAATCAATACTTTTAAATTCGTTATAAAAATCAAATTAAAATGGCAGACAACATCAAAGCTAACATTGTCGACCCAAAATTAATATGGGAAAAACTTATAAATAAATTAAGTCAAAAATTTTCTATATCGTATACAGGTAATAATCCTTATCATCTAACAATTAACAATAAGGAAACATTTGTGTTTTTAAGAAATCTAACTAGAGCATATACAAACCATTCTCCGGATGTCTGTCGAATCCAATTACATAAAAATAATCATTTTGAAGAAATAAAGGAATCAAAACTACCTTTTATGGCAATTGGTTATTATAATGCACAAAATACAATTGCTACTTGGTTGTCAGAATCAATAAAACCTAGACTTAATGGAAAAGGAAATGTTTCACTTTATTGCAGATTTTCTGAAATGATTTCCAGCGACAAAAGAGAAATTTGGAACTGCAGTTTAAGAAATGGATCAATTGTGCAAATTACAAATTTTGAAGATTTTGATCTTTTCCTTCATGATATAGTTAAAGATCTAACAACGGAGGTTGTAAAAGATTATGATGAACTAGAAAAAGAATTATACAAAAAATTAGAAGGTGTTATCGAAGATTATTCAGAACTAATGTCAATTCAAATCAGTATTAATTTTTATGAGGAACATAAATTGGATTATAATTTGACTTCCATAAGAAATTTAATTAAAAAATTCAAATATCATTATTATAATAAAAACATAGAAAACTAATTGATTACAATTTTAGTTATCTAATTTTTCTGTTGCAATATTATATTACGTAAAATTGAAAAACAGCGTTTTTATTTATCAAAATCATATTACAAATTATAACATCATAAATCAACCTTATAAACTATCACTACTTTTGCTAGCATTTTATTATTTTGAAATGTTAAGCGAGACGAGTGATGATTATATAAATAGTTTACTAAAATGAATTTATTTGAATAGTAAAACCAAAAAATGATATTTTTATCATCATTCATACCATTGAGGCCCAAATGCTATTCCGGAATTTACGACAGACTTATGCAAGTTAATTATTAAAAATCTGTAACAGAAAACCAAGAATCACTGAAGGATGATTCAGAAATCTAGGATTTAATCCATCAGGGTGATGTGTCAGAACAACTAGTACAATTTGCTTCACCTGTCGAACCATAACGGTATATGTCGGCAAAGGTTCTACTGGAATTGAGAAGTCAGGGAATGATATTTTTTTATTTCCATCCAAATTATTTACGCTCAACTTCTTACATGACTCGAAAAATAGAGGAATTGCAATACAAGTAAATTAAAATAATTAAAAACATGTGTTATGGAAATCCGTAATAATATTTTGGAAAGATTAATATCTTTGAAATAGTGAATGATAGATATCAAGATATAATCGACCGGCAAAAAGCCAAATTAAATTTTAAAATTGGCTAAAATTGATCGTAGCCATAAACGAACTATGTTTACTATATATACAACTTTTCTAATTATTTTAATTTGCTTGGTTTGTTTTTTTTGTCATTTTTTAGATTAAAATCGTAGGAAATATTAGATTACCCTTTTATTAGTTTAATATTAGCTATCACAAGTTATTATTAGTACTTATCAAAGTAATGGTTTCACTTAAATTATTTACCGATATGTAATCTAAAATAAAATCGTCTGCTTCTTTTTTGTTTTCAGGAGAAGTGGAAAAAGAGTTAAGATAAAAATTTTCATTTTCATCCTCAATGTGAATAATTTCGGTAAATCCTCTAGTAATTAAACTGCCTTTTAATTTTAATACTTTAAACTCACTATTTCTGTCTATTTCCTTTTTCACTCGGAGTTTTATAGTTTTAGTCATTTTATTAGTTTTTTTGTAAAGTTATAAAGTAAAAAATTAATATTTAAATAGCTATATTTCATTTTTATAACTATTAAGTACGAAAATCAGAATTGATAAGATTGTTTTAAATTTCATTAAATTATATTTTTATGGTTTCATCATTTTTTGTAGTACTGTCCAAATTCTTAGTGTTTTGAAATGGTGTGTGGTTCGCAACCTTTCAATTTTCGGCTTTAGCAAAAAGATGAAAGAAACTAATTTAATAACTTTTTCATTTTTCCAAATTATCCTTCAGAATGAAAAAAATTAAAAAACTCAATTGTGAAAAGATAATATACATTTTCACTTTAATCTCTTTTATATTATTGGTAGTTTTCTTAATTAATAATTATAAGAAGACTGTCATACTTGAAAAAGAGCGTAATAGAATAAATAGAGAAATCTATCTAAAACAAGTGATTTCAAAAAAGAAAGAAGAAGATTTTATTGAAGAAGAGAAAGAAAAAAAATTTATAGAAAAAAAACAAAAATGTACGGAAGTAAGAGAATTAAAAACTGATTATGAACCTTAGTGAAGCCATGAACATCGTTAAAATTTTTAAAAACGAAAGTGTCAAAGAAACCCTTAATGGTTTACAAAAATTAGAAAAGACAATTTCTATTTCTAATTTCGAAACCATTATTTGGCAGCCAAAATAATTAAAGAGCTTCATCACAAATTGATGAAATAGTCCATGCATCGGGTATCATGATAGCAAAAGAAGTTTGGCTAAATTAAGATGAGAAGTAGAATATTTGTCACTTGGTGCTGGAAATCATAAAGAACGTTTTGATATGGAAACCAATTTGAGAATCGCTGAATTCAAATTTGGTAAATGGAATGAAAAAAGTGCAAATGGTATAAGACGCCGAGGTTATTTCGCTAATTATGTTAGTCTTTTAGTGGTAAATGATCGTCACATTAAATATTTTGTTGTTGAAGATAAAGTAGCATTCATAAAGTTTTTCAGTGTAAAAGCAACGTGGAGAAACGTATTGAATAAAAATCCATCAGGTTTTAAAAATCTGGAAAAATTTATAATTGAGAATAAAAAAGAATATTTAGTTACAGTTGGCGAAATTTATAAAGAATTTGAAGGACGGGGTAACCATAATCGAGTTTAATCAAATAATTAAAAACACAAATTAATGTCAAATTTTAAAAATTAACTAAACAGTAAGTAAGAAACCAATATTGTAGAAACTTTGCCTTAGATCATCATATTGAGGATAATATTGGCGAAGTATTGGATGCTTGAAAATTAAAAAAAAATATAATAAGTAAAAAGAATCAAAATGAATAACGAAATATGCTTAAAATCAATAAGCGAATTATTGGAGGAAAGCTTTTATATATCATCATATCAAAGAGGATATAGATGGACTGAGCAACAAATTTTTGATTTATTAAATGATATCTATTCATTTGCTAAAAAGAAAAACAAGTCTGAAAAGGAATTTTACTGCTTGCAACCTATTATAGTAAAGAAACATTCCTGGGTTAGAATTAGCAATGATCAGGAAGAAACAATAGTTGGGTGGGATGTTGTGGATGGTCAACAAAGACTAACAACAATCAGAATACTTTTTAAATATCTTTTAAATGAGTTTTTAACAGGCCGTAGTTTGAAGCAACGGTATAACAAAGACTTATTTACAATAGAATATCAAACTAGACCTCAATCCTATGAATTTCTCGATAATCCTGAAAAGGAGGATCATTCTAATATAGATTTTTATCACATTAGTGAAGCATACAAATTTATAGCAAAATGGTTTAATCAAAAAGTTGAAAGTGATGGTTTGATGTTTGATGATTTATGTGATTCAATTACAAAATTATTGGTTTACAACAAAACTAACCAGAAAGAAGAAGGTGTGGTTCAAGTAATTTGGTATCAATTGGCAGATGAACAGGTAAATCAAATAGCAACTTTTATCAGAATTAATTTAGGAAAAATATCACTCACTAATTCAGAACTTATTAAGGCATTATTTCTGCAAGAAAGAAATTTTGGAGTTGGTGATGCTGCAAAATTAAAACAATTAGAAATAGCACATGAATGGGATCAAATTGAGAATTTTCTACAAGATGAAAATTTTTGGTGGTTCCTCAATAAATCTAACAATGAAGCCTCTTCTCATATTGAATTCATCTTTGATATGATTTGCGAAATTGCGGTAAAAAATAATGATGAAATTGCAAAACTACTAGGTAATGATAAGTTTGTTACTTTTAGATATTTCAATTTACTTTTTGGTGACGATATAGATTATCTGTCTATAAAGCATAATTGGGATACGATAAAAAAATATTTTGAAACTTTTGTTGAATGGTATGAAAATCCAATATGGTACCATTACATTGGTTTTTTAGTTTACTGTGGAGAAAGTGTTTTAGACATATTTAATCTTCTTACAGCTCCTGAGATTGAAAATAAAGAAGATGTAACTATTGCTTTAGTTAAGCAAATAAAAAATAAACATCTCAAAGGAATTAGCTGGATAGAAAAAACAGATGATAATAATGAAAAAACATTTGAACTAAATCTAGGCTATAATAGTGATAAGTATTTGCTGCGCAAAACTTTTTTACTTTTTAATTTAGAATATATTGTTAAAAAAACTAACCAGCAAAATTTAATTTATAAATTCCCTTTCAAGGCATTTAAAGCGAATAAAAAAATTAAAGATGAAAATACTGCTTGGGATATTGAACATATTGATTCTGCAACAGAAAATAGTTTAACCAAAAAAGAAGATCAAAATATCTGGCTTGAAAATGCACTAATAGATGTTCCAGAAATTAGTAAAGATGCAGTTTTATTAGGGGAGATAAATAATTTCATTACTAATCAAATAGGAGATTTTGATCAGCTATTTAAAAAAGCACAAGTACTTTCAAATGAGGAAGAATTGACTGATGAACTTAAAAATAGTTTAGGAAATCTAACTCTTTTAGATGCTGGAACTAATAGAGGTTATGGCAATGCTTTATTTGTTTCGAAAAGAAGGATAATTATAGAAAAAGATAAAGAAGGTGTATTTATACCAATTTGTACCAAAAATGTTTTTCTAAAATATTTTGACGGAAATACTAAAGGTAAATGGATCACAGAAGATATTATTGCTTATAGAAAAGAAATAGAAAATACTTTACAAAAATTTCTTCCAACAAAAAAATTGACAATATGAACAAGTATAATTTAATAAACTTACTTTCAGACACAATTGAGATTAGTGAGGGAGAAACATTAAAAAAAGTAAAACTTGACGGAATAAAAATCCCTATTATTCAACGTGATTATGCTCAAGGACGAAAGAATGAAAAGATAATCAGAGATCGTTTTTTATCAGCCCTATTTGAAGCATTAGACAAGAACAGAGAACTTGAGTTAGATTTCGTTTACGGTTCTATAAAAATGAATAATAATGATGAAAAAGTTTTTCTTCCTTTAGATGGTCAGCAAAGATTAACAACACTTTACCTCTTATATTGGTTTGTTGGCAATAAGGAATTGAAAGATCTAGAATTAACAAATCTTAGAGAAAAATTACTTGGGTTTTCTTATGCAACAAGAACAACGGCGACCGCTTTTTGTGAAAAGCTAGCAGAAATTAATTTTAACGAAGATCCATCAAAAGAGATAAGAAAATCTTATTGGTTCCATAAAAGATTTGAAAAAGATCCAACCGTTATTGCTATGCTTAATATGCTGGATGCTATTAAAATTAAGTATGAGGAAATTAATAAACCAATTTTCAACAATCTAAACAAACTTTGCTTTTATATACTTCCTCTAGACGGTTTTGAACTAACAGATGAGTTGTATATAAAAATGAATGCTCGTGGAAAGCAATTAACCGATTTTGAGAATCTCAAAGCAGATTTAAATAATTGGATGATTAGTGATTCAAATAAAATGAAAGAGAACTTTAAAAAAGAAATTGATTACAATAGTCTTTCAATTCCCTATTACCTTGTTTTACTTTCTAAAGTTGATAACGAATGGACGAATATATTCTGGAATCAGCTTTTAAAGGTAAAAGAAGCAATTAAGGTAAAAGAGGACAGAGATAAATTGAAGATGGTTATTGACCCATTATTCATGAATTTCATCTCTCGTTATATTGTTAATACACACATTTTACGAAGCACAAAAACAAATTTAGAAATTGAACTTTCAAAAATATTTAGATTCTTTTATAATGAGGCATATAATCAAAAATATAATTCATTTGATATATATGAAGAGGTTTTTAAGCAAGATAAAGTTATTCAAAATTTAGAAAAAACATTAGATACATTAACTCAGAATTATCAAGAAATAGCTGAAATCATTAAGCCTATTTGGAATAAAGGAACAAATTGGTCACTTACAGATGAAAGAATTAATCAACAACAAAGAATATTGTTTTGCGGAATATGTTTATACCTTGAAAAAAACATCTTTGAGCCAACTTACTTTGCCAATTGGATAAGGGTTGTGTGGAATTTAGCAATAGACCCAGATATAAGAAGTATTGGTTCGATGATCAATACAATGAAATTAATTAAAGAGTTATCGATCGGAAGTGAAAATATATATGCCTATTTTGCTACTCAAGAGTTTCAAGATATTATAAATAATAGAAAAGATTTTTTCAAAACGCAACTTGAAGAAGAAAAGATTAAAGCAGCATTACTAATTAATCCTATTTGGGAAGAATATATAATTAAAGGTGAATCGCATCCCTTATTCCTTGGAAATATTGGTTTTTTAATTAACGATAATCCCAATATAGATTTATTTAAAAAAAGACTTGAAAATGCATTTCTATTATTTGACAATTCTGGGGCAAACAAAAGTTTTAGCAAGCAACACAATTTGTTTAGATACTTGATAACTAAATTTTCGACTTGGAAGCAAATTGAAAATTTTATCTATGGTGATTCTGAAATTAATTGGCGATTAATTTTACGTCGTGATACTGACTATAAAAACAAAGATTTCATTAAAGAAATATGTTCCTTAGACTCAATTGATAAGATAAAAGAACATATTTCAGCAGGTTTATTGATTGAATCTTCGGCTACAGGTTGGAATGCTAGTTCCTCTTTCAAAGTAAGAAAAGCACACACTAATCTCTATTTTGATGCTAATTTTTGCTCTTGGATGCAAACAGCAGGTGCAAATAAAGTAAAATGGCTTCAAGAACACATTTATATAGTTCGTCCAGGTGCTTGGTACGATAAAGTAATGATAGATTGTTTCAGAAATGAATTAATAACTCTTGCCTTGATTGAATTAAAATTAAAACCTGAGAGCAAAAAGTGTGACAATAGTAACTTTTTTAAAGAAGAAAATATAAAATTCACAAAACATATTGATGAACGTTTATTTGTAATAATTTTTGGAGCAACTGGATATTTTACAATAAAAGAAAAAATTGAAGAGTATTGGATAGAAATAATTTCTGAAGACTATACCAAAATTAATACGATTGATGAAGTGACAATTTTTATGAATAATTATAAAGACAAATTAGAAACTAATACCGATAAAGAACTAATTAAGTTATTTGAATAAATGATAGATGATAAAAGAATTGAAAAGTTAGCTAAGTTAAATCTTAAAATAAGAGTACTAAATTAAATCTACTGAAGCCAATGTAGATTGCTTTAAAAGTTAAAGCTTTTGTTGTTAAATGTGTTTATCAAAAAAGAGTTGTATTTTTGTAATACAAAAGGATTATAACGTTCTTTAAAATACAAGAAGTTTCTGTGCAGGAGATTTTTAAGATATTGTAAAAAATGATAATTGTGGCAGATTCATGGCACAGCTATTTTCTAAAAACAAAAAGACGGTATTAGTGCGGGTTAAGCAGATTAAGTTCTGACCCCTCATCGCCCACCAAGAAACTCCATTAGAAATAATGGAGTTTTTTTATGTTTTAAGGTGTGGATTACAAATTCGCACAATTGGATACGAAGCAGGAAGGCTTTGTATAGCGAGAATTTTTTATTGTCTATAAAATAAATCTCAATTTATTAAAAAAATCAATTGTAGCATTCTGTTTTTGTGTACTATTGTAATAATTTATAGTTGATTACGTAGCGAGCAACATCTATCTCGTGACGGATATATTCTATAATAGTTACGGCGATATAAGTTAATTGTTATTTTATGAAAGGCATTAAGCTAAAGCTACAAGACTTAGTTTTCAACTTCAGGAAATGGCTTTCTGAAAATTACTCTCAACAAAATATTGATGAGCTTTTATTTGATGATGCAGGTTATCCAGACTGGTATGAAATTGAAGATTTTTATTCTGAGTTATTAGAAAAAGATTTAATAAAAAACTTAGATAAAGAAGATGAAGAAAATCTACTTTATCTAATTTCACGTAATTGGGATTGTGGTAGAATGATAGCCTGGCTTTCAACTAGTACACAATTATCTAATATCGGGCATCTTAAAGAAAATGATTTTATAAATCTAAGCAAAACACTTTCTAAAATTAGCAAAGTAGAATTCGACGATGCTAAATCTCAATTTGTATCTTCATTTAAAAAAATTAGCTTTTTAACAAAGGAAATTGAAGAAATATTACTTGTGTTTTACAATGAAAAAGATGAATATATTAAAAGATTATCTTTAATTACACTTGGAATACTTGGTTATTCGGATATAAAAAAAATAATTAAGATTTCATGGGAAACTATTGATGATCAATATCATAAAATGGGATGTTTATATGTTATTCATGAAGTTTTAGATAATGAAGAATTATTAATCCATTATTTATCTTTGTCAAAAAATGAACAAGGAGAAAATTTAAAAAATTATATTTCTGAAATAACAAAACAAAGAAAATTCAGTTAACGATAGTTTTCATAATAGTTAGCTTTATTTTTTATCTAGTAAAAGTTTTATTTTTGATATTTTGCTGCTCAAAGATTAATGTTTTTATATAATTACAATCAGAAAAATATTCAAGCCAAATTAAATTTCCTTTCTGAATTTTATCATAATATTTTTCATCTATTGAAATGTTTTTGTGTATTCTCTCAATTTCAGAATAAATCTTTAATTCATATGAATAGCTATCATTTGATTCATGTCCTTTTATTGTAATTATTTCTTTTTCTAAAACTATTATATTTCCCTCTATTTTTTTTTGTAACAACAAATTTTGTTGTTCTTTAATCATAGATTTAAATCCTCCAATAGTTACGTAAGCCCAAAATCCGAAAATAATTATTACAGCTAAAAGAGGAATTGTTTTGTCAATGATTTCTGGATTATCAAAAATTTGATAAATACAAATACAAGGAAATACAATTGAGAATAATGAAAAAAACAACCAAATCTTATATCCGTAATTCAATTCTTTTTTCAAAAATTTTATATCCTCATCATTAATATCTTTAATCTCTAAAATTTGTTGCATTATTGATTATTTTGAAATCTTAATTTTTGTATCGCCTAAGGTAGAAAAATAGTTTAAAAATAAGCCTAAAAGCCATATGGGAAAAGGAGTGAGGTCGAGAGGTTTTGTAGAAAGGAGTATTTATTTTTCTCTTAAATCAGAATAATAAATAAAAGAATAAATTTAGAATTTGTTGTCTTATCCAATTTCTATGTACTCGGATTTGCCTTTGTCGTTTCCGTTTGTGAGCCATTCCCAATTTAAAGATAATTTGATTTTGTTATTTTCCGTCAACTCGATTTTTGCTATTGCTTTTCCTGCTTTTAATTGATTATCTGTTGTTAAGCATTGATAAAGCATATTTAATTCATCACCTTTTAATTCAGCAATAATTTTTCCATATCTTATTGTTCCTCCAAAATAATCGGCAGTAACAAGATTGTCGTCTTGTTTGTAATTAAAAATGGTTTCTGTATTTACTTGGCCGTTATCGGAATTTTGAATAAGTGCAAACTTTTTATTGTTAAAATTAAAGTCAATCATTTTGTTGGTTTTAGTTATATAGGTAGTTGCTAAATTTACTGTTAATTCGTTTATGCCTGCAGTAGATTTTTATTTTTTAATTGTATTTTGATAATCTGATAGGGATTTCCATATTTGCTCTATTTCTGGCCAAACAGCAGCTGTAAAATCAGTATCTGTGTTTACTAGAACTATTGTGCCCGTTTTAGTTTTAGGGTTAAAATACATCGCTGTAAATACCCCTGGATCAGAACCATTATGACCAATCATATCATTTTTGATATTTAAAAAAGAATCGCGAAATTCAATAAAAACACCATATTCTTCATTTGTTCCATTGCTAACAAATGTTTGTTTTTCAAAGAGTTTCTTGTACCTTTCTTTCTTTAAAAGTTTTCCATTTCCCTCATATCCTTTTATGAGTTCTGATAAAAATAATCCTAAATCATTACTCGATGTTAGAAATCCTCCATCAGGATACGTTATGAGAGAATATTCAGCAATCATCTTCTCTTTGTTTGCAAATAATCTTGAACGTTTACTAACATCAATATCTTTTGATGACCAACCAGAGGAATTCATTTTTAATGGTTTTAGAATATTCTCTTTAGTAAATGAGGCGTAATCTTGTCTCGTTGCAGATTCTATTACTAAAGCACAAAGAGCAGCTGCTATATTCGAATATTCACGCTTTTCTCCTGGTTTAGCATTTAAAAATGTGTTTTTTGAATACCATTTTCCATTTTCAGTAAGACTATTTCGCATGAAATCTGATAATGGAATATTATTTTCGGGTTTATTGAAGTAGTCGTAAACTCCTTCATTTTCATCGTGTTTGTCTTTCGTTAAAATATATGATTTTGCATAAACTTCATCAAGGTCTGTAATTGAAGAGGTATGATAAGCCAAATGTTTTATTAAGATTGGAATTTCTGGATGATTAGGATTAACAATCTTGAATGGTAAATACTTATTGATTGGGTCGTTTAGATTTAATTTACCTAATTCTTGTGCTTTAAATAAAGATATTCCTATTAGTGTTTTTGATATTGAAGCTATATTTTGAATTGTATTTGATGTGTATGCTTTCTTTTGCTCAATATCTGTAAATCCAAAACCTTTATCGTAAATTAAACCTTTTTCGTTTACTAGAGAAACCGAAAATCCAATTATTGCCCCTTTTTTATAAGCTAAGTTTAAGTTTTTAGTTAGTGTATCATTTATTGCAGTATTACTTTTTTCGGTTATTCGATCAGTTTCATTTTTTTGTTTAAATGATAAGATTAGTATTGAAAGGATGAGAATTAAAAATATTTTTTTCATTGTTTGTTATTTTATTATAAAGATAACGTTTCAATTGTTTTACTTTTCTCGCTCTGTAAAGACTTGAAATTTTGTATCGACTAAGATAGAAAAAAGCTTAAAAATAAAGAGCTTAAAAAATAAATAAAAAGTATATTAGTACAAGTGTAAAGTCAGGAGACTTCAGCTTTGCTTTAGAAAAAAAACTTAATTCACATGAAATATTTGTTTCTCACTATCATATGTTTTCTGATTATATCGTGTAAGAATGATGAAGATGTAAAAATTATTAATCAAGATTTAATGCTAGAAGTAGAATCTTTTATTAAAAAAGTAGACAATAACCCTCCTTGTAATTCTAATAATATAATAATTGAAATTTTTAAAAATAAAATTATTATAAATAATTCAGAACCTGTTTTTGCAAGCTCTTTTTTAGGTTCAACTACTATAAAAAATAGTAAAATATATTTTTATTCATCTGCGGATTACTCCAATTTTATTATAGCCACAAAAGAATCTTCAAAAATTATAAATATTGATAGTAATACTAATGATAATTGCGATCCACCTATGGATATCATATTGTTAATTGATAAAAATGACAGAAATAAATTGTATAATCTACCTCCTCCAAATTTGAAAATCTCAAAAAATGATGATGCATAAATCCAATCGACTATTTGTGCCCTTTATTTCACATCTTTTTTCTTCAAACATCTTCCTCTCGGTTGGTCACCTTCATGGAGTACAACTTCGGAATGTAGGAACTGTGCAGCTTCAGCTGAATCTTTTACTTTTATAGCGCTACGTTCTAGCATTTCGGCTTCATAATCATTTAATACACTTTTTCTAATTCCAGCTTTTTTCCATTGTGATAAAGGTCTGCATTCTTTTGTGATTCCTCGGGCGAGTGAGAGGGCATCTAGTAGTGCCTGATTTGCTCCTTGACCTTTAAACGGACTCATGGGGTGGGCTGCATCTCCAATAAGAGTTACTTGCTGTCCTTTTTCTAACAATTCAGGTTGGAGTAATTCCCGATCATAAACAGGATAACCAGAAATTTGAGCTTCTTGAGTAGCTGCCAAAATCTGAGGAATAGGGGTGTGCCACTGAGTTCTGCGACAGGCTTCTTCCTTGAGCGCTAGAGGACCTTGGGCGCTTAATGCTTTGGCTTCTTCTTCGGGCATTGGGAAACTAAGTTGCCACATTACGGAGTCTGATGTATAAGGCATAATATAGATTCGCTCATTACCATTGGCAGTTTGAAACACTGTGGCTGAGTCTAACAAAGGACTATTAAGATCTTCGAGAGCACTTAAAGGGCAAATACCTAATATTACAATACAGTCTAAATAGCGTAAAGGGGTAATGTCTTCACCAATAAGCAATCTGCGGACTGAACTACGTATGCCATCGGCTCCAACTACAAGATCTGCCTTTGCCGTTTTTATTTTGTTGTTTACCTGAAAGCTTAAATCAACAGTTCCATCTTCAGATTCTTTAAAATCGATTAATTGATGTCCCCATTGTACCACGTCATGTTTGCCTAGTTGCTGAAGTAGCTCTAAGCGCAAAGATTGTCGTGCGATGTGTATATTTGAACGTTTTGAAGAGGTTTTTACATCCGATTGTATCCATTTTCGAACTCCCCATTCGCCAATCACTTTTCCTTCTGTAGTATGAACGAGATGTCTTGTTGAAACCACACCATCTTTTAACGAAAAAATTCCCAATCCTTCGATTGCTTTACTAGCTTGTTGCAAAGTAAGTCCGTAGCCTTGTGATCTTGCAGCAAAGTCACTATCTCGCTCATAAAGAGTAAAAGGGATTCCACGGTGTAAACAAGCTACGGCCAGAGCAACTCCTCCTATACCAGCACCAATAATAGCAACGTGTGGATAGTTTTCTTTATCTACCACAGGTGGAGTAGCAGAATGTACCAATCCAGACCCGTGACAGATAGTACAGGAATATAAATGTCCTTTAGGGCGAGTTGGAGCCGTTCCTTCTCCCTTGTTTTTCTCAAATAGATCGAGTGCCATTTGGTATTGGAGTCGAACTTTCTTGCTGATTCTTCTGCTTTTTTTGCCGCGTCCCTGGCATTCCTGGCAAATAGTCCAGCTTACCTCTTCATTTTCTCCTTTTTTTACTTCCACTTTTTTTACTTTATCTGGACATTTAGATCTTCTTTAAGGTGTCAAAGCTATTACCTTTATTCTTTCTTTCCTTAAATTTTAAATAAAAAAATAAATAAAATATCAAATGAATTGAAAATGTCCCGTAAACTAAAAATCTTTGTATAGCCATATAATTTTGAAAATTTTGATTAGCCGAACCTGGTGTAATACCATCGTAAACTAATAATTCACCAGTAATAAAAATTACATTCACAATAAAAAAATAGAATAAAAAAATGTAAAGACTTATAAATTTTCGAATGCCAAAATAAAGAAATATCGGTATAATTATATTTAGTAACAATATAATTGAATAAAACCTACTATCATTTATATGTGAATTCCATCCGGGGAAAATTGAGGAGACATAATCTAATTTAAATAATGATAAAAATAGTACTAAAATTAGCGCTATCAATATAAGTAAAAAAGTTCTCATTCTATGGTTAGTTTTGTGTTATGAGCAGGTTTTCTTTAGGCAAAAAGTACTATTTCAGTTAATTAACTTTTTGTATATTGAAACAGAAAGTATTTCCGTCAATCGGAAATACGGAACTAGAGAATCTAAAAGACATATTGTTCTAGGTACAAAGTCAGGAGACTTCGTACAGCAGCTTTTCGGGATTATTAGAATAGTCTCTAATTATTCGTTACTTTTTTTATTTATATTGTTTTTTATCAAAAGAAAAATCGTTGCTAAAAAAACGATCAGGTATATAATAGAGAGACCTAGTTTTTCAAATCTTAGAGTTTCAAAATTAAACTGTTTGTAAAGCGCACTTCCTAAAATTAGTATTATAATAACGGGTACAAAATTCTTCATATAATGGTTATTATTTAATGGTTAATAATTGTTTTTTATTCAAATAATCGCAATCTTTTTTATCCATTTAGTTTTATAAGGCGTGACTGGTCATCAAATTCGGCTGTTACTGTATCTCCATTTTTAGTTGCGGTTAGTTTTATTCCATTTTCTGAAATATTGTATCCTTTATCAGTTAAATAATTGGTCAAGGCGAGATTATGGTTCATATCAAATTGCGAAATTAGTTGCGGGAAAACAGTCATAATTCTAAAATGATTGTCCTTGCGGTTTTTATCAATTTGATCACTTTTTATTGTTATGATCATTGCACCTTGTCCGTAATCACAAATATAGTAAGCACTTGAATTATGAATTCCCGACGCAATAGTACCTATTAGATGTAAATCTTCTTTTGAGAAATCGAAAGTATCATTTTTTAAAATGTTGATTTCATTATCTTCTCCATATTTTTTTAGTTCCAAAGCTTGTTGGATAACTTTATCTGTAAGCCCTGATTTTGTGTTTGCCCAAGCCCAAAGCCAGGTTTGAGAGGAATGTGAAATAGTACCTAATACTTGAATTGGAAAAACAAGGTTGGTTCCAAAACTAATTTCTCCGTTGGCAATATTTATATTCCAATTATTATTCCCAATTAAGTCTCCAAAATCTAATTGTTTATCAAATACAATCCCACCATATCTTTCGATCAGTTCTTGGTCTGTTTTAAAAGCTGTCAAATCCTGTTGTGTTTCTGTCTTGTTATTTTTCCCAAATATTTTATTGAAAAATCCCATATGTTTCTTTTATTATTGTTTAAAATTAAAGCTTAGTTTGTAAAATGTTTATTAACTGATTATATTTTTGTCAAAATTATTTTGAACCAATTTTCATTAGTTCACTATATAAATTATCTAGAAAAGCTTGCTGTTCTTCATTTTCCTTAAAATAGCGTTGATAGTTTACACTACAACTTTCGACATCTGAAATGTTTTTTGTATTAAAAGACCAATCATCTGTGTCTTTGACTGTAATTCCTAAGTCATTACTGCAACTTTGCCAAAGCTCAGAGAATTTAGTTTTTTTATTATTGCTTAATTTATCAAAGTCAGCATTAACAGTAAAACCGCTCATTTCTGAATTAAAAAATTTATCAATTGAAGTTACGGGAACACCACCCCAATTTAATGGTTTACCAACTGGAAATTCTATGGTTATAAGGTTTTCCTCGTTCATTATTTGATCTTGTTCATCTTCTTTAAAGTATTGTTCTTCATAAACTAGCTTTGTTCCTACTGGAACTGCTATTTTCTTAACGACCAATGGTTTTGTAGTAATAAAATATGGATAATGTGGTGAAGAATTTCCACCAGTAGGACTCATATTTCCGATACATCCCGTTAAAAAGAATAAGACGAATAAAGCAGAATAGGGTTTAAAAGATTTCATAAGTGTTTTCTTTATTTTAAAATTTAAATTTTATAATCTCCTCCGCATCCGCTACAGCCACTTCCGCAACCACTGCATCCACTACTACAACCGCTGTCAAAACTAGAGGAGTAATCATCAAAACTCCAATCGTAACTACTACAGCCACTTCCTCCATCGGTTGAATTACTTCTATTAATTTCGGTTACTAAATCAGTATCAATCTGGTTTAATAGTTCGTAATCAAGATTTACTAACAGGAATATATTTGCTCCAATTATTTTTATTAGTTCAATCGCTTTTTGGTTTTCGATATTGTCTATGTCTGAAAGCTTATTTCCTGCGTCTTGAATTTCTTTTTTGACCTTTTGTTTTAATTCAGTTCCATATTCTGTAAGACTATAACCATAATAAAATTGCTGAAAAATGTTTTGAGTAAAGCATTTTTTCAGAGTTGGAGTTTTTATTAAATCATTTTTTAAATCTTGTACTGTTCTAGTTTTTTGAAAAGCAATTTTAACCAAATTCCTAAACAATATTTCCACCGTATTATCAGTTCCAAAAGTAGATAGAAACGATCTTTCGTGATTTTGAGAATTATAAGTTTTATAGTTTTGTCCTATGCCAACATATTTATAAACTTTCACTTTTTCTCTAATGTGTGGCTGTCTTTTTACTTCAAAGGTTTTTAAAACTTGTTTAAATAATAAATCTATGAAAGTTATTTTTAAAAGTTCCTGCTGAGTAACATTTTTTTTAGTTAATATTAATATTTCTGCTGGCGTTAGTTCAGATAAATATTTCATTTAAAAAGGTTTTTTTATAATCCAGTTTCTATCCAGATTTATTCTTTCAAAGTTAATTTCAGTAAACCTAATTTCGCTTGACGGCCAAATATCTTTTGGTGTTTCGGTTTTGAAAATTTCAAGATATAATTCTTTGGTTTTCTCGTAATAATTAGTGTATTTACTTTTCTCGGTATTACCACCTTTAGTTGGTCCGTGATGTATTCTTCTTTTGATTGTGTTTTCGCAAAAATCTTCCCAATATGACTGTGTGTAGAGCAAATACAAATGCCAAACCTGATCTACTTGATCGGATGGAGTTAATGGATGATTTGCAATAGTTAATAGAAAAATGAATTTTTTATATTCTAAAATCGCTCGGATAGAATATTCAATTGTCCAACCATTTTCTCTGGCAAGTCTATCTGTAAAACTAAATGAGATTTCAGGTTCATCGAGCTCAAAATTCTTAATCTTATTCCACAATATTAATTGTTCGTCACTCATATTTTTATTCAGATATGCTTTTTTTGATCATTTTTTAATTTTCAAATTCCAAAATGTAACAGTTCTTGCTAATCTAGTTATGCTTTTAGTAAACTACTCAGAACTTTTTTACCATTTTCGTTATTAGGATTTAATTCAACAGATTTTTGATACATTTTAATCGCATCTTCTTTTTTGCCACATTGAAGTAATGCTTCACCATAGCTATCATAAATATTCCAACTCTCAGTAAAAATTAATGATCCGGTTTTGAATGTCTGCAAAGCATTTTCATTTTTTTGGAGTCTAAGAAATTGATAACCTAATCGATTAAAATCTCTTTCGTTTGCCTCAAAACTTTTGGGATTTTTTAAATAAACATCAATCAATTGATTTGCTTTTTCTATATTTCCGTTTTCAAGTAAATTGCCATATACTCTTGAAAGATTTTGTGCAGGAATTGTATAAGGTTTGTTGTCCATTAATTGTAAGACGGTATTGAGGATAGAATACACAGGGCAATTTCCTGTATTGGATAGAAGGATTACAGTTTGATTTTTAGTAATGTTATGTGCCAAAATACTGGTAAGACCTGTAATAGAACCATCATGAAAAACTATTTTTCCGTTACTTTCATCGGTGTACATTCCCCAACCCAAACCATAACTCATTTCTTTTCCTTCTAGATTATAAGTTGCTTTTTTTCCATCATTAAGTATTGTAGCTGTAAGAGCTTCCTCTAGTTCTTTTTTGCCTAAAATCTGATAGGTAAATAATGCGTTTTGATATTTTTGCAAGTCTAAAGCGGTGCTTACGATTCCTCCATTGCCATAAAAGTTACTTTTTTCGAATATTAAAAAAGGTTCTTTTAAGGTATTTATATTAGCAAAATCTGTCGAATAGAAGTTAGGATACATGTATAATTCTACTTGATTTGGTCCTTTAATTTTTCTGTTAATCGGAACAAATGAATCTTTCATTTTTGCAGGGTCGAAAATATTTTTTTCCATATAATTAGCATAACTAATTCCTGATACTTTTTCGATAATTAATGCAGCGATGCAAAAATTAATATTGTTGTAGTCCCATTTACTTCCTGGTAAAAATGCAAGCGGTGTTTTAAAACGAATGAATGTTGGAATAATATCCTGATTCGAAATTATTTTTTCGGGTTGTTCTTTTATTATACTATCAAATAAATTATAATATTGAGCTAATCCAGAGGTGTTATTAAGCAGTTGTTTGATGGTGATATTTGGATAAGGAAAATCTGAAAGGTATTTCTGAACCGGATCATCAATTTTAAGCTTGCCTTTCTGTTTAAGCTGCAGTATAGCTGTTGCTGTAAAGGTTTTTGTTACAGAAGCAATTGGAAATCGAGAATTGTCATTAAACTTTTCTTTCTTCTCAATATTAGAAAACCCATAAGTATTAGAAAAAATAGTTTTTTCTGATTTAGAAATTACAACACTGCCCTTAAAAAGATTCCTTTCAGAAAGTGTCGAAAATAAATTGTTTAATTCTTGAGCAGAAACTGTATTCGTTAAGAAACTATAGAGTAAGATAAAAAAAAGTATTTTTTTCATTTATTTTAATTTTTAAAGGTCCATTTAATTTAGATTAAACAAATTAGGTGTTTTTTATATAGACAAATAATTAACATAAATGTTACATTAATAACTGTTTTGTTTTGATATTATTCCACTTTCTAGTGGTTTGTTTTTAATACGATGGAATAATAAAAGGGAGGTTATGATATCAGTTGACAGCAGTAATTTGTTAGATTAATAATCATTAAAAGATTCATCTTCCCAAGCCTTTTGACCTAAAAATTTTCCACAAAAGTCATAACGTTTTATTATTCCTTTTTCAGGATTTGTATTGTAATGAAAAATCCATATTTCATTATTTACAATTTTTACTCGGCGATATTTTATATCATCACAAGAGCAGGATGAACAAACTTGAATTGTAGTTTTCTTTAAAATTCTCTTTCCGTTACTATCAAAAACTTTATCAATATGTATTATTTTTTTGTGTGGTAATTTCCAAAAAAGGAATTTTCGTTTCTTCTCAATTCTTTCTGTTTTTAAAGTTACGCTAGTAACAGAACATTTGTTTTCAATAGAGTTTTTGCTATTTATAGGTGGTAATTTATGCATGGCATAAACTGACGACAAAATAAACAACATGATTATTTGTATGGTAATTTTCATTTTCTAATAAATGGACTATATCTTATTTTACTGATTTGATAAGGGTTTCAATTGTCGATTTTTTTTGGTTCAATATTATCAGTTGGCTTTTATCGTCTAATAGAATTTTGTAAGCAAACTCATTGTCTGCGTTAGCTTGCCAGTTTTTTAATTCTTTAAATTTAGTTTTTAATAGTTTTATCTTTTCAGAACTGTTTTTGGAAATAATGACCACTTTTGTAAGCGATGTTTTTTGCATTTTTTCAATACTACTTTCTGTAATTTGGTCTTCGCTTTCGGTTCTGGAGCGATAGCGAAACAATTGGTTTATGGTTTTAATATCTTTTTCATTTTCGGTAAGCACATATCTGTAAGACATTATGTTATTAAGCTCATTTATCCAATCAGGAAAGTTTGTTTCATATAGGTTGATGTAAGTATCAATAAAGTTTTTATCTATTGGTTTCTTCTGATTAATATATTCTGTAACCAACGGATAGATTTGCTTTGCCATAAGGTTGATATATTTTTTATTATACCAATCTCCAGTGTCAATTTTCCCGTCTAATTTTTCATAAACATACCCATTTCCTAAAGCGGTTGCCAAGACTTCATTCATAAGCTGATAGGCATAATTGCTACATTTTGATTTATTTTCTTTAAAATAAGTATTAATATCTGTTTTTACTTCAAGCGACTGTTCATCATAAATTATATGATAGGTTTCGTGTAGCATAACACTAAATAAGTCTTTATACGATGTTAAATCGGTTTGTATTGCACTAATAAAATTGTTGCAAAATGCTTGTGCAGTAAATCCTTTAGAATTTGGTAACGGATAAAAAGCTACGTTGAAAGGAATTGAATTGTCCCAACTCGAATTATAGAATAATAATCCCGTCTGGAAGTAGTTTTCTATCTGGTTTTCGTTAGAATACTTTGTGAGTTCCTTAATTTGGTTTTCGAATTTCTCTTTGTTTGGATTATGAATTAGCTCATTATAAATTGGTATAAATTCCAAAATACTTTCAGCTAAATCATTCAGTGTATTATTTGGAATAAAACCAATCGAACGAATTTTAAAATCCTTTAGATTTTCTGTTTCTATTAGATTTTTTTTCAATAGATCCTCCGTTTGCATCGTCTTTTTTGAGCCATATGGATAATCATCATATGGGAAACTATAGTAAATGTTTAATTTGTTAAATCTTGAGATTATAGTTTTATATTTCTCAACGTTATATTTTGATTTTTGAAATTCAGTCTTGAAAACATTCTCAGGATAATCTTCAGAAAGATTTTGTAAAAAAACATAAACGGCCAACTGTTCAGAATATTTAATATTAAAAGTTGCCTTTTGTCCAAAAGCTAAAGATGTCAAAAATAAAAATGCTAGTAAAAGTCTGTTCTTCATTCTTTTAGTTTTGGTTTTTTGGTGAATGTTTTAGGTTATAAATGGCTCTGAATAGTATGTTTTTAAATTATTTTAAGATATAAATTGAATTATGTTTAAGCGAATATAAGAAAAATCTTGAGTATTGGTAATTTAATAGTTAAGTTGATACAATGAATATAATTAGACGGTATTTTATCAAAATATTACCGATAAAGACCATATCTAAGTTGTCTTTGAGCATAAAAAAAATGCGCAAAGTATATGATACTTGCGCATTTTTATAAGAGTTAAGTTGTTTGAATTAAGCAATATAAAGCAAACAAGTTTATTGTTCTTTATTGTATTATGGATATATCATAAGGAATACAAAGGCAAATAGATTGACTAGCAGTACTACTCCGTAAACAATATTTGACTTTCCTTTGCTTAACGACAACATTACGGTAAATACTGATAATGCTAATAATACAATAGATTTTATGTCGAGACCAAGGATAATAGGCATATCCATCATGATACAAACAGCTGCAACACTAGGAATGGTTAATCCGATACTTGCCAATGCTGAACCTAAGGCTAAGTTTAAACTCGTTTGTAGTCTGTTTTTTCTTGCCGCAGTAATTGCTGCAATTGCTTCGGGTAACAAGATTATTGCTGCAATTACAACTCCCACTAAAGTTTTAGGAAGATGATAGCTTACAATAATGCTCTCGATAGTAGGCGAAAGTGTTTTTGCTAGTAGCACCACAATACCTAAGCTTACGATAAGGAAAACCAAACTTGTATAAAAGGTTTTATTATCGATTGCTAATGGTTCTGCAGCATCTTCATTTTCATCGGCTCCAATCGTAAGGAAATATTGGCGGTATCTTGTGGTTTGCGCAAACAGAAATGAAGAATAAATAACAATACAGGCACCAGATGCAAAAACAAGTTGAGGTACTGAATAATAAGAACCCTTAACACTTTCGGTGAAAGTAGGGAAGACCAATGTAAATACGATAATCGAAACT
Source organism: Flavobacterium sp. PL02 (assembly GCF_035013205.1). NCBI lineage: Bacteria > Pseudomonadati > Bacteroidota > Flavobacteriia > Flavobacteriales > Flavobacteriaceae > Flavobacterium > Flavobacterium sp. PL02. The sequence continues at coordinate 1,658,025 of NZ_JAYGJP010000001.1, forward strand.
AGCGAAACCAAACCAATAGTTACAGAAGAGACAGAAAAATTTTGTTCATAATGTTTTAAACCACCAATTAATAGGCAAAGACCAATGATACCATTAAGAATAAGCATTGTGGCGGCAAATACAGTATCTCTGGCTAATGAAGCTGCTTCTGCGCCTTCGGACATCATTAAGGAAACAATAATCGAAACTTCTATAACGGTTATAGATATAGCTAAAATAATGGTTCCGTAAGGTTCTCCAACTCTTTCTGCGATTATTTCTGAATGATGTACTGCCGACATAACGCTCAGGATAAGTAGTATACTTGCAATAACTTGAAAAATACTGCTGTTGTCAACAAGTCCGCTAAAAAATAGAATCCAGGAAAGTGCTGGAATGATGATTGTCCACTGTAGTAATTGTTTCATTTTTTTTTAATATAAATACGGGTAAATTAATATTCTCGCCAATTGCTTTTAATCACAAATTGGCTCTGATTTTCCGTAATATAGAACTTTTTTCGCTAAAAACGGCAAAAAACTCACACTTTCTTTGATTTTAGGTTAAAAAGTGTAAGCTTAAAAAGGGCAATTTTGGAGCTAATCTCTTTAAAATCACTTGTAGAAAATGAACTTATATTTAGGTTTTGCATGAACAAAAAAAATGCGCAAAGTCAGAGACATTTGCGCATTTTTTTATATAAACTCTTTTATAAATTGATTAGATGCCTTCTAATTCATTTTTGAATTGTTCGATTAATTCGTAAAATAATTTAATAGATTTTAAATGCTGTTCTTGAGTAATATCATAAACAAAAAACTCTTCCCAAATTATATTCTGAGGTTTGAATCCTATACTATATGCTAAAATCATATTTGCCCATCCAGCAGTTGATTCAAAATAGCCAAGCTTATTTGCAACCCAATCAAAAAAAGGTTCATCTATGTGCTCATTTACAACCTTATTATCAATAAGCGCTAGATAATAGCCCGAAACAAAGGTCTTTATACTCTTAAGACTTGCTTCGCCAGTCCACATAATAGGTCGCTGTTCTATTGTTTTTAATAAATTGTAACATTCTAGAATCATAAATATTGATGAGGTTATTTTATAAAAGGGTATTTTGTATATATATCCACATCTTCAATCTTTCTTAATGATGGTCCTTTACTAGTAAGGATTTGTTTGCTTTCGACTATCAATTCATCTAAATCGAATCCTTGTATAGTTCTTCCTAATAAAAATGAAATGGTATAATCGGTCCAGTTTTCCCCTTTTTTAATTGCTATTTCAGAAGCTTTTTTCATGATTTCCCAAGTTTCATTTTCGGTTAAATAACCTACCCAATAACACCATTTTGCTAATGATACTGCTCTGCAAATATCCCATGCATAAGCTGATTTTATTTTTGTAACATTATCCAGATCTAATCCTAAACCTTTTGAAATATCTTTCTGAATACTGCTTAATTCTTTTGATGATTGCAAGAAAACAGGTTCGAACTCATTACTTCTCTGCAATGATAATAAATCATTCAAAGTTTCTTTGGCTTCAGCTTCGTTTGTTATTTCCCATTGAAGTTTTAAACCTCCTATGTATTCATTTAAACTATTCTCAGGTTTAATACCAAGTATTTTTTCTCCTCTGTAATAAAACAAAATTCCTCCAAAAGAAAGTAGTCTTTTTTGCTCATCGGTGAGTGGTGAGTTGGAGTGATTGTTATTAAAGTCTTCTAAAAGTTTATTATTGCGTTTTTTCATAATGGTTTTTAGAAAAATCATGTATGCAATAAATAAAACGGCAATACCGCCAATAATAAAGTAAGTGTTTGTAGTCATAAAAATTTATAGTATTAATTATTTTGAGGTTAATAAATTCTGAGGTTAGTATTATAGTTGTAATCAAGGTTAATTAGTATTTAATACTAACTATCGTCTATGATGGCGTTATGCCGTTTTTTTATATTTTTACTTTAGTTTTTAAAAAGGCTCCTTTTTCATCCTCATTCCTCATGTCATCCCCAATTAAAAAATAGTTGCCATTTTCTTTAATTATTCTGTTTTTAAAATCTTTATCTTCAGAAATAAAGGCCTTTGTTTTTGCAATTTTTCCCCACTTTTGATTATAAAAACTCCAAATAGAAATTTCATTCCACCAGCCTTCATGAGTTCTGGAAAATATTATGATTTCATTTCTATTATCGCCATTCAAATCATTTACTTTTTGAATATAAACACCTAAACTTTCAAAACTTAAGGGAGGAATTATTTTAGAAAACTCAATAGCTACTTGGTCAAGATTGTTATGACTTATAACACGTACAAAAGCGGTATCTTGGATTTTATCATTATTAACATCACCAATAATAAACCGTTTAATTTCGGTTTTGGTTTCTCTTGCTGTATTGTCTTTTTTTGTTTCGCATCCAAAACAAAATATTAGAAAAACAAAAAGGACAAATTTCATATTAGCATTAGTTTGTGTAAAATAATAGATAACTTGATTTTAAGAAAAATCTTCGTTTTATTGGTGGCAAATATAATAAAAGAGTAATATAAAAACAGGATTTTTCGTGTTATTAAAAAGAAACTATATTTCATTAAGAATTTCTCAAGACTAAAGGCACAATAATCTTAAGCTTGTATTTAATGCATAAATATAAAAGCCGTGCAAAGTCAGAGATACTTGCGCAGTTTTATAAGAGATGTTTAAATAATTGAGGAATTTTTAAAAACGATTAATTTTAACTAACTCCACATTTTATTCAACTATCTTTTTATGGTTTGAGTTGATTGATTTTTTTTTAATGGAATAATATTAAATTCTATTATATTTATTAAAAATTATATATGAAAATAGTTAAAAGCAATAGAATTATACTCCTCATTGCCTTATTAGTAACTTGTGGTAATTGTTACAGTCAATCCTCTCAAAAAACGACTAATCTTGATAGTTTATTTCAAAAGGCGCATAAGTTAAAAGCTTTCAACGGAAACGTTTTAATTGCTCAAAAGGGAAAAATAATTTACGAAAAAGCCTTTGGGCAAGCCGATGCAAGTAATACGACTCCATTAATCACAAAATATCGCTTTCATATAGGTTCAATTGCAAAAGAGTTTAACGCTATTGGAATTATGATGCTTAAAGAGCAAGGGAAATTAAAACTGGACGATTCAATTTCTAAATTTCTACCCGAACTTCCTTCTTGGGCAAATAAAATTAAAATTATTCATTTACTGCAATATACAAGCGGACTTCCTCAAATAAAATGGAATGAAGTTAATCAGGATTCTGATAATATGATGTTACTGAAAAAAACTTTGATTCTCGATTTTGAGCCAGGAACGAAGTATGATTATAACAACAATAATGTATTTCTGCAGAGAAGAATCATAGAAAGAATCACCAATATGCCTTTCAATTCTTTTGTGATAAAAAAGATCCTAGAACCTATTGGTATAAAAAATGGGCTTGTTGATCCTGATGAAAAAGAGAAACTTTTTGCAATATCATTTAATAATAAAGGAAAACAAGATGCCATTAAATACAATATTTCGGGCTGGACAGCACTAAATTTAAAGGATTTTTATAAATGGTCTGAAGCAATTAATTCGTTTAAAATTATTAATCCAGAATCTACACTTGAGCTTTTTACCCCGTTTTCTAAAGGAAATCAAACGGGACTTGGAGAAGGAAGTATAGAAGATGGCAAAGTTACAAGTCATATACATGATGGAGCTGCTTTTAATTACCAAGCTTTACTGGTTAGTAATCAAAATTTCACGATTATTTTAATGACCAATAACAAACAAAATAATTTAGATGAAATAAGCGATTCAATACAATCTATCCTTGAGGAGAAGCCTTACAATCAAATTAAGTCCCTATAAGTACTTTACTAATCAATGTGCCTTTGCAGTAAGTTTGTGCTTTTTTGTAATGACAATAAATATCATATAACCATTCTGTGATAGTTGATTATAGCAGTCTTGAATTAGTTTTTCTCTTTTGGGATTATTTAATAAATGAATCAAGGCATAGCAAAATATTGCATCATATTGGTAATTGTTAAACGGCATATCTGTTACCGAGTTGTGATGGATAGCAATTAAAAAAAATCAGTATTAAAATTTAATCATATATCATTTTGATAGAAACTAAACCAATTTCGCAAAGTCAACGAACACCAATTATAGATATTTTAAGAGGTTGGGCATTATTTAGTGTGGCTGTGATGAATTATTCTACAATATATAGCTGGAACAATCACTCGAAGGATTCTGATTCAAATTCTCTTTCGGAAACTTTAAAAATAATATCCGAAACTATTTTTGAATCCAAGGGATGGACATTATTAGCTATTTTATTTGGTTACGGATTTTCTGTTTTGCTCAAAAACATTAAGCAAAATGGACAGAATCATTATACTTTTTTTATAAATCGCATGCTTTGGTTGTTTGTATTTGGGTTCATAAATAGCCTATTTTTTGGAGGTGATATTTTAACTGATTACGCATTCATGGGGCTAATATTGCTTATGTTTTATAATTGTAGCACAAGATCACTCTTTATTTTGTCAGTAACTATTTTATTACTGACACCGGCATTACAGTCATTGTTGGGACGGCATCATTTATTGTTTACACCAAAGTATCGTGATATTTTTTATGAACTTTATAATAGCCATACAACTTTGGATAGTGTTAAAGCTAATTTATATATGCGATATAAATGGATGTTACGCTTAAGTTATTCGGTAATATTGCATTTAATTCAATTAGGGTGTTTTATATTAGGAATGGCATTTCAGAGAAGTAATTTCTTCGAAATGATAGATAGAAAACCAAGGATAGTTCTAAAAAAAATAGTGTTCTATAGTTTAATTATTTCTATAGTCATGTTTCTATTACAAATGGTTGTAGATAAAAATGACTGGACTATTAATGACTACTACAATCTGTATTACCCAGTAGCATTAAGTTTAACGGTTTTCTCAAGTTCACTTATTTGCTGGATATATTTTTCAGGATATTTTAAGAGTACATTTAATCTTATAAAAGCTACTGGGAGAATGACGCTAACAAATTATGTTTTGCAAAATATAATCTCCTTCTTTTTGTTCATCTGTATTAGACCAAATTGGTCTTGGTATTGGTATTTCCTTGCTGGAATTATTATTTATATTCTGCAAGTATTTTTTAGCAATTGGTGGTTAAAAAAGTATAACTATGGCTTATTAGAATGGTTATGGAGAAGTTTATCATACAAAAAATGGTTTCCATTAATTAAAGTAAAATAAAAAAAGGATTACCATGTCAACAGACTTTTATCAACTTTAATAGAAAATAAAGAACTGCGCAAAGTCAGGGACATTTACGCAGTTTATTTTAGCTCATAGCAGGAAAGGTGTTTATTTCTTTTCTCTCTGATAATACGTTACAATACTTGCCTTGGCAATAGTATTTGCCCATAGATTGTAACCAACAACAGCAGGATTTGTATTGGAGTCTAAGCCTAGTTTATCGGTTTTTAAAGCATAAACGGTTATTATATATTGATGAAAACCGTGATTTTCGGGAGGACAAGGTCCGCCATATCCTGCCACACCATAATTGGTAACACCTTGAATTGCTCCTTTTGGGGTAAGATTTAAAGTTACGTTTCCTGCATTTGTAACTAACTCGGTAATGTTTGCCGGAATATCAAATACTACCCAATGCCACCATCCGCTACCAGTTGGAGCATCAGGATCATACATGGTTATGGCAAAACTTTTAGTGCCTTCTGGTGCATTTGCCCAAGATAATTGTGGAGATTGGTTTTTACCTGTACATCCGAAACCTCCAAATTCTTCGGTTTTAGTGGCTTGTCCGCCTAAATCTTTACTACTTAAAGTAAATGTCTTTTGGGCGAAAATCGTACTTGTAGTAAATAGTAAACCAAGCAATGCTAAACTAATCTTTTTCATTTTTTAATTCTTTAAAATTATAGACTACAAAGATATTTTGCAAGGAAGGTTTAGTATGTTCTAAGAAGTTCTAAAAGTGTTTCCAGAAGTTCATTTTTCTAGCTGGAACTGTTTAGGGGTAGTATTGTATTTGGTTTTAAAGGCTTGTGTAAAACTAGATAAACTTTCAAATCCTATTTCATAATAAATATCAACAGGGCGTTTCTTTTTGGTACTTAATAAGTATGCAGAGTACTCTAATCTTTTTTCTTGAAACCATTTTCTGGGGCTTGTTTGATACTGTTGTTCAAAGTTTCTCTTGAAAGTAGAAATACTCATATTGCATAAAAAAGCAAGCTCCTGAATGGTTAAATTATTAAGTTTATTACTTTCTATTACATCTGTAAAGCGCCTGTTTTGGCTGTCTTGGGCGAGTATATTATTTAAAAAACCAGTACCATTTTTGTATAATAAATAGGTTAATATTTCCTCAAGTTTGGTTTGCAATAAGCTATCTCGAAGAGTATGATCGTATGTCTTTATTTGGATTAAACTCTTTACAAAATGATGAACATAATCATCGTATTGGAATATTTCATAAGGTTTGGAACTAGGATCTGCAGTTTTTGAAACATTGTTTTTTTGCAATAATTTTAGAAGGATATCATCATTAAAAAATAGCAATACACTACGATATACATTGGTATCCGAAAGGTTTTCGGTCATTAAACAATTTCCAGATTTTATCAATAAGAACGCATCATTATTAATAATTGTTGCTTTATCTTTTGTAATGAATTCTTTAGTTCCTTCAAGTAAAAAGCTTAAAACATTTGTATTGAGCATTACCTTATTCTTGATAGAAGAACTGGTCACACTATAATCAAAAAGTTGTATCTCACTTTTGGAATCTATATTTAAGTCGTTAGGAAGATTATGAATGTTCATTGTATTGTATACGATTAACGAAGATATATTATAATTACCAACTTACTCGTGTAATTATTACAGATTTATTATCATTTAAAAAGCCAACCGAATAATACTTTCCTGCATATATTTCTTTAATATATTCAGCTGAATATTTTTTGTCACCTTTTCTTTTTTCTATATAATCAAGTTCTTTAGCAGACATTTTGCTTTCCTTTTTAATGAAGGCTTTATTTTTCAGATTTGCTTCAAGTTTTTTTATATCTGTTATGCCAAATTCAACTAAAAACGAAGATGTATAATCTCCAATTAGATCAGGATATGAAGCGGTTTTGTATATTATTTCTCCCTTTTCAGGAAAATCCATTTCTGTAACTTCTTTAAAATCTATTTTGTAGAAATCAGAATCTGGATAAATCGCATCATATACAAAGTATCCCGTAATAATTATCGGGATAAGTGCTAATAGCCTATATCTTTTGTCAAACCCTTTTTTCTTGATCCATTTATAGATGAAATAAGAAGTACAAATTGGGATTCCAATTAATAAAAGGAAAACGATAATAAATAAAATTAATAATTGCATTTAGTTTTTTATAGTATTTCTTATTCGTTTAAATGTAAAAAATAGCATCAAAATATAGGCGATTATTGGTAAATAAAACTTTTTAGTGATTTCTATAATTTCTTGCCATTCTATTTTGAAATTTTTTTCGTCAATTGGGATTATCCTACGGAAATCCCCACAAACACGAAAGATAGTTTTCTTTTTTTCTCCTCTTGAATAAGCAAACCAAATATCATTTTTATATGGAACATAAAATTTGGCATTTTGGGTTTCTAGAATTTCAAGAACCTTAATAAAGCTCCAATATTCAGATTTATCTTCAAAATGAAATTTTATTCCATTTATAGAATCTTTAGTCGCAATAAGTTCTTTAATTCTTTTTTCAGCTGCATTTAGTTTCGCTTTATCGGAAGTTGAATTTCCTGTTAGGTTAACAGCAGTAAATTTTTTTGAATTTATAATAGGAACAATTTCTTCTTTATAATTTTCTTCATTCCAAGGTTCTAATTTTATAGAATTATAACTTGTAAAAGCATCATTCTTTTTTAAATATAGAATGCATAAAATAGGAAGTAACATGATACTAATTAAACCTGCCGAATAATAAATTTTGCTATTGCGTTTCTGCATATTTTAAATAGAATTGGATAATATTATATATTTATTTTTTAATCTTTTTTATACACATTAGGATTAAATAGTTCCATATATACTTCTGGTTTTGGCAATTTAGTAAAACCGTATTTTTCATAAAGCCAATCGGCTGTGGAGGTCAATAAAATCCAACGTCTTAATCCTTGTAAACTTGGGTGCCCCATTACAACTTCCATTAGTTTTTTAGAAAGCCCTTGTCCTCGATAATCATCTAAAACATAAATATCGCCTAAATAGGCAATAGTCGAAAAGTCAGAAATCACTCTTGCAAAACCTATTTGTTTGTCTTTATAAAATAGTCCAAAGTTTAGCGAATTGTCTATAGAAGTTTTTACGTTATCAAAAGGAATATTGTCACTCCATCCTGAATGTTTTGATAAAAAATCATGAATGGCAACAATGTCTAATTTAGCTTTATCAGTCGTAATAAAAAAATCTCCAAAAGAGTGTTCAGTTATTTTCATTTTTGGTTTTCTATTTTAGTATTGAAGGTATTATTTTGCTATTTTTCTAACCTCAGGATTAACAAGTTTAGGGTCAATTTTATCAGTTATTTCAATGTATTTTCTTAAACTATCTTTTTGCATTATGTAAGCATAAGAACTTGCTAATTGTCCGTATGCTCTACCATTTTTCGGGTCAATTTTCACTGCCTTTTTCAAGCTTTCAATTGCCAGGTTTAGATATTTGATATCTTTTGTTTTAAGGAACATTTGACTATAACTTGTTGCTATACATTCGTAAACAGGAGCATTATTGGGATCTAATTCTATCGATTTTTTTAGATATTTGATAGATTCTTCAAATTTATTTTTTTTGCCCAATAAGTTTCCAAATCCCCAATATACTTGCGGGTTTGTATTGTCTAAAAGCCAAGCCTGATTAAATCTTTTCATAGCAGTATCATTATCATCTTTATAGAAATATTCCCAAGCTTTAGAAACATATAATTCGGCTGCTTTTTCTCTGCTCTTAAATTGTTTTTCGGACTGCAAAAGAAACTCTTTGTCTGATTGAATTTGCTGTTCGCACTTCTTTACTTCTCCATACATAGGTAATAAGTTTATCCCTTGCGGACAGTCGTTTTGTGATTGACAACTAATTTGGATTAACATTATTAGAAATAATACCTTCTTCATTTTGCTTTATATATTGATTTAGTTTGTTGATTTTTAAAACCATAATAAGATATTTAGTATCTAACTTAATACTTTATTAAGCGCTAATATAAAACTAATTTTATTAAGATTAATACGTTATTTAAGACTAACTCTATATAATGTAAAAGCCTCCAAAATCACTGATTTTGGAGGCTTTTATTTTTATTAAATTGTAGTTTTAATCTTTTTTGTAAACTCTTTCTTGTCCATCCTGAAAAACTCTTTTTATTCCTGTTACAGATTTATTTTCAGAAATAATTTTGATGCGAAAATCATCTATACCATCAATTAAAAATAAATCTTGTTCCAGAGGAGTAAGTAATAAAGTGACGATATTATTCCATTTGTAATATAAGCTATTATCTTCAAATACTATTTCGGCTTTCCCGTATTTACCTTGATATGATTTTAAAATTGCACTATCAACATGTGCCGGTTTTTGTCTGTTCTTTATGATAGGAACAAACCAATCGAGGTTGTTTAAAGAATCTTTATTTTTAGAAGATAGTTTTTGTAAGGCTATCAAATGCGATGTATTCAGTGCCTCTTCACTTTTGCATAAAACATCTGGCATAACACCTTTACCTTCAAAATCCGTATTTGTAATAGGATCTTTTACTTCTCCAAAAGGGATATTTACAGAAAAACCATGAGCCAAAACTTTTCGATCGATAGGGTGGGCGCCACCAGCTGTTTTTTCGCCTATAATTGTAACACGTTTTAAATTTTGGAGCGAATAACTCATCCATTCCGCTGCAGAAAAAGTAGCACCGCTTGTTAAAATATAAACATCGATATCATCCAGACGTTTACCAGGAACAGATGGTAATAACCACATTTCTCGCTCCAATTTTTTTCTGCCTTTCTCGTAATAATAGTATTTATAAAGAGGTAATTCTTTGTTAGAGTACAGATAACTACTAATAAATTGTCCCATCTCCATCGCTCCGCCATTATTTTTGCGCAAATCTATAATTAGAGCGTCTGTATTGCTTAAAATTCGCATCATTGCAGCTGCAGTTTCGCTTCCTATTGCAGGATCTTCAAAATAATTAAATTCTAAATAGCCAATATTTCCTTCCAGAATTCGCGCTTGTTGAAACCCAAAGTTCTTCTTTTTAGCTTCAGCTAATTCTTCCGCTTTTATTTTTTTAAATGTTTCTTTATCAGTGTCTTTTAGCTTACTTTCTGCCCATTCAGGATCAAACATTACTCTAAAATGTAAATCTTTGCTAATATCTATAAGATTCGAGGAGAGTTTAGAGGCAAATTCATTTGGATTTGAGATGTCCTTATACATTCCTTGCTTATAATTCTCATTCAGCTTTTTCTTTATCTCACCAATAGCATTTGGTCTGATATAGAATTCTTCGAGTTGTTTGGTTAACGAATCGATAATTTGTTTTTTATTTAATTCGGTAAGGTTTATTTCTTCTTTTGCAGTAGGATTTTTTTGAGAAAACGTGCAAACGGAGAATAGTAGCAATGCTAAAGTTACAATGTGTTTCATTTTTAGGAAGTTTTACAATTTGAAATTATTTTATGTAGAATTTTATCAAGTAATTCAATTTCATCAGCAGATAAACCGTCTAGAGCAGTATTGCGATTTAGCTTAAAAACAGGAGTTAATAGAACAATAGTTTTTTGTCCTTTTTCGGTTATTACAAGTTTGGATTTTCTTTTATCTAGTTCATTTGTCTCTCTCGTTAGATAATCTTTTTTAACCATTAATTCTATTATTCGGGTTACCGAAGCATTATCCTTAAAGATTAATTTGGCCATTTCTATCTGAGAAATTGTTGCGTTATCGTTTAAGATAATTAATACCAAACATTGATCAACTGTAATATCATCTACAATCTTTTGGATGTTTTTTTGGCAAATTTTCCTGTATTCTTTAATGGTCTGTTCTATTGTATAAAGTACAGTTCCAGTTGGAGTTTTCTGCTTCATGTTTACTGATTTAGATTTAAAAGTATTTGATATATCAAATATAATTATTTATTTCAATATTGGTTATTATTTTTATTAAATTTGTTATGACTTTGTAAATGAGTGAATTATGATAAATAAAGTGATTTTTGCCGCATTAATACTAGGTTCTGTATTATCGGCTAGTGCACAAAAGAGAATTACAATTACTGAATTACCGAAAGCATCACAGGAATTTCTGCAAAAATATTTTAGCCATTCAACAGTAGAGATTGTCAAAAAAGATGCTGAACATGGCGAAAAAGGGTATGAGGTAATACTTAAAGATGGTACCGAGATAGAATTCTGGAAAGATGGTTCTTATCGTGAAGTAGATGGAGGAGACAAACCAATTCCTACCGAGTTTATTGCAGCATCAATTAAAGAGTATGTTGCCAAGAATTATCCAAACGAAAAAATTACTCATATCGATTACGGACATAAAGATGTTGATGTGGATTTAACAAACAAAATCGATTTGGAATTTACTAAGGATGGGAAAATTATAAAAGGGAAATAAAAGTTAATCATTATTGTTAATGTCTTCTTCTGACAGGAATGACAAGTTTGTGAATATGATTGCTTCTGTACCTTTGTCAAAGTTAAAAAACTTTGACAAAGGTGTACACATAAATTCATTAAGATGGCTTAATCTTTGTGCTAATTATTATATCATCCCTCAACCAAGCAAAGTTCAAAAGTAGTTTTTCCATCTTCATTTTTATGAGCGAGATAACCTCCGTGGGCTTCGACAATACTTTTGGACAAGGTTAATCCAATTCCTGCACCTTCTTGACGGGTGGTAAAAAAAGGCAAGAATATCTTGTTTTCAATTTCTTTCTCAATGCCTTTACCGGTATCGGTAATTCGTATAAAAGTTCGGTTTTCTTTGGCTTCAGCCGAAATAATAATTTGTTTGTTTAAAGAATCTTCGAGTGCATAAATACAATTTGTTAGAAGATTAATCAGTACTTGTTCCATTTGCTGAGAATCGACATTTATCTTGCGATTTAAAGCGATTGTATTTATAACTTCTATTTGATTTTTTTGAAACAACGGAGCCATAACCTGAAGACTATTTTCTACCCAATGCTGCAATTCTATCTTTTCTTTTTTAGGAGTGGGTAACATGGCTAATTTGCGATATCCTTCGATAAATTTTTGCAAATGGTCGCTTCTTCTTAGCATTGTTCCCACGCTATTTTTAATGTCTTCCAAATCTTCTGTTGACATCGTATCTTGATCGACCAAATCTTGCAGGTTTTGGCAAATAGAACGAATAGGAGTGATGGAGTTTAAAAGTTCATGAGAAATCACTTTCATTAAATTTCCCCAAGCTTCTTTCTCTTTTTTCTCTACCACATTTTGGATAGAATCCAGCAAGACAATAAAATAATCTAAATCGCATATTTCTGTTCTGGAAGTTTGCATAACAAAGGTTTGCACGTTTTCCTGATTTACACGAATTTCTAGTGATGTTTTAATTTCCTGAAAATCCTGATCTTCGATAACTTCGCATAAAGTTGGTAAATGGTTCTTTAGATATTTCCATTTAGAAATTTTAGGCACATCAAAATATTTGGAGAAATAGTCATTCATCAAAAAAATGTTCCATTCATCACCATCTTTTTGCAGAATAAAAATTCCGGTTTCGATATTATTCAATATAGAGCGATATATAATATCTCTTGAAACTTGTTCTTTTTGGTTGTTTTTTAGAGTATCATATAAAGTAAATAAATCATCATAATTTTTGTTGAATTTATGCTTAGAAAAATCCGAACTAAAATCATTTTGCAATATCGATGCAATAGTTTTATTATAAAGCAAAACGAAATTCCGAACATAAAAATACATTTCGCGTACAAGGAAAAAAACGATAAATAAGCTAAATATAGCAGTAAAAATCAATTCCTTTTTAAAGAAGTAAATAGCGATTTCTACACCAGATAAAATAAGTAATAATCTCAGAAAAAGAAGATTGTATATTTTTAATGATTTAAACATAGTAGATAGTAATGTATTATTGGTTAAACTAGGTTGTCTATAAAGGAACGCGGATGATATGGATTTACAAAAGTAAAGACGCGGATAAAAACGGATTTTTAAAAAAAAAGTTAACCACAACCCGAGCCCGAAAGAGCGAACAGACGAAGTAATTGCACAAATTTTCACTAATTAAAAACTTTGCGACCTTTGCGTATCCCGTCCCGACGCTTCGGGATCGGGATTGCGTCCTTTGCGGTTAATTTCTCTACCACAAATTGCACAAATTAAAAACTTTGCGACCTTTGCGGTTAATCTTTTGTATGCTTTGCGGTTAATTTCCCTAAACACTTATGGATTAATATTGTATTTCTCTAAACGTCGGTATAAAGAACCTCTTGATAATCCTAGTTCTTCAGCTGTTTTACTTATATTATTATTGTTCTTGAGTAACGCTTTTTCGACGGTAGCTTTTTCGACTGTGGAAAGCTGAATATCATCTGGATTTTCGTCATAAGTTGTTATTTCGTTTAAATCCAAATCAGAAACCGTAATGAGATTGTTTTCGCAAAGGATAACAGCGCGTTCTATTTTGTTTTCCATTTCACGGATATTACCTTTCCAAGCGTGCTTTTCGATTTGTTCGAATACTTTTTTATCAAAAGTAATTTCGTCTCTTCCGTATTTAACAATCATTTTTTCCAAAAGATATTCAGCCAGAGGAATTTTGTCTTCGTTTCGTTCTCGTAATGGCGGCAGCACTATCTCCATCGTATTAATACGATAATACAAGTCTTCTCTAAATGTTTTATCCTCAACCTCTAGTTTAAGATTTAAGTTGGTTGCCGTTATGATACGTACATTAAGTGGTCTGGCTTTCGTTTCTCCTAATCGGGTTACGGTTTTGGTTTGTATAACCTGCAAGAGTTTTGATTGTAAATGCAACGGAACATTTCCTATTTCGTCTAAGAAAATAGTTCCGTTCTGAGCCATTTCAAAACGTCCGGGAGTATCGACCTTAGCATCGGTAAAAGCTCCTTTGGCATAGCCAAATAATTCACTTTCGAATATATTAGAATTCAGAGAACCTAAATCGACTGCGATAAATGGATTGTTTTTTCTTTCAGATTGTGTGTAAATATGATGTGCCAAAACAAATTTACCAGTTCCGTTTTCGCCCAGAATCAAAACATTAGCATCGGTTTTTGCCACTTTATCTGCCAATGAATATGTTTTTTTTATAATCTCTGAATTGCCAATAAAGAAATCTTCTGCGGGTTCGTGGTCTTTCAGTTTCTTTTGGTCTTTACGAGATTTATCTACTGCTTGTTTTACAGATTCTAGTAGTTTTTTATTTTCCCATGGTTTTAAGATATAATCAAAAGCACCCGATTTTAAACCTTCTACAGCCGTTTCGACTTTACCAAAAGCCGTCATTAAGATTACTACTGTTTTTGGCGAAAGCGTTTTTATCTCTTTTAATAAATACAAACCTTCTTTTCCGTCCTCAAAACCTATTCTATAATTCATATCGAGCAAAACTACATCGATGGTGTTTTTTGCCAATAATTCGACGATATTTTTTGGATTATTGAGCGTATAAATGTTCTCAAAATACTTTTTTAAGTACACTTTTGATGCAAAAAGGATGTCTTCCTGGTCATCTATAATCAATATTGAGGCATTTGTCTTTTTCATTCTTGTTCGGTTTTGGACGAAAGGTGTCCAATAATGGACACTTTTAAATTTGGCTTTAAATAAAAACTTAAAAATAAGCCAGTTACATATTTTTAATTTTTGGCATGAAAATCACTTTAAGACTAGTAAATCATCAAGTATGAGAATCATTATTGCTAGTAAATGTAACAAAAATAGATATTTATAGATTATGTTATCAATTATCTTAATTTAGGATCTGTTTTTTACTTCAGCGATACAATTCTTAGACAGAAAAACAAACATCAAAAATCAAATTATTATGATCAAAATTGAAAAGCTTTCTAAAATATTTAGAACTGAAGAAGTAGAGACAAAAGCTTTAAGCGAAATTTCATTAACGGTAAACGAAGGCGATTTTATATCGATCATGGGACCATCTGGAAGCGGAAAATCGACTTTATTAAATATCATCGGATTATTAGACAGCGCTTCTGGCGGAAGTTATGAATTGTTAGGACAGGAAATGGTTGGATTAAAAGAGAAATTTGTATCGAAAGCCAGAAAAGAAAACATTGGATTCATTTTTCAGAATTTCAATTTAATTGATGAATTATCAGTTTATGACAATATCGAATTGCCATTAATTTACAACAATGTTCCATCATCAGAAAGAAAGAAAAAAGTAGAGAATATTGCAACTATATTAGGTATTTCTCATCGTTTAAAACATTATCCGCAACAACTTTCGGGAGGACAACAACAACGTGTGGCTGTTGCCAGAGCTTTAATTAATGACCCAAAAATTATTCTTGCCGATGAACCTACAGGAAATCTGGACAGTAAAAACGGTAATGAAGTAATGGAATTATTGACGGATCTTCATGCTAGTGGTTCTACAATTTTAATGGTTACGCACTCTGATTATGATGCTTCTTTTTCGCAGAGAACCATTTTAATGAAAGACGGTATTATTCTTTCGGAAAAAAAGAATAATCGAAATGTTGATGTTTTAGTAAGTAACTCAATAAACTAAATCATGCTAAAGAACTGGATCAACGTATTTATTTATCACATCAAAAACAATAAGCTTTTTACGGCTTTGAATGTTTTGGGCTTGGGTATTGGAATTGCAGGTTTAATTTTCGCGATTTTATATTGGAACGACGAACAGAGTTATGACCAATGGAATCCTAATAAAGAAAATGTCTTTTTAGTTGCTAATCAAATGGATGCAACTACTTATTGGGCTTCGAGTTCATCACCAATAGGATCTGCGATACAGGCTGTAAGTCCTGAAGTAGAATCGTACTGTTATTTAAGCGGAAGTTATGATAATGAGATACTGTATTTTAATAATAAAAAAGTGCAATCTGACAAGGTTGTCGTAGCACAAAAAAACTTTTTTGATTATTTTCCTTATGAGTTTATAGAGGGGAATCAAAAAGCTGCATTACCAGATGTAAACAGTATTTGTTTATCGCAAGATCTGGCTATTACCCTTTTTGGAAACGAAACGGCTCTGGGTAAAAAAGTAGTTTTACAGAAAAAAGTTCTGATTGTAAGAGGTGTTTATAAGCTGGATAAAAAATCAGTATATAATCCTTCTTGTGTGGTCAATTTTATGGATGCAAGAATAAAAGAAACGATTCAGCAATGGGGTAATTTTCAATTTGTTCTATTGTTAAAATTAAAAAATCCGAATGACCAAAAACGAGTGACTCAAAATCTTCAAAAAATATATTTTGAGAATATGACAGCTCGTTATGCAAAGGATCAAGGTATTAAAATTGAAGAATTTATTAAGAAATTTGGCGAAGTAAAACCCCTTTTAGAACCCTTATCATCCATTCGTTTACATTCAAAAACTGGTAGTTTAATAGAAGCAAAAGGTAATCTTCAATTTTTACTTATTATGGTTGGGTTATCGGTTTTGATCCTACTGTTATCTATTGTAAATTATGTTAATTCGGCAACGGCAAATGCTATAAAAAGGGCTAAAGAAGTTGGAGTTCGCAAAATTATCGGAGCTTCGAAACTCTCTATAATCCAACAATTTATTTTTGAAACCGCTATCATTTCGTTGTTTTCAATTTTAATAGCACTGGTTATTGTCGAGATTTCTTTACCGTATTACAATGCTTTTTTAGAAAAATCGCTCGTTTTACAAACTGGACAGTTTTACTCGCAGCTTGTTGTTATATTTTTTGTAACCGTTGTCGTGGCAGGAATATTTCCGGCTATTTATGTTGCTAATTTTGAACCGCTAAAGGTTTTAAAAGGAAACTTTGGGCGAAGTAAAAACGGTATCTGGCTTAGAAACGGAATGCTGATATTTCAATTTGCTGTAGCTACTTTCTTTATTATTGGATCTTATATTGTGTATGAGCAAATAGAGCTTATGAATTCAAAAGATCTGGGTTTTAACGGAAAACAAATCCTTAATATCTCTTACAGAAATATTTACGGGGAAGCAATTACTGAAAAAGAACAATTTGCCCGATACAACAGTATTAAAAACCAATTGCAACATATAAAGGGAGTACAACAAGTTGCAGGAGGAGGCTTTGTTTTTGGAAGCGGGGCAAAATCTGTAATATCATATCATTATAAAGATAAAAATATTGATGGTAGTAATATGCCAATAGATTTTGGACTGTTGGAAATGATGAAAATAAAAATTGTAAAAGGGCGCTATTTGAGTCCGAAATTTGCGCAGGACACCATTACTTCGATGCTAATTAATGAAACTGCCCTAAAATTATTAAATGAAAAAAATCCGATAGGTAAAAAACTAAACTGGAACGGAAATGATGCTATTATTGTTGGGGTTGTAAAAGATTTTAATATCGGAAATCCGGGAGATCCAATACCTCCAATGTCCTTTTTCCATTTTAAAACAGTACCCTGGTTTCCCGGACTTTTGAATAATATTTATATTACGGCCGATCCTAAAACTATGCAGCAAACCATAGCTGATATAGAAAACCTTTGGACAAAAAAAGTAGATACTGAATATCCGTTTTCATACGATTTTGTAGATAAAGAATATAAAAGATCTTATAGTAATTATGTGAAGCAAAAGAATCTTTTCACTTTGTTGAATGTCATTGTTATTATAATTGCCCTTTTTGGGTTATTTGCTCTAGCATCGTACTCTATTGAGCGTCGCATGAAGGAAATTGCTATTCGAAAAACACTTGGCGCCGATACAAATGTTTTATTAAAAGAACTTTGCAAGCAATATGTTGTTTTTAGTATAATAGGTTTTTTAATTGCTTTATTTCCAGTGTATTATTTCCTCAATAAATGGTTGGATAATTTTGCTTACAGAATTAGCATTTCTGTTTATCCTTTTATAATCGGATTTACCGTCTTACTGGTATTAACATTATTAGTTGTACTTACAAGAGCTTATCAGGCAACCAAAATTGATGTTCTAAAATACCTTAAATACGAATAAGATGCTAAAGAACTGGATCAACATATTTATTTATCACATAAAAACCAACAGGCTTTTTACGGCTTTAAATGTTTTAGGATTGAGTATCGGAATTGCTGGATTAATTTTTGCCACTTTGTATTGGAATGAGGAGCACTCTTATGATCAGTGGAATCCAGAGAAAGATAAAATTTATACTGTTCTTAATGATATTGGCGGCGGTAATATTTGGGCTGTAAATTCTGCTGTACCAGCCCCAATCTTAAAATCAACTACCTCAGATTTACAGGATTATTGTTATTTTACAAGTAATTACAATAAAGAAACGATACAATATAACGGTAAAATTGAATTAGTAAATAAGATTTTCTCAGCACAAAGTAGTTTCTTTTCTTTTTTTCCTTTTGAATTTATTCTGGGTAGTGCCAAAAGTGCACTTCATGATCGTAATAGCATTGCTATATCTGAAGAGCTAGCTTCTCGTTTGTTTAAAAATGAAAATCCAATGGGCAAACAGGTTAAATATGCTGGCAATTTTTTCGTTGTTCGTGGTGTATATAGTTTATCTCAAAAATCATCCGTAATGCCTGCTGCAATTACAACTATAATTGAAGAAGAGTTGGAAAAAAAGAAGGATAGTTGGGGATTAAATTTCGGATTAATGCTAAACCTAAAAAAGCAAAGTGATACAACTGCTATACTCAAAAGTCTGAATCATATCTATATTGAAAATAACTTTAAAAAACAGGCTAAGGAAGAAGGAATAACCTATGAAGCTTTTTTAAAGTTATATGGCGAACAGGTAAAACCAAAATTGCTTCCGTTTTCCAACTCGAGACTTAATCAGGGAAATTGTCCTTTTCCGGAAGGAACTGCGAACCTTCAGTTTTTAAAAATCTTAATGGGGTTATCAATACTTATTTTGCTGTTGTCTATTGTAAATTATATTAATCTTGCTACCGCAAATGCTATAAAACGTGCTAAAGAGGTAGGGGTAAGGAAAATAGTAGGCGCTACAAAATTGCAAATTATTATTCAATTTGTATTTGAGACAACCTTAATTACGCTTTTTTCATTTTTATTGGCATTGGTAATGGTAGAACTTTCATTACCTTTTTATAATTCACTTTTAGAAAAAAATCTGGTTCTTGAAGGTGCTCAATTTTATTTGCAATTAATATTGATTTTTATAATTGTTATTCTGGTTGCCGGAGTTTTGCCTGCTATTTATGTCTCAAATTTTGAGACTTTGAAGGTTTTAAAGGGAAATTTTTCTCGTAGTAAAAGTGGGATTTGGCTTAGAAACAGTATGCTGGTTTTACAATTTGCTATAGCTACATTTTTTATCATTGGTTCACTTATAGTTTATCAGCAGGTAAATTATATGGCAAATAAGGACTTAGGTTTTAAAGGTGCTCAGGTTATGGATATTTCTTTTAAGCCTAAAAAAGGAAGAAACCAATTTGAAAGATACAAGACAATAAAACAAGAGCTTTTAAAAATAAAAGGCGTTCAGGCTGTTTCTGCGGGAGTATTTTCTATTGGATCCAATGTTAACTCGTGGTCAGGAATGCATTATAAAGATAATAAAGAAGTTATAACGCAACAAATGGCAATTGATTTTGGAATGATGGATGTTTTAGGTGTACGAATAATTAAAGGAAGGGATTTAACAAATAAAATTGCGTCGGATAGCATTAGTAACGTTCTACTGAATGAAGCTGCTGCTAAAACATTGCAGGAAAAAGACCCTATTAATAAAGAAATCATTTGGGAAAACAGAAAATTAAAAGTAGTCGGAATTGTAAAAGATTTTAATTATTTTGGACTGCAAAATAAAATTGCACCAATGGTTTTTATGCACATTACAGCATTCGACTGGGTGCAAAAAGATTTACTTAATATTTCGGTGAAAATTGCACCACAAGATATGCCTAAAACGATTGATGCCATAGATAAATTCTGGAAATCAAAAGTAGATGCTGAATATCCTTTTGAATTCAATTTTGTAGATAGAAGTTTCGCCCGAACTTATAAAGATTATCAAAATCAAAGTCAATTATTTTCGTTCTTAAATGTCATTGTTATTCT
Organism: Flavobacterium sp. PL02; assembly: GCF_035013205.1. Taxonomy (NCBI): domain Bacteria; kingdom Pseudomonadati; phylum Bacteroidota; class Flavobacteriia; order Flavobacteriales; family Flavobacteriaceae; genus Flavobacterium; species Flavobacterium sp. PL02. The sequence goes on from NZ_JAYGJP010000001.1 coordinate 1,678,409, forward strand.
TATTGCCGTATTTGGATTATTTGCCTTGGCTTCTTTCTCTATGGAACGTAGATTACGCGAAATTGCTATCAGGAAAACACTAGGAGCAGAGACTAATGTTTTACTCAAAGAATTATCTAAACAATATGTAATCTTCTGCGTAATAGGATTTATAATAGGGATTATTCCAGCGTATTTCTTATTGCAACAATGGCTTGACTATTTTGCTTTTAGAATTAATATTCAGATATTTCCGTTTGTAGTTGCCTTTTTGTCTTTATTGTTTTTAACACTAACGATTGTTTTGGCAAAAGCATATCAGGTTACTAAAATTGATGTTTTGAAGTATTTGAAATATGAGTAGTTTTTTAGGGTCAAAGGTTTTTTTGAGGTTCAGAGGTACAAAAGGGATAAAGGTTCAAAGGTTCAAAGATACTGAGTCGCAAAGGTTTTCCGTAGAGACGCACCGCAGTGCGTCTTCATAATATGATTCTACAAAGATGGTGACACACTATTGATATTTTGGAAAAAAAGATTGAGTATATACTCTATTTTATAAAACAGTTTCACAGTGTTGCGCATAAAATAGGACGCGGATGATACGGATTCGCTATCGCGAAAACGCAGAAAAGACGGATTTTTTTCTTATTCTTACTTTAAGAAATCAGTTTTTATCTGCGTCTTTACGAAGTAAATCTGTGTCATCCGCGTACCATTTTTTTATACTCTAAGCGAGCTACGGAATCCTCTTACGGCATAGTAAGAATCGGCACCGTTATGGTATATAAAGATAGTATTGTAACGAAAATCGGCAAAGATAGCACCACCGAGTTTTCTTATCTCCGCTGGGGTTTGTATCCAGCTGGATGTTTTTGTATCAAATTTTCCGAGTTTATGTAATTCCCGATATTCTTCTTCGTTTAAGATAGTAACACCCATAGTTGTTGCCATATTAATTGCACTATTCTTTGGCTTGTGTTCTTTTCTTGCTTCTAGTGCTACATGGTCATAACAAATACTTCTGCGCCCTTTGGGAGTTTCGGCTGAGCAATCGTAAAATATGTATTCGTCGGTGCTTTTATCATGTCCTACAACATCGGGTTCTCCACCAGTTTCTTCCATTTCATTAAGCGACCATAATTTTTCGGGATTGGCTTCTAGTTTAGCTTGTATTTTGGCCCATTCAAGGCTTTCGTGACGAGCCTTATTTTTTTCAAAACGAGTTTTTAATAGGTCAAGAAGTTCTTCTTGTTGTTTTGGGGATAATTCTTTTTTCATTTTATTTCTTGATTAAAAATTAAACTAAAATGGTTTTTCTGTCTGTAGGTCTGTAATACCAAGATATAACAGTTAGAACAAGTAATAATATTGGTCCAAAATATTCTTTGGCGCCATCACCGCTTGCAAAATGAGAAAATACTGCACCCGACATTGCAAAAACGAAACCTGCATATGCCCATTCTTTTAATAACGGAAGTTTAGGGATAAGAATTGTTATAACACCTAATATTTTCCAAACACCTAGTATGGTCAAAAAATACAGCGGATAACCTAAATGTGCCATCATATCGGCCTCTTCTTTTAGTTTTAATACTTGTACTATTCCAGTTGATAACATTCCTAATGCTAGCCAGAGTGTAGCAATCCAATAGATAATTTTATTTCTCTTTGTCATAATATTTTATTTTAATTTGTTAGCAATGTCTTGTAATCTGTTGTGAGCCATATTTATGCCTTGGGCAAAAGGTAGTTTTAGCATTTGATCTCGAAGTTCAACCGATTTATATATGATATGTATATCTAGTTTACTTGTATTGTTTGTAAGTTTTTCAAATTCTAAGAATTCAAGTTGTACAGCAAATGGCGTGTTTTCCATTTCAAACGTTCGTGTGATTTTTTGGTTGGGAACAAACTCATGAATGGTGCCATTGGCTTGAAATACTACATTTCCGTTAGCGTCGCTTGTTTGATATTGCCAACTGCCGTGTTTTTTATTTTCGAGTTTCAGTACTTTGGTTCCCATCCATTGTGCTACAATTTCGGGTTCGGTGTAGGCTTTAAAAAGCAATTCCAGAGGCAAATCAAATTCTCGTGTAATTACTAGTTCCTGTTTGCCATTTTCGGCATTGATTTTTGTTTTTTTCTCCATGTTAGATAATGTCTTTATAGTTTTTCATTATTGTTTCTAATTTATTAAATCGGTCTTCCCACATTTGGCGGAATGGCTCAATAAAATCGGATACGTCTTTCATCTTCTTTGGATTAAGGTGATAATAAATTTCTCTTCCATTTTGTTCTTGTTTCAGTAATTCACACTCTGTGAGTATTTGTATGTGTTTAGAAATAGTTTGTCTCGATGAGTCAAAATTTGCTGCTATTGCACCAGGAGTCATTGCCTGTATCGCAACTAGACTTAATATTGCCCTGCGAGTAGGGTCGGCTATTGCCTGAAATACATCTCTACGAATTTCCATTTTGCAGTTATTTGACTGCTAATATAGTGCAGTTATTTGACTGCGCAAAATTTTTTCTAATATTTTTTTATTTAATTGTTTGATTACTAAAGGTAATAAGCGTTTTTTGGTTGATTTTTCTGCCACAGATTGCACAGATTAAATGGATTTAAAACAAATGTTAGCCCAATTCTTTACAGTAAATTTTCGTATCAGTAGAATTGAAAGCTTTGCGACCTTTGCGTATCCTGATAGCTATCGGGACTTTGCGAACTCTGCGTTTATTTCTTTGCTACAAACCACAATCTTGTCACCCTGACGCAGGAAGGGTCTCCGTGAGTGACTCGGCAAAGATTATGAAGTTTGTCGCGGAGATTGCTTCGCCAATTCGCTATCGCTTGTGTCTTCGTTCCTCAGAAAGACAAGATTGTAGAAAAACTTTGCGCCCTTTGCGTTAAACTCTTGCGCGCTTTGCGGTTAATTCTTCGCCAAGGATTACATACTCTTTGCGGTAAACTCTCATGTATGTAGTAATTATTCTTACTTATTACTCAAACGATGTAGTTTTTTGTAACTTGTTTATTACAAAATAATTAGAATAATTTGTTTTTAAAGAAAACTATCCCTATTATTGTTATTATTTAAAGTTTTTACTTACAAAAAAAACACATTGTATAATTAAGCAATCTGAAAAAATGAAAAAACACTACTTATTACTCCTGTTTATTTGTCCATTATTCATGCACTCCCAAGATATCCTTTGGGAAAAATCGTATGGGGGAATACATGCAGATTATCTTTTTGATGCACAACCCACAGCCGATTATGGTTTTATACTCGCAGGAAGTTCTTTATCTGATAAAACAGGTAATAAGACTGACAACAATAATGGAGATCTAGATTATTGGATTTGGAAAATGGATGAAAAAGGGGAGTTAGTTTGGCAGAAAAGTTTTGGAGGTAGTGGTTTTGACTTGTTACAAAGCATAAAAAACACAAGAGATGGTGGTTTTATTCTTGCAGGAACTTCGAATTCTCCAAATGATTTCCAGAAAAAAGATCCTTGTAAGGGAGGTACTGATTTTTGGGTAATTAAGCTAGATGCCAATGGTGAGGAACTATGGCAACGAACTATTGGTGGCAGTGGTCAGGATGAACTTTTATGCGCTTTCCAGACCAGAGATGGAGGATATATACTTGGAGGTTCCTCTAGTTCGATTCCAGAAATAACAGACGAAACGATAGAAATTACACAATCATTAGATTTTAAACCAAATATATATACCAAATCGGAGAAAAGCCGTGGCAACATGGATTATTGGATTGTAAAATTAGATAAAGCGGGAGTTGTAGAGTGGCAAAAGACATACGGAGGCGAATATGCCGATGTATTAAGAAGCATGGAGCAAACCCAAGACGGAGGATATATTTTGGGAGGATATTCTAATTCTCCACAATCGGGAGATAAAACAGAACCTAATGCAGGGATAGGAGATTATTGGATCATAAAGATTGATGGTGTGGGTGGTATCGAATGGCAAAAAACATACGGAGGTAATGGAGACAATCAGTTGTATGTAGTTCATCAAACACTAGATGGCGGATATATAGCAGGGGGAAATTCAAATAGTACCAGTCCGCTTACTTCTTTGGGGGGTATGGTAGGCAATGGTACCGATTATTGGGTATTAAAGCTCGATGATAAAGGAGATGTTGTATGGAGTAAGACTTATGATTTTGGTAAAACGGATATTTTGACCTCTTTGGTCGAAAACCAAGATCAAACCTATTTAATTGGAGGGTATTCTCAAAACGAAAATGAATACGCTAAAGATGGAATTGCCGGAAAAGTAGCAGGACTTGTCAATAAAAACAAAGAGGCAGGATATATTGCTTTAAAAATTGATGATAAAGGCGAAGAAATCTGGAAGAAAAATGTAGCTAGCAATGGTGATGATGTGCTACAAAAACTATTCGAAACCAGAGATGGAGGTTACTTAATGGCAGGAACATCTAACTCCGGTACATCCAAACAGAAAAAATCGACTATAGGAGGTAATGATTTTTGGGTAGTCAAGCTAAAAGACAAGACCAAACCCGAAAAAGTTAAAGCCAAAGGCATAGAAGCCATTCCTAATCCTGCAGTAACATTTACCAATATTATTATAGGATATGAGTATGAAAAAGGAACGGCTACGGTTGTAGATATGGCGGGACGCATCCTCCAGCAGTTCGCAATCACAGACCGGACCGTTCCTATTGATTTAAGCCGTTACCCTGAAGGAATTTATGTGGTGAATATAAAAACCAATGTACAAACGGATGGTGTGAAAGTAATAAGAAGAGGGAGAAATTAAAAAAATAAAATAGAGGCCATGAGATATAGCATATTAACAATACTACTTTTAGTTTATTCTTCAGTTTTTTCGCAAACAGAGGTAAATAACATTGTCCCCTTAGCACCAAATACTGCTGCCTTTGTAAGGTATGGAGAAGTACCTGTCAATAATTTTACAGGTACGGCAAACATATCAATTCCTATTTATAACATTAAGACAAATGCATTTAATTATCCTCTGGAATTAAATTATCATACAGGAGGTAATAAAGTTGAAGATATTGCTTCGTGGGTTGGTTTAGGTTGGTCTTTAGGAACAATACCCATGATTTCTAGATCAGTCAAGGGTATACCAGACGAAGAAACTGGTGGCTTTTTTAATAAGTTCAGTGAACTGTCTATTGAGAAGGTGTATAGGTTAAGTAATAGTGATATTAAAAAACAGCGATTTATGAGCGCATTAGCTGCTGGAACTGCAGATTCTGAACCAGATATATTTTACTTTAATATATTGGGTAAAAGTGGCAAATTTATATACAGTCAAGAGTATAATCAATTTGTAACACTAGAAGAATCACAAATAAAAATCACTTATAATGATAATGGAATTTTCAAGATAATTACAGAGGAAGGTTACGAATATACATTTTCTGAAAAAGAGATTTCCTATGTTGACAATACAGAAACTACAACGGCATGGTACGTTTCTAAAATTGTTTCACCAAATAAGAGTGAAGATATTGTTTTTGAATACGATTTGGAAGTACAAACACTAAAAACAATGACGCCTAAAACGAAGTTAATTTTTATGAGTGGAGTAGCTAGTGATACAAGAGATATTACCGAAGGGCCTATAACAACTATTACTACATTACATTCTAATCTTTTAAAAAGAGTTTCTTTTAATGATGGAGTTGTTGAATTTAATCGAAATATAATCGAAAGATCAGACCTTCAAGGCGGGTATAGTTTGAAAAATATTAAGGTAAAAGATTCTAAAAAAAATGAAGTATTAAGTTATGATTTTGAATATAAGTTTGTTACAGGTGGAAGTTGTTACAGTAAAGAAACGTATTCAAATAAATGGATGTTGTTAGAAAAAATTAGAAATACTACTTCATTAACAAGCTCAATTGGGCATGCTTTTTTTTACGATGAATCTTATTTTCCACCTTGTCGTAATAGTCCAGCTCAGGATTATTGGGGATACTATAATGGAGCTACTGACAATATCGATTTAATTCCTACAATATTTTTGGAGAGCAGACCAATCGAAATTAAAGGAGCCAATAGATTCGTTAATCCTTCTAAATCTCAATTTGGTATATTAAAGAAAATAATATATCCTACTGGAGGATATACCGAATTTGATTTTGAAAATAATGATGGCTATTCGACTAAATTACCTGATGTATATTTGGTTGATGCTGCTTCCATAGACAGTAGTACTGTAATAGGACTTGATGAAAGTTACGAAGAGACTTTTACTATAAATAACCCTCCAGACCCTTTTTTAAATGGAAATAATCCTTTAGGTGGAGCATACGGTGATTTTAGTATGGGATGTAGTGGATGTGGTCTAAAAAATGGAATTGCAGACGCTAATATTAATTTTAGTTTAACAAGATTAGCAAGTTCTACATCACCAGCATATACTTTTTATATATCAAGAAATTTTAATTCCTATCTGCAAAATGGAGACTATATATTAAATGCCCATATAGCTGGTGCTGGTCAGGATTTAGAAATAAAAGATTTTTTTGTTTCTGTTACTTGGAATAAATTAAATCCAAATAACAATCCTAAAAATATTAATAAATATATTGGTGGATTAAGAGTTAAGGAAATTAGAAGTTATCCAGATGCTTTGGCTTTACCTATAACAAAAAAGTACAAGTATAAAAAGGATTATTTTTCTGACTTGAGTTCAGGTAAAGTTTTTAATGAACCAAAGTTCATTTTTGAAGACGATATTATAGTGGGCGCAGGTGAATGTGTTGGTGGACATTGTGATGGCTATTACCATAGGTTAAAATCATACAACAATATTCAGCAAGTAACGTATTCAGGAGCTAATGTAGGTTATGAAACTGTTATAGAAGAATCTAATGATCCTAACAAAACAGGGGTGACTATTTACAATTATACACATTCGATGGATTTTGTGGTTAATAAATTCCCTTTTCCGCCCCCAATTAGTATGGAACTATTTAGAGGACAACCAAAAGAAATTTCATATTATAAAAAAAATGGATTAGCATCATTAACTTTAGTAGAAAAGAAAGAATTTGAATATGATGCGTTTTTGATTAATACTCAGATAAGCGCTTTAAAAAATATATTTGCTTTTAAAATTGGTAGATTTTATTTTTCTAATAATATACTTCTCACATTTTGGGATACTCACATGGCACTAGAATATGAGATTACTGCAAATGTTAATTTATTGTCTAGTGAAAAAACTACAAGGTATTTTGATAGTGGAAATTTAGTCACTGTAAAAAAATATAACTATAACAGTCTAAAACATTTTTTATTAACCTCGGAAACTATAACAAACTCCAAAGAAGAAGCCTTAGAAACCAAATACTTTTACCCTCAAGATCCACAAATGGCAAGTGAGCCATTTGTAAAAGAACTAATTGCCCAAAACAGGGTTGGAGTACCGTTGGATGTACAAACATTTAGAAGAGGGATTAAACTGTCTGAGCGAAAAACAGTTTATGATAAAAGTACGGCTACGAGTAATTTATTATTACCTAAAACGGTACTTGAAAACAAAGGAACAGTAGCTTTAAATTCTGTTACCGACAAGAAAATCTCTTACGATTTTTATGACGACAGAGGGAATCTCCTGCAATATACTCAAGATGGAGGTACACCAACATCTATAGTTTGGGGATACAATAAAACATTGCCTGTTGCCAAGATAGACAACATTGCTTATAAAAATGTTCAGGCATATTTAGTTAATGGGGTACAAAACGCTTCATCCTCGGATAAAGGAACTGAAAGCGATATGATTATCGCATTAAATAAATTTTGGTATGGGTATTCAGGATTGGGTAATACCAAGATTATGACTTACATGTACAAGCCATTAATTGGAGTTAGTCTTATAACAGACGAAAATGGATCTAGAACCTATTACGATTACGATAGTTTTAATCGATTAAAGTTTGTAAAAGATAATGATCAGAATGTTTTACAAGCCTATTTCTACAATTACAAAGGGCAGGTTATGGATATTTCGCTAGATGTTGCTCCAGTATATCGTAACACAGCAATAAGTAAAACTTTTTATAGAGCTAATTGTAGTTCAGGGCTTACTGGACCTTTAGTATATTCAGTTTCTGCAGGAACTTATACTTCTGTAATCTCACAGCAAGATGCCGATAATAAAGCGTTGAACGATATGAACATGAATGGGCAAGTTAATGCTAATAGAAATGGATATTGCGCTTTTTGGAATAAGGAGAAAAGTGGTGTTTTTACCAAGAATAATTGTGCATCTGGAACAGCAGGCACTTCTGTAGTGTATACGGTTCCTGCAATGACTTCTTATTCTCTTACTTCACAAGCAGCAGCTGATGAAATTGCACAAATATCTGTAAACAAAAACGGGCAAGCTTATGCAAATGCTAATGGTAGTTGTATGTATTTAAGCAATGAACTAAGTGGTTATTTAAATATGTTTTCGGAGTACCTCGGTATGGTAAAGGTAGCCTATATCGTCCCAGCGGGTGAGTTTAGTTCAACTATTTCACAGGATGATGCCGACAATCAGGCTCAAGAAGGATTATCTCAATGCTGGCAAGAGTTTAGTTGTAGCGCTGAGCAATATCAAGATTTTGCACCAAATATTCCACCAAATAAAATACCAGACTTTAAGGGATATGATTGTAAGAATGTAGTATTTACAATTATGCAACCTTCTTATGAAACAAACTAATCATAAACTAAATAATATGAAAAAGTACTTATCACTAATTATTTTGCTACTATTTTCGAATGCTACTGTAGTGGCACAGGCTTTTAGCGATGATAATTTTATTTATACAGCTTCACCCAAAAAAGGAGTTACAGCAGATTATTTTAAAACGCTGAAAAAAGAAGAAATGAACCAGAGTGTAACATACTTTGATGGTTTAGGGCGTCCTGTACAAACTATTGCCATTGGGCAAGGAGGAAATGGAGAAGATATCATAACCCCAATAGAATATGATGATTTTGGCAGACAAGAGAAAGACTATTTGCCTTTTTCGTTCCCTAATTCTAACAAGAAATATCCAAGAATAAATACAGAAATAGCAATTAATGCTACAAAAGCATTGTATGGTACCGAAAAATACGATTATACAGCAAATCCTTTCTCAGAGAAAAAGTTCGAAAATTCGCCGCTTAACCGAGTTTTAAAACAAGCCGTACCTGGAAACGATTGGGCAATGGGTAGTGGTCATGAGATAAAGTTAGATTACCAAACGAATACTACAAATGAGGTACGATTATTAGAAGCCGCCACAATTTGGAACGCTACAGCAGGATTGTATGATATAACTTTTTGGGATAATAAGTATTATGACAAAAATGAGTTGTATAAAACCATTACTTATGACGAAAATTCCTCAGCAAATCTCTCTGAAACAAAAGGAAGCACAGTAGAATTTAAAGATAAAGAAGGAAGGCTTATTTTAAAGAGAACTTATGAGTCAGACAAAAAACACGATACGTACTATGTATATGATGAGTATGGTAATTTAACTTATGTAATCCCACCTAAAGTAGATGGAGCTATTACCGATAAAATTCTTAATAGTTTATGTTACCAGTATAAGTATGATAATCGCAACCGATTGGTAGAGAAAAAATTACCTGGGAAACAATGGGAGTTTATCGTTTATGACAAACTTAATAGAGTCGTGGCGACGGGACCTGCAAATTCTCCATTTCAGGATGATACAACTGTAGGATGGTTATTAACAAAGTATGATGCCTTTGGCAGGCCAATATATACAGGATGGGATAACACAGTAAGTAGTAGTACAACAAGGCAAACTTGGCAAAAAAATCAAAACGCAGTAATTCCAGTAATAGAGACTCAAAAAAAGACAGGAATGATCGAAGGGATAAAAGTAGAGACTAGTAGTATTCCGTCAGCATCAAGTTTTAAGTTACTTACAGCGACCTATTACGATACATATCATTTTCCTAATCTTGCTCCTAAACCTTCGGCTATTTATGGACAATCTGTTTTATCTATGGAAACTCGTCTAGTAACAGGTGGCTGGACTAGGATATCTACCAATAAATCGATTGTTTTGGGAGAAACTATTTCTCTGTTTTATGATACTAATAGAAGACCAATAGAAAATTATATAATTAATTATTTGGGAGGATATACCTATGTGCAGGATAGGCTAGATTTTACAGGTAAAAAAATAACTTCGTTAACAGCTCACAAAAAAACGATATCAGATACAGGCACTAGTACACTCGAAAATTTTACGTTTTCAACACAAGATCGCTTGCTTACACACACTCACAGAATTGGTTTTGCTGATGAACAATTATTATCAAATAATATCTATGATCCATTAGGGCAACTTACAAATAAAAATGTTGGTAACACAACTGTAAGCCCTTTGCAAAAAATTGACTATAAGTATAATGTACGAGGCTGGCTTACAGGAATTAATAATACCGATAACTTACAATATGGTAATGACCCAAAAGATTTATTTGCTTTTAAAATAAATTACAATAAAGTCGAGGGAAATGCAACGGCAACCAAAGCGCTTTATAACGGGAATATAGCCGAAACTTTTTGGGCAGCAGGTTCAGATGGTATAGGAGTCGTACGTGGGTATGGCTATCAATACGACCAATTAAATCGTTTAAAAAATGCTTCGTACCAGACTCCAAAGCTCACAGACAATAAAAATTATTTTGGAGAAAATATGGATTATGATAAAAACGGAAACATTACCCGACTGCAACGCAAGTTTATGGCAGGAGTATCCAGTAATCCTTATGTAGATGATATGGATAATTTGGGATATTTTTATCCCGAAAATTCTAATCAGCTTATGAAAGTAACCGATACATCCAATAATACGCAAGGTTTTAAAGATGATAGCAATGGGTATAACGATACCGAAGACGATTATGCCTATGATGATAACGGAAACCTAATAAAAGACCAAAACAAAAACATTACCAAAATACAGTATAACCATCTTAACTTACCTACCAAAATAACATTTGGAACAGGAAATACGATTGCTTATATTTACAATGCAACGGGACAAAAATTAGAAAAAAATGTAACCGAGAATGGAGTAGTAACCAATACGAAATATTTAGCAGGTGGTTTTCAGTATAAGAACGATGTTTTACAGTTTTTCCCAACGGCAGAAGGTTATGTAAGAAATACAAGTACCAATCCAGCGACGTATGTCTTTGGTTATGTTTTCAACTATTTAGATCATTTAGGGAATGTAAGACTAAGCTATGCTAAGAATCCAGTAACAAATAAACTGGAAATATTAGAAGAAAATAATTATTACCCTTTTGGATTAAAACATCAAGGGTATAATACTCTTAATAATCAACTGGGATATAAGTATAAATATAATTCGAGAGAATGGCAAGATGAGCTAGAACTTAACATGACAGCGATGGATTATCGCCAATATGACCCTGCGATAGGAAGATTTAATTCTATGGATGTTTTATCCGAATTAGCCTTTTCGATTACTCTTTATCGTTTTGCATATAACAATCCCATTTATTTTAGTGACCCAACAGGTTTATTTGAAACAAGAAAAGAAGCTAGAGAATATCGAAGAGAACATGATATTAATGGAAGTATAGTTAAGAATAGCGACGGAGGTTATTCTATAAATGATAAAACAAATAGCATTGCTTATTTTAAGCCCGAAGCAGGAATGGAGCTTAGTACAACAGGAGAAGATGGTGTAGCAACTTCTGCATTAGCAACAACAAGCAGCTCTAGTTCTCCAGTAATACAAGAAGGATTTACTTTATGGGGAAATAATTTGTTTGGAGATTTAGGAGGTTTTAAAAATGGTAATAGAACGCATTCAATCCAAACAGATAATATACCAATTATGGGTCCCGCAGCAAGATCTGTTAATGGTCCCAATGCATTTGAGCGATTATTTAGTGCGCTTAAAAACGCATGGGATTTATGGACTAAAAAAGAAAATATCGATAATGTAGCCAATAGTGGAAATGTAAGTAAAGGGACAATTGAAACTCAAAATGTAGAACCTGTGAAGATTAAAGTGCCATTATTGAATCACATTGCGACAAGTACTTCTGGAGGAAACGTCTCTACTATTCAGGAAAAAAAGATAAAAGATACGGCTGTAGCTCCTTCTCAAACAGGTATCATTGATAGAATTAATAGAGGTAATCGTATAGAAGCAGAGAAAGAAAGAGATGCAAATAACCGTGCACTTCAACAAAGACTAGATTATTATAAACAATAAAACAATGAAGAAACTAACATTTTTTTTAATGATAATGTTCTTACTACTAATTTCTTGTAAGGATGAGAAAAAGATAGTAAAAAAGGATAAGGATGTAAATTCAGAAATAAATATTAATTTCCCTGATACTGTATATATAAATGTGGGGTATGATGGTATCATAAATTATAAAAATGATTTAGACACATTAACAAGTGATATACGTAAATTACAAAAGAACACTAGATTTCTTGAGTATACTCTCTTGGTAACTAAAGACATAAATTACAATGATAGCGATCTAAAAAAAATAGCTAAAGATACATTTGTAGCAAAAAACAACAGATTGATTCCTTTGTATAATATTCGATTTGATAAGTTAGGTTTAAACTATATGGATGGTATGATAACAGATGAAGTAATAATCCAGAACGGTGCTAAAGGCAAAAACGGAGAGCCTATGGATAGAATTATTACCCATGAATTTAGAGTTACTAAAAAGGTTGTTGTAATAGAGGAAAAAGACAAGAAAAAATAGAACATTTTTCAACTTAGGCTTCAAGACAAATTACAGCTTAACACAACAGCGATGGATTATCGCCAATATGACCCTGCGATAGGAAGGTTTAATTCTATGGATGTTTTATCAGAATTAGCCTTTTCGATTACTCCTTATCGTTTTGCATATAACAATCCCATTTATTTTAGTGACCCGACAGGTTTATTCGAAACTAGAAAGGAAGCTAGAGAATATCGAAGAGAACATAATATTACAGGAAGTATTGTTAAGGAAAATGATGGAAGTTTCGCTATAAATGATAAAAACAATGCTATCTCTTATTTTAAACCACCAGAAGGAGTTGAAGTTAGTACTATGGGTAGTGATGGTGTAGCAACTTCAGCATTAGCTACAGAAAGTAATAATGGAGGTTTTCCGGGGATTAAAGAAAATACTGTTTTGTGGGGAGGTAATTTAAAAGGAGATTTAGAAGGATGGAAAAGAGGAAAAGTAACAAATTCCATAAATACTGATGCCATCCCAATTATGGGTCCCGCAGCAAGATCAGTTAATGGTCCTAACGCATTTGAAAGATTATTTAGTGCGCTTAAAAACGCATGGGATTTATGGACCAAAGTAGAAAATATCGAAAGTGTTGCTAAAGATGGAAATGTAAGTAAAGGAACAATTGAAGTTCAGAATGTAGAACCTGTGATGATTGATATGCCATTATTGAATCACACTGCGACAAGTACTTCTGGAGGAAACGTCTCTACTATTCAGGAAAAAAAGATAAAAGATACGGCTGTAGCTCCTTCTCAAACAGGTAATATTGATCAAATTAATAAAAGGTCTTATAGAAAAGCTGCACAAGAAAGAGATGCAAATAACCATGCACTTCAACAAAGATTAAATTATTATAAACAATAAAATAATGATGAAACGACCATTTTTTTTAATAGCAATCTTCTTATTGCTAATTTCCTGTAAGGATGAGAAAAAGACAGTGAAAAAAGAAGAAAATATAAAATCTGAAATAAGTATTATTTTTCCCGATACAGTATATGTAAATGAACTTTATAATGGAAAAATAAATTATAAAAATAGTTTAGATAGCATAGATACTAGTTTAAATAATGTAAAAAAGTATAGATATATTGATTACTATTTTGTAAAGACTAAAAATATAAATTATACAGATGAATATCTAAAAAAAATAGTTACAGATACGTTTACAGCCGAACATCATAGGAGTATTCCGTTGTATGCTATTAGATTTGATCACTTGGGCATTAATTATATAGACGGAATAATTGTAGATGAAGTAAATATATCACTTGGGGCTAAAGGCAAAAACGGTGAACCTATGGATAGGATTATTACAAATGAATTTAGAGTTACTAAAAAAGTTATTGTTATAAAGGAAAAAGAAAAGAGAAAGAAATAAAAGGATAGGGAATATAACGTAAAAGTACTTTCTAATTATTTAAAATAAATGAAAAAAATAATATTATTAAGTTTTATAATTTGTTTAGTTTCTTGCAAAAAGGAAACTAAAAACATCAAAAAGCAAGAACCCAATTACAGCATAAATGTAGATTTTCCTGATACTGTTTACGTGAATGAATATTATAATGGAAAAATAAATTACAAAAATATTTTTGATACAGTCACAACAAAATTACTGGATATAAATAAGCTTAGATACATACAATATGCTTTTACAATAACAAAGGATATTAATCATGATAATAAGCATTTAAAAGAAATTGCTATAGATACTATATATACTAAAAGCAGTAAATATATACCGCTTACTGTTATAAAATTTAATCAATTGGGAGTTAATTATATTGATGGTATTATTAGTGACCAAGTAGAGATAGACGGCATAATGCTTCGAGAAGGTAAAATGCAACCTAGTACACGTATTATCACTCATGAATTTAGAGCTACTCATAAAGTTGTTGTGATCGAGAAGAAAGACAAGAAAAAATAGAATATTTTTCAACTTAGGCTTCAAGACAAATTACAGCTTAACACAACAGCGATGGATTATCGCCAATATGATCCTGCTATAGGAAGATTTAATTCTATGGATGTTTTATCAGAATTAGCCTTTTCGATAACACCTTATCGTTTTGCCTATAATAATCCGATTTATTTTAGCGACCCAACAGGTTTGTTCGAAACTAGAAAGGAAGCTAGAGAATATCGAAGAGAACATAATATTACAGGAAGTATTGTTAAGGAAAATGATGGAAGTTTCGCTATAAATGATAAAAACAATGCTATCTCTTATTTTAAACCACCAGAAGGAGTTGAAGTTAGTACTATGGGTAGTGATGGTGTAGCAACTTCAGCATATGGTCCCAATGCATTTGAAAGATTATTTAGTGCGCTTAAAAACGCATGGGATTTATGGACCAAAGTAGAAAATATCGAAAGTGTTGCTAAAGATGGAAACGTAAGTAAAGGAACAATTGAGGTTCAGAATGTAGAACCTGTGAAGATTAAAGTGCCATTATATCATTATGGTGTAGACGATACTCCTGGGAATAGACCCTCAGTAGGAAGAAAAGGACATCACGATACAGTTGTAAAAGCTTCAGAAAGAACAGTTATTGAAGCTATCAACGATATGAATTATAAAAAGCAACAAGGAAAAGCAAATTCGTTAGCTAACGAACAAGGATATAACTAAATCAAATCATGGTACTATTTAAAACGATAACACTACTAAGTGTAGTAATTTGTCTAGTTTCTTGCAAAGAGGAACTTAAAAATACAGATAAAAATATTGAGGAAACAAAGTTTAAAGAACTTGAAATAACTATTGATTTTCCCGACACAGTTTATGTTGGTACTTATTATAATGGAAAAATAAATTACAAAAATGATTTAGACACTATAACAACTAAGCTTCTTGATACAAAAAAAAATAGATTTATTCAATTTGTTTTTTCAGTAACTAAAGACATAAATCAAGATGATGAACATTTTAAAAAAATAGATAAGGATACATTTATAGCAGAAACTAATAGAATGATTCCACTCTATAATATGCGATTTAATAAAGCAGGGATTCGCTATATCAATGGAATAATTACTGATGAAGTTAGTATAACAAATGTTAGTAAAAATAAAAAGGGAGAACTCATGAGCAGAGTCATTACTGATGAATTTAGAGTTACCCATAAAGTTGTTGTGGTAGAGGAAAAAGAAATGAAATAAAACTACCGCTCTCCGAAGTGTTCTAAGGAAACGCTGTGCGAATGTCTCCGACTTCGCACCCACAATATTAAACCAATTAAACCTCGTCAGAACTGGCGAGGTTTTTTTATGTGTTAGAATAATCTAAATCACGCCCGATACCTTTTAATCGTGAGCTTATTTTTGGAATAATGCTTAATTGAAAATTAAAAATGTACGAAAAATAGATAAAATTTGTCTTTTAATTGAGTAAATATCTATATATTTTGCTATGTTTACGAACGAAGGAAAAAATAAAAAAAGATGTTTTTATTAAAAAAATCTCCCAAATTATAAGTTATTATCTTTTTGGTTTAATACATCAAGGGAATAAGATAATAAGCAGCCCAATTATAAGTATAACGGAAAAGAGATCCAAGATAAAATGAGGCTTAATATGTGTGATTGTTGGTTTTGTATTAAGTGCTTTAGAAGCGACATATAGAAATCAACTTAGTAATTATATTGACACGTAAAATATTAAATATGAAAAAAATATATAATTTTCTATTTTATAAATTGTTTCGTTTCGCAAAAGCGCAAGAGGAAACCGTATCTGTTGAGATAGGTTTTTTAGGGCTTGCAAGTATTTTTGAATTGTTTCATTTAGCAATAATAGGAGTCTTTTTTAAAATTTTAGGATATGAGCTTGAATTTTCAAGCTATTTTGCTAAATATTTTGGTTGGATTTTCGTTGTGTTAGGTTTTTCTTTTAATTATTTTGTTTTTATAAAAACAAAATTGATTTATAATATCAATGATTATTATCAATCACAAAACCGTCAAATTTGGAAAGATAATTTATTATTTTTTGGGTATATCTTATTTTTATTTCTCCTTATGATTATTGAAGCATTCTTTTTTAAGAAATAACCTGAGGTCTCGAATATAGTCAACGATAGCTTCGCCTCAGCGAAGAGTTCTTGTGAAAAGCTATGCAAATGTCTCCGATTTCGCACCCACAATATTAAACCAATCAAACCTCGTCAAATACTGGCGAGGTTTTTTTATGATTTAAAACCCAATCAAATTCGATATTCTTTAATCCTGAGCTTATTTTTTTGGAGTACGCTTAATTATGCGATGATATAAAAAAATGAAATAATTGACAGATTTATCCTGTATAAGTCTGATTTAAAGGATTATAACATGGCAATGTTAGAACATTAAAACAGAATGTAATAACTTGTTTTACAGTGTTGTATGGTAAATTTGATAGGTAAAAGAGTCCCCGAATTTTTACTTAAAAACTTTGCATTTATGTACTACTGTAAAAATTTAAAAAATGAAAACATTATATCCATCCGCTATAATTTTAGGCCTTTGTTTTTTTGTTTCTTCTTTTGGGAGATATGAAAAAAATGACTTAAGTGAGATTAAAATTGCTACATATTCTAATGGTCAAATTACAAATGATAATGACCGTTTAGTTGACAAGGAAGTTTTAAATGATTTTTTCGAAAGATATCCTGATTTTAAAAAATATCAAAATGATGTTGTCTTATTATACAAAAACAGATCGTATGGAACGATTTGGTATGATAGAAATAAAATCACTGAATTTGGAAATTTATTATATCAAAAATTAAAAGTTACAGATGAAGAAGGAATACAAATTACTATTCCTTATGAAAATACAATTGACCAAATTTTTGATAAAAAATCAAAACAAAAACCTTCAATAACTGATACCGATATGCTGTTGAGTACTGCTTATATCATTTATATGAGTAATGTATATGGAGGACTTGATGAGGCTGCTGTAAAAAAAACTGGTTGGCTTTTGCCTAAAAAAAAGATATCCTATGATACTCTATTAGACTCTTTAATATCTAAACCTACGTTATTAGAAGTAAATGGAGAACTTCTTTTTGATCAATATTATAAACTTCAGGAAGCGCTAAAAAAATACAGAAAAATAGAACAAGATAATACTTGGCAACCTATTATCACAGACATTCCTTATAATGATTTGAGACCAGACGCAACTTCGGCAACCATTGGACAAGTCAGGACACGATTATTTGTAATGGGAGATTTAAAGAGAGATTCAGAAAGTAATTTTTACGATCAGGAATTAATGGATGGTGTTATGAAATATAAATTACGTAACGGTTTTAAACCAAACTACATTATTTCTGAAGTTCATATCAAGGAAATGAATATCCCAATTACTGATAAAATAAAAACGTTGATGGTTAATATGGAGCGTTGTAGATGGATTTCTCCTAATCTGGTAAAAGATAAAGAGTATATTATGGTAAATATCCCTTCTTTTGAATTGATTTATGTAAGAAACGGAAAAGTTGAATTGCTTTCTAAAGTCTTTGTAGGAACGGTACTGACTAAAACCACCATTTTTAGCGGAAGTATTGATAAAATTGTTTTTAGTCCCTATTGGACTATACCACAAAGTATTGTAGAAAATGAATTGAAGTCAAAAATTGCTTCTGATAAAAATTATTTGGCTGATCATAATATAGAAATGGTAAATGGTCAGTTGAGACAAAAGCCAGGTCCGAACAATTCGTTGGGATTGGTGAAATTTATCTTTCCAAATTCAGATGACATCTATATGCATGATACGCCATCTAAAACGTTATTTGATTTTGAAAAAAGAACTTTTAGCCATGGTTGTATAAATATGAGCAAAGCCAAAGAATTAGCTGTTGCCATGCTGAAAGATTATCCGGAATGGACACAAGAAAGAATAGATAAAGCTATGGATGGGACAGAGGAAACAACGTTTAAATTACCTAGTAAAGTTCCAATTTATATTTGCTATTTTACTGCATGGGTAAAAGATTCGGGTGAAGTTAGCTTCTTTCAGGATGTTTATGACCAAGATGCAGATTTGGATAAAATTCTTTTCCCTCTAGTTGAAATATGATAGTATTTTGGAATGACATGTATTAAGATGCAAGTTGTTCAGAACAA
Organism: Flavobacterium sp. PL02; assembly: GCF_035013205.1. Classification (NCBI taxonomy): domain Bacteria; kingdom Pseudomonadati; phylum Bacteroidota; class Flavobacteriia; order Flavobacteriales; family Flavobacteriaceae; genus Flavobacterium; species Flavobacterium sp. PL02. The sequence continues at coordinate 1,697,360 of NZ_JAYGJP010000001.1, forward strand.
ATAAAAACACTAAAAAAAGCTCTCATTTTGAGAGTTTTTTTATTGCATTCTAAGTCCCAGAGGGACGATATATTTATAGAAATTCACAAATTCATTTTACAAATCCCATTGGGGTGACATACATAGTAATTGGAAAAAGAGATCAAATAGCGCTACGCTGTAGCTTTAACACTAGATTCTAAAAAAATGCTATAAATATTATGCTCCTAGCCCAGATAATAGCGGCATCCTTTTTATCTCGTTTTTTTCGAGATAAAAAGATATAGCGGATAGCTGGAAAAAGCTCCAAATTTGGCTAAAATGTCTTTTGGGTTTCGGTCTATTTTCCTCAATAAAATATACCTTTGTGATAAATTGATTATCTACAAAAACATAATTGTATGGATTATGATAAATTTATTTTCTGCCTCGAGGCTGTTCCCGATGTAGAGATTGACGTGACTACCGAAGTGGTTAAAAACTTAGAACAACTGGCTTTTGATCAAGGTATTTCGAGTATTCATAAGACTTGCGATACTATCGAAGGTTTAGAGGATAGCTTAAACGCTTTGCTTTATGACGACCATAACTTTAAGGATTACGAAATAATATATTTGGTGATGCCTGGGGAAGGAAACAATGTGTGCCTTAATGATTATTACTACAGTCTGGAGGAAATAGCCGAAATTTTTGAAGGTAAAATGAAAGGTAAAATTTTGCATTTTGCCAATGCAAAAATATTGGATTTAAGTGAAGAGGAAGCGCAATATTTTCTTGATATTACCGGAGCGAGAGCCATTTCGGGTTATGGAACTGCACTTAAAAAAATAACTAGTTGTAGTACGCTTGACAAAGCTTTCTTTAGTTTGTGTCAGGAGGAAGATGATGTAATTGAGATTGTTGAAGAATTACACCAAAAACACTATGACCTTTGTAAACATCTAGATTTTAGATTGTATTATTAATAGAATCTGTTGGATGCAATTATTAATAATTGCATCCAACAGATTAATATTTGCCTATTTAAGTTTCTGAATCTGTTCGAATATTTCGTTTAAGGTATCTTTCATATCTTTTGGTGTGTTTTCGCCACTTTGGTTTGTGATAATAAATACACCCAAATTATATTCTGGAATTATATAAATAAAACATTGTGAGCGAGGAACGCCTCCATGATGCATATATAACGTTCCTAGTTTTTCATCTTTTGTTACTCGCCAGCAATATCCTGAACTAAAACGATCATTAACTTTTACCAATGGTCTGTGAGATTCGGCTACTACAGCATCATTTTTTAGTTGGTATTTTATGTATTTAACCATATCGGGAACGGTAGATTTTACGTTTCCGCCTGCGCCCCAAGGCAATGTTGTCATTTGGGAAGTGATTTCGTTAAAAGCACAATGATAACCTACTGCAAGATTTTTTTGATCCTCTGCTGATAAATTTATCATTGTATGATTCATCTGGGCATTTTTGGCAAAATACTCTTTTAATATTACCTCAAACTTTTTGTTATATACTTTCTCTAAAACAGCTGCCAAAAGTTCTATTCCGGCGCTTGAGTAAGAAAAGTTGTATCCTGGAATGGTATCAATTTTTATTTGGTGCAAGTCTCTGAAAAAATCTTTTTGTGTGTAATTTTTTAATGCATTGTTGAGGTCTGCTGGTGTCTCTTTTTTTGTGAAATTTTTCAGCATTTCGTTTACGCTTAAAGGGATCATATTTGGCAAACCACTTGTATGGGTAACTAAATCTTTTATGCGAATTGGGTGGTTATCAAATGTTAGATTTGGATAATCTTCGCTTAAATATTTTTGAAGGGGATCATCTAGATTTATTTTTTTATCTAAAACTGCTTTGGCTATTAATGTACCTGTATGGGTTTTGCCTAATGAACCAATTTCATAAATTGTATTATTAGTTGGTGCATTTGATTTTCCTTTTTCTAATTCTCCATAATGTCCTATAAATTCTTGTCCTTGATATACTATCCCGATTGAGGTAGAATTGATCAATGGTTTTTCGATCATTTTGGTTGCGGCACTATCAACTATAGTTTTAATGGTTGTTTTTTGTGCAATACTAATAAGTGGTAATACTAATAAAACGATAAGGGTTAATTTTTTCATGATTTCTAAATTTTTATTGGTTATTGTTATTTGATACAAATGTGCGTTGGATAATCATGAAATACGTACGACAAAAAAAAGTCGAACGCATTTTTTTGATTAAAATGAGTTCGACTTATTATAAGACGGCGTACGAGTAATTACAAATCCCTATTAATTAGTGGCTTATAAGCTTTTTTGGAGTTTTTTTTGTATGCTTTTTTTAGGATGGATTAATAACTTATTCTTTGCAATGATCTTTAAAAATTGATTTTTGTTCGATTAAAAAACTGCTTTGGAACTTATTGGATGTATTTATTTTTTTATAGACATATAGTAAGTTGGTATTATTGTAATCATAATCTTCGGTATTTTCTTCTCCAGCTACATAGTTTAGATGGTTTATGTAAGCGTTTCTTTTTTCATCTAAAGTGTAGTTTAGTTTAAAGAGCTCGCTTTCGATATCTTCATCGTATCTTTTATATTTTGGTGTATACAATAGAACGTTTGGAGCAAAATCGATACCCGATATTTGTGCAAATTCAGATTCGGTTAAAGCATCATTCAGGCCTTGTTTTTCTCCAAAATGTTTAGAATAATATAAACCTCCATCTTTATAGAGATAAGAAAACGGATGGTAGTTATCTTTATCTTCAAAGTGATTTACTATAAAATCATTGAATTTTTCGGTATTATTGAAGGTGTAAATTGTAGGTTTATAATCTTTGTTTTCTGAATATGAATAAGGTATGGAAGTAAATGATATGGTATCTACTTTTTTAGTTGTAGTATATACTTCTGGAAATTTAATGCATCGATGTCCTTTTACATAAACTCGTTGTAGTTTTGGGTTTACTGCCTTAAGTTTCCCAATATGCATAAATGTTTCTTCCTCATGTAATCCGTTTGAGAGCATAAATTTTGTACTGTCTTTTAGTTCTGGGGTATGTCTTCCATAAACCTGAAATGATTCTTTAGGGGCATCGGGAACAAAGTTTACTTCACCATGTTCTTTTAATGTCCATTTTCCGGTTATTAATGTTGCGTAACCTATTATTACAAATGTACCATCGGGTTTTAGGTAATGGCTTCCGCCTCTTAATTTGTAATAACCAACGACATCGTTTGGAGTTTGCGCTTTTGCATTATAATTAGATAGCATAAGTATAATTAGGATAAATATTTTTTTCATTTGTTGTTTCTTAGTGTACATCAATTCCGTTAAAATAGATTTCGGTTATAGCGGTGTCGTTGAATTTATCTCCTTTATAGACTTCAACAATTTCGAATTTTAAAATTAAATCGGTTCCGTTTTTGTTATGTCCAAAAGTGCCAAGATCGAATATTTGGTCATTTTTACTGTCTTCTAAATTCAGGATTCCAAATACTTTTCCGTTTATGCTTAATCGTAGTTTTTTTACTCGGTTATTGTTTTTCCAAGCGACATCGGATTTTACATATCCGTTAGAGATTATAATTTGTGTAATTCTAGGACTTTTGTTGTAAAAATAATACGCTAAATATTCTCCAATTCCTTCATCTGGTTTGCCTTCGACCCAAGCAGTTTGGTAGCTTAAATCATTGGCATTCTTTGCTTGGTATTTTGTATCTTTTTCGGTGTTTAAAGTCGATGATGCTTTTACTTTATAATTTCCTCCCGAACAATACCAACTACAGCCACCATCTACAACATCCCAGATACTCTCTACAACCTCACCATATTTTTGTAATAAAATATCGAGTTCTTTTTGTTCTGTAGTCGATAGTTTGGCTTTTTGTAAAAGTTCGTTTTGTCGCTTTATTTCGTTATCGGTTTTTGTACTTAAATCGACTTTTCGGGTTTCTTTGGGATAAAAGTTCTTGTCTGAATTTTGGGCATAAGTAAAGCTTACAATTATTGTAAATAAAAATAGTGCTAAGTGGTTTTTCATAATAGTATTATCAGTTTTGGCACTATTCTTTATTTTTCGGTTGGATATTTTCCAACTGCTGTTATTCCGTTTTCCGAAATAAACAATATTTCTGTTGTAATTGGATAACCTGAATTCTGATATTCTTTGACTACAGTTGTTCCTATTCTGTTTGCGAAGAAATCAAAATCTTTTTCAGAAAAAATATAACAAAAATCTCTTACCGGGATTACTGCGTAAAATGGAAATCCAATATCGGCTTTCAATTTCTCTTTTATTTTTGAGGCAAATAGGAGTGAACTTTTCAGAAATGTTTTTTCAACTTCAATCATACCAAGTTTCCTGTCTTCTATTATTTCAAAATCTATCTTCGTTTTTGCTAGTAGTTCGTTAGCGTTTAAATCAGCTTGTTTAATTAAATCTATCTCGGTTATTTTCCACTTTTTTAAATTATCTGCAGAAATCCAAGTTAGTTTTTCATTTTCGCTTACTGCATAAATCTTACTAAATTCATCTGTGACTTTTTCAGAAATTAAATTATTGAAATCAAAATCATTTGGAAATAGCTGGATGTAGACATTATTTTTTGAATTTTCCCAATTTGGAACGTCAGCTGGATAGGATAGTATAGTTTGAACCAAATCGGTTATATGACTTTCGTCGGAATCTCTTTCGTAATTTCGTCTTACGTTTTCCAAACTTATTTCTAAATTATTTCCGTCAATATTAATATGAATGAGATTTTCGTTGTCAATTGAATCGATTTTTAGACCACTTTGTTCAAGTTGTTCTCTAAATTTTTCAAAAACAATATCTTTTTTTTGATTGTTGTGTCCAGAAAGATCAAGCATAAATATTTAGTGTTATTGTAATTTTAAATTGCCTTATTTTTTTAACAAAGTGTTTTAAAACACCTTCTTATATAAGCTATAAGAAAGGTTTGCAAAGTCTGGTTCTGGTAGACTTTGTATCATAAATACCCTTTTCGTAGGCTAATATAGCACTATTTTTAGTACAAATAATGTACGAAATAATGATAAATTAAGGAAGTAATTACAATAAAGAATAGGAGTGGAGCTAGTATCCTAAAGATTTAGGAATGCGTATGCAATATCTTATGGACTGACAAAAAATAAAAATAAGTGAGAAGAGGATAAACGCAAGAAACGTTTTTAGGAATAAAAAGAAGGGAATCAGGAATGGGACATATTTTAAATGCAACTTAATTTTACTTAAATTAAGTTGCATTTTTTTTACTACAAGTTTCATTAATGTGAAACTGATTTTAATCCGATGATTGAACCAACCAATGTTGCAATAAAGAACAATCTCCAGAAGTTTGTTGGATCTTTAAACACAAAAATACCGACCAAAACTGTTCCAACAGCTCCAATTCCTGTCCATACAGCATAAGCAGTCCCAATAGGTAATGTTTGTGTACTCTTGATAAGAAGCAACATACTTATAATAAGTGATGCCAAGAATCCTCCATACCATAAATAAACATCATTTCCTGTTGCTTCTTTAGCTTTCCCCAAGCACGAAGCAAACGCCACCTCAAATAATCCTGCAATAATCAAAAGAATCCAATTCATATTTTTAAATTTTAATAAGGCAAAGATCCTCTAGCGGATTCAATTAAAATTTAACAAATGATAAAAAATGAATTTATTTTATTTCGGCTCGTATTCGGCTTAAACTTACTTGGGTAATCCCGAGATAGGAGGCAATATGACCAAGTTGTACTCTCTTGATTAAATCAGGATTATTGGTTATTAGTTCGTTATATCTTTCAGACGCTGTTTTAAATTGTCTGGAGATTAATCTTTCTTCTGTTTTTATGAGTTCTTTTTCGGCAAATTTTCTTCCCCAATTTGCAATATGTATATCTTCTTCAAACAATCTTTGCAAATTGATTGTATTTAATTCATACAGATCACAGTCTTCCAGAAGTTCGATATCTTCATAGCCTTTTTGGTTTTCTACATAGCTTTTCATCGAGAGAATTGTTTCTCCTTCTTTTCCAAACCAAAAAGTAACATCGCTGTCATTCTGGTTTACATAAGCTCTTACAATTCCCTTTTTTATAAAATAGATATTTGATTCGATTTTACCTGCTTTTAATAAAATATGTCCTTTGGGGAAACTAACCAAAGTAATGTTTTCCTCCAAGGTTTTTCTGGAGCTTTCTGGCAGTTTAGATATTTGATCAAAAATAAGGTTACTGTTCATTTAGGGGTGTTATTCTGGGATATTGTTTAATTGTTTTTTATGGCTTTTTCGATCTCATTTTTCCAAATTTCTCTGTTTGTTACAACAAATCGTTCATTCATGCCATTAGAAGTGATTATAGATAATCCGTTATTAACGATTCCTAATGTTTTTTCAAAATGGGTTTCGGTTATATTTTTAATATCAATTGCAGTTTCATGCTTTTGAATAAAGTTTAGCATGTTGGTTTGAAAAATAAGTTGATTATCTGTTAGATAAAGATTCCCACCAACTGTTACTCCATCTTTATAATGATTTGCACGTCCTGAATATGCTACGTTTTTTAGTTGTTGAAATTTTACTTCTTGATTTGTTATATGTGCAAACATTTTAAAATAAGACATTAAAGTCATCATAATAAAAACAAAAATAGCACATACAATAAGTACATCATTACTAAAGTCTTCTGTAAGCGTTATGTATAAACTTAGAAGAAGGCTTGTTACTAATCCTAAAACAATCGAATATTTAAATCTTTTCATATTTAATTACTAAGAACAGGAATAATATGCTCCCAGTTTAATTGTTTGGCAATGTCTAATGCTGTTTTACCTTGAGTTGTTTTCATGTTTTTATCTACACCAGACTCTAATAAAAGAGTTATAGAAGTTAAATTTCCAGCAACGGTTTCAGTATGTAATAATGAGAATCCTTCTTCATCCTGATAAGTAATTTCGTCAGGATTTTGCTTTAAGAAATCCTGGAGTTTTTCTTTCATGTTTTTGCTCATAGGATGTTCTATAAGGTTTTCCGGCTTTTCTTTTTGCTCGTTAACAAGAAGCACTTCATTGTAATCTCCAAAATCTAATCCCCAGGCTTTATCATGATCTTTTCTTTCCTGATTTGTCATTTCTGAGCGTATTGCCTGAATAGTAAATCCTCCATATGCTCTAGGTTGAGGCGATGAGAATAGTTTTGAAAGCCCTTTTGGCGAACTACCTTGAATTGCAAATAACCAATCGCTAATTTGGTTTAAAGGAACTACAACTTCGTCTCCGTTCTCGATGTTTGTTAATTCGTTTGGATCATTTATTAAAACACCTTTTATTTGTTCACCGTCAAAAGAGATATCGTTAATCCACATATGTTCTACAATAGGATGTTCATTTCCTTCTACATCTTGAGAGAAGGCTACTTTTACGCACGCTACAGTTAATGCAGGAACAATTCGGCGGTATTCCCAAGATAATTCTCTCCAAAAATATTTAAATGTTTCTTGAGCATTTTTAAAAGCTTCTATCATTTTTGGACTATCTCCTTTGGCAAAGAATATTTCTTGGTTTTGCATTTGTCTGAATATTAGATTGTTAATAAAATAAGTAAACTCAATTTAGTTTGAGTTTGTATTAAAATGTAATTTTTGTATTGCTAATATATGATTATTTTATAATTAATAACAAGCGATTTTTTGACTAATGCCACGTTTTTGACATAAAAAAACTCCCTAATTTCTTAAGGAGCTTAATTTTATAGATTGCAATTAGAAGGTAAGAAGATTTAATTTTTTTATTGAAACTAGTGGATTTATTATTGGATTGAATGAGATTTATTCATAGAATTTCAGGAATGAGAAGTCTGAAGCATGCATGGCTATTTCGTTCTGGCTTGTTTCTAGTTGCGCTTCGGTTGCATAAATCATCATTTTTTGTTCATAATCATTGATTGCGGCTTCTATGGTTTCAAATTTTCCATTAGTCAGATTATCAGATAAAATTAATGCGTCTAATAATCCTGTATTTGCGCCTTGACCAGCAAAAGGAGGCATTATATGTGCAGCATCGCCAATAAGTGTGATAGGCAAAGGGCGGTTATTTTTCCAAGGTTTTCCTAAAGGTATTCTTCTCGTTGGCCATAAAATAAAAGACGATGTAGCGCTAAATAATTGTTTATAACTGTCATGCCAATGGGCAAATTTATCGATAAGATATGTTTTTATATTTTCGGTATCTTCGGGGTTTAATGCAGTTTCAGAGTTCCAATTTTCAGGTGTTTTAAAAATTACATTGTAGCTCAATATATTACCATTTTTAGGGTTTGCAACTAGCGAATTACCTTCGGCTGCAATCATTAGTATATTATCATTGCATAACTTGTAGCACTCGTTACAGGCAATTTCTGGCTTAGAAATGTCACCTTGTATAATAAGCGTTCCGGTGTATTCTATTTGGGCATCTGTTACATATTTTCTCACTTTAGACATTCCGCCATTAGCACCAATAACAAAATCTGCGATTACATCTTTTTCATTTTCAAATTGTAAAAGCCATTTTCCGTTTTCTTCTTTTATATCAGTAAATTTTCTGTCCCAAATTACGGTATCATTTGCTAAACTATCTAGTAGCAATTTTCTTAAATCATTTCTGTTTATCTCAGGATTATCATTTCTGTTTTTGACAGTAGGTTTGTTACAGAATAGCACTTTAGCTTGCTCGTTAGCAACGGTTCTTCCCATGGGTGTTCCCATTGCATAATACTTTTCGAGCAATCCAGCTTTTTTCATTGCTTCTTGCCCAGAACCTTTATGCAGGTCGAGTGTTCCGCCAGAAATCCTTGTTTGTGCATCTTTGTCTCTTTCGTAAACTGTTACATCTATTCCTTCTTGCTGTAATAATTTTGCCATGGTAAGACCGACTGGTCCTGCACCTATAATGGCTATTTTTTTATTTTTAAGTAACATGATTTTGTATTATTAATTATCATACAAAATTCAATAATGTTAGTAGGTTAGGATTGTATAAACGCGACAAAATCATTACTTAACGTTTCTTTCTTTGCCTTTCGTGCAAATACCGCTGGTGTAGTGCCACTATAACGCTTAAATTCTTTACTTAGATGAGATTGATCGGTATAGCCAAATTCATGAGCTAAACTGGCAATATTCGAATTTGGATTGTCCCATAATTGGTTTCGTACCTGCTCAAACCGCATGAGTCCTGATACGTCTTTTACACTATAACCAGAGGATTGTTTAAACTTTCTTTCTAAAGTACGAACTGTTGCATGTGCAGCTTCGGCAACCTGACTTACGGGTATAGAACCGTTTGCTTTATTCATAGCAACTCCAGCTTTGTATAACATACTGTTAGTAGGGATTTGCGATTGTGCATTCAGAAAGTATTGCTTTACCAGAGTTATGGCGCCATCAATTTTATTACTAAGTACTAAATCTTTTAATACTGATTGAAGTTGATTAATAGGATGTTCAAATGCTTGAACTCCGTTTTTTCCAGAGGATAATCCTAGTAAATCAAATACTGTCCAGGGATAACATCTTATGCCAATAATTTCTAAACAATCTTTGGCATAAAAAAGAACCGGTTTATTAAGTAATCCTATCAAAAATGGTGACGGGAGCGGCTGTAAATTTCCATTATAAGATATGCTGCACGTGCTGCCGAAATAGAAAATTATTTCGGCATAACCATCTGGAACTACTTCAAAACTAGTTTCTAATTCTCCTAAATTTCTTTTATCATACCAAAAACATTTTATGGCAGCGAGCAATTCTGTAGGAGATTCAAATTCTTGATGTTGTACTTTTAAAGATTCCATATATTTTACAATAAAATTGTTCGCTCAATATTTATTTGTTCTAAAAAGTATTCGTCGTGTGATATAACGATTAATGTTCCTTTAAACTCATTAATTGCTGCAGTTAGGATCTCGATGTTTTGAATATCAAGATTATTTGTCGGTTCGTCGAGGATTATACTATCTGGCGACTGATTACTTATTGTTAGACAACAAAGCATCAAACGCATTTTTTCTCCACCACTTAATACATTGCAAGGTTTATCCCAATCTTCTTTGGTAAATAAGAAACGGTTAAGCCTCATCTTGATTTCATGCTCTTGTAATGCGGTGGTATTAAATTGTTGTGCTTGTTCGTATATTTTAAGCTGATTGTCTATAAGCGAATAATCCTGATCTATATAAACTGACGTATTTTCTGCTCGGGATAATATACCTGTTTTTGGTTCTAATTTCCCCAGTATTAATTTTATCAAAGTGGTTTTTCCTGAACCATTAGATCCTTTTAATGCAATGCGTTCGCCACTAGTAATCTGAATATTTAGGTTTTGCTTCCAAACAAACTCATTATCATAGCTATAATTAATGTCTTTGGCATTAAACAGAATTTTGCCTTTGTGTAATGACGAATTATCAAAACCAAATTTCATTTTGTCAATATCTGGCAAAGCCGAACGTAATTCTTGCAGTTCATGTGAGATACCATCAATCTTTTCGGCATGCATTCCCTTTATTTTCGAGGTACTATTCTCGGCATTATTCCTTAAGGTATTTATCATTATTCGGGCTACACCAGCTTTTTCCTGTTTCTTTTTGCCACGAGCGTCTAGTTTTTGTTGGCGTTCCAGCGTTTCACGTTCTTTTTCTTTGGCTTTTCGTAACGCTTTTTCTTTGCTATGTAAATCCTGGTTTAGGGCGTTTTGTTCTATTTGCTTTTGCTCAGCATAAAAATCATAATTACCACCATAAACACTAATACCTCGCTTACTTAGTTCGAAAACGGTGTTTAAAAGATTTAATAATTTTCGGTCGTGACTTACTACAATTAAAGCGCTCGATGTAGACTGAATAAAATCATACAATAATTGTCTGGCAGCTACATCAAGATGATTACTGGGTTCGTCTAACAGCACTAATTCTGGTTGATGAATAGAAATACCAGCAAGGAAAACCTTTGTTTTTTGTCCGCCGCTTAAAGTTTCTATTTTTTGAGATAAATCTAAGTCAGTTAATTGCCAGTATTTTAAGGCATTGTTGCAGCGTTCCTCGATTGTCCAATCATCATTTAATGCGTTAAGATTATTTTCGGATACGTTTCCTTCCAGAATCTCTTTTAGAGCGGTTAGTTTTTCTTCAATTTGTAATGCCTGAGCAATTGTAAGATCATTATACTGACCAAATATTTGTGGTATATAATAAGGTTCAGAGCCGCATCTTACTTGCCCGTTTGAGGGTTGTAATTTGCCTGCAATGATTTTAAGCAAAGTCGATTTTCCTGTGCCATTGTTGCCTATTAAGGCAATTTTTTCGTTAGTATTGACAGTAAAGCTAATAGTGTCAAATAACAGTTCCTTGTTGGGATGTATATATGAAATGTTTTGTAGAATAAGCATAATTTCTTTCTTTTGAGATGAATGAATTAAGCAGACTCGATTTGTAGTCTACCTTCTTGATTGTCCGAAAGAAATTATTTTTCACATATAATGTTGCTTTTTATTTTGAGATTACAAAGATACATTTTTTTGTTTAATAGAGCGTATAATGTGGTTTAGGGCATAATTTTCAAATCAAATTTTCTTAAAGCATTTTAATTAAAAAGAAATAAAAATCTTATAAAAAAAGGTGATAAAGCCATATACTTCAATATCTCAGCTATAAAAAGTGTAAAAATTAGTTATATTTACGACAATAGATTTTATGTTATGTATGAGGAATTAAAGTATTGGTATTTGCGTGATCACAAATTATTTAGAACATTAAGTTTTGGGCAAATAAAACAATTATGTATTATCACTGGTTTTAAGAAAGCAAACAAAGGAGAAATTATTTATTTTTCTTCTTCTGATGTGCCTCGTATTTTTTTGTTAAAAAAAGGGAATATCAAAATAGTTTCTGTAGACGAAGAAGGCAATGAAAACATAAAAGACATTATTCAGAAAGGTGATTTATTTGGAGAATTAACTCTCGAAACCGATGAACAGATAAATGAATACGCTAAAGTACTCTCAGACGATGTTGCAATATGTAGTTTTTTGATGTCGGATTTTGAAGATTTATTATTACGAAATCCAGCTTTGGCACTGTCTTACACCAAATTTGTTGGACTAAAAATGAAACGCATCAAAAACAGTTATTCAAATTTGATTTCTAAAGATGCCAGAACCAGAATGATTCAGTTTTTAAAAGATTGGGCAGAAAAAGAAGGTGTTAAAACTGGAAATTCAGTTAGAATAGAGAATTATTTAACCCAAAATGACATTGCTCAAATTATTTGTACTTCAAGGCAAACAGCTACACAATTGCTTAATGAATTAGAAACAAATCAGATTCTTGTTTATAATCGAAAAGAAATTTACATACAGGATATTACTAAATTATAGTTATTTTACCTGAACTGTAATATAGCCGACATTTTGACTCGGAAGGCTATTGTAGTTTTACATTATTAAAATGTAAGACTATGAAAAAAGTAATTTGTATTGTTTTAATAACAATAGGATCTATTGCAAACGGCCAAAGTGTAATACCAAAATTGGCAACTGATATTTCGCCTTTATTAATAGGCGAAAAAATCCCTAATACTACATTAAAATCATCTGAAGATAAAGAAGTTGTTCTTTCTGATTTATTCAAAAAGAAAAAGACAATTCTAATTTTTTATCGTGGCGGATGGTGCCCTTATTGTAATTCTCATTTATCTGCTCTGGCAGAATCTGAGCAACAACTTTTAAGTTTAGGATATCAAATTATTGCCATTAGCCCAGATTCTCCAAGTAATTTAGCCGTTACCGAAAAGAAAGATAAAGTTAATTATTTGCTGCTATCAGATAGTAGTGGAGAATTAGCCAAAGCTGTGGGGATTGTTTTTGAAGCTCCAGAAAACTATAAAAACATTGTAAAGAAACATTCCGATGGAGTAAATAACATGTTTTTACCAGTTCCTTCGGTTTTTATTCTAAATAAAGAAGGTGTTATACAGTTTGAGCACATTGCTCCAGATTTTAAACACCGTATTGCTGCCGAATTATTAATTGCTGTTGCTAAAAATTTAAAGTAAAATGAAAAAAATAATCTTAATACTATTTGTTTTAGTATCGATTTCATGCTTTTCGCAAAATGAAACTACTAGAATTGCACACTTTAATTTAGAAAATAAAGTAGCGATACATGGGTATGATCCAGTTGCTTATTTTAAGCAAAATAAAGCCATAAAAGGCAATAATGATATAACAGCTTCTTATATGGGAGTTATTTATAAATTTTCATCGGTTACAAATAAAGATGTTTTTATAAAAAATCCATCAGCATACGAACCGCAATTTGGCGGATGGTGCGCATTTGCAATGGGAGAATCTGGTGATAAAGTAGATGTAAATCCCGAAACTTTTAAGATTATCGACGGGAAACTATATCTTTTTTACAATGCTTTCTTTAATAATACATTGAAGAGTTGGAATAAAGACCAAGCTAATTTAAAAGTGAAGGCAGAGAATAATTGGAAAAAAATATTCAGATGAAAACAGTAATTTTAGTTTGGGTTTTGCGACTCACTGCTGCGATAATTTTATTACAAACATTATATTTTAAGTTTTCTGGTGCAGCCGAGAGTGTTTATATATTTTCCATTTTAGGGATTGAGCCTTATGGAAGGATTGGATTAGGAGTAATAGAATTAATAACGGCTATTTTAATTCTTGTTCCTAGAACAACTTGGTTAGGAGCTTTTATAGGATGTGGTATAATGATTGGCGCCATATTAAGCCATGTTTTTGTGTTAGGAATTACAGTGCAAAACGATGGTGGGTTATTGTTTGGTTTAGCAAGTATAACCTTCTTATGTTGTTTGGTATTAGTTTTTTTTAATAAAAGTAAGTTTTTAAATCTCAGAAAAATGCAATATTAATATGCTACTAATTTCAATAAGTAATAGTTTAGATGAGTTGGTTTATTTATTAAATCAGCTCACAGATAAGGTATATTCAAATTCACATGAATCCTTGAGCGATGCTTCTATTGGTGAACATACTAGGCATATACTAGAAATGTTTCAATGCCTTGAAGAAAGCTATGATTCTGGAATTTTGAATTATGATAATAGAAAGCGAAACAAGTATATTCAAACGAATACACTTTATGCAAAACAAATTATTTTAGGTATAAAAGAGAACTTGAAAAAGGAAAATAAAGTGCTGTATTTACAGCAAGTTGTAAATGATGAAATTATAGAAATTGAGAGTAATTATTTTCGAGAACTTCTTTATAATTTAGATCATTGTATTCATCATCAGGCGCTCATAAAAGTGGCTGTTTTAGAATGTAAAAATGTAATAATAGATGAAAATTTTGGAGTTGCCCGTTCAACAATAACATATAGAAAGCAATGTGCACAGTAAGTTTTGTAAATAATAATGGGAAAATCATTATCACTTCTAATCGTGACGAAAAAATAATACGACCTAATGCTATAGCGCCCAAAAACTATACACAGAATGGTAAGAATGTTATTTTTCCTAAAGATTCTAAAGCAGGAGGAACATGGTATGTTGTAGATGATAAAGGAACTGTTCTGGTTTTGTTAAATGGTGCATCGGTAAAGCATGAAGTAAAATTACCTTATCGGAAAAGTCGCGGATTGATTGTTTTGGATCTTATCGGGCATAAATCGCCCAAAGAGTATTGGAATAGTATTGATTTAGAAAATATAGAGCCATTTACATTGGTTTTATATCAGGATCAAAAACTTTTTCAGTTAAGATGGGATGCTTTAGAGAAAGAATTGATAACATTAGATGCGAGTAAAAATCATATTTGGTCGTCGGTTACTTTATATCCACAGGAAATTAGAGAAAAGCGAACGAATTGGTTTACTACTTTTTTTAAAGATAAGGCAGAAGTTTCTCCATCCGAAATGTTTCATTTTCATAGATACACCGAGGAAAAGAATACGCAAAACGGATTGGTTATTAATCGCGATAATGAACTGAAAACACTCAGTATTACTCAAACAGTAATCGAAAAGAATAAGGTTATGATAGAATACTATGATTTAATAAGAAACTTAGAATTTCATACATTCTTCATTAGAATTTAAAACTATTAAAAATGAAATTATTTATCCATAAAATATGTCATTGGGAATATTGGCCGTTTCAGATAGTATATATTCCGATTTATTTTCTTTGGGCATTTTATGCATGGAGAGTAAAGTCGGTGTTTTTCTTTAATGCATCTAATCCAACAATTAAAAACGGTGGATTTATAATGAATAGTAAGAAGGCAATTTATGATATGATTCCTCAAAAGTATTACCCAAAAACGGTTTTAATTAAAGAGAAAACAGGTTTATTGGCAATTACAAAAGCAATTGAAGAAAAAGCAATTCAGTTTCCATTAATAGCAAAACCCGATATCGGTTTAAGAGGCTCGGGGGTAAAAAAAATTAAATCTGTTGGTGAATTAAAAAAATATGCCGACCATGCAAATTTTGATTTCTTATTGCAGGATTTAATTCCGTTTAAGAACGAA
This sequence comes from Flavobacterium sp. PL02, assembly GCF_035013205.1. Taxonomy (NCBI): domain Bacteria; kingdom Pseudomonadati; phylum Bacteroidota; class Flavobacteriia; order Flavobacteriales; family Flavobacteriaceae; genus Flavobacterium; species Flavobacterium sp. PL02. The sequence continues at coordinate 1,712,907 of NZ_JAYGJP010000001.1, forward strand.
ATAGGTATATTTTATGTTCGTCATCCTAATGAAAAAAAGGGTCGAATCACCGGTATTGTTGCCAAAGAGTTTCTTATAGTTATAGGAAATGGAGTTGATACAATTGAAAAATTGATTAATGAAATTCCTAGATATAAACTACAATTGAGTGCTTTGCAAAAAGAATATGGAAATAAACTGGAACAAATTTTACCAGAAGGACAGCCATTTAATTTAGTGCCATTTGGGAACCACGCCCGAGGTGCAAAATTTTTGGATGTGAGTCATTGGATAACTCCTAAGTTAACCGAAACAATTAATACTGTTTGTTCCCAAATTCCTGAGTTTTATTATGGCAGGTTTGATATTATGTACAATACTTTGGAAGAGTTAGAAAGAGGAGAAAACTTTTTGATAGTTGAGCTAAATGGTGCTGTAAGTGAGCCTACTCATATTTATGATCCCAAACATTCTTTGTGGTTTGCCTGGAAAGAACTGGCACGACATATTACATATATGTATGAAATAAGTGTAGCAAACAATCAAAAAGGTGTAGCGTATTTAACTCCAAAAGTTGGGATAAACCAATACAGATTACATCTTGTACAGCGTAATAAAATTGTAAACTTTTGAGAATGTTTTTGTTTGAAATAAAAAAGCTCCTTAATGATTTAAGGAGCTTTAAAAGATTATGTTTTGTAGTTTAGAAACATTAGATAAATTCTAGGTTTATTTTTTATCTAATGTTAATTTCATTTCTTCACCATCTAATATTAATTGATCTTTTTCGATAGTACTTGCAAAAGGGTAGGGCGTACCTACTTCATCTTTTATGATTAAACTTTTTCCAGCTTTGTACAAAGCAAACGTTCCATTTAATTCTGAATCCAAATACCCAGTTACTTTTCCATCTTTTGTAAACGTAAGGTTTCCTTTGGATAGTATTACATTTTTGATAGAATCTGTAAGTGGTTTTTTGACCTCTACATTGGTAACTTTCCAGGAATTAACGAGTGTATTTCTTCCTTTATGACATGAAATCATTGTTATTGATAATAAGGCAAACGCAAAGATAAGTACTGTAGATTTTTTCATGGTTTTTTTGATTAAAAGTTAAACAGGAAAAGTTACAAAAAAATAATATTCAATCAAATAGATAAAATAGTTTTTTTTAGGCTAAAATATCTGTTTGTTAGAGAGTTAGTCTTTTTTAGGTTCAAAGGTTCTGAGGTTCTGAGCTGCAAAGGTTCTGAGGTACTAAGGTTCTGAGTTACTAAGGCTCAAAGGTTCAAAAGGCTCTGAGGGATTAAGGTAAAAAAATAAAGCTTTGAGGACTTTGCGAACTTTGCGTAAAACTTTGTGTTCTTTGCGGTAAATTTTACCACAATGCCCCCAAACTTGTCACCCTGACGTAGGAAGGGTCTCTGTAAATAACTCAATTATCCAATGAAACAATTGAAGAAAAAAAACGAGCATTTACTCTATTTAATATGAGGATATTTACTCTGTGTTATATGCTAACTTATTATCAGCTAAATTAAATACTGTTCTTCTTTTTGTAGAGCTACTACTGGAGACCCTTCCTAACGTCAGGGTGACAAGTTTGGGGTTATGTTGTGGTTATATTGTAGTTCTGTTGTGGTAAAATTAACCGCAAAGGACGCAAGGTTTTACGCAAAGTTCGCAAAGCTTTTTTTTTAACCTTAGCATCTTAGATTCTCAGAACCTTAGTAACTTAATAAAAAAAGCCCAATTCAATTGAATCGAGCTTTTTTTGGGTAATAGAGAGGGCAAAATGGGTATTTTATTTTATAGAGTAGCTTCTTGTTTTACTGAAGCTTGACTTTCTATAGCAATAAATTTTGTAAGCATAATATCTGCGGTTTGCAAAGCGCCTTCAACCCATCCTTGTCCGTCTGAATAGGCTTCTCCACAAATATATAAGGAGCAATTGTCTATTGGGTGAACAATTTTTTCTTTTACTTCCCAGCTTTTTACTCCAATGTTCCAGCTATTCCATCCTCCTCCAAACGGGTCTTCTCCCCAATCACGGAACGATGCGTTCTTAACTGCTGGTGCATAATCGACATCATGTATTTGTTTTAACTGACGGCTTAATTCTTCGACCATTTTGCGCGGAGCCTGATATTGATGCCAGGTTTGATTTAAAGCTTTGCTTAAAAGAGATTCTGTTTCCGAATATTCTCCAATAAACGGATCGTCCAGAAGTTCGGCATGTGAGATGCCTTTTTTCCAGGCTTTTTTACGTTGAGGTCTAAGTCCATCCCAGAATCCGATATTCGAACCATCATCATAACTTGCTAATAGCATTGATTCTCCACTTACTGAAGGATGTCCGTTATTTAATGGCCAATAATAAGTTTGTCTTATTGGTAAATCGGTAACGGTTCTTCCTGATTGTAATGGAACATATTCTCCTTCAGAATCATTATATCCTGCATTTCTCCACCAAGGACTAGTATAAGTCGTAAATATTTTAAATAATGGTCGTGGTGTTACACTGCTTATAAGGGATTGAATTTCCTGTAATCTAGGCGAAGTATTGGTTAATAAGTCTAGCGAACGACGTGGCATTGCCAATATTAATTGTGTCGCCTCGATTATTTCGCCATTTACAGTAAGTTCAAATAAATTATTTTTAGACTCAAATCCTTCGAGTTTGGAGTCTAATCTTATTTCGCCTCCATCTGCTTCGAAGAAGTTTGCTAATGAAATCGGAACTTGTTGGAATCCATTTTTAAATCCTTTATATACAGGTTTAATACCAAAATCTGAGAGGTACCACGGGATTGCATCAGCAGCATTCCAATTGACTAATGTTGAGTTATATCCTCCGGAATCGATACTAAATTGATATGCTTCACCGCTAATTACGCGATAGAGCAGATTCCAAAAACCTAATTTGTATAACGGCTCTCCTTCAAAAGTGGCTTCCTGACACATTTTTAAACGCTCTTTTTCCGTCAATTCCGTATTTGTTATACCCGGAACCAATTGTTCGATTGCATTTACAATTATGGCTCCAGAGGTATTGCCTTTTTCTAAAAAGGATAATTTATAAGGTACTTTGTCTGGTTCGCTTGTAAAATCAGATAAACGCAGGTGCTCTCCACGCAAATAAGCGATGTTTTGTGGCTGATCTACTGGGAAATCATATAACTTGATTTGATCCTCCTGAGATAATTTTGCATTAATATCATCTATTAATTTTACAATTAAATGTTGTGTGTTTTCAAGAATTCTCATTCCGCCTAACTCTGCTACCATATTAGGAATTCCTGGGGGGATTACAGATAATAAACGCCCTCCAATATGATCTCCTCCTTCAAAAAGAACAATCTTTTTGTTTGGATATTTTGTTTTTAGTTTCCATGCGCTGTATACGCCCGAAACACCTCCACCAACTATGGCGATATCAATTTTTTCGTTTTCCATTTTGTTATATATTTATGTTGTTTTCACAACGATTATTTCTTTAAAAGAATGATGGTAAATTAAGTATTGTACTTTCGTTTTCTAGAAGGTCAGTGTTTTTTAAAGATGCTTTCATGTTTAATGAATTCCCTCTTAATGAATCTTCCAGAGATATATTTAAAGTTGGTTGTAACGCATATCGTTTATCGACCAAAAAGGTTGCATCATTAGATTTTATTTGTATTGGCGGTGTATCCGATGCAATACGCATATCTAGTATATAAGAGGTATTATTACCTAAAACATGATTTATTCCTCTCTCGACAGCTTCTTTTACAGTAGCGGGAGTAAGAACAACTTCGCCATGTTCTCCACCAAAAGCTTTTGCCAGATTCACAAAATCCATTTTGGGTCTTTCTAATCGCAAATAAGAGGGATCCATAGTTTTAGGGTTCCATCCATATCCGGGAGCTTTACCATAGGCAGCAACTACTTGTTGTAAGCCTAACTGTAATGTATGGTATTCGTGATTATTGGTAATGATATATAAGATTGGTAATTTTTCGTGCGCTGCTGTCCACCATGTTTGCGGATAGAATAAAGATGATCCATCGCCAATGGCATTAATGACTAATTTAGTACCAATTCCTTGTGAAGTTTTGTCTTCTAGTTTTATTCCTAATGATGCTGGCATTGACCATCCTAGTGAACCTCCTGCTACACAATAGTAACTAATAGGTTTTGCTCCTTTGGTTCCAAAAGGTAGATAATACTGAAATGGGGCTCCATCTGATACAGCTTCGTGTACATAGACAAAATTATCGGCTAAGTTGCGATTTTCTATAGCTTCTTTTAATGCTTTGGCTATAACAACTGCCCAGATATCTGGCTCATTCATAGCTTTTTCATGATACAGATCCCATTTTTGTGCACGAACAAGATCTAAGGCCTTGAGTTTTTGATTTCTTGCATCGGCTTCTTTAGGTCTTTGCGGGGAGATATAATTGTTCAGTATCGGCAATGTGGCTTTAATATCTCCTAAAATGGCTGTTTCGCCATAAAAATTCTTGGCAATATCCCAAGTGTTATTGGTAAGATAGGCTAGTTTTACCTGTTCTGGTATAAGCGGTCCATCTGAATATTTGAATACTGCTACTTGTGCCTGAGCTCCAAAACCGATTAAAAAAGCAACGTCATGGTCTTTAAAAGCAGCTTGAACTCCTGCTTGGCTTCCTGCTAATTCTCCTTGCCAGTGATAGTCATTGTTTGGGAAGTTTGCAACACTACTAAATGATTGTAAAACTACAGGTGCACCAATTAATTCGGCTAGGTCTTGAATTTCTTTCCAGGCATCGGCATATCCTACTGCATCGCCAGCTACAATAAGCGGGTTTTTGGCTGTAGCCAATAAATTAGCAGTTTCTTTAATAGACTCATCATCTCCTGTAAAGTGTGGAGAAATGCGGGTAACTCCTTTTATTTTTTGATTTTCCTCGATGGCTACCATTGTAAATTCCCATGGTATAGAGATAAATACTGGACCATTTGGCGGTGCCATAGCTTCTTTAAAGGCTCTTTGTAATACAAGTGGCATTTCTTCGGCTGTGCGCACTTCATGAGCCCATTTTGTGTATTGTTTGGCAAGATCTACTAAGTTTGATGCTAGTAATGGTTCTTGTGTTACCAGCTCGTTCTGTTGCTGACAACAAAGTATTACTAATGGCATTTGCGATCGATGAGCGTTAAAAAGATTACCAATACTGTGGGCAATTCCTGGTGTTACATGTACTATAAGTACTCCTGGTTTACCTGTCATTCGGGCTGAACCCATTGCAGCTCCAATAGCAATATTTTCGTGTAAACATTCTATATACTTAACTCCATTTTCGGGGTAAGAGGTTCCATCTATTAGTGGAATTTCGTTGGTACCAGGAACACCAAATATGTAATGGATTCCTAAATCTTTGAGAATATCAAATAAATAATCTCTGGTCCATCGCGTAGGTGGGGCAATAGCGTCTTTTTTCATTTCTTTTTGATTTTTAGCGTAGGTTACTAAATCAAAGATAGAAACAAGGTTTTACAGAAAATTGAGTATAAATACGTGTTTTACAATTAGTTGTTTTAATATTTTTGAAATAAAAAAGGAAGTGTTTTTAATGTAAAGAATAGAAGTTAATGTTGTATTTCGAAATTTTATTAGATATTACCTTTTATAATTCCTCTAGTTGATTGTTTTATAAAGTGTATGATTTTATCGCGTTCTACAGTTTGTTTAAAGTGGTTTTCAATTAATTCTAAAGCAAGGGTTGTATTTTTCTTTTCTTGAAAAATAATACGATATATTTCTTTGAGTTCATTTAATTTTTCAGTTTCAAATCCTCTCCTTTTTAAACCTACAGTATTTATGCCCACATAACTCAGTGGTTCTCGAGCTGCCATTATGTATGGAGGAATATCTTTTACAATGCGACTCATGCCACTAATCATGCTGTGCTCACCAATAACAGAAAATTGATGTATTGCAGTTAATCCACTAATATTAGCCCAATTGCCTACAATTACCTCTCCAGCCATCCCAACACTAAATCCTATAATACAATTATCTCCAATCAGGCTATCATGACCAATGTGTGCATTAGACATTAATAAATTATTATCTCCAATTATAGTTTTTTGTTTGGATATTGTTCCTTTATTAATGGTTACAAATTCTCGTATAATATTGTTATTTCCGATTTCGAGTGTTGTATTTTCTCCATTATATTTTAAATCTTGTGGCATTCCTGCCAACACTGCTCCCGAATGTATTTGGCAATTTTCGCCAATTCTTGAGCCATTTAAGATACTTACATTATTACCAATCCAAGTATTATTGCCAATTATGACGTCACTTTCTATAGTAGTAAAATTTCCTATATGAACATTTTTCCCAATATTGGCTTTCTTTCCTATTATTGTATTTTTCACTTTTGCTTTATTAGTTGGCAAATGTTGAAAAAATATAAATGATTTTGATTGATGTAATATCAATTAATTGAAGCTCTTATTCGGCTTAAGGTTTCTGGACTTACATTGATAAGGGAAGCAATATGTTTTAATTTTGCTTTTTTTATGATGGAAGGAAATGAATGAAGTAAGTACATATATTTTTCCTGAGCACTCATTAGTTTATATGAATGATGGAATTCATTAAGTTTAGAAAGATATAGTCTTAGTAGTTTTATATGAAATTTTGCAAATAATGGGTATTCTAATAAAAGTTGCTCATCAGTATAAGATAAGGAATATAGTATAGTTTCTTCACAGGCTTGAAAGATTTCGAATGATGGTTTTTGTTCAAAAAAACTACTTAATGATGTAACGAACTGGTCGTTGGTATAAATCCATTTAGTTATTTCTTCACCATCATCAAGATAGAACCTACGGACTAATCCTGATTTTATGTAACTGATTTTTGAACATATTTTTCCTTCTTCAACGATAAACTCATTTTTAGCATAGGTTTCCTTGACAAAGCATTTTTTGATAGCTTGTTCGGTTTCGAAATCTAATTCTTGTAGCGTATTTATAAATGCAATTAGTTCGGTCATTTTTTACGAAGTTTTAGGAATCATCTTCCAGGTAATTTCTAGCACACTAAAATACTATTTAAACTGATATTTCCATAAAATCTCTAGCCCAGATAGCAACGGCATCCTTTTCTTTGTTTCCTTAACAAAGAAAAGATAGAGTGGAGAGCTGGAAATAGCTCCTTATTCTTCTCCTGTTCCGAAAAAATCTCACGTAAAGACGCTAAATAGAAATGACAAAATTGTAGTGAAACTTTGCGCCCTCTGCGGTTAATTTTTTTGCCACAGATTAAAAGATTTAAATGATTTTAAAAAAAAAATACTTAGCGTCCTTTGTGTATCTCTTTGTGAACTTTGCGGTTAAATCGTTCGGGTTCTCTACGTCGAAATTGACAAACTATAGGGTTTTATTTAAGTGTAAGTTCTCCTAGAATTTCTTCGGACATGAATGGTCCTCCAGGATATTTGGCTGTATAATCAAGGTTTAGCCATACTTGTCCGCGTTCATCGATATGATAGTGCAATGTTTTCTTGTAGCTTTCGTTTACAAAAAGGACATTTTTAATCAAGTAATTTACTTTTTCGAGGTCTATCATTGACCCAATTAATATTTCTGGGTAAATATGCCCTTTGGTATGAATAAGCCTTGGTGTGCCGCCGATAGAGCGTACAGCTGCTGCCATTAAAATAGAATGATCGTCGCAATCGCCCGAAAAATACATTAAGGACTCACTTGCTGTAGCGATATAGTCGCCTTCTTTGGGATCATTTACATAATTCCATCGACTATTGATTTCTTTAAAAACAGCAAAACATTGTATTATGGTTCTATAATCCGAATATCCTTTGATGTTCTTAAAATGTTTAGACGTTGCCATTATAGCAAAATTCCTCACTTTAGGATTTTGATATTCTATGGCATTAATAATCTTAGATTTGTTAGGAAACGGAAGCAGTTTGGCAACAATAATATCCTGAGGATAAGGATTATCGGACATGGTATAGATAATCGAATTGTAATCTTCGGCAACTTCGCTAAAGCCATAATTACCCAAAGCGGTGCCGTAAAATAGGATTATGAGGTATAAAACGATACAAATAATGATGATCGTTTTTAATTGCATTAGAAGAAAATAGAGTCCAACGAGTACAAATATAAAAAGTAATACTCTATCGAAATTAAACGGCCAGTTGAGGTCGATTAAATTTTGGTGCAATATGATAAAAGTAGGAATTGTGATTAAAAAACTCAATAGCAAAATAATAACCTCGTTCCAAGGTGATTTTACCTGAAGGCTACTTTTAAGTTTTGTTAAGTCAATTTTTCTATTTTTTATCATAATGCCCCAAAAGCAATTTTTAAAGAACTTTTACCGTTTCTACAAAAGTACCTTTTTTATCAATAATACTCAGTTCAAATAATTGATTTTGAATTTTATTAAATGTTTTTTCATTTAATGGTTTTTGCGACCATTGTGTTAGTTTTAACCATTCTTGGATATCTTCGACTTTTTGCTCAAATAATTCGGCTAATGTTCTGTCGATGCTAGGAATAGACTTGAAATCTTCGGTTGTGGCGTTTATAACTTCTAGAATTGAAGCAATTGCCTCTGGATTATTTTTTAATACTTCGTCACGCACTGCAATTACAAATGATGGCCATGGAGTAGGACAGTCGGTTATGCGTCTGAAAACGCCTTTGTCTACCAATGGTTTTGTCATAAAACGTTCCCACATAAAGTAATCGGCAGTTTTATTTGTTAGTGCTTCGACTGCGCCATCGATAGTATTTACGATTTCGAATTGTAGATTATCTGTTTTCCAACCTTGATTGTTGGCATTTACGTAAGCCATTAATTGTGAACCTGATCCTAGGCGGGAAATAGCTACTTTTTTGTTTTCTAAATCTCCGATTGTTTTATAATCGGATTTTGCAGCTACGTGTATTCCCCAAATTAAAGGTGATTGTACATATACTTGCACAATCTTGCTTGGGTTTCCTGCAGCAATATCTTTTACGATTCCTTCGGTTAATATTACAGCTATATCAGTTTCTCCATCTCGAAGCATCTGGCACATTTTGCCTGTTCCTTCGGGAACATCTGTCCATTGTAAATCGATTCCGTCGTTTTCGAATTCTCCATTTTCAATGCATAAATGCCATGGTAAATTAAAATGTTCGGGAACGCCTGCTATTTTTATAGTTTTCATTTTTAGACTTCTTAGATTTTTAGATTAGTTGGACTACTTAGATTTTAGAAAATTTATTTAGCTTTTAATGGCGAAATAATAATACGGAAACCATCTGGATCAAGAAACATTTTTCCGTTTTCTTCCAAATTCCAATATGGATTTTTTGCCGTTATAAATGATATGTCATTATTTATAATATTAATTACTAATCTATTATATTCTAAAATTGTTTCTGGATATAGTACTATAGCATCGTCTTCATCTGAAGTATGATTGGCTTTATCATTTGACTTTGTAAATTCAAAATGCCAGCCTAAATCAGGTTTTCCAATAAAAGCTCCATCATAATTATTATGATTTTCAAAACCTCCTAGTCTTTCAAATCCCAAAATATTGATGTAGAAATTTACTAGTTTTCCTAAATCATTAGTATGGCGTGCAACTCTTAGTGTCATGCTATTTTTTTATTTGATTAATGTGATGTTCTAAATGCTCAACATAATCTTTCATTAAGAAATCTAGGTTAATCATAGTGCCATCACTTAATAGGATTTCATAATCTAATGCTTTTTCATCAACAGATTTAAACAGTCTAATAATTTGCTTATTTATCGAGTACCAAAGCTGTATTAACTCTTCCATTTCCATAGTTTGATATTGGTTAATGGTAACCAAATCTTTCTGGTTGTATGGTCTGTGATGATACGGCTTTGGCAGATAATTTATCTCTGTAAAACGAACTAAATTATGTATGGATGAATCTACAAGATGCCCTAAAATTTCTTTTTTCGACCATTTTTCAGGAGGTTTATTTTCTAAAGTTTCTTTGTCTAAAGATTTTAAATATTCTGAATTTTCAAGGAGCAATTTTTCGAACTTGTAGATTGCATTTTGCATATTAATTCGTAATTAATTTGTTTAAAGTATATTTAATTAATTCATCGACAGCTTTGTATGGATCTTCACTAAAAGTTCCCGAAGCACGATTGGCAATAATTGCATTTAGTGATAAAGCATTATGTCCTAATAGTGCCGAAAGTCCGTAAATAGCAGCAGTTTCCATTTCTAGATTTGTAATTCGGCTTTCATTAAAAGTAAAATTATCCATTTTTGCATTTAACTCTTCATCCTGAATGTTTAAACGTAAAACACGTCCTTGTGGACCATAAAAACCTCCTGCTGTAGCAGTGATTCCTTTGTGTATTTTGTCGCTTTCGATAAGTTTTTCTAGTTTCTCTGAACAAGCAATTACGTATGGCTTTCCTTTACGGATGTCCCAATTGGTATGGTTTATAAAAGCTTCTTCCATGGCAACATTCGATACTTCGTCGATTAAATATGAGCGAAGCATATTGTCAAGTCCTAACCCAAAAGTTGACATTACAAAGCTATCTACAGGAATATCTGCTTGTAATGAACCCGAAGTTCCAATTCTGATAATGTTTAATGAAGTTAGGTTTTCTTTTGGTTTACGAGTTTCTAAATCAATATTTACCAAAGCGTCTAATTCGTTTACTACAATATCAATATTGTCTGGACCAATACCAGTAGACATTACTGTAATTCTTTTCCCTTTATAAACTCCGGTTTGAGTTTTAAATTCTCTTTTTTGTGTAGAAAATTCGATGCTGTCAAAAAACTGTGTAATTTTTTCTACACGATTTTGATCGCCTACAAAAATAATGTCATTTGCAATATGTTCTGGGCGAAGATTTAAATGGTAAACGCTTCCGTCTGGATTTAGTATTAATTCTGATGATTGTATCATTGTTTTTTTTTAAGGTTCAAAGAGGCAAAGGTTCTGAGGTTCTAAGGTTTTCTGTAGAAGCGCATAACCATATGTTTTTGTTTTTAGGGTTCTGTAGAGGCGCACCGCAGTGCGTCTTTTTTATTTGTTTTTAAGGTTCTGAGAGACAAAGGTTCTGAGGTTCTAAGGTTTTCTGTAGAAGCGCATAACTGGATGTCTTTTTTATTTTTTTTAAGGTTCAGTTCTGTAGAGGCGCACCGCAGTGCGTCTTTTTATTTGTTCTAAGGTTTTCCTATAGAAACGCATAACTGAATGTCTTTTTTGTGATTTAACCGCAAAGGGTGCAAAGGTTTCATATCTAGATTTTCATAAACGCAAGGTTCGCAAAGAAAAATTTTGCGGTCAAAGTTATGTAACTGAAAACTGAAACTGATCACGGGGACTAAACTCTAGCCTCCTACACGTTTTACTTTAAATCCTTTAGCTTTTAGTATTTCCATTATTTTATCTCGGTAATCACCTTGTATAATAATAGAATCGTCTTTAAAAGTACCGCCAACGCTTAATTTGGTTTTAATTTCTTTGGCTAGGATTTTAAAATCTTCATCGGTTCCTTCGTAACCTTCGATTATGGTTGTGGCTTTTCCTTTCCGTTTTTCGTATTTACAAATCATAGGTTCTTTTTGAATAAAAAGCGTATGATCTTCTGGAACCACAATTTCGTCGGGAGATACTTCGTGATCTGGGAAAAGATTTTTTAGTTGGTCTTGTAAGTCCATTTGTAATTTATTTTAAAATTAAAAAGACATTAAGTATAAACTCAATGTCTTTTTATTATTAGGTAAATTTAAAGATTATTTTTTGATTAAACCCAAATCTACCAAACGTTCGTATAAATATTCTCCAGCAGTAATATCCTCGAATTTTTTAGGATTCTCGGCATCAATACAGTTTTCTAAACAATCCAAACGCATATCGCTTACTGGGTGCATAAAAAACGGAACAGAGAAACGAGATGTTCCCCATAATTCTCTTGGAGGGTTAACTACTTGGTGAATAGTCGATTTTAGTCTGTTGTTGGTATGACGAGAAAGCATGTCTCCAACATTAATTACCAATTGATCATCTTCGGCAATGGCATCAATCCATTCTCCATCATGATTTTGAACTTGTAATCCTTTTCCTTGCGCTCCCATTAATAAGGTAATAAGGTTAATATCACCGTGAGCAGCAGCACGAATTGCATCTTTAGGTTCAGATGTAATTGGTGGGTAGTGAATAGGACGTAGGATAGAATTTCCGTCTTTGGCATATTTGTCAAAGTAAAATTCATCTAATCCAAGGTGTAATGCTAAAGCTCTTAAAACATAAACTCCAGTTTTTTCAAGCATTTGGTACGCTTCTTTACCAACTGCATTAAATTTAGGTAGTTCTGTTACTTCAACATTTTCTGGGTATTCTGAGGCATACTTTGAGTCTTCACTCACATACTGACCAAAATGCCAGAATTCTTTTAAGTCACCTTCTTTTCTTCCTTTGGCGTGTTCTGTACCAAAAGAAACATAACCTCTCTGACCTCCAATACCTGGAATTTCATAATTATGTTTAGATTCTATTGGCAATGCGAAAAATTTTCTAATTTCGCCATAAAGTTCGTCAACTAACTGATCATCTAAAAAATGACCTTTTAGGGCAACGAAGCCAATGTTTTCAAATGCATTTCCGATTTCATTTACAAATTTTTGTTTACGTTCCGGGCTGTCCGAAAGGAAATCACGTAAGTCTACACTAGGAATGTTTTGCATACTTTACATATTTATTGATAACTTGATTGGTTTAAAAACCATATCTTGAGCAAATGTAAAACTAATTTGTTATTTTTATTTCAACAAATGCTAATAATTTACAATTATATAACAAAATATAGCTTAATTGTTATATTTTTACAACATTCATTGACTAAATAATAAACCAAAAAATGATTTTTGACAGAAAAAAACTGACCAACGACCAACTACTAGATTTATACAAGAGAATTTTAAAACCAAGATTGATAGAGGAGAAGATGCTCATCTTAATCCGCCAGGGAAAAGTTTCTAAATGGTTTTCTGGAATAGGGCAAGAAGCAATTTCGGTAGGAGTTACTGCCGCTTTAGATTCCGATGAATACATTTTGCCAATGCACCGTAATTTAGGTGTTTTTACAGGAAGAGATATTCCATTATACCGTCTTTTTTCGCAATGGCAAGGAAAAGCAAATGGTTTTACCAAAGGTCGTGACAGAAGTTTCCACTTCGGAACACAACAATATAAGATTATCGGAATGATTTCGCATTTAGGACCACAATTAGGTGTTGCCGACGGAATTGCTTTGGCTAATAAATTAAAAAAGAATAATAAGGTAACTGCTGTTTTTACTGGTGAAGGAGCAACGAGCGAAGGAGATTTTCATGAAGCACTAAATATTGCTGCTGTTTGGGAATTACCTGTAATGTTTATTATCGAGAATAATGGTTACGGACTTTCGACTCCTACAAATGAGCAATATCGTTGCGAAAACCTTGCCGATAAAGGCATTGGTTATGGTATAGAAAGCCATATTATAGATGGGAATAATATTCTGGAGGTTTATAATCTTTTATCAGAATTAAAACTTTCGATGATTGAGAATCCACGTCCTGTCTTATTAGAGTTTAAAACATTTAGAATGCGTGGTCATGAAGAGGCGAGTGGTACTAAATATGTTCCGCAAGACTTAATGGATATGTGGGCAGTAAAAGATCCTGTAAATAATTACAAGAACTACCTGACAGAAATAGGGGTATTAACGCCTGAATACGATGAGAAATTACATGCAGATATTAAAACGGACATTGAAGAAAGTTTGGTTATTGCCAATGTAGAATTTGAAATCGAGGCTTCGTATGAAGAAGAGTTAAATGATGTTTATGCGCCATATAGCTATAAAGAAATCACGCCTGATCCTGAAGAAAAAAACATCCGTTTTATAGATGCTATTTCTTCAGCTTTAAAACAATCGATGCAATTACATCCTAATTCGGTTATAATGGGACAAGACATTGCCGAATATGGTGGTGCTTTTAAAATTACGGATGGTTTTGTAGATTTATTTGGAAAAGAACGTGTACGGAATACGCCAATTTGCGAAAGCGCTGTGGTTTCTGCCGGAATGGGACTTTCTATAAACGGCTACAAAGCGATTGTCGAAATGCAATTTGCTGATTTTGTTTCAACAGGATTTAATCCAATTGTAAATTTATTGGCAAAATCACATTACCGTTGGTTAGAAAAAGCTGATGTTGTAGTTCGTATGCCTTGTGGAGGCGGAACTCAAGCAGGACCTTTCCATTCGCAAACCAATGAAGCTTGGTTTACAAAAACTCCTGGTTTAAAAGTAGTTTACCCAGCTTTTCCGTATGATGCCAAAGGGCTGTTAAATGAGTCTATTAATGATCCAAATCCAGTTTTGTTCTTTGAGCACAAACAATTATATAGAAGCGTTTACCAAGATGTTCCAACAGATTATTATACAATTCCGTTAGGAAAAGCAGCTTTATTAAAAGAAGGTACAGATGTTACTATCATTGCTTTTGGAGCTCCTGTTCATTGGGCCCTGGAAACGCTGGCTAAAAATCCTGAAATCTCAGCTGATTTATTAGATTTAAGAACATTACAACCGTTGGATACCGAAGCAATTTATGAATCGGTTAAGAAAACAGGACGCGTAATAATCTATCAGGAAGATTCCCTTTTTGGTGGTGTTGCTAGTGATATATCAGCATTAATTATGGAAAACTGTTTCTGTTATTTAGATGCTCCTGTAAAACGTGTGGCGAGTTTAGATTCTCCTATTCCGTTTACAAAAGCACTAGAAGATCAATATTTACCAAAAGGTCGATTTGAGAAAGAACTCCTTGATTTGTTAGCTTACTAGAAGGTTTTGAGGGTTTAAGTAACTAAGGTTCAGAGGTTAAAAGGAACAAAGGTTCAGGGGTTTTCCTGCGGATGATTTAGTTTAAAGATACCTAGTAAAGGCTCAAAGCAAAGGAGTTCATAAACTAGATGCTTTGCATCTTTGTTTTTTTGAGGAAATAAAAACGAATATTTATATAAAAGAATGATGAGACTTATAATCTCATCATTTTTTGTTTATAGCAGTATCATAATGATACAATCTTATCATTATGATAGGGATAGAATCTATCAATAAATATTCTATTATTGGCGCAAACCAAGCAAAGACAGCTTGTAACGCTTACACAGCAACCATAAACCTACATTGGTATGTAATTTGAATATTTCATATTGTATTAGCATTATTAATAAAATCAAAATACGCTAAATTAGATATGAAAACCCGACAACGTACCATAAATTTTTCAGACAACCCCTTTTTATTGTCTGATCCATTCCCAGACAAAACAGCCTTATTATTAGGTATTCAACCAGCTGAGGAATTACTAACTTTCACCATTGAAATCGCCAATGCCAACCATCTATTTTGGATAAAAGAAATTTGCGAAACGACCTTATCATCGGCTATAGCACGGGGAACAGGAATTTCAGGACGTTCTCCAGAAACGCTGGAGGAAAAAATGAAAAAGGGAGAAGCTATTATTGCTTTTGCATCTGACGGAACATGGGCAGGTTTCTCTTTTATCTCTTCTTGGGGTAATGGACAATTTGTTTCTAATTCAGGATTAATAGTCGCTCCACAATTCAGACATACTGGTCTTGCCAAAAGAATTAAAAGAAAAATCTTTTGGCTGAGCCGCCAAAGATATCCTAATGCTAGCATATTTAGTTTAACCACAGGGCTGACAGTAATGAAAATGAATCATGAACTCGGTTTTGAACCCGTTACTTATTCTGAATTAACTACTGACGAACGATTTTGGGAAAGCTGCAAATCCTGTATTAATTGCCCCATATTAATGAGTAAAGAAAGGAAAAACTGTTTGTGTACGGCAATGCTTTATAATCCAAAAACAAAATCTAATGAATTTTAAAATATAATCTATTGGTTGTAATTATTTTAACACATAGAAACATAGATTTTGGATTCTCAAAATAGGCGTTTTACTTGTTTAAAATAAACATAGTTCAAATGTATTTCTTTTCGTTGCTCTTTTTTACATATAAAATCTATGTTTCTATGTGTTAAGTATTTTTTTTAGGATCTGAGCGAATATTTAATAAAAAAAACACAAGTTTTAGAAAATTCGGCAAGAGATTAAGTATTGTTTTTTGGGGGTTTATCTTTTGGTTTGTTTGATGATTTCTTTCAATGTTAACCATTGTTCTTCTTTTATGAAATGATCTCCGCTCTCTTGTGTATGATGTCCCGTAAAAAAGATTACGGGCATTATTTTCTGAAATTTCGGGTCATATTCTTCATTCCCGTCTCTGATTACTTTATGGTTTAAAGAGCAAAACAGTTCAATATCGGTTCCGATTTTACGGGCAATTATATTTTTTACGTCCCAAGAATACCCCCAATACTTTTTCTGATTTTCAATGATAACCGGATTGATATAAAGCAATATTTTGTCTTTTCCTGTTATTAAATCCTGATCCCTAATAGTGTAATCTGCACCATCCTCATCACCGTTTGTTTCAAACATTTCAGGTTCAGGATCATCATCTAAATTTATAAACCAACGATAATGAAAACCGTCATAATGTTTTGCTTTTTTTATAGTTTTATATTCCGATGAAATCCAGTATTCATTTCCAATTCCTAACGAATCTATCGCCGTTTTACAGATATAATCAGGAATTTTATCGCCTGTAAAATCAACACTTTCCACGCTTTCAATTTTTTCTGTGATGACTTTTCTAAGTTCATCCGTAGCGGGTATCATTTTGGTTTTTATAAAATAAACAGCAGTTGATGAATCTGTAATTACTGATGCTGTATTTTTCTCTTTTTGTTTTATACTGTCAGACTTTATAGGGTTGTTTTCCTGTTTTACAGTATCCTTACAAGAAATTAAAAGCGCCGTTAAAAAAATAAAAAGTATAGATTTCTGTTTCATTTGGAGTTTTTAGAGGATGTTTTAAGCCTTAATGGGGTCTTTTTGATATTTTTTTGTGTTTTTTAAAATCAATCAAAAATAATAAAAAAGGGTTAAGTTGGGACTAGTCTAAAAAAATAAACCCGATACAAGATCGGGTTCATTATGATTAAGTTTACTTATAAAAAAATTAATTTATTCCTCCTCCTAAAGCTTTATACAATAGTATTTGAGAATTTACATTCTTTAATTGCATATCTACAAAATCAAGCTCAGCCTGAAGTCTGTTTTTTTGCGCACTGATAATTTCAAGGTAATTAGCATATCCACTCAAATACAAATCATTCGAAACATTTACTGCAATTTCAAGGTGCTCAATTTCCTTTGATTTATATTCAAGCACATCTTCAAAAGCTTTTGTACGATATAATAATGCACTCAACTCATTGTAAGCAACAGTGATAGATTTTTGATATTCAAGAAAACTAATTTGTTGTCTTTTATTGGCTGTAAAATATTCATGCTTAATTTGGCCTTTGTTAAATACCGGAGCTGTAATTCCTCCAAGTAATTGCCAAGCAAACGAGCCGCTATCAAAAAATGTGGAGAAAGAGAAGGAGTTAAATCCAGCATAACCACCCAAGTTTACAGTCGGAAAGAAAGCAGCACGAGCAGATTTAGCATCGGCTTTTGATGCCAATAATTCAAAATACGCTTGCGATACATCAGGTCGGTTGTGAATAATAGAATCAACACTTATTTTTTGATTCAAAACCTCAAGATGTCCTGATAAGAATTCTTTACTTCTGGTAATCTTACCACCGTATTCTCCCAAAAGGGTCAACAAAGCTTTTTCGGTTTGATCAATACTTAGGTTTAATTCTTCGGCTTCAGCCAAAATATTATTGTTTTGAGCATTAAATTGCTGTACGGCTAATTCAGTTGCCTTTCCAACAGACCTTTGTGCAGAAACGATATCAAGTGCACGTTGCTGTGTTTTAAGATTTTTTTCATAAATAATAGCTTGTTTATCTAGCGCTATCAGTTTATAATATAGTTCGGCAACATCGCTCAAAAGTCTGGTTTGTAATAATCTCATTCCTTCTTGTGAAGCAAAAAATCGCTGACGAGCAGCTTTTTTTCGATTGCTTAATTTCCCCCATATATCAGCTTCCCAAGATACTTTTCCGCCTAAAAACAAATTAGGGGTAAGATCAGTATTGATTCTTTGCTTTTCTGATATATTCTGAGAAAAATTGGTATCAAAGTTTCCTACGCCATCCATTGTATATTTACCATAACGCGTCCCCGAAAGGTCAGCCCCCAAATCAAATGATGGGAGCAAAGCCAGTTTAGCAACTTTTAGATGAGAATTTGCTATCAGAATTCTTTCTTGCATTGCCAGATAATCAGGATTTTGAGCAATAACGATATCTAATATTTTTTCTAATTCAGGATCTTTAAAATATGTTTCTGTTTTTACAGGAATAAAAACCTGCAAACTGTCTGTTGTTGTTTTACGATTAACATCAAAGTTCTCTGGCAATGTTTTAGCCTTTTGCTGTTCTGCCACCTTAGGCGCAGAACAAGCAAAGAGTAACGTGGTAAATACAACTGGCAAAATATACATTGCTTTTCTTCCTTCGAAACTTACCGAAGGTGTTGTATTTTTATAGAATTTATTAAGTGAATTTTTCATTGTTTAAATTTATTTTTTCGAAGCTTTTTCAAGTTTTGCGAATAGTATATAAAGACCAGGAATGATTAAAAGACCAAAAACAGTCCCGATAAACATTCCTCCAGCTGCCGCAGTACCAATAGAACGGTTACCAATTGCACCCGCACCAGAAGCAACACATAAAGGTATAAGTCCGGCAATAAAGGCAAATGATGTCATTAAGATAGGTCTAAAACGAAGTCTGGCACCTTCTATAGCAGCTTCAGTTATACCTTGTCCTAGTTTGTTTTGAGCCATCGCAAACTCTACAATCAAGATGGCATTTTTGGCCAGTAGTCCTATAAGCATTACCAAGGCAACCTGGGCATAAATATTATTGTCTAACCCCACAGCGAGAAGTGCAAGATAAGAACCAAAAACACCTACAGGAAGCGATAATAGTACAGGGAAGGGTAGTAGTAAACTCTCGTATTGTGCAGCAAGTAATAAGTATACAAACAATAAACACAGGGCAAAAATGTATATCGTTTGGTTTCCTGAAAGAATTTCTTCTCGAGTCATTCCTGACCATTCCAGTTCAAATTTACCCGGAAGTTTCTCGGCTGCAATTTTCTCTACGGCTGCAATAGCTTCTCCAGAACTAAAGCCCGGAGCAGGCTCGCCATTAATCATAGCCGACATATACATATTATAACGTGTAAGAACTTCTGGTCCATACACACGCTCTAATTTTACGAATGTAGAAAACGGAACCATTTCGCCTGCATCATTTTTAAGATACATATCAAGTATACTTTCAGGATTTTTTCGGAATTGTGGACTTGCTTGTACCATTACTTTATACATCTGAGAAAAACGAATAAAGTTTGTTGCGTAAAATGACCCCAACATGGTTTGCAAAGTCGACATAGCATTATCTACAGAAACTCCTTTTTTGGCAGCAAGATCATAATCAATATGTATCATATATTGAGGGAAAGTAGCATCAAAACTTGTAAATGAATTTTGTATTTCGGGCGTGGCATTTAATTCCTTTATAAAGTTTTTAGTAACTTCATCTGTGTTACTAATCGGACCTCCAGTTTTATCTAGTAAACGGAGTTCGAAACCACTTGTATTACCAAATCCAGGAACTGTAGGCGGAGCAAAAACTTCAATTTGTGCATCCGAAATACCTTTAGTTTTCTCCGTTAATTTTGCAATAAAATCGTTTACAGATATATCTCGATTACTCCAATCTTTTAGGTTAATCATTCCCATACCGTAAGATGCACCAGCGATTTCGGTAACAATACTATAACCTGCAAGTGTAGTAACATTATCTACACCTTCTATTCCTTTTGCAATACGAGTTACTTCGTCAAGCACTTTTTCTGTACGTTCTACAGTAGCACCTTGTGGTGTAGTTACACTTACATATACCATTCCCTGATCCTCAGAAGGTATAAATCCTGAAGGTAAAAGAGCAGATGTACCCCAAGTAAGAATACAAAACAAAACCAAAATTCCTATGGTAACAGAGCTACGATCTGCAAGTTTAGAAAGTACTCTGATATATTTTGAAGTAATTTTGTCAAACCATTTATTAAATCGATAAAAGAAACGATCTAGCAATGATGTTTTCTCTTTGTTAGGATCATGTCGCCTAAGCATTATAGCACATAGAGCAGGAGTTAGCGTAAGCGCATTTATACCCGAAATTACAATACTAATGGCCATTGTAAGCGAGAATTGCCTATAGAAAACTCCAACTGGTCCGCTAAGGAAAGCTACAGGAATAAATACGGCAGCCATTACAATAGTAATTGCAATAATGGCACCAGTGATTTCTTTCATCGCACTTATCGTGGCGGGTAATGGATCCATGTGTTCTTCCGTGATTTTAACGTGTACGGCTTCGACGACGACAATGGCATTATCGACGACAATTCCTATCGATAGTACTAAAGCAAAAAGAGTAAGAAGGTTTATTGAGAAACCCATCATCGACATAAAAGTAAATGAACCAATAAGAGCTACAGGTACTGCCAATACAGGAATAAGTGTAGAACGCCAGTCTTGAAGGAATATAAAAACTACAAAGGCTACAAGAAGAAAAGCTTCTACAAGAGTTACTAAAACTTCGTCTATAGATGCATCAAGAAAACGAGATACATCATAAGCAATATTATAATTCATTCCCGGAGGAAAAGAACTTCCTTTTAGTTCTGCCATTTTTGCTTTTACGCTGGCAATTACCTCAGATGCGTTAGAACCTGGTCTTTGCTTAAGCATAATCGAAGCCGAAGGTTTTCCGTCAGTCTTAGAAACCATTCCGTAGCTCATAGATCCCAATTCTATTTTTGAGATATCTTTCAGTTTTAAGATAGTACCATCAGAATTGGCTCTTAGCGGTATTTCTTCATACTGTTTAGGCTCATAGAATTTTCCTCCGTATTTTATAACATACTGAACGTGACTGTCCAGTTGTCCTGATCCTTCACCAACTTTACCCGGAGCAGCAGATATATTTTGCTTTTGCAATGAGTTTATAACTTCGTTTGCCGAAATATTATAAGACAGCATCTTTTGCGGATCAAGCCATACTCGCATCGAATATTCTTTCTGCCCCATAATTTCAGCACGTCCAACACCATCAATACGCTTTAATTCCTGAAGAATATTAATATCCGTAAAATTGAAGATAAACTGTTCGTCCTGAATCTTATCTGTACTAGTAACATTCAGGTACATCAACATACTGTTAACTTCCTTCTCGGTAGTTACTCCGGCACGTATAACCTCTTCGGGAAGTTCATCCAGAATTGTGGTAACCCTATTTTGTACGTTTACCGCGGCCAGATCGGGATCGGTTCCTACTTCAAAAAATACTTGAATCAGCGTTAAACCATCATTTGATGTAACTGTAGACATATAAGTCATTCCCGGCACACCATTTATGGCTCGTTCCAAAGGAAGCGCAACTGCATTGGCAGAAACCTCGGCATTGGCACCAGTATATTTAGCAGTCACTGTTACCGATGGCGGAACTATATCTGGAAATTGTGTTATAGGTAGCTGGAATAAAGCTAATATTCCGAGCAAAACTATCATAACCGAAATGATTAATGATAATATTTTTCTTTTGATAAACATCTCTATCATTTTATATCTTTTTAATTGTAATTAAGTGATTGATTACAAGCTTGCGCTTTGCATTTGTTTTATATTGATTTTATCTCCGTCTCTCAGTGATTGAGTACCTTCTTGTACGATAAGATCATTCTTTTTCAACCCTTTATTTAAGATATATACATCATCTAGAGTGCTAGCAATGGTAATATTGGTCATTTTTACGATACCCTCTTTGTTTACAACAAATACAAATTGTTTATCCTGAATAGAGAAAACTGCTTTATGAGGAATTAGCATAACATTGGTTCTTGGCTCAGAAATAATCAATTTTCCTGATGTTCCATGTTTTATAAAACCTTGCGGATTATTAAATTTAGCTTTGTATTGGATAGAGCCCGTTTGCCTGTCAATCTCTCCATCGGCAGTTTTAAGTTCACCTTGTTGGTCATATACCATTCCGTTTGGTAATACCAGTTTTATATCCCCTTTTGTATTCAGGCTTTTATCTGCCATCATCTGGAAATAAATATTCTCTGGTATAGAGAAATAAGCATATACATCATCTAACTGAGAAAGTGTAGTTAGGAGCGAACCATTTTCTACAAGACTTCCTTCCTTAAACGGAATACGATCTATTGTACCATCAAATGGAGCTCTTAATGTGGTAAAACTTATTTGCTGATTAATCGATTTTTTCTCAGCAGCAGCATGGGCAACTTTGGCTGTAGCCGCATCATGTTTTGCCTTAGATAATTCTAATTCCTGATTTGCAATTACCTTTTTATTAAAAAGAGTTTGTGCTTGCTCAAGCTCCACATTTGCCATTCTTAGGTCGGCCAACATACTTTTGTAAACAGCATCTGCCTTTATAAGTTGTATTTGTAATTCGGCATCGCTAATCTTAAAAAGGATTTGTCCTTTTTTTACCTTTTGTCCTTCACTAACATACACTTTATCTAATAATCCTGGTATACGTACATGGATTTCAACATTATTTTTGGCGTGAACATCTGCAACAAATCGGTTAGAAACTACAGTGTCTCTTAAAGTTATCTTGTAAACTGGTAGTGTTTTTATATTGGCAGAGTCTTTTTGGGCTTTATCTCCGCAAGAGGTTAAAAATAGTAACGATAAACCGTACAATAGGAATTGTTTTTTACTAATAATCATGATTAATTTTTAAGGTATTATATAAATATGTTGCCTCCCAAATAATATTTATAGGGAGTTGCAAATGAGAAAATATTGAATATGGAAGTGTATCGTATATTCCCTGCTGAGAGAATACCGTTCGTTAAGAATTATTTTTATAAGTTATAACCCCTTTATAATAATGAAAAACATTATTACAAAAGAGACTTCATATAAAAATACACAATCTTAAAATCTAGAAAAGTTGATATAAGTGTAGGTGAGTATGTCGCTGATTTTCATATATAGTAGCGATACTATAAATAACATTGTCCTTTAAAACCTTAAAGTGAACTAACTGGGTGTAGTAATCTTTTTTTAAGGCACTTGATTCAGAACTTACAATGCGATTTTTTATCTTTTTGATTATAAAATGCACGTCCAAATCATTAGACATTGATAGAGTAGAAGATACAGTCTCTAAAATATGTTCTTGTCCATTATAATTATCTAGTTCAAAAGAGTATTTGTAAAATTCCGTGCTACCTAAAAGGGAAAGCAAGAATAATAAAATAACAGATATAAACTTAATATGTTTCATAGGTAAATAGGCAGATACTTTTCTTTTTTAGTATCTAAATAAATAGTCTTATAAGTGATAAGCCGCCAAATATAATACTTTGCAAAATTAATGTTTATTAAATTTTCTTTAAAAAAACATGATTTAAAAGTTATCAATAGTTAATTAACTAATTCATAGCATTTTTAGAATTCCTTTAATTTAGATAGATCATAAAATTTTGTAGTCTTATTTCCCGATAGTGAAACTTTTGAGTTACTATTTATCAGAATTTCAGATTTTGAATTAGAAATAATAGCAAATAAATCTATCGTTTTTGGGTAACATAATATGTGTTTATGATAATATATTGTTGAGTAAAATATTTAAAAGCAAAGATATTTACTTCAAATAAATCTGAGTAATAGAGTAGAGTCATTGGTCATAAAACAGTTAAAATTATACGCTTTTAATATTTATGTTTAGAAAAAGAACGATTCAAATTAAATTTATAAAACATTGTTTTTCAGCATCTTGTTTCCTATTACTAATTGGGTGCAAAACAATTAATCAAGATGTTATTAAACATAATTATATAACTGGAGAAAGAAACTACGGAGATTTGTTTTACAATGATTCACTCGATGTTTCAATTGATATCTTAGGAAATGTAACTTATGAAGATCTTTCGAAAGAGAAGAAAAACAACTTAAAAAAGAAAATTGGAGATTTTAAAGATGTTTCTATAGCTAATTTAATCCTTAGTTATAAAACAGATCAAAATGTAGAAACATCATATTTTTTTGAAAAAGTTGAAAATCCTATTGATACAATTGCTCATGAAAAACTTGTAGAAAATGACAGCATCAATGGAGTTGTTATTTTTGAAAAACAAAAAGGAACAAAGAAAATTATTTGCATTACACGTATGTTGGATCGTGCTAATAATTTGGAAAAGGCTACTGAAAATATAAAAACAGTTAATCTTGATAATACCAATTTGGATAAACTGTCCTTTATGAAACTGTACAATTATTATACAGTCGAGCCTCATAAAAATTTCCTTCAAGGAAGAGAGAAAATAAAGGAAGCTCCCATAAAAGATCCTAAGAAAATAATGCTCAAAGAACCATTGTATTTTACAATTAACTCTTTTATGGGCAATAATAAAGAATATGATTTACTCATTAAAGATTATGAAAATAAAAAAGATGATTTTAATGCTACAGTTCTAAATTCTTTATCAGAAGAGGAAGTTAAAACCAATGAAGATGTTTTGACTACAATTGCCGACTTAGCCAATAATAATCAGATAATCATGCTTAACGAGAATCATTTTTATCCTAAACATCGATTATTTGCTATGTCATTATTAGATATTTTAAAACAAAAAGGATTCACAACTATCTCTATGGAAACATTTGTGCTAAATGAAGATAATAACACAACTGTAGTCCCAAATTCTAAAAATGGATTCTATATTAAAGATCCTTATTTTGGTCATTTTGTAAGAAAAGCAAATGCTTTAGGATTTAATCTTTTAGGACATGAAAATCAAGATCGAAACGTTCCAAGAGAAATAGGGCAAGCCAAAAATATCATGAAAATATTAGAGAAAAATCCAAAAGAAAAAATTTTCATTTATGTTGGTCATGGTCACTTGGAAGAGGACGGAGAAAGTCGTGTTATGGGAAGTTATTTAAAAGAATATTCAAACATTGATCCGATTACAATTAATCAGGAAACAGTTATTGGTAACACGAAGGAAAAATTAGTTTTGCTTCCTAAATCCATATTTGTAAATGATACTTTAATGAAATCAAGTGCGGATTATTTTTTAATAAATAATCTTGAAGCAAACCTAAAATCAGTTTACCCGAATGACGTTTTTAAGAAGGTTGTTTTAAAAAATGAAAAACTCAATGCTTTTAAAAATGAAGAATTACTAGTTGAAGTTTTTCTGTTTGATGAATATAACAAAACTAAAAATGCAGATTTATTAATCCCAATAGAATCAATCTTAATTATCCCTAAAGGCGATAAAATTGAAATCAATTTACCTATTGGAAAGTACTACATTACAGTAAAATCAGCAAATAATGATAGATTTGAATTTCATGACATCGAAGTTAAATAGCTCTCATTAGTATTTCCTCGAAAATTACAATAAAAAACCAGAATTGATTTAGGAAATCAATTCTGGTTTTTTTATGCTGTATCACGCCATAATACTTAGATAATAATCTTATTAAAAAAATGTCATAACAATGAAAAACAGGTATTTATACTGGGCAAATTTATTAATTAAAAACTTAGCTTAGATTCTTCTAATACCAACTAAAAACCAATACACTAGACAGTTATAACAGAATGAGTTTAGGTTATTAAATTATCATTTGAATTAAAAGGCTAAAATCCAGTAATGATTAGCATTTATAATTGAGTTGGTAGTAAGTACGATATAATTAAATAGAAATTTAACTAAACAATATATTATGAATTACAATCCGAAAAGAGACCATTTTATTTCCCCAATATTAGAATGGGCAAAAGCCAATAATAAACCGACGGAGAACGCCGCAAACAAAATGTTTATGGCAACAGATAGTCTTACCGACACTTATGAAAATCTAGAAAAAGCAAAACGTTTTAAGGTACCATCAGAATTTAATGGAAAAGATTACATTACTATGTTACTACAGATAGATGCCGAAATAGAGCAAGGACTTATGTTACAGTATCTTTACTCTGCTTACAGTATAGGTGGACCTCAAATTCCAGAAAAATATCAAGAAAAAGTACATACTTGGCAAAATATAATTTTAGGTATTGCCAAAGAAGAAATGGGACATTTTATCTCGGTACAAAATGTATTAAAAGTGATTGGAGCTCCCTTAAATTTTGGAAGAGAAAGTTATCCTTGGGATAGTCCTTTTTATCCTTTTCCTTTTACTTTAGAAAAATTTTCTCTTAAATCCCTTGCTAAATATGTTTATGCCGAAGCTTCTTCGGATTGGTTGGATGGTGATGATCCTTTGGCTGCCGAAATTAAGAAATCCGTACAAACAACTGTAGATGATCCGCATACCGTTGGAGCATTGTTTATAGTATTGCTTCAATTAATTAAGGATCCTGATGTAATATCCGATGAAACTTTTCAGGCTGCTACTTATAACTATCAGGCTAAGTTTGGCGAATGGGGTCGTGGATATAAGGAAGGTGACAGAGGAAGTGATGGAAAAAGCATTTATACAAAAAGTCCCGACGTATTAGTTGCAGCATTATTATCTCGTGATGACGCTTATAATGCATTAAATGAAATTGCAGAGCAGGGAGAAGGTTTAGATGTAAAAGAAGGTACACCATCTCATTTCGAAAGGTTTTTACATATCTACAGAGAGTATAAAGAATTATTAGAAGATACCAAAGGCACTTTTAATCCTTCTCGTGATGTTGCTACCAATCCTTATGTAGGCAAAAAAATCGAAGTAATAGAAGAATCAACGTTTAAAGCCTCGGCAGTAGAAGCAGAAAGTGAAAAAATTACAGATCCGCAGGCAATACTTTGGGCGAACTTGTGTGATATTCGTTATCGATTATTGCTTAATTTCTTAAATCATAGTTTTTTACTAGATGATGGTTATAATCATTCTGGGAATACTTCTCCTCGTGGTATGATTATCAATTCTTCATTTGGAGAAATGTATAATTTACGAAGTCTGGCTACTATATTGGTTCAGACTCCTATTGCTAAAAATAGCAGCAAAATGGCTGGACCACCATTTACACTCCCATATACATTTGATTTGCCTTTTGGAGAACACAATAGATGGAGATCACACAAAGACCTTCTCGAAGCATCAAATAATCTTATCGTACAGTTAAAGAACTTTAAAGACCAACCACATATTCAATATTTGAATGGATTACAAGAAGCTGATAAAAAGCTATTACAAGCAATTGTACACTTAACCCAGGAAAATCTGGTATAGTTTCAAATTAATTCAACTCAATTAAAACATTTAAAATACTACAATATGAAAATTATAGAATTACGAATTCTTCCTCCCATTGCAATTGGCAGACTAGGAGAATCAAATACACCAATGGAAGCGTATGACCTTGAATTATCTAAAGAAAAACCACTTGACTTTAGAGAAATAATACCAAAAACGACTTTAACAGTAGACCCCGTTTCAGGAGAAATTAAAGCACATGACCCTATAAATATAAAATTTAAAGAGGTAACAAGTCTGGCAGATAGAAAAGGAAAAATACGCCCAGTTTCACCTTTCCTGGAAGTGTTTGCTATAACAGATGAAAACCCTGGCGAGTTAGTGCCTCTTACTGAAGAATTGCTTGTTAAATCAGGATTAAGTCTGAAAGACATTAGTTGGGATGTAGATGTGGCTAACATAAAAATATTTAGAAGAACCACCGATGTCAATGATAAAATGACAGCAAAAATTACTAACATTACCTCGCATGAATCAAAACCATTGCTAGCCGATTGTAATAACTTTTTGCCAAATAAAAAATTACCATTAGGTTCTGTTCAGTACATAAAACCAACAAAAGAGTTTCCAGAATTAAGATTACGATATACACCTGCAGGCGGTAAAGTTTATGGTTCAAATTTAAAAAGAAAGACAGGTCCTGGTGAAACAGAAATACAAGAAGACCCAACTTTTGAAAAGAAAGAAGATTTAATAATATACGATACAAGCGAAGGTAAAGGGACATGGCGTGGTTATCAGGAAAGTGGCACTCCTAATATATTTTACACTGCTCCGGCACAAATTTTTGCTGGTTATTCCTATACCGATGAAAAACAAGTAAGTTGGCAAGTAAGCTGGGGATATATTGATGATGAATGTGATGGTTTTGTAACCGTTAAACTAAAGGTTTCGGATGAAAAAACATTAACAGCCAAAGCACATATTAGTGCAGGGCCACCATCTTTTGCTCCCGATACTTTACCAATTCGTGTAGTGTCTGATGAGCTAGAACAAATAATATTAAGTACAGATATAGATGGAGAAGTAAGTATAGAAGAAGCCGAAGAAATTATTCGCAGGGCTTTTGAAACTATTCGATTGATGAATACAACAATTATGAATGGGAATAGTTACGAAGGAAAACAAAATGTTGCCAGTACAATGGTACGCCAAAACACAAATGATTTTGGTCGTTTTTTTGAACCCATTATGGCAACCTCCCTTGTTGATAATCTTGCTTTGCAATTATTACACGAAAGAGTCTTTAATGGGTTAAGTTCGGGTGCTTCGCCCTGGTTTGGTGATTTATTGCGAAAACCTACAGAAATAGGTGATTTATCGAGTAAAGCACTTCGAAAAATGCCTGCATTAATGCGTGGTGCCGATGGTAGATCACTAACTTTTACCTACCGCCAAATTAATACGATAATAAAGGCTGCAACAACATCAATCTTTAAGGATAATAATCCAGATACGCTGCCAGTATCATACGGCTCCCCATTAAAAGCTACAAATTTAACCGCACAATTACATTATAGAGGAACAGGAAACCCTATTGCAGTTTTGCCAAGAACGGCGATTTCGAATTGCTTTCCCGGACTGGAATTTGATTTTAGAAATCTTTGGAGAAGAGCATTTAATGGTATTGTTCTTATTGAAAATAATAATTATGTACTAGAAGCTACCGATATAAAATTTCAAAGTTTAGTAGGACACCGATTGGTAGCTATAGAAGGAAAACCTACAATGGTACAGACATTTGGTCCCGTTTTTCCTGATGGGGACAATACTCCCTTAAAGACGGATGCAAACCCTAACGGTGTTTCGTTTATGGAATGGTCGAACTCTATGGTTCACGTTTTGCAAAAACAAGGTCAGGAAGTAATATGTCATTTTACAGCCAAACCTTCAATGGAGGAAGTTGTAGTTGATTTAAAGGAATTACATGATGTAGAAAAATATATTGCTGTAATATTAGTAGTTAATAAAGTATTTGATGGTAATAGTGCAGCATTTTCAGATACAATTTTAAAACCCGGAGAATTAACTCAAGGACTTTGCGCACCGTGGCAAAATGATTACCGTGAATGTTCTTGCTATTATTGGGCAGCCAGCAGACCTGATTTTGTAAATATTGTTCCAGATGAAAATGGCTTAAGTACAGGTGATTTATGGATGTCCAAAAAACGAACAGGCTCTTATATTCCAGATGATTGGAAAAATTCAAGATTAATTTCTTATCAAGATTTATTTGAGAATTGGCAAGGCGAACTCAACTTTATTATAAAAGGAAATGATGCAATAGAAAGCAGCAAAATAAAACCTAAATCAAACAAAACGAAATGATAGGAGTTATTGATACGTTTGCCGAACAGAAAAAAAATGCGTCGATTGCAACGAAATTGGCACAAATAATTGTCCCGCAATCAAAACCACGTTCAGCCAAAGCGCATTTGGTAAAAGGAGGACAATCGACTCAGATTTTTATCCCAAATGGAAGCCGACTTTATACTATTTCTCCAGAAGTAGAGCAAAAAATAGCTTTCCTAATGGATAAAAAAGATGATAAAGGCCTGCAAGATGAGCTAAACTTTTTGGGTCTGGATGCTCCCGAATATATTACAGACGAGCCTTTACAAAGTCCGCCATTGCATGCTTTATCATTAGCAATAGCGCAAAAATGTAATATGGGCTGTACGTATTGTTATGCCGACCAAGGTGATTTTGGAGGGCCTACAAAAAACATGTCTTTAGAAACCGCTTATAAAGCCATCGATTTATTATTAAAAGATTGCCCGGAAGGAGGCAAAGCACAACTTACTTTTTTAGGAGGAGAACCACTAATTAACAGACAAGCAATTAGAGAAGCTACTGTTTATGCTGATACAATTGCAAAAAAGAAACAAATACAAGTCAGTTATTCCATTACTACAAACGGAACTTTAGTTACAGAAAGTGATGCTGTTTTTTTTGAAGAATATGGTTTTTCAGTAACCATTAGTTTAGACGGAATAGGCAAAGATCATGACCTTAATCGCCCCATGAAAGGAGGTAAAGGAAGTTATGATAGAATCATAAAAAATATTCAGCCTTTATTGTCTTTGCAAAGAAAAATGCAGGTATCTGCAAGAGTAACAGTAACTCCCGAAAATACAAACCTTCCTGCTGTTCTGGATGAATTTATTAATATGGGTTTTCATGGTGTAGGTTTCTCGCCTTTGTTAAGATCTAGTAACGGACAAAATGAAATGAACAATGAGCAGCTAGCCATCATGTTAGAAAATATGATTGCTTGCGGACTTAATTTTGAGAAAAATGTACTGGCAGGAAAACGTTATCCTTTTTTGAATATGGTAAATGCTTTGAAGGAAATCTCTAAAGGAACACATAGACCTTATCCTTGTGGTGCAGGCGCGGGTTATATGGGCGTATCTGCAGATGAAGAATTATTTGCCTGCCATCGTTTTGTAAACGAAGACGTAGGGAAAATGGGCGACTTAAATAATGGCGTACAAGCTGACTTGCAAAATAATTGGTTAGCTTCCAGACATGTAAACACACAAGAACCATGTTCTAAATGTTGGGCTCGATATCTTTGTGGTGGTGGATGCCATCATGAAGTAATTGAAAAAGGAAGACCAGCCTGTGATTATATAAGATCATGGTTATTTTATACCATACAAGCGAATGAAAGATTATCACGATTAAAACCAAATTGGAATAATTAATTGTAAATGAAAACGGTACCTGATACTTTCGATGTATTTATTCTAGGAGCTGGTCCTGCCGGATTATGCGCTGCAATACGTTTATTAGATATGGGATATACGGTTGGAATGCTTGAACAAGAACAATTTCCGAGACCACAAATAGGGGAGTCACTTTCACCAGGAATTCACAATATTTTCGAATATTTAAATGCAGGTCATTTACTGGAAGATTCTGCGTATTTAAGCAACATTCCCGCCAAGGTGATTTGGGAAAATACAGCCGATATATACTATCGTTCTGGTCAAAATAACGAAGGGATAATTGTAGATAGAAGCAAATTGGATCAGGAGTTACTAGAATTTGCTATTGCAAAAGGATTACATTCCATACAACCCGCAAAATTAAAGCAATCCATAAATACAGAAAACGGATTCATATTAGAAATCATAGCCGATTCGGTTGAAATTAAAGTTAATTCGAAGATAGTACTAGATGCACGAGGTCGCAAAGGGACACTTTTAAGCGAGAGAGTTCCCATTGCACCTTCGGCTATTGCAGTATGGACACATATAGATAATAACTCAATTACGAAAGAAGCATTAATCGAAGCGGTTGATGATGGCTGGTTATGGGGATCTCCAGTTGCGGGAAATCGCTATCGCATTATGTGCTTTACAGATCCAATTACATTAAAAAATAATAGCGATTTGCATCTTTTAGATTTAATGAATAAGACCGAATTATTTTCTCCATTAGCAAACAAAGCAAGAAACGGTCATATAGAAACTTGTTCTGTTACCTCGTTTGTTAATCAAAACCCCTGGAATAAGCAGTTTGTAAAAATTGGAGAAGCTGCTTTTACATTAGATCCACTTTCTTCAACAGGGGTAGAAAAAGCAATGCGCTTTTCATTGCAAGTTGCGATTGCAATAAATACCTATTTAAAAAATCCCGATTCTCAGCATCCAAAGAATTTTTATGAAGAAAAGTTAATAGAATCGGTTGTTAATCATACACATTGGACAGCCGATTATTATCGTAAAGCATGGGCTTACTCAGAAAAAAAAGAGTTTTGGATGAAAAGAGCCAACTTTCAACTTGATATTTCTAAAAACCAAACCAATTTTGCCCTCAAATTAGAAAAGGAGTATAATCAAGATCATCCAATATTTGAAAAAAAACAAGTAGAACCAATTCCTGTTGATTTGTTTTTATTTTCACTTTGGAATAAGGAAATTAATATTTCTACCGATGTTACATTTAAAGATGTTTATGCAATTAATAATGATCGTATAATAATAAAACAAGCCCTAATACATCCTAATTTAGAGCGGCCTACAGTTTATCTTGATCAAGTCGAATTATTTCCCTTTTACAAAAGTATGAATGGAAAAGTAGTTTCAAATGTTATAGCTGATTTAAATAAATTTATGGAAATAGAAAAATCTAAAAAAATATTAGTTTTTCTTTTATCAAATCAGCTACTTGTTGTTGACAAAAAATATGCAAATGTTTAAATCGTTATTTCGTGCTTTTTGACAAATCTTAAACGAATTTTAAATTTCGTAAAGATTAATCTTTTGTATAGTTATAAATAAACTATTTTGATGCATCTCCTAAATTTCTAAAGCAGTATAACAACAATTAAAATTAAGAGTACCATAATAATAGCTAGTGCAATTTTTGTTGCACTATATGGTCTTTTGCCTATCATTTTACCATTTCTTCCATTTACATAAAAATGGTAAATTTTGCCATCATAATGATAAGAACTAACATAAACTGGTAGTAAAATATGTTTAAAATGTATGTTACTATATTGTGTGTTAACAGAATTTATACGCTGATCATCTCCACCAATGTCATTATATATCTTTTTTGTAATGTTGTTATCAATGAGACCTTTTATAGATTGAAAACTTTCTTTTAATTTAATCTTATATTTTTCAGTTACAAAACCACTCAAATACTGGTCATTAACTTTCACCAAAGCATTTACATCCCAAGGCCCCAATTGTGCCAATGAACTTGGATCAATACTTCCTGATGCTGGAACCATGATATCATCAAAAAATATTGAAACATTGCCTGCTGTGTCATACCAACGGGTTTTAATTTGAGTTCTTTCATTATCACCACTACCAGTTGTAACTTTATAATTTTCTCCTCTTTCTCCCGTATACATAGTGTGAGTATTGACATCAAAAGTCCAATAAGGAACATAAATACCTCGTAATCCTATTGGAGAGAGAGCCGCCTTTTTTAAATTATTTGGAGCCCACCAAAGACCATCTATCCAACTCGAAAGTAAGTTATAAACTTTTGGAGTGTCTAAATTAAAAGGCAGTAAATAACTAGGTTTTATAACTCGTTCTTCTCGAATATCTTCCTCAACCAAAGGAGTACTACAATAAGGGCAATGAAAAGATTTTATGCTTTCATTGATAGAAGATGTAGCTCCGCAACTTTTACATTGAATCATTTTCTCTAATCCAAGACTTTCTGATTCAGATTTTTCTAGATAATCATTAAAATCTAGTTCTTCAATTATTGTTTTTTCCTGAGGAATTTCATTTTTAGTATTGCAGTGGTCGCAAACTAAAGTTGTAGTGCCAGGTTTATATTTAAGTTCGCCTCCACAATTAGAACAAGCAAAAACATTAAATTCTTTTTCTTTTAGCTCAATAGATTCCATTAGTTTTTTCTTGTAAGTTATCCAGTTTTTGTCATGTAAGCAATTTGTATTTCACTAAATGTTATACACTTAAAATTATAATACGCTCTAAGAGCCATTATTGAGATTCTTAGTTTTACCGCTATTGATTTTGGAAATTTTCTTTCTTATTTTTTTAAGTTTTATGCATAACTTATTTACAATCATCTGAATTTTAAATAAATAATTTAAAATAATATAAATTTTATATTGTTTTAAAGATACACGTTTTCTT
The DNA here is from genome assembly GCF_035013205.1 of Flavobacterium sp. PL02. NCBI lineage: Bacteria > Pseudomonadati > Bacteroidota > Flavobacteriia > Flavobacteriales > Flavobacteriaceae > Flavobacterium > Flavobacterium sp. PL02. The sequence goes on from NZ_JAYGJP010000001.1 coordinate 1,747,010, forward strand.
ACAGTACAAAATTAAACAATAAGTAAAATTAATTATTTGGAGTGTCATCATCCTTTTAATAAATTACCAATAATCGGGAAAATCCCAACTGTTTTTTATGTAACTAAATTCTCTTCATTAAACACATTTCGTAATCATACTTTATTTAAATTATCCTCTTTTTTCACAAACAACGTAACTAGTTACGTATTTTTTTTATATTTGCGTAACTAGTTACGTAATTTATGATACAGAACGATTTTTTAATAGAATTACAGTTGGTGGGACTTACCAGCCGATTAAAGCGCCTTACAGATAATATTCTTTATAGTACTAAAGACTTTTATAAAGCTGTTGGAGTAGATATTGAGCCAAATTGGCATCTTATATTCTTGCTTTTAAAAAAACATGAAGAACTCACAGTAACCGAAATATCAGAGCGTTTGCAAATGTCACATCCTGCAATTGTTAAGATTATCAGGAACATGAAAGCAAAAGAGTATATAGAAACCAAAACTGATACTACCGATTCACGGAAACAACTGCTATATCTTACAGAAAAAGCAAAGTTAGCCTTGCCTCAATTAGAAAAATGTTGGGAAGCTTGTATTCTTACCATGAACGAATTACTAGATGGAAATGAACTTTTCTTAAAAAATCTAGAACTGATTGAGGAAAAAATCGGAAAGAAAAGCTACAAAGAGAGAACTTTAAATAATTTAAAAAAAATATAATGTTTAGATACGTTTTAATGGTACTTGTGGGCGCTGCAAGTTTTGGTATTCTTTCTTCGTTTGTAAAACTTGCTTATCAGCAAGGATATACAACTCCTGAAATATCTTTTATCCAAGCTCTTTTAGGAGCAATTGTGCTATGGTCTATTGTTTTTTTTACAAATAAGGAGCGTCGAAAACCTAAAGAAATAGGATGGCTTTTAATTACAGGAGCGGCAATTGGTATTACAACTTTTCTTTATTATTTATCGGTAAAATTCATTCCTGCATCTATTGCAATTGTACTACTTATGCAATTTACATGGATTGGTATTTTGCTAGAATGGCTTTTGTACGGTAAGAAACCGCTTAAAATGGAATTAATAGTAACTGGAGTTGTTATTTTTGGGACGATTTTGGCAAGTGGAATAAAATTTAATGAAGGGAGCTCTTTATCATTAAAAGGTATTGGATTTGTGCTGTTGGCTTCCCTTATTTACTCTATTTATATTATACTTAATAGCAAGACTGGAAAGGAAGGAAACTGGCAAAACAGAAGTGCATGGATTATGACAGGTTCTGCGCTTTGTATTTTAATAGTAAACTTTCAGCCTATCGTTTTCTCTAATCATTTTGATTTTCATTTATTAAAATGGGGACTTTTCCTTTCTGTATTCGGAACCATATTACCGCCAGCTTTGTTTGCTGTAGGTATTCCTAAAGTAGGAGTGACAACAAGCGGCCTTTTAATGACTGTTGAGTTGCCAGTAGCTGTTCTTACTGCTAGTTTGGTGTTAGGAGAAAATATAACTTTTGTCCAGATCATTGGAATTATAATTATGATAGCAGCAATTATAGCCATGAATCTAAAAAAGGCAAAAAGCACTTCTGTTTGACATTTTTTCCCCTTCAAAAGTAAAATCAGAAATTAGAAATGAATTAAAATTCTGTCTAAATAAACTATCGCGAGAATACTTTAAGAGAAAATTAAAATGACTATAATTCTTATACAGTATATTGCAAACTCAAACAAGCTCACTTTTTGTACCCGATATAAAAAGATTTGCTATAATAAATTTGATTAGAATGAAATTGAGGAGAAAACCAAAAATGACATTAAAATACTATTTTGAAAAAAACTTTAATAATGCCCAGTTATGGGAATTTAATAGCGAAAATGTAGAATTACTGGTAGAACTGGTGAATTTAATTCGCCCGAAAAACCCAAAAACTGTTACTGCTGTTGATTTATCGGAGCTAATTAGTCTACTTAAGGAGAATGAAAATTATCGTAACGGACTGATGGTTTGCGTTAATGCCCATTTAGAAAAGAAAAAGTTTAATAAAATCCTTTCTGATGCAGGTATTCTTCAAGATGCCAATTTCTTTTTTGAAGTTCGCAAAAGGATTTTCGCTAAATTAATTCCCGAGCAACCTGAAAAGGACACATTACAATTTATTTTAAATCAAATATTCTTTGTTAATACTGACCCGATATGGATTAAAAAAATACCTCAAGAACAAATCCTAGAGCTATTTTATTTGCTTAAATTTCATTCTATTTATGGATTCACTGACGAAAACTCTTCGTTTAATGAGTTAATTTTTGCAATGGAAGTAATTACTTATCGCATTTGTGGGTCTGCCATGGAGACTGATGTAATACAAATGGTGCCAGAATATGAAAATCTCGAAAGCCCGTTTATTGCTTTTCAGCGAGAATTGTTATTAATGAATGAGAAACTAATTGATTCTCCTGAGAATGCTATCAATGAAGATGATTTAGGTTACAAACAATTAATTATTCTGCACAAGCAATGTGTAGATTATATAGAAACCGCTTTTAAAAACAGTAATAAATTTGGTATTTCATTACACGTAAATCAAAGTCTTTTACGAATTCGTCAACAACTTCAGCGACTTAAATCGCTATTACCGCTTTTGATACAAGGCAATCAAGAAGATGCTAAAAGAAATACAATTTCTCTAGCATATAAACTGATTAAATACAATTGTGATAAAAATAATATCCAGAAATTAGTTAATGAGAGTACTCAGCTTTTATCTTATGAAATAACCCAACATACTGCCAATACTGGAGAACATTATATTACAAACAGTCGTAAGGAGTATTATAAAATGTTTTATTCTGCTGCTGGTGGAGGTTTTATCGTAGGAATACTGTGTATCATCAAACTGTTATTGGGTAAAGTAGAAGCAAGCGGATTTGGACATGTCTTTTTATACAGCATGAACTATTCTATCGGATTTATAATCATTTATATTCTTGGGTTTACGCTTGCAACAAAACAGCCTGCAATGACCGCTTCTGCACTGGTAAGGGCTTTACAAGAAGGCTTTAAGCAAAAAACACAGGACAAAAAAGACTATAAGTATAAAGAATTTGCAATATTTTTTGCTCGTGTATTCCGCTCACAGTTTATCGCTTTTGTAGGGAACGTTATTATAGCTTTTCCAGTTTCATTACTCGGAATCTGGCTTATTGACCAAACCTTTCATTATAATATAGCTAAGGAAAAATGGCCAACTTTAATGCAAGATCTAAATCCGATTTATTCTGCAGCAATTTTTCATGCTGCCATAGCAGGAGTTTTTCTGTTCTTGTCAGGAATTATTGCGGGTAGTATCGCCAATCGTGACAAACACAATCATATATACTATCGTATTCAGGAACATCCATTATTAAAATTGAGTTTAGGTAAAAAATGGACTAAGAAATTAGCCTCTTTATATGAAAAAAAATGGGCAGGTATTATTTCTAATTTCTGGTTTGGTGTTTTTATGGGAAGTACCGCTTTTATTGGGATATTCTTCGGATTAAATATAGATATCAGGCACATTACTTTTGCAAGTGGAAACTTTGCGTTGGCTTTATACGGAACCGACTTTTATGTTACCCAATGGATGTTTATCTGGTCTGTTTTAGGTATCGGAATCATCGGTTTGGTCAATTTCATGGTTAGTTTCAGCTTATCGCTTGGACTTGCATTTCGTTCTCGAAACATTCCGCTTTCAGAACTAAGACAAGTGGCAAGAGCAATCTTCAGGTACTTTTTAAGTAAACCTATGCATTTCTTTTTCCCACCAAAAAACAGCAGTATTTCACAATAGCTATTTACAAAACTCATTATTTCTTAAGTAATAAAAAAGGTGCTGTCTAATTTTTGGACAGCACCTTTTTTTTAGAAGTTTTAGAAAATTATAATCCGTAATTACTCCATCAGAACATTGTATTTATAGCACACATATCATAAAATTAAGGCCTAAATCTGCCATATTAAACAAGGGGTATGTGTTGTTTATTTTTTAGTTTACATCTATTTATTTAGGTCTTCATATAATTTATCAACCACGTTTTCCAAAATTTCTCCTGTTTCATTAAAGCTGGTATTTGTTAATATAGATATTCCCATATTTTTTTTAGGATAAATCACAAACCAATTTTGCATTCCGTATATACCTCCGTGATGTCTATAAATTAATTCATTATCATTTTCTAATATATACCAATGATAACCCTCCCAAAAATCAGAACCTTCTTTGTATAATTTTTTATGAGATTCATTTACAACAAGATTTGACTTGTCAAGTTGCAATTTCATATATTTTACTAAATCCGTAGGCGTCGAGTGCAATCCTGAAATTCCGCCCCATAAAGTTCTATTGAAGTTTGGCATTAACTCGTTTTTATCATTGTAGCCCTTTACTAAAATTGCTCTTTCATTATCATTTAAGGTGAATTTGGTTTGGTTCATTTTATTTGGTTTCAAAACAAATTCAATTACCAATTCCTCATAAGGTTTTTGATATACTTTTTCAAGTATATATGCTGTTAACTCTGGAGCTGTGTTTGAATAGGAATATATTTCTCCGGGTTTCGTCTCAATTTTGATTAGTTTTAATCCTTCAAAAAAAGCTTCTTTATTTTCGCTTTTTATAGGGAAATTAGGAAACCCACTTGTATGCGTGAGGAGGTGCTTGATTGTTATACATTCTCCATTAAATTCTAAATTAGGATAAGGTTCGCTTAAATAGATTCTAATATCATCATCTAAATTTATTTTTTTATCAAGTACAGCTTTAGCGGCTACATAGCCCGTAAAAGTTTTAGTTACAGAAGCTAATTCATAAAGTGTAGAATCGTTTGGTTTGTTTCCTTTTCCAATAGATAATTCTCCAAAATGTTTTATTGTAGATTCTCCATCTTTAAACACAGCTATTGAAACAGAATGAAATCTTTTGTCCTCTAATAACTGTAAGGCATTTTTTGTAATCGCATTTTCAACATTTTGCTTATTACTTTTACACCCAAGTAAGGCAAAAAACAAAAATATCGTTAAATGTTTTATTGTCATAATTTATAGTTTAATTATATGATTAAATGGCACATAACGTCAGTTTGTAAAAAAACTTTGGTTTTGTTGTAAACAAATATAGGAAAGTAATATTTTCAAAAAAGTCTTTTTTTTACTTTAAGTGATGTAACATATACAAGGAATTTCCCGCTATTAGATGTGATTTTCAAGTTTAGAAAATACTGTAGCTCTCAGGAAGTTTTAGAAAATTATAATCCGTAATTACTCCATCGGAGCATCATATTTATAGCAGATATACAGATTCTTGAGGTAAAACTACAGCGTAGCGATATTTAGTTTTTTTCTGCAGATTAATATATCACTCAATGGACAATGTTATTAAATTAAGAAAAATAGCTGCAATACTGTGTACCGAATAAATCTCACGCAAAGTCGCCAAGCCGCCAAGTTTACACCTAAAACCTTTGCGCTTTTGCGTCTTTGCGCGAAAATAATTAACCATAATTAGTATTAATTAAGAACCATCTTATTGTACTTATTTCGGTATTCGATTGGGTTTAATCCTGTAACTTTTTTGAAAATACTACGAAATGCTTTGGTATCTGTATAACCTACATCGTACATTACTTCGTTAATATTCTTACGGCTGGTTTCAAAACTCTTTTTAGCAAATTCAATTTTTACTCTGTTTATGTATTCTAAAACAGAATTATTGGTCGCGGCTTTAAATCGTCTTTCAAAACTTCTTCTGCCTAGTAGCACTAGTTCTGCCAATTCATCAATTGTAATTTTCTCCTGAATATTATCTTCTATAAATTCCTGTGCTTGTTTAATTGCAGCATCATTATGATTTTTTTGTCCCTGAAACATTGCAAATGCTGCCTGGCTATCTCTATCTATATCAATAGCAAAATATTTAGATGCCAATATAGCAGTTTGTCTATCAGTATATTTTTCTACCAGATGCAATAACAAATTCCAATAAGAATTTGCTCCTCCACTAGAGTAAATACGTAGTTCTTCGGTAATTATACTTCCATCTACAACTTCTACTTCGGGAAACATTTCTCTAAACTCGTTTTGAAAACCCCAATGTGTAGAACATTTTTTATTATTTAATAAACCTGTAGATGCCAATAAGAATGCGCCAACACATAAGGAGGCTACTTCGGCTCCTTTATCATATTGTTCGTTTATCCAAGGTAAAAATTGTTGATTTAGAGCTATCGCATTCTTCATATCCCCAAACAATGCGGGTATTACAATTAGATCAGTCTTTGTAATATCTTTTAAAAGATGAGATGTATTTACAGAATATAATCCGTCATTTAGCTTTACTTCATTTTTTAAGCCAACTAACTGTACTTCAAACAGCGGTTCTTTACCAGATGAAACCATAAATTGGTTTACTGCCGAAAATAAATACTGAGGGTCTGCAATGGCTTGCAAAACAGAGCTTTCAGGAACAAGAATACTAACTTTTTTTATCATAGCTTTAATTTCTTACTATTTCAAAGATAAATATAGTTTGTCGCAAATCACCCTTTTGTTGTCATTTTTGTATATTCATATTCTATTATTTCTGTTCGATCTTTGTATTAATCAATTAACAATTAAAAAATTAGACAAATGGCTACGAAAATTTTTATCAATCTGCCTGTAGCAGATTTACAAAAGGCAATGTCCTTTTATTCAGCAATCGGATTTACAAATAACCCACAGTTTACAGATGAAACTGCTGCTTGTATGGTTTTAACCGAAGAAATCTATGTAATGCTTTTAACGCATTCAAAATTTAATGAATTTACCAAAAAAGAAATCGGTAATACTTTTAAAACCGCTTCTGTAATTAACTCTTTATCTGTAGATAGCACTCAGGAAGTGAACACAATGATCGATAAAGCCGTAGGAGCAGGAGGTAAGGAATCATCTGAAGCTAAAGATTATGGTTTTATGCAACAACGAAGTTTTGAAGATTTAGATGGGCATCTTTGGGAAGTTCTATATATGGATCTAACTAAATTTCCACAACAATAACACAATAAAAATGGTACAGCTTAATTCTTATTTAACATTTAATGGCAATTGCCGGGAAGCTATGACATTTTACAAAGCTTGTCTTGGTGGTGAACTCAAACTACAAACCATAGCCGACTCACCAATGGCAAAAGATTTGCCTCAGAAAATGAAAAAATGTATTTTGCATGCCACACTTAAGAGTGACTCTATTGTAATTATGGGATCAGATATGGCTCCAGAAAATTTAGTTAAAGGTAATAATGTTGCTATGATGCTTACTTTTAACACTGAAGAAGGAATAAGAAATGCCTATGCTTATCTGGCTAAAGATGGCGTTGCAACTCATTCTTTAGAAATGACTTTTTTTGGAGCCTTATTTGGTCATCTTACGGATAAATTTGGTTATCAATGGATGCTCTATTATTCATCTGCTAAAGATTAATTATTACTTAACCCGTTAGATGTAATTATTTTAACACATAGAAATATAGTTTTTTTATCTAAAATAAGGCGTTTCACTTATTTAAAGTACTCATAGCTAGTAGCTATGTGAAATAAATATATTTATTTTTGTATTCTTTTTTACACATAAAAATCTATGTTTCTATGTGTTTAATTGAGATTTCATAGCCCGGATGAAGCGAATAGACCAAGTAATTACATCTATCAGGTTATTATTTATAAATTGTATCATAAACTAAACCAATAAGATTATGTCATTTCAAGCGTATATAGATAATATTAAAGCCAAGACTGGCAAAACACCAGCAGAATTTAAAGAACTGGCTGAAAAGAAAGGATTCCTGAAAGACGGAAACATTATTGAAACTGTAAAAGCTACCCAAATTACCAATTGGCTTAAAGAAGAATTTGAATTAGGTCATGGACATGCTATGGCAATCTACGCTTCATTCAAAGGGAAAACGGAATAAAATATTGTATAAAAGCAAAATAAAAAGAAGCCGTATCGATGTAATATTTGATACGACTTCTTTTTTATTATTGTATATTTTAATTCTTATTGTTCCGACTTTATTGAGTAATCGACATTAGAATAATTTTATTATTTTAAATTACATCTTAGTGATAATAAATTCACTACGTCTGTTTATTTGATGCTGTGCTTCAGTACAAGGAACACCGTTTGAGCAATTATTAATAAGCTGTGTTTCTCCGTAACCAATTGCACTTTCGATTCTATCAGGGGCAATTCCTTGAGAGATTATATAATCTCTGGTTGATTTTGCTCGTCGGTCAGAGAGTTCAAGATTATACTGATCATTAGCTCTGGAATCGGTGTGGGATTCTATCTTAATAATTATACTTGGGTATTGGCTCATTAATAAAACCACTTTATTTAATTCTATTGCGGCATCATATCGGATATTCGATTTATCAAGATCAAAGAAAATAATACCAATTTTTATTTTTAATAAACCGTCTTTGCGTTCTATAAGAGCAGGGTCAAGGTCAATAGGAACTTGTATTACCCCAGAACTTTCGGCTGTAGTAATTGCTTTTGTATTCGTTGCAAAATTATCTTTTGCAGCTTCAATCGTGTAAGAAGTACTGCAAGCAATGTTTCCATCAAATTCATAGCTTCCATCAATTTTAGAAACGGTTTCGTGGATTTTTTGATTCTCTTTATTTTTAAGCGTGACAATGGCTCCCGCTATTTTAGCATTAGAAATAGCATCAAAAACATATCCTTTAATCGATTGTGTACAGCTTCTTTCGAAAGAATAAATATCATCATCGCCTTTGCCTGTTTTTCTGTTGGAACAAACAAAACCTTTATTGGTTTCTTCGTTTACGATATAACCAAAATCATCCAGACTACTATTTAATGGAGCGCCAAGATTAACTGGCGTATTAAAGATTTCGTTGTTTAATCGGCTTTCAAAAACATCAAGTCCACCCAGACCCAAGAATCCATCAGATGAAAAATATAATGCTTTATCAGTTATAAAAGGAAACATTTCGCGTCCGCTAGTATTTACTTTCTCTCCTAAATTTTTAGGATTCGAATATTGATCTTCTCCTAAAATATCGACAACAAAAACATCTGTAGAACCAATTGTTCCAGGCATATCCGAAATAAAGTATAGTTTCTTTCCGTCTTTACTTACAGATGGTTGCCCAACAGAATAGTTATCGCTATTAAAAGGAAGTTCTTTTACGTTTTCCCATTTTACAGTACCGTTTCCACTTTCTACCGCTTTTGCCGAATACATTTTTAAATTATTAATTCCTTTAGCATCTCTTTTCAGTTTTCCGTTATAATTATTTCTTGTAAAATAAATTGTTTTTTCGTCAGGCGAAAAAGCCACGCAAGCTTCATGATATTGTGTTGTAATCTCTTTCCCGAAACGTTCTTTAAAAGTCACATCGGTTTGTGTCGGGCTAATTTTGCCTAGTTGAAGGTTTAAAAACGGCTGGTCATTCCATCCGTATTTATCTGTTTTTAAATAAGAGGAATCTACGGTTGTAGAGTAAACTAAATCGCCTTTATAAAACATGGGACCAAAATCGGAATAAGCTGAATTTATATCCAAATTTTCGAGTATAAACTGTGGTTTTATAGCTTTAATATCTTCAAGTGTTACTGTTTTTAGTGAGAAATTCTCACCTCTGGAATCTGATGCTTTTTGTTTTTCAGAAAAGCTTTTCATCCATTTTTTAGCCAATTCATAATTCTGGATTCCTTGTAATGATTGTGCATAACGGAAATAATATTCAGATGAAACTTCATTTGAATAATCGGCAAGGAGCTTACCATACCATTTACTTGCATTTTCCATTTGCGTATTAAAATAATGAGCATCACCAACACGCTGCAAAATCTCTTTAGAAACGTCTCCATTTTTTATAGACATTTCATACGATTTTGCTGCTTCTATATAATACATTTTATCAAATAGAGCATCGGCAGTTTTGTTTTTCGTTTGCGAATAAACCAACTGCATAACTAATAATACAAGTATAATAATCGTTCTTTTCATATAGCATAGTATTAAAAGAATCTAGGCGATTTTAATCCTTTTTTGCGTGATACCAATTCAAATCTTAGCATAATTTCATGTGTGCCACTATTGTAATTTTGTAATTCGGTTGTGGTATAATCATACGCATAACCTACTAGTATTTGCGGTGATATTTGCAAAGAAACCAATCCGCTTACTGAATCGGAGGTACGATATGATGCGCCAAGAGTCAGACAATCGTTAAACATAAAGTTGGCCGAAAAATCAGCAATTAATGGTGCACCTGCAACGTACTTAAGCAAAGTTGCTGGTTTAAATTTTGTATGAGCCGATAAATCAAAAACAATTCCACCAATAAGATATAAGTGCATGCGTTGGTTTACAAGATCGTCCGCAATATCATCATAATCATATCGTTCCCGTGTCATAAAATTCGGAATTGATAGTCCGATATAATCTCTTTCTCCGTGCCAGTACAAACCAGCGCCAATAACGGGCAAGAATTTGTTAGTAATGTTTTCGCGAAACTGAGCATCAGGATCTCTATAACTTCCTTTTGTCCAATCGATATTTAATACTCGTCCGCCTCCTTTTATACCAAAAGATAATTGATGAGTTGGTCCTGATTGTATTGTATAAGAGAAATTAGCATCTATGTATTGTTCTTCCGAAGGTCCGATTTCTTCACTAATTACAGATAAGCCTAATCCAACACGTTTTCCTAGTGGCGTATCTAAACTAAATGATGCCGTTTTTGGTGCTCCTTCCAGACCAACCCACTGGGTTCTGTATATTCCGGTTACAGCCAAATGTCCTAACGATCCGGCATACGCAGAGTTAACACTAAGCGTATTATACATATACTGTGTGTATTGCGGATCTTGTTGTGCCAAACCGCTAAATACAGATAGCATCGTTATGATGGTGAAAATCTTTTTTATATTTTGAATCATAGCCAATTTAATTTTGGTTATTTATTTTAAATAAAGCCATCCTGAGGTTTTAGCCGAACCATCACCGAGATCAAGGATGTAGAAATAGGTTCCTTCTGGAAGCACTTTCGCAGATCCATCTGCTTTTCCATCCCAAGTATTATTATATCCTTTTTTATTGTAAATTAAATTCCCCCAACGGTTAAATATCTGAAGGCGATTATCTGGATATTGTGATATACAATCGATATAAAAAGTATCATTTTGTCCGTCGTCATTTGGAGAAAACTCATTGTAAATTTTCAGGCAATTAGGAGAAATCGTTGCAGTATCCTGATTGTTTGACGGATTGGTATCTATCTGATCCATTTTTATTAAACTTGCCGTATTTAGATAATCTTTAAAGTCTAATACTTTTACATTAATTGTCAATGTTTGAGAACTTCCTGCGTTTACGCTTGGTATTGTCCAGATTCCTGTTGAACTATTATATGCTCCCGATGTTACAGTAAAACTAGTTAATGAATATCCTTTTGGGAGAATGTCTTGCACCTCAACATTTGTAGCTGTTAGACCACCAAGATTTTCTGCTGTAATCGTGAAGATTACCTCGCTGCCCATAGGAACATCTGTTTTATCAACTTCTTTATTTATTGCAATATCAGTTGATGGGATGTTTATGAATTCTGAATCTTCGTCGTCTTCACTTTGATCTCCATTATCGTTATTTGGTTTACTATCTGGATCAAACTGATTACTAGCTGTAACCTGAGCAATATTTTGATAATCGAAGCTATCAAGTCCATGCGGATTCTCGACCGTTACCTGATACGTTAGCGTTATTCCGCCAACTGGTACGGTTAAATTCACCCATTTTATGATACTTTTGCTAAATACTCCTCCGTTATTGATGTTGGTAATATGGGATAATCCTATAGGAATCATATCTTCTACAGCAACTCCTGTAGCCGTACTTGGGCCATCGTTGTTGAGTTGTATGGTATAAGTTACGACTTCATTTACATTTGCATTTTTATTGCTGACTGTTTTCTCTAAACTTAAATCGGCAACAGCTACTTTAATTTGTAAACTGTCATAATCATCTTCTGTAACAACTCCGTTATTTGGTGTAGAGTCAGGATCAGGCAGGTTACTAGCAATAATTTCGGTTGTATTTGTATATTCATTAGCAACTCCCGTCGGAGGGTTTACTTTAGTATATATATCAAGAGATTGTGTAGTACCATTAGCAACTATTCCTGTATTCCAAACACCTGTAATATAGTCGTAAAGACCACTTGTAGGACTGCTGGTTGTATACTCAAAACCGGGTGGTAATAAATCTTTAACTAATACGCCAGTTGCATCTGCCGGACCATCATTGGTAACAGTAACTGTAAAAATAACTGTTGAACCTACATCATGAGTAGCATCTTGATTTAATGCTATTTTACTAATAGATAAATCGGCCATAACAATTACTGGCGTTACTGATATGCTATCATAATCATCTTCTGTAGTAACTCCATTACCTGGTGTACTATCTGGATCTAATTGATCTGAAGTCATTATCTCGGCAGTATTAAGATATTCATCTGTAGCTCCTGTTGGATTTTTTACATAAACATTAATTAATAAAGTATGGCTATTACCAGACAGAATCGTTCCAGGCGACCATATTCCGTTAACGCGATTATAACTTCCAGAGGTTACATTATAGAATACAAAATCATATCCTGAAGGCAAAATATCTTTTATTGTTACACCAGTTGCAGTACTCGGTCCTGAATTGGTTACTGTTACCGAAAAAGTAATTAAAGATCCTACATTAGGCGTAAGGGTATTATTAACCACTTTTTTATCTATCGAAAGATCTGCAACAGCGGAAACTGGAGTAAGTACGAGTGTAGAAATATCATCTTCGTTAGGATCATTATTATTTGGAGTACTATCCGGATCTAATACATTTGAAGCATAAACCTCGGCCGTGTTAGCATAATTACCAGTAGTATTTACTTTTACAGTAACAAATAAAGAGGCAGAAGTACCACTAGAAACAGATCCTATATCCCAAATTCCAGTTGTATTAAGATATTGTCCCACTGTTGAGCTGTAGGTGATATATTGATATCCGCTTGGTAATAAGTCTATTACTTTTACACCAGTTGCCGTTTGTGGTCCGCTATTACTTACCGTGATTTCAAAAGTAACTGTTGAGTCGAATACAGGACTTAAATTGCCTCCTAAAACAGTTTTTACAAGAGATAAATCGGCCATGGGACTAGTAGGAGTAACTACGGCTGTTGCATAATCATCTTCGGTTACAACGCCATTATTAGGGGTTGAATTTGGATCTGGCAAACTACTTGCCGTTACTTCAGCAACATTTACATAATTGCCCGTTGCGTTTACAACGGCGGTAATTTGTAAAGTTTGTGAATCTCCATTTATCAAAGATCCAATATTCCATTTTCCGTTAGTCTTATTATAAGTTCCTTTAGTAGCTGTAAAACTGCTATAAGTATATCCAGTAGGTAATAAATCAGTTACTTCAACTCCAGTAACATTCTGAGGGCCACTATTAGTTATTATTACTTCAAATACAACTTGATTACCAATTAATTGACTTAACTTATCTACAGCTTTAGTTAAAGATAAATTTGCAGCCTGATTTATTGGAATCGTAGTTGCTGTTGCATAATCATTCTCTGTTGCATCTCCATTATTCGGTGTAGAGTCTGGATCAGGAAGACCAGCTGCGGTTACCTCAGTACTATTTATATAATTGCCTGTTAGGTTTACAGTTCCTGTTATTTGTAGGGTTTCTGATTTTCCGTTAATTAAATTCCCAACAATCCATAGCCCTGTTACAGGATTGTAAGTTCCTGTAGAAACTGTAAATCCGTTATAAGTATATCCTGAAGGTAATAAATCGGTAACCTGAACACCAGTATTATCTTGCGGACCATTATTGGTCACTACAACACTAAATGTTACTTGTGAGCCAACTAAAGGCGTTGGATTATTAACTGATTTAGTCAATGATAAATCCGAGGATTGATTCGTTGGTGTAATCGTTGCTGTTGCATAATCGTTTTCTGTTGGCAATCCGTTATTTGGGATAGAGTTAGGATCAGGAAGACCAGCTGCGGTTACTTCAGCAATATTTAGATAATCGCCTGTTGCATTTACAGTTCCTGTTACCTGTAAGGTTTCTGATTTTCCGTTAATTAAATTACCAACCGTCCATAAGCCTGTTGTAGAATTGTAAGTTCCTGTAGAAACTGTAAATCCGTTATAGGTATATCCTGAAGGTAATAAATCGGTTACCTGAACCCCAGTATTATCTTGCGGACCATTATTGGTCACTACAACACTAAATGTTACTTGTGAGCCAACTAATGGCGTTGGATTATTAACTGATTTAGTCAATGATAAATCTGAAGCTTGATTAATAGGGGTAGTGGTCGCTGTTCCGTAATCGTTTTCTGTTGGTATTCCGTTATTTGGTGTAGAATTAGGATCAGGAAGATCAGACGCGGTTACTTCAGCAATATTTATATAATCTCCCGTTGCCTTTACAGTTCCTGTTATCTGCAATGTTTCTGATTTTCCGTTAATTAAATTACCAACTGTCCATAAACCTGTTGTTGAATTGTAAGTTCCTGTCGAAACAGTAAATCCGTTATATACATATCCATCTGGAAGCAAATCGGTTACCTGAACTCCCGTATTATCTTGCGGACCGTTATTGGTCACTACAACACTAAATGTTACTTGTGAGCCAACTAAAGGCGTTGGATTATTAACCGATTTGGTTAAAGATAAATCTGAAGCTTGATTAATAGGGGTAGTGGTCGCTGTTCCGTAATCGTTTTCTGTTGGTATTCCGTTATTTGGTGTAGAATTAGGATCAGGAAGACCTGCTGCAGTTACCTCTGCAATATTCAGATAATTACCTGTTGTATTTACAGTTCCTGTTATCTGTAGGGTTTCAGATTTTCCGTTAATTAAATTACCAACTGTCCATAAACCTGTTGTTGAATTGTAAGTTCCTGTAGAAACTGTAAATCCGTTATAAGTATATCCGTCTGGCAACAAATCGGTTATCTGAACACCAGTATTATCCTGCGGACCATTATTGGTTACTACAACACTAAATGTTACTTGCGAACCAACTAAAGGCGTTGGGGTATTAACCGATTTAGTTAAAGATAAATCTGAAGCTTGGTTAATAGCCGTAATGGTCGCTGTTCCGTAATCGTTTTCTGTTGGTATTCCGTTATTTGGTGTAGAATTAGGATCAGGAAGATCAGACGCGGTTACTTCAGCAATATTTATATAATTTCCTGTAGCATTTACAGTCCCTGTTATTTGCAGCGTTTCTGATTCTCCATCGATTAAATTACCAATTACCCATAATCCTGTTACAGGGTTGTAAGTTCCTGTAGAAACTGTAAATGAGTTATACGTATATCCATCGGGAAGCAAATCGGTTATCTGAACCCCAGTGTCGTTTTGCGGGCCATTATTAGTCACTACAACTTTAAAAGTAACCTGAGAACCTATTACAGGCGTTGGATTATCAACCGATTTGGTTAATGATAAATCGGTATAAGGCTGAATAGGGGTAATAAATACACTATCTTCATCATCTTCAGTCTGATTACCGTCATCATTATTTGGTGTACTATCAGGATCGGGTAAATCACTGGCTGTAACCTGAGTTATGTTTAAGTAAGTACCTGTAGGCAATACTTTTGCATCAAGAATAAGAGATTCTGAAACTCCTGTATCGATACTACCTACATTCCAAAAACCTGTACTTTCATCATAAAGTCCAGCAGATGAACTATAATTTATAAATTCATAACCAGATGGCAACAAATCTTGTACCTGAACACCTGTTGCATTGTTTGGTCCGCTATTGGTAATAATAAGTTCAAAAGAAATCTGAGTTCCTATAAAAGGACTTGAATTCCCTGCAACTACATTTTTAATCAAAGACAAATCTGCAGATGGACCAATAAAGATAATTTTTGCATTGGCTTCATCATCTTCACTCTGATCCCCATCATCATTATTTGGTGTACTATCAGGATCAAGTAAATCACTTGCCGTTACCTGAGCCGTATTTAAATAACTACCTGTAGGGTTTACGGTTGCTTTAAATGTCAAATTTGTAGAAGCACCGTTAGCCAATACTAAGTTTTTCCACTCTAGTTTTGCACTTGCTACTTCATATAATCCGCCATTAGATACTGATCCCGGAACTAAAGTATAACCAACCGGAATAACATCTTGTATATTTACTCCAGTAGCATTTCCTGGACCTTTATTTATGAGAGTGAGGGTAAAATCTACTACATCACCAGCTGCCGCACTTGTAGGCAATACTGTTTTGCTAAGTTCTAAATCTGCCAGTTTTAAAGTTATTGCGGCATCATCCATATCGTCCTCAGGGAGTCCGTTGCCAGGAGTACTGTCAGGATCTAATTGTCGGGCAGTTTGTATCTCGGCGATATTTATATAATTGGCAGAGGTTGCCACATTAACCTTTGCAGTAATCTGAAGCGAGATAGAATTCCCATTATTAAGGTTTCCAACATTCCAGATACCTGTAGTATTATTGTATTTACCAGCACCATTATCGCTCACATAAGTATATCCTGGAGGTAATTTGTCCAGAACAGTTATTCCGCTGCCATTATTAGGGCCACTATTGGTAACACTTATAGTAAATATTACATTATCATTGATACTCACTACTGAAGGCGATACTGATTTGGTAAGCGATAAATCGACAATATCTAGTATTATAGCTGCTTTATCCTGATCATCTTCTGATGGGATATGATTATTTGGTGTACTATCCGGATCAAATTGATTTGAAGCAACAATTTCGGCAACATTTACATAAGATCCTGTTGAATTAATAGTAGCTTGAAAAATTAAGTTTAATCTGCCTCCGTTAGGAACCATTAGATTAGACCATAAAATTGTATTATCACCAATATTATATTGCCCAGCGAGATTAACAGAACCCGGCACTATAGTATAACCTGTAGGAAGGAAATCCCGAACTGCTACACCAGTAGCATCGACTGTACCACCCAATGAGTTGTTATTAAAAACCTGAATATTAAAGGTTACAATATCACCTGCGCTTCCTTTACCAGGCGTAACTGATTTTGTTAATTCTAAATCAGCAACAGCAAGAATAGTTATGGTAACAGTATCTATAGAAACAGCACAATTGCCATTAGTTACTGTCCATTGTAAAACATAAGTTCCCGAGATAGTTCCAGCAATAGCAGTTGTTGGAGATGTTTTATCATCAAACCCAATAACTGTTGGGCCAGAAACCTGACTCCAAACTCCTGTTCCTACTGTTGGTGGAACTGCATTTAGATTTACTGGCGAAAATTGGGGAATTGTCTGATCTGGTCCAGCATTAGCCGTTGAAGGCAATTCATATATCGTAACTTTTACAGAATCCTGAGAAATACATCCATTTAAATTAAGAGTTGTAACAGTCCATAAGAATTCATACGTTCCGGGAATCAATCCTAACATTAAAGATTTTTCATTATTTGGCGATGCAATATTGGCTGTATTAGGGCCACCAGGTACTTGTGTCCAAGTTCCTAAACCTGAAGTTACAGCCACTGCATTCATAGTAGCAAGACTAACATCGCATAACTCTTGATCGGGTCCTGCGTTTGCTATAGAAGGGGGGATATCATTAAAAGTTATTTGAACAGTATCTGAGGTAGGCTGGCATAAAGACGGATTGCTAAATGGGCCATTTGTTACTGTCCAAGTTAAGATATATGTTCCTAAGGTTGTAATATTAGATAAGGTTGTTACGGGGCTATTTGGACTGTCGATTACCACGTCTCCTCCGGATGGATCGTCACCAGGGTTAGCAAAAGACCAAGTTCCGATACCTACTGTTGGTGGCACCGCGGCAGTTTTATACGTTGTTTGACAAGCTGCTGCATCATCAGGACCTGCGTTTGCTATACTTGGCACAGCATTCATCTCTATTCGAACAATATCTGATAAGGTACGGCAACTATTGCTTTCGAATACCCACTCTAAGATATAAAGTCCGGGAACAGTTAAACCTGAAACTGTACTATTGGGAGCATTAGGAGTATCAATAACGGCAACACTTCCTGAAGGCTGAAAAGCAAAACGCCACTGGGCTAAAGAAACATCAGGAGGTGGAGTATTCCCATTTAAAGATGTAATTCCTCCAACATCCTGAATACATAAAATTTGATCTGCTCCAGCATTAGGATCAACACTAGCTCCACTAAAAATATCAATATTTACTGAATCTGATGATCCGGGACAAACCGAACTATCTGGATAAGTAACAGGATCGGTCATATAAGTAAAAACATAACTGTTTCCGGGTACAACAGTAGCATTGGCAATATAACTGTCAGGTGGAGATTGCGTAATAATTACATCATTTACGTTTCCGGTTGTACTAGTAAGAACCCATGTTCCTGTCGAATTATTATTTCCTATAAGTTGTATACTGCTTACATCACAAAAGGACTGATCTGGTCCAGCATTGGCTGCAGGAGCAACTACAACAGTCATATCATCAAAACTACCAGTACATAGATAAATATTTTTTGCCAAAATAGTCCATCTAAAAATATAAGTACCAGCAACAAGTCCATTAATTACAGTGTTTGGATTTGATGGATTTAGAATATTTGGTTGATTAGGAGCTCCAGAGAGTAAAGTCCATTGTCCGCTTTCAAAAAAATCATCATAATTATTTCCAACCATAGTAACACTCGTGTTACTACAAATATATTGATCTGGTCCTGCTACGGCAGTATGAGGAGGAATCCCGATTGATACGGTTACATCATCAAAGGCAACACCACAAACATCTGCATTTATAGTCCATCTAAAAATATAATAACCGCTGTAAGTAAAAGTAAATACAGCATTTGGGTCATGTTCATCGCTTATGCTATAATTTCCAGCACCCGAAATTCTTGTCCAGGTTCCAATTCCGCCACTACTGGCTGTTGCAGCCATGGTAATGGTGTTACCGCATATTTCCTGATCAGGTCCTGCATTTGCTGCTGGAGGAGTATTTGCTATAGTTACAGAAACGCTGTTTTTGTTGGGTTCGCATAGTCCGCTTACCGTTTCAATAGACCATGTAAAAACATAAGTCCCATTTCCGGGAACTGTCACCATCGTATTAGGATCATTTGGATCAGCGATTACAACTCCTGTCGTAGGAGTTACAGTCCAAGTTCCAGATTCTGATAGCGTAGGCGTATTACCTCCTAGATTAAAAGTACTTGTACCAGAAGGATAACAAGCATCTGGGCCTGCATCAGAGTTTGACGCAGCTTGAGAGCTATTTGTAGTAATTGTAACTGTATCAGAAATAGATGCACTACAGGATGGACCAGGATGAAGATAAGATATCGTCCATTGAAATACATATGCAGATGAAACTGTAGCAAAACCTGTAGCAACAGCATTTGGATCATTAAGACTAGAAAATATAACTATATTAGGCCCACCTATCTGAATCCATTCTCCAATTTCACCACTTTGTGGGGGTGAACCAGCCATAGTGACTTGAGAGCTAGCACACACAATTTGATCAGGCCCCGCATCAATTGTTCCAAGAGCACTTGCAGAAACATATATTGTTACTGAGGCTACAGAAAAACCACAGGTTGCACCACCACCTTTTGTTATATATTGAAAAACATATGTTCCGGGAATAAGTCCGCTTATTTGTGTATCGACAGCAAAAACATCTGCAATAGTTGCGGTATTAGGACCACTTAACTGACTCCAAAAATGCATTCCATCATCTGTTACCACTCCAGATAACATTGCTGTGGTATCACCACAAGGCAAACTTACGTCAGAACCAGCGTTAGAAGGTGTTGGAGCTCCAGAAACCAGAATAGTCAGCGTGTCAAATCCGAAATCACAATTAACAGGAGATCCATTTTGGCTCCTGATAAATTCAACGCTATAATCTCCAGATGAGGTTAGCGTTAGGGTTAAAGAATTCCCAATATCTTGTAATGGAGTAGGGAATGGGCCTAATGGTGAACCGCTCGGGCCACTTACAATCCTGTACTGATTTACGCCAGTTCCTGTAACTGCAAGAGGAATGGTAAATACGGTTGCATTACAACTACCCACCATATCTTCACCATTATTAGCCAAAATGGTTCTTGTTGCGCCATTATATTGTACATTATAATCTTTGGTAAAAACACAACCTGTATTATTATTGGTTAGTGTATATCTAAAAGTATAAGGATTTCCTGCACTTGATATATTAGTTACCAATGTTGTAGAATTAGTTGGCGAAACAATGACAGCACCAGAATCTCCTGCAATCTGTGTCCACTGTACAGTTTCGCCAGTATACAAAGGTGTTTGTGCTATAAGTGTAACCTGAGTAATACTATTATTACAGAAATATATGTTTTCATCTCCGCCCGGCAAAGTAGTTACATTTTGCGTTGCAGCAGGAACAGTAATCGTAACCAAATCATTTCCAGACGCACAGGATCCTGTAACAGACCATCTAAAAGTATAGATTCCCTGAACAAGATTAGATATTTGAGTTTTATTTGAGTTTGGACTATCAATAGTAGGAGTATTAGGACCACTTACAAATGTCCATACACCTGCCTGCCCATTTATATTACATCCTCCGTAAGAACCTGTAAGATCTGTAGTTTGTGTAGTAGTGTAACAATTGCTCAGGGTTTGATCTGCACCCGCAGTAACGGGAGTAACTCCACCATAATTAGTTACTGTAATTTGCGATGTAGTTCGGCATCGTTGCCCTGGCGAATATTCCGGTCCTTCTATAACCCACTCAAGCGTACTGGTACCACAACTAGTTTGAGGTAACGTAATGGTTGATGTAGGTAGGTTTGGAAAATTAATTACAACTCCAGCACTATTAGCACCAACTATATCCCAAAATCCTGTTTCTCCAGGATTTTTTGGTGCATTTGCCATAATCGTAAGTGTTCCGTTACTATTAGGGCAGCTTGATATATTATTACCAGCGTTGGCAATCGTGATTGGTTGCACATTAACAACTTTATCCTGATAGGTTGCAATTCCGTCAGCGCAAGTGGCGCTATACCTAAAAATATAAGTGTTGCCACCTGTGTAACCACCTACAGTTGTTGTGGGGCTATTAGGAGAATCTATAACTACAGTGGGGCCCGATATTTGAGTCCATAACACATTTCCTGTAATAGGAGATGGTGTGTTTCCGGCAAGGATTAAATCGTCTGTTGCACATATAGTGACATTAAGTACACCTGCGTTTACAGAACAGTTTTGTCCATAAGACCTCGTAGTAAAAGAAACAATTACAAGTGAAATAAAAATTAGTTTCCTGAAAAAAAACTTAAATAGTATAGATTGTTCCATAGACATTCTGGATTGAAAGGTGGACATGAACAATTTATTAAACCACGGCAACTTAAAATTTTAATACTGCTAAAATTTCAAAAAAAGGGGGGTAAAAGAATATGTGGTCTCTCAAAATTAATTAAATATAACTTTGAGATATTTATTTATATGTTTCATATTATAACATGAAACATGAATAATACCATTGCTTAAATGTTATTATTTATATAATACAGAAAAAATGAGTCAGAATGCCAGACTGGGTTAGCCTTTTTTTGAAAATTTATAATCAAAGTACTATTTCGATTGTTTTATTGAAGAGAAAAACAAAAAAATCAATTTAGAGAAAATTATTGCTGCAAAACGGAAATAATGCATAAAAAAAGCCCAAATTGGAGGGATTTGGGCTTTTAAACTAACACCAAAACACTTTAGTATAAAGGTGTAGTCGATTTTTTTTAAATTTTATTCTTTTTTATAAGGACATTCCGAAGCTGCCCCAGAAGATTTAATTTTATTAGAGTTAAATTGTTCCTCGATTAAACGTCTTTGATCATCAGAAACATCTTCTATTTTGCGAAGCGTATTTACTTGTATATGTGGCCAGCTGGTAGTACCACCATCATCTCCAAAATGAAATTCGAATAATATAACTTGTTCGTATTGCAACTGAAGAATTTCTTTTCCGTTTTCTACAACCGTTTCAACCCACATTTGCATATTCATTTCGACAGTAGGCGCAAAACGATTCACAAACGGAACATTTAATATCCCACCCTGAGCACCCGTTTTATTTTTGGATGACATCTGGATGTGTACATGATTTATTATATCTTCTCCTTTGTTGGAATCACGAAGGCGTAAATCAGGTCTTACTGAATAAGGATATAAATGATGTGCAAGTATTCGTTGTGTGTATATTTTATTCTCTCTGGGGTCATTATCTGCGTTAAGTTCCTCAAATACCCAAGCAGGAGGAGCTGCATCAAGATTTATAGGCTCTTTTTTTGCATCAGCTCCACCCATAGTTTTCGAGATAGAAAGATGATCAAAGTCCCAAGCATCAAAACCTTCTGGAAATTTTGGAGCACCAGTATTTAGACCACTAGGTCCAGTTTGAACTAAATCTCCCAATAAAGTTATCGTACTTCCATGCGGAATCACTCCGCTACGAGAAATAGAATAATCAGGTATAAAATAAGGACCTCTTTGACCATCTCCCGGTTTAAGTTCTTTCGCAGGTATAATTTCAGAATATTCTCGTCCGTTTAAATTTTCCTGAGTTACATATTCTTTACTACCTAAAGGCAAATAAAGAGTTTCATCTTTGTATCCGCTTTTATATAAATCTTTATGCTTGTCATCTGGATCTATAGGGTGCAAACCACGATCCTCTTTAATAGATTTTTCGGTAGCCGCATAGTTAAATATATCACTAAGCCATAAATACATACCATTCTCCTCATGAATTGGAGTATATTTTAGCTTGGTATCGTTTGGTACTTTATTTACACTTTTAATACTTTGTTCGTATTTAACAGCGCCACAAAATTGTTCATTTACGCCACCGCGATTACGAACTCCACCATCTATTAAATCAAATGTTAGTTTCTCTATATACTCCTCACATTCAAAACTATATTTCCCAGGAATACTACCTAAATTTGTACCTGGCGAAGGCATAATAGTAGTATGGATTCCAGTTCCAATTAATTTTTTTTTACTTGAGTCATTATTGCTATTATAGCTTACCCAGGTTCCTTCTAATACTTTTAAAACACCATATTTTACATCATCTACTATATTCTGTAAATTACTTTCATGAAAAGCTCTGATTGGATCGTTAATTTGAACTTTTTCATATCCAAACATCAAATCATACAAAATATCTTTCTTATTCTTTTCAGCAGATTTTAATAATGCGTCGTTTCCTTCTTCTGTCAAATATGAAGATGCCTGGAACAAATCATTACCTTCTTCGGGGGCTTTACGTTTAAACATAATATTATTATTTTTTAAAGTTAATAGACTATTTATTAAAAAGTTACCCATGCATTATAGTACGCATCTAAAGACATCTTCATTAAACAAGCCTCAATAATGCTTTAACTTTTTTCGAAAATTATATTCTACAATGATAGAATTAAATTTCAAAAACCAACTAGGTATTTTTACTCGTTTTTCAATAAATACTCAACATTCACACAGATATAGAAAAAAATAGAATTACTAATAAATGAAATATGCCGATAGAGAAAGTGGTCTATTATTTAGTTATTGAATGTAAAATTTAGTCACGCCATTTATTTATATTTGAAGTGATAATGCAGTAGCAGAAACTGAGATATAATTTTTTTAAACTATTTTTTTCCTGTTAAAAAATTTTAGAATAAAATTTCTGTTCTTTGTACCTAAAGGTTTATTAAAAAAATAAGCCTGTCAGACTTAGCTATAACTGTAATGTGCCATATTATTTTGGCGATTAGGTTAAGACTATGATCATATTTACGTTATGGACAACAGAAAGTTTATATTAAGTTTAAAAAAAGGGAATGAAGCATCTTTCAAGGAGGCTTATCTTAATTACTATGATAAACTGATAAACATAGCCAGACGATTTAATTTTACAGTACTTACTCCACAAGACTTTGTTCAGGAAACTTTTTTAAGATTATATAATAAAAGAGAATTACTTAATGAAGATGTTCTATTTGATAAACAACTGTTTACAATATGCAAGAACATCATTATTAACCATGTTAACCGAGAAAATAAAATAATTCAACTTGATACTTTACCATTACAAGTTGAAGAAGAGGATACAGAAACAATAATTTTTGAAGAAAGAAAAGAAAAACTTTATAATTTCATAAATCTTCTTCCGGAACAGCAACAAAAAATATACACTTTACACAAACTGGAAAACCTTAGTTATAAGGAGATTGCAGAAATGACGGATCTTTCTGAAAAGACCATTGCCAATCATATTTATCTTGCCAGTAAATTTATTCGAAAAAAAATAGAAGAGCATTAGGAACTTTTATGTTCTCGTTTGTTATAGATATAAACGGAAACATAAAATGCGTACTGAATCTTATAAAACAGATGTTAAAACCAAGGAAGATGCAAGCTTTATTGTAGTTCTCCTGCAGTTTATCATTTCTGATTGTATAATGAATTTTGATTTGGATAATAGTGACCATATTCTAAAAATCGAAACCAACAGAGATATTAAAGAAATGGTTTATGGTGTTTTTAATAAACAAGGATTTAATTGTCAAAAACTTTAACGCACAAAAGATATGGACGAAAAGAAATTAGAAGAGGAATTAAAAAAATTATGGGACGAAACTCCCATTACACATTCCGATACTGAAAAAGAGAATTCTTGGGAAGAGTTCCAATTAAAAACATTCCCATCTCAAAAACAAAAAAATAAACCGTGGCGCTATTATGCAGCAGCGGCAGTTTTAATTTTTGCTCTTATCGGAACTGGATTATACTTTACTAATGATCCGATAAGTAATAATATTGAAATTGTAGAAAATACAATTGAAAACTCTACTTCTATAATCAAAATTATTGACTTACCAGATAGTACAAAAGTAGAATTGAGTCCGAATTCTAAAATCATGTATGCCAGTAATTTTGCTATCAATAGAAAAGTAGAAATAAATGGAGAAGCTTATTTTAAAGTTAAAAAAGATAAAAAACATCCATTTCAGGTGTTTTGTAACGAAACTACAACTACAGTATTAGGTACCGCTTTTACAGTTAAAGGATATCCTCAAAAAGAAGTGGCAGTAGAACTTTATGAAGGAAGTGTTGAGATGAGTGTGAAAAACCAAGATAAAAAATGGATACTGAAACCTGGAGATAAATTTATCTACGGGAACGAAACTGCTTCAGTAACAGAATTTAACAGGTTTACGGATTTTGATAATGAAAAACTCAGTGTTATAAGCACTTATATCGAGTCTAATTATGGTTATAAAGTGACTATTCCGAAAGAATATTATGACCAACGAATTACTGTGCGAATAAATAAAAAGGAAGATTTAAAAACAATTGTTCTATTAATATCAGAAATGTATAACCTAAACTATGAAGTAAATGAAAAATTAAAACAGATTACTTTTCAATAGAAAAGAAAAGGATGCACTAGCCGCGAAACTAAACATCCTTCCTTAGTCAAGATAGTATAAAACTATCCATTTAATAATATTCAAAAATACAAAAATTCATGAAGCATATAATTTCAACATGCTTTTTTTTATTCAGTTGGACTATGTTCTCTCAAAACATAACCGTAACTGTAGATCAAACTGTAACATTAAAAGAGTTTTTTAAGCAAATTGAGAGTCAGACAGATTACAAATTTGCCTTTACAGATCAGATTAATATGAGCCAAAAATATTTTACCCAAAAAAAGGCTTATACTAATATCGAAATAAAACAACTTATAAATGAGCTTAACAAAAGCGGTTCAATCCACTTTTCGATCGTAGGTAATAATATTTTTGTAAAACAAAAAGTTACAAAAGGGTCCAAAAAGAATAAACTAACAGGGCAGGTTCTTGATCAAAATAGAGAACCTGTTATTGGGGCAAACGTATTTGTTGAAGAAATAGAAATAGGTGCCACAACCGATAAAAACGGAAAATATTCTTTAGACTTAGATAACGGAATTTATACTATTTTGGTTAGTTACGTGGGGTTTAAGAATAAAAAAAAACAAATTACGGTTTCTCAGGATGCAAAAAATGATTTCAGCATAGAGTCAGACAGTCAGGAGTTGGAGCAGGTAATTATAAGAACCAACAAAGCTGTTGATGTTAGAAACACCCAAATGAGTGTAAATAAGCTTTCGATGGCGGAGATTAAAAGATTACCGACTGCTATGGGCGAACCAGATCCTTTAAAATCATTATTGACGTTACCCGGAGTTACAAATGCCGGAGAAGCCTCATCGGGTTTTAATGTTCGTGGAGGTGCTGCCGATCAGAATTTGATTCTTTTAGATGGCGCTCCAGTATATGGTGACTCTCATATGTTTGGATTTTTCTCTATTTTTAATGCTGATGTTGTTAGCGGATTAGACTTATACAAAGGAGGAATTCCGTCTAAATTTGGAGGGCGAGTTTCTTCAGTTCTAGATGTAAGTCAGCAAACAGGAGATCTTAATGAGTATAAAGTAAATGGAGGTATTGGTCTTATATCGAGCCGACTTTTAGTACAAGGTCCTATAAAAAAAGATGTTGGTTCGTTTATTATTGCCGGACGTGCTTCGTATGCGCATTTATTTTTAAAACTCACTGATATTAAGAGTAGTGTCATGTTTTATGATATCAATGCCAAGTTAAATTATCGTTTGGGGGCAAATAATACAATTGCTTTTTCTGGTTATCTGGGAAATGATTTGTTTGATATTAACAATTTTTTCGCCAGTACATACGGTAATACTATGGGAACAGTTAGCTGGAAACATAAATTTTCGGAAAAGTTAAATACCAATCTTTCTGCTTTTTACAGTGATTATAAGTTTAATCTGCAAATACCATTTCAGAAATTTGAATGGGATAGTAAAATAACCAATTACGGGGTAAAATATAACTGGAATCACACCATATCAGAAAATTTTAAACTTAATTACGGTATTGATGCTTTATATTATGATTTTAATCCAGGAACTGTAAAGCCGTTTGGTCTTAATTCGGGATATAATTATAATCAATTAGATAAAAAATATGCTTTAGAAACGTCTGCCTATCTTGATGTAGAACATCAGGTTACAGAAAAGTTGAATCTTCGTTACGGACTTCGTTATAGTTCATTTTATCGTTTAGGTGGCGAAAGTATCAGTACTTACGAAAATGATCAAGCAGTAGTATATAATCCGTTATATCATATTTATGAAGAAGCAACACCAACCGGAAGTAAGTATTACGGAAAAGGACAAACCATTAGCAGTTTTAATAATTTAGAACCACGATTGGCACTATCATACGCTTTTAATGATGAAACTTCTGTAAAGGCAAGCTACAACAGGATGGCGCAATATATTCATATGTTGTCTAATACCCGTGCTCCGTTGCCTATGACAATCTGGACACCAAGCGGACCTTTTACAAAACCACAAATGCTGGATCAATATGCAATAGGATATTTCAAAAATTTTAAAGAACGGGAGTATTCTTTTGAAGGAGAATTATTTTATAAAAAAATTAAAAACCGTATTGATTACATTGATGGTGCAAATCTATTGGGTAATAATAATATAGAGCAGGATATCCTGAACGGAGAAGCCAGATCGTATGGTATGGAGTTATTATTCAGAAAAAATACGGGTCGTTTTACGGGATGGGTTTCTTATACTTTGTCTAAAGCTGAACAAAAAACTCCGGGAAGAACACCACAAGAACCTGGTATTGCTAATGGTGAATGGTATTTATCAGGATATGATAAATTGCATAATTTAAATATTACTGCAAATTATGATTTAAACCCAAAATGGTCTTTTAATGCTAATTTCACCTTACAATCAGGTCAGCCGGTAACATATCCAAACGGTTATTATGAATTTGGAGGAAGAAATGTGCCTAATTATACGTTGAGAAATGCTAACAGACTTCCTGCATATCACCATTTGGATATTGGTGCAACCTATACTCCAAAACCAGATAAAAAGAAAGGATGGCAAAGCTATTGGGTATTTAGTATTTATAATCTTTATAATAGGCAAAATGCTGCATCGATGATGTTTTCACAAAATACTAACTCGGGAACGAATGAGTCCAGACAACTGTCTATTTACGGATTAGTACCTGGTGTTTCTTATAATTTTAAATTTTAATAATATGCTAAGATTAAAAAAATACAACCTTAAAAGCAAAACAGTTACTTTATTTAGTCTTCTTTTTGTTTTACTTTTTTTATCCTGTGATAAGGTTGTTGAACTTGATTTAGAAACTGGTCCTCCCAGAATAGTTATAGATGCTGAGATAGTTTGGGAAAAAGGAACCAGCGGTAGCGAACAGACAATAAAAATAAGCCGAATGGCTCCTTATTACAGTGCTGTTGTACCAAAGGTTTCAGGAGCACACGTAAGAGTTGAGAATAGTGAGGGAACTATTTTTACATTCAACGAATCAGCACCGGGTTTATATACCTGCACTAATTTTGTACCCGTGATTAATATGGAATATAAATTATTTGTAGACGTCGATGGACAAAGTTTAACAGCAACCGAAAAATTAATTGCTGTCCCGCCAATAGACAAGATAGATCAGGAATTTATGCCCGATATAACAGGACCTGATCTTATTGTGGTAACATTTTATTACAAAGACCCAGCAGACCAGACCAATTATTATCTTACAGATTACAAAAGTGATCTACTTGCTTTTCCAGAATACACATCAACAAGTGATGAATTTGTTAATGGGAATGTAATAGATGAAAAATTTTCTGACTCAGATCTTAAGCCAGGAAAAGTTCTTGATATAACACATCGAGGGATTTCTAAAAACTTTTATAATTATATGAATTTAATTTTAGAGGTAACAAATTCGAACCCTTTTGGTGCAGCACCAGGTAATATTAGGGGTAATGTTATAAACACAACTGACACTAATAATTTTGCATTGGGCTACTTTAGACTTTGTGAAACAAATCATATTATTTACACTGTAAAATAAGAATTTAATTGAAGGTTGATTTGTAAACACCTCTTGTTAAGGTTTGGATTCCGTAGAGTTATCTCTCTACGGGACTTCAAACTTTTTTATTTTTATAGATTTATAAAGACCTCTTAATTAATTCGGATAGTATCGAAAACAGTATTATTACTAAGGTATAAAACAAAAAAAAGAGATAAAGAAGAAAATCTTCTCTATCTCTTTTTTATACAATATGCTAATTAGTCTGTAGTATAATTTTTAGTGAGAAATGTATAAAACAATTTCTTAATTTGTTCCAGCAGCACTTTTATCTACAAGAAATAATAATTCGCCTGAAACAGGTTTAATTAACTGCATTGGGTAAGTCGTAGGATTATATGTTCCTGTTGTAACTTCTTTTAATGCTGGCGCTTTTTTCTCTCCAAAAGCCACTACTACAATTTTTTCTGCTTTGTTTATTAATGGTGCAGTAAGTGTAATTCGATGCATTTTTTGAGGTTCAAGGTAGTAGGCAGAAACCCATTTATTTTGTTCCTCTAATACTGCTTGTCCAGGAAAAAGTGAAGCTGTATGTCCGTCGTCTCCCATTCCTAATAAAATAAGATCAAACTTTCCTTCATTTCCTAATACCTCTCTAATAGACTCTTCATAAGTAACTGCATAATCTTCTGGTGTAACACCAGCTGCATACATTTCAAATATATTAGCTTTCGGAATAGGAACGTGGCTTAATAATGCTGCATAAGACATTTTTGCATTACTAAGATCATCATTAAGAGGAACCCAACGTTCGTCACCCCAAAATATAAAAACTTTACTCCAGTCTATTTTAGTTTTATAATCATCAGAAGCTAATAATTTGTAAATCCCTGCAGGAGATGAACCTCCGGTAAGTACGACAGTAAATTTGTCTTTTTCTGCAATTGCTTTCTGTGCAGCAGCTACAAATAAATCTGCGGCTACAGTATTTATTTCTTCTGTGTTATTATATATCTGTATCATCTAATACTTCTTCTTTTATTTTATTTTGTGAGTTTTGAATCCAAGCGTGTCCTTGGCGAGCCAATAATTCGTCAGCTTCTTCAGGTCCCCAGCTTCCTGCTTTGTAATTAGGGAAATTGGTTGGCGCTATAGTTTTCCATACTTGCTGTATAGTATCAATAGCATCCCAAGCTTGTTCTACCTGATCCCAACGCATAAATAGGGTAGGATCTCCTGCCAGAGCATCGGCAATTAAGGTTTCGTAAGCTTCTGGTGACATTGTAGAGCAGGAAAAATAATCAAATATCATTTCTGCTGGTTCTAATGAAAGTGACAGTCCTGGTTTTTTGGTCATAAACTGCAACTTGATATCCATTGCAGGCTGAATATTAATAATAAGCCTGTTTGGTGTCATACCCTCTTTTCCATACGAAAATGAAGAATGCGGAACTGGTTTAAATTGTATGATAATAGAAGACTGTTTTTCTTCCATTCTTTTTCCTGTGCGCAAATAGAACGGAATTCCTTGCCATCTCCAGTTGTCTAAATAAATTTTCATCGCTACATATGTTTCTGTATTAGAATCTGGAGCAATTCCTTTATCCTGACGGTATCCCGGAACTGGATTTCCCTTTATAAAACCGGCATCGTATTGACCTCTTACAATATAATGATCAACCTCATCTGGTTTAATGCGTCGAATAGATTTTAAGACATCTGCTTTACGGTTTCGGATATCGTCTGCTTCTAATGATGCTGGTGCTTCCATAGCTGTCATACATAGAATCTGAAGCAGATGGTTCTGAATCATATCTTTTAATGCACCAACGCCTTCATAGAATCCGCCGCGTTCTTCTACACCAACTTCTTCGGCTACTGTAATTTGAACAAAATCGATAAAATTACGACTCCATAAAGGTTCAAACATCGAATTTCCAAAACGGAAAGCAAGTATGTTTTGAACGGTTTCTTTACCTAAATAATGATCAATTCTGTAAATCTGTTCTTCTTTAAAAGTGTGCGAAAGCATTTCATTAAGCTCAATCGCTGAAGTTTTATCGTAACCAAAAGGTTTTTCAATAATGATACGATCCTGCTTGGCATTAGCCGCAAGGCCAATTTTTTTAATATTACTAGATATTGTAGTGATAAAAGAAGGAGTAATAGAAAGGTAAAAAAGACGATTAGCGCGTTCTTCAAATGCCTGATCAATACTATTTATTCTTTCATTTAATCTTTGATACGATTCTTCTTTGTCTATATCAAAACTTTGGTAGATTATGTGCGAAAGAAATTCTTGAGTTTCTAAATCAGAAAGTCCTTTCTTTCTTGAAAAAGTATTTAGATTTTCTAAGACATAGCTACGAAAGTCTTCATTACTTTTTTCTGCTCTTCCCAGGGCAATAATCTGAAACTTATCAGACATACGACCGTCTAGGTACAGATTTTGAAATGCGGGAAAGAGTTTTCTCTTTGCCAAATCACCCGTTCCTCCAAAAATAACAATGATTGTTGGATTTATATTTTTGAACTTATTCATTTTAGTGTGTTGTGTTGCTTAAAGTTCTTTATTCAGACCATTGTGTATGGAAAACTCCTGTCGTATCAATACGCTCGTAGGTATGTGCTCCAAAATAATCACGTTGTGCCTGAATTAAATTTGTTGGAAGATTTTCTGATCTGTAGGCATCAAAATAAGCTAATGAATTCATTAGTCCAGCTACAGGCAATCCTTTTTGAACAGCAAATTGTACAACTGCTCTCATCCCAGATTGGTTTTCTGTTAATTTTGAAGCGATTCCAGAATCTAAAAGTAAGTTTGGTAAATCATTCTTAGTTGCAAATGCTTTTCTAAAATCTTCCAGAGCATTAGCACGAATAATACAGCCACCTCGCCATATCTTGGCAACAGTTTCGAGATTTAATCCGTAATTGTATTCTTTAGAAGCAGTATGAAGTTGTGCTAATCCTTGCGCATAAGTAACTACAATAGAAAAGTATAAAGCTGATTTTAATGCCGCAATTGCTTCACTTGTATTTACATCTGTTTCGGCAGCGTTCCAAGCTAGTTTAGTAGCGGCTTCAATTCGTTCCGGTTTAGTTTTAGACATATCACGCATAAAAACTGCTGCATCGATAGTAGGAACTGGGACTTGTAAATCCATTGCGTTTTGCGAAGTCCATTTTCCTGTTCCTTTAGATTTTGCCCAATCAGAAATTTTATTAATCAGCCTGCTTCCGTCAGTATCTTTTTCTTTCAGTATGTTTCCAGTAATTTCGATCAAGTACGATTTAAGATCGTTTGTTTGGTTCCATTCCTCAAAAGTTTTCTGAATCGTATCTTCATCCAGATTATAACCTCTTTTCATTAGGTCATAAATTTCAGAAATCAACTGCATAATTCCGTATTCGATTCCGTTATGAACCATTTTTACATAGTTACCCGCAGATCCGTTTCCTAAATATTCTACGCAAGGTTCTCCGTCTACTTTTGCTGCAATAGCTTCAAAAATTGGGCGAAGTCTCTCGTATGCTTTCTGATCTCCTCCAGGCATCATAGCCGGACCAAATCTTGCGCCTTTTTCTCCACCAGAAATTCCCATTCCAAAGAAGTGAATTCCCTTAGCAGATAATTCTAAAAATCTTCTGTCTGTATCGGTAAAATAAGTGTTACCACCATCAATTATAATATCTCCTTGGTCTAAATGAGGTAATAAGCTTGCTATTGCGCTATCAACAGGTTTTCCTGCAGGAACCAATAACATAATAGCTCTAGGTTTTTGTATAAGCTCTACAAAATGTTTAACATCTGTAGTAGCTTCAATTGTATGGTCAGAATCTGCTTCTTGTTGAAGTGAATTAACTTTTTCAGTATCTAAATCTAAACCTGCTGCCGCAAAATTATGGCTCGCAATATTCAAAAGTAAATTACGTCCCATTACACCGAGTCCTACGATTCCAAAATCAAATTTATTCATAGTTTTCAATTAACTAAAATTATTATAAAAATGCTTTTCCAAAAAAATGTAAGAAAAAAAACAGTAACGCTTTTTCATTCAGTTATTTGCGAAAAACAAAGTTTGTTTTAATCTTATATTTTAAGATTTACAGCGCTAAGTTAGAGAAAAATGATGAAACACTATATTATTTACTATCCTCTTTAAGCCTTTATTATGTTACTTTTTATGTGATAAAATAAATTTTATTGTCGAAAGTCTTTAGCAAATACAAAAAAACTCCATTAGGAATAATGGAGCTTTTTATGTTTAATATTTAATACATATGTTTTTTCTTTCAGACAGGGATTGTAAATTTATATAACTGAGATTATAGATTACTTTCCTTTTAATAAATTGATACTTACCGTTGCTATATCAGCATCTGGAAATCGTTTAAAAATTGATTTATCCGGGAATAATCCTGCTTCGGCAGCAACATTATTAAAAACATCTATCTCAACAATATATTGGTCAGAAAAACCATGAGTGGCATCGTACGCTGTTGCAGGAGTTTTACCTAAATTACTGGCAGCAAGTTTTGGATTTATGGTATGTAATTCGATAAGAAGCAATCCAAATTTACGCACATACGGCGACCATTTTTGTAAATGTTCCAGAAGATTATCTTCTACAAGGTTATTACTGACTCTTTTTCCTCTATAGGCAAATGCACCTGTAGATTCACTAATCCTGTCTTTGCGAATGTGTTCCGGATCTTTCCAAATTCGATTATGATCCAGAAAAGTCCTTACGTTAAGTAAATCTTTCAGATCAATATTGTAATTTTCTCTTAAATCATCCGAGAGCATATCCGGACGACCAATGTCTCCCCAAATTACCTTTGCCCAAATATCTGCTTTTATAAGATTGGCTCTGGTTACTTTCAGCGCAGCCTGATTATAATCTGCCCCAACGAGAAATAATGGGTATTCATCGAGCATTTTACCTCGCAAGGTTTGCCTGTCGATTACTTCAAAAATATGTTGCAGAAAGGCGCCATTACCACAACCCATATCCAGGATTCCTTTTGGTTGTTCTTTAATTGGCAAATTGAAAAGTTTAACGATAATCTCATCTACGACTTTAAAATAAGTGTCGTGAGCACCACCGCTGCCCCAAACATTCATTTCGCGATCAACGTGAATTTCATTTTCGCCGTCAGCGATCATTCTTAACGCGGCTGGGTCGCCAAAAATTAATTCTTCAATTTTTGCAAATGTTGGCAAGTAAGAAACTGTAACACCATAGGCACTGGCTCTTTTTGCAAAAAACAAACCGTCTTCGGTAAATTGATAATTGCCATTTTTTTCCAGAAACCATCCAAGATGTACAAAAAAGTCTAATATTTTTTTGAAATTTTCAGGAGATTTATGAAATTCTTCTGGCTTAAAAGAAGTCTCCATGAAATATTTATGAAACATTCCTTTCATTGCCAAACGCACTATCGTAGGTCCAATTAAATAGCCTTCTATATGTTTTAAAATCTGGGTCTGAATACTATTTATCAGAGTATCACTAGAAGGTTCAATTCCGTAGTTTTTTTTATATTTTTCAAAAATAGCATTGAGTTTTTCAAACGGCACATCTTCAAATAGGCGAGGGTGGAACTGGATAGAAAACTGAAGTAAATCAACAACATCTTCATAAAGATGAAACATTGAAAAAGCTATTGCTGTCTTTTCATTTACCGAAATTTTAATTTCCTGTTTTTGGTTATCGACTTCATAATCTAAGAAACCTTGAGAAGCCAAAATCCTTAAGCCTACATTTAGATAACCTTCATTTGCTTTAAAAGCGATTGCAAGTTCAGTTAGTTGTACTTGCTTTTTGTTCAGGATAAACTCTAAAACATCTTTATTTCTTAATGCGATTGCTACTGGTGCAACTGCTAAGCCGTCTAGATGTCTGAAAATGGAACCTCGGAGTAGTGATTTATCGGTCATAGTAAAAGGTTGAAGGTTTGATAAAAATAGTCATTTTTTTTAACAGAGAACATATCTGTTTTAGCAAATCGCACTAGAATGGTATATCACGTTTGATTCAGTAAAAACACGGCTTATTTTTGATAATAACACGGTTTGGAAACAGCTAAAATCTCTTATTATTGCTATCCGTTTAGAAAAAATCTTACACAACAGAAAAGTATATATTGATATTAACTATTTTATTTTTAGATATTTAAAAACTTCTGAATATTTTAATTAACATTTTTTTACAAAAAAAACAGTTAAAATTTTGGGACTAATTTTTTTCAATATACTTTTGTTCTATCAAATTAGTAGAATTTAAACTAAAATATAAATATAAAGTATTTCATTTTTTGAATAAGAGTAAGTCATTTATCGATCTAGATGACATATCGTTGATAAAAATTCTTCAATCTCTAATTCACGCAAATTTTTAAAAAGATAGGTTTTCAATTTTAGAGTTGAAATCTTATAAAGACCAATTCAAATAATAGTAATCCAAAATAAATAAAAATGAAAAGACGAATGCAATGCAGATAAAAAAAAACCATTTCTGTTGCAGCAGAAATGGTGAAGCTTAAAGAAATTGTACATCTCTATAAGGAAGCGAGAATGGATTAAATCCGTTTTCGGCTCGCCTTATTTATTAAACTAAAACAAAGTAATGAAAAAAAAATTAAATAGATATGCATGGCTATGCATTTTGTTGATTTCCATTGGGGTTAGAGCACAAGAAACCAAGCCATTAATTCAATCCAAACTAGAAGGAAAAGTAATCGATGCTATTACAAAGGAGCCTATTATTGGTGCTTCGGTAAATATTAAAGGTACTACACACGGAGTTATAACAGATACTGAAGGACAATTTCATTTCCAGACAGGACAAAAACTTCCTTATACGCTAATAGTAAGCTATATGGGATATAAAAAAACGGAAATTGTAGCTAATGGAAATTCAATAACTATTAATCTAACTGAGGAACAGAATGTATTATCAGAGGTTGTAGTTACTGCACTGGGTATTACAAAAGAAAAGAAATCTTTAGGATATACCACTCAATCACTTAAGGGCAAAGAGTTGGCAGAAACAAAAGAAACCAATTTCCTGAATAGTCTTACTGGTAAATTAGCAGGAGTACGTATTACAAATTCGCAAGGAGACATGGGGTCTTCACGTATCATTATTCGTGGTGAAACCTCTATATCTGGAAATAACCAGCCTCTATTTGTAGTAGATGGAATTCCGGTAGATAACTCACAGTTAAACGCTGGTGGAGCTACCCGCGATTTTAAAAATGCTATTGCCGATTTAAATCCGCAAGATATTGAATCATTAAGCGTACTAAAAGGACCTAATGCTGCTGCTCTTTACGGATCGCGTGCTGCACATGGTGTTGTACTTATAACTACAAAATCAGGAAAAGGACAAAAAGGATTGGGCGTAAGCTTCAGTTCGGGTATAACTATCTCTCAAGTTGCTACTTTACCTAAATTTCAGAATTCATTTGGACAAGGATCCAATGGGAAATTTAGCTATGTAGATGGTAAAGGTGGTGGAATTAATGATGGTGTTGATGAAAGTTGGGGACCTAAACTAGATGGTCGTCTTATTCCTCAGTTTTATTCAAATGGAGAAGCTGTGCCTTTTGTGGCTAATCCTGATAATGTGAAAGACTTCTTTAATACTGGTCTTACTTATGATAACAGTATTTCGGTAGCTAAATCTGATGAGAAATCAGATTTTCGATTAGGAGTAAATAATCAAAAACAATTAGGAACTGTGCCTAATAGTGAAATAAACAAAACAAATTTTACGGTTAATACTAATTATCAAATCTCTAAGAATATAAAAGTAGGGGTAACGGCAAACTATATTGTTACCGATGCTCCAGCACTACCAGGTGGCCCATTTGGTAACCGTGCTGCTGGTGTAATGCTACAGTTTCTTTGGTTCGGACGTCAGGTAGATATCAATGAGCTTAGAAATAATAGAGATGTAAACTGGAACAACAGCTATTATAGCAATCCGTATTGGAATGCTTATTATAATACTACCAGCCAGCAGCGTAACCGCTTGATAGGAGATATTCACTTAGATGCAAAAATTGCCGATGGGCTTAATTTTAAATTCCGTACTGGAGTTGACTATTATAACGATCGCAGAAAATACGAGATTAAATATGGTACTAATGGAACTCCTTTTGGGTCGTATGCAGAAGATGCTTATACGGTAAACGAAAGAAACACTGAGGGTATCTTGCAATATACCAAAAAACTGAGCCAGGATTTTAGTTTGGATGCTCTTGCCGGATTTAATATCCGTAACCACAGCGATGCAAACAATTATCAAAAAGCACCACGTCTGGCTGTACCTGATTTATACACATTGACAAACTCTCGAGATCCGTTAACTTCATCAAACACATTCTCAGAATTAAAAGTATATAGTGTATATGCATCAGCACAATTTGGTTATAAAAATTATGCTTTTTTAAACGTAACAGCACGTAATGACTGGTCATCGACATTACCAAGCAGTAACCGTTCTTATTTCTATCCTTCTATTAATGGTAGTTTTGTAGTATCTGATGCCTTTAATCTAAAAAGCAATACACTCGACTTTTTAAAACTACGTGGTGGTTGGTCTGAAGTAGGTAATGATGCAGATCCGTATCAATTGGCTACAGTTTACACTTTCAAATCTGCATTCGACGGAAATCCAATTCAAACCTCTTCTCAAAAGAAACTTAATGAGAACTTAAAACCAGAAACAACTCGCTCTACAGAGATTGGTCTAGAATCTTCTTTCTGGAAAAACAGATTACATCTTGATGTTGCTTATTATAACACCAATAGTTTTGACCAGATTCTGGAGATAAAAACTACAACTGCAAGCGGTTATAATTCGCAATTAATCAATGCAGGTAAAATAAACAATCATGGTATAGAAATTCAATTGGATGGAAATCCTATTCAAACTAAAGATTTTAAGTGGAATGTAGGCGTAAATTATTCAAAGAATATAAGCAAGGTAGATGTTCTTGACTATGAAGGAAACATTCAAAACTACACAATTGGTTCTTCTGGAGGTGTCGATGTATTAGCATCGGTAGGGCAAGCCTATGGCGCACTTTACGGTACTGCTTATCAGCGTGACGCAAACGGAAATATTGTAGTAGGGGCTAATGGATTACCAAAAGCTGATCCGCAAAAGAAAGTATTAGGACATTATACTCCTGATTATTTAGGTGGTATTACAAACACATTAACTTACAAGAATCTTGAATTTTCATTCCTTGTTGATGCTAGTGTAGGTGGGGAGCTTTTTTCGGGAACTAACAGAACTGGTAATTATACTGGTGTGCTAGCTCAAACTCTCCCGGGTCGTGATGCTGCCAATGGTGGATTAAATTACTACTATGCAGGTAATAACAAAACCTTATTAACAGGTGCAGCTCCAAATGGAGCAACTGTATATGATGATGGTGTTATCTTTAACGGTGTATATGCAGATGGAACTCCCAATACTCAGGTAATTAGTGCACAAGAGTATTATAAAGCATCATATAATATCAGCGAAGCTTATGTTTACAGTTCAACTTTTGTAAAATTAAGAGAAGTAAGACTTACTTATAATGTCAACAAAAACCTAATTAAGAAATTTGGATTGCAAGGAGCTAGTATTACTGCAACAGGACGTAATCTGTTTTTTATCTACAAAGACGTGCCCAATATCGATCCTGAATCGGCTTTTAATACAGGAAACGGACAAGGGTTGGAGAGTTTAGCCTTGCCAACTACCAGAAGTTTTAGCCTTAATGTTAATCTTAAATTTTAAAAACACGAAATCATGCTAAAAAAACTATCATATATAACACTATTTGCATTGTCTCTGTTTTCATGCAGTGACAGCTTGGAC
Organism: Flavobacterium sp. PL02; assembly: GCF_035013205.1. Taxonomy (NCBI): domain Bacteria; kingdom Pseudomonadati; phylum Bacteroidota; class Flavobacteriia; order Flavobacteriales; family Flavobacteriaceae; genus Flavobacterium; species Flavobacterium sp. PL02. The sequence continues at coordinate 1,785,968 of NZ_JAYGJP010000001.1, forward strand.
GAAATTAATAAAAATCCAAATGCAACAGAAACTCCATTGGCGCCTTACTTATTAACAGGATCATTAAAACAAGGTGCTGATTTATACTGGGGATCAATAAATAACTTTGACTCGTCTTTATTATTTGTTCAGCATTGGGCTAAAATCCAGTATACAGAACCAGACAGATATGATGTATCTAATACATCATTCACTTCTTTATGGGATACGGGATACGCAACCTTAATTACAGATTTAAATACGATTCTGAATTTCCCAAACCAACAAGCAAATTCAAATTATAAAGGGATTGCACTAACGCTGCGTTCATGGACTTTTTTATTGTTGACAGATGCTTACGGAAGCATTCCTTATAAAGAAGCTGGTTTAAAAGTAACACCTGCATATAATACTCAAAAGGAAGTATATACAGGATTACTAGAAGATTTAAAACAAGCTCAGTCCTTGCTAAATCCAACAAATGGAACTGTAATCGGTGATTTGGCTTATAAAGGTGACATTACAAAATGGAAAAAACTGGTAAATTCGCTTCGTTTGCGTATTGCGTTAAGAATTTCTGATAAAGAACCTGCTTTAGCTAAACAAACTGCAATTGAAGCAACAACCGATGCAGCAGGATTAATTAGCAACAATAGTGAAATCTTTAAGTTTACTTACACGAGTTCGCCTCAGCAAAATCCAGCTTCGGCTTGGTTTGAAACTAGAGATGATTATCGTATTTCGAAGACATTAGTTGATAAGTTAAATGTATTATCAGATCCTCGTTTGCCTGTTTATGCTCAACTACCATCAGATGCAAGCGTAGGCAAATATGTGGGAGGTGCCAATGGATTATCTAACAGTGATGCTAATAGTCAGGGTTTTGCTAAAACGTCAAAACCAGGTACATATTTCTTAACCTCGGCATCGCCAGCAGTAATTGTTTCTTATTCCGAAGTACTATTTAATCTTGCTGAAGCTGTAGCACGTGGCTATATTCCTGGAGATGCAGAGCAATTTTATAAAAATGCAATTACGGCATCGTTCAATCAATTTGGTATTACCGACGCAACAATTATTTCTAATTATCTTAATCAGACAACGGTTAAATATGATGCAACAAATTATGCAAAATCGATAGGTACTCAAAAATGGATTGCATTTTATGGGCAGGGTCTTGATGCTTTTGTAGAATGGAGAAGACTGGATTATCCAGTTTTAGCAGCTGGTCCAGCAACAGTTTTGGACGGACAGATACCTTCGCGTTTCTTTTATCCAGGTACAGAACAATCGCTAAACGGAAATAGTTATAAAGCTGCAGTAACTGCTCAAGGAAAAGACTTGCTTACTACAAAACTATGGTTTGATGTGAAGTAAACAGAATTCCGAAAGTGATATTCAACTTTAAAAATATAAAAAAGCTAAATCGAAGGATTTAGCTTTTTTTATGTCTAATAAATGCGACACATTGAAGCTCTATTTCCCAATGATATAAGATTAAATTAAAAAACACCTCAGTAACTACTTGATATTTTGTTAACTAACTGTTTATTTAATAAATTTTAACATATTGTGTATTCTATAATTTATTATTTTTGCAGAGTAGATTAGAGCAGTGATTCTATTTTGTTAAACGACTATCTTTAAATGCATTTAAAATTTGCTTTTATGAAAATACTTTATTTAATTTTATTTCTTAATATCGGATTTTTTTCTACCTCCAATAATAACAATTTAACGACTACATCTGGTACTGAAGTCGAAAGATTTAATAGTCAGTTAAGTGATCTTAAATGCATGATAGATGGAAATCCTAAATTTAATCCTAAGGTTGCCTTTTTTATCGATATGAAGATTAAATCAGGCATGAACCGCTTTTTTGTGTATGATTTAGAGAATAATAAAATCATAGATAAAGGATTAGTAGCTCATGGATCAGGGTCAGAAACAGGGATTAATGGAGATTTAAAATTTAGTAACATGCCAAATTCTAAATCTACTTCTTTAGGAAAATATATAATAGGTAAGGACTACAAAGGAATGTTTGGAAAATCTTATAAATTATTTGGTTTAGAGGAAAGCAATAATAATGCCTATAAAAGAGCTATAGTATTACATTCCTATTCTGCTGTTCCTTATGAAGAGCAAGATTATTACATTAGTCACAGCCAAGGATGCCCTATGGTAAATGAAGTGTTTTTTAAGAGAATAGAAAAAATAATAGATACTTCTAAATCGAGTATTGTTTTAGATATTTATTATTAAATAAAATACTGATACAGTTACAATAAGTTGAGACTTATTAAAAATCAACTGGATTAAAAATCCCGCATTATATATTTGATGATAAATAAAAATTATCAAACTAAAAACCTCCAAAGTCTATTGATTTTGGAGGTTTTAAAATTTACAGCCCTAAGCAATCTGTTTATAAAGTCAAATATTTATTTACAATACATTTTCTTTTAAGCTGAAGTTTAGATAGAAAAAAGAAATAAAATATCTTATTTTCGTACATACAAGTGGATGAAAAATTAGAATAATTATAGCGTTTCTATTTATCTATTTTACTGTAAAGTAATTCATTTGAATAAGCTAAGTAGTCTTAGATTACTTTGAAACTAGGAGTAAAGCTTATGGTATAATAAAAATTTAGAGAATTAAAAAATGAAAAAGCAACTTACTGAAATAATAAGGCAAGTTTATCATAAAAAAAATAGAAACTTATTTACATTTTTAACGGGAGCGGGAATTTCTGCCGATAGCGGTATACCTACATATAGAGGAGTAGATGGAATATGGGTAAAAGGAACTAAATTTCATAAACCGGAAGAATTTGGAACCTTTAAATATTTTAAAGAAAATCCCGAAGAAGTTTGGCAGTACTCCCTTTTTAGAAAAAAAATGTTCGATAATGCCAAACCAAATGAAAGTCATCATGAAATAGTAGAAATTGAGAACCTTTTGCAAGATAAGTTTCATTTAATAACTCAAAACATAGACGATTTGCACAGACATGCAGGAACAAAGAAAATTTATGAAATACACGGAAAAACCAGAGAAATTAAATGTTCAAACGGTTGCAAAGAAATAGAATACCTTCCCACAGAAATTAAAGGCAAAGACATAGACGAAGATTTAACGGAAAAAGATATCGAATTACTTAAATGTAAAAATTGTAGTAGCTGGATGAGACCAAATATTTTATGGTTTGATGAGCGCTATGATGAAAAAACAAACAAAAAATTTAGTTCCTTAAAAATAGCTAAAAATTCAGGTATCCTTTTTATTGTTGGAACATCAGGAGCAACAAATTTACCAATGGCAATTGCAGAAACAACATTAAAATACGGAGGAACAATCGTTGATATTAATACAGAAGATAATTTATTTACCATGCTAATTAAAGACAAGAAAAATAAGATTATCATTCGCGAAACTTCAACCCAAACTCTAAAAACAATAAGAGAAGTATTGCAGAATATAATTACAGAATAAAGAATTCTATGTTGTTACATAACATTTAAACAACTATTTCTAATATTATACAGAAATTGATAATTAAATAGAAGATATCAGCTTGTTGGTATTAAAACCTATAACCTACATTTAGTGTGTTTTTAAGCAGATATAATTAGTTTTTTATTCAGAATGAAACATACTAGAAATCTCTGATATTTGTTTATTCAGAATGGCTTTTGTAAAAGTTAAATTTGCTTTTGAAGAATCAGCAATTAAATAAATAAAGTAACTGTTATTTTTCGAAATTTTTAAAAACTGATACTGATTCGTTAATGTTATAGTAATATCGTCTATGCTTTGATTCAGTTTTAGAAAATCATTAGCATTTAACTGAGCTCGAATCATTTCTAATGCAAATTTTGATGCTACTTCTATATTAAAGCTATCATTGATTTTTTTTGAATAATATAGATTTCCACTTTTCACATCAATAACACTCAAAGCTACAAATCCGGGCATTTCCCTAGATATATTTTCTCCAAATAATTTTAAAAAATCTGACATCTATAAAAATTTAAGAAGCAAATTTAATTTTTTTCTGCTTCAAATACTACAAAACCTTTTTTATTCTTCTAAATAGTTATTAATCTAATAACTGAAAGGCTGAGTACATTAAACACATAAAAAACATAGTAAAATTACTTACAATTCACATCTTTGTTTTATTAATTTAAGAACGGCTTGGAATATAGTTAAATTCTTATGATTAATGTAATGCTGAAATTGTATTAAACTGTAAATCACATCAAGAGGTAAATTATATTTATCTAACATTAAAAAAAATCACTAACGAATTATATACTAAATAATTAAAGAAATATTCAGATGAAATCTTACATTTTATTCTTTAAAAATTGAGGTATCCTGATTTTTTTTTGTAGCTTCGCAGCCCAAAAACACTAGCAATTGCGATGAAAGTGACATCCTAAAATTTGCTTTACAACTAACTTAAAAATCTTTCTTTTTTCATTCTCAAAAGATATGATATTTCTGCATTACTAAATCACTATAATAAATTACGGGATTTTAAATGTCAACCCGAGACAAATAAAACTTAACCTATGAAAAATCTAAAATTGTATTTTACACTATTTCTTTTATTTTTTATTACACCAATACTTTTTTCACAAGAAAATATTTTTGCTGGAATTGAAATTGGAAGTAAAGGAATTAAAATGTCAGTTATTGATGTTTACAACATTAAAAGAGGAGACTTCACTGTCAAATCATTTTGGACAGAAAATGTAGCTATAGCAAAAGGTATTTCTATAGATGGAAATATGGCACTAGTTGATATTGATAGAGCTATTGCAGTTATTACAGCTAACTACAACAAAATGAAGACGACTATGAAAGTCCCTGATGAAAACATTTTTATAGTAGGTTCTTCTGGAGTGGCTATGGCTCAAAACACTCAAATTCTTACCGATAAAGTAAAAGCTGCCACAGGTAAAGATCTTGAGTATATTGAAGTACAAATGGAAGGGAAAATGCTTCTAAAAGGTTGTATTCCTCCTGTTGATTATAAAAATTCTATAATACTAGACATAGGTGGAGGTAATACTAAAGGTGGTTATGTAGATGTTAGTAACAATAACACTTTTGTATTTTTCCCATTATCCCTTAATTACGGAAGTGTAACTCTTACAGAAAGTGTAAAAAAAATAGCTCGTAGTCAAGATATTGATGAATTCAACTCTAAATCATTCAGCTTCTTGCCAATCTTAAGAGAGCAGGTAAATGCGATGTACAAGTCTAGTCCTCAGGCCTTAGATAAAGATAAAGTCTATTTGTCTGGTGGAGCTGTTTGGGCATTCTATACTTTGTATAAAGGTGCTACTAAAGAAACATACAATCAGTTTAAACTTGAAGATGTTATAAACTATGATGCTATCTTAAAAAACAATTTCAAAAAATTTGAGGATCTGGCAAAAACAGATATTGAAGTCAAAAAAGTACTAGAAACATACTCGCAAAAATACTTAATTTCTGGTAGTAATATCTTATTGGTTAGTCTGGAAGCCTTTCCTGATATTAACAATAAAAAATTGTATTTTGCAAAAGAAGGACAAATAGCATGGTTAATATCTTATATTGCTGATCGTTCTAAAAGAGTAAAAAAAATCTACTAAATACAACGAACTCATATTTAATGAGTTATTTACTAAAACCCAAATAAATTGAAATTTTATGGATAAAATATGTCCAACCCCAATTGATAAAGAAGTTAAGTGGGATACTACCAAAACTATTGTAAGTAAGGCAGACTTGTACGGAACTTTAGAGTACGTAAACGACACTTTTTCTAAAGTTTCAGGATATGATGAATCTGAATTAGTAGGTCAGCCACATAATATTATTCGTCATCCTGATATGCCTAAAGTGATCTTTAAAGTCTTATGGGATAATATTAAGATGGGAAGAAAGTTTCACGGTATCATTAAAAACTTAGCCAAATCTGGAGAATATTACTGGGTAATTACTGATTTTGATTATATAGTAAATGAAGATGCAAAAATCACGAAATATATTGCTCGCCGTAAAGCTATTTCGGCTGGAGTAGTAGAAAAAATCGAAGATTTGTATAAAAAACTATCTAAAATCGAACAAGTAAGCGGAATAGAGGCAAGTGAAAAATACTTAACTGGTTATCTTGAAGATCATAATCTTGATTATGTAGAATTGATTACAAAATTGATGATGGATGATTTAAATGAACAAATTAAATTAGAGTCATCTACTGAGGAAATTGAAGAAACTAAAAAAAGTTTCTTTGGTAGGTTCTTTGGAAATTAGTACTTCTTTAAAGTACTCAAAAAAATATATGCCCCAACTAAATATTTTTGAAAATGCTTAACCGTTATTTAGGGAATTTTAAAAATTTCCCAAGAGAAATATGGATTCTAGCCCTAATTACTCTGGTAAATAGAATAGGAGCTGTAGTAGTTCCTTTTTTATCTAAATATTTTAAAGACGAATTAAACTTAAGTTACTCAGAAATAGGTTGGGTTATGGTTTGTTTTGGAATAGGATCTTTATTCGGAACTTTCTTCAGTGGAAAATTATCTGATATTTTTGGGGCGTACAAGGTCATGGTTTTTAGTTTGTTTTCTAGTGGAATAATCCTTCTTTCACTGCAATTTGTAAAAACTTTTGAACTATTATGTCTTTCCATTTTTCTTTTAACGGCAATAGCAGATATGTACAGGCCTGCAATGATGGTAAGTCTAAATAGTTACGTAAATAACGATTCACGACTGCGAGCCTTATCATTATTAAGAATGGCAACCAATGTTGGTCTTGTCGTTGGTCCTGTTTTAGGAGGACTACTAATTATAAATTCAGAGTATAATACCTTGTTTATTGTAGATGGTTTAACTTCTATTATTTCTATAGTAATTTTTGTCATTTTTGTAAAAGAAAAGAAGCTATTATATAAACTTGAAATGAATACTGTAAATCAGGATAAATTTGCACCGCTAAAAGATTTTCCTTTTGTAATGAATTGGATAATTGCTTTAGTAACAGGATATCTCTATTTTCAGGTTTTTTCTATTGTACCCATTTATCATAAAGAAGCATATCATTTAACAGAATTTGATAGCGGAATGTTCCTTGGTTTTAGCGGAGTTATATTTGTCTTATTTGAAATGGTGGTGGTAAATTTTGTTCAAAAGAATAAAATCACTGATCTGGTTGCTATAATGATAGGATTACTATTAATAGGAACTTCATATCTCATGCTGTTCTTAGTACATCAGGCATGGGTATTTTGGATCTTTATGTTTTTAATGTCTTTTGGAAACATGCTAACTTTTGCTTTTGCTAGTGGTTTTGTTATGAATAGAAGCCATAAAAACCTAGAAGGGATATTTATGTCAACTTTTCAAATGAGTTATGGTTTTGCACATGTATTTAGTTCTAAAACAGGTTTGACAATTATTCAAAATTACGATTACAATACAAATTGGATGTTTAATTATATACTTGCATTTGCTACAGCTTTTATTACTTATTTAATTTATTTAGTGGTTAAAAAAGAGCAAAAAAAGGTAAAAGAAGACATTGTGGTTTCTTTTTTTAAGTAATAAATTTTCTGGATTTTGCAATCCATTAAATTAAATGGAATTTAAAAATTTATAAGGAACATTTTACAAAACACGTAAAACTACGCGTACAACTTTGGTTTTAATTATTTTAATTTACTTATGTGTAGTAATGTAAAATACTTTAAAATGAAAAAAGAAATAATATTAGTATTATTGTTAATCACGACTTTAATAAGTTGTAAAAAAGAAGTTGAAAATCCAGCAGACCTTATTTATTTTGGCGGTGATATAATCACAATGGAAGGAGATCAGGCTCAATACGTAGAAGCAATCGCTGTAAAAAGTGGGAAGATTTTATTTGTTGGTTCTAAAGCTGAAGCTGAAAAATTAAAAGGAAGCAATACTGAAATGAGAGATTTGAAAGGTAAAACATTATTGCCTGGATTTATTGATCCGCACAGTCATTTTATGAGCTCTCTGGCCATGAATTCCCAAGCTAATTGTCAACCAGCTCCTGCAGGAGAAGCAAATAGTGTGGAAGGGATTATTAAGGCATTAAAAAAACTGAAAGAGGATAAAAAAATCCCTGATGGTGAAACAATAATTGGTTATGGTTATGATGATAATGCTATGCCTAATGGAAGATTATTGAATAGAGATGATCTAGATAATGCATTTCCAAATAACCCAGTGATGGTAATTCATGTTTCTATGCATGGTGTAGTATTGAATTCTAAATCGATGGCTATATATAATATAAATGACAAAACGCCAACTGTTCCTGGAGGTATAATCGTTAGAAAACCAGGCACAAATGAGCCTTATGGGCTGATTATGGAAATGTCATATCTCCCTATTTTTGCGGCAATGCCAAAACCATCTATAGAAACACAGCTTTCTCAATTAAAAGAAGGACAAATGTTTTATGCAGCCGCGGGAATAACAACAGCGCAAGAAGGAGCCACACACATGGACGAGGTTACAATGTTAGATCGAGGTGCCAAAGAAGGTAAATTGTTTATTGATGTTATTTCATATCCGTTGTTTACAGAAATGGATACTTTATTTAAAGTGTATCCGCCTAAAGTCTTTGGGAAATATAATAACCATTTTAAATTAGGTGGTATAAAAATTACGATTGATGGTTCGCCACAAGGGAGAACAGCATATTTTACAACTCCATATTTAACAGGAGGTCCGGGAGGAGAGACAAATTGGTGTGGACAACCCTCATTTAATCAGGATGAAGGTAATAAACTATTAAAACGTATTTATGATGCAGGTTTGCAATCAGGATTTCATGCCAATGGAGATGCGGCAATTGATATGTGTATTAAAGCTCATGAATTTGCTTCGGCTGGAAATCCAACAAAAGAGCGAAGAACAATTATTGTCCATGCTCAATTTGCCCGAGAAGATCAATTAGATAAATTTGTTGAGTACAAATTAATCCCGTCATTTTATACTGAACATACATACTTTTTTGCTGATACACATATTAAGAACAGAGGTAAGGATCAGGCATTTTTTATAAGTCCTTTTAAAACTGCACTTGATAAAGGACTTCGTCCAACAAATCATACTGATTTTAATGTGGTGCCAATAAATCAGATGTTTGTTATTTGGTCTGCGGTAAATCGTATTTCCAGAGATGGAGTTGTTATAGGAGCTGACCAAAGAATTTCTCCTTACAAGGCTTTACAAGCTATTACAACTAATGCGGCATATCAATATTTTGAAGAAAATAATAAAGGTTCTCTTAAAGTTGGAAAATTGGCAGATCTTGTGGTTCTGGATAAAAATCCTATTAAAGTAGCCGCTATGGATATAAAAGGTATCAACGTAGTTGAAACTATTAAAGAAGGGAAAACCATTTTCGGAAAATGATTAGTAAAGAATATATATAAAAACAAAACTCCAAAGTCATTTGATTTTGGAGTTTTTTTGTATTGAAATTTATTTTGAAAATATCTTAACACTTGATAGATGCACAACTAAAAAAACGGGAGTCTTTTACAAAATTCTATTGGCTTCAAACTATTTTGCTTCTGTCAGATTCATAATCCAATTTGTTATTAAATCCTTTGCCTGTTCTATGTATTGAAATTTGTTTCCAAACATATTAATTCCTTTAATTCCCCAACCATGATCTCCCTGAGGAAATATAAATAAACTTGAATCTATCCCATTGTTCCTAAGTGCTTCATAATACATTATGCTATTAATGGGAGAAACAATGGTATCATCATTACTTGTCAATATCAATGTAGGCGGGGTATTTACAGACACTTGGTTTTCACAAGAAAATGCTTCGATATCCTCTATTGATGGTTGATTTCCTAAAAGATTTTCTCTGGTATTTATTTGTGTATTACTATTCATGGTAATAACCGGATAAAACAAAATAGAGAAGTCTGGGCGGTATTCTATACCATCTTTAGAGGATAAGGTAGAAACTAATGCTGCAAGATGTCCTCCTGCAGAAAACCCAGCTATACCTATTTTGTTATCATCTAAATTTAATGTTTTTGAATTTCTACGTACATAGCGTATAGCTTCCTTAACATCATCGAGAGGAATTTCTTTGTTTGTGTTTGGCATTCTATACTTTAATACGATTGCCATAATACCAATTGAGGATAACCATTCTGCAAAATCATATCCTTGAGGCGTAATTGCTAAACCAGCATAAGCGCCACCTGGACAAATAATAATTGCCCTTCCAGTATTTAAGGAAGGGGTAGGAGAATAGATAATAATCTCCGTTTGTGTAATATTACTGATTTCAATAACCTCATTAGGATGCAAAATTTCATTACCGATTAAGCCACTATTTGTAGGCATATTGTTATTCCAGAGATTAACTCTTTTAATTGTTTCCATTTTTTATAATTACGTATTATTTATTTGCTAATGCAGCTCTAACTTTAGGAGCAATTTTTGTCCCGAATATTTCAATAGATTTCATGATATGACTATGAGAAGGCGCTCCTACATCCATATGAGCTGTAAAACGAGTCATTCCGTATAGTTCATGTGAATACAATATTTTATCGATAGCTTGGTTTTCATCTCCTACAAAAAGGGCTGCTTCTCTTGATCTTCCATAATCAAATTGGTTTTGACTAAAAGGTGACCATCCTCTGGTTTTTCCTATCCTATCCATTTGAGCAGCATATAATGGGAAATAATATTTTCCTATGTCATTAGCATCATTACCAAATAGCGAATGAGAAAACATACCCACTTGAAATTTGGACATATCATGACCAAATGCTAAATAAGTCTCTTTATAAAACTCAAAAAGAGGTTTAAAGTTAATTAAAGGAGTTCCTGCTACAATTGCAAAAACTAATGGCAATCCCAAACGACCTGCACGTTCTACAGACGCGGGAGTTCCTCCAGCAGCAACCCAGACTTTTAGGTTATTATTAACCGCTCTGGGAAGCACCAGTTGATCTTGCAAATCTGGACGGAATTCTCCCCTCCAAGTAATCTTTTCTTCGGCATTGATTCGAAGTAACAAGTCTAATTTTTCTTCATATAAAAGATTATAATCTTTCAGCTCGTAACCGAATAGAGGAAAAGATTCTATAAAACTTCCTCTACCGGCCATCAATTCAGCTCTGCCATTAGAAAGCAAATCGACCAATGCAAAATTCTGATACAATTTAACGGGATCCGAAGAGCTTAAAACAGTCACAGAACTTGTCAATTTTATATTCTTTGTTACTGTCGCTGCAGCAGCAAGTACAATCTCAGGACTTGATACTGCATATTCTTTTCGATGATGTTCTCCAATTCCTGCAAGATCTAAACCCACTTCATCAGCAAGTTTTATTTCTTCAATTAATTCTTGTAAGCGCACTTGCGCAGATTGTATTTTGCCAGTAGAAGGGTCAACATGTAAGTCCCCAAAAAGGCTAATTCCTAATTCCATATAAAGTATTATTATTTTTAAAAATGTTATTAAGTAAGATTTATTACTGTATTATCCTCTTTTTTGTTTCCATACCTCTAAGTAATCATACGTTAGATATGCTTCGGAATTAAAGGCACCCCAAGCTCCCTTTTCGATGGCAAGATTTACTTCTCGTAATTGAGATGGAGCAAATCTAAGCGTGATTAAATGTCCAAGACCAACTAATACATTCCAACTCAGAACTTCTACATTAGGAGAAGGGAAAATTTGCCAGAATTTGTTATCCTCCAAAATTTCAGAAATACTATCGAGATTTTTGTCTTGTTGATGCTTTAAGATGTAGCTAACTACTATTTTATTATTTTCTTCCATTTTATTATTTTTAAATAGCACTTATTAGAACGAACGTTCTATTTTAAATCAAAAAAATATGGAGATTGTTTTGTCTCCATTAAATAAGCTAATATGCTTTGATTATTAATTATATAAATATCATTTTAAACTTTCCAAAATACGTTCTGCCATTGCTTCGACCATCATTCTATCATTAAATAAAGACTGCATTTGCCAAAGTCCTGCAAAGCTTCCAACAATAAATTGAGCAGATTTTAATGCATTTTTTTCTGTTGAAATCTCACCAGCTTCCTGTGCTTTTATAATTAGATTCTGAAAAATTATAATTAGTTTTTGTGTATGTTGTTTTAATAAATCTCTCATGCTTTGATCAAGTGGAGCCAGCTCAAATGAGGATTTGACAATCATACAAATTTTCTCCTTTTCAAACGAACGTTCAATTGCTTTTGATATAATGCCTTCTATGGCTTTTTTGGGTGATTTTTCTAATTGAGCAATGCTATTAAATTCACCATATGTTTCGATTGCATAGCTTTCAAGACTTTGAATAAACAACTCATGTTTATCTCCATAAGTGTCATACATACTTCTTCTATTAACTTGCATTTGGTCTACCAAATCCTGTATAGAAGTTACATGATATCCTTTTTTCCAAAAAAGATCTCTAGCTTTTACTAGTTTTTCTACTGGGTTAAATTGTTTATTTCTTGACATAATGTGGCAAAGTTATGTAATTAGAACGACTATTCTAATATAAATTAAAAATATTTAGCGCTTCACAGCTAGTATTGGTTCTGTTTATAATTTTAAGCAGAACTTATCTCAATACTGTTGCTGGTTTTAAGAGCTAATTTGTCAATTACTTATGCTTTAATAAAGCTCTCTTGAAGGACTTTTTTTGCATCATTTAAAATGAAAAATAGAAGATGATAATTGCTTTTTTAAACTGCTCATTAACATAATCAAGGAAGATATTAAAACAGGTATTTTTACGTGATAGTATATGATTTTCTTTTTTTAAATTTGGTAATTGCTTAATTATCAATAGTTTGTTTCTTTGTTGGACTTATTTTTAATACAGAAACTAACCATTTAATTTTACGGAGTTAATAAAACATATATCCCAATAAGGTAATTTTTTTGGTTTAATAGCAGGACTTAGACTTCTTCTTAAAGAACTTTTTTTAAACCATTTAACCCTTGTAATTTTTATCATTTTTATTAGATAAATAACATATAATCAGTGTATTATTTGCCATTAGAGAATTATATAAGAATCAATGACAATAAATTGAACAGCCAAGACAACACATTAGTAAAGTATAAAGTGTTGTAATCTCACCTACAAGTCGATAAAGTTACCCTCATTTGCTTTTGCCTCAACGCATTAAATAATAAGAAATGAAAGAACAGACTAAAAACAACTCTAACAATGAATTTCTCCAAACTGATGGAGGAAAAACTAAATCCAATGCAATAGAGGTGCCGTCAATTTCTTTACCAAAAGGAGGTGGCGCTTTAAAGGGAATTGATGAAAAGTTTACTGTTAACGCTGTAAATGGCACATCTTCATTTTCAATTCAACTTCCGTTTTCATCTGCAAGGGGTACATCGCCTTCATTAAGTCTTTCTTATAATTCAGGTACCGGTAATGGTATTTTTGGATTAGGTTGGGGGCTAAGTTTAGGATCAATTAAACGTAAAACAGACAAAGGACTGCCTCAATATCTTGATTTGATTGATTCGGATACCTTTCTATTTTCGGGTGCGGAGGATTTAGTTCCTGAATTTACAAAAGATCCGGATGGAAGTTTTCAGTTAGATGCTAATGAAGACTATATTATACACGAAAGAATCTCATCTGACGGACTATTTATTATAAGAAATTATAAACCCAGAATTGAAGGTCTTTTTGCTCGCATTGAGCGCTGGACGGAAAAGGCGACTGGAAGAATTAAATGGCGGGTAATTTCAAGAGATAACGTTACGACTCTTTTTGGATGGACTAATAATTCTATTATTTCGAATCCAAAAGACCTGACAAAAATTTTTGAATGGTTTCCCGAATTTGTATTTGATGATAAAGGAAACTGCACTCAATATATTTATAAGAAAGAAAATGAGATTGGTTTTGATGATTCTTTATTGCATAACAAAAACCGATTTAAAGACGGTAAAATTACGTACACCAATCTTTATTTAGAAAAAGTTTTGTATGGTAATAAAACACCCTACAAAAAATTTGGTGATGCATTCCCAAGTGAATCTGATTATTTGTTTTCAACAGTTTTCGATTATGGAGAGTATAATGATGTCGCACCTTTCAATAAAATAAAAGATTGGACTTTCAGATTGGATGCTTTTTCAGATTACAAATCAGGATTCGAAATTAGAACGACAAGGCTATGCAACAGGATATTACTATTTCATCATTTTACCAATTCCAATGAATACGAGGGTTTAGTAAAATCTCTCAATATAGGATATGACCTTGCAACCGAGCAGGATTTTACATTTCTTAAATCCATAACTTCCATCGGCTATATCAAAAAAGGGGATGGTTCCTATTCTTCTAAAAAGATACCTCCTATAGAGTTCGACTATCAAAGGCATGAATGGAATAATATTGTTAAATCCATAGATGCAGGAAATTTAGCTCATGCACCATCAGGCTTGGATGAACAGCAATATCAATTTACCGATTTATTTAATGAAGGATTGTCGGGTATTCTAACAGAACAAGCCAATGGATGGTATTATAAGCACAATCTGGGAGATGGAAAATTTGAACATGCAAAATTAGTCTCCCCTAAACCCGCTTTTTCTGGATTGGGTAGTAGGATGCAACTAGTAGATTTAGATGCAGACGGTGGTAAACAACTAGTCAGTTTCAATACCGAACCTAAAGGTTATTTTGAATTGGATGACGATAATGCATGGCAGGGATTTCGCTCGTTTAAGGCGATTCCAAATATTGATTTTAACGATCCCAATACTCGAATGCTGGATCTGAATGGTGATGGAAAACCCGAAGTAGTTATTTCAGAAGATCAGGTTTTTACATGGTATGCTTCTGAAGGTAGAAATGGTTTTTCAGCTGCACAAAGAGCACCTAAATCATTTGATGAAGAAGCTGGACCGCATATTGTTTTTGCCGATGCAAAGCAAACGATTTATTTAGCAGATATGTCAGGTGATGGTATGACAGACATTTTAAGGATTCGAAATGATGAGATCTGTTATTGGCCAAATATGGGTTACGGAAAATTTGGTGCAAAAGTAGCGTTGGATAATCCACCAATTTTTGATAGTGAGAACGATTTTAACCCTTCCTTTATAAAACTCGCAGATATTGATGGTTCTGGAACAACAGACATCATCTATTTGGGTAAAAACAAATTTACTTGCTGGAAAAACCTAAGTGGCAACCGTTTTAGTACAACTCCGTTTGAAATAGACTCCTTTCCAGAAATCGATTCCCATGCTAAAATTACTGTAACCGATTTATTAGGCAATGGCGTTGCGTGTATTGTATGGTCCAGCATATTATCAAAAAACACTCCCTCTCCATTAAAGTATATTGACTTAATGAACAGTAAGAAACCACACATCATGGTTTCCTATAAAAACAATTTTGGGAAAGAAGTATCATTAGAATATACACCCTCGACTAAATTTTACATCGAAGATAAGTTGGCAGGAAAGCCTTGGATAACTAAATTGCATTTCCCCGTACATTGTGTTTCCAAAACCACTACCGAAGACAAAATATCAGGCTACAAATTTGTAAGCGAATACAAATACCATCATGGTTATTATGATCATTCAGAAATGGAGTTCAGAGGTTTTGGTATGGTTGAACAAATTGACGCCGAGAGTTTTGAACATTGGAAAAAGAGTAATGCCACTAACATTGTAGAAAAATCATTGCATCAGGAGCCAGTCGTTTCTAAAACCTGGAATCATACCGGGGCTTTTTTAGAAAAGGATAAAATTCTGACTCAATTTTCGAAAGAATACTGGTATGAAGAAATGTCTCGCAATGGATTTGATGTTATTCATCATGAAATACCTCTGACAGATGCCCGATTGATAACCGCTCCTGAGGTTCAACCAACTATACTTAATCACCTTTCTGCTCAAGAATGGTGTGAGGCACTCCGAGCCTGTAAAGGCATGAGTTTACGCTCTGAAATTTTTGCAAAAGATGCTATTAATTTTGAAAACACAGCTGAAGCAAAAAGAAAAGAGCTTATTCCTTTTTCTGTAGCTTCACATAATTATGTTATTGAATTACTACAGCCCAAAGGAAAAAACAAACATGCCATTTTTATAGTTAAAGAAAATGAAGCAATAACTTATAACTACGAACGCAACCCTGAAGATCCACGAATTGCTCATAATTTAAACATTAAGCTAGATAAATACGGCAATGTATTAGAGTCTGCTGCGGTTGTCTACCCGCGATTGTTAACTGATGTAACTCTTCCTGTCGAAACACAGCAAGAGCAAAATAAAACTGTTATTATCTATACACAAAATCAGTTTACAAATGATGTCATTAATGCTGATACACTTCGATTGCGATTGCCTTCAGAGGCAAAAACATATGAACTAAAAGATGTCCCAAAAGCAAATGCATTTTATATACCAAATGATTTTAATGAAATACTCACTGAAGTAAAATCAGCAACAGCTTTATATCATGAAATAGATAAACCAACAGTTCCTGGTTTATCGCAAAAGCGATTGATAGAACACACAAAAACGATTTACAGAAGCAATGATCTGAAAAGCCCTTTGGCTTTGTATAAATTAGAATCTTTAGCCATGCCGTTTGAGAGTTATCAGTTGGCATATACTCCCGATTTATTGCAACATATTTACCATGAAAAAACAGACGATTGGGCACTACAAAATTTAATGTTAGAAGGCAAGTTTTCGCATGCATTAAATGAAAGTGGTTTAGAAGATGCTAATTGGTGGGTACGTTCTGGTACGATACAATTTCTAGCAGATGTAGAAGCTGTGATAGATGCAAGCAAAAGATTTTATGTCCCAATATCTTACACAGATCCTTATGGAGCCCTAACAAAAGTAAAATACTATGGGAATTATTTTCTGTTTATAGAAGAAACCGAAGACGCAATAGGGAACATGGTTAAAGTGAATTTATTTAATTTCCGAACACTATCGCCTCAGCGGATGAGTGATATAAATACCAACTTATCAGAAGTAATAACAGATGAATTAGGTTTGATAAAAGCTGTTGCAATAATGGGTAAAGGGAATGAAGCGGATGAATTGACCGATTTAACCGAAATAACAGATGCAGCCGAATTAATACTGATTAATAATTTCTTTCAGGCTTCTGACTCTGTTGATTTAGCGAATATTGGAAAAGACTTATTAAATAAAGCAACGTCAAGATTTGTCTATGATTTTGATACTTATATCAATTCCGGTAAACCTGCTGTAGTAGCGTCAATAAGTAGAGAGCAACATTATAAGCAAGATAACAATTCACCAGTTCAAATCGGCTTTGAATACTCCAATGGTTTAGGTGAAGTAATAATGAAGAAAGTACAGGCAGAACCTGGACTTGCCAAAAATGTTATTGTGCTTCCGGATAATACGATTACTATTTCGGATATAGATACATCAAAAACTCTTCCTAAACAACTTCGTTGGATTGGCAACGGCAGAACCATCAAAAACAACAAAGGTAAAGCTGTAAAACAATATGAACCCTATTTTTCGGTAACACATCAATTTGAAAATTTAAAAGAATTGGTTGAAACCGGAGTAACAGCCATAATGTATTACGATGCAGCTGGACGATTGATAAAAACAGAAATGCCAAACGGTACATTGTCAAAAGTTATTTTTGATAGTTGGAAAGTAAGTATGTATGATCCTAACGATTGTGTATTGGAAAGTGAATGGTATAAAAAAAGAACCAATATTGCACATCCAGAGTTTATCAATGACTTAAAAGAACAACAAGCGGCATTAAAAGCCGAAAAGCACGCAGATACTCCCAGCGTTCAGTATTATGACACATTAGGAAGACCAATTCTATCTGTAGAAAACAATAAAAATGCAGTAACAAGCATTGACGAATTACAATATACACGATTAAAATTAGACACCGAAGGCAATTTGCATTCAGTAATCGACGCACGATTTAATGCGGTCATGGAGTACAAATATGACATGTTGGGGAACAAAGTATACCAGCAAAGTATGGATGCTGGGCAACGTTGGTTATTAATAAATATTTTGGGTAAACCGTTACGCACTTGGGACGAACGCAATCACGAATTTCAATATTTTTACGATACACTGCAAAGACCCTTATACAATAAAATTCTAGGAGGCGATGGAGATGTTAGTTTAAATCACATATTTGATAAAATAATTTATGGAGAAACCCAACCTAATGCGCAACTCAAAAATTTAAAGGGACAGGTTTGGAAACATTATGATACAGCTGGTGTAATGGAAACACCAAGCTATAATTTTCAAGGTAAACCAACAAGTACCAAAAGAACACTTTCCAAAAAATATAAAGAAGTCGCCAATTGGATCGACGATAATTTGGTCGATGATTTAGAAAATCAATCTTTTACTTTTATTACAGATATCGATGCATTTGGACGGATTACCAAGCAAATTGCGCCTGACGGAAGTATCATTACACCTTCTTACAACGAATCCGGCTTATTAGATGGTGAAAGCGTATTGCATCCCGATAAAGTATCAACGAATACTTATATTAAAAATATTGATTACAACGAAAAAGGCCAACGTAATAAAATTATTTACGGAAATAACGTAATCACTAAGTTTTATTACGATAAAGAAACATTTCACTTAAAACGTTTGGAAAGCAAACATCAGAATAACAACCCTTTGCAAGATTGGTTCTATACTTATGACCCAGTCGGAAATATTACTCATATAGAAGACAGAAATATACCAGTTACATTTTTTAACAACCAAAAAGTAACAGGTATTTCAGAATATACCTATGATGCATTATATCGATTAATAGCAGCAAGCGGGAGAGAAAATAATGCCGCACTAACGATAAATGGCCAAGACAATTGGAATGATGCTCCTTTTATGCACCAATTAAATCCTGATGACCCAATGGCTGTTCGAAATTACACTCAAAACTATCGCTACGATAAAGTAGGGAATATGATGCAGATGAAACATGTTGCAGCGGGTAATAACTGGACACGCGATTATACTTATGAAACGAGTAATAATCGTTTGAAAATGACACAGGTTGGTAGTGAAATGTTTACTTATTTACATCATGCGAAGCACGGTTTCATAACGACATTACCCCATTTACAGGAAATGGGATGGAACTACAAAGAAGAATTAATCAAGACAATTAAACAAAAACGTACCGATGGCGGTACACCAGAAACTACGTATTATCAATACGACGGACAAGGGCAACGCATTAGAAAAATAACAGAGAACACTGCCAATGCAGGAGAAACACCAACATTAAAAAACGAACGTATTTATGTATCGGGTTATGAATTGTATAAAAATCATAGTGGTACCGATGCCGGATTAGAAAGAATTAGTTTGAGTTTAATAGATAAAGGGCATCGTTTTGTAATGGTAGATATGGAAACTAAACCTAAATATATTTTGGGCATTCCCTTTGGCAGAACATCGATTGAATTTACTACACGTTACCAGTTATATAATCATTTAGGATCTTCTGCCTTAGAACTTAACGAAACTGGTGATATTATCTCTTATGAAGAGTATCATCCCTATGGAACAACCGCATATCAAGCTATAAATGCATCTATTAAAGCGGCAGCTAAACGCTATCGTTATACAGGCATGGAGCGTGATGAGGAAACTGGGTTGGAGTATCACAGTGCCCGGTATTATTTGCCCTGGTTAGGCAGGTGGATGAGTAGTGATCCTATTGGGATTGGGGATGGCGTGAATTTGTATGCCTATTGTAATGGCAACCTTATTATAAAAAATGATAAAGCAGGAACAGATGGATGGGATTTCTTAGAAGGTATTGCAATAGGCATTGGAACTGGTCTTGTAGTTGCTGCTGTAATTGCGACTGCCCCTATTACTATACCTGCTTCTGTCGCAACAGGTTTAGTTGTTGCTGGTGTTGCAGTAACTACTGCAACTGTTGTTCAATCTGCTAGACAAAGAGATTTATTTAATAATGAAATAACTCCTGCACAGGCAGATAGACAAATGGGCATGGCCTTAGGAGGGATTGTTGTTGGCGCTGCAGCTGGTCCAACTTCTACTCTAATGACTGAAACTGCCGAATCTTTTGCTATTCCGGGCATGGTCTTAGCAGAAGGGGCACTTGTAACTGGAGCAGCACCAGCAATTCCAGCAGTAGTGTCTGCTGCTCCTGGAGCAATTACAGCAACTGCAGGGCCTATACTCATGTCGATGAGTGGAAATGGAGGTTCAAATGAATCTGGTAATAGAAGTAGTTCCTCAACCAGTAGAGGAAGTTCTTCTGGCAGTAGAAGTAGTCGATTACAGAATCAATTACCTGAAAGATTACCTGAAGAATTAGCTGCTGCTGAAAGTGTTGGCGTTAGACCAGAAATTGCCACAGCTGAAACCATAGAATCAGCTACTTTAGCATCAGACGTTGGAAATATTAAATGGGTTCTAACTGAAGAAGGGCAGTTAATTGTTGCTCCTCATACAGTTGAAGGAGTTGAAATTTCTCATGCTGTTCTTGCTGAAAATCAAGCTATTATAAGTGCTGGTGAAGCTAATATTGCAAACGGATCAATTGGACTTGATATTTCTAATAGTAGTGGACATTTTATGCCTCCAAATAGTACATTGAGTTCAGCATTAAGTGCATTCGAAGAAAGTTTAGGGATATGTTTTGATCCATCAAGCATAACATTAGTGGGAAGATAAACTTAAAGATATTGAATTTAATATTCTAAATTATTTAAACTAAATGCAAAGCTATTAATAGAATCATAATTATTTTTTGAATTAAACAAAAAGACAATCCATTCTTTATAGTTCATTTTGTGTATCAATCAAAAAAAAATAAAGAATGTAATGACCTTAAACTTTTTAGCACAACATTTATTAACCATTTAAAAATTTTAAATTATGACAGCAAAGAAAAAAAGTGACGAAGAATCAATCTTCTTAGTATCCTTAGAAGGGCTTGATTTATCTAAAGATCAGAAGAAAAGAATTGAAGAAGGTATAAAAAGCCTTGTTTTAAAGGAAATTGCGGGAATAGATTTTGAAGGTGACATAAAAATCAGTAGGAGATTTACAGGAAAGCCTGGCTGGGAAGATTTATGGAAAAGAGGACAACTAGCAGGTTTCTGGATTGGAGGTTTCCCAAACTTCCCATCTGAGATCCCAAAATAATGTTATCAAGGTTGCTAAAATTCATAATTATGAATTTTAGCAACTTATAATTGTCATTTAAAAAATAAAGAAATGGAAAACAATAAAGATAACGACAATAGTTATTGTCCTAGTTATGCCGCTAAACCAGGTGCAAAACTTTATGGTATTGTAAATGAAAACGGCTTCATTAATTATCTAAAAAGTCCCATTGAAATCAATCAGGATTTTATTGAAGAAGCTTACAAAGGAAGAGAACCCGAAAAAAGATTCAGATTTGCTGGCAATTGTTCTAAATCTGGCTGTAATCAATGGAATGGTACTTCAAAAGAATGTGGACTGGTTGATCAATTGATTGATATCATAGGGAATGAAGAGTCTATACAGTTACAGGATTGCCCAATTCGGTCAAAATGCAGATGGTTTAGTCAACGTAAAGGTCATGCTTGTGCTCAGTGTAATGAGGTGATTCGGGATATAGAAATGAAAATTATTGGGGTTGATTGACATAATCGCTTCAAATAACTGATTTTATAAAACTGTCAAAATTCTAAAGTTTTGGTTTTTTCGATAGCACGGATTTACACTCCATGCCACATCAAAGTATTTCTGCTAAGTCTAATAATTTAGGAAAAATTAGAGAATAATTTTAAAAAGTTGAAAATTATGAAACCTACAAACGATAAAAAAACACATCAAAATACACTACCCGTAAAAGACAAAATATTTCAGGCAGTATATGATTCTCCCTCTTCATTACCGGGAAAGCAAAAATGGATAACAAAAGACGAAGATGTTCGCATAATAGAAAAATTATTAGGTATGCCGGACAAAACAATTGGTGCCCCGCTTTGGGTAAGTGGAGATAATAAAAAATGTCCAAAATGCAGACGCGAAATCAATTGGCTAGATATTGTTTCCTCAGCAGTAGATAGCATTCATGCTAAAGAAATGATTGCACAAGTTATTCTTGGCGAAACCAAATTTGTAAATATTGAAGTTCCAAGAGCTATAGCAAATCTACATTGCTTTAAATGTAAAACCGCTATTGAAAATCTTCGCAGTTTTAAATGCCATAATTGGGCTTATGCAAAACCAGCTTTGCTTAAAGTGCTGCAGGAAATGGAGAGAAAGCAATAACCGATTCAGAAAACATATAATAACAATATCATGGCAACACAATCTGACAACCAAGATCCAAATAAAAATAAACTCAATTTTTTTAAATTCGATTTAAAAGCCGGAAACCAACTCAAAGCATTCGATGCTATTTATAAAATACATCAAGGCAATTGGGATGCGGTAAAAAGTGAACTATCCAAAGACAAAAGTTTTACACCAATACTGGTTAAGAATCTTGAGTTTACACACTACTTGTCTAAATGGAGTAATGATAATAAAGCGGTTGTTGAGCTTTTTCAGAAAGATGATAAGTTACTTTCGATGCGTGATATTGCTTTAAATTTTAATAAAGAGGCTTTTATCCAAAAAGTAAAAAGTAGTTCACCGGCAACATCAAACGAGGATAAAAAAGCATTTGCCATTGATTTGCATCATAAGCTTTTTGAGTTTGAACCCACTGCGGTTGTCGTAAACATGATAAAAGACCCACAAGTAACAGTGTTAAATACTGCTGTAGGAACAAAAGTTGCTACATTATTAGAAAAAAATCCAGATTTTAATATCAGAACCACTTCGATATATGAAGTATTCAAAAATAATAAGGAATTCAAAAAAATCCCGGTCGAATTGCAACAACCTGTTCAAACAGAATTAAAAACGTTACAAAGAATTGTTGCTATTAGTCCCATAGCCGATGCTATTCCGGTTTTGTACGATGCCAAAATTCATACTGCATTTCAAATTTCAAACGTGCCACCTGCGCAATTCAAAACCGCAATGAGTGGTAAAGGATTGGATGAAAACGTATTGTTGCAAATTCATACCAATGCGCAGCATTTACGTGTACGTAATGAACACGCTTTAATTGCCTTAAAAGAAGCCAGTCAGAATACTGGTATTGACATGATTGACAGAAGCGTGCGCCTGGGTAATGGGGCTGAAATAAAAAAGGGGCTGGGAGCAATGAAGACAGAGAGTAATACTATTATATATTCTCCAGAAGAAGCTACAAAAGAGATTATAGAAAAAAATAATTTAACATGGGATATGCTTTTTGGCGATGCTGATATTTGCGAATGTGGCGAATGTACTTCCGTCTACAGTGCCGCGGCATATTATGTAGAGTTATTACAGTATTTGCGCAACAACAATCTTGATCCTGATCCTGATCCTGATGCCACGGAAGATGTTGCCATAAAATCCAACCCTAAAAATATTTCCGGAACTCCGTTAGAAAAATTATTCAATCGTCGTCCAGATTTAGGCTGTCTGGAATTGACTTGCAAAAATACCAACACCATTTTACCTTATGTAGATTTGGCCAATGAAGTCATGGAGAGTTATGTGGCATTCAAACATTTAAAACCTTTTAATGTAGCCGATGAAACTAGTAGTGAATTGCTTGCAGAACCTCAGCATACAGAATATCAGGCGTATTGCATCCTGAAAAATGAAGTATATCCATTTACACTACCATACCATCAGCCCATTGATGCCACAAGAATATATCTGGATTATTTAGGAACAAGTCGTTATGAAGTAATAGATACATTCCGAAAAAACAATAGTAGTAACAATGTCGAATTAACTCAATTAAAAGATGAGGTTTTAGACAGGGCTTCTGATTCTGAATTTTTAAATATTACTAAAGAAGAATATATCATACTCACAAAGGAATGCTTTGAAAGTAAAGCCCTGATGAATAAGCTCAAAAATAAAACATTCACAGATTCAGAATATCAAGAACTGATTGGTGTAAAATCAGT
Organism: Flavobacterium sp. PL02; assembly: GCF_035013205.1. Classification (NCBI taxonomy): domain Bacteria; kingdom Pseudomonadati; phylum Bacteroidota; class Flavobacteriia; order Flavobacteriales; family Flavobacteriaceae; genus Flavobacterium; species Flavobacterium sp. PL02. The sequence goes on from NZ_JAYGJP010000001.1 coordinate 1,810,090, forward strand.
AGGTGAATATTATGGCTATGATAATGATGCAACAATGTTGAGCGATAACGGACTCACATTAATCAAAAAAGAATTTTTACGACGCACAGGAATTGATTATTTCAACCTTGTAGATTTACTTAAAACACAATTTATCAACCCGTTTTTACCCAAAGGAAAATCAAAAAACATAACGGAAAGTCTGCATTTTAGCTATCGATTTTTACAAAACTATGCCAAAAAATACGGCATGGATAAAATGGCGGAAGATTTGGTAAAATTGGAAAAATTTGCTGATTTATTGCCAATGATTATAGATCAGATAGAAGTATTAACCAACAAAAAAGCACTAAGCTGCCCTGATACATGCAAAGATAAAGTCGAAATAAGCGATAAAGATATTATTTGTTGGGTGAAATGCCATTTTGAGAAAATAGGCAAAATGATAGTCATAGAAAGCGGTAGAGGATGCGTGAACGGGGAAATACTGTTTGCGAATAATAATAGTTTATTTGATAATGACTTCAGCATAAGGGTTGAAAATTGTAAAATACTTTATGATACAGCAAAAGAAAAACTTCCACTTGGGCAAATTGATAAAAAAACAGGAAAAGTTACTTTTTTGATTGATAATGGAGAAACAGATCCTAAAAGTTGGGAGCAAATAAAATTTGTAGGGGACAAGGGCGAAAAAGGCGTATTCTTAATAATAGACGGAGAAGTATATCTCATTTTTCTGGAACAAAAAGACAGTTGCGATTTAAATACGGCGCTATTGCAGCATTTAGACGGAACACCGCTGACTGTTGACGAATATGATCGTATACATCGTTTTATACGCTTGTGGAGAAAATTAGATTGGACAATTGATGAAATTGATAAAGCAATTATTGGATTAAGCATCCAAAAATCAGTAGATAATGAAGACGATGTAAGCGAGGATGATTCTATTTGTGATGATTGTGGTGATGAGTGCAATACTTCAGATTGTGATGAATGTGATTGCGATGATTGTAGCGAAGAATGTCATCATGATTATGCTATTTCAACAACCTTACTACATCAATTGGTAGCCGTAAAAAAACTATTGGATAAAACAGGAATTGAAGTAATAAAATTACTTTCTTTTTGGACAGATATCAGCACAGCAGGAGAAAATTCGCTCTACAAAAAACTTTTCTTAACACACAATGTACTAGGAATCGATAAGGTATTTAAGGCCAATGCAAATGGAAATTATCTTACTGTAAATACTACAATTACCGAGCATTTTCCGGTATTAATGGCGGCTCTAAATTATACAGCCGATGATTTGCAAACTGTCATGCAGGCAACAGCAATGACAGATGAAATGACTATCAGTAACCTCTCAACACTATATCGCTACCGATTGCTTTCAAAAGTTCTGGGCTACAAGATTCCTGCATTTATGGATATCGTTCCTTTATTAGGTACTATATTTAATGACGCATACAGTACACTTGAATTTATAGAGAATCTATCTAAAATAGATGATGCAGGTTTTACACCACAAGAACTCAATTATATCATTAGAGATTTTGATGATATTAAAAAACCGTTTAAACCTACACAGAAATCAATTTTAATTTTAGCAAAATCCATATACGATGGGTTAAACACCATCGACGAAACACAACAGGATTTAAAGGCTGATGTCAAAATTAAAAATGCAGCATTAGAACAAATTAATCTCAAAGAAAAAGCAACGTCAGAATTTGTAAGAGCTAAAGCAAGTTTACTTTTTGAAACAGATATTGTTGAAAAAATCATCGGTATATTGAATGGTACAAATGTATTTATAACCAATGCTCCTAAAAACATAGCGTTCATTCTAGGAGAAGATAAAACGCTTCAAAATAAATTAAAATATGATAAAATAAATGGTAGTATCCAAATAACAGGGATCTTAACCGAAGCTGAAAGCATTGATTATAAAGCAATCAGCAACGACCCAGAGTGGATATTTGCATTGATTAGGGTTGAAAAACAGCAAAACAAGCAATTCAAAGAATTATTGTCTAAAATTTTTGAGACTGAAAAAACAAAAACAGACGCTCAAAAAGAAGCATTAGAAAAAATAATTAAAACAGGTGACATAAGTTTACCTATTGATAAAATACTTGAAGGAGATCCTGATATTAATACAGCTCCTCAAAAAAGAATAGCATTTTTAGAAATTTTCATGCCATACCTGCGTCAGGAACTGAGTCATCGTTTTATTGTAAACACTTTGTCTGGCATAGTAGGTTTACAATCTAATATTACTGACATATTGATTTCTGATATACTAAAAATTGGTAATATACCAGTTTCGTTATTCAGTATTTTTGAAAAAATAAAAGAAAGTAGTAAGCCTGTTGAAAGCAATTGGAACGGATACCTAATTCCTGCAACAACTGCTACATATACTTTTGTTATTAAAGAGAGCAATGTCCTACCTATACTCAGTATTGATGGAACAACATTGAGTTTTACTGTTCAGGAAGACCCTACAAATGAATGGTGGAGTAATGATATTGTGCTCCAATCCGGTAAATTATATAAATTATTAACTACGGGTGTCGAATTAAAAAATATCTATTGGAGAACAACTGCCTCAGCCATTACAGCTGTTCCATCATCAGCATTAATTCCTGACTTTGCTTCTCAGCAATGCGAACCGGCATTAATTGCATTAAAAAAAGCAGCCATGCTGGTTACTGGTTTTGATTTGAGTGCAGATGAAATTCAGTTTTTGGAAAAAAATAAAGTTTATTTTGATAATCTGGATTTTAACAAATTGACATTAATCCATTGGTTGCGACTGGAGGCATATACCAGATTGCGAAACTCTTTGCCTCAATCCGAATTTAATATACTAGCCTTTTGGGACTGGACTTACAATCCATTATCTGATGTAACATCATTGAGCAGTAAAATTGATAAACTCACAACATGGAAAAAACAACGAATTGATAAGTTAATTGCTCCAAATCATTTTAATATAACACAACTACAAGATTACAACAACGAAAAAAATCTATTAAAACTGCAGTCTGCTCTAGTTGTTGCCGATAAGATAAGTGTAGATATTGATTTGCTTTTTGAATGGGCAATACCTACTTCTAAATTCAATAAATGCAGGATAATTGCCGATAGTATAAAAAATGCAATTCGTGCCAAATACAATCAAACCGATTGGGAACAGGCTGTAAAACCATTGAGTGATAAATTGCGTAACAACCAGAAAGAAGCCTTAATTGGATTTTTGTTGCAACAACAAACATTGTTAGATTGGGGAGTAACGGATGCAGACAGCCTATTTGAATATTTTCTGATAGATGTTCAAATGGATGCTTGCATGGAAACTTCACGTATTAAACAGGCATTATCATCGGTACAATTATTTATACAACGTTGTTTCTTGGGATTGGAAGAAGAATACAGCGGAATCGCGCCAGATATATTAGATAGAGAACGTTGGGATTGGATGCAGCGTTACAGAGTTTGGGAAGCCAATCGTAAAGTTTTCTTATATCCCGAAAATTGGATCGAAAGTAACTTACGAGATGATAAGAGTCCGTTTTTTAAAGAATTAGAAGGCGAATTACTGCAAAAAGACATCAACAAGCAAAATGTTATTGATGCGTTAAAATCCTATCTCTACAAAGTGGATGAAGTGGCTAATATGGAAGTAGTAGGATTGTATATTGACGGCGAAAAAACATCCGAAAAATGGAATGAAGGAGCAAAATTACATGTGTTTTCCCGCACCCGCAATGCTCCCTATTTTTATTATTATCGTTATTTGGCATTGGATAAAATGAACTGGTATCCATGGGAAAAAATGCACGTGGATATTCCGAGTTATGATGTAGAAAATGAAAACGGAGAAGTTATCGATAATGGTTGTTATCTGACACCAGTAGTATGGAATAATCGTTTACTCATTTTCTTTCCTCAAATAATAAAAAAAACGAAACCAAGTCAAGATCCTAATGTTAAAGGTAAAAAAATTGTAGATATCGGAAACAATGCAACACAAGAGCAGTTAAGCCCCATTGAATACTATGAAATCAAAATGGGTTGGAGTGAGTATTACAATGGTAAATGGACTCAGAAACAATTGTCAACCAACGCATTGATATTTGATTTAAGCGGTTTTCCAAACAGAAGAATTGACAAATTAACGTTTATTCCTAAAATAGATCTTTCAATAGATCCTTCGGAGATAAAAATTCATGTAGAAGATCAAGTAGAAAATGATCTAGATACATTTAAAGGGTTTACATTTTCAGGAAGCGCATTTCTTAATGATAAAGACATCAGTATTATCGATACAACTTTACCTACGGCTATTTCAACTGAATTTGGCGAAACAACTTTTCAAAAATTCTCTGGTAAAATACAATCCTTACAGTTAAATGGAAATGCTTGGGGTAATGATGATGCTACTTTTACAGTGAACAGTAATAATGTAATATTTAGTTATGCGAATGCATCTATTTATTCATTGAATTTTTATCATGATGATGCCCCAAAACTATTAAACAAAATTAACTTGGGTAAATTGGAAGATTTCTTTAGTTACAATCTTGGCATTACAAATAAGCATGATGCATTTGGTTGGTCAGACCATGACGGAGATCCAAATACACCCAAAATATACAATGAACTCAAACGTCCCTATTCGTTATATAATTGGGAGTTGTTTTTGCACACACCAATGATGTTGGCAGATGCATTAAGTAAATCGCAACAATTTGAAGATGCTATGAAATGGTATCATTTTGTGTTTAATCCTATTGCTGAAGGTTCTGATGATAAACGTTTTTGGCAATTTGCTCCCTTTAAAGAAACAGACAGCCAAAGAATTTTGGACAATATTTTTAATAATCTCAAATCAAATAAGGCTAATCAAACTATAAGCGAATGGCGTGATAATCCTTTTATGCCACACTTTGTAGCTCGTAACCGTCCGGTGGCATACATGAAATGGGTCGTAATGAAATATATAGATAATCTGGTAGCGTGGGGCGATTATCTATTCCGACAAGACACTATAGAAAGTATTAATCAGGCTACACAATTGTATATTTTAGCCATGCATATTATGGGACCTCGCCCCATGATTATTCCAAAGCGCGGTATTACAAAACCGCAAACCTATATTGGTTTATTAGACAAATGGGATGCTTTTGGGAATGCCATGGTAGAGTTGGAATTGGCAGCTCCATTCAGCAATCAAACTCCCTTACCTTTTGGGGCAGTAAATGGCGAATTGGCGTTTGCAAATATATTTGGTTTAGCTTCTTCACTTTATTTCTGTATCCCGAACAATCCTAAACTTATGGGCTATTGGGATACCATTGCCGATAGATTATATAAAATACGCCATTGTGAAAATATCGAAGGAGTATTCCGAAAATTACCATTGTTTGAACCGCCAATTGATCCTGCATTATTGGTAAAAGCTGCGGCACAAGGATTGAGCATTGCCTCGGTAATAAATGATTTGAATACTCCAATGCCTAACTATCGTTTTTACTATTTACTCCAAAAAGCATTGGAATTGTGCGGAGAATTAAAATCTATGGGAAATGCTTTGCTTTCCGTAATCGAGAAAAAAGATAATGAAGCCATTGCACTTATCCGTTCCAGACATGAAAATGCTATGCACAATCTGGTAATGGAAATTAAAAAAATGCAATTGGAAGAGGCACAGAAAAATATGGATGGTTTGGAACAGAATCGTAAAAGCCCGGAACATCGCATGAAGTATTACCTAAAATTAATAGGGGAGGATTTAGGCAAAGTACCGGGATTGGATGCTGAATTTGCTGAAATTGTCAATAGCATTGAAGCACCTGTAGATGAAAGCGGATTGAAACTTATACCTTTTGAGAAAGAAGATATGGATAAGGCCAGTGCTGCTGCCGATTGGCAAACAGGTATTGGAGTAGTAGAGACATTGGCTTCAGTTTTTCATGCATTACCAACGATAAATGGTCACGGAACACCTTTAGGAGTAGGGGTTGCTGTATCTTGGGGATTTCCTAACTTGGCAAATGCTACATCAGCAGTTGCTAGAGGTTTACGAATTTATGCAGATCATCTTTCTTACCAATCTTCATCAGCTGGTAAAAAAGGGAATTTCAAACGTGCTTTACAAGAACGAGTTATGCAAGCTAATGCTGCTGGTTATGAATTGAAACAAATAGACAAGCAAATAACAGCTCAAAAAATTCGTATTGCCATTGCCAATCAGGAAATTACCAACCAACAAAAAATGATCGATAATGCACTGGAAATAGAAGATTTTTTAAAAAATAAATATACTAATGAAGAATTGTACACCTGGATGCGCGGAAGCCTTAAAACATTGTACCATCAGGTTTATAGTTTGGCACATGAACTGTCTAAAAAAGCAGAAAAAGTATATCGCTTTGAGCGAGGTATAAGCAATTCCAATTTCATACAATCAGGCTATTGGGATGCTGGACGAGAGGGTTTACTCGCTGGAGAACAACTTTATGTTGGATTAAAACAAATGGAAGCCGCTTATCAGAACGAACGAGGTTATGATTATGAAATCACAAAACATGTTTCTTTATGTTTATTAAGCCCATTGGCACTTATTCAACTTAGGGAAACAGGCAAGTGCGAGTTTGAAATACCCGAAGTATTATTTGATATGGATTATCCGGGGCAATACAAACGTCGTATTAAATCGGTATCAGTATCATTACCATGTATTGCTGGACCTTATACAGGTGTCAATGCCAAATTCAGTCTGTTGGAAAATAAATTCAGAAATAATGCGATCGGAGGTAAGACATATGAGGAGAATACAGATGATACAGATGACCGTTTCAGCACATACCGAATTCCAATTAATGCTATTGCCACCAGTACGGGTCAAAATGATAGTGGTATGTTTGAATTGAATTTTAAAGATGAACGTTACATGCCATTTGAAGGTGCTGGTGTTGTTAGTAAATGGCGTCTTGAATTACCAGAAATTCGTCAATTTGACTATGGAACAGTTACCGATGTTATTGTACATATTAGATATACATCCAACGAAGGTGGAGAACGATTAAAACTAAACGCTACAAAGACCGTATTTAAACAATTGGAAAATATTAAACAACAATTGAACGAAACTGGTCTCCATTTGGCATTAAACATGAAGCATGATATGGCTAATGAATGGCATTTATTAAAAAAATCAGGAACAGTTGAGTTGAATATTGACAAAGTACGATTGCCTTATTTGGCTCAGTCTATTAATTCAGTACATATTGAACAAGTTATGTTCTTGGCAAAAGTCAAAGACAATCCAGTTAGTTTTGTACTTAATATTGATGAAACCGAAACAATAGATCTTTCTAAAGTCAATGAATTGAATATGTGTCGTGGCATCAACTCGGATATTAAACTTAATATTCCATTTAGCCTATCTGTTGAAGAAGTAGATAAATTAAAATTGGAGGAATTGATAATGATAGTGAAATATGGTTTTTAAAGTTAAATGATTCTATATTTAGATGGAGAGGTAGTTGACTATGTCCCACTTTTTTTGTTGACTAAACAAAGACAGAGGATGGGTGTTTAGATATTTTAAATAAAGGTAATTGAGAATAATTGTAAACCAGATATACTAAATATTGATAAAAGTGGCTCAAATATCAGTACTGCCAGAGTTTATAGTAAACGTTTGTTTTCCAAAATAGCAATCCAACAGAACCTTATAATTTAACCATCATAAAATGGCGTCACTACAAAAAGATTTAATTTTTTGTTGTAAATAAGGGGAGGAACTCCAATAAACACTTTCTATAAAAGGCTGTAGACTCACTCGATAATGATGCGTATATTTGGAATTATAAATTATAATAATGCTATCTATGAAGAAAATAGGATTTTTATCGTTTGGGCATTGGGCCAATCATCCTTCCTATCAAACTCGTACTGCTGCTGATACACTGCTTCAATCTATTGATTTGGCCGTGGCTGCTGAGGAAATTGGTCTGGACGGCGCTTATTTTCGAGTGCATCATTTTGCTACACAGCTAGCATCACCTTTTCCTTTACTTTCGGCCATTGGTGCTAAAACCAGTAAAATAGAGATTGGGACAGGAGTAATCGATATGCGGTATGAAAATCCGTTGTATATGGTGGAAGATGCTGGTGCTGCAGACTTAATTTCAGGAGGACGTTTGCAATTAGGAATCAGTAGAGGATCGCCAGAGCAAGTCATTGATGGTTGGCGTTCTTTTGGTTATGAACCCATGGAAGGTGAAACAGATGCCGATATGGGACGCAAGAAAGCTTTGGAGTTTTTGGATAAGTTAAACGGTGTGGGATTTGCTGAGCCAAACCCGTATCCGATGTTCCCAAATCCACCAGGTTTATTGCGCCTTGAACCACATTCTGAAGGTTTACGAGAACGAATCTGGTGGGGAGCAGCCTCTAATGCTACTGCCATTTGGGCGGCCGAAAATGGGATGCACTTGCAAAGTTCTACCCTGAAGTATGACGAAAATGGTAAACCTTTCCATGTTCAACAGGCCGAACAGATCAGGTTATATAAAGAAGCCTGGAAAAAAGCAGGACATAAGTACGAAGCACGAGTTTCGGTAAGCCGTTCTATTTTTGCACTGGTTAATGATCAGGACAAATACTATTTTGGAGATCAGGGTAAAGGATCAGATAGTTTTGGTAATATTGAGAGAGATAAACGAGCAATTTTCGGAAAGAGTTATGCTGCTGAGCCGGAGAAACTCATTGCAGAATTGGCACAGGATGAAGCTATTCAGGAAGCTGATACGGTGCTGTTGACCATACCCAACACATTGGGTGTTGACTACAATGTACATATACTGTCGGCTATATTAAAATATATTGCTCCAGAATTGGGCTGGCGTTAGTTTTTTATAAAAAAGTGAACCTCCAAGATTAAATAATTTTGGAGGTTTTTTTGTTTCAAAAACTCTTAATACCATCGATTTATAAAAAGGAGGATACAAAATCACTTAGACTTTAAAAGCTTTGAATCTGCAAAACAGAATGTTATATAATATATAAGCAATAGAATCTTAATTTACACAACTACAGTTACTTGATCTGTTCTTAAAATCAAATCCAATAGTTAGCATATGTGTTCCTGAGTTATGATTTTGAAGTTGATTTAAACTAATATTAAAGGAGTAAGCGGCATAAAACTTATTTTGTCTGAATCCTACTAAGGGTGCGATTGAATTGGGCTTAAATGATTGATCTGCTAACAATCGTAAGTTTATACCTCCCCAAATATAATTTTCACCAGTCATTTTCCGAATCTTAAGGTTAAGATCAAGACTTGACCGACCATCACTTTCGTATATTTGATATAGAATAGATGGTTCGTATTCTATAGAAGTAAATTTATTTTTTAAAAGAAATCCTGTATATAAATAATAGTTTCTAATATTCATTGGTTCTTTTAAGATTGTAGGTTTTACTGATTTATTTAAAATATTAACCGCATTGAAACTGACGAAAAAATTTTCTAAACGATATAAAAAACTTAAATCAAAATTTGAGTTATTCACATTATAAGACTGGACACTCGGATCAGATGTGTTAATGTCGGATATATCAATATTAAAATTCGTAAACTTATAAGAGAGCCCAAATGACAAATACTGATTATTAAACTCTGATAAAGTAATATGATGAGCATAAGTTAACTGTCCTCCCTTTTGAGAAGTATTTCTATTTTTATCATTAAAAAAAATGGCACCAATGCCTGAGCGATCTGCAATTCTGGCATCAAAGGATAATGATTGTGTTTGTGGTGCATCTTCTACTCCTAACCATTGTGTTTCGCCAGTAAGACGTATTTTATAAAATTCACCAATACCCGCATAGGCTCCAGCAATAACATACGGATTATCTGCTAAATATTGGCTAGTTGGTGCTAGTTGTAATTCTTGCCCATAAGTGGGAAGACTAGCTATTATGAAAAGTAATAATACTATTTTGTTTGTTTTTTTCATTTTATCTAAATAAAGTCATTCCGCCAATAAATTCTCTTCTATCCTTATCATTATTAGTTTTAATAACGTACCAATAATCCCCGGTTGGCAAAGGTTTTCCTTGATATGTACCATCCCATCCCATTGTTGTATTCCCTTTAAAATTCATGATTAATCTCTGATATCTATCAAATATTGAAACTTCTAAATTTGGATAATCTTCTATTCTTGTAGGATACCAATAATCATTACTTCCATTTCCATCTGGTGAGAAAAATTTAGGAAACTCTATTCCTTCATAAGCTAAATATGCTGTTTCAGTAGAGAAACACCCTTTGTTATCTTTAACATAAATGGTATAATTTCCAGAGTGATCAATCTTAAAAATTGGATTGGAGGTATAACTATTAGCGCTATTAATGCTATATTGATAAGGAGCAGTACCACCTGATGCAACAATTGTATATTGATTAACTCCTGTTTCGGAAAAAGAAAAATCTGGATTCTCAATATTTTGTGTAACTAAAACAGTATCACTAGAAGCACATCCCAAAATACTATTTGTGACTGTTAAAGTATAGACTCCACTGGAACTAACAACTGGGGTTAAAGTATTGGCACCACTATCGATAGTTCCCCCAGTCCATAAATAAGTAACACCCGAAATATCAGAACCAGCTCCATTAAGCATAATTGTTGATGAAGCACAAGTAATTATAACTGGACTACCTGCTTCTGCAATGGGAGCTGTTTGAATATTTAAGGTTACAATAGCAGTAGCGGTTTGGCTGCAAGGCGAACTACTATTTACAGTATAAGTATAAATATTACCAACATTAGTCCAAACACCACCTGCATCTGGCGTTCCACCTAACTGAGCAAATAATTGTGCATTGGTAGGAGTAGTTCCTGAGCATAAAGTCAACGTTCCGTTTGTTCCTGCATTTGGAGTTGTTTGCCTATTTATAGTTACAGTAGCTGTAGCAGATAGACTGCAAGGAGAAACTGCATTTACAGTATAAGTATAAATATCACCAACATTAGTCCAAATACCACCTGTATCTGGCGTTCCGCCTAACTGAGCAAACAATTGTACATTGGTAGGAGTCGTTCCAGAACATAAAGTTAACGTTCCGTTTGTTCCTGCATTTGGAGTTGTTTGCCTATTTATAGTTACAGTAGCTGTAGCAGATAGATTGCAAGGAGAACTACTATTTACAGTATAAGTATAAACATTGCCAACATTAGTCCAAATACCACCTGTATCTGGCGTTCCGCCCAACTGAGCAAACAATTGCGCATTGGTAGGAGTAGCTCCTGTGCATAAAGTTAAAGTTCCGTTTGTTCCCGCATTTGGAGTTGTTTGTCTATTTATAGTTACTGTAGCTGTAGCAGATAGATTGCAAGGAGAAACAGCATTTACAGTATAAGTATAAACATTACCAACATTAGTCCAAACACCACCTGTATCTGGGGTTCCGCCCAATTGAGCAAACAATTGAGCATTGGTAGGGGCAGTTCCTGAGCATAAAGTTAAAGTTCCGTTTGTTCCCGCATTTGGAGTTGTTTGCCTATTTATAGTTACAGTAGCTGTAGCAGCTATATTGCAAGGAGAAACAGCATTTACAGTATAAGTATAAATATCACCAGCATTAGTCCAAACACCACTAGTATCTGGCGTTCCGCCTAACTGAGCAAACAATTGTACATTGGTAGGAGTAGTTCCTGAGCATAAAGTTAAAGTTCCGTTTGTTCCTGCATTGGGAACAGCTTGCGTATTTAAGGTTACAGTAGCTGTAGCAGCTATATTGCAAGGAGAAACAGCATTTACAGTATAAGTATAAATATTACCAACATTAGTCCAAACACCACCTGTATCTGGCGTTCCGCCCAACTGAACAAACAATTGAGCATTGGTAGGAGTAGTTCCTGAGCATAAAGTCAACGTTCCGTTTGTTCCTGCATTTGGAGTTGTTTGAATATTGATAGTCTTAGTTATTCCTGTTAGAACCTGACTACAGATACCATCCGTAGTATTTGTTAAATTTAAAGTCGTATTAGAACTTGCTGAAGGAATTGTTACCACTACAGAACCTGTTGTTTCTATTACAGCTGTTCCTGAAACTGCTCCTGTATAACTCACATTATCACCAGTTTTCCCAGTTATTGTAAAATTAGCATCCGATCCTAAGCAAATGGAATTTGGACCCGTTAATGTTGGAACTGTTGGTAATGAATATGCTCCTGTAACATTAACGGTTACCGGAAGAGAACTACAACCTCCACCAGCTGTATTGGTTACAATTAACTTATAAGTGCCTGCAGCATCCACAATTGGGTTTAATGTTGTTGCTCCGCTGACAATTGAGCCATCAGTTGTTGTCCATTGATAATCGATACCAGCACCGGTTGTGGAACCTGTACCGTTTAGCGTAACCGAAGGACTCAAGCAAGTAATTACCGCTGTAGTAACTACTTGTGCTACCGGAATGCTACAAGTTGGTGCTGTACTTGCTTGGCAACTATATTTTTCAACGTCAAAACAAGTACCAAGACTACCTACTGGAGTTACAAAAATATCGACATTATCAGATGGTTGCAATCCAGTTACACTATAGGTTAAGACATTACCAATGGCTCCAATATTTTGGATTAGATTAGTATTTACTTGATAAGAAATCGTATAATCGGTAGCTCCCGCAACTGCTTCCCATAGAAAAGACACCGCATTTTGTGATGGTACTCCGCATGAAATTTTAGGTTTTAATATTGAATTTATACCAACCTGTATCTGTTCTTTTTTTATAATGTCTGTACTACCATCACAATCCTTAACTGTACAGGTTACTTCATAAATACCTGCATTAATTGTTTGCGCATTAGTAATACTCGGATTTTGGGTTGTATTAGAATAGCCGTTGGGTCCAGTCCATGAATAAGTAGTACCTGTAGGTAAAGTTCCGCTTACTTTTAAATCGATAGTGCTGTTGGCACAAAGAGAAATTGGCGTAACAACGCTTGGTTCAAGAACCACGCTAGGGGTAACCACTAGTTCTTTGGTTCTTGTAATCAGGCAATCAAAAGAAGTAATTTCTAAGGTATAAATACCAGCATCTTGAGGTGTTACAGCGGAGATAGTATATTTATTAGACGTAGAAACGACTGTCCCCAATGGATTCTTCCATTTATAAGTAACCCTGGAATCAGTATCGAGATACTTTGGGAAATTATTTTCGACGCTAAAATCTGCTTGGTATCCTTCGCACAATAGAGTAGGCATAGATTCAGTATAAAGTATATCTTCAAAATCATCTACATTAAACAAAAACATTTGCACCCCCGAAACAGTACTTCCGTATGTAATATTCCTGAAGCCTATTTTTTGAGGTTTAGAACAATCACTGTTTACATAAATAGCATGCACTTTTCCAGGTTTAGAGTAGCGGGTATCAACTCTTCCTGCTTTAAATTGTGATTGGGTTTCGGCAATAGAAGTCCAAATTCTTGGAGCGATGAGAGTTCCGTTATTTATAGTAATAGCCGTTTCTTCTCCTGCTATTGGGCTCACAGTATTTTTTTGTTCTACGTACATTTTACCTAAAACAGGAGTATCATCATTATTGCGCACCCCAGCATATAAGCCATCTTTACCTATAAACCCATTACCATGCAATCGGTAGTATTTACCTTTAACAGCCCCACCAGATTGAAATTCAATGTTATAAATATATAAACCAGTCGTTTGTATCTTATAAATAATCCTGTCGGGATTAAGTCCCAATCCATTATACCAACTTCCATCGTTTATTCCCCCATTAGTGATTGCACGATCTGCAGAAGTTGTGTACAAGCCATGACCATCTATTCCTGTTGGAAAACAAGGCGTACCTGTTAAACTTGGTGGCAAACAAGGACCTTGATTAGGTCCATAATATCCAGCATCATTGTTTCTAAAATTTAGAGTGTTATTAACCGCTCCAGTAGTATAATTTACGATGTCAATTTTTCCAGATGAATTATTAAGTTGATGAAACCAACGTTGAGTAATATTACCAGAGTTATCTAATTTATCCCAGGACCACTCGTTTCCTCCAGGTAAATTTTGAGTTTCAATTAAATGGATTCTATTATCATGTCCCATATCGCGCACTCCATCGGCACCCTGAAAACTGAGCATATGCACTTTTTTCCCTGGTATCACTTTACAATCTAAAATACGTTGTTTGTCTATCCACAAATTGGTTTCTTTTTCTTCAACTTTAGGCAGTACCGTACTAAAAATGTCCACGAGTAAAGATCGCGATGTTAACAGCGTATGATCGGCATTCATTCTTCTGTAATATTCAGCATTGAATTTTTTGAAAACATCAGAATCTTCAACATACATTTTATAAAAAGCAGCCGAACTCGTGCCATAGCGTTCCCAATGTGCTCCAATACCTTGATCACTTGACCAAAAATCAGTAGTGGTAAGTTGAGAGTGGTTCTGAAAATCATAATCCCAATCAAAGGCATAACCGTCCTCATGTCCCCAATGCTTATTTAGATAAGCAGTTCCTGCTGGGAAGTAATTAGGATAAGCAGCAGCAAACTTATCCATTACAATCTGCGCAACACATTCTGCCATACCTTCTTCAAAACCACTTAAAGTATTTTGGTAATGCCAAAGATTATCAGAAGACAAACACACATTATCACGCCAGGCATGCAAAAGTTCATGAACCATTAAGCGTGGTTGAGTCATCTTGCCAAAAGCATCAGCAGTATATTGAGTCGAAATCCAGTTAGGGCCATTATAAAATGTATTACTCCCAGAAGCATTACCATCATTCACTACATTTACTGTATAAGAGTGAGAAGACGGACCATATATTTGCGCTATAATAGGGATTACTTTGCTGTAAAAATCCATCATATTGGTAGCTTGCCAATTGGCAAAACCTCCCAATCCATTGACTCCAAATTGCGTCTCTATAGTAACATTTACCATATTGCCAGCTGTACCCAAATTTTGCCATGTAAAATTTAACGGACCAATCACTGTGTCTGTACCGCCATTTAATAAGTGAAAATAAAAATTTTGCCCTTGCATAAATGTAGTTCCCAAAGCGAGAGCCGTTAAACGTAATTCTTCATAGCTATAGCCGTAAGTCGTCTTATCTGTATTATTCAAACCTTGACTCCAACGAATATTTTGCGAATTAGGACCATTAGGAACTGAGCCTGTTCCGATAGAGAAGCTTGTAAATCCTCCAGTTTGCCAGTTTACAAAAGCACTATGAATACTTTCTACATTTCCTGTTATTCCTGTGGCTGCTACAGCCTTTAATTTGCTTTGTAGGTTTGATTTAATCGGGACCGGAGCAGGAACATTTGCGGGTTTACATCCCATTGGCAAAGTACCAGACTGTTGTACTTGAGCGACTAAAGTGAAGGAAAAAAAAGCAAACAAGGCTAGGATGTGTAATTTTTTCATTGCATAAAGTTGTAGGTTAATCGACAATGGACATGTTTTATCGAAGCACTACAAAATTAGTTTTGTCATGAAAAGAAAATAGTCATAAGTTATTCAGTATTGATATTAAATTAACATAAAAAATACACTTACAGTAATTATTTATAATATATGTAGTATTAATCGTTGTTTTTGGTTTTCTGATTAATGAGAGATGAGGTATGGTTTATTAGTTGATGTAAGAGATTAAGCGTTATAATCTGATTTAAACTTAGAACTAAATAAAAAAATTAAAATAACGGCTGGGATCTCAAAGCCCGCTTCAAAAAAGTGATAAAAAAAATTAAATGACACTGTTTCTTTTTAGCTTGAATGTGGTCAACTCAAGAACTTTTATATATTTGTTGCGCCTTATAAATCAGTTTTTTATTGGGAATAAATGAACATTATTTATAAAATTATAACATATATAACAATGAATTTGAACACCAAATACGGGAAGAAAGAATTCCTGAAGCTATAAAAAATGTTTTTATTTTGAATGACCTGAACTAAGAGAATTACTTTATTTATTATCCATTCCATTGGAAGGAGTCTGAGAAGAATTGGATTTTAAGCAATATAAATTAATAGATTTTATCTTCAGAAGTTGTTCAGAATAAGCCGTTTTTATTTTGTGGATATTTAACTTAATTTATTAGAATGAGAACAATTTCTAAATTACTAGTTGCAAATAGAGGAGAGATTGCACTACGTATTTTTCGCGCTGCTGCGGAATTAAAAATTAAAACTGTAGCTATTTATACCTATGAAGATAGGTATTCCCTGCACCGCTACAAAGCCGATGAGGCGTATCAGATAGGCAAAGATACAGACCCCTTAAAGCCCTATCTTGATATTGATGAAATCATTAAAGTTGCCAAAGCCGAAGGAATAGATGCTATTCATCCTGGGTATGGTTTTTTATCAGAGAATGTACTATTTGCTACTAAATGTGCCGAGAATGGTATTTTATGGATTGGCCCCAATCCAGAAGTCATGGAACAATTAGGTGATAAAGTGGCAGCCAAAAAAATTGCACTTGCTGCCAATGTACCTTTAATCGAAGACAGTAAGATAGACCTTTCTTCATTTTCTATTGCTCAGGAAGAAGCAAATCGCATTGGATATCCTTTGATGTTAAAGGCTGCTGCAGGCGGAGGAGGGCGCGGTATGCGAGTGGTTAGAAAGGCTAGCCAATTAGAAGCTTTGTTCAACGAAGCAAAAAGAGAAGCAAAAACAGCTTTTGGAGATGATACGTTATTCCTTGAAAAATTCATTGAAAATCCCAAACATATCGAAGTACAATTATTAGGTGATAATTATGGAAACATTGTCCATTTATTTGAACGTGATTGTAGTGTTCAGCGAAGATTTCAAAAAGTGGTTGAAATTGCTCCAGCCCCAAATTTAAAACAAGAAACAAAAGATAAGTTATATAAGTACGCACTTAGTATTGCAACTAAAGTAAACTATAATAATGCTGGAACGGTTGAATTTTTAGTCGATGCGGCAGAAAATATTTATTTTATAGAAGTAAATCCCCGCATTCAGGTAGAACATACTGTTACGGAGGAAGTAACAGGAATTGACATTGTTAGAAGTCAAATTCTTATTGCTTGTGGTCATAAACTCTCTAGTCCGGGAATTTATATTATGGGACAAGAAAGTTTAAAATGTAGTGGTTTTGCAATTCAATGCAGGATTACTACCGAAGATCCAGCAAATGATTTTACACCCGATTACGGGACAATTATTGCATATCGAAATGCTGGAGGTTATGGTATCAGAATAGATGAAGGTAGCTCATATTCGGGAGTTAAGATTTCGCCTTTTTTTGATTCTATGCTCGTAAAGATTACTGCCAGAGGAAGAACATTAGAAGGAACCAGCCAACGTCTTTTAAGAACGCTTAAAGAATTTACTATTGAAGGAGTAAAAACTAATATTCCATTTTTAGAAAATTTAATTGTACATCCTGATTTTCAGGCAGGAAATATCACGGTGAATTTTATAGGAGATAATCCGTCATTGATGAAAATCAAAAGAAAATCCGATAATGTAACCAAGAATTTGGCATTTATTGGAAATATAATTGTCAATGGTAATGCAGATGTTCCTTTTATCGTTCCTGATAAAAAATTTCTGACTCCAAAATTACCAATTCCATCAAGTGCCTTTCATACTAATGGAACCAAACAACTACTAGATCAGTTAAAACCAAAAGGATTTTCGAACTGGATCAAAGAGCAAAAACAAATTTTGTATACAGATTGTACTATGCGAGATGCACACCAGTCATTACTTGCTACCAGAGTGCGTACAATCGATATGATGCCTTTTGCAGAAACATTTACAAAAGACTTTCCACAAATGTTTTCTATGGAAGTTTGGGGAGGAGCGACATTTGATGTTGCGATGCGATTTTTGAATGAATGTCCTTGGAGTCGTTTGGAACAAATGCGAAAAGCGATGCCCAATGTACTGTTGCAAATGTTGATTAGAGGTTCTAATGGAGTAGGTTATACCGCATATCCAGATAACTTGGTCGAAAAATTTATTGAAGTATCCGCTCAAAAAGGGATAGATGTTTTTAGGATTTTCGATTCATTAAACAGTATCGACAATATGAAAAACAGTATTAATGCCGTACTTACAAATACAGATTCCCTTGCCGAAGTATGTATGGGCTATTCAGGAGATATATTAAATCCTGAGCGTCCAAAATTTAATCTTAACTATTATTTAGATCTCGCAAAGAGAATAGAAGATACAGGAGCTCATATTCTTTGTATAAAAGATATGGCAGGTTTATTGAAACCGTATGCTGCTGAAAAATTAATTACCGAGTTAAAAAAATCCATTGACATTCCAATACATTTGCACACACATGATACAGCAGGAATCCAGTCTGCAACCTATCTCAAAGCAGTAGAGGCAGGGGTTGATATTATAGATGTTGCATTATCCTCTATGTCAGGACTTACTTCACAACCCAATTTTAATGTATTTGCAGAAGCTTTAAAAGGAACTCCTCGTGATTCGGGACTTGATGTCGAAAAACTAAATCAATACAGTAATTACTGGGAAGATATCAGGGAATATTATTACCCTTTTGAGTCCGATTTAAAATCAAGTACGGCAGAAGTCTACAAACATGAAATTCCTGGCGGACAATATTCTAATCTTAAACCTCAGGCTTATTCCTTGGGCTTAGAGACCAGAATGACAGCTATAAAACAAGCATATCAGGATGCCAATAGTTTACTTGGAGATATTATTAAAGTAACACCATCCTCTAAAGTAGTGGGTGATCTGGCCATGTTTATGGTAAGTAGTAACCTGAGCAAGCAAGATGTTTTAGATCAAGGCACCACCTTGTCCTTTCCTAATTCTGTAAAAGGAATGCTTAAAGGCGAGTTAGGGCAACCAGACGGTGGATGGCCAATTGATTTTCAGCAAATGGTTCTCAAAAAAGAAAAACCATTTTTAGATTTGCCCAATGCACATTTAACTCCTATAGATTTTGATAACGAATTTGAAGCTTTTCAGGAAAAATTTTCATCATCCTGCACATTAGCTGATTTTATATCATACCAATTTTATCCAAAAGTTTTTGAAGATTATTTTAAAACTATCGAAAAATATGGAGATGTGAGTGTAATTCCTTCGACTACATTTTTCTACGGATTAAAACCTAATGAAGAAGTAATCGTTAATATCTCGGAAGGAAAATCTATTATTGTAAAATTCTTGTATAAGTCAGAACCTGATTTACAAGGAATCAGAACAGTCTATTTTAAGCTTAATGGCCAGACAAAAGCCATTGAAATAAAGGATAAGTCTATAAAGACAATGAATGTTCAGAACCGAAAGGCATTAACAGCTGCTGAAATTGGTGCTCCTTTACCAGGATTACTGAGTAAAATATGGATTAAAGAGGGAGAGGAAATCAAACAAGATCAACCTTTATTTACTATTGAAGCCATGAAAATGGAAAATACAGTATTAGGAAAGACTGGAATAATCCATAAAATCCATCTCAATGAAAATAGTTTGGTAGAAAAAGGAGATTTACTTATTGAGTATCTTGTTGAATAACATACTTATGTCAACTTTCAGTTTCGTCTAATAAAAAAAGCTCTTTTGTTACAAAAGAGCTTTTTTTTATAATTGATTTTGACCAATTAACTTTTAAACAATTTAAATACTTATTATTCAATTCTGATAGATGTGACAGAACTATGTTTTGTACGATTCCTTTTTTAACTTATCTTCGCTGTTTATACATTTGTGAGTACATTTAACTCATTTAAAAAATCTAATTTGTGAAAGAAAAACATGAAGACGTAAAAGAGAATCAGCTTAAACGTGGGCTGACTAACCGTCACATTCAGTTAATTGCCTTAGGCGGATCAATAGGAACAGGTCTTTTCCTAGGTATTGGTCCAGCAGCTGTATTAGCAGGGCCATCTGTTATTTTAGGATATGCTGTTGCCGGAATTATCGCTTTTTTTATTATGAGACAACTTGGCGAAATGGTTGTTGAAGAACCTGTTTCAGGAAGCTTTAGTCACTTTGCCTATAAGTATTGCGGTTCTTTTGCAGGTTTTGCATCAGGTTGGAACTATTGGATTTTATATATTTTAGTTAGTATGGCTGAACTTACAGCCATTGGTGTTTATGTACAGTTTTGGTGGCCTGAAATTCCGCTGTGGGCATCTAGTTTATTTTTCTTCCTGGTTATTAATGCTTTAAATTTTGCCTCTGTAAAAGTTTACGGAGAAACTGAATTTTGGTTTTCAATTATAAAAGTTGTTGCAATTATTGCAATGATTCTCTTTGGTACTTATTTATTAATAAGTGGTACAGGAGGAGAACATGCTACAATTCATAATTTGTATAACGATGGAGGCTTCTTTCCAAAAGGAGTTTTTGAAAAAACGGGAGATGGTAATTTTCAAGGTTTATTATCAGCAATGGCTCTAATTATGTTCTCCTTTGGAGGTTTAGAACTAATTGGGATTACGGCTGCTGAGGCAGAAAATCCAGAAAAAAACATTCCAAAAGCAACAAATCAGGTTATCTACAGAATTCTTATATTTTATGTTGGTGCCTTAGTAATTTTATTTGCTTTGTCACCTTGGCAACAAATTACTACAGATAGTAGTCCATTTGTAATGGTTTTTCAAAATTTAAACGGAATGGAGTTTGAGTTGTTTGGCAACAAAATATTTTTCACAAGCCTTATTGCTAATGTGCTTAATTTAATTGTATTAACTGCCGCTTTATCAGTATATAATAGTAGCGTATATAGTAACTCACGTATGTTATATGGTTTAGCAGACCAAGGCAATGCTCCTAAGTTTTTAATGAAGCTAAACAAACAATCGGTACCAATTAATGCTATTTTAATTTCCTCCTGCTTTGCAGCGATTTGTATTTTAATAAATAAGCTAATTCCAAAAGAGGCTTTTAGTATTTTAATGTCTTTAGTGGTGTCTTGTTTAATTATTAACTGGGTTATGATTTCTTATACGCATCTAAGATTTAGACGTTCAAAAGACAAGGAAGGTACAAAAACTAAGTTTGCTTCATTATTTTATCCAGTAAGTAATTACATCTGTTTTGTATTTTTATTGGGTATTTTATCAATCATGTGGATCACTAATATGAAGTTATCCGTAGAATTAATTCCTATTTGGTTAGGTATTCTTTTTATATGTTATAAAGTTTTTAAAACAAAAAAATAAGTAGTTTTTACTACATTATTCTAGCTATCTGTGTACATCTGCTAAAATCTTTTAAAATTTGCGAGAAACAAAACTAATATCTTCTAAGTATGCAGATATTAGATTATTAAACTAGCAACTTTAATTAAAGGATTTAACACATAGTCGACAAAGATTGGATTCGTGTTGCGGAGTTATTTACGAAGTAATCGGACCCAATGGGTTAAAAAAAAACAGATACAATTAAGATTTATAGTATAGTAAAAGTAAAAAAAACAAACCTTGCTTAGTTTTATTTAAGCAAGGTTTTTTTATTAATTATGGGCTTATTTTTTAGATTCTTCTACAGATACTTTTCTAAACTCTTTTAATAGTTTTTCAATTTCTAAAGTTGATTTACGAGCTCTTGGTCCTGCTGCTTTCACACCTTTCTCGATTAATGATTCTGATTCAGTTTTGAATGTTTCGAATTCTGCATTGATTTTTGATACTAGATCTTTCATGATGTTATTTTTAATTTAAGAATCCAAAAATATTCTTTTTGCTCTTAATACATAAATTAGATGCAATTAATTTTACTCAATGCTTTTAATCTTTAAATCAATTACTTTAATTTCACCGTCGGTTAAGAATCCTAGATTTCCTTGTTGGCTTAAATTACTTTTTTCTATAGAACACTCTAATGTTTTTTCATTATTGACAGAGAAGTATAATTGATTGTTTGTGACTCTAATTTTTACCGAATACCATTTGTCATTTTCTAATTTCATTGGCTTATTAAACAAAGTTGGACCGCCGCGTTTTTCGTATTCGTCACTTCCTTCTTTATAAACACCTTTCCCTATTACAATATTCTGATCAATATTATACAAATACGTTCTTATATATTGTTCTTTATCAATGTTTAGCATTACCTCAAATAGAGATCCTTTGGTCATGTTTACTCTAAATTCGATTTCATAATTTTTCGAGAGTTTCTTTTTAGATTCTATAACTCCCCAATGCATTGGTCCTCCAGTACCTATCAAAGTATCTTTTTTTAGTAACCACTCTTTTGAGTTAAAATTCCAATTTGATTTCAGTTTAGAAGCTTGAACAATTTTATATTCTTTTTTTGCAGTTGAAATTGTGCTAGAACACGAAATCATAACGAGAGATAGTATCAATAAACCGAAATATTTATTCTTCATTTTTGTTTTTAGTAAATTTATAATTATTTTTTTTAAGTCTTTTAGAAAACATAATTTTTAAAGGTAATTACATAATTTTGTAATGCACGAAGCAACGAGCTTCTTAAATTATACTATGAGCAATATATTTTCTGACAGTAACCAAATTGGGATGGTACCAACTTTCTCTGATCTTGTACAGACCAGTTTCAAGGGAGAAATGAATGCGCTATGCTGGCACAGAAATTTGGATGGAGATTTTAACGAGATTGTAACCCAACTAGGTTTAAAAGAAAATATAACCGAAGTTTATCCTGAAGATTTACTCGCACTCCAACTATCAGAAAAGGGGAGTATAGCAAGAGAAATAATCTTAAATGATTTACAATTATTAACTGATTTTGGCGCTTCGCCGGCTCTTAATTTATTGAAGTGTTATGAACGTGATGACGAATTTGATTTCATATCTACAGATGTGTATTCTTTTCATGTTGATCGTTCGCCCATTGCAACAGATACTTTTTTATGTACCTATCATGGAGCGGCAAGTGATATTGTTTCTAATTCGCAAGCAGCCCAAAAAATCCTGATTCCGGAAATTCGAGCAAAGCTAAAAGAACTCTATGACGGACCAGAGGAAGAATTCGAAGACTACTTGAAGGAAAATTATTTTGATTTGCACTATCAGATACACGACGATGCGGAACCTATTAATTTAGGTATAGGACATCTTTGGCGATTGGCTGTAGATCATCCAAAACAACAAGTGCTGCCTTGTATTCATAGAGCACCAATAGAAAATGAAGGGGAGTATAGGTTGTTGTTGATTTGTTAAGGAAATTGTTGAGACAATGTAGTTGAGAAAAGCTTATTTAAATCCTTGAAAACCGAATAGATTTATGGCAATAAGCAAAGTAGTTAATCACGAAACTCCTTAATTATACTATCTAATTTTTCTTTGCTTTCGTAATCTCCATTAATACTATCCATCTTTCTTTGCGATTTAAACCATTCGAGATTGTTCGTTTTAGTAGTATGGTTCCAAATCATTTCGTAATCATTCATGTATTTATATCTGATATAAATCACTCCGTTTTTTACAGTATATTCTTGATGTTCTCTTTCCAAAACCCACTTTATGTTTTTATAAAAATTTGGTGGAATTTCATTTGTTTTTGCGATTTTAAATAATTGATTATGAGATGTTTCTGAAAATAATACCGGTTCACGCAAATCCTCATTTACAAGTACAGGACGAAGTTCTACATATCTATTTTCCCAATAATAGTAAGCCGAAAACAAAAGAACTAGAGCGATTAAGGTTACGTATATTTTCTTTTTCATTGTTTTTATTTTAATGAATAAATCCCTTAATAATACTATCTAATTTTTCTTTGCTTTCGTGATCTCCATTAATACTATCCATTTCTCTTTTTAATTTAAACCAAGTAGGATTGGTTGATCTAGTAGTGTAATTCCACATAAGATTCATGTCGTTCAAATAGTGATTGCGAACATAAATTATCCCATTTTTTTCAATATAAGGCTGACCTGAACGATCTAGAACAAATTTTATATTTTTATAATAATTTGGCGAAATTTCATTTGGTTCTGCAAATTTATAGAGATCATTGTCAAAAAATATTAATTGGGGGGAGTAGTTTTCTTCTGCCAAAATTACGGGACGAAATTCAACATACCTGTTTTGCCAATAAAAATATGAGGCAAACAAAAGAATTATAACTATTACTCCTATGTATATTTTCTTTTTCATTTTCTATTTTAATTTAAGATTAATACCTCCAATAAATTGGAGTTGAAAGGTTTTATTAAAATTTTGTTGCCATTCACCTCTCATATCATAAGGTTTTGCCCCGCAATATTTCTCTACTAATAAGGCATCTGAGTCTTTAACATAACCGAAACCATTAATATAAGCATTAGCTCCTTTGTGCCAATCATATCTGTCCCACCATTTATGAATAATTTTACCCGATAAAATGAAGTTTTCTTTTTTCTTGCTAACTATGAAATAACATGTTGAAGTTATTGTACTAGTGCCACACACATAATAGAGTTCACGAAAAATACCTCCTGTAAATTTACAGTCAAAATGAGTGACATAAGTATCACTATTCGTATCAGTTAACTTTTTAAGGAAAATTATAAAATCAGGGTCATTTTCAAAACGTTCAAGATTTAAATTTTCTGCGGCAATAACCTCACTTTGCTTTCTCAACCAGTTAAAGTCTATGGTTTTTGTAAATCCTGTACCGTCTAACCACCATTGTAAACAATCTGCTGCCATATTGAAATTTCTTTCTCTGGCTTTTTTAATCATTTCAAGGTAATTCTTTTTTAACATTAAAGCTTTGTCTTTTTCGCTCAGCTGGAGATAGAAGTTTCTAGCTTTTGAACTTCCTTGTTCATTCCAAAAAGGATCTCCAAATAATTTTTTGTACTCTGAAGGATCTAAATTAGTTTTTGATTTAAAAATATCTTCATTCATATTTTATAATTATTTAATTATCTCTCAAATTTGAGATATCCAAATAACTACCATGCCTGAAATAAGATTTAAGAATGTTACTAAAAGTCTAAATATTGTTTTTTGTGTAAATCCGATCGCTCGGATATGCGCAACGAGAGCACGGAAAATCTTTCTGTGTCTATAAAGTAATTAGTTTCGTCAAAATTAAATTTAACGGTATTAAATTATTGACTTCAAAATGGAATAAATTTTGTTTTTTTACATATAAATTCTCCCCTAAACAAAGAACTATGATAAGAAATTTTTTAATAGCCATTAGCTTTTTATTGTTATTGAGTTGTCAAAATACTACAGTTCCGGCTACTGAAAATATCAAAAAGACTGTACCACAACAAACAATAAAATTAGAAAAGCATTACGATAGTAAGCCAGAAGATAATGAAGTTTATAATGCTTCTGTGGTAGAAACTCTGCCAAAATTCCCGGGAGGTATTGAAAAGTTTTATGTTTTTTTAAAGAAAAATTATGTTATACCACAAGAATTAATGGATGATGAAGGTTCCAGAGGCGGTGTTTTTGCAACTATAAAAATTGAAAAAGACGGCAGTTTGTCTGAAATAAAAATCCTTCGTGATTTTGGTTACGGATCGGGAAAAGAATTAGAAAGGGTTTTAAGATTATCCCCAAACTGGATTCCGGCAATCAAAGATGGAAATCCAGTACGATGTTTATATAATATTCCGTATTATGTACAGTAATTAATAATAACTGTTTATAATAGTTGTCTTTAGAATGTTTAAACCACTGCTGCAAAGTCTCCCGACTTCTTGCCGTTCCGATATTCTATAATATGATGCTATTACTTTTTGAGACTTCTCTTTGTTGATTCTCTATGCGGGTACGAAGTCAGGTGACCTTCCCACAGTTTTTCATAAGAACTCTTCGGAGCGCGCGTTTTATTTAGTTCTATAATATATCTATACGAGAGGGGAGAACAGGGTCTGATAGTGTTTTCATTGCACTTTATCTTGTTTAATAGTGGCTGTTGTATTTTTTTTTTAAGAGTTAAGTTTTAAGCATAGTGCGATAGAAGTTTTGTTTGAGATTATACAATTTAGGATAATATAGTATTATTTGATGATAATATTGTATTTCTAAAATCGTATGAATTATTCTTTTTTTTGCTTAAAAATTAATTATGAATAATCATATATTTAAAAAGACTTCAAATACTATTTTGATTGCTAATGGCTATCATGCTTTAACATTATGAATGTAATAGAATAAATAAGGAAATATAAACACTTGAGTTTTTTTATCAAACCAAACAGTGCAAATAAATATAAACCGAAAGATCATGGGAAAAGATGATTTTAATATCGAAGTTTCCCAATTTATTAATTTAAAATCCGCATAAAATGCATTCTAAACTTTTTAAAACCTGTTTCGTTGTGATGATATTTTTTACAGGCAAGGCTACTAGTCAGGAAACCATTACGGTATCCACTGAAAACACAGTTCTAGTTCTGCAAACAGATAAAGACAGCTCTTTATTGGCTACCTACCTTGGGAAAAAACTAAAAAATACAGATGAGTATGCGGTCATCAATTCGCTGGATAAGTTTAAGGTGGGTAATGATGATTTGTTTAACAAGCGGGAAGCCTACGTAGCATCCGGCTCGCTTAACCTGATGGAACCTGCCCTGTCTGTAACCCACAGCGATGGAAATAAATCCGCCGTATTGAAGTATGTGAATCACGAAGTAAAAAAAATTGATGATAACCAGACGTTGACTACTATTGTGTTGAACGATGCGAGGTACAAATTCCAGGTTACATTATTTTACAAGGCCTATTATAAAGAAGATGTAATTGAACAATGGTCGGAAATAGAGCATAAGGAAAAGGGTAATGTTGTGCTGAATAAATATGCTTCTGCGAACCTTACACTCCAGGGTAAAAAGTTTTTTCTTAAAAATCATTACAGTGGTTGGGGGCGTGAGATGCTGTCGGAAGAACAGCAGTTATTGCATGGCATCCGCACACTTGATTCAAAGCTGGGTACACGCAGCAACCTGTTGCATTCATCCTCCTTCATGATATCGATCAACAAGCCCGCAGGCGAAACAGAAGGTGAAGTAATTGCTGGTTCATTGGAATGGTCAGGTAACTTTAAAATTGATTTTGAAACCTTTGATGAATACTACTTGCGGGTAACAGCGGGCATCAATAATTTTTCATCGAACTACACATTAAAACCATCTGAGAAGTTCACTACACCACGTTTTGTTTACACCTATTCTGATGAAGGTAAGGGCAGGGCAAGCCGAAACTTGCAACGCTGGGCCAGAAACTATCAATTGGCGCAAGGCAGCGGCCAACGCCAAACCATATTAAACAATTGGGAAACCACTTATTTCGATTTCAATGATGAAAAACTGAGCGAGCTCACTAAAGACACAAAGAAACTAGGAGTGGATGTTTTTCTGTTAGACGACGGGTGGTTTGGTAATAAATATCCTCGTAACGGAGCCTCAGCAGGGTTGGGTGACTGGCAATATAATAAGCAAAAACTCAAGAATGGTATCAGCTCTATAGGTAAGGAAGCTACTGCCCATGGCGTAAAGTTTGGTATATGGATAGAACCCGAAATGGTGAATCCTAAAAGCGAATTGTATGAAAAAAATCCTGACTGGATCATCAGGCAACCAGGTATAAAAGAATTTTATATGCGCAACCAACTTGTGCTTGATCTTACTAATCCTGCGGTTCAGGATTTTGTATACAACACTGTGGAGCAATTGTTTAAAGATGTACCTGAATTGGCGTTCATCAAATGGGATTGTAATTCGCTTATCTATAATGCCCACTCACCATTCTTAAAAAACCAGGATCACTTTTATATTGAATATGTTCGTGGTTTAAACAAAGTATTGGAAAGAGTAAGAGCCAAACATCCAAAAACACCTATGATGCTTTGTGCAGGTGGTGGCTCAAGAGTTGATTATGCTGCCCTGCAGTACTTCACGGAGTTTTGGCCGAGCGATAATACCAACCCGTTTGACAGAATATTTATGCAATGGGAATATTCATATTATTTTCCTTCTATTGCTGTGGACAATCATGTAACGGATATGGGCAAACAATCCATCAAGTTTAAAACAGATGTTGCCATGATGGGCAAACTGGGTTTCGATATTCGGGTAAATGAATTAGATGCTAAGGATTTACTGTATGCACAAAATGCAGTGAAGCTGTATAATGGAATTAAAGATATCATCTGGCATGGCGATCAATACAGGTTACAAAACTCCGATGATGAAAAAGTGGCATCGATGGCATACGTAAAGGAGACACAAGAAGAGGTAATTGTGTTCAATTATTATGTAGCCACTACATTCAATACCACCATTGGGTTGCCTATTAAAATGCAGGGACTGGATCCAAAAAAACAATATAGAATTGAAGAAGTAAATCTTTATCCCGAAACACAGTCACCCATTGATAGCTCCAAGATTTATTCGGGAGATTTTCTGATGAAGGTTGGTTTTAACCCTGAAGTCAATGCTAGAAGAACCAGTGTAATCTTGCAGGTGAAGGCTGTGAATTAAGTTAATTTTATTTGTTTTAGTCAGAAAAATAATGTGATGCGTGAAGTCTCCCGACTTCGTACCCGTTCCAACATTCTATAATATGATGCTATTACTTTTTGAGACTTCACTTTGTTGATTCTCTATGTGGGTGCGAAGTCCGCTCTCCGAAGTGTTCTCATGAAAAGCTGCGCAAATGTCTCTGACTTTGCGCATTTTTTTTGTTTCTTAGAAATTGCAAACCTGATAAAAGTCTCCCGACTTTTGATGCTTAGATCTTATATTGCCTGGATTATTTTTATAAAACGGTATATATTTTCTATCTTCATAGTTTTTAATATGTTCGAAAATTATGTCTGTAAAAATTAAAAGCCGCAAAACAATTAAAAATGCTATTGTTCAACAAATTGAATGCTATAATGGAGAAGGTAAAATAGTAAGAGATGAAGAATATGAAGAAGGAATAGTTGTATCAGTAGAAATTTACAGATATGAAAATCAATACAGTTTGAAGGAACGATTTAATAGCGAAGGAATATTACGTAGAAGAGATGAAACATGGTATAATGAAAATAATGAAATAGAAAAAGAAGATTTCGGTTTCGCAACGTATTATTATCAATATGGAGCGGATAAACGGCTTCTTTCTATGAAGAAGTTTGATTCAGAAAACAATATTGAAAATAGTATAGAATACAGTTATGTTGAAGATTACGAGTACAGAAAGTTTTTTAATTCTTCAGGTATTTTGATATCACTCTCAGTTACCAGATATAATGATGCTAAAAAACCTTTCAGAACAATCTATTTTGAGATACCACATCATGATTTTATTGGTGCAGAGGAATCTGAAGGATATATGGAGTTTTTTGAAATGATGAAAATATTTGGTTTTGATATAGACGGAAATATGGTAGATACCAAAATCTCTATGTACTTTTTAGTAGAGGAAATAGTTTTTGAATACGATCAATTTGGAAATACGATATCAGAAGAAATGTATCATTATGATGGAGAAAGTTTAGAAGATAAATTAGCGTTTAGAGGTGGAGTCTATAATTACTATAATGAAAATAACTTGCTGATTAAATATCACTCTTTAGAAATAAAAACAGATTGGGACGATGAGCTTTGTTGTTTGTATGAATATGTTTTGGATGAAAAAGGATTAATTATAGAAAAATCAACAGACAGCGGTTTTAATAAAATAATTGAGAAATTTAATTATAACAGTAAAGGAAAGTTAATCAGTTATGTTGAGAATCGAAATAATGGTGAAGAAGTAAAAGAAATTCTTTATGACGATTTTGGTAATAAGATTTCTGAAATTACAGAGTTAAATTTTGACGGTGAATATGAAAAAGACATTAAAGAATATGAAATTGAATATTACTAATTTTCCCGATCTCTTAGGTATGCACAACGATAGCGCGGAAATCCTTTCCGTGCCCGTTCTTAGTATTAATAAAAACGGGATTTTATTTTTTTAAATATGTTAAGATATACTTTGCGGGTACGGATTACAAATCCGCGATCGGGTATTTTTAATATTCTTGTTGTACTTCTTATTCCTAAACCTTCTTTTGTGAACTGAATGATACTTTCATCAATATCAGGTTTGTAAGCTTGATAAGTATAACTTTCAACTCTTGTTTTCCTGCAAAGTCTACAAATATATCTTTGATTACCAGACTTTGTTTTTCCATATTTTATCATGTTTTTAATTTCACCAACACATCTGCAACACCAAGTCGGATTTGAAGTCATTCTTTTCGATTTAAGACATTAGAAAATAAAAAAACAACCCGAAGGTTGTTTTAATTTTACTACGATATTAGTATAAATCTCTGATTACGTACAAATATTAGATGGAATTATTGACCACCAACACATCTGATACATTACCTCTTTATCCAACGCAAATATCAATACGCCAGATGTTTTTCGGTCTAACGGATGAATAGGATAAACGTGTTGTCCTCCTATTTGATTTCTCAATTCTTGAATAGCATACACTTTTGCATCGCGCGCATAAAATGATTTGTGAACCAACAATCCACTTGGTTTATTAATAGCTATAATATATTCGTCTTGATAAAGAATTTCTAACATTTGGCAATAATAAAAGAGATTTCGTTTAAAATTACTTTTATTACTTATTTATATACTTTTCTTTTAGTTCGAAAAATAAAAGATTACCGAATATATTTAGTTTCAAAAACAAAGAAAGCAAACCACCAATACCTCATCATTTATACCTCCTAAAAAAACTCTTTCGGTCTTTATTTTACTTTTTTAGTTGTAGTATGCGGGCAGCCAATAATTTTCTCAATCGCTGTAGAAAGCAAATCTTGTGGTCCTTTTAAAGAATCTGCCAGCTCAGAATCCTCAGAAAAAACCATAGCGGCTGCGATGTTGTCTTGTACAATCCGAGCCAGGTTGTCTAAAGCTACGGGCACAGTGTTTTCGGCAAAACTGGCAATTCCTATGGTAAACAAATGAGAATCGACCGTTGTAGGGTCCATCATATGGTTTAGGATAAGCCAATTCTGGTTTAAGTATTCGGTAGTCCAAATGGCCAAAACAATACCATATGTTTTTCTCCATTCTTCTGGCCCTAATTTGTTGCGCCAACGTATTAGCAATTCTTCCACACCATCAACCTGCGCTTTGGCAGCATAACTCATATTGGTTTGGATATCACTCTGGACACTAGCTGTAAATGCCTCGAAACTATCAATGCTGAAACGGTCCGCTTTTACAGAATCGTCTATGAAACGAATACCGCCTTCCAGCACTTTTTTACAAGATTCCTGTGCGTGAAATGGCAATTCGGCATCGGGTAAGTTTTTCAGGGCTTCCTGAAGGGTCTCTTTGAATTTTTCCAGAGGTTTGATCCAATCTTTTACATGAGGCTCCTTTAAATAAGGTGCAATAATAACATAAATACCAAGAGGTGTGTGGCTTACTGATTTAACGAGTTGGAATAGTTGAGGTACTGGCTGAACACTTTCCTGCGTGCCTTGATATACCAAAGTAAAAGTTCCTCCCTGTCCATCGTTTTGTACTACAATGACTGGGCTTAAATGTTCGATTAATTCTGATTTTAAGATCGTATAGTTTTCCTGCATGGCTGCATCTACAGCCAATACAGCATTTCTAGCTCTTATTTTTTTATTTGAATTAAACGCGACCATGTCTAAATCATGCGGGTCGATGCGGGTTTCAGATTTTGCTTCCATTTGGGGGTTTTTATAATTACAATAACAAATAAAGGATTGTTTTAACGATAAAACATGCGTATTTATACCTGATTGTCTAATTATAAGTAGTTTAAGAAATAGTTAAACGGATGGACATAGGTAAATATCTCTAACTTTACCTGTTTTTTTATGTTGTTATAAATTGTACATTTTCTAAAAATATCAGTTGTGAATCTTTTGAATGCTAAATCTTTTAACCAATATGATTTATAATAAATTTGAGGTAGAGTCAGAGACTTTATGACGTTTTAGTTTTTTAGAATAGATTTGTTTTAAGAAATAGTACAAAGTAAGACACATTTGCACAGTGCTTGCGATAACACCCCGGATAGCGGGTTCATTTGAATTGTAAAAACATCACTTTATTCCATAAAACAAGCTCCAGATTTCTCTGAAGCTTTTTGACTTAGTACCCCACGGATATAAATTCCAAACCATTTTCTATAGAATTTAAAAAAATAGGCATTTCTCTTTAGAGCATCCTTAACACTTAAAAAAGAGATTCTTAATATAGAATTCATTTTAAAAGTTCAATATTATCATTAATACAGGATATGCATATTTTCTTATTAAAATTTGTGTTTTATGAGAAAAAAGTTTTAATTTTAAAGGAAATAAGGAATAAGATTAACCCAAATCTTACAATATTAACTTAAAACCTAAAAATTATGCAAGAAGCAAAATTAAAAACTGTAAAAAAAACCAGGCATGGTTATGCATTCAACACGCGCGGAAGACTAGCTTATGATCTCGGTTGGTTACTCGATTGGAACATAAATCAATTTGAGGGAGGCAAATTTTTTACGACAATAGTAAGTTCCGGTTTAGATAAATATCCACAAGATGAACAAGGTGGTCCTCACACCAGACCTGTACCTCCGGATAATTATATAAATAGCGGAGGGTGGACAAACGAATCTGGATCTGATTGGGATATTGTAAATTGTACCGACCGTGAGTTGCAAGCAAAAAAAGGGCAAGTATGGCCAAAAACAAAAGTTAATTCGGGTCAAAATTTTAGAATGAGATGGAGTTATAATGCTCCTCATGCCACCAGAGGATATAATCACTGGATTACTAAAGATGGCTGGAATCCTGATGAAAGAATAACTAGAGATCAGCTTGAGCCTGTACCGTTTAATATGCATCATTATGCAACTCCTCTTCCATATGGAGCAGCACCAACCGAGACTAGTGTAGTACTTCCTCAAAAAAAAGGGCATCATGTAATGATAGTAGCATGGATTGTCTCTGACACTGCTCATGCATTTTATCAAACATTTGATCTTGATTTTGATGATTCCGAAAATCCAGAACCTGCACCTATAGTAAATATTACACCTAATGAAGTAGAGGTAGAAAAAGGAAACACTGCCTTTTTTAGTTGTTCTGCTGAGGGAGAAGCTCCATTTACTTATTTATGGAACTTGCCTTCAGGATTGGGTTCTAGTGGTAATAGTCTTGATAAAGAGAATGTAACCTATACTACAGATAATGTGGTAGGTAATAAAAGATTTGATATTACGTGTAAGGTGACTGATAAAAATGGTAAAACTACCGAAGCTTATGCTGATTTAATAGTAAAAGATAGTTCAGTCCCTTCATTACCAACATTAGAGATTATGCCTGCTTTGCTGACTGTGAAAAAAGGTGTCGATGCTAAATTTAATGCTATGGTTTCAGACGGGGAGGGGCCATTTACTTATAAATGGAATTTACCTGATCCTTTGACATCTCCAGATATTGATCACAATATGTTTCATATCACTTATGTAACAGCTAATGTAGAAAATCATAGAGTATTTGATATTACATGTACAGTTACAGACAGTAAAAATCAGACAGCCACTGCTGTTGCAAAATTAACTGTATTACAAGATGACCCAGAACCCGGGAAATGTGTTGATGATACTGCAGGTGATTATCCGGTTTGGAATTCTACTATAGCTTATCCTGGAGAAAGAACTCATAAAGTAAGTTATAAGGGCTTAGTATGGGAGAACAAACATTATATTAATCCCGGAGAACTGCAACCAGATATAAATGATAGCTGGAAGTTGATTAGCAATATAGCAACAATCTGGAATAATATAAGAAGTTATGAAGCCAACAGTTATGTAAATCATAATCATTCTCAATGGAAAGCCAGTTATCAAGCTGAGCCAGGTAACGAACCTGGTAGTTCTACAGGCTCTATGTGGCAAGATCTTGGTTCAGAAGCATGTGAACCAAAATCATAAGTGTACCTAAATTAATAATAGTGGCAATAAAGCCGACTCTTAAACAGAGTCGGCTTTATTTTGAAATTTTAATTAATCCCGTATTGAATATTATAAAACTAATTTTCCCGCAGCCTTTTTCCAATTAAGCCACGACACGATCAATTCTTTTTGAAGTTGATTATAGGCTAGTTCCAAATTTTGCAATTGAATTTCTTTATCATTTAGTTCATTAAACGATATTTGGTCAAATTTATATCGCTCCTGATAAACCAGTACCATTTCGGAAGTGAGTCTACTATTTTCACGCACTGTTTTTAATTGTTGTAAGACGTTACTATATGTAGCACTAGCATTCAGGGCATTGTATTTGTTTTTATTAACATCCTCAACAATTCGATTATTATTTTGCTCTTGCTGAAATTTTAATTGATCTATTCTTTTTGCCGTATTCTCTCCAAAAAAAATGGGTAATTTTAATGAGATACCAATATAACTATTCCCATACCAACTGTCTTGCTGAAAAGGGTTCATGTTTTCTGTGAACTGATCTGTTCCTAAATAACCATTGGCACTAATCATCGGACTATGTTTGGCTCTTTCTAGTTTCTTTTTATTCTCTAGGACTTCATTTTGTGTTTTCAAAATTTCGATCTGAGGCAATGCCAGAATTTGATTTTCATCAAGATCAGTAATATTTTCATTCATATTATACTTCTCTAATATCATTGAAGATGCTAGAGAAGATTCATTTCCTGTAACATACAAAAGATATTGTTTTAGAACCAATGCGTTATTTGTAGCATTAAGATATTTTTGCACAGCATTATTATGCGTTATTTTGGCGTCATTTACATCAACTTTTAAAACTCTTTTATTATTATATTTTTGAGTTATAGTTTTCAGACTTAATGCTGTACGAGCGGTATCACCTATAGCTTCTTTTGCTTGTTCCTCTGTTACCAATATATTAAAATACACTTTTGAAACTTCATAAGTTAGTTCCAATCTTGCTTCTTTCTCACTTAAATTGGCTAGTTTCTCGTGTAACTTAGACTCTGTAATTAATTTTGAAATGGAGATATCCAGTAATGGTTGTTGCAGCAAAATACCTGCATTTTGAGAATAATTAGCGCCTAATTTTATCGGAATCATATCACTTGAAGAAGTTCCAGAGTTAAATGCGCTTGCAGGTAAAACATTTGTAGCAATAATTGGATTATACTGATAATTGTAATTCAGCGATACTCTGGGTAAATATTTTGCATTTAACTCTTTTGTCTTTAATTGATTGATTTTATATTCAGTTTCCAACGAAGTCAATAATTTTCGATTCTTTTGTGCTTCTTCAATTGCTTTATTTAATGACCATACTACACTTTGTGCATTCATTTTTGAAATGCCTATTAGTATAAGACATCCTATAAAGAAGATATTAATTGAATTGTTTTTTATCATAATAACTTTTTTAGCCTCTAAATACTGAAGCAGGTTCTACATTTTTTATTCTTCTAATAGCAAACACAGCCCCAAAAAGCGAAATAGAAAAAGTGACCATTAGGATGGAGAAGAGTATTATTGGGCTAAAATCGATTACTATTCCCGATTGATACATACCTTTTTTAAAACCCATTAAGAAAACCAGTGCAATTAGAAAGCCAACAACAGCAAACAAAGTGGCTTGAGTAAGTATTAACTTTCGGATGTACGAATCGGTAGCGCCAATTGCTTTTAAAGTTCCATAATCTTTAATCCTGTCAAGTGCCGACGAATACATTGTGAGACCAATAATAAAAAAACCGGCAATGATAGCAAATCCCACCAAAGAACCTGTGCTGGCACCTAAGCCAGTAGAAGCCAAAACACTTTTTATAGTAGAGGAACTCAGGGATGATGTACGCCAAGCTCTTACTCCATAAATAGAATTATTGATTTGATTTACAACATGATTCACATCTTCGCCTTCTTTTACATTTACCATTAAGGCACTTATATTAGTGGAAGAAATATTACCATAATATCTTGCTCTATCTATTGAGGTGTACATTAAATAACCGCCCCAACCTCGTATTCCTTTAGTTTGTAACATTATAACGGCTCTTTTTCCGTTAATTTCAAAATAGGTTCCAACATTTGATGAACCTCCAAAATTGCTCCGATCAAAGTAATCTGCAGAGACACCCGCTTCTTGCAATAAATCAGGAAGTTGTCCCTGTATTATTTTAGTGCTGTCAGGACCTGCTTTAAAATAAGGGTATTCGCTGCCTATAATGTTTACCA
Organism: Flavobacterium sp. PL02; assembly: GCF_035013205.1. Classification (NCBI taxonomy): domain Bacteria; kingdom Pseudomonadati; phylum Bacteroidota; class Flavobacteriia; order Flavobacteriales; family Flavobacteriaceae; genus Flavobacterium; species Flavobacterium sp. PL02. Next base: position 1,846,329 of record NZ_JAYGJP010000001.1, read on the forward strand.
CAGCACTGGTTCCTCCAGAAAATTTAGCTTTTCCATTTGTCATAACAATAGGAAATGCTTCTTTAACACCTGGCAGGCTCTTAATCTCTTTTTCTTTTCTCGAGTCAATCAGGCTAAGTTGGTTGGCATCTGTCGTCTTATTATCAACAACCCAAATGTCTGATGTTGTATTTTTTACCAACACACTCATTAGTCCTGTCAAAAAATTAAATGTGCCGATTTGCTGACCAATAAGAAAGGTACTTATCACTATTCCTACAACTACTCCTATACTTTTTGTTTTATCAAAGCGGATAAACTTCCAAGCTATTTTAATAATAGAATTCATTTTTAGAGGTTATTTGTTTATAATGGAACATAGTATTTGCGTATCCAGATTGGTATTTGTAACCAATTTTAAGGTATATACAATTCCATTCTTGTTTATCTTACTTATTTGATGTTTGAATAACACATTCAATTCGGGAATTAATTAAATACTTTGTTTGGTTTGCCAATAGAATTTTTATTTCCCGAACTCTTCTGTCTTCCTGATCACCAGCCTTTTCAGAAAAAAGTGATTTGCGCTTAAGTGCCGAAGAAGTAAAAACTACAATACCAGAACCAATAGTTTTATTGGAACCAATTTGACGGATAATAGCTTTTTGTCCTTTTTTAATTTTGTCAGCAAACAGCTCATCAATTTCGCAAGTAGCAACCAATTTACTTTTTGGAATAAAATCTGCAAATGATTGATTTGGTGATAGTGCAGCACCTTTAGTAGCATTCATTGTCAAAATTTGTCCATCGCTTAGTGCTTTTACCAAATACTGTTGCAATTCCTTATTTGAAACTTTCAACTCTTGTTTAATTTCCTGAAGTTGTGAATTTGCTATCATAACCCGAGTTTGTAATTGTTCTACATTCGTTTGAAAAATTTTGGTTTCTGTTTCCAGATTATCAAAGTTTTGTTTTGTTTCAGCTCCTTCTTTAAGTAAGTTTCTCAATCGCTCCAACTCAATTTGTTTATTGGATAAATTTATTTTTTGTTCTCTTAAGTTTAGTTGCGCAACATTAATTTCGATTTTTTGTGTTTCAATTCTACTTTTAATTTGGTCTTTTTTTGCATCCTGAACAGCATGATCCAATTCAATAATTAGATCCCCTTTAATAATCACATCATTTTCTTTCTTATGGATAGCTACAACAATGCCTCCTACTTCTGTTGCTAATGAGGATAATTTCTCGTCAGGTTCTATGCGACCAAGTCCTACAATACCTGATAGAGGAACTTCTTTGTGATCTGATGTCTGATTTGATATCTTTTCTTCTTTCTTACTACAACTGCAAAAAAACAGAGCTATTAGATAAATTAAAATATATTTCATTCTTTATAATATTGGTTTAATGATTTTCAATAAATGCTAGATTTTCATTCTCGGTTGCAATCCCATTATCTACATAAATAATTCTGTCAGCAAATTGTTTAAGGCGCATATCGTGTGTAACAACAATAACACTCTTACCATTTTGGGCAAGCGCTTTTAACTCATTCATTACCAAACCAACGCTCTTAACATCTAATGCTGCCGTTGGTTCATCACAAAGTATTATTGGCGGATTAGTTACCAGAGCTCGTGCAATTGCAACCCTTTGCTGCTGACCACCACTTAGCATTTTGGGTAGGTTTTTCATTCGATCTTTCATCCCGACTAATTCCAAAGCTTTCTCTGCTTTTTTCTTTGCTTCAGTATCACTTAAATTCATAAGTTGTAGCGGCATCATAACGTTTTCTAAAGAGTTAAGTGGAGCCAAAAGGTTAAAGCCTTGAAATACGAATCCTATTTTATTTAACCTCAAAACGGATAATTCTTTGGCCGAAAGTGTATTTACTTGTTGACCATCTATAAAAACATCTCCTTTTGTGGGGTAGATAACACAACCTAACAGGGAAAGCAAAGTAGTTTTTCCTGAACCCGAAGGACCTACTATCAATGTAAGTTCTCTGGTTTTAAATTGAACGGTTGTAGGTTGTAAGGCTGTAATTAATGTATCGCCCGTTTGATATTCCTTGCAGGCATCTTTTATTTCTGCAATAATTCTATTTTTAAAAGTTGCCTCTTCCATAATTTGATATCATAATTTAAGTTTTCTTAATTGAGGTCAATTGTAATTGTAGAATCATTATTTAAAACATAAATTGAGCAATCACCAAATGTTGGCGCTCCACCATCAGGCTTAAAATTAGTGCTGTTTCCTACGGGCTCTTTAGGAATTCCCAACCAGTTGCTATTAAGATTACCGTTATTATCTAAATCCTGAAAAACGGTAATAGCATAAGTTCCTCTTGGTAAATCGATTTGAAATTTTATAGTTCCCTGATTTGCCTTTTGAACCTTGGTAAAGTAAGCGGTTTTAAGAAAATTTTCTTTTTTGTTGTAAACATTCAACACGACACTGCCTTTTCCTTTTTGAACATTGGTCACATCAACATTCATTTTTAATTGTTGCGCATTAGTAAAATACGACACTCCTAATAGTAGAACACTAAGAATTAATTTCATCATTTTTCCTTTTTTTTATTTATTGTTATTGATTTATATTCTGCAATTATTTTCCAAAACGATAGGTTAGCATCATCTTTACATAAGGTATTTCTTTTGCTTTATAGTTGCTAATAGTATCATTATTAGAGTTATATAAAGTGTATTTGTTTGCAAATCCGAGACCTCCTTGCAGTTGAAGCCAAAAACCATCAAAAAGACGTTGATTAATTTGTAAGCCTCCGTGAATAGCTGAGAACTGAGCATAATCAATCTCCAGGTTTTCATCATTCTTGTAATTTTGTAAGTTGTGAAGTGTCCAGTCTATTGATCCCGCTACACCAATTTGTGTGTTATTGCCGAGATTTCGAAAAATATTAACTCTTGGCCAGTATAGCTGAGCAAACCACTTACCGTTGTTACTTTTATAATCGACAGATACTGCAGGTGTTATCAGAAATTTTCCAAAAGCATACATAATATGAGGACCAATCCCGATTTCGAGATTTGATTTTTCTCCGAATTTTCTTGAGACTCCAAAAATGCCATCATATACCATATCATTCATCGAAAAGGAGCTTTTAAAATCGGAAGCAATAGTTGGTATTAAAACTCCAAAAACTGCCCATCGTTTCCCAAAAGGATGCCGCACTACAATAGTTGGTTTTATCTCTTGTATTTTTGTGATGTAATTCGGACTAACTTCAATTTCCTTATCGAATGTAAAGTCTAAAACACGGTAGTTGACTGTTCCAAGAATACGAGTTTTTCCAATTTTAAAAGATGGTATTGGCAACCAAAAATCGTACGTATTATATTTGAATTTATTCCCATAATACGGATCTGCCGAAGATAAATTCTTAAAGCTGCTTTTCCCATTAACTGTAACGCCAATCCCCGCGCCATCAGTTATTAATTGAGCATAAAATTTATTAGGAAGGCAAATAAACAAGGTTAATAAAACCAATGATAGCACTTTTTTCAAAATAACATTTATTAAATTTAAACACACGAGCCGCATTAGCCCTCTAAGATTTTCTTAAGACAAAGGTGTGGTTAAAACAATAATTGTTGCTAGGATTTAGCTTGCCTTTATTCGGACAAATCGTGCCTAAGTGAACTTCGATACTGTGAAGGAGTTGTACCAGTTATTTTTTTGAAAAGTCGTCCAAAATACGAAGGGTCTTCGTAATTCAATTCAAAAGCAATTTCGGAGATATCTTTAGTCAAATCTTGTAAAAGAATTTGGCTTTGCAGGATACTAACGTTGTTTATCCATTCTTTTGGGGCTATTCCGGTGGTTTGCTTAATACATCTGTTGAGATAATTTACAGAAATTTTTAATTTATCTGCATAAAAGGATACCGATTTATCCTGGCTATGGAATTTATAAACCAACTCTTTAAAGGAAAAAGTGATTTCATTACCACGATGTACAGTTTTATTAAGTTCTTTATTTGAAGAAATTATTTTTTGAAAGGCTGCTTGCATAAGCGAATAACAAATTTCAATATTGGAATTTTCATTTCGAAATTCCTGACCTAATAAGCAAAATAAAGAATTAAGCCATATACTAGTTTCTTTGGGTAGTTTAATAACCGAATTAGTGGCAAAAATTTGTATCAACTCTTGTTTAGACAAAATATGATTGAGGACGCTTTCTTCAAATAAAATAAAATGACCCGTAATTACCAGATCAATTTCTTTCATTGCTGTAATATGGCCTTGTTTTATAAACAAAACATCATTTTCTGTTAATGATATTACCTCATTATCTACTTGCTGTTTTGCATTACCCTTAGTAACATGGACCATAAAATTATAATCAGGTCTAAAAAGGGGAGTTGGAATTTGAATATACTCAGTTGTTGTATTCAGATCATATATCTGTAATGGAGTTTTTAAAAAATCAAACTCTAAAGAAGCATCAGACATAAATTGTCTTGGAAATTCCTCTGATGAAATAATTTTGATAGTCTTCTCCATGCTACAAACTTAATTATTTTTTTATTGGAATGATATGATTTATTTGTTTGAAGGTTGAGTAGGGGAGCTCATGTTGTGAGCCTTACGAGACAATTTATAAACCATTTCCTTTAAGATTTGAAGAAATGAATGAATTGATCTCAACCAAGAAATAAAATTAATTAAATATTTACATCATAATTTAGAGCGCATTTTATATATCTTCCTGAGATATTTTTGTAAGAGTATTTTTTAGCCTCACTAATTGATTCACTCTCCAAATTAAAAATATGGTGCAAAGCGTTATTGCAGCAAATACATATCCTAGTATATCATAGTTTTCCAGCGGTGATTGTTTAGTATCCTGATGTACAATAAACCCAGCACAGACAGCAGCAATCCCTCCGGCAATTTGTTGCAATGAAGAAGTTACAGACATATAGGCACCACGATCTTTTATTTCTGGAATGGCTGTATTTAGAGTAGAGGCTGGTATCATTCGGCTCATTATTGCCATATACAATACTATAGTTATTGCTACGATTTCCCATAATGCTATAGGATTTAAATTGGTGTAGATTATAACCATAATTATCGAGAGAAGAGATGCTATTGTAAATAGCTTGAATTTATTAAATTTATCACTTAATTTTCCAATCAACGGCATTATTATAAGTATTGAAAGACCTATAAGGAAAAATATCATAGGTAACTGCAGTTGACTAATATGTAAATTATTAACCATAAAAGCAGTTCCAAAGGGTTGGAGCATAAATGCGCCAATAGACAAAAGAGCAATGGCTGTAAAACCTATCCTATATTCTTTATTGTTTAATGTGCCCCAAAGATGGAGAAAAGGATTCTTACTGGATTGGAATTCTAGATGCTTGTTTATAGACTGCATTTGAGTGACAATCGCAATAAGGATTAAAATACCTATACCTGCAATCATAATAAAGGCCGAATGCCATCCCCAGTTATTGGCAAAATAAACTCCTACCGGTATTCCTAAAATCAGGCTTGCAGCAAATGCCATTTGAATATAAGCCATAACACGTCCTCTTTGATTAATCAAAAATAAATCAGCTACTATGGCAAGGGAAATGGATCCGATTACACCGCCAAAGAGTCCTGTAACAATCCTCGCTATAAGAAGCATTAAGTAACTGGAAGAGATAGCACAGAAAATAGTACCAATAATAAATCCGGTATAGAAGAAAATTAAAATCTTTTTTCTATCAAATTTATCTGCAAATCCTGCAGCCAGTAATCCTGACATTCCTGCGCTAAAAGCATAAGCTGAAACTACAAAGCCAAAACTAGATGTAGTCATATCAAGGTTTTTAATCAGCATATCCCCGAGAGGAGAAATAACAATAAAATCTAATGTGACCGTAAATTGTAAAAGGAATAATATAACAATTATAAATTTTTGGTAAGGAGTAAAAGATGTACTCTCAACTATTGATTTTTTCATTTATAGATGTGTATAAAATGATGTTTTTTTTCTCTCTTTTTTTTAAAGATATGGAGGTTCTATTAAAATAGGATATTTCATTGCATCTAGAATCATTTTATCTGATTGATAAATGACCATAAATTATCTTTTTATGCTGGCTATTTAGAGATTAATATTAGCTTATAGATTTTTTTTCCAAGACCTTATTCATTACATATCGGAACCTTAAATACAGTAAGACAGACGATGTTAACAAACCAAGAGTCAGACCATACCAGATTCCATTTACACCTAAATTGAAGTGCATACCTAAAACATAGGCTGCAGGCAGACCAATAATCCAATAAGCAACAAAGGTTATAAAAGTGGGAATGTTTACATCTCCCATTCCTCTTAGTGTTCCTAGTCCAACTACCTGTGTACCATCAAAGAGCTGGAATATTGCAGCAATTATCAATAATTGTGCAGCCAGCGCTACAACATTTACGTCATTTGTTATTAAGTAAGGTAAATATTGATTAAAGATTGTAAAAATTACAGCAAAGAACATCATGAAAATGATAACTAAATGATAGGATGCATAAGCAAACTTCTGAAGTCTTTTGTAATTTTTATTTCCGAAACTATTTCCGACTTTAATAGTTGCAGCCGATGCAATTCCTCCTGCCATCATGTAGGTCATTGCGGCAAGGGTTATTGCTGTTTGATGGGCTGCCTGTTCTACTGCGCCTATATGACCGGCCATTAAAGCGGCAACTGCAAATACTCCAATTTCGAACACATACTGCATGGCAACAGGTAATCCTATTTTTACCACTTTTGCAATTTTTGAAAAATCAATAAACTTAACGGAGAAATGGTGCAGATAAACTCTAAAATTTTCTGATCGAAGTACATACCACATCATGACTAGCATCATTAAAATCCTATCTATCAATGTTGCAATTCCAACTCCTTTAACTCCCATTGGCTCGATCCCAAACATTCCCTTTACCAGAATTACTGCAATAATTACGTTGAGCACATTTCCCCATATCGTTATGGACATTGCTTGTTTTGTAAAACCCAGTCCTTCTGCAAACTGTTTGAAAGTTTGAAATATCATTAAGGGGATAATAGATAAACTTAAAATAAGTAAATAAGGTTTTGCTGTTTCTACCACCTGAGGATCCTGATCTGCATGCTGCATGGCAAACATAGAACCATAGTACACTACTAAGAAAAGAAAAATTGAAGACGCGACATTAAGCCATAAACTGTTTGACAGAAGCTCGGCGCATTCCTTAAAATTTGATTTTCCATTTTCTTGTGCAATCAAAGGTGTTAATCCGTAGGCAACTCCTAAGCCTATGACCAAAACTACCATGAAAACAGAATGAACCAGCGAGACTGCTGCCAATGATATAGTTCCTGCATAATGCCCAATAATAACTGTATCAAGAGTCTGCACCAGGGTATGCCCCAGCTGAGAAATTACAACTGGTCCTGCAAGTGTTATTGTACTTTGGTAATATATCTTATTGGATTTGTATTTTTTGATCATATTGAAAAATTAATTGCCTTGAGGCAGATTTAAATGTATTGAAATTGCCATGCTGTAAACTTTCATTTAAAGTATAGTAATTCTTTTGTTGTAAAATTATCTTATTCTGTAACAGTTTTATAAAATGTTATGAAAATATACCATTTTGATAATCTGAGAGGAACTGACTGCTGGTTATCCCTGTCTGTGTTTTAAAAAATCGCATCATGTGTCCAGGTTCAGAAAAATGAAGATCATAAGCAATCTCAGCAATAGTCTTTCCGGAATGTATCAGGTCATTCTTTATCTCAAAAAGCAGTCTTTGTTTTATGAGCTCTGTCGCGGTTACATTAAACTGCTTTTTTACACAAGTGTTAATTGTAATCCTGCTCACATTTAATAAATCGGCATAGTAGTCAATTCGCTGCTTCTGCCTAATATGTATTTCTAATAACTGTTTAAATTGGTATGCAAAGTTATTTTCTGCCCTATCAATTGAAAGATTATTTGCATTAGCATATATTCTGTTAAACTTCAAAAGTAGGTAATAAGTAAGAGATCGTATAATATGAATACTATCTGTTTTGCTATTAACAAGTTCGTATTTGATTTCCATAAGCTGACCAAGTGCTTTTTGAAGTTCTTCCTTTTCAATACTAATATTTAAAGGATAATTCAATTGATAGAAATACAAAAGGCGATATGTAAAGAATTTGTCTGAGAAAAAATCATTAAGAAAATTTTCCTGAAAAACCAGAACCGTATAATCCAATCCCTCTTTTTCTAAAGTCCATTGCCTTTTTTGAAAGGGAGAAATAAAAACAATTGTATTGTCCCTTATATCGATCTTCTGCTGATTTAAAATCAGAGACCCTTTGGCAGTCTTAAAAAGCAATATTTCAAAAAAATCAGTATTGTAAGTATCGCGTTCTAGATATCTTTCGCTCAGCATATCGCCGTGCAATACATTTAGAAGCACTTCAACACCACATTCTGTTTTATGAAATTTGACCGTTTTCATTTTTTTAATTAGTTAATGTATTGGAATCTGTTCCTTATTACTTTCTTTAAGAGGTGCTTAAATATAATAATTAAAGCAAATTTACAACTTCATTTACAAATTACTTCCAACGAAAAAAAATAAGCTGTAATAAATTACAGCTCATTTTATAAAAGTGATTCCTTATTTGCTCTTTATTTTACGACTGCAAATAATCTTCTGTTGTTGTAATTTTTGCATAAAAGAATTCCAGTGCCGCCAAAAATGCATTATGAACATCTGCAGCCTTAACTTCCTGACCATTTATTTGAAGATTCAATGTAGCACAGGCATCTCCAATTACAGTACATTCAAATCCAAAGTCAACAGCGGCTCTTGTTCCTGCGTCAATACACATATGAGTCATCATTCCCGCGATTACCAAATGTGTTATCTCCTTTAACTGAAGATATTCTAGTAAATCAGTCCCTCTAAAACTATTAGGAAACTGTTTTGTAATTACTTTTTCTCCTGCTAACGGTTTTACATTTTCATGAATATCCACTCCTTTTGTAACGGGAACAAAAATGGGAGCACCTTCTCCAGATATATGCTGAACATGAATAATAGTCCCATTTTCTTTTCTAAAAAGCTCCAATAGTTTCTTGGCGTTTTCACTTGCAGCAATAGGATTTACAAGTTCTAATGCTCCGTTTTCAAAATATTCTTTCTGTATATCAATTAATAATAATGCCTTATTCATTTTATTTTTATTTTAAAATTTATATCTGACAAAATTAAAACTTAGACTAGCGATACCAGATACCAAAGCACTGTCAATACATACCATTTTGATAAGCAATATTTTTTTGTCTATGTTAATGGAAAAATTAGTCACTCGGATCACGCTCTTTCGGTAAAGTTTGAGCAGTAGTTTAGGAAACGTTGTTTAACACATTATGTAAACATCTAAAAAAGTACTAAAAGTAGCGTAAATGAAGATAGAGTTCCTAAACTTTTTGTGACAAAAAAAGCAGCGATTTTACAGGTTATATCTTATAATCAATATGCATCCAAGGTGTTAGGTTTTGCCTATGTCAACATTGTTTTTATCAGTTTGAATTTATAAATGTGCTCATATACATTTGTCCTCTAAAACAAAATGCTATATGAAAAAAAGATCAATTCTGTATGCTTTGGTTATGTCATCAATATCAATAATGGCACAACAAAAGCAGATTACAACTAATACAGGTACTCCTGTTGGCGATAATCAAAATTCAAAAACAATCGGTCAGAATGGACAGGTTTTATTAGAGGATATTCATTTAATCGAAAAACTGGCTTCTTTTGATAGAGAACGTATACCAGAAAGAGTAGTTCATGCCAGAGGTACTGGAGCTTATGGCGAATTTATAGCATCGGGAGATTTTTCAGGCTATACAAGAGCTTCATTATTTGAAAAAGGGAAGAAGACTCCTGTTTTTGTACGTTTTTCTACTGTTGTACATGGTACAGGTTCGCCGGAGACTTTGAGAGATCCAAGAGGATTTGCTACTAAATTTTACACAGATCAAGGGAATTATGATTTGGTAGGTAATAATCTGCCTGTATTTTTTATTCGTGACGCGATTAAATTTCCTGACATGGTGCATGCTTTCAAGCCATCTCCAGTAACTAACAAGCAGGATGCAAGCAGAGTTTTTGATTTTTTTAGTAACATTCCTGAGGGAACACATATGCTTACACGTGTTTACTCTGATTACGGAATACCTGCTAATTACAGACAAATGGATGGTTCTGGAGTACACGCTTTTAAATGGGTTAATAATGCAGGCGAAGTAACCTATGTAAAATATACATGGAAATCCCTGCAAGGTGTAAAAAACCTAACTGCTGCAGAAGCTACCGAAATTCAAGGAAAAGATTTTCAGCACGCTACAGTAGATTTATATGAAAACATAAAGATGGAGAAGTATCCGTCATGGGAACTTTATGTACAATTGTTAAAACCTAGTGACTTTGATAAATTGGATATCAACCCGTTAGACCCTACTAAAGTGTGGCCTGAAAGTATGATTCCCTTACAGTTGGTTGGAAAAATGACTTTAAACAGAGTTCCGGATAATTTCTTTCAGGAAGTAGAACAGTCGGCATTCTCACCAGGAACATTAGTACCCGGAATAGAACCATCGGAAGATAAGTTATTACAAGGACGTTTGTTTTCTTATTTTGACACACAACGATACAGGATAGGAGCAAATTTTCAGCAATTACCTATAAATGCCTCTAAAGTAGCAGTAGTTTCTAATAATCAAGATGGTGCATTTTCTACAAAGAAAGGAAATGGAGATATTAACTATGAGCCTAGTGCTTCTAAAAATGGTTTTGTCGATAACGAAAATTATCAGTATTCAAAATCAAGCTTTGTGAATACAACTACTGTTCAACAAAAAATTAGTAAGCCGAACGATTTTAAGCAAGCAGGTGAATTTTACCGTTCTCTAAATGAAAAAGAAAAGCAAAATCTTATAAGTAATCTATCGGGTGATTTAAAAGGTGTAGCCAATAAAGATGTGGTTAAGAAAATGGTTGGTTATTTTTATATGGCTGATGCTGATTATGGAAAACGTTTGGCAAAGGAACTTGGTTTATCTAGAGAGGATGTAGAAAAAATGTTTTTAAGATAACCAGTTCAGATATTCATTTAGAAGTAATATCACTCTAAAAAAGGAGTTCAATTTTTAATTAAATGAACTCCTTTTTTTCTACTTCACTCATAACTAAATCAATAGTTTTTATGGTTATACTAATTTATAATACATCAAGAAAATGAAGACAAAACACAATATGTATATTTTACTTTTAATGCTATTTACATCTTTTATAACTTTTGCTCAAGAAGATATTTTTACAGCTGCACGTACCAATAATGTCAAACTATTGAACAAGCTGTTAGTTGAAGATATTAATAGAGCGGATGAAAGAGGGAGTACTGCATTAATAATAGCATGCTATAACGACAATTTTGAAGTTGCCGAATTGTTGTTAAAAAAAGGGGCGAACCCTAACATTCAGGATAAAATGGGGAATACGGCACTTATGGGAGTGTGCTTTAAACGATTGGATAAAATGGTTCAACTATTGTTGAGTTATAAAACAACCATCAATCAAAGAAATTATAATGGAGCAACAGCATTAATTTTTGCAGCAACTTTTGGCACTGATTCAATAATAAAAATTCTACTTGATAATGGAGCGGATAAAACAATACGAGATAGGTTTAATAAAACGGCATTTGATTATGCAATTCTTCAGGAAAATGAAATTGCAGTGCAACTTTTAAAATAGATAAAAATGTTTATTGTTTCTCTTCAAAACTTAAATAGTTTTTTATTAACATGTCATCTTAATTGTAATAAGGTTTTTTTTAATTTGATATTTACTACTAAAAAAAAATTAAAAAAAAATATTCATTGTAATACAATTTAGATATATTTATATATAAATTCCTTATTTTCTTTTTGGAATATTAAAACGCCGAATCTTATTATACGCTGTTATTTTTAAACTTGTAAAACATTAAGTGTCTGTTTTATAAACGTATGAGTACCTATGTGGTATGTGTTTTTTAGGATGTTACCTAGTTTTTATAATATGTTTGCCTAACGTTTTTATGTAGTGTGAATATTGTCCCCAAATCAATCTCACATTATAAATTGCTTACTTAACCTCAAGAGCTATTGAGAAAATTTTTTAGTTTTTTACTTGTTAAAAAAAAAGTAACACAAGTACAAACCTAAATTTTATTTTCTTCTAAAAGAATTACTGAGTTATTAACACAAACTAAAAATTTAAGATATCCTTATGGGTATTGTTATTGACCAAAATCGCAAAGAAACTTGTTTTTCTTAACGTTTTTAGGCATGATGCAATATGACAATTTCAGTACCAGATAAATCTTAAATCTATAGCTAATAGCAGTAATCGCTTATTACGCATGTAATTTTTAAACAACTTATATATTATGGATCATTCTATTTTTTTGAGGCGCTTTGTGCCTTGGGCTAAATTGTTTTATAAAATATTTAAACCAATTAGTATTCGACATGGATTACAAATCCCGAATCATCAAGTAACGGCTAGTGGTAACAATAGTGCTTATAGTACTACACAGTCATTCTTGACAACACTGATCAGTTATTAACATTAAGCCCAATTTTAAATCAATTTAAAAACTTTATAACTGCGAAACATGAAAAAAATTACTTTAATTAAAAAATCCTGCTTGGCAAAGGTTTTTCACCGTAGATCGGTTTTATTGCTATTTCTACTGGTGAATTTTGCAATGCAAGCGCAAGTGACCTTGCCTACATTTACTCTCAGCGTGACGCCAACTCCAGAGACTTGCAGGAACAATGGCGCATTAGCATTTAGTACTACGGGAACAGATCCCGGTGCTACTGTTACCTATGCGATCTACAAAGCTCCAAATTTTAGCACGGCGCTTGTTACAACAACAAGCAATTCTCAAACGGGACTAAGCGGAGGTGTTTATCGTATCGTTGCCACCCAAAGTATGGTCGGACACACGAGTAACTCTCAAACTTGGGATGGCAATATAAGTGCAAATGTGAGTCCGCTAGGTTTTACTGTTACCAAAACAGATGTGACTTGCCCTAATTCAGGCGCAATTAATGTCACGATTAATGCAGGAAACCCAGCTGCTGTTAATGCGTATTCAATTACAGGCCCTATGAATGTAGGTCCTCAATCGAGCGGATCTTTTACAGGTCTTAGCGGAGGTTCTTACGTAGTGTCGGTTACAGATAATTGTGGGGAAATTGTAACTCAAACAGCTACTCTTACTGTATTTACACCTAATATAGAATTTGCTGATGGTAGTAATGGTATTAGTAGTTATAATACAGAAAGAAGTGCTTGTGGTTTTGGCGATTTTCGACAATTTATAAAAGCAGGAGCAGATAGTAACGTAATGGTTTACCCGCTTCAGTTTGACTATATTGTTCATCCACCTGGTGGAGGAGCAGACATAACAACTTCTAAAACAATTACAGGTCCTAATCGGTTTGGTAGTAGTACTGAGGACATAACTACCTCTATTCCTTTTTATACTGCACCTTTTGTATTAGATCTAAAGATCACAGATGCTTGCGGAAATGTCTTTCCTGCTACACGAAATATTAATAATCCTGCAGAAGTATTTGCTCAGATTTTACCTGCAGATTGTATGGGATCCTATATTTCTTTAGGCACTCAATACATGGTAAAAACTTTGCAATACGAGGTTTTATCGGCACCGCCGGGATACACCATTGGTGCACCATCTAACTCTAACCTTGTAGGAGGTGTTGGAAATCCAATACCAGATGGGGTTTATATGATTCGTGTAACGGATGCTTGCGGTGTTTTTATTGATGAAGAGGTTACTGTATCTACTCCAACTCCGAGTGTATGGGTATTTCAGGGAATAGGTTGTGGAGCTGGAAATGGTACATTTTCGATATCACAAAATACGTCAACATATACTTTTGTAAGTGCAAGAATTTTGGCAGGACCTTCGGGTTTCTCCGGTTCTTATCCTGTTGACGTTACATCTCGTATTACTGCAGACGGATACAATGTTGTCTTTGATGATGTTGCAGGAGGAATATATAAAGTTGAAACGACAGATAATTGCGGACATATCATTCCTACCGATGTGACTGTTATAGGTTATGATCAAGGGACTGTAGTTGCAGCTAAAGTTCAAAAGTGTGGTAGTTTTGATGTTAATTTGAGTGTAACAGGAGATAATCTTGTTCAAGCTAATCAAAATGTGTTTTATTGGCTACAAATAAAAGATCCTTCAAGTAATAATTGGGGACATCCTACAGCAGGAGGTTTTTCCAGCGATGTACCTAGTGCATCAAATGCTCAATCATTAATAAATGGTCAGCAGCAAGGTTCTTGGACAGCACCGGGAACTTATAGAATAGTAAAGACTTTTACAACGCTTGAATTATATCCAGGTGTTGCTAATTATGGTTATGGAAGAAATTGTTTTGATGTTCTTTCTACTTTTGATTATGCTACAATGGGGTTGAAACCGAAAGATTTATATTCGTTTAAATGTGCAGATGGGGTACATTATAATGCTTCTATAACTGGTTATGACGGTGTTGAACCTTATACGTATGCGATTACTACTAAAGATGGTAACCCATTTGTAGTAAATAATGGTAGCAGTAGCCTTTTTACAGGTTTAACCGGTGGTATCTATAATTTTAGGATTACAGATAACTGTGGTAATGTGGTTAACTCTTTACTTGATATTGAAAAACTAGGTTTACCAAAATTAACAGCTGTAAATATATGTAATGGTTCAACAACAGGAAAACTTTCTGTAGATGGAGTTCCATATCTTAATTTTAGCTGGACAAAAGACAATGATCCAACTGTATTGAGTACTACTTCAACGTTATCTTTTCCAACATTTAATACAGCTACCGATACGGGTACTTATCATGTAAGACTTACTTCGTCTCCTCCAGGATCTTGTGTAGATGTTGTTTTAGATTATCAAATAACCTCAAATTTAGATAACCCAAATTCTGGGGCAGATAGTTCAACAGCTGTTTGTAGATCAGTTACTACTTTAGATTTAAATACATTGCTTCCTGCTACAGCTGATCCTTATGGAACGTGGGTTGAAACAACAAACCCATCAAGCGGAAACTTAAATGGTCATCTTTGGTCACCATCAGTATCTGCAACAGGATCATTTACATTTACATATACTGTGAATGGGTTATGTTCAGGAACTTCTGTGTCAACTTATACAGTTGTTAATACAGCTGCTCCAGCTGCTCCAACAGCCGATGTAACGGAACCAACTTGTACTTTAAGCACAGGTACTATTACTGTTCTTACTCCTGTAGTAGCTCCAGATATTACCTATACGCTTACGGGAACAAATCCTGTAATTCCAGCTGTTACCAATGCAACCGGTATATTCTCAGGATTAGCATCGGGTACTTATGATCTTACTGCTTCTGCAGGAACATGTATCTCTGCAGCAGCTAGTTTTACCGTGAGTGCACAACCAGTAACACCTGCAATAGCTTTATTTGGTGCAGTAACACAACCAACGTGTACTGTTGCTACAGGTAGTTTTACAATTACCAATTATGATGCTACAAAGACCTATAATTTTACACCATCTGCAGGAGTTAGTATCTCTGCAGGAGGAGTTGTAACTGCACCTGCCGAAACATATACAGCAACAGTTACAGATGCAAATACAGGATGTACGTCGGCAGCTTCGGCTAGTTCAACAATAGATGTTCAGCCTGTAACGCCGGTTGCACCAACATTAGGAGCTGTAACTCAGCCTACATGTGCCACAGCAACAGGAAGTTTCACAATTACCAACTATGATGCGACTTACGTATACACTTTTACACCAAATACAGGAGTAAGTGTTTCTGCATCAGGAGTTGTAACAGCACCGGAAGGTAACTATACAGTTACGGCAACATTAGGAGCTTGTATTTCACCTTCGGCTAGTACAATTGTTAATGCGCAACCTGTTACACCAGTACAACCAACATTAGGAGTTGTAATACAACCAACAACTTGTGCTTCTCCAAATGGTAGTTTTGCAATTACCAATTATAATGCAGCTTACACTTATGTTGTTACACCAAATACGGGAGTAACTATATCGGCTACAGGAGTTGTAACAGCACCAGCGGGAGATTATTCAGTAACAGCTACATTAGGAGCTTGTACTTCAGTAGCTTCTTTAGAGGTAACAGTTAATGCAGCACCATCTGCACCTGCAATAGCATTATTCGGCGCAGTAACACAACCAACGTGTACTGTCGCTACAGGTAGTTTCACCATTACCAATTATGATGCTACAAAGACCTATACTTTTACACCAAATACAGGAGTTAGTATTTCTGCAACAGGAGTTGTAACAGCACCGGCAGATTCATATACAGCCACAGTTACAGATGTAACTTCAGGATGTACGTCGGCAGCTTCAGCTATTTCAACAATAAATGTTCAGCCTGTAACGCCAGTTGCACCAACATTAGGAGCTGTAACTCAGCCTACATGTGCCACAGCAACAGGAAGTTTCACAATTACTAATTATGATGCGACTTACACATACACTTTTACGCCAAATACAGGAGTAAGTATCTCTGCATCAGGAGTTGTAACAGCACCAGAAGGTAACTATACAGTTACGGCAACATTAGGAGCTTGTATTTCACCTTCGGCTAGTGCAACTGTTAACGCACAACCAGTAACACCAGTACAACCAACATTAGGAGTTGTAACACAACCAACAACTTGTGCTTCTCCAAATGGTAGTTTTGCAATTACCAATTATAATGCAGCTTACACTTATGTTGTTTCACCAAATACGGGAGTAAGCATATCAGGAACAGGAGTTGTAACAGCACCGGCAGGAGATTATTCAGTAACAGCTACATTAGGAGCTTGTACTTCAGTAGCTTCTTTAGAGGTAACAGTTAATGCAGCACCATCTGCACCTGCAATAGCATTATTCGGCGCAGTAACACAACCAACATGTACTGTTGCTACAGGTAGTTTTACAATTACCAATTATGATGCTACAAAGACCTATACTTTTACACCAAATACAGGAGTAAGTATATCGGCTACAGGAGTTGTAACAGCACCGGCAGATTCATATACAGCCACAGTTACAGATGTAACTTCAGGATGTACGTCGGCAGCTTCAGCTATTTCAACAATAAATGTTCAGCCTGTAACACCGGTTGCACCAACATTAGGAGCTGTAACTCAGCCAACATGTGCCACAGCAACAGGAAGTTTTACAATTACCAACTATGATGCGACTTATACGTATACAGTTACACCAAATACAGGAGTAAGCGTATCTGCAACAGGAGTTGTAACAGCACCAGAAGGTAACTATACAGTAACGGCAACATTAGGAGCTTGTATTTCACCTTCGGCTAGTACAATTGTTAACGCACAACCAGTAACACCTGCAATAGCATTATTTGGCGCAGTAACACAACCAACGTGTTCTATAGCAACGGGTAGTTTCACCATTACCAATTATGATGCTACAAAAACATATACGTTTACACCAAATACAGGAGTAAGTATATCAGCAACAGGAGTTGTAACAGCACCAACAGGAGGATATACCGCTACAGTTACAGATGCAACTTCAGGATGTACATCAGCAGCTTCGGCTAGTGCAACTGTTAACGCACAACCAGTAACCCCTGCAATAGCATTATTTAGTGCAGTAACACAACCAACGTGTTCTACAGCAACGGGTAGTTTCACCATTACCAATTATGATGCTACAAAAACATATACGTTTACACCAAATACAGGAGTAAGTGTATCAGGAACAGGAGTTGTAACAGCACCAGCAGGAGGATATACCGCTACAGTTACAGATGCAACTTCAGGATGTACGTCAGCAGCTTCGGCTAGTGCAACTGTTAACGCACAACCAGTAACACCTGCAATAGCATTATTTAGTGCAGTAACTCAACCAACGTGTTCTACAGCAACGGGTAGTTTTACCATTACCAATTATGATGCTACTTACACATATACATTTACACCAAATGCAGGAGTAAGTATATCAGCAACAGGAGTTGTAACAGCACCAGCAGGAGGATATACCGCTACAGTTACAGATGTAACTTCAGGATGTACATCAGCAGCTTCGGCTAGTGCAACTGTTAATGCACAACCAGTAACACCGGTAACACCAATATTAGGTACTGTAACACAACCTACTTGCGCTATCGCAACAGGAAGTTTCACAATTACCAACTATGATGCTACTTACACGTATACATTTACACCAAATACAGGAGTAAGCGTATCAGCTACAGGAGTTGTAACAGCACCAGAAGGTAACTATACAGTAACGGCAACATTAGGAGCTTGTACTTCACCTTCGGCTAATACAATTGTTAATGCTCAACCTGTTACACCTGCACAACCAGTATTGAGTACTGTAGTACAACCTACAACTTGTGCCATGACAGCAGGAAGTTTTACAATCACTAATTATGATGCAACTTACACGTATACAATTATACCATCTACAGGAGTAAGTATATCGGCTACAGGAGTTGTAACAGCACCTGCAGGAGATTATACAGTATCAGCTACATTAGGAGCTTGTACTTCAGTAACTTCTTTAAGTACAAAAATCAATGCAGCACCATCTGCACCTGCAATAGCATTATTCGGTACAGTGACTAAACCAACGTGTACTGTTGCTACAGGAAGTTTTGCAATTACCAATTATGATGCTACAAAGACATATACTTTTACACCATCTACAGGAGTTAGTATCTCAGCATCAGGAGTTGTAACAGCACTGGCAGGAACATATACAGCAACAGTTACAGATGTAACTTCAGGATGTGTTTCATCAGTGTCTGATGATGTAGTAATACAATCTGTAATTTGTGCCAAAATAGATGATTACACTCCAATGCCAATCATAGGAAGAGATGGAGGTACAACATTGAGTGTACTAAGAAATGATACTTTAAACGGATTAGCAATCATTGCATCTGAAGTGAACTTATCAGAAGTAAATGTACCAACAGGATTAACCTTAAATGGTGATGGAACTATAACTATAGCTCCTAACACACCAGCGGGTATTTATGTTGTTACTTACAGGATTTGTGAGAAGTTGAATTCATCAAATTGTGATACAACAACTGCCACGGTAGTTGTAGTTACAGCTAGAATTGATGCAATAGTCGATGATTATTCTGCAACACCTATCAATGGGAAAAATGGCGGTACAACTACGAGCGTATTAACAAATGATACTCTTAACGGATTCCCTGTTGTACCTGCTGAGGTAAACTTAACAGGAGAAAATGTACCAACAGGATTAACCTTAAATGCAGACGGAACTATCACGGTAGCACCTAATACGCCAACAGGTAATTATGTAGTTACTTACAGAATCTGTGAAAAGTTAAATTCATCAAATTGTGCTACAACAACTGCTACAGTAGTAGTAGCAACAACTGTAATTCAGGCAAACGATGATGATTATACTGCAACGCCAATTAATGAAAAAGATGGAGGTACAACGCCAAGTGTATTAACAAATGATACCCTAAACGGAGTACCGGTTATACCATCTGAAGTAAACTTAACAGAAGTATCTGTTCCGGCAGGATTTACATTAAATACCGATGGTACAATCACGGTTGCGCCTAATACGCCGGCAGGAAACTACACCATTAGTTACAGCATCTGCGAAAAAGCAAATCCAACAAATTGTGATACAGCGACAGTTTCAATAGTTATAGATCCATCTTGTATTATAGAAGTCTTTAATGCTGTTTCACCAAATGGAGACGGAGAAAATGATGTATTTAAAATTGATGGATTAGAATGTTTCCCTGATAACACAGTAGAGATTTATAATCGTTGGGGAGTTTTAGTATTTGACCAAGATCATTATAATAATTCAGACAGAGTCTTTAAAGGAATATCTGAAGGACGTGTAACGATTAATCAAAGTGCAGAGCTGCCAGTAGGAACTTACTATTATATTCTAAAATATAAAGACAACGCTTCAAATGCACATTCGAAAGCAGGGTACTTGTATTTAAACAGATAACAGATAAATTTAAATTAATCCCTGAGAGCTGGGAAAACTTTTCTTCTCAGGGATTTAAATAAAAAAACAGATGAAAAAAATAATATTAAGATTTGTTTTGCTACTGGCAACAATCGCAAGTTATGGACAACAAGACGCACAGTATACACAGTATATGTATAATACTATAAACGTCAATCCGGCCTATGCAGGATCAAGAGGAGTAATGAGTATTTTTGCTTTGCATCGTTCACAATGGGTAGGACTGGATGGTGCACCAGTAACTAATTCAGCATCGATAAATACCCCAATAAATGGAACTAATTTAGGAATAGGAGTTTCAGTTGTTAATGACAGAATTGGCCCATCAGACGAAAATAATATTGCTTTAGATGTTTCGTATACTATTCATACATCAGAGCGTTATAAATTATCTTTTGGAATAAAAGGAACAGCTAATTTATTGAATGTTGATTTCACCAAGTTGAATCAATACGATAAAAATGACTATGTTTTTGAAACCAACATTGATAATAAATTTTCGCCTAATATTGGAGCAGGAGTCTATTTGCATTCAGATAATACTTATGTTGGTTTGTCGGCACCACAATTGTTGGAGACCAAACATTTTGACAGATATGCTGATGCAGGATCTAATAGTCATGTGGCTAAAGAAAATATGAATTTGTATTTAATTGCAGGTCATGTATTTGATTTAAGCTATAATGTAAAATTCAAACCTTCTTTGCTAACCAAATACGTACAAGGAGCTCCTTTGCAAGTAGATGTATCAGGAAATTTTTTAATCAATGAAAAATTTGTTGCAGGTGTTGCTTATAGATGGAGTGCTGCATTAAGCGCCATGGTAGGATTTCAGGTAAGCAATTCTTGGTTTATCGGGTATGCATATGATTTAGACACCACCCGATTAGGAAATTACAATTCAGGATCACATGAAATCTTTTTGCGATATGAATTGTTCAATAAATATGATAAAATGATATCTCCAAGATTCTTCTAAACTACTACTATTATGAAAATAAAAACTCTACTTTATAGCACCATTTTTAGCGTTCTGGCTTTACATAGCTATGGACAAAAAGCAGGAATAGTTGCGGCCGACAAGAAATATGAAAGATATGCCTATGTCGATGCTATTGCCATCTATGAGCGTGTAGCCGAGAAAGGTTACAAAGACGAAAAAATGTTTCAAAAGCTTGGTAATGCTTATTATTTTAATGCTGAATTACCCCAAGCTGAAAAATGGTATGGTGAACTTTTTGCTATGAACCCAAACCAGGAACCTGAATATTATTATCGTTATTCTCAAACACTCAAGTCTGTAGGTAATTATGCCAAAGCAAACATGATGTTAGAGGAATTTAATAAGAAATCAGGCAATGACCTAAGAGCTAAATTATATGAGAATAATAAAAATTATCTGGAAATAATTACAGCAAATTCAGGTCGTTTTGATATAGCTGATCTCGGTATTAATTCTGCATCTTCAGATTATGGGAGTTCATTTTTAGACAATAAATTAGTTTTTGCCTCAGCAAGAGATACAGGAGGAGTTTCTAAGAAAGTGTTCAGCTGGACCAATCAATCGTTTACTGATATATATACTTCTGAAATAAAAGCTGGAGGAGAAATGGGGAAACCTGAGCGCTTTAGTAAAAAAATCAATTCAAAATTTCATGAGTCAACACCAGTATTTACAAATGATGGTCAAACGATGTACTTTACCCGAAACAATTATTTGAACAGTAAAAAAGGAAAAGACAACAAGAGTATAACACTATTAAAATTATACAAAGCAACGCTAACGGATAATCAGTGGGGTAATGTAACCGAATTACCTTTTAATAGTAATGACTATAGCGTTGCACATCCTGCATTAAGTTTAGATGAGAAGACATTATACTTTGCCTCAGATATGCCAGGTACATTAGGGCAGTCAGATTTGTTTAGTGTAAAAATCAACAGCGATGGCAGTTATGGTGTTCCAATGAATTTAGGAAAGACTATTAATACTGAAGGAAGAGAAAGTTTCCCATTTATATCTGGAGATAATGAGCTTTATTTTGCAAGTGATGGACATCCCGGGCTTGGAGGTTTAGATGTATTTGTATCTAAAATAGGAAATGACAACAGCTTTGGCGAGGTTCAAAATGTAGGCGCTCCAATAAACAGTTCTCAGGATGATTTTGCTTTTTTGATAGATAGCAAAAATCGAAATGGGTTTTTCTCTTCCAATCGAAGTGGTGGTAAAGGATATGATGATATTTATCGTTTTTTAGAAATGCGAAAACTAATTTGTGAGCAATTATTATCCGGAATTATAACAGATCGTGAAACTGGTGCTGTCCTTGCAGACTCAAAAGTAAGCTTGTACAACGAGAAAATGGAGTTAATAACTACCACAACAACCGATGATAAAGGAAGTTATAAATTTGATGTAGTGTGCGGAAAAATATATTCAGTACGAGCAGAGAAAAAAGACTATGAAACTAAGGAAGAAAGAATTACGATAAATAATGCAACGGGAAAAACGGTGCTATCATTGCAATTAGAGCAACGAATCAAACCTATAGATGTAGGTACAGATTTAGCAAAAACCTTAAATATACCAATTATCTATTTTGATTTAGATAAGTCATTTATTCGCAAAGAAGCAGCCTTCGAACTAGAGAAAGTACTTGCTGTAATGCAACAATATCCAAAGATGAAAATCGATGTTCGTTCGCATACCGATAGTCGTGCAACATTTAAATACAATATTGCATTATCAAACAGAAGAGCCAAATCTACTATCGCATGGTTAGTGAAAAACGGAATTTCTTCAAGCAGGCTAACAGGAAAAGGTTATGGCGAATCGCAATTGGTAAACCATTGTTCTGATGGGGTAAAATGTACAGAAGAAGAGCATCAGGCTAATAGACGCAGTGAGTTTGTTATTGTTTCGATGCAATAGTGAAATAATGTTACACTATTAAAATTACATTTATTTCAATAAATGATGGCATAAATATTTAGAAGGGATAGGCGATTTAGGATAATGATTTTAATTATTATTACAGCTGACTCCCTTCTTCTTAAATTAGGTTTGTAATTGTCATATTTATTTTAGTATTGAGTAAAATCTTTAAATTGAAAATACAAATAGAGCCGTTATTCTCTTTACAATAACATTTTCCCCTTTTCAAAGTAAATATATTTAACCTAAAATGAAACAATCAAATAATTTTTGTTTTGTAGTTGCTGATCGTCATTGTGTAGTCCGGCATGGACTTTCTCTAATTATAAAAGAATCATTCTCAAACCCTGTAGTTTATCAAACAAAAAAATTTAGCGATATTATTAAAACACTTACAGAAACTAAAGTTGATTTATTAATTATGGATGTGAATTTTCCAGAAGGCAGTAGCCTGAATATTTTAAAAGAAATAAAATCCATTCAGCCCAATGTAAATATTTTAATATTCTCAATCTGTGATGAGGATTCGTATGCGATGCGCTATTTAAACGCTGGAGCATCTGGGTTTCTAAGCAAGGAAAGCTCAGAAGAAGAAATAAAAAATGCCTTAAATGCAATGATTTTTTCAGGTAAGTTTATTACACTTAGTTTAAAAAATAAAATTTTAGAGTCTTGCATCTCAAAAAAACCAGTTAATCCACTAGATCTTTTATCTAACAGAGAACTTGAAATTGCTCGTTTACTAGTCGATGGGTATGGAAATTTAGAAATAATGGCATACCTAAAAATAAAATCAAACACTATTAGTACTTACAAATTTAGAATTTTTAAAAAATTAGAAATAGATAATTTGGCTAGTCTAATAAAGCTCTTTTTGCAATATTCAGATGTAGTAAATTAGTTAATTTCTATTCAAAAAAAATCATACAAAATTATGAATTCATTATTTATCTAATTTGTTTTAATGAATTAGTAATGAGTCATTTTGTAATGATTTGTTGTTGTTTTTATAAAGTTTCATCTTTAAAAAGACAAAAGTATATTTGCATACTTATACGCGTAAGCTAATAAATTTAATTATTATATAGATAAAATCTAACACAGTGAATATACAGCAATTAGAATACATAGTTTCATTAGACAAGCATCGCCATTTCTTAAAAGCATCAGAAGCCTGTTTCATTACACAAGCGACCTTAAGCGGAATGATTAAAAAACTGGAAGATGAACTCAATGTCATCTTATTCGACAGGAGTAAGCAACCAGTTCGACCTACAGATATTGGCATGAAAATAATAGAGCAGGCAAAAATTGCTTTGCAGGAAACCAACAGGATAAAAGAGATAATACGTGAAGAAACAGGTGAGGTGAGGGGAGATCTCCGAATAGGAATTATACCATCACTAGCTCCATATTTATTACCTCTTTTTATAAAATATTTTATGGCAAACTATAAAGAAGTTAAGTTGGTCATTAATGAGTTGACTACCGAAAAAATTCAGGAGAAATTGAAGGATGGCTCAATAGATGTAGCCATATTGGCAATTCCATTATTAGATAAAGGTTTAAAAGAAGAAACCTTATTTTATGAAGAATTCTATCATTATGGTGATTTGAATGCTGCTTCGGCTAAGAAAAAATACATTGTTCCAGAAGATATAAATCCTAATAAATTGTTACTGCTGGAAGAGGGGCATTGCCTTAGAAACCAGATTGTAAATTTATGTGAATTAAGAACCAAAGGCGCTTCAGATCTAAAAATAGATTATCAGTCGGGTAGTATCGAGACCCTTAAGCAAATGGTAGATTTGAATATGGGCACAACGATTCTCCCTGAGTTAACAGTACTAGCGTTAAATAAAGAACAAAAGAACAAGATTAGCCGTTTTGTATCCCCATATCCAGTTAGGGAAATAGGATTAGTTTATTACAATCATTTTGTAAAAAAAAGACTGATTGAGGCATTAAAAAAATCTATCCTTGAGACTATTCCAGACACTATGTTATTGAAGAAAAATATGTCTATTATTCCAGTAAAACAATAGTCACTTTGTTATAATCTGAATAGCACAAAATAATAAATAAAATAAACGCGTATGAATCGTTATTGAAAAACTTTAATAGCCATTTCTGGATTATTACTAATGACAGTTTGTAGCAAAACTGAAAAAAAACAAATTCAGGAAAAGAAAGTACATGGAGAAGAATAAGTTAAATAGATGTAACGTTTAAATAATAAATGATGGAATCAAAACAGGTAATAGTGTATGATAATCAGCATGGTTATTCTAGATTTTTAAAAAAAGAATTTGGAAAAAGAATAGATTTTGAAGTTTATAAAAAATTTAATTTTATTAGCGATTTTGATAACAGTAAAAGTGATTACTCATTTATTTTTTTTGTAATTTATTCCGAGAATGATTTATTAGACTTTATTAAAATACATGACCAAGGACTTCCTATTGTCGTTTGTAGTTCTAAAGGAGTATTTGATAAGTTTGACAATAATTGCGGAGTAAATTTCATTGATATTTCTAAACCTAAAAAAGAACTAGTAAATGATTTTCAATCTTTTCTTTATAGATAACAACAAGCCATCAAAGAATACTAATATCTCATTTTTAGACTATTGATTAACTATTAGTTTTTAACTATATTATCATAGAAAATACCAGTTTGATTTAGATATACTTGTTTTGTAAATTTGCAAAGAACTTGTTTACTGGGTCTTACAAAATAAGTAGAGATGATTTGTATTTTAATAATATCTTAAAATAAATACTTTAATTCGCTGTTTTATGGGTATCCTTTATGTTTATAAAATGTAGTTATCAATAATAAATTCATTAAAAAAATGGAAAATAATTCAAATGATATTAGTAAGTGTCCATTCCACAACTCAAGCAAAGAGCAAAGTATTGCGAATGGAGGCACAAAAAATCAAGACTGGTGGCCAAATCAATTAAAAGTTAATATACTACGCCAACATTCTTCTTTATCAAACCCGATGGGTGAAGACTTCGATTATGCCGAAGCTTTTAAAAGTCTAGATTTAGAAGCCCTAAAAAAAGACCTTCATTTTCTTATGACTGATTCACAAGATTGGTGGCCAGCAGATTTTGGACACTATGGAGGTTTGTTTATTCGTATGGCATGGCATAGCGCCGGTACGTATAGAGTAGGTGATGGTCGTGGTGGAGCAGGAGCCGGACAGCAGCGTTTCGCTCCGCTTAATAGTTGGCCAGATAACGTAAACCTTGATAAAGCCCGAAGATTACTTTGGCCTATCAAACAAAAGTATGGAAGAAAAATTTCATGGGCAGATTTGATGATACTTACAGGTAATGTTGCACTGGAATCTATGGGATTCAAAACATTTGGCTTTGCAGGTGGTCGTACAGATGTATGGGAACCAGAACAAGATATATATTGGGGGTCTGAAAAGACATGGTTAGCTGGTGATGAAAGATATGCAGATAGTAATAGTGCTCGTAATCTGGAAAAACCACTTGCAGCAGTCCAAATGGGTTTGATTTATGTTAATCCAGAAGGACCAGAGGGACAACCAGACCCAATAGCTGCGGCCAAAGATATTCGCGATACTTTTGGACGTATGGCAATGAATGATGAAGAAACAGTTGCTCTTATTGCAGGAGGTCACACTTTTGGTAAAACACACGGAGCAGCACCAACCGAACATGTAGGAGGAGATCCGGAATCTGAGAGACTTGAAACGCAAGGTTTTGGATGGAAGAATAGTTTTGGTTCTGGAAAAGGTGCAGATACAATCTCAAGTGGTTTAGAAGTAACCTGGACAAAGACACCGACTCAATGGAGTAATAATTTCTTTGAAAATCTTTTCGGTTTTGAATGGGAACTTTCTAAAAGTCCAGCAGGCGCACATCAGTGGGTTGCAAAAAATGCTGAAGCTTTTATACCTGATGCCTATGATAGTTCAAAAAAACATCTTCCAACGATGTTAACTACCGACTTGTCTTTAAGATTAGATCCTGAATATGAAAAAATATCACGTCGCTTTCTAGAAAATCCTGATCAGTTTGCAGATGCATTTGCCAGAGCATGGTTTAAATTAACCCATCGTGATATGGGACCACGTGCTTTATATCTTGGAACAGATGTACCTAAGGAAGAGTTGCTTTGGCAAGATCCAATTCCAAGAGTTGACCATGACTTGATAAACGAAAATGATATTACATTGCTTAAAGCAAAAGTATTAGCTACTGGATTAAGCATATCAGAACTTGTATCTACTGCATGGGCTTCAGCTTCAACATTTAGAGGTTCAGATAAAAGAGGTGGGGCTAATGGTGCACGAATTCGACTAGCTCCTCAAAAAGATTGGGAAGTAAATAATCCTGCGAAGTTGCAAAAAGTATTAAATGTATTGGAAGGTATCCAAAGAGAATTTAACCAGACACAATCTAATACTAAAAAAGTTTCTCTTGCCGATATTATTGTATTAGCGGGTAGTGCAGGAGTAGAAAAAGCGGCTAAAGATGCTGGAAGTAACATTAATGTTCCTTTTGCTCCAGGCCGTATGGATGCTACACAAGAACAAACGGATGTAGAATCATTTGGATTCCTGGAACCAATAGCTGATGGTTTCCGAAACTATAAAAAAAATAAATACGCTGTTGCAACTGAGACTTTATTAATAGACAAAGCGCAATTATTAACACTTACAGCACCCGAATTAACTGTACTTGTAGGAGGAATGCGTGTATTAGATTCCAATTTTGATGATTCTAAAAAAGGTGTTTTTACAGAACGTCCCGAAGTACTAACTAATGATTTCTTTGTAAATCTGCTAGATATTGGTACTGTTTGGAAAGCAGTTTCTGAGGATAAAGAAGAATATAACGGACATGACTACACAACTGGAAAAGTGAAATGGACAGGTACACGTGCAGATCTTGTATTTGGTTCCAATTCAGAACTTAGAGCTCTAGCCGAAGTTTATGCTAGTGCAGATGCTCAGAAACAATTTGTTACTGACTTTGTTGCAGCATGGACTAAAGTAATGAATCTAGATCGCTTTGATCTACTATAATGTAGTATATCGTACAGACAACCATTATAAATAAAAAGTTGTTAAGTATAGAATGAAGAAAAGAAACAGCCTTAGGGCTGTTCTTTTTTAGATAACAAATCTCAATAAAAGATTGTGAGTTAATTAATTCTTGTTCGATTTGATTGAAAAGTAAGGTTAAAACAATAATTAATTGTGAGGAATATTCCTGTAGTACAAAGTCTACAGAGCAATCGTTCACAGTTCTACTCATTTATAATTTTATTGATGCTATTTTTGCATGCTGATAAAACACCAGTTTTTAAAAGTTTTAAATCCCACTAAATCGAAAAAAAGTACTTACCATAAATACAAAAATCTTAACCTAAAACAGTATCCCACGTCTATTTTTACAATAAATAAAGGCTTTTTTTATAGCATTAGCCTTATTATTGATTTTATTAAAACTAGATGTAAAATCACAATAACGCTTTAGTTTATAGCGAGTGTTTTTTATAAAGTTTACTTAATAATTTGCCAATAAGATTTATCGAGAGAATAAAGTAAGAATTAAAGCCATTAATAAAATTGGTAGTACTCAACGATCAGTAAAACTAGTAAAAGTAGAGGTAATGCCTAATAAAAAAAAGAATAAATGAATAAACAATATGTCCCAAAATAAGTTTTTATTAGTAAAATATATACGGTTATATTTTACTGTTTTTTATATTGTTTTTGGGTTATGGAATAGTTATGGTCAAAGAAAAAATTTGACTATAAAGGAAATAGATAGCACTTTAAATTCGGTAAATCAGTATTTAAAAAAATCACCAAATGAAGGTTATGAAATTTCAAAAAATATATATCATATTGCACTAAAACAAGACTATCGTGTAGGTTCGTGTTTCGCTTTATTAAACATGGGAAATTGTAAAGGGAAACTTCGTGACTTTGACAAGGCATTAAATTATCTAGAACAATCCAAAGAGATAGCCCAAGAAATAAGAAATGATTCTCTTTTGCTTTATGCAGATTTTGTTATTGCAGTTCAACATGGGAGAATGCACCTTAATAAATTAGCACTCTCTCAATTAGACAATTGCTTAACAAGAGTTAATTGTTTAAAAGGAAAATCAAAATACTGTTTTTTAGGTAGAGTGTATAGTTTTAAAGCTTGTTTCTCAGCTGGTCTCAAGAATAAACCAACTGTTGATGAATTTATAAAGTTACATAAAAAAGCAGCTTATTATTTTAGTAAGAATCCACGAGTTCCCAATTTTGCGTTGGTGAATATCGGAGATACATATATGTCAGCGGGCAGACTTGATTCAGCCGAATACTATTTTAAAGTGGCATTATTAGATTATAAAAAAAAGAACATAAGCTGCACAGAAATAGTACTAAGTAATCTAGGTGAAATTTATTATAAAAAGAAAGATTATGCTAGGGCAATTACATATTTAGACAAATCTACTGTCGTGGCCAAACGCGAAAAAACTTATTACATTCTAGAATACAATTATGGATTATATAAAAAAATAGCAGAAGAAAAAGGTTTAAACCAGGCAGTATTTGATTATCAAAAACTAGAATTAATTTATAAAGACAGTACTCAAATAGCAGAACAAAAAAGTATGATTGCGGCAACTAATTATGTTGTTTCAAAAGCAGAAGCTGAAAAGGAAGTATTAGTAAACAGAAGTATGATTTTATTAATAATTGCAGGCTTACTTATAATTAGCTTGTTGGTATTTTCCTATTGGCAGTTTTGTTATAAAAATAAACTAAAATTAGATACTCAACAAAAAAAGAAAGAAATAGAACAAAAAGCGACTCAAATTGTATCCCTAAAACAGAAAGTAACAACATCTTATGATGAGGTAATAGAAATGGCTAAAAAGAATGATCCATTGTTTGTAGTTGTATTTAAAGAGTTGTATCCTGATTTTTATTTAAAATTGATTGCCATACAACCCGATTTAACGATTACCGAACAAAAAATTTGTTTTTATCTTAAACTTAAATTTTCAACTAAAGAAATTGCAGATTACACTTTTGTTACCGCTAAGGCAATACAGAATAGGAAAAATCGCTTGCGGAAGCGGCTTTTTCTGAAGGAAGGAGAAGATATTTACAAATATTTCGACTAACTAATATATTAAAGATAGTATAAGTAGAGACAGAGCGGATTAGATATTCGAAGGCTACTTATCTTTTAAATCTAAGAACATAAAAAAAAATAAAACAAATGAAAAAAACAATTTTGATCGTTGGAGCCATTGTAGTAATAATTTTACTGGCTGGAATTTATAAATTCAATTTTACAAATGACGACATTTATGGGAAAGATCCTGAGGAAAAGTCTGTACCTATTGATGAAGCAAAAGACATTAGTAAGAATACAGATACCAAGGAATTTAAAACTAAGACAGGAAAAATTATCATTATTACCGAAACTCATCCAGTTGGACAAAGTATTTCGTCTATAACCATTACCACAAAAGGATTCAAAGAAAATAAACTCATTGAATTAAGTGATATCGATCCAATTGAAAAAATAGAACTAAAAGATTTAGACAACGATGGTTTTGAGGAGATATATTTGTTTACTCGATCTGTTGGATCTGGAAGTGGAGGTGATTTTTATGTATATGGCTCGGACAAAGATGATAGACTAATGGAATATGAAAAAGAAAAATTAGATGAAAAGGAATATTTAAAAGGAGGAAGACTAGAAGGATATATGGGACATGACACTTATTTCTTTGATAAACAAATGTTAGTAATGGAGTTTCCAATTTATAAAGAAAATGATGCAAATTTAAAACCTACTGGTGGGACAAAAAAAATATATTATATGTTGAATCAATCAAAGTTCAAAATTAAAAAAATTGATATAAACTAGCTTAAAGTTTTACAATCTTAGAATACGTGTGAGTTATCGTAAATAGGTTTTTAATTCGCACACGATGAGATAATATCAATAAGTATATTTAGCCAGTTGCTTCAAATCCTGAAAAAACAGGTTCGTAAAGACTGTCAAGAGGCTCCATTGTTACAAATGGAGTTTTTTTTATGCTTTATTTTTATTGAACGGATTAGATTTTAAAAATTCTGAATCGCCTATACCTATATATAGTAGGTATGAAACAATAATTAAAGTGACTAAATTCGGAAAAACTCAGTCTTTTTAATAGTGACATTGCGAAAAATACAGTTGTAATAAGAAAATTCTTAAAAATATAAAAAATGGATAAAATATAAATGTTACATTATCAGGTTGTTAGTAAAAAAAAATAAAAAACATTCAAAAAAGTCTGTAAAAAGGCTTGCGAATCTAAATAAAGGGAGTACTTTTGCACCCGCAATGAGAAACAAACGAAACGAACAGAGCGAGAGTCACACAGAGTGAGGTACATTAAAAAGAAGAACACGTTCCTAGACATATTGAATTGACAGCCGTTTTAAGAGAGATCTTAGAACAACAAAATAAGAGTAATAGAATCGATAGATTTGAAAAAAACCGATAGAATCATTAGTCGCAATATAATATTAAAATATACGATGAAGAGTTTGATCCTGGCTCAGGATGAACGCTAGCGGCAGGCTTAACACATGCAAGTCGAGGGGTATGCTTCTTCGGGAGCAGAGACCGGCGCACGGGTG